>CAVSPM010000019.1:0-401348 GCA_963729785.1 uncultured beta proteobacterium | reverse complement strand
TGGAACTGCGGCTGCGGCAGCGCATGCTGCCGCCGGTAACGCAGGGGTTCGGGATAGAGCAGCAGGTTGAGAAAGGGCGAGACCTCGAAGAACTGCCCGGCGGGATAAGGAGCTTCGCCGTGGGCCGCCAAGAACGCGTTGTAATCCGTCGTGGATCGGACCGATGACCTGAGCAAAGCGGGCACGGAAGCGGGCATGCGCCGCGTGGTCGTGCTCCGCACACCCGGACAAGTGCGGCGGGATGGCCGGATCGTCGATCTCGTTTTCCGAGCAGGAGATGATGCGTACCCAGGGTACGCCAAATTGCTTTATGGCCGGGAACATGATCACGTTGTCGACACAGATCAGGTCCGGGCGCACCCGGCTGAGCACGCCCGGCAGATCCTTTTGCGCCCACTTGGCGCTGTCGACGATCGCGGCCCAGCAATCCTTGACATAGTTGTCGATCTGCTCGTAGGGCGATTTGCGGAAATTCGGGATGTGGCCGTTGATGAACTCCTCCCAGAACCGCGCCATTTGCTCGGGCGGCAGGGGTGCCGACAGGCACACGGGATGAACCTCGAAACCGTATCCGCGGTAAATCTCGACAAAACCGGGATCGGACAAGAACACTGCCCGGTGCCCGAGCGCCTGAACCGCCTGCGCGATGCCGACCGAATTGAGTGCCGGGCCGTATGCGGCCTCGGGAAAGAAGGCGATCGTTGCCTGCGCCATGCGATATCGCCCTTTCCGGCGTAGCGGGGTGAGCTTCGAGCGGATGCACCCATCCGAGCGCGAGCGCGCTCGCTGCGGATGATAGAACACACCGAAGGGTGGCCACGCACCCGGGCGATGCCAGCCCCGCCTATTCTTGCTGCCCGCGATGCCCGCCCCGGTACGGTACCGGGTCGCCCCAAGCGGCATGTGGATTTGGTTGCCAAAGCGCCCCCACCCGACCGCCAAACTGCGCGGCCGAACAATGACGGCAAGGAGCACGCAATCGGGCGTGTACGTTTGGCCGATCGCCATGCTTGGCGGCGCGGCACGATCATGGCAAGCCTGCGCGCATGAAAAACTGCGAAAATGGTCCGGTTGCGCGGTCCAACTCGGATTGCGCCCGAACCGACGACGACGACGTGGGATTCATGGTTCTACTCGATCTCATGGGCGGTATCGCACTGCTCATGTGGGGCCTTCACATGGTCCACAGCGGGATCGTGCGCGCCTTTGGTTCCGATCTGCGGCGCATCCTGGCGTCGGCGCTGCGAAGCCGGTACTTGGCCTTTGCCGCCGGCCTCGTCGTTACCACGCTGCTCCAAAGCAGCACCGCCACGGGCTTGATGACGGCTTCCTTTGTGAGCAGCGGCTCCGTCGGCTTGCTGCCCGCCTTGGCCATCATGCTCGGAGCGAACGTCGGCACGACGCTCATCGTGCAGGTTCTTTCCTTCAACGTCGCGGCAATGGCGCCGGTGCTGTTTCTCATCGGGCTGATCGCCTTCAAGCGAGGCAGGCAGACAAGGACGCGCGATCTGGGCCGCGTCGCCATCGGCATCGGACTCATGCTCCTGTCGCTGCACATCTTGCTCGATACGTTGGCACCGGCCGAAGACGCCCCGGTCGTGCGCGGCGTCCTCGCCGCGGTCACCGGCGAGCCGCTGTTGTGTTTGCTGATCGCGGCCGCACTCACCTGGGCGGCGCACTCGAGCGTGACCGTCGTCCTGCTCGTTATGTCGCTCGCCTGGTCGCACTTCGTCACGCCGACCGCGGCATTGGCCCTCATTCTGGGTGCCAACCTCGGTAGCGCCGTAAATCCGCTGATCGAAAGTGGTGATGCCGACAATCCGGCGAGCCGCCGGCTGCCCGTCGGCAATCTGATCAACCGGCTGGTCGGCTGCGCAATCGCTTTGCCTCTTCTGGGCCCGATCGCCGACGTGCTGAGCCGATTTGAACCCAATCCTGCGCGCATGGCGGCCGATTTCCATACCGCCTTCAATCTGGCCCTCGCGCTGGTCTTCATCCTTCCCCTGGGTGGCGTGGCCTCCTTGCTGCAAAGGCTGCTACCGGAACGCCCGAAGCCCAAGGATTTCTCGGCGCCGCTCTACCTTGAAGAGTCCGCCCTCGCCGTACCTTCCGTTGCCTTGACCTGCGCGGCGCGCGAGACGCTGCACATCGGCGATATTGTTGAGACCATGTTGCGCCAGACGATGGCCGCACTCCGCGGCGACGATCGCAAACTGGTGGCCGAAATCTGCCGCATGGACGATGCGGTCGACCGACTGGACGAGGCGGTCAAGCTGTACGTGACGAAGATTTCCCGCGAAAGCCTGGATGCTGCGGACGGCCAGCGCGCGATGGAAATCATATCTTTTTCCATCAATCTAGAACATGTCGGCGACATCATCGACAAGAACCTGATGGAACTGGCCACAAAGAAGATCAAGCGCAAGCTCGCCTTCTCGAAAGAGGGAGCGATGGAGCTGGAGGCGTTTCACCAGGAAGTTCTGGGCAATCTCAAGCTGGCTTTTAGCGTGTTCATGTCCGGGGACGTGAGAATGGCGCGGCAACTGATCGCTGAAAAGGACAAGCTGCGTTCGGCGGAGATGGCGGCCGCCGAAAGCCACTTGGCGCGTCTGCGCGAAGGGCCGACCGGAAAGCATTGAGTCGAGCTCTTTGCATCTGGACATCCTTCGCGACCTGAAACGGATCCACTCGCACCTTTGCTCGGTCGCCTATCCGGTTCTCGAGCGCGCGGGTGAATTGCATTCCAGCCGCCTGCGCGAGGCCGCGGAAGACGCCAAATCGGCGGAAATTTCCGGGCGCTTCGTCTGAACCTTCTCCTCCGGGACCAGCTTGCGTTCGACCCGCGTGCCGCAGCCGGCGGCCGGCAGTCGCCAAGCGCCGGCTTGCCTATCACGGAAGCTGCGGCGCTTTCTTCGCTCTCGCGGCGGGCGGCAATTGCATGCCCAGCTGATCGAAGAGAAACGCGTACGTGTCGGCCGACTGATTGACCCGGATGGATAGCGAACTGCCGATACCGTGACCGGCCTGCGGGTTGATGCTCAGATAGACCGGCCCTCCGGTCGTCGCTGCCTGCAAGCGCGCGACCATCTTGCGTGAGTGTGCCGGATTGACGCGGCCGTCGGCTTCTCCGGTTGCCATAAAGATGGCCGGATACTTTGTGCCGTCGACGACGTGATGGTAGGGCGAATACGCGTACAAGGCCTGGAACTGGTCCCGATTCTTCACGCTGCCAAATTCGGTGGTGTTGAACTCTCCGTTGGGGTCTAGCTCCACGCGCAGCATGTCGTAGATGCCGACTCGCGAGACGACCGCATGGAACAATTCCGGATGCTGCGTGAGTGCCGCACCCATGAGCAAGCCACCGTTGCTGTCGCCGATGATTGCCAGGTGCGCCGGCGTCGTGTAATGCTGGTCGATCAAGTACCTGGCCGCAGCGATGAAATCATCGAAGACGTTTTGCTTCTTCGTTAGCGCTCCGCTTTGGTGCCACTCTTCGCCGAATTCGCCGCCGCCGCGAAGGTTGGCAATGACGAAGACGCCGCCGCTGTCGAGCCACAGGCGCGTGGAAGCCCCCAAAAAGCCCGGCGTCAGGCTGAGCCCGTATCCGCCGTAGCCGTTGAGCAGCACGGGGATCTTGCCGTTGAGGATCGTACCTTTTCGGCGGACGATGTTCAGCGGCACGCGGGTCCCGTCCGCGGAGACGGCGAATTCGCGCAGCACCTCCGTGTCGCCGAAGGACACTGGACTCGTCTGCGACAGCAGTGTTTCACCCGCCTTGCCACTGGACTCGTCAAAGCGCGAAAAATATGGCGGGCGCAAGTACGTCGCGACCGAATACAGCAGCGTGCCGTCGCTCAGCGGCTCCACTTGGTTCACCGCCGCGACCTCCGGCAACGGGAGCGTCCCGCGGGGATGGCCTTCATGGTCGAAGATCGCCACACGCGACGGCCCGCCGACTAGTTCGCGCACGTAGAGCGCGTTCTTGGTCGCGACGACCGGAGCACCATCGAACTCGCCACGGGACTGCATCACCGCCGCCGATTGAGGGACGATTTCCCTCGCGTGCGCCAGCACCGGATCGTCCAATCTTAGCTTGAGCAATTTGCCGTGCGGCGCATTCTTGTGCGATACGAGGTAGACGCTGTTGTCGGCAGCGACCGTCGCAAAAACGATCTGGTCCTCGAAGTGGCTCAGCTGCAGCACATGGTCCCGGCCCGTGACCACGTAGTGCAAAAATTCGCCGCCGTCGCCATTGGCCACCGAAACCATCAGCGCGTTGGGATTACCCCGGTTGTCCAGCCAAATCTCGGCTACCTTCGGCAATTCCTTGCCCAAGACATAGGCGTCCCCGGACGGATCGTCCCCCAGCACGTGAAAGTACAACCGTTGAAAGAAGTGTTGTTCCTCGGCCGGACGCTCCGGGCCCGGATAGCGCGTATACCAAAAGCCCTTGCTATCGGAGCGCCACGCCAGGCTGCCGCCGCCCGTTGGGTACTGCACGCGAGCGATTAGATCCGGCAGTTGCCTGCCCGTGTCCGTCTCGAAGACATGCAAGACGCCGTCCTCGCTGCCGTTTTCCGACATCGAGACGGCGAGCAAGCGCCCGTCGGGCGACGGCACGAACCAGTCAATTGCCGTGGTTCCCTTCGGATTCAGGACATTGGGATTGACGACGACACGAACCTTGGCCGGATCTGCGTCGTTGCCCAGAACGGCAATCATCGGCTGCTGATTTGGCGGCTGGTTGAAATAGGCATACACGCGGTCGCCGACGGCATAGAGCCCGTAGTAGGAGCTAGACGTGAAGGCAATCTGTCGGTAGAGCTGGTCGTAGATACGCTTTCGCGCGGGCATGCCATCGAAGTACCGACGCGTGCGCTTGTCCTGCGCCAGGCTCCATGTGTTCACGGTCACGTCTTGCGCGTCCTCGAGCCAGCGATAGCGATCGGTCACCGCCGTGTCAAAGTAGGTGTCCACCGCGTCGCGTCGGGGGGTCGGCGGTGCGCCCGCGTCAATGCCAGCTGCGACCCCGGTGAAAGCCGCGCCGGCCAGGAGCAGCGACAGGGCGACGCCGGTTCGCGCCTTGCCGGAGAGTCCATGCCAGACGGTTCGCTTCTTCATGTGTCTTCTCCATGCTCAATGATCCGACGGCGTCCTTGACAGGCCGCATTCGCACGGCACCCGTACTTGAGGCATGCCAAGACGCTCGAGGCTAGTAAGCTTTGGCCGGTGCGTCAAACACTCGAAGACGCCGCTGTCCTCGGTGCCGCCGCACGAGTTCCAAGTGCGGGCCGCCGGTAGGTCAACATCCGCCCCTTGTATGCGATCGCATCCCCGGGCGCGCTTGGTCCCGGGAAAAGTCGCTGCTCCTGGCGCACGAAGCCATGCAAGGCCATATGGCCGTGGAACGCCGCCCGATTGCCGCGATCCGGATCGACGATCCAAACCTCCGCAGATGGCGCCGCGTGAAGCGCAATGTAATGCGCCAGCGATCCGCGCTCGTCTCGTTCGTACAGCAGATCGCTGCCAATGATCAGGTCGTACCGGCCCACCACGGCACAGCGCTCGAGGGCCTGCTCGTCGATGCGCAGATTGTTGGGTGGCCTCCAGTGACCATGCCGATACTTCATGGGGCCCAGCCCGTTCAGACGCAGGTTCTCCAGCAAGAACGCCTCGGCCAAGGGATGACAGTCACTGGCCGTCACGTCGGCCCCCCGTCGGTGGCCGACCAGACTCGCCAGCGCAAGACCGCAACCGACCTCCAAGATGCGTTCGCCAACTCGCACCGGCCGCAGCGCCAGGCGCGCTGCCAGGTGCGCGCCCGAAGGCCAGAGCAAACCGAACAGCGGCCACGCCGCGGAGGAAATCCCGAGCCGCTCGGCAACGCCCTGGGAATCGGCAAACTGCTGCCGGTCGAGCAGCGACCGTATGCAAAGGTCGGCCGCGCCTGCGACCGCGATCTGCTCGAGCTTTGTCTCGTAACCGGCCATCGGAACGCTCTGCCTGTGTATCAGCGGCCCAAACCCTGGCCAGCGGCGCAGTATGCGCCCTCTGGGAGACGATCACGCCGGAGAGCCGAGCTGCTGCCGTACGCGGACCCGGCATGGCGTTGCTGGGCACTCGCCGCCATCGCCCGCAGCGTCCGTTTCCCGGCTCACCGATCAACCGATCGCTGCCGGCGCGTCGCGTCCCGGCCCGAGGGAAGCTTCGCGCCCAGCCCATTGTGATCCGCAATGCCCCTGAAGCGTTCAAATCAGAAGCCCAGGCCGACCGCCAGCAGTCCGCCGGCGATTCCGACGGCTACCACCGACCCGACCACCCAGGCCAAAACGCGTGGCTGGAACGTGCGCATCAGCATGACCAATGAAGGAACGCTGATGGGCGGCATGGTCATCAGGAGCGCGGCGGCCGGACCGACTCCCAAACCCAGGCCCAGCATGGCCTGGATGATCGGCACCTCAGCGGCCGTCGGAATCACGAACAATGTGCCAGCCACGGCAAAGGCAACGAGCCAAACCAGATCGTTGCCGATATCTGGGCCGATCTGCGGAAACAACCATGCGCGCACGGCCCCCAGCAGCAAAACCAGGACGAGATACTCCGGAATCAGTCGTAGGGCCATGCGCGCCAAAAGCTGCAACCAGCGCTCCGGCAAGCTGCCCGCATCGAGCCGCTCTTCGTTGCTGGCAAGCTGGGCAGCCGCGGCCTCGAATCCGAGCGGGGGCGCGAGTCGATTCACCAGGTAGCCCAGGCCGAAGACCAGAATGAGTCCCAGGGCCAGGCGCAGCGCGGACCAGTTCCATCCGAGCACAAAGCCGATAAACACCAGCGTGGCCGGATTGAGTACGGAATTGCCCAGCCAAAAGGCGATCGCAGCACCCGGTGAGGCCTGGCGCGCACGCAGTCCGACGACCACCGGAGCGGCGCAACAGGTGCACATCATGCCGGGAATCGCAAGCAGTCCGCCCGCCGCAACGCTGCCGAACCCGGTGCCGCCCAGCACCCGCCAGATCCACCGCGGCGGCAACAACACCTGAACCGCCGAGCCGAGCAGCAGCCCCAGCACCATGGCCTTCCAGATCGCACTGCCGTAGGCCCATGCGTAACTGAGCGCCGCACCCATCGACGGCGGCGGAGCGCTGTTGGCCTTGCCCATCAGGATCGATGAACCGATCGAATGCTGTGAAGCGGCGACAAAGGCCCGCTCATAGTAGGGCAACCACTTTACATATGCCAAGCCCACGACGGCGACCAGCAGGAAGATCATCCACCCGAGCACCGGTTGCATTCTTCTCGTCGCGTACATGTCTTGAAACTCCCGTTGTTGTTGGGTAATGGCCCGCGATGAAACCGGGCACAGCGATAGGGAAGCGCACAAGGCCGCCTTTACGCGCTCCGCAGTTGCACGGCCAGATGCGCGACGGCCGCGCCATCCAATGCGCTCGTGAGCAGTTGCCGGCGCTCGCTCCAGCGACGAAAGTGCGCACTCTGCGATCGCGCGTAGAGCGGGTCGTAGTGCAATTGCGCCAATTCGCTGAACAACTCGTGCAGCCGGCCTTCCCGCGCCTGTGCCTGCCAGCGCCGCAGAACCTCGCCGCCATGCGCTTGGCGCAGCGGCTCGAGCCGCTGCGCCAGCGCCTCTGCGTCGTCGCCCAGATAAGCGTAGTCGCGCAACAGGTAGTCCAGGCGAGCCTGGGCCGTCGCGACGATCTCAAAACAGGGACTGTCGCGCATACGCTCGAGCAGGATCGTCGGCAGCGACAGGCGACCGATCTTGCGGCTTTCTGCCTCTACGTACACCGGCTCGGTCAAGTCAAAGCCTTCGAAAGCGCTCGCCAGTCTGGTCTCGAACGCCTTCTGCGAGGGCTGAGCCAGGCCAGGCACCGCGCCGAGCACGGACCCCTTGTGACAGGCCATGCCTTCGAGATCCAGCGTCTGCGCGCCGGCCTGCGCCAACGCCTGCAAAACCCGTGTCTTAGCGCTCCCCGTCGGACCACAGATCACGCGCAGCCGCAGATCCGCGCCGACCCGGTCCAGCGTCTCGATCACGTAGCGGCGCCAGCGCTTATAGCCCCCACTCAGTTGCTGCGCATCCCAACCAACGAGGCGCAACCAGCTCACCATCGAACTGCTGCGCAAGCCCCCGCGCCAGCAGTAAACCAGCGGCTTCCAGGTCGCCGGCTTATCGGCGAAGTGCGCCCGCAAATGGCGCGCCAGATTGGCGGCGACCATGGCTCCTCCAACCCGGCGGGCCTCGAAGGCGCCTTGCTGCTGGTAGAGCGTACCCACAACGCGCCGCTCTTCATCGTCAAGCACCGGGCAGTTGATCGCGCCCGGAATGTGATCCAACTCGTACTCCGACGGCGAACGCGCATCGATTAGGGCATCGAACCGGTGTCGATCCACAACCTGGACCGGGCCGCGTACACTCATCGTGCGGTCTCCATCAGCAACGCCATCGCAACGCTCCTTCGAATCATGGCCTCGATCCGACTTACCCAGTTTACCCATGGCGGCGGCTGCGGCTGCAAGATCGCGCCGGGGATGCTCACCGAGCTCTTGTCGCCACGCACCTCGCGGCGTCTTGCCGCCGGCCCTTCTGGTTGGTCTCGAAATCCAGCGACGACGCCGCCGTTTACCAGTTGAATGAGACCCAGGCCCTGGTGGCCACGACGGATTTTTTCACACCGATCGTGGATGACCCGCGCGACTTTGGACGCATCGCGGCGACCAACGCGCTGTCCGACGTGTATGCCATGGGAGCGACCCCGATCCTTGCGCTGGCGTTGGTGGGTATGCCGCATCACCAAGCTAAGCCCGGAGGCAATCGGCGCCGTCCTGGCGGGCGGGGCCGACGTATGCCGAGACGCCGGAATACCAATCGCCGGCGGCCACTCGATCGACCTGACCGAGCCCATCTACGGGCTTGTTGCCCTGGGACTGGTACACCCGGACAAGATGCGCCGCAATGCCGACGGGCAAGCCGGCAGATGCCCTCGTCCTGGGCAAGCCGCTGGGCGTGGGCATCTTGTCCGCGGCATTGAAGCGAGGCGTGCTCGACGCCGATGGCTACGCGCAGATGCTGCGCCTTACCACCCAGCTAAACCGGGTCGGCATCGCCCTGGCGCAGCTGCCGAGTCTGCATGCGATGACCGACGTGACCGGTTTCGGCCTGGCGGGTCACCTTTTAGAGTTGTGCCGTGGTTCCGGCGTTGCAGCAAAGGTGAATCTGGCCGCGCTTCCGCTCATCGCCGCGGCCGCCGCCTTCGCCCGCGAGGGCATCGTCACCGGCGCTTCGGCGCGCAACTGGTCCGCATACCAAGCGCAGGTGCGTTTCCCGGAAAACGCGCCAGCATGGATACGGGACCTGGTTTGCGATCCCCAGACCAGCGGCGGACTGCTGGTCAGCTGCACAACCGATACCGTGCCGGCCGTGTTGGACGAATTCCGCCGTGCCGGTTTTGCGGACGCGGCCCAGATCGGAAGCTTGTGCGGTTTGGCAGCTGGCGAATCGGCCGGACTGACGTTCGAATAGTGCTGCACCGATGTCGGCACTGCGGCTGCCAGGGTGCTGGGCACCCGATGGGTAGCGGCAGAACATACCAACGCGACCGGATCTGGCCGCCAATCCGACGAAATTTCCCTCCCGGGGGCGATCAATAGTTACTTTGTGTTCGATCCCATTGACCAGCGACGGATGAGCATGTTGACGAAGATGTGGTGGAAATTCAAGGCCGGCCAATAGCTTGACGGCGGCGCACCGAGAACAAACTCGATGAGAAAAGATCGAACCGCACCCAGCAAGAGCGCCGCGGCGCCGTCGTCCTGATCTCGCAGGAGCGCGGGCAGTGGGCTGGAGGCCTCGACTTCGAAGGGCCCGAAATCGTCTTTGTCGCCGCATCTCCGCGAGCCACCGGATGTGCCGCGCAAGTCGCTCATACAGGCCACGATGCGCGCAATCGCCAAATATGGGCTTTCCGGCACGACCGTCGGCGCGATCTGCGCCAAAGCGCAGGTGTCTCGTGGTGTGATCAACCATCACTTCGGCTCCAAGGAGGAGTTGCTGCGCCAGACGTGCCAAGGGCTACGCGAGGAATGGGCGTTCCGAGCCCGCGACGTGCTAGTCGAATCCCTTAGAGATCCGGAAGAAAAGTTGCGGGCGATGATCCGCGTGAATTTCGGACCAAGCGTCTTCGAGCAGGAGCATCTGCGGGTCTGGGTTGGGTTCTGGAGCGCCATCAGCAAGTCGCCGGCGCTGAAGAAGCACAGTCGCGAACTATATAAGCAGGATCGCGAAACCTACCAGCGTGCTTTCGAAGCCATCGCACACAAGCGCGGCCAGACGATCGACTCCCGCCGTGATGCCATCCCGCTCGGTGCGCTCATGGACGGACTTTGGCTTGAGTGGTGCCTCGACCCCAAGGGATTTGCCCCGGAGGAAGCCGAAGCGGACTGTCTGGATTGGGTGGTCCGAACCTTTAACCGACGCGCACAGCCGCGGTGGCGCGGCGCCACACGCCGGCGAAAGCCGGCGGGCCGGCCAACAAGGTTCGTCCGCACCGGAGCAGCGAGCCGGCGTGCGCCAACTTGCCCCAGATCAGGCATGCCAGTACGAACGACCCAAGGAGAGAAAAGAACCTGATCGGCGCGGCCGAGGCCACGGACACGCGGCGTGCCGCGCTACTGCATAAGAAATGAGCGTCCAAGGCAGCCGCAGCGACGATCAGCAGGATCCCCGCCTTGGACGCGTCGATTGCCTGCCTATGGCATGCCAGAGGCCTCGCACTTAAGCGAGGCCTTAGCCGCGACCGAGGCCGGCTCCCGTTTGCCCGGACGGGTTCGTTCGTAAGATCCGTGCACGCTGGAGTCCGACCGTCGGCAAACACGCGCAAGTGCCCCTGACGAGAGCCCCACGCCCGGCGGATGCCTGGCCTGCCCGCGCCCTCCCAGCGTGCTGCCTTGTGCCCCGGTAGTGAAGATCGGGCACATTTTGCAGGCCCGCGGTGCGCGCGGTCCACCGGAGCCGGTCGCCGCGGCGCCCCCGCTCTCACATGCGCTCGAGAACCACCGCGATGCCCTGGCCCACACCGATGCACATCGTGCAAAGCGCGTAACGGCCGCCAGATCGATGCAACTGATTTACTGCCGTCGTCGCAAGCCGGGCGCCGCTTGCCCCGAGCGGATGGCCCAACGCGATGGCGCCGCCGTTCGGATTGACACGCGGATCGTCGTCGGCGAGGCCCAGATCGCGCAACACGGCCAAGCCCTGGGCCGCAAAGGCCTCGTTGAGCTCGATCACATCAATCTGCGTCAAGCGCAATCCGGTTAGCGCCAGCACCATCCGCGTGGCCGGCGCCGGCCCCATACCCATGAGGCGCGGCGCCACTCCCGCCACGGCCATGCCGACTACGCGGGCCCTGGGCACGAGTCCGTGGCGCGCGGCGGCTGCCTCACTAGCAAGCAGCAGTGCACAGGCGCCATCGTTCACCCCACTGGCGTTGCCGGCGGTCACTGTCCCGTCCGCCCGGACCACGCCCTTGAGCTTGGACAGCGCCTCCAGGCTGGTCTCGCGTGGATGCTCGTCCCTTGCGACGAGGGTCGGTTCGCCTTTCTTTTGCGCGACGGACACCGTCGTGATCTCGGCGTCGAAGAACCCTGCCAGCTGCGCTGCCACTGCTTTGCGCTGGCTGGCCAGCGCCATACGGTCCTGTGCCTCCCGCTCGATGCCAAATTCCGCCGCCACGTTCTCCGCGGTCTCAGGCATGGAGTCCACGCCGTATTGGTCCTTCATCAGTCGGTTGACAAAGCGCCACCCGATGGTCGTGTCATAAACGGCGCTTGCTCGGCTGAAAGCGCTCTCCGCCTTTGGCATCACAAAGGGCGCGCGGGACATGCTCTCCACGCCTCCGGCGATCATCAACTCGGCCTCTCCGGCCTTGATAGCGCGCGCGGCCGAACCCACCGCGTCGAGCCCCGATCCGCACAGCCGGTTGAGCGTGGCGCCCGGAACCTCCTTGGGCAGGCCGGCGAGCAGCAAGCTCATGCGGGCCACATTGCGATTGTCCTCGCCGGCCTGGTTAGCGCAGCCGAAAATCACGTCTGTGACACTTGCCCAATCCACGCCGGTGTTGCGCGCGACCAGCGCCTTCAGCGGAACGGCTCCCAAATCGTCCGTGCGCACCGACGACAGCGCACCGCCATAGCGACCAAAGGGAGTACGGATGGCATCGCAAATGTAGGCATGCGTCATGGATCGCTTCCTTATGCAGGGCTAGGGGAGGATGAGGCTGGACCGCGCCCGGAGCGTGCCCAAGGTCGCCCGTGTCGGCATGTGCGCAATCGCCAAACAAACGCCAATTCGGGCCGGACCGGAGTCGGCAAATCCTGCGCCGCGACGTGCCACCCTCCCGTCGCCCGGCCACGACGGTAGCGACTTCAGGCAACGGCCTATCATGCTCAATACGTTTCCAAATGCAGGCGGCCCTCGCGCCGGAGCGCCGCGCTTACGCTGTCCCAGTCCAACCCGCCCTTGCGCGCCGCGTCGCACAGCGCCAACACGACACCTTCCTCCATGGCTTTGAGCCCGCACACGTAGAAGTAGGCATTTGAATCAGCCAATAGCGGTGCGAGGTCGGCCGCACGGGCACGCAGCAGGTCCTGCACGTAGCACTTGGGTTGGCCCGGCCTGCGACTGAAGGCCAGGTTGATGTCGATGAAATCCTTGGGCAGGCTCTGCAGAGGGCCGAAGTACGGCAGCTCCTCCTTCGTACGGGCGCCGAAGAAAAGCATCAGTTTGCCGCCTTCAAACTTGCCCCCGGCACGCAGCCGGCGCCGCCACTCGGTCATGGCGCGCATCGGCGCGCTACCGGTGCCGGTGCAGATCATCACGATGTGGCTTCTGCGGATGGTTGGGCATCAGGAAGCTGGCGCCGAATGGCCCGATGACCTCCACGCCTGTCGCCCACCTTCAGGTCGCACAGGTAGTTGCTGGCCACGCCGCGTACCGCGTTGCCTTGGTGATCGTGCAGCACGCGCTTGACGGTAAGCGAAAGGTTGTTGTAGCCCGGCCGCTCGCCGTTGCGCGGGCTCGCGATGGAATACTGGCGCGGGCGATGCGGACGGCCGTTTTCGTCCGTGCCGGGCGGCACGATGCCGATCGCTCTGCCCTTCGAGTACCGGGAAGGGCAGAGCGCCGAAGTCCAGCACGATGTGATGCGTGTCGTAATCCGTGCCGATCTCGGTGACGCGCACGTTGCCGACCACCGTCGCGGTGACGATTTCTGCGCCGCCTTGGGGCCATACAGATTCGTGTAGGCATGCGCGGCCGACCAGGGCGGCAGCGCGGCGCCGTACGCCTGCCGTTGAACACGCCTCGTCGCTGCCGCCGCCAGCGGCACGGCGCCTCGTCGGCTCGCTCCGAGGCCGGGGCACTCGGCGCGCAGCCCCGGCGGCGGCAGTTCCTCAGGCGCTCAGATCGGATCGGCAGCTCGTCCCAGCCGAACTGCTCCGCCACGCTGTAGGCCTTGGCGCGCGGCATCGTGCGCCAGTTGTCGATCGCAGCCCGTGGGGCAGGGCGGCACGCAGGCCATGCAGTGCTTGCACTTGTCCGCATCGACCACGTAATTGCGCGAAGTCGTGCGTGATCGCGCCGACCGGGCAGGTCGCCTCGCAGGTGTTGCAGCGAATGCAGATCTCGGGGTCGATCAGATGCTGCTTGATGACCGGCGTCGTCGGCCATGATCCATCGGCTGTGTCTCCTGCGCTAGTGGGCACCGGCCGTAAGACCGCGTCGCCGTCCCCGGCAAGCTCAGTTGAAGCGCACGTATTCGAAATCGACCGGCTGGCGGTTGATGCCCATCACCGGCGGCGCGATCCAGTTGGCGAACTTGCCCGGCTCGACCACGCGGCCCATCAGGCTGGCCACGAAGGCGCGGTCCGCACCGCTGGGCAGCCACTCGTCGACCTTGGCGTTCCATTCGGCTCGCGACACGACGCGGCCTTCGGGCGAGACCTTCACGCCCGACAGCGCGCCGATGTTGCGGTGGAATGCCTTGTGCGGCGTCTTCAGGCGGAACGGGATGCCGGCCTTCTCGATCACCTTGTTCCAGCGCTCGACGCCGCCGACGCTGTCCTTGATGTAGTCGTCGCGCAGCACTTCGTTGAGCGCGTTGAGCATCGGCACCTCCTTCTCGACCAGCTGGCCGCCCGCACGCGTTGAGCACCTTGTAGGTCTGACCCTTGAGCACGTGGTCGTCGGTGCGCTTGCCTTCCTCGAAGCGGCCCTTCAGGCCGGTGCTGTAGAAAGTGGCGGCGTTGCTGCTCTCGTCGGCGCCGAAGAGGTCGATCGTCACGCTGAAGTGGAAATTCAGGTAGCGCTGAATCGTCGGCAGGTCGATGACGCCGGCGGCGCGCAGCCTGGCCGGGTCGTCGGTCTTGAGCTCGTTCATCACCTGGCAGGTGCGCTGGATGACGCGCGCACGCCCGATCTCGCCGACGAACATGTGGTGCGCTTCCTCGGTGAGCATGAACTTGCGTCGTGCGCGCCAGCGGGTCGAAGCTGCTTTCGGCCAGGGCGCAGAGCTGGAACTTGCCGTCGCGGTCGGTGAAGTAGGTGAACATGAAGAAGCTCAGCCAATCCGGCGTCGCCTCGTTGAACGCCTGCAGGATGCGCGGGTTGTCCTGCTGGCCGCTGCGCCGCTCGAGCAGCGCCTCGCCTTCCTCGCGGCCGTCGCGGCCGAAGTACTTGTGCAGCAGGTAGACCATCGCCCAGAGGTGGCGGCCTTCCTCGACGTTGACCTGGAACAGGTTGCGCAGGTCGTACTGGCTAGGGCACGTCAGGCCCAGGTGGCGCTGCTGCTCGACGCGGCGGGTTCGGTATCGCCCTGCGTGACGATGATGCGGCGCAAGTTGGCACGGTACTCGCCGGGCACGTCCTGCCAGGCGCTCTTCGCCCTGGTGGTCGCCGAAGTGAATCTTGCGGTCGTGCTCGGCCGGGATTGAGGAAGATGCCCCAGCGGTAATCCGGCATCTTCACGTAGCCGAACTGCGCCCAGCCCTGCGGATCGACGCTCGATCGCGGTGCGCAGGTAGACGTCGAAGTCCTGCGAGCCGTCCGGACCCATGTCGGCCCACCAGCTTCAGGTAGTTCGGCTGCCACTGCTCGAGCGCGCGCTGCAGGTCCGGTCCTCGCTGAGGTTGACGTTGTTGGGGATCTTGTCGCTGTAGTTGATGGTGGACATCTCAGTCTCCAGGAATTCCGTGCAGGAATCGCGGTTGGGCAGCATCTGGCTCCCCGAGCGCGGCTCTGCAAAGACAGGCGTCAGACGCGCTCCAGTCGAAGGCCGCCTTCTCGCCCTTGCCGTAGACCTTCAGGGCGCCCTTCTCGCCGACCGCGTTGGGGCGCTGGAAGATCCAGTTCTGCCAGGCGGTGAGGCGGCCGAAGATACGCGTCAACATGGTTCTCGGGTCCGTTGAAGCGCAGGTTCGCCTCCATGCCGGTGAGCGCATCGGGCGACATCGCCACGCGCTCCTCGATCGCCATGCGCACCTCGTCGGCCCAGTCGATGTCGTCGGGGCTGCTGGTGACGAGCCCCAGCGCGCAGTGCCGCCTCGGCATCCAGCGGCTGTCCGGCCTGCGCGCGCACCGCATCCAGCGCGGGCGCCTCGTCGTAGAAGCGGCGCGCAAGCCGGCTCTGACCGGTGACCATCGGATAAGAGCCGAAATTGGCCTCGGTCGACCGTGATCTTGGGTGCGCCGGCGCTGCGTCATCGGGCAATGCCAGCATGTAGCTGCGGTCGCAGGCCAGCGCCAGCTCGAGCAGAGTGCCGGCGAAGCACGAGCCCGGCTCGATCAGCGCGAAACAGGCTGCGCGAGGACACGTCCAGCCGGCTGAAGGTGCGGCGCAGCAGGCCGATGGTCTCGCGCACCAGCCAGTGGTCCTGGTGCGCCATCAGCGTGGCGTCGCGTGGCGCAGCACGGCGGCAGCGTCGCCCTCGGTCTTGATCAGCCAGGTGCCGATCTCCAGCTCGTTGGTGCGCATCGACAGGATGGCGTCTTCGAGTTCGCGCGCCAGCGCCAACGGATACCAGGCTGCGCCAGCGGCTTCGATGTCCGGCGATCTCGGCTGGGCTGCGCGCCCTCGGCGCCTTGACGGTGAAGGTCGGCCGTGCGCTTGGCGCGGTCGATCTCGACCGTGACATGCGGATAGCGCAGCGCATCGGCCTCGATCGTGCGCGTGCAGCGGCGCAAGCGTCCACGCCCTTGGCGCCGGCCGGCCGGTCGCTTTGCGCGGCCAGTTCGCAGCGCGCGTTCGCTGCACCTTCTGCGGCGAACTGCTGCGGGCTTGGCGATGTCGTCGACCAGCCGCCAGTCCTTGGCCTTCTGGCCGCGCACGCCTTCGGTGGTGGTGCAGAAGATGTCGGCCAGGTCGTGGCGCACATGGCGCTTGTCGGTCACGCGGGTCAGCCCGCCGGTGCCGGGCAGCACGCCCAGCAGCGGCACCTCGGGCAGGCTGACCGCGCTGACTGCGGTCGTCGACCAGCATGATCTCGTCGCAGGCCAGCGCCAGCTCGTAGCCGCCGCCGGCGCAGGCGCCGTTGACCGCGGCGAGGAACTTCAGGCCGCTGTGCTTGGAAGAGTCTTCCAGGCCGTTGCGCGTTTCGTTGGTGAACTTGCAGAAGTTCACCTTCCAGGCGTGGCTGGAGACGCCCAGCATGAAGATGTTCGCGCCCGAGCAGAACACCCTCTCCTTGGCGCTGGTCAACAACAACCGTGCGCACCTCGGGATGCTCGAAGCGGATGCGGTTGATGGCGTCGTTGAGCTCGATGTCGACGCCCAGATCGTAGCTGTTGAGCTTGAGCTTGTAGCCAGGGCGCAAGCCGCCGTTCTCGTCGAAATCGGCGCTCAGCGTGGCCACTGGCCCTTCGAGCTTGAGCTGCCAGTGCCTGTATCGCGACGGGTCGGTCTGGTAATCGACTCGGGGGGCGAGGCTCACGGCGCGTCTCCTGAAAAGGCAATTTATTGCATTATTCCATCAAGGGAATATGCACGATAATGCATTAGCGCGAGATAGTCAACAAGAATACGCAATTTAATGCCTGTACGCGCTAGGGCTTTACAGTTCAAGCGCGCCGCGGACCATGGAGCGCAAGGCCTGGAAAGTTGAATCAAGCGCCTGAGCGCTGGTGTTCAGGCGCAACTCGGCCTTCGAGTAGAACGCGGCACGCCCGTCCAGGATGCTCTTGAGGTCCTCCATCGCCTCACGCTGGCCGCCATCGGCCGCAGTGTCGCCCTGCGCCATGACCCGCCTCATGTGATCCTCGGCATCGGCCTGCAGCCAAACCGTCGTGCAGTGCGCAAGCAGTTGGTTGAACGTAGCCGGATCGGACACGATGCCGCCGGGCGCTGGCAATCACGGCCTCCGGGTAGATCTGTATCGCCTCCTCGAGTGCGCGACGCTCGTAGCTGCGGTACGCGTTTTGCCCTACAGCGCCTGGATCTCGTTGACGCTGCAGCCGGCGAACTTCTCGATCTCTCGCTCAGCTCGATGAATGGGAAATCCAGGTCCTGCGCCAGCCTAGCACCCAACGTGGACTTGCCGGCGCCGCGCAGTCCGATTAGGGCGATGCGCGAACTGCGCGCACTGGCCCCCTCGCCATGGACGCCACCGGTGCCCAGCAGCTCGCCCGACCGCTACGCGAACGCGACGCAGCGCAACCTCGTCTCGCTGCGCCAGCAGTTCTCGGATCAGCAACCACTCCGGCGAAGCCGTGGTCACGTCGCCCAGCAGTTCGGCCAGCGGGCACTGCAACGCCTGCGCCACCTGAAAGCAGTACGAGGATGGAGGCATTGCCAACCCCGTATTCGAGGTTGCGCCAAGTGGCGTTCGGACACTTTCGCGGCCGCCGATAAGGCCTTGCGCGTCATGCCGCGTCGCGAGCGCAGCGTCCGAACGCGCGCCCCCAAGGCAACGAGGAAGGAATTTCTTTGATCGTCAGGCAATATCGTGCTCGACATGATGACAAGAAGTCCCGGAATTGTGACGAAAAATGCACGATACTGCCTAGATTTTGCCACGATGCTTGAACTCATGCTCTGCCTCGTTCGGCTGACGCCGATTCTCCAACAATGAGGCGAGGCGGCGGAGACCCGAAATATCGAACAGCCGCCGTCCGGCCGGGAGCATGAGGCCAGGGGCACAGAGGACCGGCGGGCCGGCCGTGGCCGACGTCCTCGGCGCCCGAGACGACGATCCACTGGAATTGCGATCGCGTATCGGCCTGCCTTCCGTGATCGGCGACAGCCCAGAAATGATGCAATTGATCACCATGCAACGTTGCGCCGAACAACTCTTTTTTGAAGGCAATCGGCTGCTCGCCGCGCGCGACCATGAACACGCCGAGGCCTGCTTTCGCAAAGCCGTGTCGATCGCGCCGCGCTTGACGGAAGCGCATGCAAATTTGGGTTGGCTGCTTGAACAGCGCCACCGAAACGACGAAGCCGAAGCGAGCTACCGGCACGCTCTGAGACTGGACCCCTCGCGCACGCAGATTCACCTGAACTTCGGCGCCTTTTTGGCGCGTCTCAAGAGATTTCCCGACGCCGAAACTGCGTACCTGCGTGCCATCGAACTGGATTCGAACTCGGCGCCCGCGTGGTCCAATCTTGGCGCGCTCTACGCGCAGATGGCTCGATTCGAGCAAGCCGAGGCGTGTTGCCGAAGAAGCCTGGCACTTGACCCCGGTTACGACAAAGCACACGTCAACCTGAGCCACCTTTGCCTACGCAAGGGGGATTTCGAGGCAGGCTGGTTTCATCGTCAATGGCGCACCACGCCGTACGCTCTCGAACGTCTCGTCGCGTGCCCGCGCTGGTCCGGCGAATCCCTCCAGGGAAGGTCGCTGCTGATCGGGCCCGAGTGCGGCCACGGCGACGTGATCCAATTTTGCCGCTATGCGCAGCTTCTCAAGCGTCGCGGCGCCTTGCGCATCGCACTCATTTGCCACCCGGCGCTAAAGACCCTGCTGTCGCGCGCCGACGGAATCGACGAGGTGCTGAGCTTCGAAGACCCCGTCCCCAGGCAAGGCTGGGATTTCTGGGCACCGATCCTGAGCCTGCCCTACCACTGCGCAACGCGCATCGACTCGGTCCCGGCGGCGTTGCCTTACTTAAGAGCCCACCGCCCAGATGTGTCGCGGTGGAAAAGCATCCTACCGAGCGCGCCGGTGCGCGTCGGACTCGTGTGGCAGGGCAATCGGCATTTTTCCAACGACGATGAGCGTTCCATCCACCAACTCGATGTATTGGAAACACTGGGCGGTATCGATGGCATCCGCTTCATCAGTTTGCAAGTCGGCAGTGACGAGGACGAGGCACGACTGGCAGGCAGCCGACTGCAACTCCAGCAACTGCCACGTCGCATCGAAAGCTTTGCCGATACCGCCGCGATCGTGACGAGTCTCGATCTTGTCATTAGCGTCGACACGGCCGTGGCGCACCTCGCGGGCGCCCTTGGAAAATCGTGTTGGGTCTTGTTGCCATACCACATGACCGACTGGCGCTGGCTCGACGGCCGCATCGACTCGCCCTGGTACCCCGTCGTCATGCGCCTGTTCCGACAGCCGCGACGCGGCGATTGGCACTCCGTGGTCCAGCAGGTGCGTTTTGCGCTGGAGGAGCTTTCCCGGCAAAGAATCACTTGCTGCGCGAGCGCCAGCCCGCAACGAGGTGGCAAGAGCTATCGTCGCCCGCGGCCAGTTCCTGCCAATTCAAGTTCCCGCTAAATGCCCCCGCCGAATGCCCGAGATCAATGGTCGACAAGCAACGGCATACGCCGCGTCAACCAAGTCTGCAGCGGCTCGGGGGGAGCGAAAAGGAATCCTTGAAAACAAGCGCAGTGCTGCCGGGCCAAGAAATCCGCCTGCGCCTGGGTTTCTACGCCCTCGGCGACCACGTGCAGGCGGAAAGCCTTGGCAACACCCAGGATGGATTTGACGATCGCCCGGTCGTTGGCGTCGGCGGGGGTGTTTTGGACGAACGTTTTGTCGATCTTGATCTCATGCAGCGGAAGCCTCTTGAGGTACGCCAAGCTAGAGTAGCCTGTACCGAAGTCGTCGATCGAGAACCGGACTCCCATCCCGCAGAGCTCGTTCATGCGCGAAGCCACATCCTCCCAGTTTTCCACGAGCAGACCTTCCGTCACCTCGAAAATCAAGCGCGACGCCGGCGCGCCCACCTTTTGCACCATGGCGCGCGTGCTGGCCACGAAGTCGTCCTGCCGGAACTGACGCGGACTGATATTGACCGAAAGCGACAAGGGGACTCCGGCCTTTTCCATGTGCGTCAGCGCTTCACATGCCTGGCGCAAGACGAAGGCACCCAATTTCAGAATCAAACCCGACTCCTCGGCCACCGGGATGAACACCCGCGGGGAAACCGGCCCGCGCCGATGGTGTGTCCAGCGCAGCAGCAACTCGCCGCCGATCTCGGTGCCCGAGCTATCGACCTGAGATTGCACGTAGATGCAAATCTGACCCGTGTCGATCGCCTCCTGCAGATCTTGTCGCAGCGCGAGGCGCTCCTCGGCCTCCCGCTGCATGGCCGATTCGTAGTAGGCGATGCGATTGCGTCCCAAGGCCTTGGCCCGGTACATGGCCGTGTCTGCCTCGCGCAGCAAGTTGTCAACGGTATCCATCGGCTTGGGAAACATCGTCAACCCGATGCTTCCGGTACTGCTGTAGAGGCAACCATCGACCGCGAACGGGCGCTCGAGCACCGATCGGATCTTCTCGGCCAACCCCAGCGAAGCATGCGCCGCCGCATCGATGTCGTGCCCAAGATGATTGCCAATGACGACGAACTCGTCGCCGCCGAGCCGAGCCACGGTGTCGTCGGCGCGCAGCAGAGCGGACAGCCGTTGCGACACTTCCACGAGGAGGCTGTCACCCACAGCATGTCCACGCGCATCGTTCAAGTGCTTGAAGTTGTCCAGGTCCAAGAATATCAGCGCGCAATACTGCCTTGAGCGCTTTGCCGCGTCGAGCGCGTGCGCGAGTCGATCCAGAAGCAGGCGCCGATTGGGCAGCCCGCTCAACTCGTCGAAATAGGCCAATCGGTGCGTCCTCGCCTCAGCGGCCTTTTGCGCTGTCAGATCCAGGTCGGTGCCCGAGACACGAATTGCCCGTCCGGCGGCGTCGCGAAGAATATAACCACGGCACAGTACCGGCACCGGATGGCCGTCCTTGTGGCGCATGCGCAATTCAAATTGGTACTTGACCGCGTCGCCAGCGACTGTTTCACGGATCGTCCGACGCCACCATGTGAAATCGCCGGGGTAAATCAATCGTTCCCAAAGCTTGTCGTCGTAAGGCAGTTCCTGGTCGGCATAGCCAAGCATCTCCCAGCCGCGCGGCGAGTAATACTCCGCGCCCGTATCAATCTGCCAATCCCACCAAGCGTCGTTGCTTCCCGTGAGCACGAGACGCATCCGAAACTCGCTCGCTTCGAGCTTCTGGCGCAGCTCATACAGCCGGTCCCGCTCCCCGCGCAATTCACTCACGGTCTCTTCGAATTGACGTTGCAGAACCTGCAGCCGGTCCCGCTCGGTGCGCAGGTCGGCGACCGTCTGGGCCTGCTGCATGCCAAGGCTGATGCTCATCAGCAATACCAGCCCAAGGAAGGAAAAGCCGGCGACATAAAACGAGCGGATTAGACCCAAATCGATGCACGCGCCCCAGATGGTTGCGACCAACATCATCGAGATACAGGCACCAAGAAGTGCAGCCGTCCCTCGTTGTCCGGCGCGATACTGCAGCGCGGACCGGTACAGGCCCCACAAGCAGACCGCCCAGAACAGCGCGAACAGACCTGTGTTGCGCCAAAATCCCGTCACGCCGTAGACGTGGCCCAGTAGCTCGCCCCAGGGCAGATGCAGGGGTGGCCCCAGTTCCAGGCTCTCGAAGCGCAATCCGTAGGGCAACATCAGATCGGCGACCATGAGCGACGCCGAGAGCAGCGCCACCGACTGGAGCCAAGGCCTTATTCGACGCTGTCCCGTCTGGAGCGCGACGAAGAAGAAGATCAAACCCAAGGTAAGGCAGGCCGACTGCAGCTGCCAGTGCAACGCCAACACTGCCTGGGGAACGGTTTCGGCTAGATAGTAGCCTGCGGTAGCAAGCTGGAACACGGTCACGCAAAGACTTAGCGCGGCAAAGGTCAGGTGGACCTTGCGCTCACTTCCAGCGCATCGAGTCAAGAGCGACTGCAATCCGCTGCACAGCGTTATGCCCGCGGTAAGAAAAAGCGCATAAATGACGAATGGTGGGCTGTTCATGAAGGGTCGGACCGGGAATACGCGGCCGCCAAGCGTCCATATTCCGGATCGATGCTACAGGTCGACCGGCTGCCTCCTTAGCCCAAACTGTGCCCGGTTTCTCGCCTAACTCCCCCGTCGGTGGGCGCCCCGCAGGCGGCCAGGCACGGTGGCCGTTCTGCGACCCACACGGAGCAACTGTCGGGGAATCCGGTCCGCTGGCACGCTCACCCGGAACGAAGCGGTCCGGGCACCGGAGCCCTCAGCGCCACTCGATGGCTACGATGGTCTGGCTTGCAGTTGCCGGCGCACGTTCTCGTTGATCAGGCGCAGCTCGGCCAACGTGGCGTCGATATGGCTGCGTTTTTGTTCCAGTTCGGCGATCGCCGCGCTCGTGCGCTCCAGCGTGAACTGCAGTTGCTGCGTGCGCCCTTCACCGTGGGCGCCGTAAAGGTCGAGGTATTGCTTGATCTCGGCTAGCGTCGAGCCGATGGCCTTGGCGCGCAAGATCAGCCGCAGGCGCACCCGATCTCGCTGCGTGTAGACGCGCGCCCCGTTCACACGCCGCGGCTGCAGCAGGCCCTTGTCCTCGTAAAAGCGCATCGTCCGCGCAGAGATGCCAAAGGTTGCACACAGTTCCGCGATGCCGAACAGTGGCTCACCCGAAGCCCCTGCGCTCGTATCGAGTACCGCACGCGCTGCGGCGACCCGATCGACCGGCCGCACTCGACGGCTGACGCCAAGTTCGGCCATGCCCGCCGCCGCGCTCGGCGCCTGGCGCTTGAGCCGCAAGGCCATGTCCTAGACCACGCGCTTGAGCTTCAGCGCAACGCTCATATCCCCCGATACCTTGAGTTTGCCCATCATGAACGCGGTCGTCGGCTCGAGTTCGCCCTTGAGCATGGCGTTCAGGTTTTCCAACGTGATGCCGACCGTGCACTCGGCATCACGGTTTTCATTACTGACCGTGTTTGGCACCGACTTGCCGTCGACAAAGATCACGCCGTCCGCGCCGCAGTCGAACTTCAAGGTCGCGTCCAGACCGCTGCTATCACCCACTTTGGCGCGCAGCGCTTGGGTGCAAGCTTGGATGTCCATCGCATAGTCTCCAGAATAGTTGCAATGTTCCCGGCGACGGGCGCCGGCACCTTCAGGTCTGATGCCGACGTCAGCAACCGCGCCAATGGTTTCCTTGCTGCCGTGCATGTTAGCATGTTAACGTATACGGAAAGCATACGAAGAACACCGCAACCTTGGAAGAAGACCAGCGCGACCTCGCGTCAAGCGTTGGACTTGCAATACGGAGACTTGCATGGGACCCTCGTCGGCTGCTGGCTATCGCAGCGTGTTTTGCCCCGGCCTGATGGCCGGTAAGCTGGTCTGGGTCACGGGCGGGGGTTCGGGGATCGGCCGTTGCACCGCGCACGAGCTGGCGGCGCTTGGCGCTCGGGTCATCATTTCCGGCCGCACGCAAGAAAGGCTCGAGCGCGTCACCGCCGAAATCCGCGAGGACGGCGGCCAGTGCGAATGGACCGCCTTCGACATCCGCGAGGAGGACGCAGTCAAGAGCAACGTGGCGCAGATCGTCGCGCAACACGGCCCGATCTCGGGCCTGGTCAACAATGCGGGTGGGCAGTTTCCGGCACCCATGTTGGCCATCAGCAAGCGTGGCTTTGACGCTGTGGTCGCGAACAACCTTACTGGCGGCTTCTTGATGATGCGCGAAGTATTCCTGCAGTCGATGCAGGAGCACGGCGGGGCGATCGTCAACATGACGGCCGACTTCCGCAATGGCATGCCGGGCATGGCACACAGCGGCGCCGCGCGCGCGGGAATGAGCAATCTGACGATGAGCGCAAGTTATGAGTGGGCGCACGCCGGTGTGCGCGTCAACGCGGTGGCGCCTGGCTGGATCGCATCGAGCGGCATGGATCGCTACGGCCCCGACATCGCGCCGACGATCCGCAGGCTCGCCGCTCACGTTCCGATGCGCCGACTCGGCCTCGAAGCCGAGGTCAGCGCGGCAATCGTCTTTTTGCTTTCCCCTGCCGCCGCCTTCATTACCGGCATCACGCTGCAGATCGACGGTGGCGCTTCGCTCGGCAATGCGCTGTTTCCGGTCGTCGAGCATGCCGGGACCGTTGCATTCGACGGATTTCATCGCGCCGTGACGCCCAAAGTCCTGGTCGATGAAAGGCCCCGATGACCACCCTTGTCTGCCGTATGAATCCGCGGACCCCGGAATTTGCCGGCAACGCGCAACGCATGCGTGAGCGCCTTGAAGAATTGCGTGCGCTCGAAGCCAAAGTGGTGGCCGAATCGGCCTCGAAGCGCGAGCGTTTCGAAGCCCGCGGCCAATTGCTTCCGCGCGAGCGCGTCGCGCGCCTGCTCGATCGGGACTCTTCCTTTCTCGAGCTCTCGACGCTGGCCGGCCTGGGAATGCATGACGACGACGGCAAAACGTCCGTTCTGGGAGGCGGAGCGATCGTCGGCATCGGCCTGGTCTCCGGCAAGCGCGTGCTGGTGTTCGCCAGCGACAGTGCCATCAAGGGCGGCACGATCGCACCCATGGGACTCAAGAAGGTGCTGCGTGCGCAGGAGGTGGCGCGGGAAAACCGGCTGCCCCTCATCTACCTCGTCGAATCCGGTGGCGCCAACCTGATGTACCAGAGCGAGATGTTCATCGAGGGCGGCCGCAGCTTTGCCAACCAAGCACGGCTGTCGGCCGCGGGCATACCGCAGATTGCCGTCGTGCATGGCGCGTCGACCGCCGGAGGCGCCTACTTGCCCGGCCTCTCGGACTACGTGGTGCTGGTCAAGGGTCGCTCCAGTATTTACCTGGCCGGCCCGCCGCTGGTCAAGGCCGCCATCGGCGAAGACGCCACCGAAGAGGAGTTGGGTGGGGCCGACACGCATGCACGAATCACGGGGCTGGGCGAGTACCTCGCGGATAACGACGCCCATGCGATTGCACTCACACGCGAGCTGCTGGACAAGCTGCCCTGGAGCAAGGTCCCGCCCGGCACGACGTCCGTCGAGCCGCTGTTCGATCCCGAGGAGCTGCTTGGCGTCGTGCCAGCCGACGAGCGCGAACCCTACGATGTGCGCGAAGTCATTGCCCGCGTCGTCGACGGTTCCGACTTTCTGGAATTCAAGGCTATCTACGGCCCCGACACGTTGTGCGGCCACGCACGCATCGACGGCCATTCGGTCGGCATCATCGGCAACAACGGTCCGATCCAGCCGCAAGGCTCGACCAAGGCGGCACAATTCATACAGCTTTGCGACCAAAGCGGGGTGGCGCTCGTCTTCTTTCAAAACACGACTGGCTACATGGTCGGCACTGAAGCCGAGCGCAGTGGCGCCATCAAGCATGGCTCCAAGATGATCCAGGCGGTCGCCAACGCGCGCGTGCCCAAGTTCACGATCGTGCTGGGCGGATCCTTCGGCGCCGGCAACTATGGCATGTGCGGACGCGGTTTCGATCCGCGGTTTATTTTCAGCTGGCCAACCGCGCGAACGTCGGTGATGGGGGGCGCGCAGGCCGCCAAGGTCATGAACATCGTCAGCCGCGCCAAACTCGAGCGCAGCGGCATGCCGGTTAATGACGAGGCCCTCGCCGCCATGAGCGAGCAGTTGCGACAGCGTATCGACCGCGAGTCCCACGTGTTATTTGGCACCGCACGCCTGTGGGACGATGGCGTCATTGATCCGCGCGACACGCGGCGCGCGCTCGCGCTCTGTCTCGCGCTGGCGCGCGATGCCCAGCACACCAGCTTGCGCCCCAACACCTTTGGCGTCGCCCGGCTCTGAACGGCATGGAATCGGACTACCCAAGACGCAGTCTGTTGCCAGCAACGAACCGCTGAGAAGGATGCACGAATGAAATTCACGACCGAACACCACGCGTTGCGCGATACCGTCCACAAGTTCGTGGAAAAGGAGCTCAACCCGCGCGTCCCGGAATGGGAAAAGGCAGGCCAGTTTCCGGCCCATGAGGTTTTCCGCAAGCTAGGCGACCTGGGGCTGTTGGGCCTGAAGTATCCCGAAGAATTCGGCGGTGCCGGACTCGACTTTAGCTACTCAATGGTGATGGCCGAGGCGCTGGGCGTCTGCGCCTGCGCCGGCGTGCCGATGGCGATCGGCGTCCAGACCGACATGTGCACGCCCGCCCTGGCGCGATTTGGCAGCGACGATCTGCGGCGCGAATTTCTCACACCGTCGATCGCTGGCGAGCGTGTCGGCTGCATCGGCGTCAGCGAAGCGGGCGGCGGTTCGGACGTCGCGGCCGTCAAGACCCGTGCGCGCAAGGACGGCGGCGACTACGTTATCAACGGCTCGAAGATGTGGATCACCAACGGCATGCAAGCAGACTGGTGCTGCCTGCTGGCCAACACCAGCGAAGGACCGGTCCACAAGAACAAGAGCCTGATCATTGTGCCGCTGGACGCACCCGGCGTGACGCGCCAACCGATCCGCAAAATCGGCATGGACGCGTCCGACACCGCGCAATTGTTCTTTGACGACGTTCGTGTACCCCAGACCAATCTGATCGGTCAGGAGGGAATGGGTTTCACGTTCCAAATGCTGCAATTCCAGGAGGAGCGTCTTTGGGGTTCGGCCTCCTCGTTGCGCAGCATGGACCGGTTGATCGACCTGACCATCGAGTACGCCCGCGGGCGTCAGGTGTTTGGCAAGCCTGTACTCGACAATCAGGTAGTGCACTTCCGTCTCGCCGAGTTACGTACGGAGGTGGAGGCGCTGCGGGCACTGACCTACAGTGCGGTGGAGCAGTACGTCAGCGGCAAGGACGTAACGCGCCTTGCGTCGATGGCCAAGCTCAAATGCGGCCGCCTTACCCGCGAAGTTGCGGACTCGTGCCTGCAGTACTGGGGCGGCATGGGATATACCTGGGACAACCCGATCAGCCAAGCCTATCGCGATGGCCGGCTCCTCTCCATTGGCGGCGGCGCCGACGAGGTGATGTTGAGCATCATCTGCAAGCTCGAAGGCACTCTGCCCAAGGCCGGAAAATGACGGCCGCTGGAGCGCGGGCGATCGCGGTGCGGCAGGAGGCCGGCATCGCTTACCTCACCTTGAATCGGCCCGATACGCGCAATGCGCTTTCCTCGGCAATGGTCGCTGAACTGCGCTCGGCGCTCGATGAAGCCCAGGCGCACAGCGACATCCGCGTGGTCGTGCTGCGTGGCGCCGGCGGGCATTTTTGCTCTGGCGGTGACCTCAACGACATGGCAGGCGCAAGGTCCGGTGCGCCCGACCAGCAGCGGCGTGTCCTGCGCGACATCAGCGCCGCCTTCGGCCATCTGTGCGGAGCGGTCGCGCGATCTCCGCTTGCCACGGTCGCCGTGCTCGAAGGCACGGTGATGGGGGGCGGCCTCGGATTGGCCTGTGCGGTCGACATCGCCCTGGCCAGCACGTCGGTAAGTCTGCGCCTGCCCGAGACCTCGCTGGGTGTCGTGCCGGCCCAGATCGCCCCCTATCTGGTCGAGCGCGTCGGCTATTCGCAAGCGCGCCGTCTCGCCGTCAGCGGGGGACGCATCGACAGCAGCACGGCCCTGACGCTCGGTCTCGTGCACGAAGTGCACGCTCCGGAAGACATCGATGCGGCCTTGACGCGCGTGCTGTTGGGAATTCTCGAATGCGCACCCAAGGCCATCGCCGCGACCAAGGGCCTGATGGCGCAGGCGCTGCGCCAACCGCTGTCATCGCTCGTCGACGCCGCGGCGCAGGTGTTTGCCGATGCTGTACTCGGCGACGAGGGCACCGAGGGGACCCTGGCCTTTATACAGCGGCGCAAGCCCCGGTGGGCGCCGCAATCACAGGGGCCTCGGTGAGGTTGCGGGAGGTGCAATGTTCAGCAACATCCTGATCGCCAACCGTGGCGAGATCGCCTGCCGCGTGATCCGGACGGCTCGCCGCCTGGGCTACCGGACCGTCGCCGTCTACAGCGAGGTCGATGCGAATGCACCGCACGTGGCGCAGGCCGACGCGGCGGTGTGCATCGGCAAAGCACCCGCCAGCGAATCGTACCTTTGCATCGACGCTTTGATCGCGGCGGCCCGAACGAGCGCAGCCGATGCCGTGCATCCGGGCTACGGCTTCCTATCCGAACGGGCCGATTTTGCGCGCGCCTGCAGCGCCGCCGGACTCGTTTTCGTCGGCCCGCCGGCACCGTGCATTGAAACCATGGGCAACAAGGCGCAGGCCAAGCGACACATGATGGCGGCCGGCGTCCCCTGCGCACCGGGCTATTTCGGCGACGCGCAAGATGACGAAACCCTCGTGGCGCAAGCCATGGCGCTGGGTTTCCCCTTGCTCGTCAAAGCCGTGGCTGGTGGAGGTGGTCGCGGCATTCGCTACGTACGGCATGAGGGCCAGCTACACGAAGCCCTCGCCAGCGCTCGCCGCGAGGCGCAAAGCGCCTTCGGCGATGACACGCTGATGCTCGAACGACTGATTCTCAACGCCCGCCACATCGAGATCCAGATATTCGGCGACAACCGGGGCAACTTCGTCCACTTGGGCGAGCGCGATTGCAGCGCGCAGCGGCGCCGTCAAAAGGTGATTGAGGAAGCACCATCTCCGGTCGTCGGCGGGGCGCTACGAGCAGCCATGGGACGTGACGCCATCGCGGCGGCGCAGGCCGTCGGCTATGTAGGTGCTGGCACGGTCGAGTTCGTCGTCGACGAGAACCTGCACCACTACTTTCTCGAAATGAACACGCGGTTGCAGGTTGAACACCCGGTCACCGAGTGCATAACCGGGTTGGACCTGGTCGAGTGGCAGTTGCGCATGGCGGCCGGCGAACCGTTGCCGTTGCAACAGCACGAAGTCGTCTTCCGGGGACACGCAATCGAGGCACGTCTATACGCGGAGGACCCGTGCAACGACTTTCGTCCCCAGAGCGGGCGCATCGCGTGGTGGCGCCCGGACGACGCGTTGGGGCCCGGCGTGCGCATCGACGCCGGTATCGTCGAGGGCGGCGACATCACGCCCTATTACGACGCGATGGTCGCCAAGCTGATCGTGCACGGCCGCGACCGTGCCGATGCGATCCGGCGCCTCGGCATGCTGATCGAGGATGCGCCGCTTCTGGGTTTACCCACCAACAGCCGCTTCTTACGAGACCTTATCCTTCATCCTGCTTTTCGCGATGCCAGGATGCACACGGCGCTGATCGACGCCTGGGGCCAAAGCGGCGAGCCGCTGCTGCAGGCGCAGCACCCCGAACGACAGGATTGGCTGATTGCTGCGGGTCTGCTGGTGCTGCGCAAAGCCCCTAGCGGCGCCGGGCTACGGCCAGCCAGCGTCGCGACTTACGATCTTTTGCTGCGTTGCGGTCAGCACGAAAAGCACCTGCGTGTCCGTGCGCACGGTGCACTGGTTCAACTGACGCTCGATGGGACGACGCACGCATTGCGCCTGCTGGGGTCGACCAGCGACGGGCGTTGCCGGCTGGAACTTGACGGATTGCAGCGCAACGTCACGGCCGTGCATATCCACGGGGCAAACGGGTTGCAGTTGCACCTGGCGCGCGCGGCAGCGACCCTGGTGTTCGAGGAACCGTCGCCCTACCCGTACGCCGAGCGCTCGGACGATTCGCTGCAGCTGCGTGCCCCGGTGGCAGGCCTGGTCACGCAGCTGCGGGTTGACGTCGGCGCGTCGGTCGCGCAGGGCCAGCAGCTGTTGTGCGTCGAAGCGATGAAGATGGAACTTTGGCTCGTGGCAGGCGCGGCCGGCCGGGTCAAGGCCATCCACGCCCAGCTCGGAGATGCCGTGGCAGCCAACGTCGTGTTGATCGACCTGGAGTCGAACGAATGAGTCAAAAAGCGATTCTCACCTGCGCGCTGACTGGCGTGCTCACGAATCCTAAGCAGCATCCGGTGCCCGTCACGCCCCAGCAGATGGCGGCTGAGGCGCGCGAGGCCTTCGGCGCAGGCGCCTCGGTGATGCACGTGCACGTGCGCCGGCAAGAGGAAGGCATGGGACATTTGCCGAGCTGGGATCCTGAAGTTGCCGGCTCCGTGATTGGCGCGATCCGCGCGGCCTGCCCCGGAGTGATCATCAACTTGACGACCGGGGTGATCGGCGCCGATATCTCGGGCCCAGCTGCCTGCATTCGGCGCGTAAAGCCGGAGATCGCCGCGTGCAACGCCGGCACCCTCAACTACCTGAAGCTCAAGGAAGACGGCAATTGGGCCTGGCCGCCCATGGTTTTCGACAATCCGGTGTCCAAGGTGCAACAGTTCCTCGAGGTGATGGGCGAATGCGGCGTGCACCCGGAGTTCGAATGTTTCGACGTGGGCATTGTGCGGTCGGTGGGCATGTACGTGAGATCGGGAATGCTCCGGCCCGATATGGGCCGCCCGGAATATAACTTCGTAATGGGCGTAGCCTCCGGCATGCCGTGCGATAGTGCCTTGCTCAAGCTCTTGCCCAACTATCTGGCGGGCGACGCCGTTTGGCAGGCCACGCTGATCGGCCGCAGCGAGACCTGGCCCGTGCATCAGGTCGCCGCCGAAATGGGCGGCATGTTGCGCACGGGCCTGGAGGACACGTTCTATTTGCCCAATGGCGAGCGCGCCAGCGGCAACGGCCAGCTCATCGAGGCCCTTGCGCGCTGTGCCCGCCAGGCCGGCCGCGACATCGCCTCCGCGGACGAGGCCCGCGTGCTCCTCGGGCTGGTTCGTTGACGCTGCGTTCGTGCGCCGCTCGACGTTCGATCAGGGTCGCACCGTGACAATGGCGACGCCGGCGCCCGCACGAACCGAACTGTCGACGCCGCATCGTCTGGTGGCCACGGCGGCGCGGCTTGGCGAGGCGAGCGCGTATTTCGTGCGCACCGACGTCGCTTGGCAGCCGACGTCTTGGCGCAGCATGCTCGAGCTGGTCCGGACTGCGGCGCGTGCGCTAGTCGCGTTGGGTATTCAGCGCGGCGAACGGATCTGCATCCTCGGCTTCAATCGGCCTGAGTGGTTGATCATGGACCACGCGGCCATGATGGCCGGCGCAGTTGGCGTGGGCATTTACTGGACCAGCGCGACGCCAGAGGTCGAGTTCATCCTGGCCGATTCACAGGCACCACTGGTACTCGTCGAAGATGCTGCGCAGGCCGCCAAGCTAGCGAGCGGCAGCTCCGCCATCCCTGGCCTGCGGCACGTGATCGCCATGCAGGGTGCGGCGATACCGGGGGCCACGCCCTGGGACGATTTCCTCGCGCTGGGCCGCGGCGCTAATGCATCGGCTCTGCAATCCGAGGTCGATCGCCGCCTGGCCGCGATCAGGCCCGACCATTTGGGCAGTCTCATATATACGTCCGGCACGACGGGCCACCCCAAGGCGGTCATGCTAAGTCACGGAAACTTGGCCTGGGTCGCCGACACCTTGGTGTGCGTTCTGGGCGCAAGCGAATTCGACCGCCAACTTTCCTACTTGCCGATGGCGCACATTGCCGAGCGCGTCGGAACGGTCCACGGACCGGCGCGCAGCGGTTGCGCCATCTATTTCGCGCGCAGCATCGAACAACTCGCCGACCACTTGAAGGAGGTACGGCCGACCACGTTTTTCGGCGTGCCGCGCGTGTGGGAAAAAATTCGCGCAGCCCTCGCCGCCCGAATTGACGCGGCAAGGGGCATCAAGGGCCACCTGCTGCGCTGGTCCATGTGCGTATCGCGGCGCTGGCATGAAGCCGATTTAGAGGGGCGGCCGACGGGCACGCTGCTCAATCTGCAGTTGAAGCTGGCTCGAAGTTTGGTGCTTCGCAAAGTCCATGCGGCGTTGGGGCTCGATGCCGCCCGGCTGCTGTATTCGGGTGCTGCGCCGATCGCTACCGAGCACCTGCTGTTTTTCCTCGGGCTGGATATTGTCATACGCGAACTCTACGGGCAATCCGAAGTCAGCGGACCAACCACCCTCAACCTCCCCGGGGAAACACGCATGGGCGCCGTCGGCAAGGCGCTGCCAGGGCTCAATCTCCGCATCGCCGAAGACGGCGAGATCCTGGTCAGCGCACCGAGTGTGTTTGTCGGTTACCTGGGCCGACCCGAAGCAACGGCCGAGGCGCTCCAGGGAGGCTGGTTGCATAGTGGTGATCTGGGCCGCCTCGACGCCGACGGCTTCTTGTTCATCACCGGTCGAAAAAAGGATTTGATCATCACTTCCGGAGGCAAGAATATCTCGCCCGGCAACCTGGAAGCCGACCTGATGGCCTGTGAATTGATCGAGTACGCGGTCGTCGTGGGCGAGGGTCGCCGCTTTCTCACAGCCTTGCTGACCTTAAAGCCCGAGGCGATGCGAGCCTTTGCCACCATCCATGATATTGCACCGTCGGAGCTACACCGTCACCCAGCCCTCATGGCCGAGCTCCAGGCCCAGATTGACGCCGTAAATTCCCGCCACGCACGAGTCGACACGATCCGCAAGTTCGCTGTCATTGACAAAACCATTAGCATTGAAGCCGGTTACCTCACAGCGACGATGAAGCTGCGGCGCAAATCCGTGATCGAAGCCAACCAAGACCTCATTGAGGCGATGTACGCCGATACCTGACCCCGGGAACGTCAATCCGGATACGACCCGCACCTCAACGCGCACCAGCGAGCCCCAAGGGGACAATTCCGGTGGTCATCCAGACGATGGTAAGCGTGACGCCCATTGCCTTCGCGCGTCCCGAGAAGGCCGCGCGACTGACGCAGAATCACCGCTTCGAGAACGCTCATGGGAACCGTCCATCTGCGTTGCGCCCACCCACGCTCCGAATCTTTGCGCGCTGCGCCGCGCGCACGCGGCGACCCTCGATGCCAGGCGCTATCAACGCTGTGCCGGTCGCCGTGCTCAAGATGTCCGGCGCTGGCAGCCGCGCCTTATCTAGCACAGGCTCGCCGACCATCATCCACCCCGCGCAAGCTTGGCGGGTTCGCAAGCGCGACCCTGAAGTCGGATTGCCGCTGATTGCGTGCGCCCCCCGGCCCTGCCGCAATCCTTGCCAACCCGCTCGAGTTCCCTGGAAGGCTGGCTCGTCGGGCGCGGAGTTTGCTTGTCAGCGGCGCAATCTCCGCGCATCTGACGCCGGCGCTGCGACCGAACGCTATTCCGCGCGCGATGCCAGTCAACTGAATCGCCGCAAGACGCCCGATCAGCGCCTCTTCGCCGATTCCACCGCTTCGCGCAACTCTCGTTCGGCATCGCGCAAGAGCTGCTCGGCCCTTACGCCGTGGCCGTCCATGTCGTAGTGGTTGGCAGCGCGCGCGCGCTCCAATTCCCTGATTGCTTTCTGGACGTGTTCGTGGACCCTATGCAGGTCGTGCCAGTCTCTGACCTCAGCGGCAAACGCAAGACCCGAAACCAAGACCAAAGATGCAACGATTGGAACAATCTTCAAAGCGCTTCCTCCAGCAAAGGCGACTTGACCTGCCCCCTGCCAGCCGTGCCAGCTCGTAGTTCGGAAGTCCGCCATTTTGTGGAGAATGACGGACATGAAGCGAAGCCAATACACCGACGAGCAGATCATCGGGTTTCTTAAGCAGGCTGAGGCCGGGATGCCGGTCAAGGACCTGTGCCGCAAGGAGGGATTCAGCGACGTCACGTTTTACAAGTGGCGCGCGAAGTTTGGCGGCATGGACACGTCCGACGCCAAGCGGCTGCGGGAACTCGAGGCCGAGAACAGCAAGCTCAAGCGCCTGCTGGCCGAGGCCCACCTGGACATATCCGCCCTCAAGGGGGTGTTTGGGGTAAAACGCTAGCCCCACAGGGCAAGCGCCGGGCGATCGGGCAGATGGTTGAGCAGTTTCATCTGTCGGAGCGCCGGGCGTGCCGTCTTGTGGGGCTAAGCCGCGACAGCTATAGGAACCCACCGGTCATGGACGAGCAGACCGCATCATTGAGCGGGGCTATCGTCGAGGTGGCCCACGCCAGGCGTCGGTTCGGCTATCGGCGCATCCATGACCTGCTGCGGCAGGAGTTTCCCAACGTCAACCACAAGCGCGTGTACCGACTGTACCGGGACGCCAACCTTGCGGTGCGCAAACGCAAGAAGGTGCGGCGGCCTCCCAGCGAGCGGGTACCGCTGCAAATCGCACGCAGCGTCAATGAGGTCTGGAGCATGGATTTCGTAAGCGACGCGCTCTCCAACGGGCACCGGTTCAAGTGCCTGACGGTGGCCGACGATTTCAGCCACGAGTGCGTGGACATCACGGCCGACTTCGGGATCGGCGGGCAGTACGTGACCCGACTGTTAGACCGGGCGGCACTGTTCCGTGGTTACCCCGAGGCGGTCAGGACCGACAACGTACTAAATGCAAGTAGTTGTTCAGCAAGCAACAACAGGCTCCCGTCCGAGCCGATTTCACGGATCGGAGCAACAAAAGAGCGACCAGCAAACCCAGCAGTCTTCCGCGTCAACAGCCAGCGCCTCGTCTGACCATAGTAGAAACAAGATTCGCCCCAGCCTGAACGGGCTGGCCGATCTTTACCGTACTTAAAACAGCGTATGCAGGCCCAGCGGAAGGTCCAAGCATTATCTACGGGGTCCCCGGCTATGCCGGCGCCCCGACGGCCCGATTGAGAGGGATCGATCCGCTGGGTAAACCTTGTTCAAAGAACTGGCGATATGGCTGATTTGTCTTGATCATTCCGTAGGCGACGCGGGCCATCTTTGCGGCGACTGCAGTCAACGCCTTCCTCTTCAAATCGGCGTTGCCCGGATCCGCGTGGATGTACCGGTCGTATTTGTCCTTGAAGGAGTTCTCTCGCAACCGAACAGCAACCTGTCCGGCTGTCCAGAATGCCAACCGCAAACGCGCATTGCCTCGTTTGGAGAGCTGTTCTCGCCCACGTTGGACCCCGGACTGGTGCTTCGCAAGGTCAAAGCCGCAGTACTTTAGAAATTGGCGGTGGTGGCGGAAGCGGCGCAAATCACCGGCCTCTGCCAGAACGGTTAACGCCGTAATGGGCCCGACACCGGGCAGAGTCTTCAAATGGACGTAGTCGACATTGGCCATGAGAACTTGCTCGGCCCGATCCTCGATTTGCGCGCGCAGCTCGGTAAGGTGCTGGAAATGCCGAAGCGTCAGGCGAAACGTCTCTACCGCCAGGCTGTCGGGCGCGTGGGGAAGCGCTGCTGAGCGCTCCGCCATCGCCCAGATCTCCTCAAGCTTTCCTTGCTTGTTGACTTTGCGGCCAACCAAATCCCAGGCCTCCTGGATGAACTCCGAGCAAGTGAACCGGCGAATGTGCGCGGGCGTCGGGAACTCGAGCATGAAGCGGACCCACCATGCGGATCGACTGCAACTCCAGTACTTGTGCATCTCCGGGAAGTACAACGGCACGTGGTGATTGATGATCGAATGCTGCACCTTGGTGCGTGCCCGCGAAACCTGGTAATACGTCTTCGACAGTTCCTGCAGATCGTGGTGCCCAGCGATCATTGGATCCACGTAGGTCTGTACCCGCCCCTGCTTGAGCATCTCGAGGATGACGGAGGCGTCCTTTGGATCATTCTTGTCCCAGGAATTGAACATCGCCTCGCGGTAACGAGATTGCGCAACAGAGGAAATGCTCACGACCTCAATACCCTCTTGCAACAGTCGATGGGCAATTGACCGGTGATAGTCCCCGGTGGGTTCGAGGCCGGCGCGGCAACGGCCTCCCAGCGCTTTGGCAAAGGCGACCAGGCGATCAAAGTCTGCGGCCGAATTGGCCATCTTGAATCGGTGGCGATCGCCGGTCGCCGTCTCGATTAGCACGGCATTCCAGTAGCGAGCCACATCGATTGCAATCCAGTGAACATTGGCCGTAGCATCATTAGTGTCAGCCATCTTGGCGTCCTCCTGAGGTCCTAGAGAAACCAAAGGATGCCTGTCGCTTCGCATGGCTGACAACCATTCTGCATTTACTACGGCCCGGAGTTCACCAGCCGGGCATTCATCGGATGGGTCCAGGAGCATGGGATTAGGCATCTGCTGATCGAGCCAGGCAAACCTATGCAGAACGGCTACATCGAGAGCTTCAACGGCAAGTTCCGGGACGAGTGCTTGAACGAGCACTGGTTCCAGACCTTGCACCAGGCCAGAGCCGCGCTTGCGGCCTGGCGGCAGGATTACAACGAGGTGCGCCCGCACAGCAGTTGCGACCGCATGCCTCCAGCCCAGTTCGCAGCGCGCCATCGACGGCAAGCCGCCGATGCCGCGCAGACGAAAGAAGAAGGAATCCATTAACCTTGAAAACGGATTTCCGAACCGCCCGCTGGTAAGGCTATAGGGGGCAGGTCAGACTAACGGTCGGCAAATATGTTTCGCACCGGACCAAAACAATGCCTCGGCCCGGACTGATCAGCAAGATAGTAGTTTGTCACTCTACCGTTCGCCCGCGGCCGAACGCCAGGTGACGATGGCATCCCGTGCCAACAGCCAAACAGCGAAGCGCACAAACTTCAACATGTTGCCGTAGCGTCGCAATGACCCTGTGGCACTCGAAGACCCGGAGCCAACGGTTGGGCCGCCCGATCGGCGCCGCCGCAGTCTCAGAGCGACGGAACCGCGTGTGATCGCCAGGCAAGGCCGGGTTCGGCAGACCGGCCCCAACGCGCGGCCAAAGTTAGACGCGCACAAGCGCGTTCAATCTTCGGGAGCATCCGAGAGGTGTCCGTCGACTGAATTTCGGCGACCCCCTTCCAGGACTGCATTCGAGTAGCGCGAACGAACCCCTGCCAGAGCCCGCTCATAGACTGGGCCCAAATCGGATATTGCCGACACGGTCATGCCAAGATCTTCGAGCAGTCCGTTGTGCAATCCGTAGACCCACCCATGTACGACGAGTTGCTGGCCGCGCTGCCAAGCATCCTGCACGACGGTTGTTTGGCAGACATTGCGGGCCTGCTCCACGACATTGAGTTCGCACAAAGCATCTATCCGCTGCATCGCAGCTACGGTCGCGAGCCACTCCCCGTGCCGATTGCGCACGTCCTGTACATGGCGAATCCAGTTGTCCGCCAAACCAACGCGCCGGTCCTCCAGTGCTGCCGTCACACCGCTGCAATTGGAATGTCCCACGACGATGATGTGCTCTATCTTCAGCACGTCGATCGCGAACTGGACGACCGACAGGCAATTCAGATCCGAATGGACAACAACGTTGGCCACGTTGCGGTGGACGAACAAGTCCCCTGGCGCGAGGTTCACCAGTTCATTTGCCGGAACCCGGCTGTCGGCGCAACCGATCCACAGGTACTTGGGTGCCTGCTGTTGCAGGAGGCCCGCGAAAAAGCCTGGCCTGCTTTGCTCCGTCTTCGCCGCCCAAGTTCGATTACGGGTCAGCAACTCCTTTAGTTGAGTCGACATAGCACCCTAGCATTGTGGTTTGACCCTGGCGATGGTAGCGCGAACACCTGCACACCAGGGTCACCCCGCCCGCAGGGTAGGGGTTTCCCTGCCCGTCCATGGCGGCATCACCCCATGCAGACTCGTTTGTCGAAAACGAGAGGCACGGATTTCGTACCTTCGCGCCGGGCCCACGGCCAGGCTCTTTCGCCCATCGTTGGGACACCGAGGATGTATCTCGGCAAGAACTCTCACGGCCCTTTGACGCAATATACTTGCCGTTGCCGGTTGGCCTGCGCAAAATCCGCTGAACAACGCACTTGCTTTTGGGTAGGGGGAGGGTTGTTGATGTACGAAGCTGACGAACGGGACGTTAGTGTCCTTAAGGCCGTTTTGCCCCTAATGTCCCGACATGCTGCCGGCTACCATCCGATCAGCTATACGGTCTGGTACGAGTACTCCAAGGGCACGAATCAGGGCCTGAGGCAAGACATCGATACCGAACTCAAGCGCATCGAACGGTTAACCGTGCCGCTGACTTATTCCTTCTATACCAAGCATCTGGTGGAGCCGGCGCAACGCGTGATCCTCAGCGCTCGCTCGGGCCTGCTGGATCTCGTCGGTAAGGTCAAGACCGCCGTGCAGGAAGTCGATCAGGGCGCAAGCGCATTTGATGCGCACCTGAATACTTTTCAGAAAGACCTCGCCTCGGCAACGACCATCGAGGACCTGGACACCCAGGTTTCGTCGCTGCTGGCGGAATCACAACGATTCAGTCAAGGCTTCGGCAAATTGGCCACCGAATTGGACGAACGCAAGAACGAGGTAAGGCGCCTGACCGATGAGCTGTCCCAATTGCGCGAGGACGCGCAGACCGATTCTCTTTCGGGGCTGCTTAACCGACGCGGGTTCGACCGCGAACTCGAGCGCATGACGTCCAAGGACGCGGCTGGGTCTTGCGACCTCGCTGTGATCATGTTTGATATTGATCACTTTAAGAAGATCAACGACACGTATGGCCACCCCCTGGGCGATGTGGTGATTTCGGCTGTCGGCCGGGTGATCCGGGAGTGTCTCGGAAGCGCCGGCGTAGCGGCTCGATATGGCGGGGAGGAATTTGTCGTACTGCTGCCGCAGAAGACCATATCCGCGGCCCAGGACATCGCCGAGGCGATCCGAAAGCGCGTCGCTGAGGGAAAGATCCGCAGGCGCCACAACGACAATCCAATCGCCGGCGTGACCATTTCGGCCGGCGTCGCGGCTTGGTATCTCACGGACGATCCAAGCTCCTTGATCGAGCGTGCCGATCTTGCGTTGTATGCATCTAAGAGGGCAGGTCGCAATTGCGTGACGGTCTACAACCAGATGCGTCACGCGCAGAGCTAGACCTGCGGACGCAATCCCTCATCGAGACGATCGCGGTTAATCACCGAAGATCGAACGTCGGGTCCGCTATCTTGGGGAATTTAGAAGCGGCTTGGCTACGGCAATACCGCGCGCGAATCTTCCTAATTCGGCCCGCTCCGAAACTGGTGCCAACGAAGCGCGTTCAAAGGCTGACGCCTACGACAATCAAGAATGGCCCGCTGGCAGCGGATCTATGGGAATGGCCCCGGCCTTGTCCGGCGCCCGCTTTGTGCCCGCCGTGCGCAGTTCAGGATGTTCGAGACAGCGGAAGGGCCAGGCATGCTCTTGGTCTTGCCCGAATTTTGCCGCTGGAGGGTACCGCACGCCGGCAATACGCGTAGTACGCAAATGCTGCGGATGCCCTACGAATTCGCGGCACCGACGCCAGGACGAGGCCATTGGCACAGCCGCCTGACTCTCTTAGCTTGCTGCGTGTTGTTCTTAGGGAGTTTTTGGCGCGCATCCGGCGAGCGGCCTAGACTTTTCTTGCCTGTGCATGCAGGGCGCACAGCGAGACAGATCCAGGTAGCGGCCGATACTCGTCACTTCGCCGGTGCCTGCCTGGGCACCCGGTTCAAACGCTTTTGTGTCGAAACGTCGCCTGGCAAGGAAGGTGCAACGATCGGCGGTCACCTCGTTGGCCTTGCGGTTGCGCATTTCTTTCAGGCGTCCGACCTCGCTTCCGAGTGACCCCCGTTCATCCTGACCAGCCTTTGCGGTGGTCCGACAGCCCTTGCCACCTTTTCGGTCGAAAGGGTTGCCATTTTTCGAGACGTACGCATAGCATGGGCGCTGGGCGAGATTGGAATCCATGTGACCAGTTCGCCCATGATGACCCTGTTGGGACTCGCATCCTGGCAATGGCTCCAAGTCCGATGAGGAGGACACGATGAACGGCTATCAGATCACTTTTTTTACGCAACAGGACAAGCCACACCAAGGCAAACCGCTCGGCGACTGGTTGCTGAAGCTTGCCAGGGAATTGGGACTGCCTGGAGCGACGCTGATCGCCGGAAGCGAGAGCTTCGGTCATCACCGCCGCATCCACTCGGTTCACTTCTTTGAGCTTGCCGACCAGCCCCTTGAAGTCCAGATGGCCGCCAGCACGGAGGATGCCGAGCGAATATTTGCGCGTCTCAAGGCCGAAGGCGTGCACCTTTTCTACATCAAAAGCCAAGTTGAGTTCGGCACCCTGGGCGAGCCTGCAAAATGACCGATCAATTTGCGCTCGCGGCACTTTGGTTGGCATTGGCGCCGGCGGCGCCCCTGTTGCCGATCCGGCTCGGCAATACCACGGCCCTGCCGGAAACTTTCACCGGACCGTCGCGCAGTTTTTCCCCGGGGTCCTAATCGGGAGCGCAGTTCTGGGCATGGACTCTGCCTTGGATCCGATTCCCGTCCTCGACCGGCGCGGTACGGCTCACCCTGCCGGCAGGCGCCGAAACGGACCCAGCCGGCTTGCGCAAGAACTGGAGGCAAAGCGCAGCATTGGCATGGATGGATTCGGCGCACCGCTTCTTGGCTGTACGGCCGTCGCCATTTCCTGCAGGGTTCGTGAGCCCCTCGCAGTGCCTTGCCGGACTTGCACTGTCCACGACCTTCGTCGCCGTGGTCGATGCGGCCATGCTCGAGATTGTCTTGAATCGGGCTCACTACGGTAAGTAAGTACCTGCAGTTGGTTTCGTGAACGACCTGGCCACCGTTTTTTCGCTCGGCTGGATATTTTCCCCCTTCGCCTATAACACGCTCATCCTCGTGGCCGTATTCGTCATTGCCTTCACCATTGCGCCTTGGTTTGCGCCGTGGTTTCTTTGGCAATCTGGCAACAGGCCATTGGAGCTCGAGGCACCCCTCCTGCTGATGCGCAGGTTTGCTCTGGGACCATGGCCCTCTGGGCCGACAGCGAACCGGCGCTGTCAGCCTCTCTTGGGGATGGTGCTGGCCGGCACCGTCGGCGAGGACCACGCTCCCGTGCGCCCGCTGTGCAAGCTGACCATTGGTATCCTCGCGCCCTCCTGCTTCCTTCGCGCCGGCGCCTTCGTTTCGGTCCTGGCTCGCATCAACGCCCCTGGAGCCATTGTCGTTCTGTTGCAGGAAATATCGGCCTGGAAGATCGGGGGCGTCAACCGGGACCAAGGGAGTTCAAGCGGCCAATGAAGAAGGCGGTCTACACCACGCCGGCGACGTGGACAAGGCTGACTTTTGGCGGAATTTCGGCGCTGTTTGGCCCGACGCACGGGATCGTAGCCGCGCTCAATACGCGTACCGGATTGCGGCTGTGGCCGCGAGCGCGGTGGTACCGACCCGCGTTGCCGCTGCTTTCTTCTTCCCTCGGCACTTGTTGTCCGACAATGGTTGGAGGGCGATCCCTTCACGGAAAGAGGTCCGTCATGCTTAGCAAGATTTTGGCGGCTTATGACGGCTCCGACCCGGCCGGCCGCGCCTTTAGCCTGGCGCTTGATCTGGCCGACAAGTACCGTGCCGCAGTACGCGTCGTTGCCGTAGCGCGGCCGCCCGACTTCGGTGGCGATGTCGAAACGGAAGCCGCCGCCGAAAACGCGCGCTCGCATTACAGCGATATGCTCCGACGCCTCAAGGACCGAGCGGCGGGCGAAGGCCGGGCGATTCTGACCGAGGTTGTGGTCGGACACCCTGCGGAACGGGTCGTCGAGGAAGGCCAAAAGTGGGGTGCCGATCTGATTGTCATCGGGCATCGGGGTCGCGGATTGATCGGTCGATTGCTGATGGGTTCGATTGCCAAGGAGGTGATCCATCATGCAACCTGCGCCGTCTTGGTGACCCGTTAGCGAAGCGACAGCGCCTGTGCGATGCCGAATCCGAGCATCCCACCTAACGCTTACGTCCTGGCGCTGCAACGGCGTACGTCGTCCGTCTTGGAACCGCCCGCACATTCAGGCGCGCCGACGAGTGCGCCGCTGCTGCTTGCGCAAGGGCTCTGGGCATCGCGCCGGCCAGCCGACTAAGGGCAATCTTTCGGGCTGCGACGCTTCGGTTTCCTCGAATTTTGTCAACGCTCCAGGGTTCGAGCGGTCACGCTGCGCCGCAACTTGAGCGCCAGGTCGGCCAGCCCCAGGTCGTGCCCGAAAGTAACCTGGCGGGACCGCCGCTGAACATCGGGCCAGTCAGGAACGAAGCTCGCATCGTTGAACGCAAAGACGACCTGCGTTCCGCCGTCGGCGACCTTCTGGACGATCAGGTCATCGGCGAAGACCTCCCTGATCGTCCTGAGATTTGCGCTGCATGTTTGCGCCGATCCAACAAGATTCATGACGAGCAGGCCACTGCTCCGAAGGCACGCCCGGATATTCCGATAAAAGCGTTCATCGCAAAAATCGGGCGCGATACCTTGCTGGTCGCATCCGTCGAGCAGCACGACGTCCGCGCGATCTTTCGTTGCGGCAAAATAGTCGACCGCGTTGGCATGAATGAGCGCATAGCGCTCGTGTTGCTCGGGCAAATGAAAAAGATCCGCGAACCCAATAACATCCGGATCAATCTCCACCGTTGTAACGCGCGTGCGCCCCAGGTGACGAAGACAGAATTTTGTGAGCGATCCGCCGCCCAGTCCGACGACCACGACATGCCTGGGTCGGGGCAAAAAGAGCACAAAACCCATCATCATGCGCGTGTAGGCGAAATTGAGCGCATGCGGTCGAGCGATAGTCATTTCGCTCTGCGTGTACGCCAGATCGAAAAACAGCCGACGCACCGTGCCGTCGTCGATGACGAAGGGCCTGCCGTAGGTGCCATCGAGCAGGCGTGAGGCGAGTTCAGCCGGATCCGCATCCTGCGGTTCATTCAGATGCACGATGCCCTCTTCCCCAAGCAGATCCGCAGGTAGGCAAAGGCGCACGGCAACCCCCAGCTTCGTCCGATCGCGCTTGCGTGTCATGGCCCACCCTCGCGGACTTTTCTATCATTCTTTCAATCGATCCGGCCGGCGATGGCCCGAACGCATCCGATGCGTGGCCGGGCGTTGAGCACGAGTGGCGGCAAATTCCTGGTGGACGACGGGCCGGCCTTTCAAGGGTAAGAGAAAAGAGCCGGCTTAAGGACAACTTCTTGCTCTCTTGTTGATCAAGGCGAAACTGCTGGTATCGGCTTAACCATGCCGATCAAACAGCCCACTAGCTGTCCACATTGGCCTGGAGCATGGTGCCGATACTTCCGAATGGAAACCCTAACAGAACGGGCTGCAGGACAACTCGTTTCTGCGAACGAGAGCGCCGATTGCGGTCGCGACGATGCCGAGAGCCCTGCTTCGAGCTCGCCGAGGGGCCAAGGCGATGCCCGGGCAAAGTGCACGTGCCGCCGGCGGTGGCCGATCATCAGTCTTGGACCTTGCCGATCCATGGGGCCCATCCCTCTTATTAGCTATCAGCCGACATCTGCAGGCAAAGGTCAGCGTTAGCACGCGCGATCGCGAAAATCACCCTGGGAATCATCGATATGCCCGCCAGGCGCTATCGACGTCGGCCGAAGAGAAATATATTAATATTTATAAACAACGGTTTAGGTAGCTTTTGCAGAACGGCAAAAGCGCGCAGGCGCTTTGGAAAAGGTGAAATTTGGAGGAATAGGAACGATAGGGTGAGAAGCCTCCTGGAAGCCAGTGTTGCATTTGCACAAGACAAATCTTTCAGGGGCCTATGGACTAGCATCCCATATATTTGGTATAAAGTTCTCCAAATGCGGGAGCTGTGGGATGAATGATGGCGCGAAACTCATCGTCGAATTGCTGACCTATATCGATCAGGTCGAGCGACTGAGGTCAAGGCCTTGCTTTACCGTTCCGACGGATCAGTTCGTTGCCTACCAGCACGAACTCAAAGGCCTGCCCGACCTGGAATTCAATTGCCAGGCCAATGGCGACGCTATCTGGTTGCGCGTTCCAAAGCTACATGAGACGGCTGCGCCTGTCCCGGCAGAAGAGCTTTCCCAATGGATCACGGAGCCCGGGAATCCGGATGAGGCGCCCGAGCTGAAGGCGGAGCTGGTCCTTCTTGACGGCGGTGGCGAGGTTTCGCGCGAACCGCTCAGCGAGCACCCGCAGATCAAATCGGCCTATGCCGATTACATCCGCGATCAATGGGAACCTTGGGCTGAGGCCGAGCGGCCGAGGCGCAAGACGATGGCACGCTATAGCCAACTACTCTGCCTGCAGCAGACGATCGCCTCGGAAGAAGCGCAGACACCGCTTGAGTTGGTCTGGGGAATGGGTCTGGCGGTTTGGAAGATGGAATGGTACGCGACGGCCGTACGCCACCCGATCCTCACGCAGTCGTGCGAAATCTCTCTTAACAAGCGAACGCTGGATTTGGAGATCCGACCGCGCAACGTTGAGCCCAGGCTCGAGCTAGCATGCTATGCGGACATGGCAGTGCCGGGTCTAGCCTCGTTGGAGGCATACGCAAAGAATGCCCTTTCCACTAGCTGCACCAGCGTCAATCCGTTTGAAGAGCCGACCTTCGAGGGAATCTGCATAGCCGCGGCCCGCTACCTAGGCCCCAACAGTGCCTACGTGGTCTGTTCCGATGATGGCACGTTGCCCGCCCCGAGCGATACGCTCAAGATCACGAATTCCTGGGTTCTGTTCGCCAGGAAGCGTTCGAGCGACGTCTTCTTAGAAGACGTGCATCGAGTAAAGAGGAAAGTCGAGGAAACCGCAAGCCTGTCCACTGCTCTGCACAGCCTGGTCGAGGCGGGCAACCCAGAGATGCGAGTACCGGTGGAGCAGCCCTTTCGCGGCCTATGTTCCAGCGATAGTCCAGCCGGTGCGCCCGACGTCTATTTTCCCAAGCCCTACAACGATGAGCAGTTGTCTATCGTCAGCAAGCTGCACAGCGGCGACGGCGTCGTCGTTCAGGGGCCGCCTGGCACTGGCAAGACGCACACCATTGCCAATGTCATCTGCCATTACCTCGCCTCGGGCCAACGTGTGTTGGTTACGGCAAAGACCCAGGTCGCCCTCGCGACATTGCGAGAGCAGTTGCCTGAGCGCATTCAGCCTCTAAGCGTCGCGCTGCTATCGGAAGAGCACGAGGGCATCAAACAGTTTGAACGGTCGATTGGGGAAGTGACAACCATCCTATCTGCCATAGACCCAGCATCGGCAAATGACAACATTCGCAAGCTGGAGCTGCGTCTTAACGATCTACACGCCAGAATCTCGAGCGTTGACCGAAAAATATCCGCTTACGCTACCAAGCACTTGAGCAACTTCAGTTTCCGCGGCAGAAAAGTAACCCCGGAGGACATCGCCAAACTCGTTGTCAAGCAGTCCGAGGAACACCACTGGTTCGACGACGAAGTCCCGCCAACGCCCAGCGACTCGCTGCCCTTTGACGAATCGCACATCGCGGCTCTTCGTCAGGCACGGATCAAGGTCGGCGAGGACCTTGCGTACCTAAATTGCTCGCTGCCAGGCACCGACGATTTCCCACCCTGGCCGAAGCTCCTGGGATGGCACCGGGACTTGGTGCGCGCCGCGGTAACGGAAGCCGATATCGCAAGCGAACATGTGCTCGCCATGGTCGATGCGCAATCGGCGACCTTTCGTAAGGCGCAGACGTTGCTCCAGTTCTTGGAGGAGCGCGCTGCTCTCAAAGCCAAGATTGAAGCATCCAACCGGCCATGGTTTGCGACGCTCTTCAATCGCCTGGTCAATGTCCAGCCACCGGACCCGGCCCTGCGGGCTTTATTGCATACCTGCGCCTATGTCCAGAAACTCGAGACGCGTCGCCGCCAACTTCTGGCGCAGTCGGTCGTAATTCCGACGCGTGTCGAACTAAATCGCGAGTTCGTGCACGCCGTCGAACGACTGGCAGCCGGCAAGAATGCCTTCATCCTGCCTTTTGGCAAGGCGGAAGTGCGCAAACTGCTCGACGCCGTCAGGGTGCACGGCAAGGCCCCGGCGACGACGAACGACTGGCGCTTCGTCGACCTGACGCTACGCTGGTGCAACGACGCCAGGGCGGCTCTTGCTCGATGGAACGTGCAGGCAAGGGAGTTCGGCCTCGACCTGGCCGGCTCCAGGCTGGAGTCAGACTTTCGAACGATGCTCATCTCGCAAGGACACATCGAGGACTTGCGCCGGCTCGCCCTCGATTTTGACGCCAAGCTGTACGCGAAGATTGACGAAGTCTTGGTGCGCGGGACGTCGAGTCAGAGCTTGACCGGCGGCGAGGCCTTCATATCTCTAGCGATCAAGAGCCTCAAGGAGCACATATATCGCGCACGCCTGGCGCACGCAAGGCGCCGCATCGGAGAACTTCTACGAAAGCTTGAGAATTACTCCGGCGGAATTGTTATCGAGATACGCATCTTTCTTTCCCTGTCCCTGGGCAGGGCCGGGACCGACGAGGCTCTACTCCGCTCGACTTGGGTCGGGCTGCAGGCCGAACTCGCGCGGCTTTCCAGCCTGCGACCGTTCTTCGATCAGATATCCTTTGTTTCGGAAAAAATGCGGATTGCCGGCGCCGAGAAGTGGGCGCAGCGCGTCGAGCACCAGCCGGCGATAGCAGACCAAGACCCCGTCGTACCTGCCACCTGGTACAAGGCTTGGAATTGGCGTAGGGCCTGCATCTTTCTTGACCGAATCGACCGCCACGACGAGTTGCGATCGATGTTTGAGTCGCGGAAGGGCCTGACGGCATCCTTGGCCGACACCTACCGCGATTTGGTTGTCGAGAAAAGTTGGCTGGGCGTGTTCAACGGTACGCCGCACGAAGTGCAACAGGCGATGCAGGCCTACCACGACGACGTGCAGCCAATTGGCGATGGAGCCGGCTCGTGGGCGATTCGCCACCGCAAGTCGGCACGCGACGCGATCCTCCGGATGCACCGCGGCGTCCCATGCTGGATCCTTCCGCTATGGCGCGTTTCGGAGGCGCTGCCATCTGATCTTGGTCAATTTGACCTAGTTGTCGTAGACGAGGCGTCCCAGGCTGACATCTGTGCGCTGCCCGCTTTGCTACGGGGCAAGAAGATACTGGTGTTTGGTGACGATAAGCAGGTTTCACCGAGCTCCGCCGGAACAGCAGAGACGAAGGTTGCCGAATTGGCGCAAAGATTCTTCTTGGCGAACCAGCCACATGGACAACAGATGACGCCTGACAAATCGATCTACGATTTGGCTCAGGTTGCTTTTGCCGGCCACTCGGTCATGCTCAAGGAGCATTTCCGCTGCGCACCGGCCATCATCGAGTTCTCCAATCGGCATTTTTACTCGGGAGATCTAAAGCCCTTGCGCCTGCCCAAGGCGAACGAGCGGCTAGATCCGCCCCTGGTCGACGTTTTCGTCAAAGGAGCCAACCGCGAGAACGATGTCAATCCGGCTGAGGCACAAGCCGTTGTTGAGCAAATCCAAGCCATTCTTGCGGATCCGCAGCTTGATACGCGGAGCATCGGGGTTGTAACCCTGTTTGGCACCGATCAAGCGGCGCATATCCGAAAGCTTATCGGCAAGTGCATCTCACCCGTCGATGTCGTTGCCCGCAAGATCATTGCAGGTGAGGCGCCGGCCTTCCAGGGGAGCGAGCGCGACATCATGTTGGTCTCGATGGTTCTGGCTCCGGGCGACGCTGCGCTTCCCAACCGCCCCGAAATCCAGCAGCGCTTCAATGTGGCTCTGACTCGCGCCCGCGATCGAATCTATCTGTTCCGGTCGGTTGCGGATACGGCTTTTGACGAGGCTTCGCTTAATGCCCGCGTAATACGCCATTTTCGTGAGCAATTCATCGAAGAGGGTCAATGGTTAGATTCGCCTGGCGAACGCTGTGAGTCCGAGTTCGAGCGCCAGATGTACGACGAGCTTGTCAAGCGCAACTATCGCGTCGAGCCACAGGTCATCTGCGGCGCTTACCGTATCGATCTAGTTGTCCAGGGTGGTCAAGGGCGTCGCCTTGCCATTGAATGCGATGGGGATCGATTCTACGGGCCAGCCCAATGGGCACATGAAATGGCCCGTCAACGAGTGCTGGAGCGGGCGGGTTGGACATTCTGGCGTTGCTTCGCATCGAGCTTCGTGCGCCGACGCGAAGCGGTTCTTGCCGATTTGGTGCGAACCCTCGATACGATGGGCATTGAGCCCGTCACCGCCCAGTCCTTCGACCGCGCCCTATGGCGGGATTTTGGACGGATCGACCCATACCGCACTTTGCGAGAAGCCGAGGCCGCGTAAGTAGCCAGGTATCTCGACAGGCGCACCAATCTGCGCAAGAATGCCGCTCGGCTTCAAGCAGCCCGCAGCCGTCTGACACGCATCCGTGCGGTCAACAGCAGCCTGGGTGTCGCGGGCGTTCATGTGAAAGCCGCACCGCGCACCTTTGCCGCAGGGGGTCGGTCCAATTCGTACGCGTCTTCGCAACGCGTCGCGCTTGCGGGCCATTCGCGTTCGATTCCTGGGGGCCGTTACAACAAGCTCTCAGAATCGGCCGGATCCGACGACGGCCGATTGGCCCTTCGCTATCGCGCGCCAACCTTCTGGAATCGGCGACGCTCGGTGTCGACCGAATCGCACCCAACGCTCCAGCGGGCTGGGCTTCGCGTGAACAGCGAAGAGCCTTTCGGCTTGCACTCGTCAAAAGGGTAGTCGCTCGAAGGCGCGAGAAACGCCGAGGCGAAGGATTTGCTTTCTTTCCCGACCTTGGCCACGCGTAAAACCATGAAATTCGGGTTTCGAGTGCACCGGCACGTGTCTTCGAATTATCCGAGTTGCGCCCCCCGCTCCGCCAGCAATTCCCGCAAGATGCTCCGGTGGCACCTGCGCTCGTCTTCGCAATAACAACCGATGGAGAAATGAGTCGTTCTCGAAAGCGCGGCCAGAAGATCCAGCACCTTGCTCGTATCGCTGGCATTCATCTCCGCCCGAAACTTCCTTGCAAACGCTCTCCAGTCGGTTGCGCTGACTGCTTTTTTCCCTTGTGCGATTAGCGCGGCGCTCGGCGACAGATTTGGCAGCCACACGTCGTAATAGTCGCGTTTGCCAAACTCCGCCTTCGGCACCCCACGCGGAGGCCGTCGCACGGTGCCGATGCGCAAGCCCTCCCCAGGTGCGCGGCGTGAACCAAGCTGGACAACGCGGACGCTCATGTTTTTCCTTCCGTTTAGGCGGTTGCACCACCAGAGGAATTTGCTACAGCGAGGCTACCCGAAATTCGGGGGGCGCGCCCTTGCGACTCGTGATCAGGTTTGGCTGCCCGACGCTTGCGTTTATTTCGGACCGTTCAATCGGTGAAGTTTTCGCAACGCCTATGCGGGCAGATTCATCTTGCGCAGAAAGTCCTTATAGCGGGGGTCGGGTCGAAGGCCTTGGAGCAGTGGTTCAACTTTCACGAATATGCAGTCGGAATCACGTTCGTCATAGGCGCGCTCGAGCCAGGCAAACGCCTGGTCGATTTCACCACGAAAAGCGTGCACGCTTGCAATCCCGGCCGCGTCGTGATCGGCATAGTTACTTTCCAACTCGGCGATTGCCTCGTCTGCATCGCTTCTTCGATCTTGCGCAATGAATACGAGCGCTCGCCCCACAGCGCGGATCGCCTCATAAGGTTCCTGGTCAAATTCAGCGTGCGCCACAGCGGTGTTTCCGCTTGCGAGCGCAATCTTTCCCAGCGTTCCATGGACGAACGGCTGACGGCTGTCGAGCGCGAGCGCCTTTTGTAGAGCGTCCCGCGCCTCAGCGAACCTTCCCCTCAGGCACAGCGCTTGAGCGAGCAGGTTGCATTTTTTGGCATCGAGCGGGTCGTTGGCAATGGCGTTTTCAAAAAGACTTATGGCTTTCTCGCTTTGCCCAAAGATCTGAGCGAGGCATCCGGCACAACTTATTGCCTGCGCATTGCTGGGGTCCAGCTTCATCGCGATATCGATTTGCGCTTGCGCAGGCACCCAGTTCCAGTCATGGCAGATTAGGATGCTGGCCAAGGCGGCGTGTCCCTCAGCTAGCCCCGGCTCCAGCGCGAGCGACCGGATGGCGCTTTGGCGCGCTGCTTCCCACCCGCTATTTCCCGCGATGTAACCCAGCTGAGACCGGGTGGACAGCACTTGGGAGAACAGTGCCCAGGCCGGCGCGTACGCGACATCCGCGCTGATCGCCCGGCGCACGTACTCATCGACCTTTTCCCAGTCCGCTTTCGTGCTGGCATGCGTTTGAAGGGAGCGTGCCTGCAGGTATAGCGCATACGCCCCGACGCTCTTGCTAATCGCCGACTTGGGCAAGCCCTCGCCCAGCAGGGACTGGTGCAACGCCTGCACGACAGAGGCGGCGATCTCATCCTGGATCTGGAATATGTCCCCGATGTTTCTGTCGTACGTCTGCGACCATACGTGGTAACCGTTCTCGGCATTCACCAACTGCGCCGTGATGCGCAGCTGCTTACCCGCCCGGCGTACGCTCCCCTCAAGAATATTTGCCACCCGCAGCTTGTGGGCGATCGTTGGTAGATCAGTGGGTTTGCCCTTAAACGAGAAGGACGAAGTGCGCGCGGCGACACGCAGCTCAGGCGCCCGACTGAGCAGATCCAGCACCTCCTCGGACAATCCGTCCGAGAAATACTCCATGTCCTTGTTTTCGCTCATATCCGCAAACGGCAGCACGGCAATCGAGCGATCTGGTGGCGTCCCGGCAATTGGGCCGTTCGGGGGAGGCGCCGCTGGCGCTGGACCAGGTCGGAGCAAGCGCCATGCACCAAATCCACCGGCCAGTAGGATGGTGAACTCGAGCGCAAGCAAGGCGCCTCGACGCGATTTTCCGGACAACGCCTGAGGCACTGCGGCACCCGCAAGGGCGGGCGGGCCAGCACCTGTCTGTTCCGTTTGCAGCGGGACTTGCGGCGCCGTCGATGAATCCATGGCGGCCGAATCCGCGCCGCGCTCGCTAGTCGCGTGCGCCGTGAACTGGTAGCCCAGTCCGGGAATGGTTGTGATGGCGTCGTGCCCTAGCACCTTTCTCAGGGTACTAATTTGCACTTGCAGGTTGTTTTCTTCCACCACAAGACCAGGCCAGGCTGCCTCTAGCAACTCCTTTTTGGTGACCACCCGCTCCCGATGCTTCATCAGCAGGCTCAATACATCGTAGGCCCGGGCACCTATGAGTACCGGCCGGCCCCCCACTTCTAAGTGGCGCCCAGACAGATGGATGTCGGCGCAATCTTCGCGCGCGGGAGTCGTGATCGTCATGGAGCCTGTTTCACTGCCACATAGACTCTAACGAATGATGCCGCAGCTCCAAGGCTGCGACACGTTAACGGAACCTTAAGCGCATCATAGTAGCCGCGCGACCGCCTGCCACAGGAAGTTATTGGCAAGGAAGCTGAGTCACTCCTCTTTGGAGCTCAACCACTAGCTTCTTATGGGTATCCAGAATGCGTGGAGCCCAGCCCCGCAGGCACGGTCATTTGACAAGGCCCGGCGCGGATTAGTGATCATCTCGCTGCGAAGCACCAATTTGCTGAGCGTCCGCCAGGGACGCAGGTTGTACACGCGTCGCCTCACCTCAGGTCGCTAGAGGATAACTTGCCGCTTCGTTCACGCAGTCATCAAGACAGGGCGGGGCCAGAAGGTGCGCCGTTGCACAAAATGCCTCGATGCAACGCGCAGGCTTGTTCGCGCAAATCCCGCTGATGCCTTCGGTCGCCCGGACGACCTTGCGAATCAAGGAAGCTGACTTGATGCACCCAACGCGACCGATGCACCAGAAATTACTGCGATTTCAGAGTAAGCGCCCGGCAAACACATATTGCCTAGGGGTAAGCGGATAGTCGAGGATCGTGTCCATCAGAATAGGTGGACACATGGACATTAAGCCGGGTGTTTCTGGGCGAGGCCGTCGCCGTCACAGTGACGAGTTCCGGGCCCGGGTGGTCGAGGAATGCCGTAGGCCAGGGGTGTCGATCGCGTCGGTAGCGATGGCCAACGGCCTGAACGCGAACCTTCTGCGCAATTGGCTGGTAGCGGACAGCAAAGCCAACGGTCTTCGCGTGCCGACGCGCAGCCGCGCGAAGGTTGCACCGGAAGAATTTATCGAAGTGCCACTGGTGGCCGGTCCTGCGACCAAGGCGACCGGTGCAGCCGAGATTCGGATCGAGCTGCGGCGCGGAACCGCGATCGTGACCGTGACATGGCCGTTGCAGGCCGCCAGCGAGTGCGCCGCCTGGCTGCGCGACTGGCTGCGGTGATTCGGGTCGAGCAGGTGTGGCTGGCCACGGAGCCGATCGACATGCGCGCAGGGCCCGATAAGGCGTTGGCGCGCGTCGTGGGGGTGTTCGGGGCGGCGCGGCCACACCATGCGTACATCTTCACGAACCGGCGCGCGAATCGGATCAAGGTTCTCGTGCACGACGGCTTCGGCCTGTGGCTGTGCTCGCGCCGGCTTTACCGCGGCCGGTTCGTTTGGGCTGATGAGGACGGCGTCGGACGCAAGCTGCTGACGCGCGCACAGTTCGACGCGCTCATCATCGGCCTGCCGTGGTTGCACGCCGACCAGCCCCGCGAGATCGCACTAATTTGATCGGAAGATTCTTCTCCCTCGCAATTGCTCGAATCGGCGGTAGCGCTCTCGATGTTCCTCTGGCAGCATGCGGTGCATGCTGAACGCCACCGATATCGATTCGCTCTCCGAGCCGCAGCTGCGCGAGGTGAATCGGGAACTGGTCGAGCAAATCGCCGCGTACCAGCGACAGGCCGAAGCCGACAAGCGCGAGATCCTGTTCAAGAGCACGCGCATCGATCAGCTCACCTACGAGCTGGCACGCTACAAGCGGATCCGGTTCGACCGCACGAGCGAGAAGCTCGACCGCACGCAGGCAAGCTTGCTGGAAGAAGCCCTCGACGAGGACCTGTGCGCGATCGAGGAAGAACTCGAGCAGCTCCAACCGACGCCGCCGGCCGCTCGGGAGAAGAGCAAACCGCGGCGCGAGGTTCTGCCCGAGCACCTGCCGCGTGTCGTCATCCCGCACGAGCCGGAATCGACCACCTGCGCCTGCGGCTGCCAGATGAAGCGCATCGGCGAGGACGTGGCCGAGAAACTGCACTACATCCCCGGCGACTTCACCGTTGAGCGCCACATCCGTGGCAAGTGGGTGTGCGGCAAGTGCGAGAAGCTGGTTCAGGCGCCGGTTCCCGCGCAGATCATCGACAAGGGGATCGCCACCCCGAGTCTGCTCGCCCAGGTGATGGTGGCCAAGTACGCCGACCACATGCCCCTATATCGCCAGGAGGAGGTCTTCGGCCGGGCCGGCTACGCGATCCCGCGCTCGACCCTGGGCGAGTGGGTTGGCGTGTGCGGGGTGCAGCTGCAGCCCCTGGTCGATGCCCTGCGCGGCACGGTCCTCTCGCACCGGGTGCTGCACGCCGACGAGACGCCCGTGGCGATGCTCAAGCCGGGAAACGGCAAGACGCACCGCGCGTACCTGTGGGCGTACAGCCCCGGGGCGTTCGAGGACGTCAAGGCCGTCATCTACGACTTCACGGAGACGCGCTCGGGCAAGAACGCCGAGGAGTTCCTCGGTGCCTGGCGCGGCAAGCTCGTGTGCGACGACTACTCGGGCTACAAGGCGATGCTGGCCAAGGACGGCGTGACCGAGTGCGGGTGTCTGGCGCACGCCCGACGCAAGTTCTTCGATTTGCACGCGGCGAACAAGAGCCAGATCGCCGCCGACGCTCTGAAGCTCTTCGGCCAACTCTACGACGTCGAGCGCGCGGTGCAGGATCTTGACGCCCAGGCGCGGCGGGAGGTTCGGCAGGCCAGGGCCAAGCCGATTGCCGATGCGCTGCACACCTGGATGGTTGTGCACCGCCAGAAGGTTCCGGACGGATCGGCCACCGCAAAGGCCCTGAACTACAGCCTCAACCGATGGCAGGCGCTGACCCGGTACCTGGACGACGGAACGCTGCCACCGGACAACAACTACATCGAGAATCGAATCCGGCCCATTGCGCTGGGGCGTTCCAACTGGCTGTTCGCCGGGTCGCTACGCGCCGGCCAGCGCGCCGCCGCGATCATGAGCCTGATCCAATCGGCGCGGATGAACGGCATCGACCCCTACGCCTACCTCACGGACGTCTTCACGCGCCTGCCCACGTTGCCGGCCAGCCGGATCGAAGACCTGCTTCCGCACCGCTGGGCCCCGGCTTCGGCCAACTGACCGCCGAACCTAACGCGACAGCCAGTCTTACGAGGCCGGCGTCAAGAGGGGATCACCGGGCGGATACATTTCAGAACGTTTAAGGACGTTTCAGTACCCGCTCAGACTGCTCAAGTACTTCTGGCCATCTTCGGTCGGATACTCATCAATTCCACTTCGAGTGTGCGCCAGCGATGCAACCCCAAAAGGAGGCCGCCACATGACCAGCAAACTCATTTATTACGTGCTCGTCGCAATCGCCGGCACTTCTGCCGTGATCGTCAAGGCAAGCGTACTGATATCTGGCGTTAGTGTTTAGCAAGATCAGAATTTCTCTCTTACGACTTTCCTAACGCCCGGCTATGAAGCCGCCCAACCCTTAAAAAGGTACCCATCATGTCCAATAAGTTGTTTTATTCCGTTCTCGCCGCGCTTGTCGTCATCTCGGCGGCAATTACCAACGCCAGCGTGGCTATTGCCGGCGTAAGCGTCTGACGACGTAATTGAAGTCTGCCGTGGCCTTGCGCGCGCCACTTCCCAACCCGCTTGTCCCATTAACCCCGCGAGGACCGCGCGGTTAATGGGACATTCGACCAGCCCGATTTCGCAACGAAGTCATCAAATGCCCTAGCAAGGCGCAATCGCTGCCTTGAGCTGCATCCCTGCGCCGCGTAGCAACTAAAGCCCCGGTCGGCGCTGTCCTTGACCACTTGAATTCGAAGCGCGATATCGGTCGGGCGTTGTTATCAGTATTCATTCGGCTGAGCTGCTTAGAGATACCCGCGGGTTTGGCGATTTCCCGCTTTGAAAGTCCAGCCCGATTGGACAGTTACAACCTGTTGAAACTTCCACTTTCGACACCCACGTAAATGGCCTGCGGCGGGCGCATCACAGGCCCACTTTTGGTCGCCGATGCCGATCCGGTGTTTGTCGCTGGTCATCGACCGCGCAGCGGTCAATCGCTGGCTACACGCGCTCTTCATGGCGTCGGCACGAAGATGCGGCCCGCGCGTAGCGCTGGCGGGTCGGGCTAAGAAGCGCGCGTCTGTGCAGCGGCCTCGGCGGCCCAGTTCCAGGCTTCCTGCGCCTTCGCACTAACCTCGTCGAGCCCTCCAAAGCGCGGCGCCAACGTCTCGATTGCTTCGGGATCGTCGCGCTCGAGCGCCTGGGCGAGATCGAGCGCCGAACGCCAGGGTCCGGAATTTTCCAGCAGAGCCTGCGTGGCGGCTTCGGGCAGCATTAGCGGACGCAGGGCGTCCGCAAGCGGCACGCTCAACATCACCTCCATCAGCGAAAACAGCCCTGTAGTGAAGAGCGCAGGCGGAGGTGCGCCGAGCCTTGGAGCGAGCATTTCAAGCAGGCGGGCCCTAGCCAGGGCAACCTCTTGCAGCGCGCGCGAGCTGGGCCGGCCGTCGGCGCCGGCGAGCAGCAGAAAGCTCAGCCAGCGATAGACGCCGTTGCGACCCAGGAGCATCACTGCCTGTTCGGCCGATTCGGTCGGGCGTGAAAGGCCGAGCAAGGGGCTGTTGGCGTAGCGCAGCAGGCGGTAAACCAGTCCGACATCGGTGCGCAGGTCCTTCCCCACTTGGTTCAGGTCCTCTTCACCGATAATCCGGTTCAGCAATTGACAAAGGCGTTGCATGCGCGGGGCAAGGTTATTCGCCTTTGGCGGCGTCGACGAGCGATCGGGAATGCCGCCGGCCAAATCGACACCGTTTTGCAGCGCAGCTTCCAGGTCATCGATGTTCGGCAGCCCAACGGCCACGATTCTGATCTTGGGATCGGCCCGGCGACACTCGTCCATCCTGCGAACTAGCGCGGCCGTGTCCAGTTTCTGGCATTCGATCAGAACAAATTGTCCTCCCGACAACGGTACGCCCAGACCACCCAGCAATGCGCCGCGGCGCCGCAACTCGCCCAGCGCCTCCTGTGTTGGTGCATCCGCCGACGGACCACCGGCTAAGGCGAGCATGGCTCGCGCCGGTACCTGGGAAAGCACCGCGGGGCGTGCAACAATGCCGGTCGGCAAGGACAAAAGTGCGACACGGTTCGTGGTCAAGAATGTCTTCATCGACCCGAGCAAGGCCGTTGCATGCGCGGCATGCGCAATGGCGTCGCCGCTACGCAGCATGCGCTGTTCCAGCGATCCGCTCAGGCGGAACTCGAAGCCGGCGAGCTGACCCTTGCAATCGATCAGCGGGCGGCGGCTCGCTCGCGCAGGCTCGTTGCCTGGCGCGGGAGCACAAGCATCGGCGCCGACCGAAGCCGGCCTAGGCGCCGCTATTGGCGCCGCTCGATCTGCCCCGAACCAGCGTGTAAACCAGGGTCTCATCAGCTCGCTCGATCCTCCGAAATGACAGAGCGTATCGGTGGTGTCAACGCCCCGGCGTAAAGTCGGCACCAAAGGGACAGCGACCAGGTGTGCAACCTTTCTCTCAGGCCGCGACACGAGCGCCGGCGATTTGCATTTTGGAGGGATCCAAACGACAGGAATCGCTCAATAAGCCCTCTGATTAGGTCTGGAACGCCGGCGCGGGGCCTTTCGCGCAATCGACCGCAACACCCGGCATCGCGCGTCGTGCTGCTCCGGTCATCGGGCCAGGCCCGCGGTCGCATCCGCTGGAATCGCAGCGGAAGACTCCCTTTCCTCCGCGCCGCCAAGAGCAGCCGGCTCGCCTCCGCCTTAGAGAGCCGGCTGGTCCTCGAAAGCATCGGCAATTCGCGTAACAAGTATTCCGTACCACCACCATCGGACGCGGCGTTTCGTCCTCTGATTCAGCCTCTGCGTACCGATCGGCGTCGGCCGCCGCACCTGCATCACCTCAGACGTTGGAGAAGGCGCAGCGCGAGGCACAGCTATCGGTTAGACAGCGGACGGCGCAGCGGTACACCTTGAGCCGTCCTACCCCGGCCCAGCCGACCCATAGCAGCCGTCCGTGATAGTCCGATCTTGCCGATCAATGCCTTGCCGGACTGGTCGTAAGCCTGCTGGCGAGCGCTTTCGGTGACCGTGAGGGACCGCGCGACAGTCCCCGTTGCGACACCGATGCGTTGAAGCCTAGGCACGCTTCGACCGCATTGTTGCGACCAGTTTGACAATCCTGCTTTGTCGCACCTCTGGGCTTTTCGCCTCTTCAATGGCGGCGACGTGTTGGCGCTGAAGACCATATGGCAGGCGGTCAAAACCTGCACTGGCTTCCGGGTCGCTCTTGAGTGCCTTCGCGAGGTCTGGCGGCGTATGCACTAGTCTCCGTTCGGTATCGAGCTTCAGCCTGACATCGACGATGTCGCCAGCAGCAATTCCACTTGCAGTGCGATTCGCGGCGCTGATCCCGACGAGGCACTGCCCTCGCGTCAGCGCGATCCTGCTTCGCCACGTATGGCCATTGACCGTGACCGCAATCAAGGGTCGAACGCCCTAACCGTCCTGGCGCAACTAGGGCCTGTTAACACTATCTGAGCGCATCAGCGATCAGGGCGAAATGAATAAATGCGGTGAACATCACGTCGAGCTTCTCGAACCGGGAAAAGATCCGGCGGAAGCCCTTGAGACGGCGAAACAGCCGCTCGATTTCGTTGCGCCGCTTGTAGATCGCCTTGCTGTAGTCCCAAGCAGTGATTCGGGTGATCTTGGGTGGCACGACGGGAGTAAATCCCAGGTCGAAGGCCAGTTGGCGGGTCTCGTCTCCCTCGTAAGCTCGGTCCATGATCAGGTGCATCGGACGGTCCGGACCACCCAGCTCGGAGAGAAGTTTGCGGCCCTCGGGCGCATCGTGCGCCTGGCCCGCCGACAGCGAAGAGGTTATTGCCGTTCGAGCATTCGCGGCAACCATATGAATCTTGGTTGTCCATCCGCCTCGGGATCTGCCGATCGATTGCGGGCCGTTTCTTTTAGCGCCCCCGTGCCGTCGGGATGCACCTTGACGACGGTGCTGTCGAGCGCGACCGATTCGATCTTGATGCGCACGATCTGAGCATGCTGCAGCGTCTCGAACACCCGATCGAGCACTCCCAACTTGGACCAGCGGTTCATGCGGGTGTAGATCGTGTGCCAGTTGCCAAAGCGCTTGGGCAGGCCGCGCCACTTGCAGCCGTGCTCGCACACATACAGGATGGCATTCAAGACTTGCAGGTTGGAAAGGCTGACGTTGCCCCTCTGTCGAGGAAGGCAACTCTCGATTTGTTCGTACTGGGCAGGTGTGATTTCCATACCCAGAGTTTAATGGAAATTTAACCATTAGTGTGAACACGCCCTAGATCGCTGGTTCGATGACTACAATGATTCGCACCCGCACAAGGGGCTCAAAATGAAATCACCCCGTGAGTTCATCCGAGCCCAACTGGCAGCAGGGTGTCCGATTCAATAGGGGCAACTCCAGGAACACCATCGCTCGAAACTTCATGTGCGTACGCATTTGGCCTATACCCGCAGCAATTCTTGCATTTCATTCGCGCCGGGTGAACTATCGGACAAAGACAGGACACCGCGCCGCAGCACCGCTTGCAGACCCGTTTCGGCCCACTCGACCCGAAGCAGCCAACCCGCCCACACCCGCCCATCGTTCGCGGCGAAGCATTGACCGGTCCATCAGGGGCGGTTCGAAGCCGCTCCGGTTACGAACAGCCACGTAATCCCGAAATATTCTTCTCTTTAATTGACCCGGATCACGTAGGCATTTCTTCGCAAGCCTAAATTGCAACCTAGTTTGTGGACCGCATGTCCGCCTGCCTCAATTTTCAAACACGGCGGGTGGTTCAGCTTGTTCCGATAAATGGGGGGACCATGAAATCGAAGAAGACGGCGCTCATTCGAGCGATTGTTGCGGGGGCGGTCTTTGTTTCGGGGTTGGCGGTCGCCGCTGAAAAAATTGACATCGGCAAGCAGGAATATGACGCCAGTTGTGCCGCGTGTCACGGGAAGAAGGGCGAAGGCGATGGGCCATACGGGGGCTTTCTTAATACGCCCGTCTCAAATTTGACTGTCCTTTCCAAGAATAACGGTGGCGTATTCCCCTTTGCCCACGTGTATGACACCATCGACGGAAGGGCGCTGATCAAGGGCCACGGCGCAGATATGCCAATATGGGGCGCCCGCTACAGTTCTGAGGCGGCCAAACAGTTTTGGGATTACAGCCAAGACGCCGACTCATCTGTTCGCGGCCGCATCCTTGCGCTGATTGACTATATCCATCGGCTTCAGCAAAAGTAGGAACGCCAAGAGCCAGACCCAAGCGAAGGTGTCTTTTCCGCACCCCTTGCCGTTGTGTAGGTGGCGGCCGCAGTCGAAATCCGGAAGCGGGGAACGGGAGTTTGCTACCAGTGAGCGGGCAATTGCTGGCAGTCTTTTGCTGCTCGCTGTAGGACTGCAATTGGCCGACTCCGCCAACTTGCGGGACGGTCGCAAAAATTTTGCCAACGCTCGCGAACCGGCGTACAGCGGTCCTTCGAGCGCGAGACACCCGCTCTCGAGCTTGCAGCGGTCTCCGCTGCGCGTCGCCGTAAGGAGACCCATTCTTTCCAACTCGACCCTTCGCCGCCTCCGGCGAGCGTCCGCTTCGCGCCAGGAACTTCACTTTTGCGAGCTACGATTTCTTCTAGGGAGCAGCCGGCTTCGCTGACGCCGGCGTGGTGGCGTGCAGCAGTTCCTCGAGATACGGCTTCCAGACAGCGACCGGCGGTCCGCTCGCCACGATCGCATTAGAGGTACGATCGAAAACCGGCTGCGGCCGGCTGTCGGATTGCGGCGCCGCAGCGAAACGTAGGGGGGAACGCAATGCGCAAAGATCAGTCAAATCAGCGTTCGTTGGTGGCAGGTCTTGCAGTAGCCGTTTTGCTGCTGTTCGATGCGACGAGCGCCGTCGCCGACGTCACGGTAAGCGAAACCTCGAGCTTTGATTTCTCCATCTTCAAGGCGCACAGCACGAAGATGGAGCGGATCTCCGGCGACAAGAGCCGCGAAGATAGCGAGCTGCACTGCGAGGGTTTGATATCCATGTTCTGCGGCAACCAGAAGGCCGGCGAGATCATTCGCATGGACAAGAACGTGACTTGGACGCTCGAGCCAGACAAGCAAAGCTACGTCGAAAAGGCCTTCCCGACGCCGGAAGAGATCGCGCTGGCAAAGCAACGGGCCGCAGCGGCTATGGAGAAGATGAAGAGCTGTCCGCAGCAGCCTGCCGCGCGCAGCGCTACGGATACGTCGAAGTGCGAAATGTCCCCACCGAAGCTCGAGATCAAGAAGACCGACGACGTGGCGACGCTGGCCGGCCACAAGGCGAGGCGTACCTCGGTGACACTGACCCAGACATGCACGAACAAGGAATCCGGCGACTCCTGCGATATGATCTACTCGTTCGACAGCTGGTTGACCCAGGATGAGATTGCGGGAACAGCCGACGTGCGCGCGTTTCGGCGCGCACATCTGAAGAAGCTGGGGCTTGATGAGGTAAGCGGCACGGTCGGCGCTTCAATGCAGACGTATCTGGCTCCCTACGCCGATACCCTGCGCCAGGTAAGCGCCAAGGCGGGCGATCTGCAGGGCTATCCGCTGCGGACCACGATGCGTGTGTCAATCGGCGGCGCGCACTGTGCGCAGGCGGACAACGCGCGCCAGCAGCAATCAAAGACACCAGACATCGGCGCCAGTGTCGGCGATGCAATCACCAATACCCAGGTCGGCGCTTTGGGCAAGCAACTGCTCGGCGGACTCTTCGGGAAGAAATCCAGTGCCCCGGAGGCGCCAGTTGCGGCGCCCGCCGCCGCGAACGGCGCCGCGGTCTCGCTCATTGAAGTCACGGTCGAGACCACCGCGATCGACTCCGGCGCCATTGCTGTCGATCAGTTTGAGGTTCCTACCGGCTGGAAGAAGGTGTTGCCCAAACCGGAGAAGGAACCCGAGGCTTTCCAGTGTCCGAAGCCGCGTAGTTAGGCCGCAAGCGCAATCCAGGGCGTGTCGCGACCGCCCTGCGCCGAAGAGGACACCGGCTTGCTGTCGGCGGGGGAGACTTCGGAAATCGTTTGAGACCCAATCCCTTCGCCGGTCAAGTTCAATGGTAAGACGGCAGCTTCCCGAGCGGCATACGAGAGTTGCCACGCTTTGAACGTGTGGCAATTGCGTTGAGCGCGGTCTTTCCGACGTCCGCTTCCGGGCGAGCAATTCGAGATCTCGAATGTCGGGTCGTGTTAAGGGTTGCCGGACGCCCGCCCGGGCAAGTTTATGCCGTGGCGCTGGTTTGGCATAGAGGGCGGGGGTCGGGTAACCCCCAGGGGAGGAAACCGCGGGCGTGCTGACGACGGTGTCAGTAGCGCTGCGCTATGGGCGTTTGATTGACGCTGGCGGGTTCGGTGGCGACGGTGCCGGCGCCGCGATGCCAACTGCAGCGCTGCATGTCGCCTTTGCAGGGTGCTCGATGTCTGCCTTCGGGAAGGCGGTTCCGATAGCGGACCTGGATTGCATTGTGAGCGGGCGAGCGCAGGCACGCCGGTTGCGGGAGGACCGGCGCTGGCGACGCGACCGTGCTTCGATCTGAAGGGAACGTCATGGGCTCAGGTGCTGTGGTGGCGGTGCGCGGATGCGCTGGGGCCGCGGCAGCATTTCGATGACGATCATCGCTGCGCCGCAATGTCGGCAGACGAAGGTGGGCGGCGCAGCCGCAGGGGCCTGGTCGGGTTCAGCGGCCGGAGGCAGCGGCGCGTCGAGCAGTTCCCGGGCGAGCGCCAGATTCTCTTTGCGCCCGGCATTGGCCAGCAGCCCGTAGTGGCGGATGCGGTGGAACCCGGTGGGTAGCACGTGCAGCAGGAAGCGGCGCATGAACTCGCCAGCGGCCAGGCTCATCGTCTTGTAACGGGTCCGGCCCTTGGCCCGGTAGTCTTTCCACCGGAAGGTCACGCCCCGATCGTCCAAGGCGAGCAGGCGGCTGTTGGAGATGGCGACCCGGTGCGTGTAGCGCGACAGGTAGGCCAGAACCTGCTTGGGCCCGGCGAAGGGGCGCTTGGCGTAGACGACCCACTCGCAGCTGCGTAGCGGCGCGAGCCATTGCCGAAACAAGGCCGGATCGGCCAGGTCCTGGTACTCGCCGAAGAAGCGCAACTCTCCCGCATCGTGGGCCGCGGTCAGCTCTTCGAGGAACCGACGCCGGAACAACCGAGAGAGCACCCGCACCGGCAGGAAGAAGCCCGGTCGGCACGACACCCAGGTATCCGAATCGACCGCCAGCCCGCCGCCGGGCACGATGCCGTGCACGTGCGGGTGGTGCGTGAGCGCCGAGCCCCAGGTGTGCAGCACCAGCGTGGCGCCGATCCGCGCTCCCAGGTGCTTGGGGTCGGCGGCAATCGTGCGCAGCACTTCGGCGGCGATGTCAAACAGCAGCCCGTAGACGATCGCCTTGTTGTAATACCCGATGGCGCTGATCGGCGCGGGCAGCGTGAACACGACGTGGAAGTACTGCACCGGCAGCAGATCGGCCTGGCGATCGTCGAGCCAGCGCAACGCAGCGCTGCCCTGACACTTGGGGCAGTGCCGGTTGCGACAGGAGTTGTACGCGACCTGCGGCTCGTCGCAGCCGGTGCAGCGCAGCACATGGCCGCCCAGCGCGCCGCTGCGGCACTGTTCGATGGCCGACATGACCTTGAGCTGGGCCAATGAGACGTGACCCTGCTGCTCGGATCGATATGCCGGCCCGGCGGCGCGGAAGATATCCGCAACCTCCAAGACGGGGCGCACGGCGTGCCCCTAGATCGTGTGCGGATTCTCGATAGGACTGACGACGCCCCGCAGCACCTCGGTGGCCACGTGCGTATAAACCGTCGTGGTGTCGATCTTCTTGTGCCCGAGCAGCACCTGGATGACGCGGATATCCTCCTTCTGTTCCAGAAGGTGCGTGGCGAAGGCGTGCCGCAGACTGTGCATCGACACACGCTTGTCCAGGCCGGCGGCACCGGCGGCCTCGTGGATCCAGCGGTTGAGCTGGCGCGTCAACATCGGGTTGACCCGGTCCTGGCCCGGGAACAGCCAGCCGCCGTCGATCACTTGGTCCTGGCTCTTGGCGTAGCGCCACCAGCCCCGCAGCCGTTCGAGCATCAGGGGTGAGAGCATCGCGTAGCGATCCTTCCTTCCCTTGGCCTGCTCGATGCGAAGCACCATGCGGCTGCTGTCCACGTCCCCAGTCTTCAATGCCACGACCTCGCCAGCGCGCAACCCAGCGCCGTAGGCAAGCGTCAGTGCCGTCTTCACTTTCAAGTTTGCCGCCGATTCGATCAGCAGCGCCACCTCCTCGCGGCTGAGCACCACCGGCAGCTTCTGCGCCACCGGCACACGCCGCAGCTTGGCCACCACGTAGGGCCGATCCAGCGTGACCGTGAACAGGAACTTGACCGCCGTGAGCGTCGCGTTGAGCGTGATCGGCGATACGCCAGCCTCGACCAGATGCAATTGGAACCGCCGCAGGTCCTCGGCGGTGGCCGTCAGCGGTGAGCGCTTGAGGTACTCGGACAAGCGGCACACGCCGCGGATGTACGTCTCCTGCGTCTTGCGCTCGAGCTTGCGCATGCGCATGTCTTCGATCATGCGCAACCGCAACGGGGATACCTTCTGGGAAGTGTCTTGGCCCATGACTCTGCTCCTGTCGGTGACGAGGCCCATTGCCTCGTCGCCAACATACAAAACAGAGTCTTAGTGCCTCAGCCCTGAGCCGGCTGACTGTTCGATACTAACGAGCGCCCAAACGTAGGGCTACCGCGATAGCGGTTTAGTCCCGTGGCCGACTCCGCCGAGCGGCGACGTCTGCTTCTCCAGGTTGCCCAAGGCCGTCGCCTGGCGTAAAGCCGACCTTCAACGAGGACAGCGAGCTTTGGACGGCCGTTCCAGCCCTGGGCACGGCCAGGTCTTACGCCAGCTCGCTACGCAGCGTCAACGAAGCGGGCGCCGTACCGAGGGACGCCACTCGTTGTGGTTGGGCACGCATCTATCCAGGCGATCGACCCGCGGATGGCAGAGATGATCTTCAATCCGCCGCCACAGTCCGGGCCATGTCCTAGATGGAGCTCAAAGAACTTCTTTTGCAATCAAGTCCATCTCATCTGCGACGGCCGCGCCCGGGCTGCGCAACCATGGGTCATTTCCCGAAGATATAGCTGACCGGCACCCAAGTGTAGCCATCGCTGTCTGCTCGAAGTTTCCCGATGCCCGGGAATGCAACGTGCGCCGCCGCTGCGTAGTAGCCGTGACTCGCCACGTCGGCAAAGACGGTCTGACGCTGCTGCGCAGACTGCGTGGTGCTCCATTCGGTCTCGAACGTTGCAGACGGCAGAGGAAACTGCAGCGCCGCGACATGCATCAGGTCGCCCCAAACGAGCATGCGTTCGCCGCCGCTATCAATCACGTAGATGGTGTGGCCCGGAGTATGCCCGGCCGCCGGCACGGCGCTCACGCCCGGTATCAGTTGCGTTGCTCCGTCGAAAGGCTTGAACTTCCCGGACAAGATGTAGGGCTTGAAGATAGACATCGCGCTCTCATAATCCTCTCTTTCGCCGGCGGGCGCCTTATCCATCTCGGCTTTGCTTAGGAAGCGACCCGCCTCGCGCACGTCGGCACGAATGGTGGCCTTGGGGAAGGCTGAATGGCCATCGCGCATCAGGCCGCCGATGTGGTCGGTGTGCATGTGGGTCACGTAGATTTCTTCCACCTGCTCGGCGGAATAGCCCGATGCGCGCAGATTGGCGAGCAGGTGGCCCAATTTCGCGCCGAACATCTGCGAAGTGCCCGTGCCGGTATCGATCAGTACGAGCCGGGTCCCGGTGTTTACAAGGAAGGCATTGACGGCGAGGCTAATGGTCGAGCCAAGGTAGCTTCGCGCGAGCAACGAGCGGATCCGGCTCGGGTCCTCTTTCGGGAAGAGCTGCTCGACCGGCAAATCGAGGGTGCCGTCCGAAAGTGCCGTGATCTCGAAGCTGCCGAGTTGCATGCGGTACCAGCCCGGCGACCCGTCCTTGGGCATTGGCGTCTGCGCCCATGCGTCAGATACTGCGACGGTGCCCAACAGTGCGAAGACGCACAACTTGATGACGGCGGACAAGAAGCTAGGCATCGGATATTCCCGAGGTGTGCTGACGGATCGTGCCATGCCGGTCGCCATCGGGCCCCGCGCACCTGTCGGCGGATCACCCGGAGCACCATGCAGAACGTCTCTGTGCGACGTCTCTGTGCGTTAAGTGCCGTGGCGTTGGGAGGCTACGGCGCAACTATGGCACAGGCCTGAAGATCAAAACGCCCGCACCGCTGCGGGCGTTTGATTTGATTGGTTGCGGGGCCCCGCAACGTTCAATACTTTAGCGCCAAGATTAGGGTTCGGCTGACGGGTCCGTCTAGCCCGATAGTCTAGAGGGCCAAAGAGCCCGACAGTTCCTTAATCCGCGTGCAGTGCCAGCCCGTTCAGTTGTTTACGCCAGCGCCATCCTCCTATGACGGCCTGCAAATTGCAAGGCAGGTACAAGCCATCATGTCCTAGCAAAGAATCCCTGCCACCAGCCACAAGAACGGAAGACACCCATGTCTAAATTTCGTGTGAGCATCTTGGAAGTAGTAATTTCCCTCATTGACATTCAAAATCGCCGAGCCTATGTTTTCAATGCCCAATTTCCATCCCGACCGAACCACCCAGCCAGTTGAATTTGTCTATCTGGGGCAAGTGGTGTCCCTTATTAAAGTGCATCTGAAAAACGCGCCCTTGGATAAGTTACGAGATCCAAGGAATAGCGCCGCACGCCGCTTGGGAAGTTTTTTGTCGAGTACGGGAAAGGCTTTGATTGCGAATGGCAAGTATGACTAGGGTAGCGAACAACAAATGCCTAGCTAGTTATGGACACTTGAGGAGAGTGCTAGATGAAGGCAATTTTCAAATGCTTGAAGGCGTGTGCACTTTTTACGAGCATGCTCGGCGCTTCTGGCGCCGACGCCGCAGACCAATACTTCACTTTCAGTTACTCCGGCTCCGGCATCAATGGTAGCGGCGTGGCGGTTACGGAAAGCGGTAGTGGCATCCTCGGGGGCACGGCCACGAACGGCGGCGTTTATTTCATTAACTCCGTTGCCGGCACCGGCAATGGCCAAGTCCTAAGTCTTACGCCGACAACGACGTTATTTTCTCTCCCGTGTCCGACGCAATATGGTCCGTGCTATTCGACTACTTTTTACGAGGGGTTTGGCCTCGTTGACTACTTGTTCGACAATGTAATCAACATGAGCGGCACCGGGTTGTTCCTGGATTCGCTCGGACTCGGTTTTCAGACGTCCTCCGGCAATGCCATCAACCTTGTTGGCAATGGCGTCACGAACCAATACGTTTACTTCGACGAGGTGCTCGACGCCACCGATCCGTTAAATCCGCCAGGAATATTCGTGACGGTCAATATTGCCCCGTTGACGGCGTCCGCGGCGATCACCAATCTCGAAACTACCGTAACCAACTTGGGTCCTGGCACCAGCTTGGCCAGCGAGACGAAGTTGGCGCTGAATTTTATTCAACGTGGCAATGTGTTTGCTGCCTGTGTCATGTTGAAGATCTTCGACTTCGAGGTACAGGCTCTGACGCGAGGCAGGGTGCCCCCAAATGACGCGTTGTCCAAGTCGGTCGCTGCCGCGCTTACGGCACAAACGGGCATCGTCGAGTCGTCGCTCGCTTGCCCCTGAGGAGAATGCTGCTCAACGGGTCAACGGTTCGAAAGATGAGGTCCTAAGGGCGATGTTGACGGCCTGGTATTTTCCGTTGACCGCGCATTGAAGTTTCGACAAGGCCGCAACGCATCGCGTAGCCCGGATGCGACCTTCTTGTGAAGGAGACAACGCGCGTGCTTCGGGAGCGCGCGCATTGAAAAATTCCTGAAGTGCGTAGGGCCAAGCAGGAAAACGAGTTCTCCAATTGGTAGATCTCCAATATCGCGACTACGATCAAGGCCGGGATCCTCGCTAATCGTACAAAATCCGCACTTGAAGCCGCAGAAGCCACAGTAGCGCGAGCGCAGGCTGAGATTGCAAGGCCGTCGACGGCAAATGCATACCCAGTTGGCAGCGTGGCTGCCATCCTTCCGGGAGCCATGTGTCGATACCGCGCCTTGGCTACGGATCTTGGCGAGACCCTCATGCGAGACGTCGAGCGCGCCAGAACCGTGCTGAAGCACTTGTTCGGGGAAATTCGCCTGTACTCGGTCGAAGGCGGACTCGAAGCTGAACTTAACCAGGATTGGCTGGGAGCTTTAAGCCTTGCCGAGAATGACCCGGCAAGGCTTAAAGTATTGATGGTTGCGGGGACAGGATTTGAACCTGTGACCTTCGGGTTATGAGCCCGACGAGCTGCCAGACTGCTCCACCCCGCGTCATTGGGTGACGGAACCGCTTTGTAGCGCCGTTCGAATCGCCGAAGCGACCGCAGGCAAGAAACTCCGGCGTTCTTGCCCTCGAAGAGGGTACATGTTACACGCAATTTCGTTCATTTGCCACACGTCGTCGGCATGAGGACCCGTCCTCACTGGACAAATGGAAGGCGCTCTGCGTTGCTACACTTCCTCCGTGAACCTCAGACCCAATGTCTTATTTTGCTCTGCCTGCGGCCAACCTATCACGCGCCGGGTCCCGCCGGGGGACTCGCGCGAGCGCGCCTGCTGCAATGGCTGCGGCGCCGTGCATTACGTCAATCCGCGCATGATCGTGGGCACCATTCCCGTTCTAGGCGATCAGGTGCTGCTCTGCCGGCGCGCGATCGAGCCGCGCTACGGAACCTGGACCCTGCCAGCCGGCTTCATGGAGGTGGGGGAGACTGCCGCACAAGGCGCCATCCGGGAGACCGAGGAGGAAGCCAAGGCGCGAATTGAGCTTGGCCCATTGTTTTCCATGATCGACGTGCCTGCGGTCGAACAGGTGCACATCTTCTACCGGGCGCAAATGCTCGACGGGAAGTTCGGCCCGGGCGCGGAGAGCCTCGACGTGAGGCTGTTTAGCGAAGACGAGATTCCGTGGGATGAAATTGCCTTTCGCACCGTCAGTTCGACCTTGCGCCTGTACTTTGAAGACCGTTCCCTCGGGCGATTCAGCGTCCATACTCGGGAAATCCCGCCCCGCGCACTGCCTGCCAAAGAATGATCCAATGGCTCGCACCCGGCTCGCCCTTCCCTGACGTTGAGTCGGCGCTAGAGTTCCCCAACGGCTTGCTGGCCGCCTCCGAGCATCTCGACGCCGAGTGGCTTTTGGCCGCCTACCCTAGGGGCATCTTCCCGTGGTATTCGGAGGGTGATCCGGTTCTGTGGTGGTGTCCGAACCCCCGGATGGTGCTTTTTACGGCCGAATTTCGGGTTTCCCGCTCCCTGCGCAAGACCCTGCGAGCACTGGTCAATGACGAGCGTCGCCAACTGCGCCTCGACGCTGACTTCGAGGGGGTTATGCGCGCCTGCGCGGCCGCCCGCAAAGATCAAGGCGGTACGTGGATCAGCGAAGAGATCATCGCCGCCTACGGTGAGCTCGCACGCCGGGACTTGGCCCATTCGATCGAACTTTGGGAGGGCGACCGGCTGGTCGGGGGCGTCTACGGCGTCAGCCTGGGGCGTATGTTCTTCGGCGAATCCATGTTCTCGGCAGTCCGCGATGCCTCGAAAATCGCTCTTGCGACCCTCGTCGCAATCTTGCTGCACGAGGGGGTGCCGGTGATAGACTGCCAACAAAAGACGTCGCACTTGGCTTCACTGGGCGCCCGGGAGATCGGGCGGCGTGAGTTTTGCGCGCATCTGGCCCATGCGGTCGGGCTGGAGCCCGTGAATTGGCAGGCGTATCGCGAGGTCCGATTGAATTCAGTTCTCGACGGGCGATCTTTCGACATGGTTTGACCGGTGGCTAACCTAAAAGAGTTGCCGTTCTCGACGTTGCAGTTCTATGCAACGGCGCCTTATCCATGCAGCTACCTCGAGGAGCGGCAGGCCCGCTCGCAGGTGGCCACGCCGGCACACGCGATCAATGCGGACGTTTACAGCGAGCTTGTACGCGCCGGGTTCCGCCGCAGCGGCATCTTTACCTACCGTCCGCATTGTGAAGGCTGTCGTTCCTGTGTGCCCGTTCGGGTACCGGTGAACGAATTCAACCCCTCGCGCAGCCAGCGCCGCGCCTGGAAGGCGCACCAGAACCTGCACACGCGCGTCGTCGCGCTCGAATTCGACCACGAGCACTATGACTTGTACCTGCGCTACCAGGCCTCGCGCCATGCCGGTGGCGGCATGGATAACGACAGCCGCGAACAGTACGCGCAATTCCTCCTGCAGACCAAGGTCAACACCCGCCTCGTCGAATTTCGCGATCCGGTCGATCCGCAGGCCCCCAGCGGATCGCTGGGTGAGCTGCGCATGCTGTCGATCATCGACGTGCTGAGTGACGGCCTGTCTTCGGTCTATACCTTCTATGACCCCGACGAACCCGGCACCAGCTATGGCACCTACAACGTGCTGTGGCAGATCGCGCAGTGCAAAGGGCTCAGGCTGCCCCACCTCTACCTGGGCTACTGGATTCGCGAGAGCAGCAAGATGGCGTACAAGTCAAAATTCAAGCCAGTCGAGATCTTGCGCCAGGGACGCTGGGTGCGAGGGACCGACGAGTCCTCGTGAGGCCGGGTTTTTGCTTCGAGGCGCTGTACGCGCTGGTGCGTCCGCTGCTATTTGCGTTCGATGCCGAGCGCGCCCATGATCTGACCCTGGAAATATTGCAGCGCGCCTACGAATTGGGCGCGACGCGCATTTGCATCTCGGGCAAGGCGCCCGAGACCGACGAAAGCGTGCAGGTCATGGGGTTGGCGTTCGCCAATCCGGTCGGACTGGCTGCCGGCCTGGACAAGAACGGGGCGTACATCGATGCGCTCGGCTCGCTGGGTTTTGGCTTTGTTGAGGTCGGCACGGTCACACCGCGGCCGCAGCCTGGCAATCCACGGCCGCGCATCTTTCGCCTACCGCAGGCGCTGGCGCTGGTCAACCGACTGGGCTTCAACAACCTCGGGCTGGCACAGTTTGTCGCCAACGCCCAGCGCGCCCGCTACGCCGGCGTGCTCGGGCTAAATATCGGCAAGAACGCCGATACGCCGATCGCTGCCGCCCTGTACGACTACCGCCAGGGGCTGCAGGCGGTTTACCCCTACGCCGGCTACATCACGATCAACATCTCATCGCCCAATACGCGCGATCTGCGCACCTTGCAGCAGGACGACGAACTGCGTGCATTGCTCAAGGCGTTGAGCGAGGAGCGCGAAGGCCTAGCCCAGAAATACGCGCGCAGAGTGCCGATCGCGGTGAAGATTGCACCGGATCTGGACGATGGGCGGTTGCTTCGCATCGCCGACATTTTGGTATCCATGGGCATGGATGCGATCGTCGCTACCAATACCACGATCGCCCGCGACGCCGTGGCGGGCCTGCGCCACGCTGAGGAAACCGGTGGGCTTTCCGGGCGCCCGCTGTTCGCGCGCTCTACGGCCGTCGTACGTTTGCTGGCCGGGCATTTGCAAGGCGCACTGCCGATCATCGCCGTCGGCGGCATCGTGCGCGGCCAGGATGCGGCCGAAAAGATAGCGGCGGGCGCTGCGCTGGTACAACTCTATACTGGCCTGATCTACCGTGGCCCATCGCTCGTTGGAGAGTGCCGCGAAGCGATCGCCCACTTTCGCCGCCTACCGCCGCCATTGAAGACGCAGACCTGATCCAAATTCAGGCTACGAAAGAAAAGATCGCGGCATCATTCGAAGGGCCTCGCCGGAACAAGGCGCCACCGTCCGCTGATCTTTTTTCCGCATTGCGGTGTAAACTTCAACAAAGTGAAATTTACGGCAGTGCACCATGTCCGCAGCCTTACCAAAATACGATCCCGCGACCGAAGCCGCCCCGCCGGCCAAGGAGCGCACCGCCATCCAGGTGATCGACCGGATGATGAGTCTGCTCGACGTACTCGCGGAGCGGTCCGGCTCAGTGAGCCTGAAGGAACTTGCGCAGGCAACCTCTCTTCACCCTTCAACCGCACATCGGATCCTCAATGACATGGTGTTTGGCCGATTCGTCGATCGCGGCGAGCAGGCCGGCTCGTATCGACTGGGCATGCGGTTGCTGGAACTAGGCAATCTGGTCAAAGCGCGTCTGAGCGTACGGGAAGCGGCCATCGAGCCGATGCGCGAATTGCACCGCCGCACCGGGCAAACCGTGAATCTGTCCGTGCGCCAAGGAGACGAAATTGTCTACGTAGAGCGTTCCTACAGCGAGCGCTCCGGCATGCAGGTCGTGCGCGCGATCGGCGGACGCGCGGTTCTGCACCTGACATCCAGCGGCAAGCTCTTTCTCGCCTATGACGATCCACGCGTCGTTCGCTCCTATGCGACGCGCACGGGACTGGCCGGACACACCCGCAATAGCATCACCGATCCGGCGCGACTCGAACGCGAGCTGGCGCAGGTGCGGGCGCGCGGATTTGCGCGCGACAACGAGGAACTTGAGCCGGGTGTGCGCTGCATCGCGGCCGCCATCCGCGATGACTCGGGCATGATCGTCGCCGGACTTTCGCTTTCGGCCCCCTCGGAGCGCATGCAGGACACCTGGATCGAGGACCTGCAGGCCACCGCGGCGCGCATTTCCGCAGCGCTCGGTTACAACGCGAACAGCGCGACGCCTGTCGTCAAGTAAGAATCTTTGCGAGTTGCTGCGCGCCCAGCGCGCGAAGGACGGCCGTTCGCCGCAACTACAAGCGCGGGCGGCTGTGACCCAAGTTGCCGCGGCCGGTAAGCCAATCGTGGATCCGCTGCGCGTCGGCAAAGCGCGAATAGCGGCCAATCGAATCGAGCAACACCATCACGACTCGCCGCCCCTCAATCACCGTCTGCATCACCAGGCAGCGGCCGGCCGCGTCGATGTAACCGGTCTTCTGCAGGCCGATCTGCCAGTCCGGATGCGAGGTTAGTCGGTTGGTATTGTGATAACGGACGGAGCGCTTACCCATGCGCAGTTCGTACTCCGTGCTCACGGAATATTCGCGAATCTCGGGATAGGCGTAGGCCGCCTTGACCATGCGCACGAGGTCGTTCGGACTGGCGCGATTTTGCGGATTCAACCCCGTCGGATCGGCAAATTTCGAATCGTTCATGCCCAGTTCGCGCGCCTTGGCGTTCATCGCCGCCACCAGGGAGCTAACGCCGCCAGGATAGGTACGACCCAAAAGTTGCGCCGCGTGGTTCTCGGATGACATGAGCGCCAGGTGCAACGCCTGTGCCCGTGTGAGGCGAACGCCGGGGTGCAGGGCCGCGCCGAGCCAGCCGGTCGCCGTGCGCTCGGCATTTGTCACCTGAAGCTCTTCATCCAACGGCAGGCCTGCATCGAGCGTCACCATGGCCGTCATCAGCTTGGTGATTGATGCGATTGAAGAGACCTCGTTGGGATTTTTCTGCATCAGGACTTCGTTCGTGTCCTGGTCGACGACGAGCGCGAATTCCGAACGGATCGCGGGCATCGTGCCGAAACTTCTTTCCCACGCCGTCGCGTGTTCAGCCGCACTCGTGCGAACTTCAGAAACCTGGACCACCGGGCTGTCCGGGTCTCGCGTCGCCGGCATTTCGATGGTCTCTTCCTGGACCGCCCAAGCGACCGGCGGCAGGACCAGCAACGTCAGCAGGGTCGGCAACAAGCCCAGGAGCAAGCCAATTCGATTACGAACTCTTACCGCCATCTGCCTGCATTCCCGATGTGTCGATCGCCGCGCCGGTCGATGCGCCAGCCGACAGCACGCTGCGCCCTGTGCACACTTAGCCCATGAAATACCAGTATCGGCGCAAGGCGGGGCTGACCATTGTCCGATTTGCTGCAAAATCAACGACCAATTAGCGCGACCAGCGCCGCAGTGTACCCAAGCCACAAGGCTGCGTACAGTAGCAAGCGCTTATTCGCGCAAGATCCATCGGCACAAATGCACGTGGCACCCAGGAACGAACCGCTGCCAAACGCCGGTGGGCCCAGGGCCCAGGTGGTTGCGTGCCGCTCCAGCTAAGGACCGCAGCCAATCCTGTGGTCGGCGCCGATACGACTAGGCAACCTTGGGCGCTTCGACCCCTGGTGGGCAAGCGCGGGTTCGACCCCGGGGGACGGCCGACGCGGCAGGATTCCTCCCCTATCGCCCTCGCCTTCTTGCCGCACCGGCGGCAGGGCGAGCACAAGAGGCGCTCAGCGGCAGCCTTGACACGGGCGTAGCGGCCACGCATGGGGCTGGGCCAAGCAAACGCGACCAGCCGCCCGTGCGCGCGCGCCCTAGGTCGCGCTCGGAATCGTGCGCTTTTGATGCATCGCGCCACGCCCGGAATCGATTCCATGGGGTTGTCCGGGGTAACACATTAAGTTGATGATTTATAAGTAACAATATTGATTTCTGGAGCATTATTGGATGAATCTTTGCGGGCCAAATCGACTTGACTTTTGTGCGTAGCAGCATACAATTCATGCAAGCCTCAGCAGAATCGGACGTTCGCCGAGGCAGGGCGGGTCGCTAGCGCAACGAAGTGGCGGTGGACGGCTCGGTCGGCCGCCCTGAATCGAACACAGCACATCAGAACCTTTGGGGAAAACATGGATTCGACGATTACGGAAGTTGTGGAACTGCAAAAAGCGCAGCTCGATGCCTGGCAGGCGGTGAGCCAAGCAGTGTTCAATGCGACGGAGAAACTGCTCAACCTCAACCTCACGGCGGCCAAGGCGGCGTTTCAGGACGCCACGGAGTCGAGCCAAGCGCTGCTGGGCGCGCGGGATGTCCAGGAATTGTTGGCGTTGACCACCGGCGCCACCCAACCGACGCTCGAGAAGCTGGTCGGCTATTCGCGCCACGCTTACAGCATCGCCAGCGGCACCAATGCGGAACTGACGAAGATCGCCGAGGCCCAGCTGAGCGAAGGCAACCGCAAGTTGACGGATTTCATCGACCTCGCGGCAAAGAACGCCCCGGCCGGATCCGAGCCGGCGGTTTCCTTGTTCAAGAGCGCAGTGGCTGCCGCCAGCACGGCTTTTGATACCGCCGCCAAGGCGACCCGGCAAGCCACCGACTGGGCCGAATCGAATTTCTCCTCTGCCGCCGCGGCGACGCTAGATGTCGCAGCCGCAGCCAACGACAGCGCCAAATCCAAGACGCGCAAGGCTGCCTAAGGCAGGAACGTCTCCTTGGCACCACTAGTTTGGACGCACGTCCAGACACTCTCTGTCTCCTCCTTGAGTGGTGCTTTTCGAGCCTGGTCTATGACCAGGCTCTTTTTTTTTAGACCTATATGCCGCGTTTTGCCGTGCAAATATTGCACGTTTAGCCTCAAAACGCGGGTTTTCTGAAAGTCCGGCCGATCGTTCATGGTTTGAAACGTGCAGATATTGCACTTTTCGACTGCGTGATGTACATTCGTGCACATCGTGAACGTTCTGGTCATTCCGAGCGCGAGCAATAGTGCACCGATCGGTGTAGAGCGCCTTGCGCCTGGATGCGACCCGAGCCTCCCATTCCTGACCGGTGACGAGAAGACCTACGCCACCAACCTCGTTCGCGACTGGCAGGCGCAACTGCTGCACTTGGACGGTCTCCAGCAGTCGAGCTGCAAGTCCCACAAGGACAACGTCTTCCGACTGCTCAATCATGCCCAGCTGCCGCCCTGGCAGCTGCGCAAAGAACACGTCACCGCCTACCTCGAATCGCGCCAGGACCCGCGCACCGAATCGTTCCTTGCGCCTGCAACCGTCGCTGCTTACTGCTCGGCCTGGCGCTCGTTCCAGCAGTATGTCCTCGAGCCGGAGCGTGTCAACGAGATCCTTTCGAGATTCGGGGTACGGCCGCGCACCTTCATCACGGAAGAGAACGGGATCGCGGTCAAGAAGCACAAGAACAACTGGCGACCGAAGGGCTGGGCGCTGACGCCGGACCAGATCGACGCGATTGACGCGACGTTCCGCTTCAAGATCCAACAAGCGCACGCCATGCGCAGCAAGGCTCTGCTGCCCCTGATCCGAGACCGGGTCATGTTCCACGTCGCGATTCACTTCGCGTTGCGCGTCTCAGAACTCATCACCCTGCAGATGAGTGCCTTCAGGCCGAGCCATGACCCTGCCATGGCGCGCTTCGGGAAGCTTGGGACGGTGACCGTGGGCGGGAAGAACGGCGTCGTGGGCACCGTCCCGATGCGCGAGCAGGCGATCTTCGAGCTTCTCGACTGGTACATCAAGAACATCCGACCGAAACTGCTGCTTCGCCGCAAGATCCACGAGGCCGACACGACGATCTGCGAATTCGAGGGGAAGACGATCCGCGTCGCCGAGTTGCTGTTTCCCAGTGAGCGTGGCGGCGTCGTCCCGAAAAACGCTGTTCGCGAGCGCTTGATCAAAGTTGCGATCGACAGCGGGGTCGTGACGAACAAGCTAACCCCTCACACGCTGCGCCACACGGGCTGCACGCTCATGGTACCGATCTATTCTCCCGAAATCGCGCAGAAGTACATGCGCCACAAGCATCTGCACACAACCCTGCACTACTACCACCCGTCGACACTCGAGGCCGGCAATGAGGTCAATGCTGCCATCGAGCTCTTCGACGACGAAGGAGACGACGAGTGAAGATAAAGTGTTGATTTCCGCCTGGAAGTGACCCAGTAGGTGGTGTGATTTTCATCGAAATTTGACCCACGTGGATTCACTACCCTGCCTATTTTTTGGGCAGGGGGAACTGGGAGTGATCACAGTGGGAATGCTTGCCAAGATCCGGCGGATGCACCTTCGGGACCGCCTGTCGATACGAGAAGTAGCCCGCCGCACCGGGCTGTCGCGGAACACCGTGCGGGAATGGCTCAGGAAGCCGCAGGTCGTTGAACCTGTGTATGCCAAGCGAGAGATTGTTAGCAAACTGGACCCGTACCGGGAGATGCTGGCCGGATGGCTCAAGGCCAATCGGCACCGGGGCAAGCGGGAACGGCGAACGGTCCTGTCGATGTACCAGGAGCTTGTTGCCCTGGGTTACCGCGGTGGATACGGCCGGGTTGCGGCCTTTGCCCGCAAGTTCCTGGCCGAGGAATCCGAACACGGCGGTGGCCGGGCATACGTGCCGCTCAAGTTCGCACTGGGCGAGGCGTTCCAGTTCGACTGGAGCACGGAGTATGCCTTCATCGGGGGTCTGCGCCGGCGGCTTGAGGTCTCGCACACGAAGCTGTGCGCGTCGCGGGCGTTCTGGATGGGCGCGTATCCGACGCAGACGCACGAGATGCTCTTCGATGCGCACGCCCAGGCCTTCGCGGCCTTCGAGGGCGTGCCGGCCCGCGGCATTTACGACAATATGAAGACGGCGGTCGATAAAGTCGGGCGCGGCAAGTTGCGCACGGTCAACGCGCGCTTCGAGGCGATGACATCCCACTACCTGTTCGAGGCCGACTTCTGCAACGTTGCCTCCGGCTGGGAGAAGGGGATCGTCGAGAAGAACGTGCAGGACCGGCGCCGGCACATCTGGATGGAAGCGCAGGAACAGCGTTGGCCCAGCTGGGAGTCCCTGAACGAATGGCTGGGCAGGCAGTGCCGAATGGCCTGGTCGGATATGAAACACCCGGACCTGCCCGAGCTGACCATCGAGGAAGTGCTGCAGGACGAACGGGCCAAGCTCATGGACTGCCCCAAGCCCTTCGACGGGTACGTCGAGTATCCGGTACGGGTTACCAGCACGGGGTTGATACATCTGGAGCGTAACCGCTACAGCGTGCCGACCAAGTACGCCCACTGGATCGTGAGCCTGCGGGTGTATCCGGCGACCATCGAGATCGTGGCCGATGGCGCTAAGGTTGCGCAGCACGAACGCTGCTTCGAGCGTGATCGGACGCACTACGACTGGCGCCATTACATCGACCTGGTGGAAACCAAGCCCGGAGCGTTGCGCAACGGCGCTCCGTTTGAAACGATGCCAGAGCCGCTGCGCCAGTTGCAGCGGCATCTGCTAACACGGCACGGCGGCGACCGGATCATGGCCCAGTTGCTGGCCGCCGTTCCGGTGCACGGCATCGATGCCATCCTGGCGGCCACGCAAGCGGCATTGGCGATGGGCAAGCCCAGCGGTGAGCATGTGCAATACCTGATCGCCCAGCTCAAGGACAAGGCGCTGCCTCGGCCGGAACGGGCGGAAACCAGCCTCGTCCTCAACGAGGAACCCCGCGCCGACGTCGATCGATACGACCGGCTCCGGCATGAAACGGCGGCCAAGGCGATCATTCTGGCCAGTGTCGTGCTGGCTCCTCTGATGAACGGAGGCGTCCATGTCCGTTGAGATCACCAATGCCCTCAAGGAGCTAAAGCTCAACGGCATGGCCAGCTGCTTCCCGGAACTGATGGCCAAGGGTCGGCATACCGAGCTCGAACCCGAATCCTTCATGAGAAACCTGATCGATGCCGAAACCGCCGACCGTGGGGTTCGCTCGATGGCCTATCAGATGGGGGCAGCCCGGTTCCCGGTGCACCGCGACCTGGCCGGCTTCGACTTTGCTGTATCTACGGTCGACGAAGCCCTGGTGCGGGAACTGCACAGCGCAGCGTTCATCGAGACAGCGCAAAACGTCGTGCTCATCGGTGGCCCGGGAACCGGCAAGACGCACCTGGCAACGGCCATCGGAATCGAGGCGCTGCGCCGACACGGCAGGCGCGTGCGGTTCTTCTCGACGGTGGAACTCGTGAATGCCCTGGAGATGGAAAAAGCAACCGGCCGCGTCGGGCAGATCGCCAACCGCCTGGCGCATATCGACCTCGTGATCCTGGACGAGTTGGGATATCTGCCGCTGAGCCAGGGTGGCGGGGCGCTGCTCTTCCACCTGCTCTCGAAGCTCTACGAGAGAACCAGCGTCATCATCACGACAAACCTGGGCTTTACGGAATGGACCAACGTGTTCATCGACGCCAAGATGACAACAGCGCTGCTCGATCGGCTCACCCACCACTGCCACATCGTGGAGACCGGAAACCAGTCCTGGCGCTTTGCCAACAGCTCGATGCGCCAGGAAAAGAAACCCCGCGTAACAGCGAAAACCAAGGGAGGGAAAACCGCCGACACAACAGACTTATCCACACCGCAGTAGACCGGCTATGCCAAAATGGAGTGGGTCAGTTGGAGATGAAAACGGTGGGTCACTTCGACGCGGCAATCAACACTCCACGCCACAGCCCGCTGTGCGGCCCTATGCGCGCGTAGGGCGACCCGGGCCCAGAAGGCAAAAGCAGCCCGACCCGCACCGAAGCCCGCGTTTGCGGCCCAGTACGCGTGGTTCGACGCGCGCCGCCGTCGAGAAAGCGGGGCAACGCAGGTCCCCGTTCTGTTCTGATAACGTGCCCGCATGCACAAGGAACCCTATCGAATCATGTTCTTCGGGGATCCCGCGCAAATCGACGCGGCGGCATGGGATTGCCTGGTTGAAGCCGATCCGGATGCAAACCCCTTCGTACGCCACGCGTTTTTAAGCGCGATGCACGCAAGCGGTTCGGCGAGCGCCCAGACCGGGTGGGGCGCGCATTTCCTCACGTTATGGCAACAAAGCGGCAGCCAGGACCGCATGGTGGCGGCCGTTCCGCTATACGTGAAGTCCCATTCCTATGGTGAGTACGTCTTCGATTGGTCGTGGGCCCAGGCGCAGGAACGCAGCGGCCTCGCCTACTACCCGAAGTGGCTTGTCGCCGTACCCTTCACCCCGGTGGTGGGCACGCGCATCCTGGCGATCGATGCGGCGGCGCGCAACGCTGCCGTCGCGGCGCTGATGGACTTGGCTCAAACCCAGGGGCTGTCCTCGCTGCACGTCCTCTTTCCACCCGTTTCGCAGATGAAAACCCTGGCCCGTGCCGGCATGCTGGTGCGCGAAGGTCTGCAGTTTCACTGGCGCAACCGCGGCTATCGGCACTTCGACGAGTTTCTCGCGGCACTGAGTCAACCCAAGCGCAAGAAGATCCGTGCCGAGCGGCGCAAAGTCGCCGAGGCCGGCGTAGCGGTCGATCGACGGGTCGGCGCAGCCATCAGCCGCGAGGACTGGGCGTTCTTCTTTCGCTGCTACGAAAACACCTACGCCGAGCATGGTTCCACCGCCTACTTGAATCTGGACTTCTTCTTGCGCCTGGCACGCACCATGCCCGAACATCTGCTGTTGGTCCGCGCCAGTCGCGCCGGCCGGCCGATTGCCAGCGCACTCGGTGTTTTTGACCTGCGACAGTCGGCCTTGTACGGACGCTACTGGGGCGCCGTCGAATCGATACCGTGCCTGCACTTTGAATGCTGTTACTACCAGATGATCGAGTTTGCGATCGGGCAGGGCCTGCAGGTCTTCGAAGGAGGCGCGCAAGGGGCACACAAGCTCGCACGCGGTCTGGACCCGGTGCCGACGTATTCAGCGCATTGGTTGCGGGAACCGGCGCTGCGTGAGGCCGTGCGACATTTCCTCGGACGCGAGCGCCACGCCGTGACCGCTACCATCGATGAACTGAGTGAACACCGGGCGCTTCGGGCCTCGCCGGCTGAGCCCGGCGATCAGGACGGTCCGGATCGACGGCCCGGGAGTCCACGGCACGATGCGTGACGGATCAAGGAATGCGCGGGGTGGCGTTCGCTGGAAGTAGGGCCGGATTCCATCACCGGAAATGCGTCAGCATGGACTAGGTTTCTTCGTCATTGTTGCCGCCGCCCTGCACCGAAAATCCTTTGCCAGGCCGGTCGGCCGTCCCGACCCTTTCGCGGGGCAGGGGCGGGCAAGACCGGTCCTGGCCGAGGCCTGGCGTCGTGCACGCGCGCATTACACGGAGCAGCTCCCTATGCTATCGGGCAAAGAATCCGCTACGAAAGTCGAAGCCGTCCACATTTTGCGGACTCGCGACTGGGCCCACCGCGCGGACCACATCCTTTGCCTCGTCCTGGTGCTCGCGGCCTTGGTCGCGATCGGCGAGGGCAAGTGGTACGGCGACTTTTCCTTGGCCCTGGGCGCAGGCCTGGCGCTGGTCGCGATCGGGACCCTTCCGGCCGTGTTCATTCCGGGCTCCCTTGCCTCTCGCCTTTTGCTGGCCACCGCGTTGATCGGCGTCACAGCCCTGCAGATCCAGCTTGGCCACGGACTCAACGAGAGCCATTTTGGCGTTTTCGTTTCGCTCTCTTTCCTGCTCCTGTACCGCGACTGGCGCCCAATCGCGCTGGGTGCCGCGATTGTTGTCGTACACCACCTGGCTTTTGACCGGCTGCAGAGTCTGGGTTGGGGTCTGTATTGCCTGGATCAACCTGATTTCATGCGTGCGCTGCTGCACGTGGGCTATGTGATGACACAGACCACCGTCCTGATCTACATTGCGCAACGGATGCGGGCCGACGCGAGGCAAGGCTCGGAACTGAGCAGTCTGGTACGCGAGGTCAGTGGCGCAGGGCAGATCTCGCTTGACGTGCGCGCCATCGCGACCAAGACCGAGTACGGCAAGTCGCTAAAGTCCACGCTGGAGCACCTGCACCAGACCATGGCGGCCGTGCGCGACAGTGTCAGCAGCATCCGGACCGCATCGTCGGAAATCGCCGCCGGCAGCAACGACCTGAGTCAAAGAACCGAACGGGCGGCGAGCAGTTTGGAGAAGACGTCCTCCTCGATGACGCAGGTCACGGGCAACGTGCGTCAAACCGCCGAGGCTGCGCGCACGGCCAACGAGCTCGCCTCGTCCGCGGCCGACGTGGCCCAGCGCGGCGGCGAAGTGGTGACGCAGGTCGTGTCCACCATGGGGGAAATCAACGAAAGCTCGAAGAAGATCGCCGACATCATCGGCGTCATTGATGGCATCGCATTTCAAACCAATATCCTCGCCCTCAATGCCGCCGTCGAGGCCGCCAGGGCCGGGGAACAGGGCCGCGGGTTTGCCGTGGTCGCGGGCGAAGTGCGCTCGCTGGCACAGCGCTCGGCTGCGGCGGCGCGCGAGATCACGTCGCTCATCACGCAGAGCGTTGACAAAGTCGGATCGGGCGCCCGACTCGTAGAGGACGCTGGCCGGACCATGCAGGAGATTGTCGCCTCCGTCCAACGCGTCACCGACATGATTGGCGACATCACGTCGGCCGCCAACGAACAAAGCGCTGGCCTGGAGGCCGTTACGCGGGCCGTGTCCGAACTCGACGCGGCCACCCAGCAAAACGCCGCGCTGGTCGAGCAAAGCGCTGCAGCCGCGGAAAGTTTGCGTGCCCAATCGGTCGCTCTGGCCGAAGCGATCTCGTCGGTTCACCTGCGTGCAGCCTGACCCGATTCCTTCCGCCGCCAGGGCGCGGACCGCTGCGCGGGCCGCTATGCGCTATTGATCGGCGGCGCCAGCGGCGGCCTGAGCCGTCGTTTCCGCCCCGATGCCCATGGCGCGCAGCTGCGCGTGCAGTTCTTCGAACGCCGCGCTGACCAGCGCCGCAGGCCCCTTGATGCCCAGCTCGATGTGGCGGCGCGCCGGTCGCCCGTCGCCGCCGTCCCCGACGGAAGGCAGACTGAAGGTCTTCACACCCGGATGGCGTGCCTCGATTTGCTGCATCAGCGGGGCGATCGTCGACTCGCGCACTTCGTACAAGAGCACCGTCCGTTCGATCCGTTCGACCCGGTGAAAGTGCTCGCGAAATTTCGTCTCCAGCACCCATTCGATCATCGGCCAGGCCATGACAGGAAAGCCGGGAAGAAAATAGTGGTGCGCCACCGAAAAACCCGGGATCTTGTTATAGGGATTCGGAATGACGCTGGCCCCACGGGGAAACTCGCCCATCATTAGGATGCGCCGACCCTCCGGCGTGGACAGGTCGTGCATCCCGCGCTTGGCAACTGCCTCGGCAATCTGCGTCCGCGCCTCAGGATGGAGCAATAGTTCCACACCCAGTGCAGCCGCCGCCGCTTGACGCGTGTGATCGTCCGGCGTCGCACCGATGCCACCGCAGCAAAATACGACGTCGTCGGTGGCAAGGCTACGACGGAAAGCGCCTTCCAATACGTCGCGCTCGTCGGGCAGAAACTGCGCCCAGGACAGCGCCAGGCCACGCGCGCCGAGCATGGCGATGACCTGCGGCATATGCCGGTCGCTGCGCCGGCCCGACAAGATCTCGTCACCGACCACGTACAGCCCAAATCGCATGCGCCCCTCCTTCGTTACGGTCTTTGGACTCGGCGCCGTTGCGGCCCGGCGCCTGCGCCGGCCCAGCAGGCGACCACCCCCGGCCCCGCGTCTTAGGCGATCCGGTGACATGCTAGCGCGCCTATACCGGCCTCCTGCTGCTCCTTCGACAGCGCAGCAGGTCCAGTGAGAAGCCCCGAATTGGGGCCTTCAGCGGCGATAGCTTTTGCGTCTCGATGGCCGATCCGATCGTAAAGCGCACGAATCGCAGCGGTGTTACGTTTTGTTACAGATCGGTCATTTGTCCGACTCAACGGCGGGGTCGGTGAGCCGTAACTGCAGCCGTCAGCACTTGCATGGTCCGTCCGGGACCGGCGCCTGCTGGCTGGACCGGCGCGAACTATTTGGCGCCGATCCGGCATTACGGTTGAAAGGAACGGCGATGAACTTCCAAGCAGTTGGCACCAATTCGGCCTGGTGGATGCAACAAGATTCGCCTGTGCAAAGCCCCAGCAGCCTCCCATCCGCAAATGCCAGCTCGACGAGCAACAGCGGTGCCTGCGCTCCTGCCAACGACGGCGACCAGGGTGGCAATTGCCAGGGTTCCGCTGGTGGCGCAAGCGGGTTCGCAAACTTTCTGAACGCGGTCTTCCAAGCATTTGGCCAGATCGGCCTGTCGCCGGGGGCTTCCTCGAACCCGCCAACCAGTACGGGTGCAGCAACGTCCGCAGCGACCACGACCAGCGCCTCGAGCCCAACCGGCGCCCCGACCGCAGGTGCGGATAGCGGCTCCGGCACCGTCGCCGCGGGTAGCAGCGCGAGCAGCGGGTCGGGCGGCGCCCCTTCGGCGGCGACGATACTGAGCGACTTGGGCGCGTTCCTCGAGGACCTTTTCAGGGCGCTGGGCTCGGTCGGTTCGCAGACGGCATCGGCAAGCACGTCCCCGCCCGCGGCCTCGAGCACCACGGCAAGCGCCGCTTCCCCTGCGGCGACGGGCAGCGCCTCGGCCGATACGGCGGCGAGCACGCCGGCCACGACCGCAAGCGCATCGGTCAGTTCAACGGACACCGGCACGACAACAGCTGCGGCCAGCTCGGCAAGTAACGCCGCTGCCACGTCGGCGAGCGGCGCAACCGGTGCCACGGCAAGCTGGTCCGTGGGCGGATCGGTCGATGCCGGCACACAGGCCGCGTACGGCCATCACCATCGACATCATCACCGGCGCGTGAGCGATGCCTACGGCAGTGGAAGCGGCTCCGCCAATGGTCTTGTGCAAAGACTGCAAAGCTTGATCTCCTCGCTGGCGTCGTCCACGCCGGCGGCGACGACCGCAGCTTCGGGCGCAGCCGGTACAGCCAGCGCCGCCGGCTCGACGAACACCGGTTCGGCCTCGGCCACGACGGCTGCATCGGTGAGCCCCGCCGCCGCGCCGGCGTCCAGCGACGCGCTATCGAAGCTGCAGTCGGACTTTCAGACGCTGATCGGCGCACTTGAGCCGGCGAGCGGCTCGTCCGCAGGCGCCGCCTCGGGCGGCAGCGCACCGACGCTAAGCGGCTTTCTCCAGGCGCTGGTGTCGGACTTGGGGGGTTCCTCGGGCAGCGCCAGTGCGGGGGCAACCGGCGCCCTGGTGAATACGACGGCCTAACAGACCCGCCGAGATCTTCGCCCGCTCGACGGCCCGCCGAGCATCTCGATGGACCGTCCATGAGAAATGCGGTTCGCGGGTCGAAGGCAGTGTCCTGTCGTCTGCCACCTTGCCTAACCCTGGCCGTGGGTCTGCGCGTGTCGCGGCAGGCCGCTACGCCAACCCCCACGATGAGCCGTGCGCGGCCCGCCCGGGCGCATGACTAGCGCTGCGCACTCGCCCAGAACTTCTCCAGACGCTTGACGCTGACCGGAATCGGCGTGCGCAGCTCCTGCGCGAACAAGGACACGCGCAGTTCCTCGAGTAGCCAGCGAAACTCTTCCAGGCGCGCATCGGCCTGACCCTTGCGCGCCGCCACCTCCCGCAACCACTGCGCCTGCAGGGCAAGGAGTTCGCGTGCCCGCAGTGCATCGCGCTGCGGTTCGGCGCGCAGCTTGTCGACACGCAAACCGATCGCTTTCAAATAGCGCGGCAGATGCGGCAAGGCATCGGCCGGGGTCTCCACGACGAAGCGCCGGCCCAACAGGCGCGCCATCTGCTGCTCCATGTCGGCGCGGGCCGGGTCGGCGCCGCGCAATCCGGCCAGCTTGCGCCCGGCAGCGATCGCTTCATCGACAATCACGGCCACCAAACGCGACAATTCCTGCGCCACCAACCCCAGTCGGCCCCGAGCGTCGTCCTTGCGCCGCTGGAACTGATCGCGATCGACCGGCCAGGGCTCGGCCAGGCATACGCGGTCGAGCGCGGCCGTGATGATCTGGTCGCCCAGGGGCTCGAGCTGGCGCATCGGCGCCAGGGTCATCGCACGCAGCTGCAGCGGCGCCAGGCTCTTGAAGCCCTTTTCCAGCGCGGCGGTTTGGTTGCGCAACTGCAGCCGGAACAGCCGGTGCAGTCCTGCCCGGTGCGCCGCGCGCGCGGCATCGGGATCGTCGAATACCTCGATCCGACAATGCGTGCCGTGGTCGACCAGGGCCGGATGGCCGATCAACAGCTGCGCGCCACGACGGAACTCCTGGATTTCGGGCAGAACGCCGAAATCCCAGTCTGTGATGGCTTCCGACAGCGGCAATTCGGGCGCGTCCTGCTGCGCCAACGCGCGAAAACTCTGCTCGATTTCCCGCGCGAATTCCGAGCGCAGTGCGGCCAGATTACGCCCCATCGCCAACTGTCTGCCATCGGGATCCACGACTTTGAAGTTCATGCTCAGGTGGGCCGGCAAGGTCTCGATCTTGAAGTCATTCGCCTGGCAGACGACATTGGTCTGTTCGCGCACGTCGGCGATCAAGCGCTCGACGACACTGGCCACCGACGGGGATGCCGAATCCTGCAGTGCCGGCCGGCACCGCTCGACGAAGGCCGCGGCATACGCCGGCAGTGGCACGCAGGCCCGGCGCAGCTTTTGGGGTAGCGACTTGAGCAGCAACTGCACCTTCTCCTTGAGCATGCCCGGCACCAGCCAGTCGCAGCGCAGGGCATCGACCTGGTTGAGGGCGAAAAGGGGCACGGTCAATGTCACGCCGTCACGGGCACTTCCCGGCTCGAAGTGGTAGCTCAGGTCCATGCTGACGCCGCGCAGTTTCAATTGCTTGGGAAACAGTTCGCTGGCGGCGCCGCTGGCCTCGTGGCGCATGAGTTCATCGCGCGACAAGTACAGCATGTGCGGCTGCGTGTTTTCGGCCTGGATGCGCCACCGCTCGAAGCCGGCGCCGTTGCATACGTCGGCTGGCAGCTGTCGGTCGTAAAACGCGAAGATCTGCTCTTCGTCCACCAGTACGTCGGGCCGGCGCGTGCGGTGCTCGAGCTCGCGGATCTGCTCGATCAACGCGCGGTTGTGGGCCACAAAGCCGGCGCGCGACTCCCAGTGCCCGGCCACCAAGGCCTCGCGAATGAAGATCTCGCGGGCATGCGCCGGATTGATGGGGGCGTACGGCACGCGCCGCTGCAGGTAAACGGGCAGGCCGTACAGCGTTGCGCGTTCGAACGCGACTGCCTGTGCGCTGCGCTTTTCCCAGTGCGGATCGGAATGGCTCTTCTTCAGCAGATGTTCGCCAACCTTCTCGATCCAACGCGGGTCGACCTCGGCGACGGTGCGGGCGAACAGCCGCGATGTTTCGATCAGCTCGGCGGCGACGATCCAACGCGAGGCCTTGCGGGCGCGCGGCGATCCGGGCCAAATGTGAAACTTGATGCCGCGCGCGCCCAGAAACGGCGGCTCGCGTCGATCGGCCGGATCGACCTCGGAACTCTTCATGCCGATGTTGCCCAGCAGCCCGCTGAGCAGCGCACGGTGCACCTGCTCGTAGGTGGCGGCCGACGCGTTGACGCGCCAGCCCTGTTCGTTGACGATCTGATGCAGTTGGCCATGCACGTCGCGCCATTCCCGCACGCGTCTGCCATTGATGAAGTCGGCGCGCAATTCCTCGGCCAAGCGCCGGTTTGATTTCTTGTGCTCGACGCGTGCCTGCAAGTCGTTCCACAGGAGCACCAGGGAGAGAAAATCCGAACGCTCGTCGGCGTGGCGCCGGTGCGCCTCGTCGGCCGCCTGCTGCATGCCGGCGGGACGTTCGCGTGGGTCCTGCACGGACAATGCGGCGGCGATGATGAGTATCTCGTGCAAGCAATGCTGGTCCTGGGCGGCCAGCAGGATGCGGCCGATACGCGGATCGACCGGCAGGCGCGCCAGATCGGCGCCGATCCGCGTGAGCTTCTTCTCCGCGTCGACCGCGTTGAGCTCGGCCAGCAATTGGTAGCCGTCCGTGATCGCCCTGGGCGGCGGCGCGTCGATGAAGGGAAACTGTGCCGGGTCGCCCAGTCCATGGGCGCTCATGCGCAAAATCACGCCCGCCAACGAGGAGCGCAGCACTTCCGGATCGGTGTAGGCCGGGCGCGCCTCGAAATCGGCCTCCGAATAGAGTCGGATGCAGACGCCGGCAGCCACCCGGCCGCATCGACCGGCGCGCTGGTCGGCGGCAGCGCGGGAGATGGCTTCGATGCGCAACTGCTCCACTTTGTTGCGGTAACTGTAGCGCTTGACTCCGGCCAGGCCGGTGTCCACGACATAACGGATCCCGGGCACGGTCAGCGAGGTCTCGGCGATATTGGTCGCCAGCACGATGCGGCGTGCGCCGCCGGACCGGAATACTCGTTCCTGGTCCTCCGCAGACAGGCGCGCAAACAACGGCAGAATCTCGGTGGCCGGAGGGTGGTGCTTGCGCATCGCCTCGGCGATTTCCCGGATCTCCCGCTCGCCGGGAAGGAACACCAGCACGTCGCCGCGGCCGGTTCCCGCCAGCTCATCAACCGCGTCGAGTACCGCCTGGGTCAGGGACTTGACCTCGTTGCCGGCCCGCTCGGAAGCCGGCGCCGACACGGCGGCCGCTGCGATCGGTTCGCGCACCGGCGGCCGTGGCGGCAGGTCGGCATCGTCAAACGGTCGGTACCGTACCTCGACCGGATACAGGCGGCCCGATACGCGCAGCACCGGCGCTGGCTCGTCCTGGGGGCCGAAATGACGCGCAAAGCGATCGGCATCGATCGTGGCCGAAGTGACGATCAGTTTCAGATCCGGGCGCCGCGGGAGCAGCTGGCGCAGGTAGCCGAGCAAGAAATCAATGTTGAGGCTGCGTTCGTGCGCTTCGTCGATGATGATGGTGTCGTAGGCGCGCAGGTCCGGATCCGAATGCGTCTCGGCCAGCAAGATGCCGTCGGTCATGAGCTTGATGCGTGCGCCCGGGCGGGTCTGGTCCGAAAACCGCACCTTGTAGCCGACGATTTCACCTGGCGCCGACGCCAGCTCCTGGGCGATACGCCGCGCCACGCTCGAGGCAGCAATCCGGCGCGGCTGAGTGTGTCCGATCAGGCGCTTTTGCCCGCGCCCGAGGGACAGGCAGATTTTGGGCAGCTGTGTCGTCTTGCCGGAGCCCGTCTCGCCGCACACGATGACCACCTGGTGGCGGACGATGGCCTCGCCGATCTCGGCGCGCCGCGCATTGACCGGCAGATCCTCGTCGAAGAAGATATTCGTAGCCGGAGCAGCGGAATTCGGATTTTCGCGATCGGTTGGCAAAGAATCGCCGTGGGAGGACCGGGTAGGTGCGGTGGAAGGAGCCGGCAAGGTCGCCTGGGGGCAACCGAGTCGAGCGTGGTCGCGAAGTATACTTTTGACTGTAGACCATGAACGAACCCACGCTAGCTGCCCAAGCGCGTCCCGAAGCGCGGACCGACGACGCCGTCGCCGGAGCGCAAGCGCTGTCGCATGCGCAGTTCGTCGCTTGGCTGCGCGACGTGGCGCCGTACGTCCATGCCCATCGCGGCCGGACCTTCGTCGTAGGCTTCGGCGGGGAGCTGATCGACGCAGGCCGGCTCGATGCCCTGGTCCACGACCTGTCCTTGTTGCAGGCGATGGGTATACGCCTGGTGCTCGTGCATGGATCGCGCCCGCAGGTGCAAAAGCTCTTGGCGCTGAAGAAGCTGCCCGGGTCCTTTGCCGGCGGCCTGCGCATCACCGACGCCGCCTCGCTCGAGTGCGTCAAGGAAGCCGCCGGCGCCATCCGCCTGGGCGTCGAGGCCGCGTTCTCGCAGGGTCTGCCCAACACGCCGATGGCCAACAGCCGCATCCGCGTCGTCAGCGGCAATTTCGTCGTCGCCCGACCGGTCGGCATCCTCGATGGCGTCGACCTGCAGCACACAGGCCTGGTGCGCAAAATCGACGTCGAAGCCATCCGTGCGAGCCTGGACAGCGGCTACCTCGTCTTGCTGCCACCACTGGGCTTCTCGCCGACAGGAGAAGCCTTCAATCTCACCATGCAGGACGTCGCGGCCAGCACGGCGATGGCTCTCAAAGCCGACAAGCTGGTCCTGATTGGCCAGACCGAAGGCGTCAAAGACAGCGACGGCACCTTGGTCAGCGAGCTGTCCGCGGCCGATGCCGAGCGCATGATCGCGCAGCAGCACGTCGACACGACCTGTGCGGCCGAACTCAGCTACCTGCTCAAGGCCTGCCGCGGGGGCGTCTCCCGTGCGCACCTGATCCCGGCCCACCTCGACGGGGGCATATTGATAGACCTGTTCACGCACAGTGGCGTGGGCACGATGCTGACCCCGGGCGAGCTGGAGGCGCTGCGCGAAGCCGGAGTCGACGACGTCGGCGGCGTCTTGCGGCTGATCGAGCCCCTGGAAGCCGACGGCACCTTGGTCAAGCGGCCGCGCGAGCTCATTGAACGCGACATCGGTCAGTTCAGCGTGCTCGAGCACGACGGCGTGATCTTCGGCTGCGCGGCGCTGCTGGCCTTCCCTGGCGAAGCGATGGCCGAGATGGCCTGCCTGACCGTGCACCCCGAGCAGCGCGAGGCCGGCGACGGAGAGCGTCTGCTGCGTCGTATCGAGGCCCGGTCGCGGGCGCTCGGCATCAAGCGCCTGTTCGTGCTGACGACGCGCACGACCCACTGGTTTCTCAAGCGCGGCTTTACACTAGCCGCAGTCGATGACCTGCCTGCGGAACGGCAGCGACTCTACAACTGGCAGCGCCGCTCGCAGATCCTCATCAAGAACTTGTGACGGCAGCATCAGGCTGGGCGGTTTTTGCACGGCGGGCGAAAGGACAAAGCTACATGGCACGCATGGTCAAATGCATCAAGCTGGGGCGTGAATCCGAGGGCCTGGATTTTCCGCCAGTTCCCGGGGAGTTCGGCAAACGGATCTATGAAAGCGTCTCCAAGGAGGCCTGGCAGCAGTGGCAGCGCCATCAGACCATGCTGGTCAACGAGAACCGCCTGAATCTCTCGGACGCCCGCGCGCGCCAATACTTGCGCACGCAAATGGAGGAGTATTTCTTCGGCAGCGGTGCCGACCTCCCGGCAGGCTACGTCCCGCCGCAGCCGTGAATTGCTTGCGCCGTCTTGCGCCGCGCGGCAAATTCGCGCGGTTGCGGTTGCTCCACGTCTGCCGCCTGAATCCTCCGTATAATCGGCCCCAACGCTAGGGGTCCCGCACAAATCCGCGATGCCATTGCATCGCGGTCCAGCAGGCTGCCTTGGTGGCACCGGTTGCCTTGCAACCGAGGCCCCAGAGGCTTACTTGCCGGACGGGTGAGAAAGACCCTTGGAACCTGATCAAGTTAACTCTTGCGCAGGGAAGCGTATGCCAGGTTCCAGGGCACCGTTGCAGGGCAAAGGCCCACTGCGCCGCACCACCCTACCGAACTGGCCTCGCATCTCCCTGCCATCCTTGCTGGGAGGCATGCGATGGCCCTCACGAACCCGATTGCCGGCCTGCTCATGGCGGCCCTGTCCCTGCCCTTGTTGGCCGCCGAAGGCGGTCCCGCCGGCGAGTCGCCGCCGCCGGAGACGTTCTCGACCTTGACGCCCATCGTCGTCGAGGGCTATCTGGAGCCCGGCAGCGCCGGCGGCCTCGATGTGATGTCCTCGGCACCGCCGGCCAAGACGCCCTTGTCGATCGACCGCATCGACGCCGCGGAGCTGATCGAGCGGGGCGTCAACAGCCTGTCGAGTGCCATCCGCACCGATACGTCGGTGGGCGACAACTACAACACCTTCGGCTACATCGAGGCGCTGCAGATCCGCGGCTTCACCCTCAACGAGTTTCTCAACTACCAGCGCGACGGCCTGACGATCAGCAGCCATGTCCCGGTCGCCTTGGAAGACAAGGACAGCATCGAGATCCTCAAGGGCGTCTCGGGCATGCTGGCCGGCAGCAGCGCGCCCGGCGGCATGGTCAACTATGTCCTCAAGCGGCCCACCGAGCAGGACCTGCGCGAAGTCGACGGCACGGTCTCGGAGCGCGGCTCCTTGCTGCTGCACGGCGATTTTGGCGGGCGCTTTGGCGAAGCGCGGGAATTTGGCTACCGCATCAATGTGGCCGCCGAGGAGCGCCGGCCCGAGATCGACGACGCCTGGTCCAAGCGCGCCCTGGTCAGCGGATTTTTCGAATGGCGTGCAAGCGCGCAAACGCTGGTGCAGGCCGAATTCGAGCATCAAAAGGTGCGCGAGACCAGCGTACCGGGCTATGGCCTCATGGATACCACTGGCAATGGCCAAGCCACGGTCCTGCCGGCGCCGATCAATCCGGACGTCAATCTCAATGCCCAGCCCTGGGCCCAGCCCTTCGAAAGCACCGAGACGAGCGCCTCGCTGCGCCTGAACCAGCGGCTGGGGGCAAACTGGGACCTGACCCTGCGCGCCGGCACCCAGCGCAGCGTCGCCAACGATCGCATCGCCTTTCCCGATGGCTGCTCCTACTACAACGCCAATCTGAACAGCAACCCGCCCCCGGGCGGCACCTACTACTACCTGTACAACGGCATGTGCGGCAACGGCAATGTCGACGTCTACCAGTACGTCAGCGATGACGAAGTGCGCAATACCAACAATACCGAGACGCGCCTGCATGGCCGCCTGAGCACCGGCAGCGCCGAGCACGAGATCACGTTGGGCCTGAGCACGACGCGCTACAGCGAGCGCTATCCGGCCGAGCAGGTCTACAACCTGGTGTCCTTCCCCTATGGACCGGCGTTCAACCTGTACGCGCCCTCGGTCCTGCCGGCCAGCGCCACGCCCAATACTGCGAACGCGCCGCTGGACACCGACCTGGACGAAGTCTTCGCCTTCGACGTATCGCACTTCGCGAAGGTCTGGTCCGTCTGGCTCGGGGCGCGTTTCACGCGCATCACTGAGGACAGCTCGCTCACCAACGATACCGAGTCGACCGTACTGCAGCAGCATTTTGCTACGCCCTGGCTGGGGCTCGGTTATGAGCCCTGGCCCGGCGGCTTCACCTACGCGGCGGCCGGCAGCGGCGTCGAAGTCAACAACGTGCCCAACCACCCGGCCACGCTGTTCACCGGGCAAACGGTCACCTTCGTCAACCCCGGGCAGGTTCTGCCGGCGCAGCGAAGCCACCAGTTCGAGATCGGCTTCAAGCAGCATGCCGACAGCTGGTTCGTCGATACGGCGCTCTTTCGCATCGAAAAACCCTTCCCGGACAGCGTTCCGGTCACTGTCAACGGCGCAGCCGGCACGCCAGGCACACTCGAGGCCCTGCAGGTGGCCGGCGCCCGCGTGGAGCGCCACCAGGGCCTGGAGGTCAAGTCGCAATGGCAGGCGCTGCCGAGCCTGCAGCTGCGGGGCAGCGCCACGCTGATGGACGCCCGCACGACCCAGGCGGTCGATTCGGCCTGGGTCGGCAAGCCAGCCACCAACGTGGCCCCGCTGGCCGTCTCGCTGCAAGATGCCTGGTCGCCGCGCACGCTGGCCGGCGCCGGCTGGCTCAACGTCCTGACCTACTCGGGCCACAAGGCCGCCCTGCCCGACGGATCGGTTTACCTTTCCGATTACTGGCAGTGGGATACGGCCGTGCGCTACGAATGGACGCATGGCACCGAGCACTGGACTTGGCGTGCCGGCATCGACAACGTGACCGACCGTCGCTACTGGCGCGAAGCGCCCATGGCGACCTGGGGATCCATCTACCTGTTCCCGGCGGCGGCACGCACCGCGCGCCTGGGTTTGGCCGTGTCCTGGTGACGGGGGGCCGGCCAGCACGCACTCGGGTCGCCCGGGCGGCCGCATCCGCCTGCCGCGACAGCCGGAGGCGCTCAGCCGCGCCCGACGAACGGCATCTTGGTGGCCATCAGCGTCATGAACAGCACGTTGGTGTCCAGCGGCAAGCTGGCCATCTGCAGCACGGCCCGGCCGACGTGTTCCGGGTCCACGCGGGCCTCGGCCATGCGGCTGCCGTCGGCCTGCAAGGCGCCCTGGGCCATGGCCTGCGTCATTTCGGTGGCCGCATTGCCGATGTCGATCTGGCCGCAGGCGATGTCGAACGCACGGCCATCGAGCGCCGTCGATTTGGTGAGTCCGGTGATGTGCGTGCTTGGTGGCCGTATAGGGCGCCGACAGCGGCCGCGGTGTGGTGGCCGAGATCGACCCGTTGTTGATGATCCGCCCGCCCCGGGGTCGCTGGCGTTTCATCAGTCGCAGCGCCGCCTGCGTGCACAAGAAGGCGCCGGTCAGGTTGGTGCTCACCACGGCCATCCACTGCTCGAAGCTCACATCCTCCATCGGAACTGCGGGAGCCGAGGTACCGGCGTTGTTGAACAGCACGTCCAGGCGCCCATAGCAGCGCTCGATGGCGGTGAAGAGATCGCGCACCGAATCGGGCTGACCAACGTCGCAAGCCACGCACAGGATCCGCCCGTCTCCACCTCCGAGTTCCTGGCGCACGGCCTCGAGCGCCTGGGCGCGCCGACCCGCCAGGGCGAGCCGGAAGCCGGCGTCGAACAGGCACCGGGCCACGGCACGGCCGATCCCCGAACCAGCGCCAGTGATCAAAGCAACGGGCGAAACGGACACCGACGTGCTACTTTCGCCGCGTTACCTGGACGCCATCGGGCGAACCCAGCAGCAAAATGTCGGCGCCGCGCGCGGCAAACAGCCCCACGGTCACGACGCCCGGCCATTGGTTGATTTGCCGCTCGAGCGCACAAGGATCGGTAATGCGCAAGCCATGGACATCTAGGATTTCATTGCCATTGTCAGTTATGAAACCGGTGCGCAGCTGCGGCTGCCCGCCCAGGCGCGCCAGCTCGCGGGCGACGTAATTGCGCGCCATCGGTATCACTTCGACCGGCAGCGGAAATCGGCCAAGGACGTCGACTTTCTTGCTCGCGTCCGCGATGCAGACGAAGCATTGCGCCACAGCGGCAACGATCTTCTCGCGGGTCAAGGCTCCGCCGCCGCCCTTGATCATGGCCAGGGAGGCGTCGACTTCATCGGCTCCGTCGACATACACCGGGATGGACTCGACATCGTTGAGGTCCACGACGCGGATGCCATGCCCACGCAAGCGGGCGGCACTGCGCTCGGAACTTGCGACGGCCGCGGCGATCGAAGCGCGGTGGGGTGCCAATTCATCGATGAATAGGTCAGCCGTCGATCCGGTGCCGACGCCGATGGCTGCGGCCGTGCCAAAGCACGGCGATACGTATTGGAGCGCGGCGCGCGCGACTGCTCGCTTGAGTTCGTCCTGGCTGGCCATCGTCTCCCCCCTTGATCCAAGTTGCCAAACCCGGATGATAAGAGGATGTTGCTGCGGCGCCTAAATCGGGGTCTCTGGTCGGTCGTCGTCGGCCTTGGGACCTTGCTTTATGTCATCGAGGAGTGGCTTTGGGAGTCGCTCCAGCAGGCGATGAAGGTGCTCGGACGCGCGCCGGTCATCCGCCAGATCGAGCTCTGGATCGCACGCCTGCCACCAGCCGGCGCGGCGTTGGTCTTCGTCCTGCCGACATCCCTGGCGTTGCCCGTCAAGCTGCTGGCCCTGCACCAGATCGCCACCGGCCATTTTTTGCGCGGCAGCTTGGTCATCCTGGCCGCCAAGCTGATCGCCACGGCCTTGTTCGCCCGCATCTACGTTCTCACCCAACCGGCATTGATGCAGGTGCCCTGGTTCGTCCGCCTGCGTGCCGCCTTTTTGCATTGGCGCGACTGGACCTACGCGCAGATCCAGTCCCATCCGGCCTGGCGCCGGCTGCACGACGGCATCGTGCGCGTGCGAGCGCAACTCGCCAAATGGCGCCGCCAGGGCGCCGGGGTGCGCCGCTGGCGCGCCCGCCGGCGCTGGCAACGGATGCGGTTGCGGCGCAAAAAAGGGGGCCGCCGACTAGCGCTTCTTGGGCGCCGGCACGTCGGTGCAGACGCCCTCGGCAACCTCGGCGGCCATGCCGATCGATTCGCACAGGGTCGGGTGCGGATGGATCGTCTTGCCGATGTCGACCGCGTCCGCGCCCATCTCGATGGCCAGTGCCAATTCACCGACGAGATCGCCGGCGTGCGTGCCGACGATGGCGCCGCCAAGGAGGCGGTGGGTCGCCTCGTCGAACAGCAGCTTGGTGAAGCCCTCATCGCGCCCGTTGGCGATGGCCCTGCCCGATGCCGTCCAGGGGAACTGCCCTTTTTCACAGCGACGCCGCTTTTGCGCGCCTCGTCCTCTGTCAGACCGACCCAGGCGATTTCCGGATCTGTGTACGCTACCGAAGGGATGACCCGAGCGTCGAAGCTGCTCTTGAGGCCCGCGGCCGCCTCCGCCGCCACATGGGCCTCGTGCACCGCCTTGTGTGCCAGCATCGGAGCGCCGGCGATGTCGCCGATGGCAAAGATGTTGGCGACGTTGGTGCGCATTTGCCGGTCGGTCGGGTATGAAGCCGCGTTCGTCCACGTTGACCCCGGCAGCTTCGGCACCGATCAGCTTGCCGTTCGGGCGGCGCCCGACGGACACCAGAACAAGATCGTAGGACACGGGCTGCTCCGGCGCCTGTTCGCCCTCGAAACGCACGACGATGGCATCGGCTCGCGCCTCTACCGCGACGGTGCGCGTGCCAGCATCACGCGGTCGAAGCGGCCTTCGTTGCGTCTTCTGCCAGACCTTGACCAGGTCGCGGTCCGTCCCCGGCATCAGGCCGTCGGTCGCCTCGACCACCTCGATGCCGGCTGCCCAGAGCCGAATACACCGTCGCCATCTCCAGGCCGATGATGCCGCCGCCGATAACCAGCATGCGCTTGGGTACGAACGCGCAGTTCCAGCGCGCCGGTCGAATCGACGATGCGCGGATCGCCTTGGGCAGGAAGGGCAGCGCCGACCGCCTGCGATCCGGCGGCGATGATGGCCTGATCGAACCGGACCGTGCGCTCTTGCCGCAGGCCGCTCGGCGCGCCAGCAGCAGGTGATGCTCGTCGACGAACCGGCCGACGCCGCGCAGCGACCGTCGACCTTGCGCATCTTGGCCATCGCGGCCAACCCGCCGGTGAGCTTGCCGACGACCTTGGTTCTTGTGCTCGCGCAGCCGCTCCAGGTCAATTCGCGGCGGCGCCGAACTGACGCCCAGCCGGCGAAGTGCGCCGCCTCCTCCATGACCGCCGCCACGTGCAGCAGCGCCTTGGACGGAATGCAGCCGACGTTCAGGCAGACCCCGCCCAGCGTCGGATAGCGCTCGACGAGTGCGACGCGCAAGCCCAGGTCGGCAGCGCGGAAGGCCGCCGAATACCCGCCCGGACCGGCCCCCAGCACCAGCATGTCGTAGGCTTGGTCCTGCGTCGCAAGTGCGCTCATTGCTACTCCTGTCGCCGCGCTGGCTTGGCGGCCGGTTGGGGGCACGCCGGCGGCTGCGCCGGCAGATTCATTGACCCACGGGCCGGCGGGCTTGGCGTGGCACCGGTTGCGCTTGCGCGCAATGCCATCAACACCTCGTCCTCCGGTCCGTCGTCCAGGCGCACGGCGTCGCGCCGGCGGCCCTCTTCCACAAAGCCGACCTTGCGGTACAGGTCGATCGCCGCCGAATTCGGGCTGCGCACCCACAACTCGATCCGCTCGAAGCCTCGCCGCCAGGCGTCGGCCAGGGCCGATTCGATGAGGCGCCGGCCCAGCCCGGCGTGGCGGTACGCGGATCTCACGCCGATACCCAGCAGCCCGCAATGCTCGCGGCCCGGCAAGACCTCGCGCCGGACTTCGCACCAGCCGACCACCCGATCTCCATCCAGGGCGACGTGCAGCGGATTGCCCCGGGCGCGATTGACCGAAACCCAGAGCGCGTTCTGCTCTGGCGCAAACGCCTCCACGATCGCCAAATAGCGGCGCTCGCGCGCGACCTCGCCGACGCAATCGCCGAAGCTCTCGATGTGCCGCAGTTCGATCGGCACGATCTGCAGCGCGGCGCCGGCCGTCACACCAAGACACGCCGAAAATCGGCGAGCATCTGCGCCACGCAGGCGTTGAAACGTGCTGCCCCGGCTCCGTCGACGACGCGGTGATCCCAGGACAGCGACAGCGGCAGGATCAAGCGCGGTACAAACTGCTTGCCGTCCCAGGTCGGCCGCAGCGACGCGCGGCACACGCCGAGAATTGCGACCTCCGGGGCGTTGATGATCGGCGTGAAGTACGTCCCGCCGATGCCGCCCAGCGACGAGATCGAGAAGGTGCCTCCCTGCATGTCCGCGGGCCCAAGCTTGCCGTCGCGCGCCTTGGCCGCCAAGGCCGATGTTTCGCGCGCCAGTTCGAGCACGCCTTTGCGATCGGCGTCGCGGACCACCGGGACCACCAGGCCGTTGGGCGTGTCCGCGGCAAAGCCGATGTGGTAGTACTTCTTGCGAAATATCGGCATCGCCGGTGGCCGCATCGATCGAACTGTTGAAGTCCGGAAAGCGCTGCAGTGCCGCGACACAGGCCTTGATGAGAAACGCCAGCATCGTAACCTTCACGCCGGACTTTTCGTTCTCGCGGTTGAGCTGCAGGCGAAATTCCTCCAGCGCCGTGATGTCGGCGTCCTCATGATTGGTCACGTGCGGGATCGTGACCCAGTTGCGATGCAAGGCGGGCCCGGAAATCTTCCGTATGCGCGACATCTCGAGGCGCTCGATCGGGCCGAACTTGGCAAAGTCGACTTGCGGCCAGGCGAGCACACCCAGTCCGCCGACCGCTGTACCCGCCACCGCGGCCGGGGCCGCGCCCCCGCGCTGCAGCGCGGTCTTGACGAAGGCACGCACGTCGTCGTGCGATATGCGTCCCTTGGGCCCGGTGCCGCGCACCTGACCCAGATCGACGCCGAATTCGCGCGCCGTGCGCCGCACCGAGGGCGAGGCATGCGCCTTGCTGGCTCCCAAGGCTGCGGCCTCGTCGGCGTCAGGCCGTGCACCCATCTCAACGGCAAATGCGGTTGAACTGGGAGAAGCCGGCGCTGCGGCCGCCGTCAGCGCCGGCTCGACCGATGGCGCGGGCACCGCGGCGGGTGCCGCGGCCGGCACCGCCGGCGCGCCTTCGGCGGACGGCTCGAGCATCAGGATCAGCGCGCCCTCCGAGATCTTGTCTCCCAGCCCCAGCTTCATCTCGCGCACGACACCGGCGGCCGACGAGGGAATCTCCATCGACGCCTTGTCCGATTCCACCGTGATCAGCGACTGTTCGGCAGCGATCGCGTCGCCCGGCTTGACCAGCAGTTCGATGACCTCGACATCCTTGAAATCGCCGATGTCCGGAACCCGAATTTCCACTAGATTTCCCATGGCACCCTCGATTCGGAGGGCCGCGACCCGCGGCCTGGCTTGCGGCTTGGCGCGTTCATCCGGCGCTTCCTTAGAGGCTCGCCGGATTGGGTCTGTCCGGATCGATGCCGAACTTGCGTATGGCCTCGGCCACCTTGGCCACCGGAATCGAGCCCTCGTCGGACAGCGCCTTGAGTGCAGCAACGACAACGTAGTGCCGGTCGACCTCGAAAAAGCGGCGCAGCGCCTCGCGCGTATCCGACCGGCCGAAACCGTCGGTGCCCAGCACCGTGTAGGCGCGACCCTGCGGCAGGAAAGGGCGGATCTGGTCGGCAAACGAGCGCATGTAGTCGGTCGAGGCGATGATCGGCCCGGCCGTCCGCTCGAGCTCGCGTGTGACGTGGGCTTTGCGCGGCTTCTCCAAAGGGTGCAGCAGCGACCAGCGCTCGCAGTCGATGCCATCGCGACGCAGCTCGGTGAAGCTGGTCGCACTCCAGACGTCGGCGGCAACGGCGTAGTCGCGCTCCAGAATCTGGGCAGCGGCGAGCACCTCGCGTAGGATCGCGCCGCTGCCCAGCAACTGCACGCGCGCGATCGACGTTCCCTTGCCGCTGCCGGCCGGGCCCTCGCGCAGCAAGTACAGGCCGCGCAAGATGCCCTGCTCCTGGCCCTTGCGGATGCCCGGCTGAGCGTAGTTCTCGTTGAGCAGCGTAACGTAGTACCAGACGTTTTGCTGCTCGGCCACCATGCGCCGCAGGCCATCTTGCAGGATGACGGCCACTTCGTGAGCGTAGGTCGGGTCGTAACACACACAGTTGGGGATGGTCGCGGCGATCAGGTGCGAATGCCCGTCCTGATGCTGCAGTCCTTCCCCGTTGAGGGTCGTGCGACCGCTGGTTCCGCCGAGCAGGAAACCACGCGCCTGCATGTCGCCCGCCGCCCAAGCCAAGTCGCCGATGCGCTGAAAGCCGAACATCGAATAAAAGATGTAGAAGGGCAACATGATGCGGTTGTTGGTCGAGTAGCTTGTCGCCGCGGCGATCCACGAGCTCATCGCGCCGGCTTCGTTGATCCCTTCCTCGAGAATCTGCCCGGCCTTGTCCTCGCGGTAGTACATCACCTGGTCGCGGTCGACAGGCTCGTAGAGCTGGCCATGGCGCGCGAAAATGCCCAGCTGGCGGAACATGCCCTCCATACCGAAGGTTCGGGCCTCGTCCGGGATGATGGGCACCACGCGCGGTCCAAGGGCCTTGTCGCGCACGAGCTGCGTGAGAAAACGCACGAACGCCTGAGTCGTCGAGATCTCCCGACCTTCGGCGGTCGGCTCCAAAATCGGCGCAAAGCTCTCCAGCGGCGGCACGACGGGCGTTTCGTCGGACGTGCGGCGGCGCTGCGGCACGTAGCCGCCAAGCGCGCGGCGACGCTCGTGCAGATACTTCATCTCGGGCGAATTCTCGTCCGGGCGGTAAAAGGGAACCTCTTCGAGCTTGTCGTCGGGGATCGGTATGCGGAAGCGATCGCGGAACTCGCGTACCGCCTCGGTGTCGAGTTTCTTGAGCTGGTGCGTCGGGTTCTTGGCCTCGCCGATCTTGCCCATGCCGTAGCCCTTGACGGTCTTGGCCAGTATGACGGTGGGCTCGCCGGTGTGGGCGACGGCGGACGCGTAGGCGGCGTAGATCTTGTGCGGATCGTGACCGCCGCGATTCAGGCGCCAGATGTCGGCATCGGACATGCGCGATACCATCTCCAGCAGGCGCGGGTACTTGCCGAAGAAATGCTTGCGCACATAGGCGCCGTCGTTGGCCTTGTAGTTCTGGTATTCGCCGTCGACGGTTTCCTCCATCAGGCGCAGCAGCAGCCCGTCCTTGTCACGCGCCAGCAACGGATCCCAGTACGAGCCCCAGATCAGCTTGATGACGTTCCATCCGGCGCCGCGGAAGTCGCCCTCGAGTTCCTGGATGATCTTGCCGTTGCCGCGCACCGGTCCATCGAGGCGCTGCAGGTTGCAGTTGACGACGAAGACCAAGTTATCGAGGTGCTCGCGCGCGGCCATACCGATGGCGCCCAGCGACTCGGGTTCGTCCATTTCGCCATCGCCGCAGAAGGCCCAGACCTTGCGCTGTGCCGTGTCGGCGATGCCCCGTGCGTGCAAGTACTTGAGAAACCGCGCTTGGTAGATCGCTTGAATGGGCCCAAGCCCCATCGAAACGGTGGGGAACTGCCAGAAGTCGGGCATCAGCTTGGGATGAGGGTAGGAACTGATGCCCTTGCCGTCGACCTCGCGGCGGAAGTTGTTGAGCTGGTCCTCGCTGATGCGCCCTTCGAGAAACGCGCGCGCATAAACGCCCGGCGACGAATGGCCCTGGATATACAGCAGGTCGCCGCCATGCTCGGCAGTGGGCGCATGCCAGAAATGGCTGAAACCGACCTCCATGAGCGTGCCAACCGAGGCATAGCTGGCGATGTGTCCGCCCAGATCACCCTCGCCGCGATTGGCCCGGACGACCGTCGCCATCGCGTTCCAGCGGATATAGGAGCGCAGGCGCTCCTCGATGGCCGGATCCCCGGGCGAATGCGCCTCCTGATGCACCGGAATGGTGTTGACATAGGCGGTGTTGGCCGAAAACGGGATGTAGGCACCCGAGCGGCGCGCCTGCTCGACCAATTTCTCGAGAAGAAAATGCGCCCGATCGGGGCCCTCGCGTTCGATGACGCCATCGAGCGCATCGAGCCACTCCTGGGTTTCTAAGGTGTCCGCGTCGTTCGCGGAGCTCGAATTGATGGCGCCCTGGTCCGGTAGTGCAGACATCGAGGTCTCCTCCTCGGCGATTTATACAGGCCACCCATTCTGGCATTGCCGGTGCAGGGCGGAGAACAGTGTCCGGTCTCTTTTGATCCGGGCGGCTAGCTGCGCCAACCGAGCGGCTCGGCACGACGTCACCGGCTGGACGCGACTGTAGCAGCCGCCGCATTGAATTTCAAATAATGGTGTTAGATTTCATAAAATGAAATCTCATAACCAGACAAATGAGCGTTTCGCTCTCGTAAAAAGGTACGTGTCATCGTTGTCGCGGCGCAATGTAACTTTCCTGAAATATTTGGGCCCTACATTCGAAGGAGTTCGTCTTCAGAAAAAACACCTGCTAAGGATCGCGTCATGAAGCATCGATGGCTAATACAACTCTCGGCCCGGACCGGTCTCGGTCTGTTGGCGCTGGCGGGCTTGGTCGGGCTCGGGTCCGAAGCCGCCGCCGCGGAAGTCACCGGCGCCGGATCAAGCTTCGTTTATCCGCTGATGTCCCAGTGGTCGGCCGACTTCAGCACGGCCACGGGCACCCACGTCAACTACACATCCATCGGTTCGGGCGCCGGCATCGCACAGATCAAGGCCGCCACGATAGACTTTGGCGCGTCGGACAAGCCGATGGCACCGGAAGAGCTGGCGCAATTCGGTCTGGCCCAGTTCCCCATCATCATCGGCGGCGTCGTACCGGTCGTCAACATCGACGGCATCGCTGCCGGCCAATTGCGCTTGGACGGAGATACCCTGGCCAAGATCTACCTGGGTGCGATCACGCGCTGGAACGATCCGGCGATCATGGCCCTCAACCCTGGCCTGAAGCTCGGTGCCGACACGATCTCGGTGGTGCACCGCTCGGATGGGTCGGGCACGACGTTTAACTTCGTCAACTACCTGAACAAGATCAGCGGCGACTGGCATGGCAAGGTGGGAGAAGGCACGTCGGTCCAATGGCCGGTCGGCGTCGGCGGCAAGGGCAACGAGGGGGTGGCCGCCTACGTCAAGCAGATCAAGAACTCGATCGGCTACGTGGAGCTCGAATACGCCGTGAAGACCGGCATGGCCTACACCGCGCTCAAGAACCATGCCGGCAATTTCGTGCAACCGAGCTTGGCGAGCTTCGCGGCCGCGGCCGACAGCGCAAACTGGGCGGACGCGAAAGACTACGCGCTCGTCATCACCGACGCCCCCGGGGCGCAGGCCTGGCCGATCACCGCCAGCGTGTTCGTCATCGTGTATCGCCAGCCCAAGGACGCGGCACGCTCAAAGTCCGCCTTCGATTTCTTCCGCTGGGCGCTGGAGAAGGGCCAGGCGCGCGCCAAGGAACTCAATTACGTGGCCCTGCCCCCGACGCTGGTGAAGGACATCGAAAAGTACTGGGCCAGCGAGATCAAATAGGTCCCGTCCAAGGGCCACGTCGGTCGTTGCCGGCCCCGCGCCGTCGATCGGCGCGGCCGCCGCATACCGGCGACCTTCAACGCAGGAGCGAAACATCGACGTGAGCGCCCTCCTACCCGCGCCCAGCCAGCTGAGCATCGACGATGCGCGCATCCACGCCCGAGCTGCCAAGGAAGCCCGGCAGGACACGTTTTTTCGCACGATGTTGTTTTGTGCGGCCGGCTTGGTACTGCTTGTGCTGGGCGCCGCCGCCGCCTCCATGCTGTGGGGTGGGCGTCTGGCTTTCGAGACCTTCGGCTGGCACTTCATCGTCAGCGATGAATGGGACGCGGTCGAACACCGCTTCGGCGCCTACGTCCCGATCTACGGCACACTGGTCAGTTCGGCCATTGCGATGGTGATCGCCATCCCGGTGAGCTTCGGCATCGCGCTCTTCCTGACCGAGATTGCGCCGACATGGCTGCGCGGCCCGATCGGCGCGGCGATCGAGCTGCTGGCCGGCATCCCGTCCATCATCTACGGCATGTGGGGATTGTTCTCCTTCGTGCCGTTCATGGCCGCCCACGTCCTGCCTTGGGTAGACCACAACCTGGGCGCGGTGCCCTGGATTGGCCCACTGTTTCGCGGTCCGCCGCTGGGCATCGGCATGCTGACCGCCGGCATTGTCCTGGGGATCATGGTGATCCCCTTCATCTCGTCGGTGATGCGCGACGTCTTTCGCACCGTGCCGGCGTCGCTGAAGGAGTCGGCCTACGCCCTCGGCTCGACGACCTGGGAAGTGGTCTGGCAGGTCGTGCTGCCCTACACCCGTTCCGCGGTGGTCGGCGGTATCTTTCTGGGCCTCGGGCGCGCGCTGGGCGAAACCATGGCGGTGACCTTCGTACTGGGCAACGCGCACCAATTGTCACAGTCGCTGCTCATGCCCGGCAACTCGATCGCCGCGACCATCGCCAACGAGTTCACCGAGGCCGACTCGGACATCTACCTCTCTTCGCTGATCGCCCTGGGCTTTTTGCTCTTTGTCGTTACTTTCATCGTGCTGGCCATCGCGCGGCTCATGTTGAGCAGCCTGGCGCGAAAGGAAGGCCGCTGATGTCGCGCGCGACCGGCTTGCGTTATCGGCGCCGTCGAGTGACCGACGTCGTGGCCAAAGTGCTCGGCGTGGCCGCAACGGCGTTCGGTCTGTTCTGGCTTTCTTGGATACTCCTGGTGACGCTGAGCAATGGCCTGCAGGCCCTTACGCCGAATATCCTGACGCAGAACACGCCGCCCCCAGGATCGGAAGGCGGCTTGGCCAACGCCCTGTTCGGCAGCCTCGAGATGAGCGTGCTGGGCGTGCTGATCGGCGCGCCCCTGGGTATCGCCGCGGGGACCTTCTTGTCGGAGTTCGCCGAACGGCACCGGGTGTGGCGCGAGACCATACGCTTCGTCAACGACATCCTGCTGTCTGCCCCATCGATCGTTCTGGGTCTCTTTGTCTACACGGTCGCCGTGCGCACGGTGGGCCACTTCTCCGGGTGGTCGGGCGGAATCGCGCTGGCCCTCATCGTGCTTCCGGTGGTGGTGCGCACCACCGACGAGACGCTACGCCTGGTGCCCGACGTCATGCGCGAAGCGGCACTGTCGCTGGGCATTCCCCGCTGGAAGGTCACGGTGCAGGTGCTCTATCGGGCTGCCGCGCCCGGGATCCTCACCGGGATCTTGCTTGGGCTGGCACGCATCAGTGGCGAAACGGCCCCGCTGCTGTTTACCGCCCTGAACAACCAGTACTGGGCTCCCAGCATGAACGCTCCGACGGCAAGCGTGCCGGTCGTCATATTCCAGTTCGCCATGAGCCCCTATGAAAGCTGGCATGCGCTTGCCTGGGCCGGCGCCTTCGTCGTGACCTTGTTCGTCCTGCTGCTCAGCGTTGGCGCACGCGCCTACTTGCTGCGAAACCGGGTCGATGGAGTCGCGTAACATGGATCGACTTCCGGCCGCCAAGGATGCGTACGCCGAATCGGCCCCGGCCGACGCTTCGCGCCCCAAGATCTCGGTGCGCAACCTCGATTTCTACTACCGCGGGTATCACGCGCTCAAGAACATCAACCTGGATATCCCGGAACGCAAGGTCACGGCAATCATCGGTCCCTCCGGCTGCGGCAAATCTACGCTGCTGCGCGTTTTCAACCGGATCTACGCCATCTACGCCGGCCTCGAGGCCACCGGGCAAGTCCTTCTCGATGGCGAGAACATCCTTGCCGACGATTTCTCGCTCAATCGGCTGCGCACCCGCGTGGGGATGGTCTTTCAGAAGCCGTCCCGTTTCCGTTGTCCATTTACGACAATGTCGCTTATGGTCCGCGTCATCACCTGAAGATTTCGCGCGTCGAGCTCGACGAACGAGTCGAGCGGGCGCTGCGCGAGCGCCGCCCTCTGGAACGAGGTCAAGGACAAGCTGCACCAGCAGTGCCTTGAGTCTATCCGGCGGTCAGCAGCAGCGGCTGTGCATTGCGCGCGCGGTGGCCCTGCGGCCGCAGGTCTTGCTGCTCGACGAACCGACCTCGGCGCTCGACCCGATCGCCACCGGCCGCATCGAGCAGCTGCTCAGCGATCTGCAAGACGAGTACACCATCGTCATCGTCACGCACAACATGCAGCAGGCCGCGCGCTGTCCTCGCATACGCCTACATGTTCCTGGGCGAGATGATCGAATTCGGGGTCACAGGCGAGCTGTTCACCCGCCCGCAGCGACGCCAAACCGAGGACTACATCACCGGACGATTCGGCTAGTCGGGCGCGCCATTTCGGATTAGCGCAAAGAGGCGACGCGCTCCCGGCTAGGACCGTGGCGGCCGAGCGGTTGCCTTTGCAGGCGATTTCCGGGAGCATAGCGGCTGCTGCGAGCTGCGCAGCGCCTCCCTGGATGCCGAATGACGCTTCGCATCGCCGCGCTTTTGCTCCTGCTGCCAGCCTTGTGCGCGCAGGCGCAGTACAAGTGGACCGACCCGAACGGCCAGGTAAGTTACGGCGACCAGCCGCCGCGCGACGCTCGGCAGGTCGAACGCATCGAGGCGGCCGCTGGCCCGGCGGTGGCGGCCGACGATCTGGCCACCCTGCCCTTCGAGATCAGGCGCGCCGCACAGAATTTCCCGGTGACCCTGTACGCGGCGGTCGGCCCGCAGTGTGCTCCGTGCACGGATGCGCGCAGCTTTTTGAAGGCGCACGCGATACCCTTTGTGGAGCACAGCGTATCGACGAGCAAGGACGCGGCGGCTTTCCAGGCGCTGGGCGGCGGCACGCAGTTGCCCGCTCTTTCGGTCGGCCGAAGCTTCTTGCGCGGATTCGCGCCCGACACGTGGGCCGAGACGCTGAAAAATGCCGGTTACCCCGAGGGGATCGCCCTGCCCAGCACGTGGCAATGGCCCGCGGCCACACCGTTGACGCCGCCCGATGCCGGCCCGCCGGCGACACCCAAGAGCGGATCCAACTGCATTCGTCCGGCCGCGCTCATGTCCCGGCCGGCCCGTGCAGGCGCCTGCGCGGCGCCAGTTGGGTCGTGGGCGCCAGCGGACCATCAATCAAGCAAGCCATGTCCCTGACGCTGGCCACCTGGAACGTCAATTCGCTCAAAGTGCGGCTGCCGCACTTGTTGACGTGGCTGGGCACGCGACCGGTGGACATCGTCTGCTTGCAAGAGACCAAGCTCACCGACGACAACTTTCCCAGGCAGGAATTGCTCGATTCCGGCTATCGCTCCTACTGCACCGGGCAAAAGACCTACAACGGTGTGGCCATCCTGGTGCGCAGCGCCACCGTGGGAGAGGCTCAGACCGTGGTCACTTCCTTGCCGCAGTTCGATGACGAGCAAAAACGCATCATTGCGGTCGCCGTCGATGGACTGCGCATCGTGTGCGCCTACTTTCCCAACGGTCAGGCCGTGGGAAGCGAAAAATATGCGTACAAGCTGCAGTGGCTCGCGGCACTGACAAAGTGGCTGCGCCAGGAACTCGCCCAGCATGAGCGCCTGGCGTTGCTGGGCGACTTCAACATCGCGCCCGAGGCCCGCGACGTTCACGATCCCGCGCTCTGGGAAGGCCAGATCCTGTGCTCGGAGCCGGAGCGGGAGGCCTTTCGCGCGCTGCTTTCCCTGGGCATGAGGGACGCGTTCCGGCTTTTCGATCAGCCGGAGCGGTCATTCACGTGGTGGGACTACCGCGACTTGTCCTTTCGGCGCAAGCTCGGATTGCGCATCGACCACATCCTGCTCAGCCCGGCGCTCGCGAACGTGTGTGAGCGCTGCGAGATCGACGTCGAATTGCGCCGCCTCGAACGTCCCAGCGACCACGCGCCGGTCGTGGCGACGCTGGCCACGGATGGGCAAAAGGACCGTCCGCACGCGGTGCCCAGCGCCACGGCGCCGACGCAGCAAAAGAGCGCTGCGCCCTAGTCCGACCCCGGGCGCCGGGACATATCCCGTGACGCCCATACGCCCCATCCGGTATGAGGTGACGAACCCCCGGGCAGCGCCCAAGGCGGCGCAAATCGCCCGCGCGCAGGCGCATCGCCGTTGCCGGCCCGGCCGCCTCGCACGACCGTCCGGCACCCGGGCAACTTGTCGCAGCGACGCTCGGTTCTGATCGCGCGCGGCAAGCAAGCCCAACGATGCGGGGGGCACAACCCGTGCGCAAGCCGATTGGCGCAGTGGTCAACCCTTCGTTGCACATCAACCCGACGCGCCGGCGAAGAGCCAGTGCTGAAGAATCCAGGAGCACCGCCCCTTCCCAGGGCGCGCAGGCCATTCAGACCGCGGCGACCGGCGGCAACTCTGGCGCAGCCGGCAGGGCCTGCGCCAGCCGGCGCCGCTCGCGCCGGCGGTTTTCCCAACCGCTGATATACGAGTAGAGCACCGGCACCACGACCAGCGTGAGCAGCGTCGAGGTAATCACACCGCCGATGATGGCCCTACCCATCGGGGCCTGCTGTTCGGCACCCTGGCCCAGTCCCAGGGACAGCGGCAGCATGCCGAAAATCATCGCCGCCGTCGTCATCAGAATCGGTCGCAATCGGATGCGGCCGGCCTGGAGCAGGGCCTCGTTGACGTCCTGGCCCTCGCGCTGGCCGCGATTGGCGAAGTCGACCAGCAAAATCGCGTTCTTGGTGACCAGACCCATGAGGAAGACGAATGCCGATCATGGAGAAGATGTTGAGGGTGGTGCGCGTCAGCAGCAGCGCGAGCACGACGCCGACAATGGACAGGGGCAGCGAGGCCATGATCGCCACCGGCTGGAAGAAGCTGCCGAACTGCGACGCCAGCACGATGTAGATGAAGATGATCGCCAGCAGCAGCACCGTCGCCATGGCCGCGGCGCTCTCCTGCTGCTGTTCGATCTCGCCGTTGATCTCGACGCTCATGCCCGGTGGCAGCCTTTCGGCCTTTGCCAGATCGCTCACTTCCTTGCCGACGTCGCCGGTGGGCCGGCCCTCGACGTTGGCCGAAAGGGCAGCGCGCCGTAGCAGGTTCTGGCGGCGGATGCTTTCGGGATTGAATACGGGTTCGATGCCGGCCAGCGCGCGCAGCGGCAGCACCTCCGGGGCGCCGTCGGCCAGGTTGCGGCCGGTCACCAGGCCCAGGCTGGCGATGTCGTCGGTCACGGTGCGTAGCTGCTGGGGCATTTGCGTGACCACCTCGTAGTTTTGCCCGTCGGGTGCAAGCCAATACCCGGAGACGCGGCCACCGACCAAAGAGCGCAGCGACTCGCCGACCTGTGCATGGCTCATGCCAATCTCGGCGGCCAGGTCCGGCTTGAGTCGCACCGCGACCGTCGGCGTGCCTTCCTTGAGCGAGGTGTCGACGTCCCGCGTGCCGGGAACAGCGGCCACCTTGCGGCGCAGATCCTCCATGACCTGGCCCATCTGCTCATCGTTGTTGCCCAGCAGGTTGATCCAGATCGGGGGGCCGTTGCCGTTACCCACCAAAGACTTGACGCCGGGAATGGGCGCGATGGACAGCCGGATCACCGATTCGAGATCCGATTGCGAGCGCGAACGCTTGGCCCGGTCGACCAGGATCACGTCGATCTGCGCCGAGTTGTGTCCGTTGTCGGTGCCGACCTGCGTATTGAGCGCCTCGATCTCGGGGAACTGACGCAGCCGCTCTTCGACCTGACGCACGCGCTCATCGGCGTAGGCGAGACTGGAGCCCACGGGCATCGTCAGTTGCAGCGAAAGATAGGAGTCGTCTGACTTGGGCACAAATTCGGAGCCCACGACGCCAAATAGGGGTATCGCGATGGCAAGAGATGCCAGGGCGATGGCCAGGGTCGTCTTGCGATGTCCGAGGGACCAGCGCAGCAACGAGGAGTAGACATCGCGCACTCGATCGTAGCCGCGATCGAAGGCCGCCAGCACGCGCCCCAGCACCGGCATCGCGTGCGGACTGCGGTGCGGGTCGCGCCAGACCGCCGACAGCATGGGATCGAGGGTAAAGCTCACGAACAAGGAGAGCAGCACCGACACCGCGACCGTGATGCCGAACGCGTAGAAGAACTTGCCCACGATGCCCTTCATAAATGCGATCGGCACGAAGACCGCCACGATCGACAAGGTCGTGGCAAATACGGCCAGGCCCACCTCCTCGGTGCCCTCGCGCGCGGCGACGCGTGGCTCCTTGCCCATGCGCATGTGGCGCACGATGTTCTCACGCACGACGATTGCGTCGTCGATCAGCAGGCCGATGCACAGCGACAAGGCCATCAATGTCATGTAGTTCAAGGTGAAGCCCAGCGCGTAGATCGCGGTCAGCGTCGCAATAACGGAGATGGGCAGGGTCAGGCCGGTGATGACCGTGCTGCGCCAGGACCCGAGAAACAAGAAGACGATCAGCACCGTAAGCGCACCGCCCTCGATGATGGTGTGCTGCACGTTGTCGATCGAGCGCTCGACCCAATCCGATGTCGCATACAACAGGCGCAGCTCGACACCCGCCGGCAGCTGCTGGCGTATGGTCTCGACCGCGCTTTGCACGGCGCGTCCGGTCGCCACGACATTGGCATCCTGGGCCTTGAAGACCGAAACCGAGATCGCTGGTCGGCCATTGACGCGCGAGATCGAATCGGGTTCGCGCTCGGCATCAGCGATCGTCGCGACCTGTCCCAGGCGGATCGCCGCACCGCCACGGCGCGCGACGACGATCTGGCCGAAGTCGGCCGGCGAGCGGACGCGGCCGTCGACACGCACAATGACCTCGCTGCGCGCACCGACGACCTTGCCGACCGGGATGCTGACGTTCTCCGCCCGCAGTGCCGCCACGACCTGGTCGACGCCCAGGCCGACCGAAGCCAACCGTGCCGGATCCACGCGCACCTGGATCTGGCGCGTCGCCGTGCCGGCCAGCACCACTTTGCCGACGCCCGGCACGCGCTCGATGCCCTTTTGCACCACCTGTTGAGCCAACAAAGTGAGTTCGCGCTGCGAACGCAGGTCGGCCGACAGGGCATAAAAGGCGATGGGCTGGTCGTTTTCGGTGTCTACCCTCGAAATGACCGGTTCGAGCACTTCGCGCGGGAAACCGGGCCGCACCTGTGCGATCTTGTCGCGCACGTCCTGCACGGCGCGGGCGGTATCAGCATCCAGGCGAAACTCGATAAAGGTGAAGTCCTGGCCCTCGGTGCAAAACGAGCGGATCGTCTTCACGCCGCCGATCGTGTTGACGGCGTTCTCGATTGGCTTGGCAATGTCGTTTTCCGCCTGCTCCGGCGAGGCGCCCGGGTAGGCTACCGTCACCGTCACCATCGGCAGCTTGACGTCGGGCATCGCCTCGGCGCCCAGTTGCAAGGACGAGAATAGCCCGACGACGGTCAGCGCCACCATGACCATCGTGGCGAACACAGGGTGATCGATCGCGGTGCGCGTAATCCACATGATGAGGGTCGGGCGCCAGGTTTCAGCGAGTGCCCGGCGGGACGGGCGCCGCGGCCGCAACGATGCGCGCCGTGCCACCGTCTTTTAGGTTGTCAAAGCGCGTACTCAGCACCTGCTCGGCAGCGTCGACGCCGCCCAATATCTCTACCAGTTGCGCGGTCTCGTCGCGGCGCCCAAGCGTCACCACGCGCCGCACGAGCCGGCCATCTTTGATAGCCCAGACCACCGACAGCCCGGCCTCGGACTGGATCGCGGTGAGCGGCAGGGTCGTAGATTCCCGGTCGGCGGACAGACGCAAGCGCACGCTGGCGAACATCCCGGTGCGCACCTGTTCACGTTCGTTGGCGAAGGAAACGTACAGGTCGATGGAACGCGAGCCCGGATCCGCGCTCGGGTTGATACGATCGACCCGGCCACGAAAATGTTCGCCGGCAAGGCCTTCGATCTGGACGTCGGCGTCGGCTCCCGGGCGCACCCGCGCCACGTCCGATACTGCCGCCTGCGCCTGAACCTCGAGCTGGGTCAAGTTGACGAGGGTAAACAGCTGCGCGTCCTGGCCCACCTTTTCGCCCGGCTGCACAAATCGGCGAGCCAGCCGGCCGCCGATCGGCGCGCGCACCAGCGCATCGTCCAGTTGCAGCTGCGCCTGGACTACCTGGGCTTGCGCCGCGGCCACCGCGGCCTCCTGGGCCTGGAAAGCTGCATCCGCGGTATCAAAAGCATTCTGGGTAATGAAACTGCGCTGCACCAGTTGGGCGTTGGCCTCGCGGGTACGTTGCGCCTGCTGCAGGTTCGCCTTGGCCGACGCCAAGCCGGCTTGGCGCTCGGCCAACTGGGCGCTCAAGGCGGCGGTATCGAACTGAGCCAGCACCTGGCCAGCGTAGACGGCGTCGCCTTCGCGCACATTCACCTTCTGGATAACGGCCGAAAGGCGTGACCGCACGCTCGCCTGCGAGATTGCCTGGACGGTACCCGGAACGACCAGATCGTAGGAAAGACGGCGCAAGGCCGGCTGCGCGACTTGCGCAGCCAGGAACTCCAGCGTCACCGCAGGCTCCGCCTTGCCGTCCGAACTGTTGATTTTGGAGCGAGCGGCGTAAGCACCCACTCCCCCGGCAATGATCAGCGCCGCAAGCACGGTGAGCACCACCGCCTTGTTTCTTGTCGCCCCCAGCGCCGTTGTCGTTGTCCTCGCAGATCTCATGGGTTATTTGCCCTCCACGCTGTCGATGGCCAGCCAACGTCTCTTTGTGGCCGACGCCACCCACACAGCAGCCACCTCGCGGTGCCATCGTCCCCTTTGCCGGGTTCGACCTAGCCCAAACGCCATTGTGAACCGTGTGTGCGTGAGGCGTCGCCGGCATGCGACGAAATGCGGTTCGGGCATGATCAAGTGCGAATGATCAGTCCCAGAAAGGCGCCGCTGCGCCTTGGCCGTTTCGCGCGCAGCGGATGGGATGATCGGACTGCGGCCGCGACGGCCGCAAAGCGCTCGAGCGCGGCTTGCGCCACTTTTGGCGTCAGCTAAGCCGCAGGCTTAGTCCTCGGAATGTTCCAGCTTGAGTTCGCGGATTTTGCGCGTGATCGTATTGCGTCCCAGGCCTAGGCGAGCAGCCGCCTCGATGCGTCGACCGCGGACATAGTTGAGGGCGCCGCCAATGACAACGCGCTCAAAATCATCCGCCAGATTTTCCATGATGCTCGACGCGCCGCCTTCGAGCCTGCGCTTCACATCCTGGCCCAGGGATTCGCGCCAGTCCATCGGTGCCACGGCTGCATCGGTGCGCCCGGAAGCCATCGGACCGCCGCCTGCCTCGTCGGGCACGGGTGCGCCCACCAAGCCCCGCTCGTGGCGCAATTCGACGGGGAAGTCCTCCACCCGTATCCACTGCGCCGGCGCCAGTACCGTCAGCCAGTGGCAGAGGTTCTCGAGCTGGCGCACGTTACCGGGCAGGTAAAGTTGCGACAGAAACTGCAAGGCCTCGTCGGTCAAGCGCTTGGGTTCGACTCCCAGATCCTTGGCGCTGCGCGCCAGAAAGTGACGCGCCAGCAGCGGGATGTCCTCGCGGCGTTCGCGCAGTGGCGGCAGCCGCAGGCGGATCACGTTCAGGCGGTGGAACAGGTCCTCGCGAAAGCGGCCTTCCCGCACCTGTTCGTCGAGATTTTGATGTGTCGCGGCGATCACGCGCGCATCCGCCTTGAGCGGCTGCTGTCCGCCGACACGGTAGTAGAAACCATCGGAGAGCACACGCAGTAGCCGGGTTTGCAGCTCCGCCGGCATGTCGCCGATTTCGTCCAGGAAGAGCGTCCCGCCCTCGGCCTGTTCGAATCGACCCCTGCGCAGCGCCTGGGCGCCGGTGAAGGCGCCGCGCTCGTGACCGAAGAGCTCGGACTCGAGCAGGTCGCGCGGAATCGCGGCGGTGTTCAGGGCGATGAAGGGGCGCGAAGCACGCAGGCTGTGGCGGTGCAGGGCGCGGGCCACGACCTCCTTGCCGCTGCCCGATTCGCCGGTGATGAGGACCGTGGCGTTGGAATGAGAGAGCCGCCCTATAGCGCGAAAAACATCGTGCATGGCCGCCGCCTGCCCGAGTATCTCAGGCTCCTGCAGCACGCTTTCCTCGGCGCTGGGCACCTGGGTGCTCTCGTCGAGCGCGCGGCGTATGAGCTCGATCGCCTTGTCGACATCGAAAGGCTTGGGTAGGTATTCAAACGCGCCGCTTTGGAACGCCGAAACCGCGCTTTCCAGGTCCGAATAGGCCGTCATGATGATCACCGGCAAGTTCGGCACGCGGCGCTTGACCTCCTGCATGAGTTCGATTCCGCTCGTGCCCGGCATCCGGATATCCGACACGAGCACCTGCGGCTGCGCTTGCTCCAGCGCGTCGAACAACTCCGCGGCCGAGGCGAACATGCGCGCCGGCAGCCCGGCACGGCTCAGTGCCTTTTCCAGCACCCAGCGGATGGACCGGTCGTCATCGACCACCCATACCTGGCCGTTCATCGCGATTTCGGAGTTTGTCGCCATCGTCGCTGTCATGGTGTCTGCTCGGGTATCGGTTCTGGACTGGCCGGATCCAGCGGCAGCAGAATCCGGAATTCGGTTCGGCCGGGCTCACTCTCGAAATCGATCATGCCTTCGTGCTCATGGATGTAGCCCTGCGCCAGGGCCAAGCCGAGACCGCTGCCTCCCTCGCGCCCCGAAACCAGCGGATCGAAGGCGCGCTCGCGTATGTCTTCCGGGACACCCGGTCCGTTGTCAATGACACGCAAATCTAATGCCAACCGGCAATGGCGGCGCGCAAAGGTCACCTGGCGGGCGATGCGGGTACGCAGTTCGATGCGCGCTTCGTCCTGCCCGATCCGCTCGGTGAGGGCCTGTGCGCTGTTGCGCACCACGTTCAGCAGGGCCTGTATCAACTGCTCCCGATCGCCGCGAATGCTGGGCACCGAGGCGTCGTAGTCGCGGACGATGCGCAGGCCGGACGGAAACTCGGCCAGTATGAGGGCCCGCACACGCTCGCAGACCTCGTGGATGTTGAGTTCGTCGACCACCCGGGGCCCGCGATGCGGGGCCAGGACCCGGTCCAGCAAGGACTGCAGCCGGTCGGCCTCGGAGATGATGACACGCGTGAATTCACGCTGCTCCGCCGTGCGCAGCTCGGCCTCGAGCAACTGGGCCGCTCCGCGTATGCCGCCTAGCGGATTCTTGATTTCATGGGCCAGGTTGCGCAGCAGGCGGCGGTTGGCTTCGCCGCCGTCGGCCCGGCGCTCGTCGCGCCGGGAGCGCCATTGGGGGCGCACGTCCGACAGTTCCAGGACCAGGGCGATGTCCCCCTGCGACACCGCCGAGGCGATGACCAGCACGGGCAGCGGCTCGCGCAGCGAGCGGCGCACCGCGAGCCAAATCCGGCGCTGGGCGAAACCATGCGCCAGCGCGTCGGCCAGCAACTCGTCGATCTGGTTGGCCTGGACGAAGAGACCACGCGCCGCGTGTCCCTCGAGTAGGCGGCGGGATATATCGAATGTGGTTTCGGCGGCGGGGTTGGCGCGCCGCACCCGCCCCTGGCGGTCGACGAAAAGCACTGCCACCGCAAGCAGGTCGAGCTCCGTTTCGCCGGCCCTGGCGTCGCTCGAGTGCCCTTGGGACTCGCTCACGGGATCGCTCCCGCCGCGCCCCGCGCTGCTCCGCCGTTCAGTAGCGCGCCGGCGTCATTTCCCGGCGCAGCGAAGCAATATTGCCTTCGGAACGCTCGATGTCCTCGAATAGTCGCTGCACGCGATCGTGGTAACGATTGGAACCGACGGCCTCGCCGCCGACGGGCATCGGACGACCCTGGTTGAATTCGGCACGCAGGTGCTCCAGCCGCTCCTGTTCGGCGCGCAGTTCCTCCTCGAGGATCCTGCGACGGTCGGAATCGCGCGTGCGCTGCGTGTTGACATCCACTCGCGGAAAGCTCGCCGGCGAGATCCCGGAGCGGCTGGGAACCGCGCGCGCGGCACGGCCCCGCTCCAGGTCGGACGAGGGTATGGTCGCCACGACGCCATCGATCCGGCGACACGACGGGCCCTCCGAGGCGTTCTGGTAGGACTTGTGCCCATCGCCGTCGACACAAAGAAAGATGCTGTCCACGGGCGCAGCCGAGCCGGCCCGGGCGAGCGACAGGCCCAACACCACGAACAAACTTACGCCCGGTTTCGGACAATTTGCCATAAACGCAAGCCGCATGCCATTCCAACGTGTACGCGATCTTAGATAGTTTACCGGGTCGAATTGCACCCCAGTTCGTCGAATTGGCCGGTTTCCCCCCCTTCTTCGAGACATTCCGGGCCTTGGCAACGGCGCCCGCAAGCGTCCCGTTCCAGAACAAAGGGCGGCTTTGCAGCCGCCCTTTACCCGGGTACCGGAGGGACCCGGCAACCAGACCGATCACAGGCTGTAATACATATCGAATTCGATCGGATGCGTGGTCATGCGAAAGCGCGTGACCTCCTCCATCTTCAGGGCGATGTAGGCATCGATCGCGTCGTTGGTGAAGACGCCGCCGCGGGTCAGAAATTCCCGATCCTTGTCCAGCGCCTCGAGCGCCTGGTCCAGGCTGTGGGCCACGGTCGGCACCTTGGCCGCTTCTTCGGGCTCCAAGTCGTAGAGGTTCTTGTCGATCGGGTCGCCGGGGTGGATCTTGTTTTGCACGCCGTCGAGTCCGGCCAGTAGCAGCGCCGAGAACGCCAGGTAGGGATTGGCGGTCGGATCGGGAAAGCGCACCTCGACGCGGCGCGCCTTCGGGCTGGAGACAAACGGGATGCGACACGAAGCCGAACGGTTGCGCGCCGAGTAGGCCAGGTTGATCGGCGCCTCAAAGCCGGGCACCAGGCGCTTGTACGAGTTGGTGCCCGGATTGGTGATCGCGTTGAGCGCGCGGGCATGCTTGATGACGCCACCGATGTAGTACAGCGCGAAGTCCGAAAGGCCCGAATAGCCGTTGCCGGCAAAAAGGTTCTGGCCGTCCTTCCAAACCGACTGGTGCACGTGCATGCCCGATCCGTTGTCGCCGACGACGGGCTTGGCCATGAACGTCGCCGTCTTGCCATAGGAGGCGGCCACGTTCCAGACCGTGTACTTGAGGATCTGCATCCAGTCCGCGCGCTGCACCAGGCTGCTGAACTTGGTGCCGATCTCGCACTGGCCGGGCGCCGCCACCTCGTGGTGATGCACCTCGACCGGAACCCCCTGCTGCTCGAGCAGCAAGGAGATCTCCGAACGCATGTCCTGCAACGAATCGATCGGCGGCACGGGGAAATAGCCCCCCTTGATCGGCGCCCGGTGTGCCAGGTTGCCGTGTTCGTAGTCGATGCCGGTCGACCAGGGTGCCTCCTCCGACTTGATCTTGACGAAGGAGCCGGACATGTCCGAGTTCCACGTGACCGAGTCGAATATGAAGAACTCCGGTTCCGGACCGAAAAAGGCCGTGTCGCCCAGACCGCTGGACTTCAGGTAGGCCTCGGCCCGACGCGCCAGGGAGCGCGGATCGCGCTCGTAGCCCTTGCCCGTGGTCGGCTCCAGCACATCGCACGACAGCACCAGGGTGTTCTCTTCCCGGAACGGATCCATGCGCGCGCTTGCCGGGTCGGGCATCAGCAGCATGTCCGAGGCCTCAATACCCTTCCATCCGGCGATCGACGAACCGTCAAATGCGTGACCGTCGGTAAACTTGTCCTCACCGAAGTGCGAAATCGGCACCGAAACGTGCTGTTCCTTGCCGCGCGTATCGGTAAAGCGCAAATCAATGAACTTGACCTCGTTGTCCGCGATTTGCTTCAATACGTCTTTTGCCGACGCCATCTGTTCCTCTCCTCCATCAAAAGTTGCGGTCGCCTTCGAACCGTCCTCACCCATACCAACAGCAGGAAGCAGGAAACATGCCCGCGCTGCCCGCCCGGTTTGTTCTGCAAACCTTTAGGAGCCTACCAGAGTCCGGACCGCTTACTTTTGAGTTGCACGAAAAAGCAAAAATGCGGCATTTGCACGCCGTCTTGCCGTGATATAGCACCAATGTTGTGCAATTCGCCAATATTGTGCATATTATGCACAATATTGGTTCATTACGTATCGGAAGGCTTACGCAATGCGGCGACTCGGATCGATGCCAGCGTTTTTGAACCAGGGGCCGAGGCGATCGACGGTTCGGGCAGGAAGATCGCCTGCAGGTCGTTCAAAAAGCGCATGCCCAGCTCCGTGGCTTGGACGTGGACGGCATCGCGCTGCAACAGCCCACGCTCCTGGGCCGTGGTGAGCCCCGGCTCGAGCGCGGCCGGATCCAACCCGGTGCGCTCGGCAAATAGTTTGGACGCAAATCCGCCTCGCAGGCGCAGCGCGTTGAGCATGAATTCGAACACCAGATCATCCTCTGTGAGCTGGCGCTCGGCCGCGACGAAGCGGCCCTGGGCGGCGTGCCGCAGGTAGGAAGCCGGCAAGGCAAAGCGCTGCGTGCGGACGACCGTATCGGGCAAGGTGAGCTTGGCGTGGGCTCCGGCGCCGATGCCCAAGTAATCGCCAAAGGTCCAATAATTGAGGTTGTGGCGCGCCCGCCGGCCGGGCTGGGCATAGGCGGACACTTCGTAGTGATCGAAGCCGCGCGCCGCGAGCTGTTCGTCGACCGCCGCCTGGATCAGGGCCAGCGTGTCCTCGTCGGGCAAGTGCGGCGGAAACTTGTGAAACACGGTGTTGGGTTCGAGCGTGAGCTGGTAGATCGACAGGTGGGGCGGAGCCAATTCGAGCGCGCTGGCCACGTCGCTGCAGGCCTCCGATACCGACTGGGCCGGCAAACCGATCATCAGGTCCAAATTGAAGTTGTCGAATTCGCGTTGCGCCGCCTCGATGGCGGTTCGCGCCTGCGCGCCGTCGTGCACCCGTCCGAGCGCGCGCAACTTTGCATCATCGAAGGATTGCACGCCGATGGACAGGCGATTGACGCCGGCCCGGCGATACTGCGCGTAGCGGCCGGCTTCGAACGTGCCGGGGTTGGCCTCCAGGGTGATCTCGCAGTCTGCGCTCAGGCTCAGGCGGGCGCGCAGGTCCGACAGCAGACTCTCGACCGCAGCGCCGCTGAGCAAGCTGGGCGTGCCGCCGCCGATAAAAACACTGCGCACGGTACGCCCCCACACGAGGGGCAGCACCGATTCGAGGTCCGCGCGCAACGCGGCCAGGTACTCGCTCTCGGGTAGACGCTGCCCCGGTCCGATCGCGTGCGAGTTGAAGTCGCAATAAGGACACTTGCGCACGCACCAAGGGATGTGCACGTAAAGCGACAGCGGCGGTTGCACCCGGCGCCGGCTACCTGACCCCAGGTCCGGTCTGATCCGTATCAGCGCCCGCGGCGCGCCGACCGTCACCACCCCCAGCGCTCGCGCAGCAAGATGGCCATGGCCTGCATCGCCCGGCCCCGGTGGCTGATGCGGTTTTTTTGCACGGGATCGAGCTGAGCCGCCGTGGCGCCCAACGCAGGCACCCAGAAGTACGGGTCGTAGCCAAAACCGCCTTGCCCCTGGGCCGAGGCGACGATCTCGCCTTCCCAGCGGCCGTCGGCGATAAGCGGTTCAGGGTCGTCCGCCGAGCGCAAGGCCACGACCACACATTGGAAGTGTGCGCGCCGGTCCGCTACTTCCTGCAAGCGGCGCAGCAGCAGTGCATTGTTGTCCGCGTCGGTCGGCTGACGGCCCGGCAAACCGAGCCGAATGCACGCCCGGAGCGCCGTCGAGCGCGCGGCAGCACAGGCCCGAATCGTCCGCCAGCGCGGGCCAGGAGCTGGCACGGGCGGCATGCCGCGCCTTGGCCAGGGCATTTTCGACGAAGGTGGCGTGCGGCTCCTCGGCACCCGCAAGGCCCAGGGCGCCCTGGGGTTCGACCCGGGCGCCCATCGGTTCGAGCAAGGCGCGCAGTTCAGCCAACTTGCCGCGATTGCCCGAAGCGAGCACCAGGCGCCGCTGCACGCGATCAAAGCTGTTCACGTCGTCTCCGCGCCGGCTGCGAGCCGCCCGGACGCTAACGCGGCGCGCTCGCCGGCGCGAGCACAGGTTCGCGCAACGCGGCCAACTGGGCCGCGACCAACCGTTCGATGCCCGCGCGTGCCAGCGCGAGCATGGCATCGAGCTGTGCTTGCGAAAACGGCGCGCGCTCGGCGGTGCCCTGGATCTCGACCAGACCGCCGGTACCGGTCATGACGACGTTCATGTCGGTGTCGCAACTCGAATCCTCGGCGTAATCGAGGTCGAGCATCACCTGCCCGCCAACCACGCCGACCGACACCGCGGCAACCGCATCGCGCAATGCCGGTGCCTGAGCGCCGGGGTCGCCAGCGCCGCCGTTCTGGACGCCGGCGGCGTCATGCTGTCGCAGCCAGCGCAGCGCATCGGCCACGGCTACGTAGGCGCCGGTAATCGATGCCGTGCGCGTGCCCCCGTCGGCCTGCAGCACATCGCAATCGACCTGGATCGTGCGTTCGCCGATGCGTTCCAGGTCCACCACGCAGCGCAAAGCGCGCCCGATCAGCCGCTGGATTTCCTGGCTGCGACCGCTTTGCTTGCCACGCACCGCTTCTCGGTCCGTGCGCGTTCCCGTGGCCCGCGGCAGCATGCCGTATTCGGCCGTAAGCCAGCCCTGCCCTTTTCCACGCAGAAATCCCGGCACACGCTCCTCCACCGAGGCGGTGCACAGCACGCGTGTCTCGCCAAAAGCCACGAGCACCGAGCCTTCGGCGTGCCGCGTATACCCGCGGATCAGCTGTATGCGCCGCAGCTGATCGGCGCCACGTCCCTCGCTGCGCTCCATCATCAATCGGGAATCAACTTGGAGGCGCGCTGAATCGCCTTTTGGATCTCGTTGACCGCGTCGTCGATCTGATCGTCCGTATAAGCCGGGCCGAGTTCTTCGCCGCTGCGCGGAATCTGGATGGTCGAGGTCATCGCACCCTCGGGAACGACCAGGGTCGAGACCGGCGCATCCGACGGCGGCACCATGTCCAGGGCCTCGGCGCCCGCCCAGGCCATGGCCAGAGCCGTGCAGTTATCGGCGTCCGCGCCGCCCAGATCGAGCGCTGCATCGACCATTTCAGGTACCGCCCGCATGACCGTGCGCCCGGCAAAGCCATCGATGATCGCCCGATCGCTCAGATTGCCCCACAGGCCATCGCTGCACAAAAGCAGGATATCCCCGGCATGCAGGGCCGTCGGATGTCCGATATCCACGGACGGGGCGACGAAGGCGCCAAGACAATTGAAGATCCGGTTGCGTTCCGGGTGGTTCTTGGCATCCTCCGGCCGTATCAGACCGGCAGAAACCAAATGATGGACGCGAGAATGGTCGAGCGTGCGTTCGAAGATCGTCCCGTTACGGAGCAGGTACAGACGCGAATCGCCCACGTGGGCCCAAGTGGCGATTCCGCGCTGCACCACGCAAACCACAATCGTCGTCCGCGGCGCCTCGGGCAGGCCCTGCTCTGCGCGGTAGCGATGCAGTTCGTGATGCGAGGCCTGTATGGCCTCCTCCAGAAAGCGCGCCGGGTCGGCGAGCAACGGTTTGGCCATGCGCTGGTAGATCGATGCCACCGTCTGCATCGTCACCTGGGCCGCCACTTCCCCGCGTGCGTGGCCGCCCATTCCGTCGGCGACCATCATCATGAGCGAATCCCGGGTATACAGAAACCCCATGCGGTCCTGGTTTACCCTGCGCCCACCCTTCTTGCTGTCTTGGTAAATCGAGAAGCGCAATTGTCGCCTCAGAACCAGGTGATGTTGTGACTCTTGGCAAAACGGGCCATGCGCTCCTGCATGTGGCGTACGCGTGCGCCGGTACGCTCCAGAAACGAGAACTCCGGGCTTTCCGGGACGTTGTTGAGCAGTTCCTTTTGCACAGCGTACACGGATTGGGGCCGTTCCAGAGAATTTAGGCGCAGGCAGCGCTCGACCATCGAAATCAACTGCGCCGAATACAAGCCGCGGAAAGAGCGCAGCACGTTCGGCATCTTGTCTTCTTTTAGTCGCTGGTCGGATTCTTGCGGCGGCAGGCCCGACATGCAGGCGTAGATGCAGGCTCCGATGCTGTAGACGTCGGTCCAAGGACCGAGTTCGGCATCGCGCTTGTACAGTTCCGGCGGCGCAAAGCCCGGCGTGTACATCGGGTAGGTCTTGCTGATGTCGCGCTGCAGGGTCTGGCGCGCCGCGCCAAAATCGAGCAGGATCGGCGCACCGTCCATGCGCAGGTAGATGTTGGCCGGCTTGATGTCCAAGTGCAGCAGCCGATTGCTGTGCACCTCGCGCAGGCCGTTCATCACCTGCGTGAATACGCGGCGGATGAACCGCTCGGAGAGCACGTCCTTCTGGTCCTTGCTGCGGTTGCGCAGCACATGCTCCTGCAGCGACCGCCCGGATTCGTAGTGCATGACCATGTAAACGGTCTCGTTGGCGCGGAAGAAGTTGAGCACGCGCACGATGTTCGGGTGATAGATCGATGCCAGCGCCCGGCCTTCCTCGAAGAAGCACTTCAGGCCGATGCGGTAGGTATTGAGGTTCTCCGGCGTGATGAACGGCGCGTAGTCGCCGCTCTTGCGCTGGGCCAGGGCGGCCGGCATGTACTCCTTGATGGCAACCGAATTGCCGTTCTCGTCCTGGGCAAGATAGACGATTGAGAAGCCGCCACTCGATATCTTCTTTACAATGCGGTAGGCACCAAGTTGCATGCCTTCGGGCAAGGAAGCGTTGTTCTGAGCCGCCATGGAATTGCAGACGCCGTAGTTAGGTGACGGTAACCGTTACCGAGGTGGTTGCGATGAATACGGGGACGGAGGGCAGACCGCTACGAGCGGGCCATGAGTCGCGGCCGCGCGGCTCCGGAACAAGCCTGCCTCAATGCTCATTTTATCGGACTCCTGTCGCAAGCCGTGCGGCAATTGTATGCGTCAGCGAAACAAGGGCTGAAAACATGGCGGATCTCGCCAGCATGACCGGATTTTCCGACGCCACCCAGGCCACAGAGTTTGGTTCGATTACGGTCGAGTTGAAGTCCGTAAATGGCAGGTACTTGGAGCTCTCTTCTCGGCTTCCGGAAGAACTGCGCTATGCCGAGGGGCCGCTGCGCGAGCGCATCCAGGCCGCACTCGTGCGCGGCAAGCTCGACTGCCGGGTTTCCATCGCCCGCGACCCGGCCGCAGGAGCCGGCCGGCTCAACCCGACCGTGCTGGCCCAGCTCACCGAGCTCACGCGGCAGGTCCATGCGGCGGTGCCCCAGGCGCACGCGATGGGCGTGGACGACATTTTGCGCTGGCCGGGCCTCATCGAGTCGGCCGGCATGGACCCGCAGGCGTGGCGCGAACCGCTGTTGCGGGCGCTGGACGAGGCGCTCGACGAGCTGATCCAGGCGCGCCGGCGCGAAGGTACGGCGCTGCGCCAGGCCCTGCAAGAACGCTGCGACGGAATCGACGCCATAATCGGGCGCCTGCGCGAAGGCGTGCCGCGCATCCTCGCCGAGATGGAACGGCGTCTGCAAGAGCGCCTGGGCCAGGCCCTGGGCACCGCGCTGGCCGGCGCCTCGATCACCCGTGAGGAGATCAACGAGCGCATCCGCCAGGAACTGACGCTGCACGGCATGCGTTCGGACGTGGCCGAGGAGATGGACCGGCTCGCCGCCCACGTGGCCGAAGTGCGCCGCATCCTGCAGCAAGGCGGTGCGGTGGGACGCAAGCTCGATTTTCTCATGCAAGAGTTGAACCGCGAGGCCAATACGATAGGCTCCAAGGCCAGCGTCATCGATATGACCAATGCCGCAGTCGAATTGAAGTTGCTCATCGAGCAGATGCGCGAGCAGGTGCAGAACCTTGAATAATCCCTTGAATTGTTGCGGAAAACTCCCAGGAGAACGGTCGCTCGCCGGGGCCCATGGAGCCACGCGCGCCCATCGGCGCGCCGGCCGGCCCCGCCTGTGGTTACAAGAGGAGTCCGACCGATGAGCAACCCGACGCGTCCAGGGCCGGCGCTGGCTCCGAGCGCCAACAGCGGCCGCCAGGTGTTCATGGTCGTCGCCCCATCGGGCGCCGGTAAGTCCTCCTTGGTCAATGCCTTGCTGGCCAACGACGCCGGCATCTGCCTCTCCGTGTCCTGCACGACCCGGCCGCCACGCCCCGGCGAGGTCGACGGCCGCGAATATCACTTTATCGACGTGGCCGAGTTTCAGCGGCGCAAGTCACAGGGCGAATTCTTGGAAAGCGCCGAAGTCCATGGCAACTTCTACGCGACCTCCCGCCGCGAGATCGAGAACCGGTTGGTCCAGGGCCAGGATGTACTGTTGGAAATCGATTGGCAAGGGGCGCGTCAGGTCAAGGCCCATTTTCCGGACGCTGTCGGGGTGTTCATCCTGCCCCCCTCGATCGACGCGCTCGACGATCGGCTGCACAAGCGCGGCCAGGACAGCCCTTCGGTCATCAAACGGCGGCTGCTGGCCGCCGGCAGCGAGATCGCGCGTGCACCGGAATTTGACTACATCATCATCAACCAGGATTTCGACGTGGCCCTGGCACAGTTGAAAGCCGTCGTCACTGCCACTCGCCTGCGCTACGAAGCCCAGGCGGCGCGGCATCACGAACTGTTCGCCCAACTCGGAATACCACAGGCCTGAACGAGCGGCCGGGCGCACCGGCCGTCCGATCGCAACGCGCGGGCAGGTGCCGGGCAGGCCCGGCACTCCGCAGCGCTCGGCTTATTTCTCCTTCTCCCTTTCACCGTGCCCGGTTTTGGGCGCGGCTTTGGGCGGCGCCTCGGGTTTGAGTGGCGCCGCCTGTCCCGGGGCGGTTGGCCGCGGCGGCGGTGGCGCAGGCCTTGCCTCGGCAGCCTTGCGGGTTGGCTGGGGCGCAGCCGCGGGGGAGCGCTCGACCGGACGAGCCGGCGGCAGGGCCGAGAAGCCCTGGCGGGGGGAATAGGTGCGGATCGGTGCCGAACTTGCGGGAGCCGGGGCCACGGCGCGCACCATCGGGGTCTGCGCCGCGGCCACATGCGCCTGGCTTGGGGCGGTGCTGGAATAGGCTCTGCCGCTGGCCACGGCGGCAGGCGGTGCCTGGATGTGAAGCATGCCGCTGTCGCCTGGCGTGACCTGCATGCCGGGGCGCACGACCTGCGGCGCACCCATGACCACGGCAGGGCTCGTGCCGATCGGCGCCGGAACGATCACGCCGTGGCGCGAACCGGGCGGAGGTGGCACGAAGACGCCATTCGGTCCCAAGGGACGTGGCCCGGCAACCGCACCAGGACGGGCCGCGACCATGACCACGGCCATGCCGGCGGCCGGCGGCACAAAGACCGCGCCCGGGGCGCGCCAGTACCCGGGAATGAACACGACGACACCATCGCGATGTTCGTAGTACGGATTGTTCCAACCGTAGCCAGCCATCGGGGCGCTAGCCAGCGTCCGGAGGCCCACGCCCACTGTCCGTCCCAGACCCAGTATCCGCCGGTCCAGTACGCGCCGGGAAACGGCATCGGACCGGGATCCTCGAACAGCATCGGTGGCGGAGCCCAGGCGACACCGATGGGTTCGGGCTCCAGCAAGGGCGGGTCGACGTAGACGCTCACGACCGGCTGCGGCGGCTCGTCGTTGTCGCCCACCACGGGGTAGTAGCCAGCGTCGGCGGACGGAGGCGGCGCAGGGACGTACTGCGCTGGAGGCGGGGGCGGCGCGTATTGAGGCGGCGGTGATTAGGGACGGTAGATCGGGGCCGGCTGCACCACACAAGCGGCCAAGCCGACAGAAGAGGAAAGAACCATCATCCGTTTCATCTGGGATACCCCTTTGGAACGCGCAATAGGAAGCCAAGAATCAAGGCAAACCCGCCAATCCCCAGCCGCGCGCGGCAAATCGTACTGCCAAAGCCGGGGTTGGATCCGCAGTCGCAATCGCCGGCGCGTATCCCGCCGATCGTCGGGGAATCCTCGGAATGGACAAAGGTATAATCGCCGGCTCGGGCGCACTCCGTGCGCAATGACCTACTGGAACCGGCACCATGGCCCGCATCACCGTTGAAGATTGCCTAAAGCAGATCCCCAATCGTTTCCAGTTGGTGCTCGCCGCCGCTTACCGCGCGCGCCAGTTGACCCAGGGGCACGCGCCGAAGATCGATACCAAGGACAAGCCCGCCGTGGCTGCGCTGCGGGAAATCGCCGCGCAAAAGGTCGGCATTGAAATGCTGCGCAAAGTCCCGACGTAATTACCGGCGCAATCGACCCTCATTGGCGGGGCAGGCGCGGCAGATCCGATTTCCGGGTTGTTGCTGAGAATCACCGGCGCGGCGCCGCAGATGCGGCATAGTGGGATCGCGGCCGTTTTTTTCGTTTGCCCCGCGTCCACCGGCGCGCTAGCGTAGCGCCTATGACCTCCTCCGCGGACCCTCCGGTCCCCACCCTGCCGATCGAAGATCCGGCGAACCTGAAGCCGCCGGGATTCGCGCATCGCGCGGCGCAGGCGTTGCGCAAGGCGCGCCGCGCCGTGTGGCGGTCGGACAACGGCGCGGCCGCGGTTGCTCCCGCGAACCTTGAAAAACAGGTGATCAGCTTTTCCGACCTTACGGATCGGCTCAAGCTGTACATGTCCTCGAGCGACATCCAGAAGGTCAAGGCCGCCTTCCGCTTCTCGGATGCGGCCCATCTGGGCCAATTCCGCAAGAGTGGTGAACCCTACATCACCCATCCGATCGCCGTAGCAAAGATCCTGGCCCATTGGCGCATGGACGTGGGCGCTGTCCAGGCGGCCTTGTTGCACGACGTCATGGAGGATTCCGGGATCTCAAAGCAGGACCTGGCCGAGCAATTCGGTCCGGCCGTAGCGGAATTGGTCGATGGCGTGTCCAAGCTCGATCGGCTCAATTTTGCCAGCAATGCGCAGGCCCAGGCGGAGAGTTTTCGCAAGATGCTCCTGGCCATGGCGCGCGACGTGCGTGTGATCCTGATCAAGCTGGCCGATCGCCTGCATAACGTGCGCACGCTGGGCGCGGTCGACCGCGAGCGGCAGCGACGCATCTCGCGCGAAACGCTCGACATCTACGCCCCGATTGCGCATCGGCTCGGGCTAAACGAGATTTACCGCGAACTGCAGGAGGCCTGCTTCGCTCTACTGTACCCGCTACGCTACCGGGTGCTGGAGAAGGCCGTGTTCACGGCGCGCGGGAACCGGCGCGAGGTGCTCAAGAAGATCCACGTCGCGGTACAAAATGCCCTGGCGCGCAGCAAGATCAAGGCCGACATCTTCGGCCGCGAAAAGACGCTCTACGGCATCTACCGCAAGATGGCCGAAAAGCACTTGTCGTTTTCCGAGGTGCTCGACATCTACGGCTTCCGCGTCGTCCTGAACACCGTGCCGGACTGCTATTTGGCGCTGGGCGTGCTGCACAGCCTGTACAAGCCGGTACCAGGCAAGTTCAAAGACTACATTGCCATTCCCAAGGTCAACGGCTACCAGTCGCTACACACCACGCTCATCGGGCCGTTTGGCCAGCCCGTGGAATTTCAGCTGCGCACGCGCGATATGAATCGGGTCGCCGAATCGGGCGTAGCCGCGCATTGGCTGTACAAGGAGGACGCCCAGAGCCTGTCGGAGATGCAGTCGCGTACCCACCAATGGCTGCAGTCGCTTATCGAGCTGCAGCAGCAGACCGGGGACTCGGCCGAATTCCTCGAGAACATCAAGGTCGACCTGTTCCCCGACAAGGTCTACATCTTCACGCCCAAGGGAAAGATCGTCTCCTTGCCGCGCGGATCTACACCCGTGGATTTTGCCTACTCGATCCACTCGGACGTCGGTAACAAATGCGTCGCGGCGCGCATCAACGGCGAGGGGCAGCCGCTGCGTACCGAATTGCGCAATGGCGACGTTGTCGAGGTTGTTACCGGCCCGGTGGCCCGGCCCAATCCGGCTTGGCTGGGTTTTGTCCGCAGCGGCCGGGCACGCGCCGAGATCCGCCATTTCCTGCGCACGATGAAGCGACAAGAGTCCGTCGATCTGGGCGCACGCCTTTTGGCACAGGCGGCCGCGCAGTTTTCCTTCCGTATCGCCGACGCCAGCCCTGAGACCTGGAGCGCGCTCGTACGCGAGGCGCAAGCGCGCGATCGGGACGAATTGCTGGCCGACGTCGGACTGGGCAGGCGCTTGGCCGCGGTGCTGGCGCGCCAGTTGAGCCGCATCCAATCCCGCAGCGGCAGCACCGGTACCGAGACGCCGGTGGGCGAAACGCCGTCCGGCGCGGCCCTGCCGATGCAGATCCAGGGCACGGAAGGGATGGCGTTGCAGATGGCCAATTGCTGCACTCCGATCCCCGGCGACAACGTGGTCGGCCAACTGCGTCGTGACCTGGGACTGGTGGTACACCAGTCCGACTGTACGCATGCGCAGCGCGCGCGACGTGCCGATCCGGAGCGCTGGCTCGACCTGCAATGGGCCGAAGAGCCGGTCGGCGTCTATGCCGCCAACATGGAAGTGCGCGCGCGCAACGAGCGCGGCGTTCTGGGCTATGTGGCGATGGCGGTGGCCGAGGCCGAATCCAACATCCTCAGCGTGAACGTCGAAGACGAGGATGCACGCGAGGTGACAATCCACTTCAAGATCCAGGTGCGTGACCGACGCCACCTGGCGCGCGTGATGCGCACGCTGCGGCGAATTCGCCAGGTGACTCGCGTCGCGCGCACCCGAGTCAGCGTGCGGAACACTCAAGCGGCCGAGTTGCCGGCCGAACCGCCGTCGTCCGAATTGTCGTAATGCACTTCCAGGATCTCGATCGTCTCTAGTCCCGAGGGCGTCTGGAATTGGACCGTGTCACCCTCGTGCGCCTTGAGTACCGCGCGGGCGATCGGGGCGATCCAGCTGACCCGGCGCCGCTGCGGGTCGACCTCGTCGATGCCCACGATCGTGATCTGCTGGCTTGCGCCCCCGGAGGCTGAATAGACCACCGTGGCCCCGAAAAAGACCTGGTCGGTGTCTTCACGCTGGGCCGTGTCCACGACCTCCGCGGCCTCGAGCCGCTTGGTAAGAAAGCGGATGCGGCGGTCGATCTCGCGCAGGCGCTTCTTGCCATAGATATAGTCGCCGTTCTCCGATCGGTCGCCGTTGGACGCGGCCCAAGACACCGTGCGCACGACCTCCGGTCGGATCGCCGTTACCAACTGGCTGAGTTCGGTGCGCAGGCGCCGGTAGCCGCCGACAGTCATGTAGTTCTTCGCCCCCACGGGGATGGCAGGCGCCTCCGGCCCATCCTCGTCGTCGTCGGTCGGCTCCTTGATGAATGCTTTGCTCATTGCCTTTTCTGCTCGACTTGGCCGGTGCCGGGCGCCCCAAAGCGGGACCACCCGGCCGATGCCGGCGCGCGACCCCTTACGCCCAATGGGCGCGCTCGAGGCCGCGCTGCGATCTTATCGCGTACGATCGGTCGCGGTCTTGCGGGGTGCACCAAACGGGGGCGAAACGGCAGCGCACCACGGGGCGCAGCGCAGGGGCTCACCCCAGAGGCGTAACTGAAAGCCTGCGCGCAAGGCTCATACAGGCCCGATGAAGCCATGGCCAAGCCAGCCGGCATGCGCCCGCAGGGGCGGCTTCGACAGCGGTCCGGTCGCGCATCCTAAGGCCGGTCGATGAAGCCGATTAGATCCGCCTCCATCTGCTGGGGCACGCATTGGGCCAGGAAAAGCTCGTTTTCGCGTTCCCACGCATTGCGCGCGAACTCCTCGAAGCCTGCAACGGGCAATGGTCGACTGATGAGGTACCCCTGGTATGCGTGGCAGCCAACGCGAGCCAGGAAGTCGCGCTGCGCCTGGGTTTCGACACCTTCAGCGATGACCTTCAGCCCCAGGGTTTGTCCCAGCGCCGCCACGGTTCGGGCGATGGCGGCACCATTGGGGTCGACCAGCACGTCACGCACAAAGGACTGGTCGATCTTCAACTGGTCCAGCGGCAGGCGCTTCAGGTACAGCAGCGACGAGTACCCGGTTCCAAAATCGTCCAGCGCGAAGCAAACGCCGATCGATTTGAGCGTCATCATCTTCTTGATGATCTCGTCCACGTCTCGCAACAGCAAGCTTTCCGTCAATTCCAGCTTCAACAGGTTCGGACGCGCCTTGGTATCGGCCAATATCGACTGCACCTGTTCGACGAAGTCCGTCTGGTAGAACTGCTGCGCGCTCACGTTGACCGAAAGCGTCAGGTGAGCCAACTCCGGGTGCAGGGCCCACTCGGACAGTTGGCGGCACGCCGTTTCGAGGACCCATTTGCCCAGCGGCAGTATCAGGTTGGATTCCTCGGCCACGGGAATGAATTCGGCAGGCGAAATCATGCCCAACACGGGATGCTCCCAACGGGCGAGGACCTCGGCGCCGGTCACGTGGCCCTCGCCGACAACTTGCGCCTGGTAGTGGAGTTCGATTTGGTTCAATTCCAGGGCCCGGCGCAAGTGGCCCTCGAGCATCGCGCGCTTCATGACCGTCGCTTCCAGGTCCGCGTCGAAGAGACACACCGCGTCGCGCCCGGACGCCTTCGCCCGGTACATGGCCAGGTCGGCCTGCTTGAGCAGGTCCTCGATGCTCGCGCCTTTGCCGCGAAACAGGGTGACGCCGATGCTGGCGGTGCCCACGAAGCGCACGCCGTCGAGCTCGTAATTCTGGTTGAGCGCGAAGAGCACCTTGCTGGCCACGACCTTGGCCCGTACAGCGGCTTCTTCCTCGCTGGTAGCGCTCAGATTGGGCAGCACGACGACGAACTCGTCGCCTCCCAGGCGCGCGACCGTGTTTCTGCCCACCGGTCGCGCAACCGTGTCTTCGGCACGCAAACAGGCCGTTAGCGGATTGGCGACCTGCTTGAGAAGCAAGTCGCCTTTTTCGTGCCCATGAATGTCGTTGAGCGTCTTGAAATTGTCTAGGTCGATGAGCAACACGGCCCCGGTATGCCGGTTGCGCTTGGCAAGGGCCGTGGCTTGTCGCAATCGATCGAGCAAGAGCGTGCGGTTGGCTAGCCCGGTCAATTGGTCAAAGAAAGCGAGGTTGTTGATGGTCTCTTCCGCGGCCTTGCGTTCCGTGATGTCCTGGTAGGTGCCGACGATCGCCATCGGCCATCCCTGCCGTCGATGGCGCAACCGACAGGCACAGTGCACCCAGCGATCCCGGCCGTCGAGGGGGCGAACGATCCGGTACTCCAGATCGAAGGGAACGTCTTGTTCGATCAGGCGATTCACATGCATTCGGACCTCTTGGCGCGAATCCTCGCTGACCAGCTTCAGCCAGTGCAAAAGGTCGCGCGGATAGCTGGCATCGATCCCAAACATGTGATCGAACGATTCCGAACTGGTCCAGGTGTCGCTGACCAGGTCATAGACAAAGCTGCCCAGACGCGCGATCTCCATGGCTTCGTTGAGGGAATGCTCGCTGTTGCGGACCCTGTCGAGCACCTCTTCCTGGCGCCGCCAACCACTCTTGATGATCCAGGTGAACGCCAACGCGGAAGCAATGAAGGTTGACAACAGCGCCAGCACGATCAGCGTCTGCTTGCGCCACTGGGACAGCGCGATTTCCTGAGGGACGCCGGCGATTGCGACGAAGCCGTAGATGGGACTGCGATGATAGGCGTAGGTTCGCTCGACCGGGTCGACATAGGTGTCATCGCTGACGTAGCTGCCCTGGAACGAATTGGCCCGCATCACTTCCAATCCCGGTATCGATGTGCGTCGATCACCGGTCTTGATCGAGTTGACGCCCTGGAACACGGTGCGCGCAATGAGCCCCATCGACGGATCGCGCAACTCGAGCGCGTCCCCGGGCTCGAGCTCGACGCGCCGGAGCATTGCCTCGATCGTCTGGACCTTGATCGTCGCAACGATGATTCCCCCGAAGGCGCTGTTCGGCAGGTTGATGCGGCGCACGAGCGTCAGGTACCACTGCTCGTAATCCCGGTTGGGCAAGGCGGATCCGACGAATACCGCGCTGCTGGCGTCATCGCGAGCGCGCACGAAATAGTCCCGGTCCGCCACTCTCACGGAACGCGCGGCCGAGTCCGTGGCTCCGATGAGGTCCCCGTATTCGTCGTAGGCCCGCAGCGACGCCAGATGGGGTAGGCGCGCGGTCTGCGCCTGCAGGCGGCGCGCGATTGACTGCTCCTGGATCCTGCCGGCGGCAAGCTGTCGCGCGATCTCGTCGGCCGATCCCCGCAACTCGACATCCGTCAGATCCAGCAGCTCGTCGAAGGTCAATTGCACGGAGGTGGCCAGGCTTTGCATGCTGGCGGCCGCCCGCGCCTGTGCCAGTTGGCGCGCGAAACCGAGCGCCGACAGGGCCGCGATCAAGGTGACCAGGATCACCAGGGCCACGCCCCAATACAAAACCGTTCGCCCGCGCCGGGGTGGCGAGAGCGAGGCTCGAATCCAGCGCGCAAAAGCCGTTGCTGACAGTGTGGTCATTATCTCGCGGCAAACACTCGTCCCGCTTAGTTGACGTATGCCCTCGAATCTTTCTCTACGCGCGCATCCTTGTTGTAGCGACAGAGCTATCCAGCCAGCGAGCCGGAGCATGCTGGGTTGGGCCGATCCTAGCCAGGAGCGGTCGTTGCTGATCACTGGCGCAGTGGCCGATTCGCCTCGCAAATCGGGTGTTTTTCACCGTCTCCTTCGCGCGCGCACCGATCGTCGCTGCACGCCCCCCCTGCATTGCCCCAGGCGGTCGCGCTTCGCGGCGCCACGCCGCCCGCTCCTTCGCGCCGGCTGGCCCGCCGCGCTGCTATCGCCGACGGCAAGCCCTACGCACGCGGACGGGACCGGCTGGACGACGACGGCGCCAAGCGCACGGTCGGCCTCAACGACCCGCCGTTCTTCTCGGGACAAACGTATGCACCCGTCAGGGTCAGGATGCAATTGGGCGCAAAGTGCAACCGAGACGACTAATGCTTGGGGCGCATCGACACGCCCGGCTGCGCCAGGATTGGATGGCCTCATGCCTCAAGGTCCGGCGCCGTAGGAGCATCTGGCGCGGTGATGCCGCGACGATGTAGGCGGGAGGTACCGGCATCGCTGGTGCCAAGCCATTGGCCGAGCGCATCGATGGGTGCAAGCCAAAGCCGGCCCTCGACCGCGCGCTGCCGGCCGCCGGCGGCGCTTGCGCAGTCGTCGTTCCGCAATGCCAATCGCGCGGACACGGATCGACCGCCCGCCCCTTGAAAAAATGCCGCCGGGCAGGCGACTCCTTGCCCCTTCCAAGCGCTCGCGAAGTGGGGGTTGTCAGGTGAGTGCGCGCGACCCGCGCCGGTGCCGGAAGTCTTGCAACTGGTTGAATTTAGCGGGGTGACCGACCGGAAACGACTCCCCAGAAGACCCAGCTCTGGCGCGGGCGCGGCTTGGCGCATTCGGCGTCACTCGTGCCTACGCTCACGAAGGATCCACTCTTGCTCGGCGCGTAGGCGTCGCGCAACTGCGTGGCGATGCGCCGGTGCAGGTAGAACGTGCGGCGGTTGCCGCGGCGCAACAGGCGCTCGCAGATCGCTTGTCTACCGGTTGCGCCACAAAGCTGTGTAGCACCTTGTCGTGCGCCGGTCTGTTTTGGTGTTCGCTTTATTGCCTAGAAAATATTGATAATCAATGGCTTAGGCTGTGATGGGGTGGCCGATGGGATTCGAACCCACAACAACTGGAATCACAATCCAGGACTCTACCGTTGAGCTACGGCCACCATGAAACACGTATCGCTTTTGGCCTGCCCGGCCGGACTCGAACCAGCGACCCTCAGCTTAGAAGGCTGATGCTCTATCCAACTGAGCTACGGGCAGACGTCGATACCCCGGGCAAAAGGCATTGCCGCAGCAAAGTTGGTCGGGGCGAGAGGATTCGAACCTCCGACCCCCTGCGCCCAAGGCAGGTGCGCTACCAGGCTGCGCCACACCCCGAAAAGCGCGATGATACCGGTACGCAGCGTACCGGGCAATTTGCACGCCCGAGGCCCTGCGCCGCGGCAGCCCCGTCCCCCGGAGCATATGGAGGCAGGGTCGCGCTGCGGCGTCGACTTCGCCGGCACCGCTGAAGCATCACTTTCAGGAGTCGTCGCGCATGATCCTCGCCCGACGCATCGGCACCCCGGTCGGGTACCACAATCGGCCAGGCAAAGCGCTTGCAGCGGCAGCTGCCAGCAATGGTCTTGCCGCGAGCGCACCTGCAGGAATTGCCGGCCCCATCGCGCTCGGTCCGGCCAGGCCTAACGCGCCGGGATCCTGGGTCGGGCCCCCGCCGGTACGCCAATCGCACTTTGCGGACCATCGGGTCTGCGCCCGCATGCCGCGTTGAGCAAAGGCCAGCGGGTCGGCGCAAGGGATGGGCTGCTGCGGATACGAATCGCGATGCCGGAGGGTAGACGCATGAAAAATGACTCCCTGCAGGCGCCGTACCTCCTTGCATGCACGCTGCTGTGCGCGATGCTCGGCGCTTGCGAGAGCGTCGCGCCGGCGCCACCGCCGCCCAGCCTGTTTCGCGACGAACGATTTGCCGCGCCGGTACAGCGCATCGACGCCGACGAAGTTTTCGCCCTGAGCGCCGAAATGAAACGCTTCGTGCACAGCAACCTCATGAGGTCACCGCAGGGCAAGGGGGGGCCGCAGGCACTGATCGATGCACTGAACCGTCGCGACCAAGTCCGGCTCGAGTACGACTCCGCCCAGACACGCAATGCCGCGCAGACCTTCGCCGCGCGCAAGGGTAACTGCCTGTCGCTGGTCCTCATGACCGCCGCCATCGCCAAGGAACTGCGCCTGAACGTGACCTACCAGCTCGTGGACACGGACGAAGTCTGGAGCCGCAGCGATAACATCGCCTTTCTGAGCACGCACGTCAATCTGACGCTGGGCCGGCGGGCAGCCGATACCCTGCCCGGATACGATCCGGCTCGCCTGCTGACGGTCGACTTCCTGCCGGCCCAGGAAATCTTGGGTCAGCACAGATCGCCGCTGCCGGAGCGAACCATCGTGGCGATGTACCTGAACAACCGGGCGGCCGAGTCGCTGGTACACGGCTTGGTCGACGATGCGTATTGGTGGGCGCGCGCAGCCACGATGCAGGCGCCGGATTTTGCACCCGCGTACAACACGCTGGGCGTGGTCTACCTGCGCCACGGCGATCTGGCCGCCGCCGAAGCGATCCTCGATCACGTCCTCGCGCGCAAGGCACAGGACAAGCAGGCACTGTCGAATCTGGCGATCGTGCTCGAGAAACTGGGCCGCAGCGACCAAGCTGCCGCGCTGCGCACCCGCCTGGAGCGAATGGATCCGTTTCCGCCCTATTGCTTTTTTTTCCTCGGACAGGAGGCCATGCGACAGGGCGATTACCAGACCGCCAAGGAGCAGTTCGCAAAGGAGGTTGATCGCGCCGAATACAACAGCGAGTTCCACTTCTGGCTCGGTCTTGCCGATCTGAAGCTGGGCAACCTGGCCGAGGCGCGCCATCAGGTCACGCTGGCGATGGCCAGCAGTACGGACACAGCCAATCGCGACCTATATGCCGCCAAGCTCGAACGGTTGCGTTCGTTCGGACGTCCATAGCGCCAGCCGCGCATCGCGCCCGCGTCGGATCAGGCGATGCTAGTCACCGGGGCCACCGCGGGAGGTTCGCGCAGCACCATACGCGACTTGGGCAACCAGGCGGAAAACGTGCTGCCATGGCCGAGCTCGGATTCGATCCGTAGCCGCCCCTCGTGGCGCAGCAGGACGTGCTTGACAATCGCCAGACCCAACCCAGTGCCGCCCGTTTCGCGCGAGCGACTCTTCTCGACGCGGTAGAAACGTTCGGTCAATCGCGGCATGTGTTCGGGCGCAATCCCGATGCCGCTATCGGTCACCTCGAAACAGGCGCCGTCTTCTTTTGGCACCCAAGCCAGGCGAACCGTGCCGCCCTCCGGCGTGTAGCGGATCGCGTTGGACACCAAATTGCCGAAGGCGCTGCGCAGTTCATCGCGGCTGCCTCGCACGAACGCCTCGTTCACCGAGACGCTGATCTGGTGGCGTCCCGCAGAGAGCGAGCGCGCCTCGTCGGCAACCTCGTTGATCAACTGGGCGACGTCGACCGTGTCGTCCTGATTCGGGCTTTCCGACTCCAGGCGCGAGAGCATCAGCAGGTCCTCGATGAGCCTGTGCATGCGCTCGGCCTGCTCGTCCATGAGCTGCAGGTGGTGCTGACGGACGGGTCCCAGTTCGGGCCCGGCGTCGGCAAACGACTCGAGGAAACCCTTGATCACCGTCAACGGGGTACGCAACTCATGCGATACGTTGGCGACAAAATCGCGCCGCATCGCGTCCAGCCGCTCGCTCTGCGTGATGTCCCGTGTGATGACAATCGAGCGGGCCGGTTCGAAGGGGATGACCCCCAGCGATAGCACCAGCGAGGGATTGGCCAGCGGCCGGAAAACCAGGTCATGGTCGAACTGGCCCGAGGTCATGTATTCGACCAGCCGCGGATCGCGCACCAGGTTGGTCAGGCGCAAGCCTTGGTCAGCACGCAAGGACAGCGACAGGTGCCGCTCGGCCACCGGATTGCACCACTCGATCTGCAGGGCCGCGTCCACCAGAAGGATGCCGTCGGGCAAGGCGCTGATCGTGCGCCGGAAGCGCTCCTCGTTGTCGATCAAGCGGCGCTGGCCGATCTCGCTCGCGCGGTGCCACCGGTGCAAGCGGGAGAAAACCCCGGCCCAGACCCCGAAGCCGTCCGGAATGTCGTTCAACGACGGGTGGTTGAGCCAGTTGCCCAGCGCGCCGAGAAAGTAGATCTGAATCGCATACAGCCCCAGCAAGCCGACGATGCCCAGCATCAGCCCGGCGACAGTGCCAGCGACCACCGCCACCAGGGCACAAACCAGCAGCAGCACGGCCAGCACCGCGATGGCCGGAAAAACCATGCGCAGCGTGCGAAAGGACAGTCCGGCCACGGCCGTATCAGCCACCGTTTTCGGACAGCAGGCGATACCCCAGGCCCCGCACGGTCTGGACCAGGTGTTGCGAGCCGACAGGCATCAGGGCCTTGCGCAGGCGCAGCACATGAACGTCGACCGTGCGCTCCTCGATGAACACGTGGTCGCCCCAGACGTTGTCCAGCAGCTGGCTGCGCGAGAACACGCGCTCGGGATGGCCAACGAGGAAGGTCAACAGCTTGAACTCGGCCAGTCCCATGCGCACCGGCCGTCCATCGACGTGCACCTCGTGGCGCGCCGGGTCTATCGTCAGCTTGCCGTAGGCGATGGTCTCGCCGCTCTTTTCCGGGGCCTTGCGGCGGAATACGGCGCGCACGCGCGAGACCAATTCGCGCGGCGAAAAGGGCTTGACCACGTAGTCGTCGGCGCCGCCGTCGAGCCCGGCCACGCGATCGCTTTCCGCACCCTTGGCGGTCAGCATGATGACCGGCACTGCCCGCGTACGCTCGGATTTGCGCAGCTCGCGTAGAAAGTCGATGCCAGCCCGGTCGGGCAACATCCAATCGAGGATCACCAGATCGGGCAATTCCCCGCGGATCGCCGTCTCGGCCGCCCCGACGGATTCGGCACGACGCACCTTGTAGCCGCTGTTGCCGCACGAGAACGCGACGAGTTCCTGGATGGCGGGCTCATCTTCGACGATGAGGATCGATGCACTGGTCATGGGGCTACTCCTGGGAAACGGCGCGGGCGAGTTCCTCAGGAGTGGCGTGCCGCACGTCCGCTCCCTGCGCCACGAATATGACGTGCTCCGCGATGTTCTTGGCGTGGTCGCCGATGCGTTCGATCGCCTTGGCGACCCAAACCGCGTCCAGCGAGGGGCTGATCGTGCGCGGATCCTCCATCATGAAGGTGATCAGTTGACGCAAGATGGCCTGGAACTGCTGGTCGACGCCGCGATCCTCCTCGATGATCGCTGCCGCGGATGCCGCATCCAGATGGGCGAAGGCATCGAGCGCGCCGCGCAGCATTTTCGCGGCCGCCAGCGCCGAGGTGTGGATGTCGCGCAGACGCGGTGTGCGCACGCTGCGCTGCTTGTCAAACAGCCACTTGGCCGCGCGCGCGATCTTGGTGGCTTCGTCGCCGATGCGCTCCAGGTCGGTCACGGTGCGCGCAACGCCGATGATGAGACGCAGGTCGCCGGCGGTCGGCTGTCGGCGCACGATCATGTTGACAACCTCGCGGTCGAGTTCGATCTCCTCCTCGTTGACGTTGCGCTCGGAGTCGATTACGTCGTCCGCCAGATTGCTATCGGGTCGCTCGTAGCTGACGATAGCCATCTGCAGTTGCGCCTCCACCATGCCGCCCATATGCAGAATGCGGGCCCGCAGCGTCTCGAGTTCTTGGTCGTACTTCTTGGAAAGATGTTCGCCGCTACTCACGATGGCACCTCTTGCTGTAAGTCAATCCGCCCGCCCCTGAGACGCCCATGAGGCGCCCATGATGCGCCCGTTTTTGTCCACACTAGCCGAACCGTCCGGTTATGTAGTCCTCGGTTTCCTTTTTTGCCGGACGCACGAAGATCTGATCGGTCTCGCCGAATTCGATCAGTTCACCCATGTACAGGAGCGCCGTGTAGTCCGAGCAGCGCGCCGCCTGCTGCATATTGTGCGTAACGATCAGGATCGAGACGGTATCCTTGAGCGACGTGATCAGCTCTTCGATCGAGGCCGTGGCGATCGGGTCCAAGGCCGAAGTCGGCTCATCGAACAACAGCAGCTCCGGGTCGGCCGCCAGCGCGCGCGCGATGCACAGCCGCTGCTGCTGTCCGCCGGAGAGGTTTGACGCCAACCCATTGAGCCGATCCTTGACCTCGTCCCAGAGGGCCGCTGCACGCAAGGATTGCTCCACCTTATCGGCGACCGCCGCGCGCGGCGCGAGGCCGCGCAAGCGCAGCCCGTAGGCGACGTTCTCGAAGATCGTCGTCGGAAACGGACTGGGTTTCTGGAAAACCATGCCGATGCGCATGCGCACGTCGATCGGATCGACTTCCTTGGACAAGATATTGACGCGGTCCGGATGCAGGTGGATCGAACCCTCGTAGCGGTTGTGCGGATATAAATCATGAATCCGGTTAAAGCAGCGCAAAAATGTCGACTTGCCACAGCCCGACGGGCCGATCAGGGCCGTTACGCGGTTGCTGTGCACGGAAAGTGAAATATCCTTCAGGCTGCGGAAATCGCCGTAGTAAAAACTAAGCCCGCGCACGTCGGCCTTGACCGGCACCGCGTCACGGCCCGACGGTTGGGCCGTGGGTACTGTCGTGCCGGACGTCTGGTCCATCCGGTTCGTTTGCTCCGTCATTCTGATTCTTTATGACTCGTAACGGATAAGTGTATGACCGGTTTGTCACATCATTGTGACATGACACAGAGTCCGCTGGGCCGTGGCTTGGATCTGGCGACGTTCCCGCCTCAACGGCGGTAGCCCGGGTCCACCCGTTCGAGCTTGCGCAGCATGGCCGGCCAGACAAACTGCCCGCCCGCCCCGCCGGTCTGGACCTTGATGGCCTGCTTGACCCCGTCCAGAATCGCCCCCGGCACCTCGATCAGCTCGCCGCCGGCCTGGGCGGCGATTTGGATCTGGCAAGCGCTCTCGAAAATGTACATGTTGAGAAAAGCGTCCGCGACGGTCGGTCCGACGGTCAGCAGCCCATGGTTGCGCAGACAAAGAAAATGCTTGGTGCCTAAATCTGCCTGCAGGCGCGGCTTCTCTTCGACGCGAAAGGCCACGCCCTCGTAGTCGTGGTACGCCAGCGAAGCGAGCACGAAGGTGCTTTGCTGGGAAATGGGCAAGACGCCGCATTTTTGCGCCGCCACCGCCACGCCGGCGCGCGTATGGGTGTGCAGGACGCAGCGCGCATCCTCCCGCGCAGCATGCACCGCGCTGTGTATCGTGAACCCGGCCGGGTTCACGGTAAACGGGCTTTGCTGCAGCTTATTGCCTTCCTGGTCGATGCGGATCAGGGAAGACGCCGTGATCTCCTCGAACAGCATGCCGTAGGGATTGATCAGGAAGTGGTGTTCGGGTCCCGGCAGGCGCAAGCTGATGTGCGTAAAGACCAGATCGCTCCAGCCGTACAAGGCCACGAGGCGGTAGGCGGCGGCCAAATCGCAGCGCAACTGCCATTCCTCGGCGCCGACCTTGTCCTGCAAGCTTGGAATTTCCATGATTTCCCCCGTCGGTCGCAGTTGCATGGGCCGGCCAACCGGCGCCGGCCGGGCACGCCACGGGGCAACGGTAGTGCAAAACGGTCCCGGGAGCCAGCAACGCCACCGACCAGGCCCGTTCCGCCTGCGCTATTCCTGCGCTATTCTCCTGCCGGCGCGTGCCGGCAGACCGGACCGACCGGCCGGCTGCGCGCATTCGATCGCCGCCCGCGCTGACCGGAACTCCCATCGCCGTGAACTGTACGCAAGAACGCCTGCCCGCCACGACCGTTGCCGCGCTGGCTCCCACGGGCGCGTTGCGCGCCTCGATCAATCTGGGCAACCCGGTCCTCGCGCGCAGGGAGTCCGGCAGCGCGCAGGTCAGCGGTATTTCGGTCGATCTGGCGCAAGCACTGGCCGCACATCTGGGCGTGGGCATCGAGCTATCGGTATTTGACGCTGCCGCCAAATCGGTCGAGGCGGTACGGTCCGGCCAGGCCGACGTCGGCTTCTTTGCCATCGACCCCGCGCGGGGCGAAGACATCGCCTTCACCGCCCCGTACCTGCTGATCGAAGGGGCCTACCTGGTGCGCCAGGACTCGCCGCTTCGGGACAATGCACAGGTCGACCAGCCCGGAACCCGCGTGATGGTCGGCAAGGGCAGCGCCTACGATCTGTTTCTGAGCCGCGAACTCAAATCCGCGCAGATCCGCAGAGCACCGACCCCGGCCCAGGTGATCGCCTGTTTCCTCGAACAAGACGCAGACGTCGCGGCGGGCATTAGGCCGCAACTGGCCGAAGAGGCTTTGCGCCACGGCGGACTGCGACTGCTGCCGGGCTGTTTCATGGTGATCAAACAGGCCATGGGCGTGCCGGCGTCCCGCGACAGCGCTGCGCGGATGGCGCTGTGCCAGTTCGTCGAATGGGCCAAATCCAGCGGATTCGTCGCCCAGGCGCTGGATCGGCACAAGATCAGCGGGGCGCGGGTAGCACTGGCCGCCTGAGCCCCGGCGGGGGCCCGCGGGGCAACCATAGAACGCTAGTCGAACGGCCAGGGCATCGTCCTGGGCAAGCTCAGGACACCCGTCGGCGAAGTCGCAGCGTCGTTGGGCGACGCGTCGACTCGCCGCCACCAAGGGGTCAGCTGATGGTCGTGCGCAGGCTCGATGGGCTCACCCAACCGAGGCATCAGCAGCCGGGCATCCTGCTTTGGCCCGAGCGCCAGCAAGGTTTCGGCTGGCTGATCCCACTCGTGCATGGCAAGCGCAAAGCTTCCCCAGTGCACCGGCAGGAATGCGCCCCCGCCCAGGAGCCTGAGGGCCTCCAGCGCGTTATGCGGGCCCAGATGGATGTGCCCCCACGAGGGGTGAAAAGCCCCGACTTCCAGCATGACAAGATCGAAGGGGCCCAGGCGTGAGCCGATCGCCTCGTATTGCGTCGTCAACCCGGTATCGCCGCTGAAGAAGACCGAGTGTCTCGCGGAACGAAGAGCCATCGAAGACCACAGCGTGGCGTTGCGATCCCGCAGGCCGCGGCCAGAGAAGTGCTGCGCGGGCGCCGCGGTCACCGAAAGATCGGCGTTGGGCAGCCGAAACGACTGCCACCAGTCGAGCTCGTGGATGCGCGCCGCCGCGACGCCCCAGGCCTCCAGGTGCGCCCCGACGCCCAGCGACGTGACAAACGGCACATCCCATGCCGCCAGCTCGCGCACGGTCGGATAGTCCAGATGATCGTAGTGATCATGAGACACGACCACCAGATCGATCGCAGGCAGTTGGCCCAACGCAACGGGCACCGGCTGAAAGCGCCGCGGCCCGATCAGTCGAGACGGCGACGCCCGTGGTCCCCATACCGGGTCCGTAAGAATGCGCACGCCGTCCATCTCCAGCAGCACCGTGGAGTGGCCTAGCCAAGTCGCGCGCAAGCCCGACTCGGGCAGGCGCGACCAGTACGGGCGCGGATCGACGCTCGGCAACGGACCGCGCGGAACTCGACGCCCGCCGCCGCGCAGAAATTCACCCAGCGTCGGCGGGCGCGCCATGGGATCGCGCAAGCCGGGCAGCATGGGATGCACGTTGCAAAAAGCCGCGCCATCCCAGCGCGGTGAGGCGCGCATGCGCTCTAGCCGCAGACCGCCGCAGATACCGCCCAAGGATTTCATGGCGCCGACCATTCGGGAACCACCGGAGCAGGCCACGACGGTGCGCAGCCGCGCCGAACCGGCACCGTCACCGGCACTGTCACCGTCAGGCCGCCACGGTCGCCGCCAGCCGCTCGGCTAGCGACCGGGCCAGTTGCGGATCGGCCGCCTCCACCATCACCCGCAGAACGGGCTCCGTTCCGGAGGGTCGGATGAGGACCCGGCCACGGCCGTGGATCTCGGCCTCGACGCGCGCCAGTTCGCGCGCCAACGGCGCGTGTTCCTTCCAGGCAAAACCGGCCGGCAAACGCACGTTGACCATCGTCTGGGCCAGCATTTGCAGTTCAGCCGTCAGCTCGGCGAGGCTAGCGCCAATGCGCCGCACGGCGGCCAGCACCTGCAGCGCGCTGACAATCCCGTCGCCAGTCGTGTGCTTGTCCAGGCAAATCAAGTGCCCAGAGCTCTCGCCGCCGAACAGCCAGCCGTTTTTTTCCAGTGCTTCCAGGACGTAACGGTCCCCGACGTTGGCGCGCCGAAAAGGCACGCCCAGCTCGGCAAACCGGTGCTCGACCGCATAGTTGGTCATCAGGGTGCCGACGACGCCTTGCACTGGCGCCTGGCGCATGCGCTCCCGTACGATCGCATACAGCAACTCGTCGCCATTGAAGCTGCGTCCACCGCGCTCGACCATGATGACGCGGTCGGCGTCACCGTCGAGGGCAATGCCGAAATCGGCGTCATGTTGCCGCACCTGCGCGGCCAGCCCTTCGCTGTGCACGGCGCCGACGCCGTCGTTGATGTTAAAGCCATTGGGGGCCGCCCCCACCGCGATCACGTCGGCACCCAGCTCGTGAAAAACATCCGGCGCGACGTGATACGCGGCACCATGGGCACAGTCGACAACGAGCCGCATGCCCTTGAGATCGATCTCGACCGGAAAGGTGCTCTTGCAAAATTCGATGTACCGGCCGCTGGCATCATCGAGTCGGCGCGCCTTGCCCAGCTGCTTCGAAGGAACGCAGGCGACCGGCCGTTCGAGCTCGGCCTCGATCCGAATCTCCGTGTCGTCGGGCAGCTTCTTTCCGGCCCCGGAAAAAAACTTGATGCCGTTGTCCTGATAGGGATTGTGCGAGGCGCTGATCACGACACCGGCGCTTAGCCGCAGCGCCCGCGTCAAGTAGGCCACGGCCGGAGTCGGCAGCGGACCGCACAAGACGACGTCAACCCCGGCGCTGGAGAAGCCGGCCTCGAGCGCCGCCTCGAGCATGTACCCGGAGATGCGCGTGTCCTTGCCGATCAGCACCGCAGGACGGCCCCCCGCGTTATCGTGCACCAGCACGCGGCCCGCGGCATGCCCCAAACGCAACATGAATTCGGGCGTGATCGAACCCTCGCCCACCGTCCCCCGTATGCCATCGGTACCGAAATACTTGCGCTTCAAACGTGCTCCTCGTGGTTCAATTCCGTCTGTCCTTCGCGCCGGACGCCCTGCCAGACCGCGACGGCGTCGCGCGTTGCCGCAACATCGTGCACACGCACGATGCGCGCCCCCCCTTCGATCGCCAGCAGTGCGGCGGCCAAGGACGCCGCCAGCCTTTCGGACACCGGCCGACCGGTCATGTCGCCCAGCGTCGTCTTACGCGACAAGCCAACCAGCAGCGGCCGCCCAAGCGCCTGCAGGCGCTCGAGTCCGGCGAGCAGCTGGCGATTGTGCCGGTGGGTCTTGCCAAAACCAAATCCGGGGTCCAATACGATGCGCTCCGGCGCCACGCCGGCCTGGCAAACCTGGTCGCGCCGGTGCGCCAACCACGCGCCGACATCCTCGACCACGTCGTGATAAGCGGGCCGCAGTTGCATCGTCGCCGGATCGCCCTGCAGGTGCATCAGGACCACGCCGCAGCCGCTGTCGCGCACCGCATCGAGCGCGCCCTCGAGCCGCAGCGCTCGCACATCGTTGATGATCGAGGCGCCCAGTTCCAACGCCGCTTGGATCAGCCTTGGCTGACTCGTGTCGACGGATATGGGCACGGCCGCGCCCTGCAGCTCGCGCAGGACCGTCAGCACGCGCTCGCGTTCGATCTCCGGCGCAACGGGCCTTGCGCCCGGCCGGGTCGACTCTCCCCCGACGTCGATGATGTCGGCGCCCTGGTCCATCATCGTGCGCGCCCGCGCGAGCGCGGCATCCAAGGACGCAAAACGCCCGCCATCGGAGAACGAGTCCGGCGTGACGTTGAGCACGCCCATGATCTGCACCCGGCCCAGGGCAAGGCGGTAGCGACCGCACTGCCAAAAAGGCCCGCCGCGGCCTTGCGTCGCGGAACAGGCGAGTTCCATCACCCTAGCTTCCCGCCGCACCGGCCGCGTTCGTCAATCGACGGTCAGCGGACGCAAACGGCAGGCGTTCATGCAGGCTGCGTCGCCTCTTGGACGCCCCCGCCTGGCGAACTCGAACCGCTGCTTGCCGTCGTGGGCGCCGGGGTCTTGGGCGGGCGCGGAGGCCTGCCCTCGATGATGTCAAGGATCTGGTCCGCATCGATGGTCTCCCACTCGAGCAGGGCCTTGGCCATCGCCTCGACCTTTTCGCGGTTTTCCTCCAGCAGGCGACGCGCCAAGTGATACTGCTCGTCAATGATGCGGCGAATCTCGGCATCAACGATGCGCATCGTCTCCTCCGACATGTTGACCGTCTTGGTGATCGATCGACCGAGAAATACCTCGCCCTCGTTCTCGGCATAGACCATGGGCCCGAGCAGGTCGCTCATGCCATAGCGCGTAACCATGTCGCGCGCCATCTGCGTGGCGCGCTCGAAATCGTTGCTCGCCCCCGTGGTCATCTGCTTCATAAACAGTTCCTCGGCCACGCGTCCGCCAAAAAGCACTGCGATGCGCGCCAGCAGGTAGTCGCGATCGTAGGCGTACCGGTCCTGCTCGGGCAGTTGCATCGTCAGGCCCAGCGCACGCCCCCGCGGGATGATGGTCACCTTGTGCACCGGATCCGTGCGCGGTATCAGTCGCGCCACTACGGCGTGGCCCGACTCGTGGTAAGCCGTATTGCGCCGCTCCTCGTCCGACATGACCATCGAACGGCGTTCGGCGCCCATCATGACCTTGTCCTTGGCCTTTTCGAAATCTTGCATTTCGACCACGCGCGCGCCGCGGCGAGCCGCGAACAGCGCCGATTCGTTCACTAGGTTGGCCAAGTCGGCGCCGGAGAAGCCCGGCGTGCCGCGCGCGAGAATATCGGCCTTTACGTCGCCGCCGATCGGCACCTTGCGCATGTGCACGACCAGGATCTGTTCGCGTCCCCGGATGTCGGGCAACGGCACAACGACCTGCCGGTCGAAGCGGCCCGGGCGCAACAAGGCCGGGTCGAGCACGTCCGGACGGTTGGTCGCGGCAATGACGATGATTCCCTGCCCGGTCTCAAATCCGTCCATCTCGACCAGCATCTGATTGAGCGTCTGCTCCCGTTCGTCGTTGCCGCCGCCCAGCCCTGCGCCGCGCTGGCGGCCAACCGCGTCGATCTCATCGATGAAGATGATGCAGGGCGCATGCTTCTTGGCCGTCTCGAACATGTCGCGCACGCGCGCCGCGCCGACCCCGACGAACATTTCGACGAAATCGGAACCGGAGATCGTGAAAAACGGCACCTTGGCCTCGCCAGCGATGGCCTTGGCGAGCAGCGTCTTGCCGGTCCCGGGCGATCCGACCATCAACACGCCGCGGGGGATGCGCCCCCCAGCTTCTGGAACTTGGACGGATCGCGCAGGAACTCGACCAGTTCCTGCACTTCGTCCTTGGCCTCGTCGCAGCCGGCAACATCCCCGAAAGTGATGCTGTTGTTCGATTCATCGAGCATCCGGGCACGCGACTTGCCAAAGGAGAACGCGCCGCCGCGACCGCCTCCCTGCATCTGACGCATGAAAAATACCCATACGCCAATCAATAGAATTACCGGTCCAAAGGCGTAAAAGAAATTGAGCAGCGGCGATTGTGTCTCGCGCTGCTCCATTTCGAACTTGACGTTGGCATCGAGCAGGTCCTTGAACAGCCCGCGGTCGTACAGTGTGCCCGTCGTGTGCAGGCTCGTGCCTTCCTTCGTCGTGGCAAAGATCTCCGTCATCCCCGAGGAGGTCTCCTGGATCCGGGCCTTGTCGATGTGGCCGGCATGCACCTCGTTGAGGAACTGCGAGTAGGCAATCGTCTGCAGGTTACCGCTGGAGCTGCGCTCGAGCTTCTGGAAAACCGTGAAAAGGACGACGACGATGACGAGCCAGATGGCGGCCTTAGCGAAGGTGCTGTTGTTCAAGTTGGTACTCCTGCCGGATGCCGCTGCCCACTGGAGCCGCCCAGCCCGCCGGTCGCCGGACTAGGGTACGGTAGTACAGTCGATTCTAGGCTCTTCTCGCCTCGTTAGCACCCGCCATTTCCCTCGGCAAGCCTCGCAAATCGGGGGGAAAGCCAAGCTATATGCGATTGCAAGCCCCCGATTTCAAGGGTCCGGCCCGGTTTTTCCCGCCGGCGGCGCAAAGCTGCCCGCCGGCGCCTTGAGACCGGCCGCCAACAGGTAGGTTTCCGCCGATTCCTGGCGCGACGCCGCCGGCTTGCGCACCAGCACGCGCCCAAAATGGCGCTTGAGTTGCTCGACGAACTGGCTGTAGCCACTGCCCTGGAAAGCCTTGGTCAACAGGCGCCCGTCGGGTTTGAGGTGCTGGAGCGAAAATTCCAGCGCCAGTTCCCACAGGTGGGCGCTGCGCGCCGCGTCGGCCGCCCCGATACCGCTCAGGTTCGGTGCCATATCCGACAAAATGAGGTCGGCGCGCTCGCCTTCCAGGGCCCGGGCCAGCTGTTGCATGACCTCGTCCTCGCGAAGATCGCCCCGAATCACCTGCACGCCCGGTATTGGCTCCATCGGCAGCACATCGAGGGCAATCACCCGCCCGGCAAGCTTCGAATCGCGCGTCAGAAGGCGCTCGACCACGACCTGCGTCCAGCTGCCCGGTGCCGCCCCTAGGTCAATGACGACCGCGCCGGGCCGCAACAGGCGGTCGCGCTGGTCGATCTCGATGAGCTTGTAGGCGGCGCGCGAACGATAGCCGTGTCGCGTGGCAGCCTGCACGTAGGGGTCGTTGATGTGCCGCTCGATCCACGCCCGGTTGGATCTATGGCGCGATGGGACCTTTGCCGCCCTGGCTTTCGACTTATCGGGCATAGCGGCTACCATCGGGGTTGACGGAACCCATTTGCCGCGAAGATCCCATGGCTGAACTCTCCCTACCCCAAGTAACCTGCCTCGCCCTGCGCGCCCAGGCCCATCGGCTCGAGCCCGTCGTCCGGCTCGGCGCCGCCGGGCTGAGCGAGGCCGCGCTGCGCGAGATCGATCGCGCACTGACCGCCCATGGGCTGGTCAAGGTTCGCGCCGGCAAGCTCGAACGCGAAGAGCGCGACGCCATGTTCGGCAGCATGGCCGAGCGCCTGGGCGCGGCCCGAGTGCAAGTGATCGGCCACACCTTCGTGCTGTTCCGGCCCATCCCGCAGCGCCAGGCTCCGGCGCCGCGCAAGGCAGCCCGCGCGCCGGCCACGCGCGTGGCCCGCGACGCCAAACCGGCCAACAAGGCAGCCAAGACCGCCAGGCCGGCCGCTCGCCGTGCGCGCTAGCGATAACGTACGTCGAGAATCTCGTACTCTCGCTTGCCGCCGGGTGCCACCACCGTCGCCACGTCGCCCACGCTTTTGCCGATGAGGGCTCGGGCCGTCGGGCTGGAGACGGATATCAGCCCAGCTTTGATGTCGGCCTCGTCATCACCAACGATCTGATACTGGACCTTGGTCCCGGCCTGAACGTCCTCGAGCTCGACCATGGCACCGAAGACGACGCGCTCGCCAGCGTCAACCGAGGCCGGATCGATGATCTGCAGACTCGATAGCTTGCCCTCGAGCTCCTGAATCCGGCCCTCGATAAAACCCTGCCGCTCGCGCGCCGCCTCGTACTCGGCGTTTTCCGACAGATCGCCCTTCTCGCGCGCCTCCTTGATGGCCTGGATGACAGCCGGACGATCGATCGACTTGAGGCGCAGATGCTCGGCCTTCAGCATTTCGGCTCCGCGCGCTGTAATTGGAATGGCTGCCATATCTCCTTCACCCCCTTCGATGAGAAAGGGAAACCAAAAACACCATCCCCGGCGGCCGCCGGGGCGAATTGCTACCAATGTACGCGAATGCTACCTAACCCTGCCCCGCCGGGCGAGCGCCCCGGAGTTCCCGGTGCAGCGACTGCAGATCGTAGACTTCCAGCGCCGCCAAGTGGCGCATGCCCTCGACGGCGGCGCGGCCGCCGGCCACCGTCGTGTAATAGGTCACCCGTTGCGCCAGCGCCGTGGTGCGGATCGAGCGCGAATCGGCGATGGTCGAGCGCCGCTCCTCGACCGTCGTTATCACCAGGTCGATTTCGCCGTTTTTGAGCAGATCGACCACGTGGGGCCGGCCGTCCTTGACCTTGTTGACCACCTTCACCGGTACGCCGGCCGCCTCCACGGCCGCCGCGGTGCCGCGCGTGGCGACCAGCCCATAGCCCATGTCGTGCAGCAAGCGCGCAATTTCCACGGTCTTGGGTTTGTCCGAATCCTTGACGCTCAGAAACACCGTGCCCCGCGGCGGCAGGCTCGCACCGGCGGCCAGCTGCGACTTGAACAGCGCCTCGCCGAACGTGCGACCCACGCCCATGACCTCTCCGGTGGAACGCATCTCCGGACCGAGCAGCGGATCAACCCCGAGGAACTTGGAGAAAGGAAATACCGCCTCCTTGACGCAGTAGTACGGCGGCACGACTTCGACCTGCACACCCTGCTCGGCCAAGGTGCGGCCCAGCATGCAACGAGCAGCGATCTTGGCCACCGGCACACCCGTGGCCTTGGACACGAAGGGCACGGTGCGCGACGCCCGCGGATTGACCTCGAGCACGAACACCACGCCGTTTTGGATCGCGAACTGGACGTTCATTAGCCCCACAACTTTGAGGGCGCGCGCCATCTGCCGCGTCTGGCGCTTGAGCTCTTCGACGGTTGCCGCAGAAAGCGAATAAGGCGGCAGCGAGCAGGCCGAATCCCCGGAGTGAACGCCGGCCTGCTCGATGTGCTCCATGACGCCGGCGATCATGACCTCGGTGCCATCGCTCACGCAGTCGACGTCGACCTCGATGGCGTCGTCCAGAAACCGGTCTAGCAGCACCGGGGACTCGTTGGAGACCTTGACCGCCTCACGCATGTAGCGCTCGAGGTCGCGCGTTTCATGGACGATCTCCATGGCCCGGCCGCCGAGCACGTAGCTGGGCCGAACCACCAGAGGAAATCCGATCTCGTCGGCCAGACGCAGCGCTTCGGATTCCGCGCGCGCGGTGCGGTTGGGCGGCTGCTTGAGCTGCAGGCGCTGCAGCAGCTGTTGAAACCGCTCTCGGTCCTCGGCCACATCGATCGAATCTGGACTCGTGCCAACGATGGGCACGCCATTGGCCTCCAGGTCGCGAGCCAGTTTGAGCGGCGTCTGCCCGCCAAACTGGACGATGACCCCGACCGGCTTCTCGCGATCGACGATCTCGAGCACGTCCTCCAGCGTCAGCGGCTCAAAATAGAGCCGGTCCGAGGTATCGAAATCGGTGGAGACGGTCTCCGGATTGCAGTTGACCATGATGGTCTCGAAACCGTCCTCGCGCAGCGCCAGCGCGGCGTGCACGCAGCAATAATCAAACTCGATGCCCTGCCCGATCCGGTTCGGGCCACCGCCGAGCACCATGACCTTGCGCCGGTCCGTCGGCGCGGCTTCGCACTCTTCACCGTAGGTCGAATACAGGTAGGCCGTGGACGTGGCAAATTCCGCCGCGCACGTATCGACGCGCCGGTACACCGGCCGCACGCCAAATTCGTGCCGCAGCGCGCGCACCCGCTCTGGCTTTTCGCCGAGCAGCATGGCCAGCCGCCGGTCAGAAAATCCCTTGCGCTTGAGCAGCATCCAGTCGGTGGCGTCGAGCGACGCCACACGCAGGCCTGCCAGGCGCTGTTCGATGCCGACCAGTTCCTCGATCTGTGCCAGGAACCAGGGGTCGATGCCGGTCTCCTCGAAGATCACCTCGAGGTTCATGCCGATACGAAACGCGTCGGCGACGAACCAGATCCGATTCGGTCCGGGCTCGCCGATCTCCTCGATGATCTCGTCGCGATCGGTCGACACTTCGTTGAGACCGTCAACGCCGGTCTCCAGGCCGCGCAGCGCCTTTTGCAGCGACTCCTGGAAGGTACGGCCGATCGCCATGACCTCGCCGACCGACTTCATCTGCGTCGTCAGGTGGTTGTCGGCTTGCGGAAACTTCTCGAAGGCAAAACGCGGCACCTTGGTCACGACGTAGTCGATCGTCGGCTCGAAGGAAGCCGGTGTGGCGCCGCCCGTGATCTCGTTGCGCAGTTCGTCGAGCGTGTAGCCGATGGCCAGCTTGGCAGCGACCTTGGCGATCGGGAAACCGGTCGCCTTGGAGGCCAGCGCCGAGGAACGCGAAACGCGCGGGTTCATCTCGATGACGATCATCCGTCCATCGGATGGATTGACCGCGAACTGCACGTTCGAGCCCCCGGTGTCGACGCCGATCTCGCGCAAGATCGCGATCGAGGCGTCCCGCATCAGCTGAAATTCCTTGTCCGTGAGCGTCTGCGCCGGGGCCACCGTGATCGAGTCGCCCGTGTGTATGCCCATAGGATCCAAGTTCTCGATCGAGCACACGATGATGCAGTTGTCCTTGCCGTCGCGCACCACTTCCATTTCGAACTCTTTCCAGCCGATCAGCGACTCCTCGATCAGCAATTCCCGCGTCGGCGACAGTTCGAGACCGCGTTGGCAGATGGCGACAAACTCCTCCATGTTGTAGGCGATGCCCCCGCCCGTTCCGCCAAGCGTGAAGCTGGGCCGAATCACGGCCGGGAAGCCGACCAGTTCCTGGACCGCCAACGCCTCGGTCAGCGTGTGAGCCACGGCCGACACCGCCGAGGACAGGCCGATGCGCGTCATGGCCTGCTTGAATTGCTGGCGGTCCTCCGCCATCTCGATGGCCCTGGGCGAGGCGCCGATGAGCTTGACGCCGTGGCGCTCGAGCACCCCGTTGCGGTGCAGATCCATCGCGCAGTTGAGCGCCGTCTGGCCACCCATCGTCGGCAAGATCGCACTGGGACGCTCGCGCGCGGTGATGCGCTCGACCACCTGCCAGGTGATCGGCTCGATGTAGGTGACGTCGGCCAGGCCTGGGTCGGTCATGATGGTGGCCGGGTTGCTATTGACCAGGATGACGCGGAACCCCTCCTCGCGCAGCGCCTTGCAGGCCTGCGCGCCGGAGTAATCGAATTCGCACGCCTGCCCGATGACGATCGGGCCAGCGCCGATGATGAGGATAGAGGAGATGTCCGTGCGGCGGGGCATGGAGTCAGGCAGCTTTCGCGAGATGGTGTTCGACCAGCTCGATCAGGATGTGGATGACCTTGATGTGCAATTCCTGGATCCGGTCGGCGTAGCGCCCGGCCGGGGTGCAAATGGTCAGGTCGGCAATCTGCGACAACTCCGAGCCGGCGCGCCCCGTGAGGGCGATCACGCGCATCGCGCCGGCGCGCGCCGTACGCGCCGCCGCCAGCACATTGGCGCTGCTGCCGCTGGTGCTGATGGCCAGCAGCACATCGCCTGGACGGCCGTGGGCCTGCACGTATCTTGCGAACACCTGCTCGTAGCCGTAGTCATTGGCCACGCAGGACATGTGGCCGGCATCGGCGATCGCCAGCGCCGCGTAGGCCGGACGTTCGTCGCGGAACCGGCCAGTCATTTCCTCGGCAAAATGCATCGCATCGCACATCGAACCGCCGTTGCCGCAGCTCAGGACCCGACCGCCGGCGCGCAGCGCCTCGGCCATCGAACTGCCGGACTGGACGATGGCCGCCAGTGCTTCCTCGTTGCCCAGCAAGTCGTTCAAGGCCGACGCGGCCTCGGTCAACGCGGCGTGCACGCGCGCCTGGCTGGTTACCGCCGCACTCATCGCGGGGTCTCCTGGACCGATACCGCCGGCGCCGCCCCCCGCCTCGATTCCATCAAGGCAACGAAACGGTCGAACAGGTAGGCAACGTCCCTGGGCCCTGGACTGGCCTCGGGGTGACCTTGGAAGCAAAAGGCCGGTCGGTCGACGCGGCGAAACCCCTGCAAGGACCCGTCAAAGAGCGAAACGTGGGTCACTTGGCAGTTGCCCGGCAGGCTGGCCGCATCAACGGCGAAACCGTGGTTTTGCGAGGTGATCAGGACGCGCCCGGTTTCCAGGTCCTGCACGGGGTGGTTGGCGCCGTGGTGGCCGAACTTCATCTTCATTGTCCTCCCGCCGGAGGCCAGGCCCATAATCTGGTGCCCCAGGCAGATGCCGAAAGTGGGCAGACCGCGATCGATGAGGTCGCGTGCGGCGGCGATCGCATAATCACAGGGTTCGGGATCGCCCGGACCGTTGGAAAGGAATATGCCGTCGGGGGCCAGCGCCAGCACCTCCTTGACGCTCGTGCGCGCGGGCACGACCGTGAGCCGACAGCCCCGGCGAGCCAGCATGCGCAGTATGTTGCGCTTGATGCCGAAGTCAAAAGCCACGACGTGCCGCACCGGCGCCGACTGGCGGCCGTAGCCCGATGCCAGGGTCCATTCGGTCTGGTCCCAGCTATAGGAGTGCTGGGTCGATACCGTCGATGCCAGGTCCAGCCCGCTCATCCCAGGAAAGCCCCGGGCTAGGGCCAGAGCGGCATCGGCATCGCTGCCGACGACCACGGCACCGGCCTGGGCGCCGCCCTCGCGCAAGCGCCGCGTCAGGCTGCGAGTGTCCACGCCGGCAATGGCCACCACGTCGCGTTCGGCAAGAAAGGACGGCAGATCCCGCCGCGAGCGGAAGTTGGATACGCGCGGCGGCAGATCCCGGATCACCAAGGCGGACGCGAATACCCGCCCCGATTCGTCGTCCTGGTCGTTGGTCCCGACGTTCCCGATATGCGGGTAGGTCAACGTGACGATTTGGCGTGCGTAGCTGGGGTCGGTGAGGATCTCCTGGTACCCGGTCAGGGCGGTATTGAAGACCACTTCGCCGGCAGCGGCACCGGCCGCACCGATCGATACCCCGCGAAAAACCGTCCCATCGGCGAGCACCAGCAGCGCCGCGGGGCGGGAATCTTGTAACAGGCTGGGCACCAAAACTCCTGGAATGCACCGGCGCGATCGCAGGCAGCCCGGATTTTCCAACCCTGTAGCACAATCTGCCTGTTTGCGGCGGGACGCGCGCGCCCCACCGCGAAAGCGGTGAGGTCACACTGGATAAACTCGCGGATTATAGCGGGCCCGGACCCCAACGCGCAGCCAGGCCGGACGGATGCCCGGTGCAAGAGGTGGACTAGGCGCGGGTGCGCTCCTGCGCCGGCCGCGTCGCAGGACGGGTGGGCCCGGATTACGAGGACGTCGGTAAACGAATTTATGCTGCTGCTACTGCCCTATCGCGACCGCTCGATCGCCCGGAACGTGCCGCTGGTCACGGTGGTGATCGCGCTAGCGTGCACCGTCATGCTGATCGCCTTCCATGGCAAGGATGCGGCGCTCGAAGAGCAGGCCTATGCCTATTACGAGGCCAGCGGGCTGGACAAGGTCGAATTGCCCCGCTACGAGGCCTTTTTGGCCGGCCGTAGCGACTCGGCATCGGCCGAGCGGCTGCAGCGGCTGCACTCGGTTCCGGCCAGCAGCGCCGCCGCGGCACGACTGGCGCAAGGCGACGTGCATTTCCAGGAAGAGTTGCTGGCCCTACGCGTGGTCACGCCGGACGATCCGGCGTATGCGCAGTGGCGCGAGGGACGCCGCCATTTCGACGAGTTGATCCAGGCCACGGGTGTGGCGCGCTTTTCGCTAAGCCGCGCGAACGCGGGTCAGTTTTGGCGCTTCTTCACCTACGGTTTCTTGCACGCCAACGCCGCGCACCTGCTGGGTAACCTGCTGGTGCTGATTTTGGTCGGGCCCTTCGTCGAGGCGGCCCTAGGACCTATGCGCTTTGCCGCGTGTTACCTGTTGGGCGGTGCGGCCGCAGGCGCCCTGCAAGTGGCGGTGTCCGACGCCAGCGTAATTGGCGCCTCCGGCGCGGTCGCTGCCACCGTCGGGATGCTGGCCGTGCTGTATGGAACGGCTCGGGTTCCGGTCTTTTACTGGGTCTTTTTCGTTTTCGGCACGACCCGCCTGCCTGCACTGGCGCTGTTGCCGGTCTGGCTGCTCAACGAGGGATATCAATGGCTGCTGCAGTCCCAATCGGCCGTATCGGGGTCGGGTGTCGCCTACGGCGCGCATGTCGGCGGCCTAGCCGCGGGCGCCGCACTGGCCTGGGTGCTGCGCCCTAGCGCGCCGGGCGGGGCGGTTGCGCACGGCAACAAGACCGAGGCGCGCCGAGCCGACAGCGGTTCGACCCTCGCCGCGCAGGCGCGGGACGCCGCATCGCGCCTGGACATCCGGCGCGCCACGCGGCTGTATCGAGAACTGGTCGAGCTGGAACCTACGCGCATGGACTACAAGGGCAGCTATCTGAACGTTGCCCTGCTGGGCGCAGACGACGATGCCCTGCAGGACTCGGCGCTGCGCCTGCTCTGGAGCAAGTTCCGCAAACCCACGGACGAGCTGCGCAAGACCTTCTTGCAGTTGACCCAGGACAAGGTGCTCAAGGTCCTGCCGGTCGACGAGCACTTGCGGCTGGCCAGGCGGCTGGTGAAGTTCCGCGAAGACGCCGCTGCTTTGCGCGTGATTGATGCTTTGCTGCGCGACGAACACATGCGCAAGACGTTCGGCCGGCAGCTGGCCGATTGCCTGCTGGGGATCTTCACGGCATATTCGCGCCACGGCCTGCAGCGGCAGGCCGAACAGATCAGCACCCGACTGTCGACCTACTTTCCGGCCGGCAGCCAGATCGGCGGCGCGCCGCCCGCCAATCGACCACCGCCGACCATCGTCACCATGTTTCGCGACACGACGCCCCGCGCGGACTAGGCTCGCCCCAGGTGCCGGCCGGGTTGACCCGGGGTCGGCGCGCTACGAAAAACGCTCCAGGTATCGCTTGCCTTCGACGGCGGCCGGCGCATTCGGGTACTTCGATACCACGTACTCAAGCAGTTGCTTGGCCTGGTCCGGCTGGTGGCTCTGCAGCATCACGCGCGCCCCGATCACGTAGACGTCGGGCAGCTTGGGATGATCGGCAAACCTGCGGTCGAAGCCGCGGATCAGGTCCGCCGCCGCCGCCGTTTTGTCGGCCGCGAGCGCCTCGTTGGCCAGTGCCATGCAGTGCGCCCCGTCTCTTGGCATGAACCCGGGGATCAGCGCGCGCGTCTGCTCCCACAGGGCAAGGGCCTCCCGGTAGTTGGACGAGGACAGCAACAGCACCAAATAGCGCTCGGCATGGGCCTCGATCTTCGGCCGCGACCCTTCGTGCAGCAGCAGCTTATGCAGGCGCACATGCAGGGCCAAGTCCGCCGGGTGCTCGCTGATTTCGTCGCTGATCAAACGAATCGCCTCGGCAATCTCGCCGGCGGCCACCATCTTGCCGACGAGCGCCTCGCGCTGGCGCCGCGCGTGGGTCGCGGCGCTGGTCGAGGCCGACGCGCGTGCCTCGCCCGGACCGACAACGGCAACGCCCAGCGCGTCGCTGTATTGGTACATCGCGTAGCCGATCAACACGCACGTCAGAATCAGGAAATAGTTCGCCGCGAAACTGATGCACAGAAACGGCAGGGCGAAGCCGGCCAAGGAAATCATTGGCGGCGGCGCGTCGCCCTGAGCGCCGCTTGCGACCGGGGCGCCTTGCACCCAGGAAACCCCGTGCAAGATCACATCCATGACCTCTTTGAACCCGACGTTGAGCAATACCAGGTACAGACACAGCAGCAGGTAGGGCGTGCCGATCCCCAGCGCCGTCTTCAGGCACCGCGCCGGATTGACGGCCTCGGCAAAGCTGTCGGTCAGCGTCATCACCATCACCGACGCGGGCAGCAGCAGCGCCCATGCCAACAAGGCGAGTTTGCCGGCATACGGCAGGAAGTGGCCCACGATGCCCAGGAAGATCGGCACCAGCACAAGGACCAGGAACATCTTGATCGGTCGGACCCAGTCGATCGCCTCGCTGCTGGGCGGGTAGCCGTGCGTATCCAGGTAGCCGGACGCCGTGCGTTCGATGACGAGCATGGAGTACTGCGCGACGTAGAATGATCCGGCACAAAAGACGAGCAGCGCAAGACCGAACGAGCGCGCCGGCGCCGAGGCGAACTGCTCAAACAGCACGCAAGCCACGATGCACGACAACGCGCTGGCCAAGACGTTGCGCAGCAACGGAGCGCGCTGAAAGGGGAACCGGAACAGGCGCGGCATGCGATGCCAGAAAGGAACGACGGCGGTCGACGCGGCGCCGCCCAGATCCTCCGTTGCCCCGCTCGTGGCACCGCTCATTGCGCCGCTCCTCGCCGTTGGCGCAGCGCTATCAGCGCCCGCGCCCCCGATCCTACTGCACGCGTCGATCCAGCATCGCCTGGGCAATCGTGTTGACGTCGGTGTATTCGAGTTCCGCCCCGGCCGGAACGCCGCGCGCCAGACGCGTCACCTTGATCTGCGCGTTGCGCGCATGAACGATCTCCGAGATGAAATGCGCGGTCGCGTCACCCTCCGGCGTGAAGGACGTGGCCACCACCAGTTCCCGCACCACGCCGTCGTTGGCGCGCTGCGCCAGCTGCGCCAAGTCGATCTCCCTGGGGCCTACACCGTCCAAAGGTGAAAGTCGGCCCAGGAGCACGAAATACATGCCGGCATACGAAAGCGATTGCTCGATCACCATCTGGTCCGCCGGGGACTCGACGACGCACAGCAGCCCCGGGTCGCGACGCGGATCGGCGCAGGTTTCGCAGATCTCCAGCTCGGTGAGCGTATTGCAACGCCCGCAACGGCCGACGCGCTCGGCCGCCGTCAGCAGCGCCTGGCCCAGGACGACGGCCAGGTCACGCTCGTGCTGCAGCAGGTGAAAAGCGATGCGCTGCGCCGAGCGCGGGCCGATGCCAGGTAGCCGCTTGAGCGCCTCGATCAACCCGTCTAGCGACCGGCCCAGTTTCATGGATACTGCGACTCGCCCGGATCAGCAGCGGATCAGGCAAAGGGCATCTTGAAGCCTGGCGGCAAGGGCAAGCCCGCCGTCACCGCCGCCATCCGCTGCTGCGACGTCTCCTCGGCACGGCGCACGCCGTCGTTGAAGGCGGCTGCCACCAGATCCTCCAGCATGTCGCGATCATCGCCGAGCAGGCTCGAGTCGATGACCACGCGCCGGACCTTGTGCTTGCAGGTCATCGTGATCCTGACCAACCCGGCGCCCGACTGCCCCTCGACCTCGAGATTCGCCAGTTCCTCGTTCACGCGCTGCACGTTCTCCTGCATCTTCTGCGCTTGCTGCATCAAACCGGCCAGCTGGTTTTTCATCATGATGGATCCTGATCATTCATCCCATGGGGAGCCATTGGTGCCGCCCGCCGGCCAGCGCGGGCGATCAAACGTCCGGCGCAGCCGGGCGGATCGAACGCGGATCCAAGGAGGCGCCGAAATTCTCGATCAATTCTCGCACGAAAGGATCCGCACGGATGGCATCCTCGGCCTGCTTTTGCAGCGCCGCGCGGGCCTGCTCGCCGCGGGTGGCCGCGGTTTCCCCGCCGGTGGCGCCGACCTGCACGGTCAGACCGATCGAACGTCCGAAATGCTCGCACAAGGCCGCGCGCAGCCGGGCCTCGCCGCCGGCCTCGAGCAGGGCCTTGACCGGCACGCGCAACGTGAGTCGGTCATCCTGCTCGCCGATCAGCTCGCTGCGCATCGCCAGTTCGCGCGCCAGACCGGTGAGATTGAGGTTGACCACCAGCGCCGGCCAATCGAGCGACCCGCCGGCGACGCCACTCGTCCGCGCCCCTGGCGACGCAGCCGCGACGCTCGGGGCATCGAGTGGCGCCTCCGCAAGCGAGGTCGCCGGCAGAGCCGGCCCGGCCGGCTGCCGGGACACAGGTGCCGCCCGTGCCGACGCTGCGGCGGGCGCGCTGCGTGAGGGCGAGGAGGTACGCAGCGGCCTAGCCGCCAGCAATGCGGCGTTGCGGCCCGCTGCGCCCGCGGGCGCCGCAAGCTCGGGTGCGAAGCTCAACATGCGCAGCAAGGTCATGGTAAAGCCAGCGTACTCGTCGGGTGCCAGACTCAGATCGTTGCGGCCGTGCAGCGCGATCTGGTAGTACAGCTGCACCTGTTCGCGCGAGATCTTCTGGGCCAAACGGCGGATCTCGGCCGCGTCCGGGTCTTCATCCACCGCCTCGGAGACGCCCTGCGCAAGCGCGACCCGGTGCAGCAAGCCGGCCAGTTCGCGCAGCGCTTGGGAGTACGCCAGGCCGCGTTCGCCCATCTCCTCGGCCAGCGCCAGAACCCGCTGCGCCTGGTTGTCGGCAACGGCGTCGAGCAGCTGCACCATCACCGTCGTATCGATCGAACCCAGCATCTGTTGCACCGTCTCCGCCGTGGGCCGGCCAGCACTAAAGACGATGGCTTGGTCCAGCAGCGACAAGGCATCTCGCATACTGCCCCGCGCCGCCAGCGCGAGCGCCCGCAGCGGTGCGGATTCAGCCGATAAGCCTTCGCTTTCGAGCACCCGCGACAGGCGCTCGACGATCAACACCGGCGGAACCTGCTTGAGGTTGAACTGCAGGCAGCGGCTCAGGACGGTGACGGGAATCTTCTGCGGATCGGTCGTCGCCAGAATGAACTTGACGAAATCGGGCGGTTCCTCCAACGTCTTGAGCATCGCGTTGAATGCATGCGTGGTCAGCATGTGCACTTCGTCGATCGTGTAGACCTTAAAGCGCGCATTGGTCGGCGCGTAGGCGGCGCGCTCGAGCAGTTGGACCATTTCCTCGACCCCGCGATTGCTGGCGGCGTCCATCTCGACATAATCGACGAAACGACCGGCATCAATGGCCATGCAGGCCGCGCATTCGTTGCAGGGCGTCGCCGTGATATCGCCGGTCCCGTCCGGGCCGATGCAATTGAGCGCCTTGGCCATAATGCGGGCAATGGTCGTCTTGCCCACGCCGCGCGTGCCGGTGAACAAGTAGGCGTGATGCAGCCGCTTGCTCGACAGCGCATTGGTCAGCGCGCGCACCACATGGTCTTGGCCGACGAGAGCGGAAAAATCGCGCGGCCGCCATTTGCGAGCCAGGGCCTGATACGACATGGAGAATTCCTAGATGGAACGGCAGGCACCTGCGCCGCGACCCAAGTCCGCACAGCGCCAACGCATGCCCGGGCAAAGAGGCGAGCCCGATCCTCGGCACTCGTGGAAATCTGCTATGGCTGCTTCGTTCCCGACCTGACCAGGTTCACAGCACCACGATGCGAGGGGGCCCGCCGGAAGTGATCTTAGCAGCCGCCCAATTTGGGCACCGTGCCGGCCCCCACGGCCCGCGGGACCGTCCGTTAGCCTAGCGCTGGATAGTCCGTATAGCCATGCCCTCCCTCGGAATAGAAGGTCGACGGGTCCGGTTCGTTGAGCGCGCTGCCGCTGGCCAGTCTGCGCACCAGATCCGGATTGGCGATGAACAGCTTGCCGAAGGCCACCGCGTCGGAATTTCCGGCGGCCAGGTCGGCCTGCGCCGAACCCGCATCGAATCCTTCGTTGGCAATGAAAGGACCGCCAAAGCGCTGGCGTAGGACCGGACCGATCCGGTCGGCGCCCGCATGCTCGCGCGCGCACAAGAAAGCGATCTTGCGCCGCCCGAGCTCTTCGGCAACGTAGGAAAACGTCTGCAGCGGCGCGCTGTCGCCCATGGAATGGGCATCGCCGCGCGGCGCCAGATGCATGGCCACGCGCTGGGGACCCCATACCGAGATGCAGGCGTCCACGATCTCCAGCATCAAGCGCGCGCGGCTTTGCACCGGGCCACCGTAGGCGTCGGTTCGCCGGTTGCTCGAGTCCTGCAGAAACTGGTCTATGAGGTATCCGTTGGCTCCGTGGATCTCCACGCCGTCGAAGCCTGCCGCCTGGGCCTTGTCCGCCCCGGCGCGATAGGCCTCGACCACGCCGGCCAGTTCCTCGAGCGCCAGGGCCCGGGGCGCGACGTAGGCTCGTTTTGGCCGCAGCAGGCTGACGTGACCCTGGGCGGCGATTGCGCTGGGCGCCACCGGCAGGGCTCCGCCGAGCAAAGACGGGTCGGAGATGCGGCCCACGTGCCAAAGCTGAAGAAAGATCCGGCCGCCCCGGTCGTGCACGCCCTGCGTGATCGCGCGCCAGCCGGTTACCTGCTCGGCAGACCAGATCCCCGGCGTGCGTTCGTAGCCGACACCGGCAGGGGTCACCGAAGTGGCTTCGCTGATGATGAGTCCGGCGGTTGCGCGCTGCGCGTAGTACTCGCGCATGATCGGCGTCGGCACGCGCGTATCGGCAGTTGCGCGGGCGCGCGTCAGCGGCGCCATGACGATGCGATTGGGCAATTCCAGGTCACCGATCCGTAACGGATCGAAAAGAGTCGGCATGATTGTTGTTTTAGCTTTCGAGTGGGATTTCGAGGGTGCTCGCGTCGGACGCGATCAGCAACAATCGTACCGGTTTGCGCACGCCGGCGCGCGCCAGCACCTGGGCGTAGCGCTGAACCTGGCGGCGGTACCCCGCCAGCGCCGCGGCCGGCAGCTGCCATTTGTAGTCGAGCACCCACCAGGCGTCCTCGAACTCGACCAATCGGTCGACGCGCAGCACGGCGCCATCGCTGTCGATGAGTTCCACTTCATTGTCGACAGACGCATCGCGCGCCCCGGTGCCATCGAAAAAGCGCTGCAGCCGCGGGGCGGCGCGTACCCGCTGCGCCGCCGCGAGCGCCTCGAGCGCCTGTTCCTCGCTCAGTTCGAAGCGCTGCGCCAACGCGAGCGAATTCCATGGTGTCGATCCGTCGGCCCGGAAGCTTTGCAGCACCGCGTGCCAGGCCGTGCCCAGCCGCATCGCCGCGGTCGCCATCTCGGCCGCCGGCAGCGCGCGCGAGCCGGTCGGCAGCGGCGTCGGCAAGAAGTCTCGGTACTGACGTTGAACGCCAGCTGCGCCGGGAGCGTCGGCGACGGCATCGGCCGCCGTTGCATACGCGTACGCGGCGGCCGCAACAGGCAGCGGCGCTGCGCCACCCTCGGCCAGGCGCGCAGCGATCCGCTCGTACCAGCTGCCCGGCGCCGGTCGGCCGCCGTCCACGCCCGAGACGACCAGCAGTTGCCGGGCGCGGGTCAAGGCCACGTACAGCAGGTTCCAATCCTCCTGCGAGCGCTGCGCGCGGTCAAGGTCGACCCAGCGCCGCCGCGACGTACCGAGCTGTGTCATGCGGCCAAGCAGCGAGAAATGCTCCGGCGCCGGTTGATCCGGCAACCAGCCCAGCAACACGTCGTTGCGCTCCTCCGGCAACTCGCCAAAGTGAATATCGGGCAGGGCGACGATGGGCGCTTCGAGGCCCTTGGCCGCGTGGATGGTCAGCAGTCGCACGGCATTTTCGTCGGCAGCCACGCCCTCATCGGCATCCGAGTCATCGGTATCGCGCAGATCCTGCAGCTCGGCCAGGAAACGCAGCAAGCTTGGAAAGCGGCCCGAGTCCAGGCTCAGCGCCAGCTCCATCAGCGCGTCGATGTTGGCCTGCACCTGCGCGCAGGCCGACGCGGGTGCCGCGGCGGCATAGCGCTCTCGCACGTTGGCCGTAAAAAGCACCACATCGAGCAGGTCGTGCACCGGCAAGACCCCGACCAAGGGCAACCACGTCGCCAACAATCGGCCCGCTCGGCGCAGCGCCCCGCTGGGAAAGGGCACCGACGCGTCGCCGGCAAGCTGCAGGCGCTCCCACCAGGTCCCGGACTGCGCTTGCGCCAGATATACGAGGTCGCCCTCGGGACAGTCAAAGATCGCACTGCGCAGCACTCGGGCCAGTTGCAGATCATCGCCCCGATCACTCAAGAACTCGAGCACCGCCAACACGTCTTCGATTTCCCGCTGGCGCAGCAAGCTGCCGCGACGCGCGCTCCAATGCGGGATCGCCGCATCGCGCAGCGCCCTTTCGAGCTCGGCCAGGTGCGTGCGCCGCCGAACAAGGATGGCAACATCCGACCATCGGGCGGCGCGCAGCGTGCCCCCGTCGGGGATGCGCACGTCGGCCAACGCCTGGACCAGGTACCGCGCCAGTTGCCGACCCTCGCGGTAGCGCTCGTCGCGCTGGCGTTCGGTGCGCGCCGTGCTCAGAGCATCGCGCCGTGCCGACCCCGTGGCAGGCGCCGGCCCCGCCGACGCGATCCGGGGCAGCAACTGCAGGCACGCGCCCGGTGCGCCCGCCTCGGCAACCGTGCTTTGCGGCTGGTACAGCCGATTGGCGCCGGCAAAAATGCGGTTAAAGGACGCCACCAATTCCGGCGCGTTGCGCCGCGTGACGTTGGTGCGCAAAGATGCCGCGCCGAAGTCGCGCACCAGCCGCTCGCGTGCGACGTCGAAGACGCGCGGATCTGCGCCGCGGAAGCGGTAGATCGACTGTTTGGGGTCGCCGACGAGAAACACCTGTGGACGCTGCGCATCGCTTTCGTAGGAGGCCAGCCAGGACTGCAGCACCTGCCATTGCAGCGGGTTGGTGTCCTGGAACTCGTCGAGCAGCAGCTGGCGATAATGTGCGTCGAGCCACGTCTGCATGTAGGCGGCAATGTCCGGATCGCGCAAGAGGCGGTGCGCATGCCATTCGAGATCGGTGAAGTCGACGACGGCGGCGCGCTGCTTGCTTTTCTGGAAATGTTCGAGCAACAGCAACCCGCAGCGCAGGCCATGCTCGGTCAGTTGCAGCGCCTCCCACTCCTGGCGTGCCTGCTGCGCCCTGTGCAATGTGTCGAGCACCTGGCCCAATGCGCCGCGGTAGGCCTGCTGGCGGCCGGGGGCGTGGGCCAGCTTGTTCTCAATTCTCTCCGCTTCCTGAATTTTGCGCGGACTCTTGCGCGAGCCGTCTTCTTGCGTGAAGAAGATATCGGTCAAGCGCGCCATGCGCTGGTCGGTCCACTGCTCCGGCCGCACACCGGGGGGCGGCGGCGCACCGGCGCTGTCCAACCAGTCCTGCAACGACTGCGCCGCCTTGCTTATGGTGGGCACCATCGGCCGGGTTTCGCGCCAGCCGGCGAGCACCTCCCGCAGCGCCTCGGTGCAACGGCCATCGTCCAACAAAGCACCCGGGTGCACATCGTCGCGCCCAGTCAGCTCGAGCAGGTGCGCGCGCATCGGCGCCACGGCGCGTTCGACCGGCGCCGGACCGGCCGCGGCGAAGCTCCACCAGTCGGCGCGGTGGCGCACGACGTTGCGCAGCAGCTTTTCCGTGGCGTCATCACCGAGGGTCTCGGTCAAGCGCTCGTAGGATTGCAACTCGGCCTGCCGCCGCGCGCCGGGTTGCAGCAAGTCGCGGCAAAAATCGACCCAGGCCTCGTCCAGCATCGGGGCGATGCGCTCGAGCAAGGCCGGCGCATAGCCGATGCCGGCGTGCAGGGGCGCACTTTGCACCAGACGCCAAAACCAGCCGTGAAACGTTTCGATCGCCACGGCCGCGGGCGCGGTCGCAACGCGCTCGTAGAGCCCGCGCGCGGCCAGCAGCAAGGATTCATCGACCCGCTCGCGCAGGCCGCGCTCTGCCAGCATGCGCTCGACCTGGGCGTCGTCGGCGCGCGCCAGATGCGCCAAATCGGCGTACAGGCGCTCGCGCATCTCCTGGGCCGCGCGGCGCGTGAACGTGATCGCCAGAATCTGCCCCGGGGCCACGCCGGCCAGCAGCAGGCGCAGTATCCGTCCGACGAGCAACCAGGTCTTGCCGCTGCCGGCACAGGCCTCGACCACGCAGCTGGACCCGGGCTCGAGCGCGCGTGCGACGAAGGCGTCGTGCCCGACAGCGTGCCCGTCGATGAGATAGTCGCTCATGATGCGTCGGCGCTCGCTGCCGGCGGCGCGGCGGCCGCGCCCTGCGTGAAGCCATGCCGACATAGGCTGCGCAGTTCGCAGCGGCGACAGACCGCTTCGGCGCCGTTGGCCGGCAGGGGCGCGCCGCCGGCGATGCGCGCAAACGCTTCGGCCATGGCCCCACGGAGCTCGCCTGCATGCTGCGCCAGCGGCTGAGGTGCGGGCACCAGGGCGACGACGTCGTCGCATGGGTGGATCGGATCGGGCGGCCGCTGCAGGCTCAGGTAGGCCGCCTCCTGGGGTGGCGGATCGAGCAGCAAGCCGTAAAAAAGCAATTGCACATCCTCGCCCGGGTCGCGCTGCGCCCGTCGCAGGCTGGCGCTGTCGCGCGACTTGTAGTCGAGTACACGCCACATCCCCTGGATGTGGCGGTCGATCCGGTCAATGCGCCCATGCAGCACGACGTCGAGCGCCGGGTCGGTTGGGCCCGACCCCAGGGGCCGTTCGAGCACGATCTCGCCCTGCTGCCAGCGCCAGCCTTCGCGTCGCGAATGCGCCTGCCAGGTGACGTATCCGGGCACGAGCAGACGCAGGCGCTGGCGATAGGCGATCAGCGCCGGCTGCTGGCGCAGCAGCGGTGCAAACGCGTCGTCGATGACCCGGTACAGGCGCCGCTGCTCGGCCAGCACATCGTCGTCGGTGCCCGGCGCCGATTCGGCCGCAGACGGCGATTGACCGCGGTGAAATGTGAACAAGATCGCGTGCATCAGCGAGCCGAAGTCGCGCTTGTCCGGCTTTTCGCGCAATCTTGCTGCCTCGCGCAGACCGAGCATGCGCAAAGCAAAGAAACGGTACGGACAGTCGACGAGGTCCTGGTAGGCGCTGGCCGACACGCGCCGCGGCAGCAGCCCGGGCGCTGAGGGAGCGCGCACGGCACTGACCTGTGGCGCGACCACGTGGCGTGCGGCCGCAGCAACGCACACCGGCGATCCCGTTCCGGCCAGTTCCGCAACCATCGCCAAGCGATCGAGCAGCGGCGACAGCGGCAGCGGTTCGTCCTGGCGGCGGCAGCGCCAGGTCGCGTCCGTAGCGCCGCTGCTCGCCAACAGCCCGGCCAGATCCTGCAGCTGCTCGCGCTCGCGATCCAGATCGGTGCGCAAGCCGAGGTCGCGCCGCACGCTATGCGCCATCAACCCCCCGGCGGATCGAGCGCCGGGCAGGTGATCCGCGTCGACACCGACCAGCAGCGCAGCATCGAAGCGGCGCAGGCGCGTTGCCGCCAGAGTCGTCATCACGACCGGGCTGTCGATGTCCCGACCGTCGACTCCCAGGTTGCCGGCGGCCGTCTGCTCGAAGTGCTCGGCCAAACAAGCGCGAAACTCCGCCGGATCCAGCAGCAGCGACGAACCGATCAGATGCCGGCGCAGTCGTTCAATGGCCTGCAGCACCGCGCGCCCGACCGGATCGGCGGCCAGCGCAGGCCGCATGCCGAGCCGATCGAGGCTCGAATCCAGCAGGCCCAGGTAGCGACCCAGCGAGCCCGGGCGCTGCCACTGCTGGGCCAGATCGAGCAGGTCCCGAATGATGTCCAGCGCCTGCACGGCCGACAGCAAGCCGCCGGCTGCGGTCGCCCCGCCGATGGCCACCGCGTCGCGGGCTCGGCGCGTCAGCGCGTCGAGGATCGCTTGGCGCCCGGATACGACCCGCTGCTCGACCAATGCCGCTTGCGTGGCGCCGATGATCGCTGCCTTTTCCTGCACCGCGCGCAAGGTAAAGGGTGAATGCATCCAGTCGAGCAGATCGCGCGTAGCAAAATCGCCAACGACCAGATCCAGCCAGCGCATCACGGCGGCGGCGGCACTCGTGGTCGACAGCTTCCAGCCCGATTCGTCGGCCACCAGCACGCCCGCCCGGTCGAGCAAGGCGCGTACGCGCCGAGCCGTGAGCCGGTCCAGGGCAACGAGCGCAATGCTGAGGGTCCCGGCACGCAGCCGCTCGACGGTCCACTGGGCTGCCGCGCTGGCCTCCTCCTCTAAAGACTCGCATCGAAGGATGCGCAGCGGCGGTCGCTGCGGCGTCGGTGCACGCTGGGCCAGCTTGCCGGTAAGGGCGCGGGCGCGCTCGGCGATCGGCGCCAGTTCGTGAACCGACGTCTGCGCCAAGGCCGGCGTGGGCGCATCCGCCGCAAAAGCGAGCTCCGGCCACGCTGCGCCCAGCCAGGGGTGATCATCGACCAGGGCCCGCATGTCGCCAACAATCAGGCAGGCGGGCTGGCCGCTGGCCGCGGTGTAGGCGCGACAAAAGGACTGCTGCCATGGCGCCGCACCCTGCGGGGCGAGCCAGACCAAAGGACCGGCGGCGCTGCGCGCCAGCTCTTCGAGGCGGGCGCGCAGCGCCGCGGCGCCCGATTCGGCAGCAAGACCGGCCCGCCACAGCGCCAGGACCAGCTGCGCCTGCGGTTCTGCGGCGGCGGCGGCACGCTGGGAGAAGTTGCGCTGCACGGCCGCCCGCCATCGACCCTCGAACGCTTCGGTGGCGCCGGCGGCGGCCAGCGTCAGCTCATCGCTCAACAGGGCCAGATCGCGCGCCAGTGCCCACAGGGCGCTCGACTGCGAACCGAAGTGCTCGCGCACCCATGGACTTTCGCGCAACGCCTGGAAAAGCTCGGCACGCTGGCAGACGGCCTGCTCCGGGTCGAAACGCGCCCAAGCCTCCAGCGTCAGGATGCGCGGCGCGATGCACGCTTGTCCGGCGAGCGCGGCGCGCAAGGCGGCCCGCAGGTCGGGAGCCTGGCGCAGACTGGGAACGATCACCAATACGCGGCGCAGGTCACGCGCTTCGGCCGCCCTCCCCTGCTGCGCGAGCTCGCAAGCCAGAGCGGCGACCGTCGGCCACCAGCGCGCATCGGGCGCCACGCGTATTTGGGCATCCTCAGGCAGATCCATGGGCGCTCGCGCGGTTCCCGGTTGCTTGCGGTTGGAAACAGTCGGATTTTGCCGCCCTTTTCCGGATTACCCGATCGGCTCGGCAAAGTGCTACCATAGCGCTCAGGTTGTTGGCTGGGCGTGCCGTGTTGGTTTTGTGGCGGCACTTGGATCCGCAATCGGGGACCGACGTCGTGATCCGGCTACCGGGTCCGATATCGGCGGACCGGTTTTTGGGGTTCCCCGGGGAAGGTGCCGACGGGGTACCTGGCGGTAGGCCCGCATCAACGCCCAGTATCTACATTTCCCAATTTGTCTCGACCATCTCCAACGTAGCCCTGCCCGCGCGCTGGGCAGCGGAAACCGAGGGTTTCCCCCATATGAGCGATATCAAGAACCTTTCCGACGCGAGCTTCGATCAAGACGTACTAAAGTCGCCCCTGCCGGTCCTGGTGGACTACTGGGCCGAATGGTGTGGGCCATGTCGCATGATCGCGCCCATCGTCTCCGAGGTGGCCGGCGAGTACCAGGGCCGCCTGACCGTCGCCAAGCTCAATGTCGACGAAAACCAGCTCACCCCGGGAAAGTACGGCATACGCGGCATCCCGACCCTGATGCTGTTCAAGAACGGCACGGTCGCCGGGACGCGCGTCGGCCAATTGTCCAAACCCCAACTGATCGCATTCATCGATAGCAATCTCTGAGACTTTCCCCAGCGGGCGCGCACGGCGCGCCCGCCTTCCCCCGCGGGCACGGACGACGGCCAAACCACTAGCGCAAAACCGCGCGGCCATCGGACCCAAAACCAGGCCCACGCTTCCCGCACGACCCAACCGTACGAAATCCTCGGCGCCACCCCCTCCCTATGCAACTTTCTGAACTCAAAGCGCTGCACGTCTCGCAATTGCTCGAGATGGCCGCCAGCCTCGAAATCGACAATGCCAATCGCCTGCGCAAGCAGGAGTTGATGTTCGCGATCCTGAAGAAGCGCGCCAAGGACGGGCGAGCAGCATCTTCGGCGACGGAACGCTGGAAGTCCTGCCCGACGGCTTCGGCTTCCTGCGCTCGCCCGATACCTCGCTACCTGGCCAGCACCGACGACATCTACATTTCGCCCTAGCCAGATCCGCCGCTTCAACCTGCACACCGGCGACTCGATCGAAGGCGAAGTGCGCACGCCCAAGGACGGCGAACGCTACTTCGCCCTGGTCAAGGTCGACAAGGTCAACGGACGAGACGCCGGAGGAGACGCAAGCACAAGATCACTGTTCGAGAACCTGACGCCGCTGTTCCCGAATGAGCAGTTCAAGCTCGAACGCGACATCAAGGCCGACGAGAACATCACCGGCCGCATCATCGACATCATCGCGCCGATCGGCAAGGGCCAGCGCGGCCTGCTGGTGTCGCAGCCCAAGACCGGCAAGACGGTGATGCTGCAGCACATCGCCCATGCGATCGCCGCCAACCATCCCGAGGTCCATCCTCATCGTGCTGCTGATCGACGAGCGGCCCGAGGAAGTGACCGAGATGCAGCGCTCGGTGCGCGGCGAGGTCGATCAGCTCGACCTTCGACGAACCGGCGGCGCGCCACGTGCAGGTCGCCGAGATGGTGATCGAGAAGGCCAAGCGCCTGGTCGAGCACGAAGAAGGACGTGGTGATCCTGCTCGACTCGCATCACCCGCCTGGCGCGCGCCTACAACAACGTGCGTGCCGGCCTCCGGCAAGGTGCTCACCGGCGGCGTCGACGCCAACGCGCTGCAACGGCCCAAGCGCTTCTTCGGCGCGGCGCGCAACATCGAGGAAGGCGGCTCGCTGACGATCATCGCCACCGCGCTGATCGACACCGGCTCGCGCATGGACGACGTGATCTACGAAGAGTTCAAGGGCACCGGCAACATGCGAAATCCACCTCGACCGCCGCATGGCCGAGAAGCGCGTCTACCCGTCGATCAACGTGAACAAGTCGCGGCACGCGGCGCGAGGAACTGCTGCTCAAGCCCGAGATCCTGCAGAAGATCTGGATCCTGCGCAAGCTGCTCTACCCGATGGACGAAATCGAGGCGATGGAGTTCATCCTCGACAAGATGAAGGCGACCAAGAACAACCCCGACTTCTTCGACATGATGCGCCGCGGCGGCTGAGTCGGCCCGGCTCCGGCCCGCACGTCTTGCGCCGATTGGGGCCCGACCGTGCTAAAATGTCCGATTCCTTCGGTCCGATTCTGCGTGAACCAGCAGGCGCCCGCGAACCCCCGATTTCGGTCCCATTCCCGATTCCGCACCCGCAGCCAGCGCGACCGAGAGCACAATATGAAAGAAGGCATACACCCCGAGTACCGTGAAGTCGTCTTCGCCGATCTTTCGTGCGATTTCAGCTTCGTGACCCGTTCCACCGCGCCGACGCGCGAGACCATCAAATGGAAGGACGGGAAGGAATACCCCCTGGTCAAGCTCGACACCTCGTCGGAATCGCACCCCTTTTACACAGGCGCCCAGACCCGCGTCGTAGAAGCCGGCCGCGTGGAGAAGTTCCGCCAGAAGTTCGCCGCCAAGACCAAGGAAGTCAATGCCGCCGCCGCCGAGGCGACGGCCGCCAAGAGCAAGCGTCGCTAGGCTCGTAGGATGGTGCCGCACGTGTGCGCCGCTACCGGCCACATTCGCGGCATCCCGGACCTGTCGCGCGTCCGCTCGTTTTCCTGCAGGCAGCCCAGGCTGCCTTTTTTCATGATCGTCCACGTGGACTCGTGCACGGAATCATGATGGAACGACTGTACCGGTCACCCGCACAGGTTTCGGCGCAAGCCGCCGCCGCCCTCCCGCGCTGGGCCCTGATCTGCCTTTTGCTGGCCTTCATTGTCCCCGGCCTCTTCGGCCACGACCTTTGGCCGCAGGATGCGGCCGGCTTCGGACGCATGTGGACGATGGCGCAGGGAACGTCCGTTGACTGGTTGTTGCCCAATGTTGCCGGCACGCCAACGCCTCAGGCCGGGCCGCTACCGTCCTGGATCGGCGCCATCATGATCTTGCTGCTGGGTCAGTTCGTCGGCGACACGGCGGCCGCGGCGGCCACCAATCTTCTCTGGTACCCGCTGATCGTCGTGGCCTTGTGGACCGCCGTCTACCGTCTGGCACGCCGGGACGAGGCCCAGCCGGTCGCGGCCGCCTTTGGCGGCGAGGCCAGCCGGCGCGACTATGCCCGCCTGCTGGCCGACATCAGCGTGTTGCTTACCATCGGCACCCTCGGGGTGATCTGGCGCCTGCACCAGACCCGGGCTGATAGCGCCAGCGTCGCCTGCGTTGCAATCGCCATGTTGGCCACCAGCCTGATCGAGTGGTGGTTGGAATTTGCCGCCGTGCTGGCTGGACTTGCCGCTGGTTGCTTTGCCTTGACCCAGGGTCCGCTGCCGGCCGCTGGACTGCTGCTCGGCTGTCTGGGCGCCTTTTGGCGAGCGCGTGTAAAGGCCGGCATCCGCGCCAGTCGCATGGCGACGGCCAGCGGTTTGCTTCTTCTGGTCGCCTTGTGCCTAGCGGCCTCGTGGCCGCTGGCGGCGTTTCATTGGTACCCGACCCAAGCCGAGCAATTCTTCGAAAGCTGGAGCCTGTCGATACCGTTCGGCTGGCCCAGCCTGAGCGACGCTACCTGGCTGGCACGCGACGGATCGTGGTTCTTCTGGCCCTTGTGGCCGCTCGCCTTGTGGGCCGTCTACGCTTGGCGCTCAAGCCTGGGACAGGCACACATGGAGCGGCCCTTGTTGCTGCTCATCGGGCTGAGCTTGGCCCTGTTCCTGTCCGCGCCGCTTGACGAACTGGCCGCCGTCGGCATTTTGCCCCCCCTGGTCGCGCTAGCCGCCTACGGCGCCACCACCCTGCGCCGCACCCTCGACAACGTGATCGACTGGCTCGCCATCGCCTTGTTCTCGCTGCTGCTGGTCATGCTATGGGCGTACTACGTCGCCATGGAGACGGGCGTGCCCAAGGCGATGGCAAGTTCGATCGCCCGGTTGACGCCTGGGTACACGGATCACGTGCACATTGCCGCCCTTGTTCTGGCGGGTATCGCTACCCTCGCCTGGTTGCAATTGATTGCCTGGCGCATCCTTCGCCGGCCACCCGTGCTTTGGCGCGGCCCCCTGCTAGCTGCCGGCGGGGTGACCGCCATCTGGATCGCGGCCAATCTGCTATACCTGCCGGCGGTCGATTACGTCTTCTCCTACCGCAAGTTCGCGGTGGAGCTAGCCGCGCAGCTGCGCGCCCGCGGCCTGGGACAAGGCTGCGTCCAGGCGCACCGGATCGGCCTGCCGGAGCGGGCGCTCATCGCCTACTACGGCAAGATCCGTTTCGACCGGGAGGGATCCTCGGAGAGCTGCCCGCTGGCGCTGCACCACGATTCCAAACGCTCCACGCTGGATGACGACGCGCCACCCGGTGTGCACGGAATGTGGACCCTGTCCTGGGAAGGGCAGCGCCGCGCGCGCCCCGACGAACGCTGGCGCATCTGGGTGCGCAACGGCTAGTCCAAGCCCGACGACGCGGCCGGTCAGGGGGCAGGCGCTGCCTGCAGCGCGCGGATGCGCACCTCGATGGGCGGATGGCTGGCCAACAACGAGAGAAAACCGGCCGGCCCGCTGCTGATGCCCATGGCGCTAATCTGCTTGGGCAGGTCGGCCGATTCGACGCCCCCCAACCGTCGCAGCGCCTGAACCATCGGCTGACTCGATCCGAGCAGGCGCGCGGAACCTGCGTCGGCGCGGAACTCGCGCTGACGGGAGAACCATGCGACGATCATCGATCCGAGCAGCCCCAGGAAAATGTCAAGCACGATGGTGCTGATGTAATACCCCGCGCCGGGCGCATCGTCCTCATTGCGCAGGATCAGCCGGTCGATGGCGTAGCCGATGACCCGGGAGAGAAAGACGACGAACGTGTTGATCACGCCTTGCAGCAGGGTCATGGTCACCATGTCCCCGTTGGCGATATGGCTCACCTCGTGTCCGAGCACCGCCTCCAGTTCCTGGCGGTTCATGGTCTCGAGCAAGCCCGTCGAAACCGCGACCAACGCGCGGTTGCGAAAGGCCCCTGTCGCGAACGCATTGGGCTCACCCTCGTAAATGGCCACCTCGGGCATCTGCAGGCCAGCCTGCTCGGCCAGTCTGCCGACCGTCTGCAGCAGCCAGGATTCCTGGGCACTCTGGGGTTGCCCGATGACGCGCGCGCCGGTCGACCATTTTGCCACCGGCTTGCTGATCAACAGGGAAAAAAACGAGCCTGCGAACCCGATCACCAAGGCGTAACCCATGAGATCGACGACATTCAACCCCTGGGCCGTCAAGAATCGATTCAGGCCGAGCACGCTCGTCACCGCGCCGAGCAGGACCACGATCGCCAGGTTCGTCAGTATGAAAAGAGCGATGCGCTTCATAGCAACCCTCAAGAAAATGGCCGTAACACTCGGCCGACTTGCGGCCGTTCCGGGCTCCGCCAACAAAACGCCGGTACCGCGCCCCCCTACGCCCCGCAGATGGGGATGAAACACGGTCAATTCAAGTCCCTGGCCACGCCCGCGCACCCTTGCGCGCAGAGTCGATAAAATGCCCCCATTTCCGAGCGCGTCGCGGGCCGCTGGCTGGCCGTGCGGCGCATGCCTTTTTGCAACGCAGGGGTGAGCGATGAACGCAACTGGAAGCACGATACGCCGGGCCGACCTGGTGGAAAGCATCGCCGACGCGCTGCAGTTCATCAGCTACTACCACCCCGTGGATTTCATCCAGCACCTGGCACGGGCCTATGAGCGGGAGCAAAGCCCCGCGGCCAAGGATGCCATCGCCCAGATCCTGACCAACTCGCGCATGTGCGCCGAAGGGCGTCGACCCCTGTGCCAGGACACTGGGATCGTCAACGTCTTCGCCAAGGTCGGGATGAACCTGCACTGGGAGGGCTTCGACGAGGGGTTCGAGGCGGCGGTCAACGAGGGCGTGCGCCGTGCCTACCTGGATCCGGACAACCCCCTGCGCGCTTCCATCGTCAGCCCGCCCGAAGGCGCGCGGCGCAACACCAAGGACAATACGCCGGCCGTGATCCAGGTCGAGCTGGTGCCGGGCAACACGCTGGAGATCACGGTCGCCGCCAAGGGCGGGGGATCCGAGAACAAGTCCAAGCTGGTCATGCTCAATCCGAGCGATTCGATCGTCGACTGGGTGCTCAAGACCGTGCCGACCATGGGGGCCGGTTGGTGTCCACCGGGCATGCTGGGCATCGGCATCGGCGGCACCGCGGAAAAGGCGATGCTCCTGGCCAAGCAGTCGCTGATGGACGACATTGACATGCACGAGCTGCTAGCGCGCGGACCGCGCAACGACGTGGAGAAGCTGCGCGTCGAGCTCTACGAAAAGGTCAACGCCCTGGGTATCGGGGCCCAGGGTCTGGGCGGTCTGACGACGGTGCTCGACGTCAAGATCCGCGAATACCCGACGCACGCGGCGGGTAAGCCCGTGGCCATGATCCCCAACTGCGCGGCCACGCGGCACGTGCATTTCGTGCTCGACGGCTCGGGTCCGGCCCACCTGAAAGCACCGCCCTTGTCGCAATGGCCCGATGTCAACTGGCAACCCGATGCCGCGCGCTCGCGCCGTGTCGACCTGGATGCCCTCACGCCCGAGGAAGTCGCCTCCTGGAAGCCGGGTCAGACGCTCCTTTTGAACGGGCGCCTGCTGACTGGGCGCGACGCGGCCCACCAGCGCATCAAGGACATGTTGGCCCGCGGCGAACCGCTGCCGGTGGATTTTCGCGGGCGCGTCATCTATTACGTCGGCCCGGTGGATCCGGTTCGCGACGAGGTGGTCGGACCCGCAGGGCCAACCACCGCCACGCGGATGGACAAGTTCACCGAGATGATGCTCGCACAGACGGGCCTGCTGGCGATGGTGGGCAAAGCCGAGCGCGGGCCGGGCGCCATTGAAGCAATTCGCCAGCATCACTCGGCCTATCTCATGGCCGTGGGCGGCGCGGCCTATCTGGTGGCCAAGGCGATCCGCAAGGCCCGCGTCGTCGCCTTCGCCGATCTGGGCATGGAGGCGGTCTACGAATTCGAGGTGGCCGACATGCCGGTGACCGTTGCCGTCGATTCGGGGGGCACGTCGGTGCATCAGACCGGTCCGCGCGAATGGAGCCAGAGAATCGCCAACATCCCGGTGGTCTCGGGATGATGGCGCCGTGAGTGCCATCGGGGTCTTCGATTCGGGTGCCGGCGGCTTGTCCATTGTCGCGGCCATCCATGCCGCGATGCCCGCCCAGCCGATCGCGTATTTCGCCGATACGGCCTTTGCACCCTACGGCACTCGCAGCGACCGGGAAATTCTTGAGCGTACGCACGCCTGCTGTGCGCGCCTGCTGGAGCAATCGGTATCCGCGCTCGTGATCGCGTGCAACACGGCCACGGCCAGCGCAATCGACGAACTGCGCGCCTGGTCGCCGGTACCTGTGGTGGGCGTCGAGCCTGGGCTCAAGCCCGCAGCCAAGGCGACGTGCACCGGCGTGGTCGGCGTGCTGGCAACGCGCGCCACGCTGGCCAGCCGGCGCTACCGCGAATTGCTGGAGCGCGTGCGGATCGAGTCGCCCGGCGTGCGTTTTGCCGGGCAAGCAGGGCAAGGATGGGTGGAGCTGGTCGAGTCGGGCGAGCTCGATTCGACGCGTGCCCATACACTGGTGCACAACGCGGTCCAGCCCCTGCTCGATGAGGGCGCCGATACGCTCGTTCTGGGCTGCACCCATTACCCGTTTCTGCGCCATGCCATCTCGCGCGTGGCGCGCTCGGCGACGATCATCGAAACCGGTCCGGCGATTGCGCGCGAGCTGCAGCGCCGCCTGGGCGACCCCGGGCCCGTGTCTCATCTGGACGACGGATCCGGCTTGATTCGCTTTCAAACAAGCGGCGACGACGCGCAATTTGCTGCGCTGGCCACGAGGCTGCTTTCCGTCGTGCAGGACAAGCCTGGGGCGCGACCACGCACGCGATGAGACCACGCCTGCGATTGCCTGCCTGGCCGCGCTCGTCCCAGCGACCGCGCACTTTGTCGCCTCCGCATGGGACGCGCGCCACAGCGAGCGTCGCGGCCGGCGCGCCTTAGTAGATCTCCGGGACGATCATCGAGGCCGGCACCGGCTGTCGGCTGTAGTCCGGATGGCGTATGCGCTCCGGCAGCTGGATCGTCGGCCGCTCAACCTCATGATAGGGAAACTGCCCCAGGAGATGGTGAATGCAGTTGAGCCTTGCCTTCTTCTTGTCCACGGCCTGCACGACCCACCAGGGAGCTTCGGCGATGTGGGTGCGCTCGAGCATGGACTCCTTGGCCTTGGTGTACTCCTCCCAACGGCGCCGCGATTCAAGGTCCATGGGGCTCAGCTTCCACTGCTTCAGCGGATCGACGATGCGTCCGAGAAAGCGCGCATGCTGCTCCTCGTCGGTGATCGAGAACCAGTACTTGATGAGCTTGATTTTGGACCGGACCAGCATACGCTCGAATTCCGGGACCGAACGGAAGAATTCCTCCACGTCGCCCTCGGCGCAAAAACCCATCACGCGCTCGACCCCGGCGCGGTTGTACCAGCTGCGGTCAAACAGCACGATCTCGCCGGCCGCCGGCAGGTGCGGTGTGTAGCGCTGGAAATACCATTGGGTGCGCTCGCGATCATTGGGCGCGGGCAGGGCTACGACTCGGCATACGCGCGGGTTCAGCCGCTGTGTGATGCGCTTGATCACCCCGCCCTTGCCCGCGGCATCGCGTCCCTCGAACACGATGACTACCTTCTGTCCGGCGGCAACCACCCAGTCCTGCAGCTTGACGAGCTCGGCCTGCAAGCGAAACAGCGCCCGAAAATAGTTCAGGCGCTCTGCACGCCCTTCGTCGACGAAGCCCTCCTCGGCGCTGGCCAGCACGTTCTCGGCCGTGCGGTCCTCGATCTCGAGTTCGAGCTCCTCGTCGTACTCGTCGATAAGGTCGAGTTTGATGCGGCGCAGGATGTCGTCGGTGTTCTTCGATGCGTCGGTGTTCTTCGAGGCGTCGGTCTTCTTCGATGTAGTCATGGGCAGGTCAGGCGATGGATTGATGGGCCGCAACGATCATGGCGGTTGACCGAGTGTAAGACAGCTTCTTGACGCCGACTTGAAGTCGTCCCTGAGGCCCCGACCGGCCGATCGAGGCTGGGCGCCCGTTGCGAACCCAAAGCGCAATTTGCACGCGGGCCCGGCGCACCACCTGCACCGGGGTCGGCTCTGCTGCGCGAAGGACCGACAAGGTAGAACCGCGGCTCCCCACAGTACGCGGGCCGTCTCCCCGGCCGGATTCAGCGAGGCGACGGCGCTTACGCTGTGGCGTCGGTGGAAGAGAAAACGCCCGTGGACAAGTAGCGATCGCCGCGGTCGCAAGCGATAAATACGATCGTCGCGTCGCGCACCTGCGCAGCTACGCGCAGCGCCACCTGCAGCGCACCCCCAGAGGAGATGCCGGCGTGCAGGCCCTCGATCCGGGCCAACTGCCGCGTGCGTTCCTCGGCCTCCTGCTGCGAGACCGTCTCGATCCGGTCGACGCGGCTGGGTTCGTAGATCTTCGGCAGATAGGCCGGCGGCCATTTGCGGATGCCCGGGATCTGCGAGCCGTCCGCCGGCTGCGCGCCGACGATCTGGATCGCCGGGTTGCACTCCTTTAGGAACCGCGACACCCCCATGATGGTCCCCGTCGTTCCCATGCTGGACACGAAATGCGTGATGGTCCCGCCGGTCTGGCGCCAAATCTCCGGCCCGGTCGTTTCGTAGTGGGCTCGAGGGTTGTCTTCGTTGGCGAACTGGTCGAGGACCCTGCCCTGGCCCTGTGCCTGCATCCGCATCGCCAGGTCACGAGCGCCCTCCATGCCCCCGTCGGCAGCCGGCGTCAGTATCAGTTCCGCACCGTAGGCCTGCATCGAAGCGCGCCGCTCGGCCGAAAGGTTATCGGGCATGATCAGCGTCATGCGATAGCCCTTCATCGCGGCAATCATGGCCAGGGCGATGCCGGTATTTCCACTGGTGGCCTCGATGAGCCGATCGCCCGGTCGGATCTCGCCGCGTTCCTGCGCCCGCTCGAGCATCGAGCGGGCCGGCCGGTCCTTGACCGAACCGCCGGGATTGGCACCTTCGAGCTTGACCAGGACCAGATTGCCGCGCTCGGCCAAGGCCTCAGCCTCGATGCGCTGCAGGCGCACCAACGGCGTGTTGCCGATGGTCGAATCCATGCTGCGGTAACGGTTCATGCACCCGCGTCCAATTCCTCAATGCGCTTGGGCGAGTAGCTGTCCCAGCTGGCACAGCCTGGGCACTGCCAGTGAAATGCCCGCGTGCGAAATCCGCACGTGCCACAGCGGTAACGCGCAAGGTTGCGCGCCTGCACGCTGATCAGGCCACGCAACAGCTCGAGCTCGCGATCCCCCTGCGCCGAGGCGGCACGGATGGCCAGCAGGCGCTCGAACCCCAGCAAGGAAGGATGGCGCTTGAGTTCCTCGCGCAACATCGTCTCGCCGGCGGCCGGACCCTCCCACTCCTGCGCTCGCCGATAGCCAACGTCGAGCAGATCCACGGAAGGATGGTCGAGCAGTTCGCGACGCAGCAGGTTCAGCGCCTCGGCACGGCGTCCCTGGGCATCCATCGCGGAAGTAAGGCGGTCGGCGATCAAGGGCAGGTATTCTGGCGCATCGGTGGCGATGCGCAACCAATGTTCGATAGCCGAGGCATTGTCCCCGACGCGATGGGCAATATCGCCGGCCAGGATGCTGGCGCGCACCGAGTTGCGGTTCGCCACCAGCGCCTCCTCCAAGCAGCGCTTGGCGCCCTCGAGGTCATTGCGGGCAACGGCTTGCTCGGCGATTTCGCAGTTGAAATGCGCGATGGCCACGCGATGGGTCTCGCCAGCCTCGCGTTCGAGCCGGCGCGCGCAATCGATCGCGCCCTCCCAGTCGCGCTCCATCGCGTGGATGCGCAGCAGTGCGCGTAGTGCCTCGAAGCGGTGTCGTGGATCCTCGACGAGTTCACCGAAGCAGGACTCGGCGCGGTCAAGCAGGCCGCCCTTAAGATAATCTTGCGCCAGTTCCGCCAGCGCGTTGGCGCGCTCGGAAGAAGGCAAATCGGCTCGGCTGAGCAGGTAATTATGTATGCGCACCGCGCGCTCGAATTCGCCGCGTCGACGAAAGAGGTTGCCGAGCGCGTAATGCAGCTCGATCGTTTCCGGGTCGAGCTTGGCAATCGCGATGAATGCATCGATCGCGCGATCGTGCTGGTCATTGAGCAGCAAGTTCAGTCCGCGGAACAAGGACTCTGGCGCACCCCCACGATCGGAGGCGCGCACACGCGCCTCGTAACCGCGTGCCCACCAACCAACCAGAAACAGCAGTGGCAGCGCCAACAAATACCAAAGTTGCAAATCCATGGACAGCTTGCCTGAGCGTGGCGCCGCTCAGCGCCGGCCACGGCTCTCCAGTTCCAGGTCGCCCGCGGCACCCCCTTGGCGCGCAGCGCGGGTGAGGGCCAGCTCGGCCGCCTGCTGCACGGCCGCCGTCTCGAGCGCTGGCCGCTGTGCCGCCTGGCGCCCCAGGCGCACGAGGCGGGGCAACAGGGCCAGCGTTCCGGCCAGTACCCCGGCGACGAAGCACACCAGGATGACCACCATCAGCGGGACGTTCTGCCACTCGATCGAGGAGCTCAAACGCACCGGCACGGTCGCCGTGTTTTCCAGGGCCAGGAGCAACACCAGTAAGAAGAAGATCAGGCGGCCAATCCAGGCAATCAGGTCCATGCAGCCCTTTCGCGTTGCCCCGCTGGGGTTTTCAGAATTCTACGGCGGCGAGCGCAGGTGTGCTGCTATTCGTCGTTGGCCGTCGACGTAGACTGGCCCCTGGCGGCGTGCACGCCGCCGCCCTTGGGAGCGTCGCCGCCGCCATCGACGCGCTCGCGCAATTCCTTCCCGGCCTTGAAATGCGGCACGTGCTTGGCCGGCACCTCCACGCGTTCCCCCGACTTTGGGTTGCGCCCGATGCGCGCCGGTCGGTAATTGAGGGAAAAACTGCCGAATCCGCGGATCTCGATGCGTCCGCCCTGCGCCAGCGAGGCGCCCAGCATGTCCAAGATGAGCTTGACGGCCTCATCGGCATCGCGCGCGGTCAGCCGCGGATTGCGTGCCGCCAGGCGCACGATCAGCTCCGATTTTGTCAGGCCGCGGGACGCAGTCATGGAGAACGCAATTCAACGAAACGGTGGAAACGATACCAACAACCAAACGACAACAGCCATCGAGAAGACGCAACCGGTGCGCTTGAGCGCCGGTTCGCCGCCGACCCATTCACTACTTGGCTTGCGGTTCGAGCTTGGCCTTGAGCAACGCGCCGAGATTGGTCGTCCCAGTGGTGGCTTCGGACTGCATGCGCGCCATTGCCTCGGCGGTTTCTGCATTGTCCTTGGCTTTGATCGACAGGTTGATGTTACGGTTCTTGCGGTCGACGTTGATGATCATCGCCTGAACCGTATCTCCTTCCTTGAGGTGGTTGCGGGCATCTTCCACGCGGTCCGGAGCAATTTCGGAGCGCACGCAGGTAGCCTTCAATGTCGTCGCCCAACGAGATCACCGCGCCCTTGGCATCGACGCTCTTCACCGTGCCGTTGACCAGCGATCCCTTGTCGTGCGAGTGAGCGAAATTGTTGAACGGATCGCCGCCCAGCTGTTTGACGCCCAGGGAAATGCGCTCGCGCTCAACGTCGATTGCCAGCACCAGGGCTTCGAGTTCCTCGCCCTTCTTGAAGCGTCGCACCGCATCCTCGCCGCTTTCGCTCCAGGACAGGTCCGACAGGTGAACCAGCCCGTCGATACCGCCGGGCAGGCCGATGAACACCCCAAAGTCGGTGATCGACTTGATCGCCCCCTTGACCTTGTCGCCCTTTTTGTGGGCGATCGCGAAGTCGTCCCAGGGATTGGGCCGGCACTGCTTCATGCCCAGCGAAATCCGGCGGCGATCCTCGTCGATCTCGAGCACCATGACCTCGACCTCGTCGCCGAGCTGGACGATCTTGCGCGGATCGACGTTCTTGTTGGTCCAGTCCATTTCGGACACGTGCACCAGGCCCTCGATGCCGGGTTCGATCTCGACGAAGCTGCCGTAGTCCGTGATGTTGGTGACCTTGCCAAAAAGACGCGTGCCCTGCGGATACCGGCGGCCCAGATCCCACCCACGGATCCTCGCCCAGCTGCTTGACGCCCAGCGACACGCGATTCTTGTCCTGGTCGAACTTGAGAACCTTGGCCGTCAGTTCCTGGCCGACCGAGCACGACCTCGCTGGGGTGACGTACGCGTCGCCAGGCCAGATCGGTGATATGCAGCAGCCCGTCGATGCCGCCCAGGTCGACAAACGCGCCGTAGTCGGTGATGTTCTTGACGACGCCCTTGACGATCGAGCCTTCCTTGAGGTTTTCGAGCAGGCGTGCGCGTTCCTCGCCCATGCTTGCCTCGACCACCGCGCGCCGGGAGACAACCACGTTGTTGCGCTTGCGGTCGAGCTTGATCACCTTGAATTCGAGCGTCTTGCCCTCGTACGGGGACGTGTCCTTGACCGGCCGCGTGTCGACCAGCGAGCCGGGCAGAAAGGCCCGGATGCCGTTGGTCATGACGGTCAACCCGCCCTTGACCTTGCCGCTGATCGTGCCGGTCACCAGTTCGCCGCTCTCGAGCGCCTTTTCCAGGTTCAGCCAGGCAGCCAGTCGCTTGGCCTTGTCGCGCGAGAGGATCGTGTCACCATGGCCGTTTTCCAGCGCTTCAATGGCGACCGAGACGAAATCGCCCGGCTTGACGTCGACTTCGCCCAGGTCGTTGCGGAATTCCTCGATCGGAATGTAGGCCTCGGACTTGAGACCGGCATTGACGACGACGAAGTTGAAATCGACGCGGATGACCTCGGCGGTAATGACTTCGCCAGCGCGCATCTCATGGCGCGTCAGGCTCTCTTCGAAAAGCGCCGCAAAGGATTCGGGGGCAGCTTGCGGGTTGTTCAAAATGGCAGTTGAGGACATGAGGACCTTCGGACTTTCGTTCTCACCGAGGTATTGCACCCGGGCGGAGTTGATCAAATGCACGCGGGAGAATTCTCCGTCGTGCCCCTAACTTCAAAAATGATTCCAACACAACCAACCTCGTGGCCGCAGCATCAAACGCCGCGATACCACGCCAGCACCTGCTCGACGACCTGATCGACGCTAAGAGCACTGCTGTCGAGTACCCTCGCATCCGGCGCCGCCGCCAGTGGTGCGCATTCACGCGTCAGGTCGCGCTCGTCGCGCTCGCGCAAAGACTGCAAAAGGTCGGTAAGCGTAGCAGAATATCCTTTTGCGATCAACTGGTTAAGCCTGCGCTCGGCGCGCACTCGGACATCTGCCTGCAAATAGACCTTCAAACAGGCATCGGGGAAAACCACCGTTCCCATGTCCCGTCCGTCGGCGACCAGACCGGGCAGGCGTCGTTGGCGACGTTGCAGCTCCAGCAGCGCCCGGCGCAAGAGCGGCAGCGCCGCCACGCGCGAGGCGGCGCGGCCGACCTCTTCGCTGCGGATCGCCTCGGTGATGTCTCGGTCAGCCAACCGGATGCGACCGTCGGCAAACACCGGTCGCAGAGCGCTCGCCAGGGCGGCCAACGCGGGCCCGTCGTCCAGATCGACCCCCTGTTCGAGCGCCAGCAGCCCCACGATGCGGTACAGCGCGCCGCTGTCGAGGCAGGCAAATCCGAGCTCAGCGGCGACCCGCTGAGCAACGGTTCCCTTGCCCGAAGCCGTCGGCCCATCGATGGCAATGACCGGCGCCAGGATGCGCGCGGTGGAGCGATCCGCGGATGCCTTGTTCATCCGCGGACCCCCGAGGCACGCCAGGGGGCGCACAGGCGCTCGAGCTGGTCGAAATACGCGGGGAATGTCTTGGCAACGCAGCCAGGATCGCGCACGTGCACCGCAACGCCGGCCGCCGCCGCAAGGGACAGGCACATGGCCATGCGATGGTCTTCGTAGGTATCGACCTCAGCTTCACGCAATCTTGCCGGCGCCGTGATGGCAATCCAGTCGGGGCCCGATTGCACCTGCGCGCCCAGCTTGGTCAGCTCGTTGGCCATGGCCTCAATGCGGTCCGTTTCCTTGACGCGCCACGAACCGACGCCGCGCAGCCGGGTCGTGCCGCGCGCAAACAAGGCCAACACAGCGGCTGTCATCGCCGCATCCGGGATGGCCGTTGCGTCGAAGTCGACCGCGCGCAACGGGAAGGGCCGAGGCGGTTGCGCCGCGGGTCCGGCATTTGCTTCCGCAACGCCGTCCATGCCGGCGCCGGCCCCCTGGACCTGCACCCAGTCATCCCCCATGGTCACCAGAGCGCCCATCGACTCGAGCACCTGGGTAAACGCCAAATCGCCTTGCAGGCTGGTTCGGCCGACGCCGCGCACCCGGACCGGGCCCCCGGCGATCGCGCCCAGAGCCAAGAAGTAGGAGGCACCGGATGCGTCCCCTTCGATGGCATAGGTTCCGGGAGAGCGGTACATGCAAGCGTCCACGACGTAACCGTTGCCGTCGACCTGCACTCGGGCGCCGAACTCGCGCATCATCGCCACGGTCATCGCCACGTACGGTTGGGAAATCAATTCACCCTCGGTCTCGATGCGCAGGCCCGCGACCGCCGCATGCGTCGGTGCAGCCATCAGCAAGCCGCTGAGAAATTGGCTCGAGACATTGCCGCGAACGCGAACCGTCCCGACGGTCTGGCCCGCCGCCAAGGGCTCACCGGGTTCGACGAGCAGCGGCGGAAAACCCGGGTTGCCCAAGTAGCGGATCCGCGCTCCCGCGGCGCGCAACGCCTCGACCAGGTCGCCGATGGGCCGCTCGCGCATGCGCGCCACCCCGTCGAGACGGTAGCGGCCGCCGGCAAACGCCAAAGCGGCCGTGAGGGGCCGCATCGCGGTCCCGGCATTGCCCAGGTGCAAATCCGCCTGGCGCGCCGGAATGCGGCCGGCGCAACCGTGCACGAGTACCGCGTCGCCATCGCGTTCGACGGTGATCCCCAGTGCGCGCAAGGCGGCGATCATCACGCGCGTGTCGTCGGCATCGAGCAGCCCCGCCAGTCGCGTCGAGCCTTGCGCCAATGCCGCCAGCAGCAAGGCCCGATTGGACATGCTCTTGGATCCGGGCAATTGCACGTCGCCCTGGGCGTGGGCGATGGGCGCAATTGTCAGCTGCGCTGGCCACGCACGGCCTGCCTCGGCGCCGCTCGGCGGCTGCATCGGCTGAATCATTGCTCCAGCCCCCCGCAACCGGCGTCGGCGTCACGGTCAGATGCCCTGACGCGCGCGCCGAAGGTTTGCGCGCGCCGCACCTGGCTGGACCGGGCGAAAAGCCGGTCGAGCGCGGCTGCGTCGCCGACATCAATTGCCACTTGGAGTTGATCGAGTTCGGCACGGTACCGGGCGAGTTCCTCGCCGAGTGCGGACCGATTGGCAAGAGCGATGTCGCGCCACATCGTCGGGTCGCTTGCGGCAATTCGGGTGAAGTCCCGAAAACCGGCCCCGGCGTATTGCAGCTTGCGTTCCCCGTCCGCCTGCCCGGCAATCAGATGGACCAGGGCAAACGCCAGCACGTGGGGCAGATGGCTTACCGCGGCAAACACACGGTCATGTTCCGCCGCGCTCATGCGCCCGACCGTAGCGCCGCAGGCGCGCCAAATCTGTTCGATGCGCTCGAGCGCGGTGACATCGGTCAGCTCATCGGGCGTGGTGATCACCCAGCGGTCGACAAACAACTGGGCGCTGGCGTGATCCAGCCCCGGCAATGCGCCGCCGGCGATCGGGTGCGCCGGCACGTAGCGTTTGTAAGTCTGGCCCAGGCTGGCCCGGGCGCGCTGCATCAACTCGACCTTGGTGCTGCCCACGTCGGTGATGACGGCGTCGGCGCGGGCGTGCACGGACAGCACCGAAAACAGGTCCGCGAGCGCCCCGACCGGAACGGCCAGCGCGATGCAATCGGCGTCGGCCACCGCCTCGGCGATGCTCGGCGCACCGGCGTCGATCAGCCCCAGACGGACTGCCTGCTCGACCCGCGCCGGGTCGCTGTCAAATCCGCGAACCGCGTCAACCGGTACGTTGGCGCGCCAAGCTGCCGCCAGCGATCCGCCCAGCAGGCCGCAGCCGATCAGGGCCAGCTTCATGTCCGGACCGCGGCCAGCGCCTGCGGCAGCGCCTGAAGAAACCGCTGGTTCTCCTGAGGCAGGCCCACCGTGACACGCAGCCACTCGGGCAGGCCGTAATTGGCCACGGGCCGTACGATCACGCCACGAGCCAGCAGTTCCTCATAGACCCGCGCCGCCGGTCCGACCCGCACCAGGACAAAATTGGCATAGCTGGGCACGATCTGCAGTCCCAGGGCGGTCAGCGCCGCGCTCAGCGTCTCCAGACCAGCGCGGTTGCACTCGTAGCTGCGCTGCAAGAAGGCCTCATCTTGCCATGCCGCGCAAGCCCCGGCCTGGGCCGCCGACGAGACATTGAACGGCATCCGCACCCGGTTGAGCAGGTCGCTCAGGGCGCCCTGGGCCACACCGTAGCCAACGCGCATCCCGGCCAGCCCGAACGCCTTGGAAAAGGTGCGCGAGACCAGCAGGTTCGGAAAACGCCGCACCCAGGCAATGGCGTCGTACCGCAACGATAACGGCAGGTACTCGTTGTACGCCTCGTCGAGCACCACGACCACGCGCGGATCGACCTCGGCAAGAAACGCTTCAAGCGCTGCGGCCGAGACGAAAGTGCCCGTTGGATTGTTCGGATTGGCCACGTAGACCAGGCGCGTGTCGGCTGCGATGGCCCGTGCCATTTGTGGCAGGTCGTGGCCGTAACCGCTTGCCGGCACGACGATCGCGCGGGCGCCGCGCGCCTGCGTGGCCAGGGCATAGACGGCGAAGGAATACTGCGAGTAGACGCAGCTGCGTCCGGGCGCGAGCATGGCGCTGGCGGCCATCTCCAGAATGTCGTTGCTGCCACTACCGATCGTCAGCCAATCCTGCGGCACCGCCAGCCGCTGCGCCAGCGCCGATTTGAGTGCGTAGGCATTGCCGTCGGGGTAGCGCCCGGCATCGGCGAGCGCCGCCCGCATCGCCTGCAAGGCCGATTCCGGTGCGCCCAGGGGGTTCTCATTGGACGCCAGCTTGACAATCTGCTGCAACGGCAGACCGAACTCACGCGCCAGGTCTTCGATCGGCTTGCCAGGCGTATACGGGGCAATCGCAGCCACGTAATCGAGCGCGTCGGGCAAGGCCGACGCTGGGGATCGCGGCTTTGAAGCCGCGGGGTTGTCTTTCATGCGTCCCTCGGATAGGAGCCAAGGCAGCGATAGAAGGCACAGGTCTGCTGCAACTCCCTCAGCGCCTCGGCGACGTGCTTGTCGCTGGCATGGCCTTCGACATCGACGAAGAAGTGGTAATCCCAGGCGCCATTGCGCGCCGGACGCGACTCGAACCGCGTCATCGATACCCCATGGTGAGCCAGCGGAGCCAACATCTCGTAGACCGCACCGGCACGGTTGGCAACGGACAAGATCAGTGAGGTCTTGTCATTGCCGCTGCGCTTGGTCTGCTGGCGCCCAAGCACGACGAAACGCGTACGGTTGTGCGCATCGTCCTGGATGAAGGCGGCTACGGTTTGCAGGCCGTAGCGCACGGCCGCCTGGTCCCCCGCGATCGCGGCCACTGTGGAATCGAGGCTGGCCAGGCGCGCCGCCTCGGCGTTGCTGGCCACCGGAACGCGTTCGAGCGACGGCGCGTGCTGGTTGAGCCAAGCGACGCATTGGCCCAGAACCTGGGAGTGACCCAGCACCCGCGTGACTCCCTCGAGGCTGGCCGAGCGCGTTAGCAGATGCAGATGGACCGATACCGATACCTCGGATACGATGAACAGGGGTGTGGCCAGCAGCAGGTCCAGCGATCGCGAGACCGCGCCCTCGGAAGAGTTCTCCACCGGCACGACCGCATAGTCGGCTTGCTCGGACTCGGCCGCGCGGAATACCTCGTCGATCGACGCGCAGGGCAGCGCCCGGGTCGAGCCGCCGAACCTCTTGAGCATGGCCAATTCGGAAAAGGTGCCCTGCGGACCCAGGTAGGCAGCGCTCAACGGCCGCTGCATCGCGCGCGCCGCGGACATGATTTCGCGGTAAATCGCCTCCATCGAAGCAGGCGGCAGTGGTCCTTGACTGGCCTGGATCACGCGCCGGATCACCTCGGCTTCGCGCTCCGGCTGGAAGATCGGAGCGCCAGAGTCCTGCTTGATTCGCCCGACCTCTGCCACCAGGCGCGCGCGCTCGTTGAGGCACTCGACCAGTTGTCGATCGATCGCGTCGATCTGCTCGCGTACCTGCTTGAGCCGCTCGTTCATCGCTCTCCCGAGATCGTCACCGTTTTTGCACCGCCGTATCCGGCAGGTCCGCCGCCGCGTCCGTCGTTGCCAGGCTGCAATGCCTCATTTCCATCGTCACCCTGCGCTATTGCGAATCGGAAGATGCCGGATCCGATGACGCCGGATCTGGGGGCGAGGGATCCGGCGTCGCCGTATCGTCGGCACCATTGCCGTTTACCTCCGCATCCGTTTCGACCACTCGCTGCAGACCCGAGAGCGTCGTCCCGGGATCGAGCGCAATCAGGGTCACGCCTTGCGTGGCCCGCCCCATGGTACGAATCTCCGATACGCGCGTGCGGATCAGCACCCCGGCCGTCGTGATCAGCATGATTTCGTCGCTCTCGTGCACCAGCGTCGCCGCCACCACGCGGCCATTGCGCTCGGAAGTGGCAATGGCAATCATGCCCTTGGTGCCGCGTCCGTGGCGTGTGTACTCGGCGATCGGCGTGCGCTTGCCAAAGCCGTTTTCCGTCGCGGTCAACACATTCTGCGCCTCGTCCTCGGCCACCAGCAGCGCAATCACGCATGCCGTGTCGTCGAGGTGCATGCCCCGCACGCCGCGTGCCTGGCGCCCCATCGGGCGCACATCATTCTCGTCAAACCGCACCGCCTTGCCGGAGTCCGAGAACAGCATCACATCGTGATGCCCGTCGGTAATGGCCGCGCCGATCAAATAGTCCTGCGGATCCAGATCGACGGCGATGATGCCCGCCTTGCGCGGGTTGGAAAAATCGACCAGCGGCGTCTTTTTCACGGTTCCGTAGGCGGTCGCCATGAAGACAAAGTGGTCCGCATCGAAGGCCTTGACCGGCAGGATGACCGTGATCTTCTCTGACTCGGCCAGCGGGAACATATTGACGATGGGCTTGCCCCGCGACATGCGCGAACCCTGCGGCACTTCCCAGACCTTGAGCCAGTACAGTCGCCCGCGGTTGGAAAAGCACAGGATCGTATCGTGCGTATTGGCGATGAACAGCTGCTCGATCCAGTCGTCCTCGCGAGCCGCCGCCGCCTGCTTGCCGCGGCCGCCGCGCTTTTGCGCCCGGTAATCGGCCAGGGGCTGGCTCTTGATATAGCCGGCATGCGACAGCGTCACGGCCATGTCCTGCGGGGCGATCAGGTCCTCGGTGGCAAGCTCCTCGGTGGATCGGATGATCTGCGACCTGCGCTGGTCCCCCGAGGGATTGCCGTATTCGTCGCGCACCTTCACCAGCTCGTCGTGAATGATGCCGGTGATGCGCTCGGGGCGCGCCAGCACGTCGATCAGGTCCGTGATCTGCGCCATCACGTCGCGGTATTCGCCGACGATTTTGTCCTGTTCCAGGCCGGTAAGACGCTGCAGGCGCATCTGCAGAATCTGTTCGGCCTGCTCCTCGGAAAGCCGGTAGCTGCCATCGGGCTGCGGTCCGAGTTCCGGGTCCAGGTCATCCGGGCGGTACAGCGCGACCGAGCCCGATCGCGCGGCGGCACGGGCCATCATCTCGCGCACCAGGGGCGAATCCCAGCGGCGCGCGACCAATTCGGCCTTGGCCACCGGCGGCGTCGGCGCCGCCTTGATGATGGCGATGAAGTCATCGATGTTGGCCAGCGCGACGGCCAGGCCCTCCAGCACGTGGCCGCGGCGACGCGCCTCGCGCAGGTCGTAAACGGTGCGCCGCGTGATGACTTCGCGCCGATGCGACAGGAAGCACTCCAGGATCTGCTTTAGGTTGAGCAAGCGCGGCTGGCCGTCGACCAGTGCGACCAGGTTCATCCCGAAGCTATCCTGCAGCTGGGTCAGCTTGTACAGATTGTTGAGCACGACCTCGGGCACCTCGCCGCGCTTGAGCTCGAACACCGCGCGCATGCCCGACTTGTCGGACTCGTCGCGGATGTCCGAAATGCCCTCGATCTTCTTCTCGTTGACCAATTCGGCGATGCGTTCGAGCAAGGCGCGCTTGTTCACTTGGTAGGGCAATTCGTCGACGATGATCGCGCTGCGCGCCCCCTTGTCGATCTCCTCGAAGTGCGTCTTGGCACGCATTACCACGCGCCCGCGGCCGGTGCGGTAGCCCTCGCGCACGCCGTCCAGACCGTAAATGATGCCGGCCGTGGGAAAATCCGGCGCCGGGATCATCTCGATCAGCTCGTCGATGGTGGCCTCAGGATTGCGCAGCAGCAGCAAGCAACCGTCGACGACCTCGCTCAGGTTATGCGGCGGGATATTGGTCGCCATGCCTACGGCGATACCGCCCGACCCGTTGATGAGCAGGTTGGGCACGCGCGAGGGCAGCACGGTAGGCTCGCGCTCCTTGCCGTCGTAGTTGGGCACGAAATCGACCGTTTCCTTGTCGATGTCGACCAGCAGCTCGGAGGACAGCTTGTTCAATCGGCACTCGGTGTAGCGGTACGCCGCCGCGTTATCGCCGTCGACCGAGCCGAAGTTTCCCTGTCCGTCGATCAGCTTGTAGCGCAAGGAGAAATCCTGCGCCATGCGTACCAAGGCGTCGTAGGTGGCGGTATCGCCGTGCGGATGGTACTTCCCGAGAACTTCGCCGACCACCCGGGCGCACTTGACGTAGGGACGATTCCAGACGTTGTTCGACTCGTGCATCGCGAACAGCACGCGCCGGTGCACCGGCTTGAGTCCGTCGCGAACATCCGGCAGCGCGCGCCCGACGATCACGCTCATGGCGTAATCGAGATAGGAGCGGCGCATCTCCTCTTCGAGCGAGATCGGCAGGGTTTCCTTGGCGAACGAATCCATGAGCGGGTGCAATCGAAGAAGTGGTCCTGCGGCAGGGTTCTGGCCGCTTTCGAATCAAGGCGCGTTGGCTTGGGGCAGCTCGCCCGCGTCCCGGCCGCAAGCACAGTGTGGCAGGTTCGCGGCAGCCAGCCGCGCGCCACCGGCGCGCGGCGCAACCCTTGCACGGGCAACCGCGCATTTTACCAGTGTGCGCGCGCCCGCGCGCTGCCGTGTTCGGGCGCGCCCATCCCGACGCGGCAATCTTGGTATAACCGCGCACCGAGCCACGGCGGAAAAGGCGGCGGCACGGGCGGCGGTTGTCCCGGCACGAACCGGGATCGGTCGGATCACGATGGATGAGGAGATACGCACCATGCAGCCTGGACTGACGCTGATCGAGGCCCGTTGGCTCGTTCCGATCCGACCCCGGGCAACCGTGCTCGAGCACCATGGTGTGGTCATCGAGGGCAGCCGGATACGGGACGTCTTGCCCATTGCCGAGGCCCGAACGCGCTACCCGACGAGCCGGCGCGTCGTGCTCGACCGTCACGCGCTGCTGCCCGGTCTGATCAATGCGCACGCCCACTGCGCGATGACGCTGCTGCGCGGCGTCGGAGACGACCTGCCCCTGGACCGCTGGCTGCAGGAGCGCATTTGGCCGTTGGAGCGCGCCATCGTCGGCCCGGAATTCGTCTATGACGGCACCCGTCTGGCGGCGCTGGAAATGCTGCGGGCCGGCATCACGTGCTGTAACGACATGTACTTTTACCCTGGTGAAGCGGCCCAAGGCCTGCGCAGCGTCGGCCTGCGCGCCGTTGTCGGCATCCTGACAATCGACTTTCCGAGCCGCTATGCCAGCGACGCGGACGATTACCTGCGCCAGGGACTTGCCGCCCGCGATGCCCTCTTGGACGACCCGCTCATCGGATTCACCGTGGCACCTCACGCGCCCTACACCGCGGCCGACGCCACGTTGCGGCGTCTCGTGGTACTGGCCGAGGAGCTCGATCTGCCGATCCACATGCATGTGCACGAAACCGCACAGGAGGTGGCGCAGTCGATGCGCCAGCACGGTCTGCGCCCGCTGGAACGGCTGGAGCGGCTCGGCGTCGTAAGCGAAAGGCTGATCGCCGTGCACGCGACCCAGCTGCAGGACGCCGAGATCAATCTGCTGGCACGCTGCGGCGCATCGGTCGCGCACTGTCCGACCTCCAATCTCAAGCTGGCGAGCGGCATCGCGCCCGTGGCCGCGCTCCTTGAAGCCGGGGTCGGCGTCGCCCTTGGCACGGATGGCGCGGCCAGCAATAACCGCCTGGATATCCTGCGGGAGGCGACGCTGGCCGCGCTTTTGGCCAAGGGCCAGTCCGGTAGCGCCAGCGCCCTGCCGTCTTGGGCGGCGCTCGAGTGCGCGACCCTTGGCGGCGCCAAGGCGCTCGGCCTGGAGGACAAGATCGGATCGATCGAAGTAGGCAAGGATGCCGACCTGACCGCGCTGGACCTCGGTGGTATCGAGAATCAACCCTGTCACGACGTCATATCGCATGTCGTGTACTGCGCCGGACGCGAACACGTCTCGCACGTCTGGGTGGCGGGGGAGGGGGTGTTGGTTGAACGCAACGTCGTTAGCCCCGCCAGCAAATGCCTGGAGGATGACGTGGTCCGGGCCGCCGCCCCCTGGCAAAACCAGATCCGCCAGAAGCTGCGTGAAGCAATTCTTACAACTTCGACGATCGCGCCATCAAGCTAGGCTGTGTGCGCTGACGCACTGTTACGCATTGCGCGGACTATGTATGATTACGCTCCCCGCATTGAAATCCGTACACGAAAGAAAAGGGTAAGCATGAAACAACACCAAAAGATTGCCATCGCGGTCGCTGCGCTCTTGTGCGCAAATTCCGGGTTGGCCGGCGCCCAAAGTTTCCCGACGATCAAAGGCCAGCTGCCGTCGGGACACGTTCTTGACTCGCAGGGGAACGTGGTGCGCAACTCCACTGGGCTGTGCTGGCAAGATGGGTACTACACGAGCGCAATGGCGATTATCGGCTGCGAGTTGAAGGAACCGCCGCCGCCTCCTCCGCCCCCGCCGCCCCCGCCGCCGCCCCCGCCGCCGCCGCCTCCTCCGCCGCCGCCGCCCCCGCCACCTCCGCCGCCGCCTCCGGTGAAGCAAGTGATGCATCAAAAGATGACGCTCGGAGCGGATGCACTATTTGATTTCGACAAGGCTTCGCTCAAGCCGACAGCGACAGCCAGCCTGGACGACCTCGTGGCCAAGCTCAAGGACCTCACCGTCCTCGACTCGGCGACCATCACCGGCTATACAGACGGTATCGGCTCGGTCGCCTACAACGAGAAGCTGTCGCTGCGTCGTGCCGAAACGGTAGAGAAGTACCTGGTCGGTCATGGCATCGCCATCGACAAGCTCCACGTTGCCGGCAAGGGCAAGGCGGATCCAGTGGCCGACAACAAGACTGCCGAAGGACGAGCCAAGAACCGCCGGGTCGAAGTGCAGGTCGACGGTTACAAGGTCATTACGAAGTAAGAACGCCACCAGCAGCATGAGCCCCGCTTCGGCGGGGCTTTTTTTTGCCGGGCGCGCAACGCGGTAGGATGCGGGCGCCGCGGGCCGCAACGAACCGCCGACCCGGTTCGCCCGCCGCGGATCTTCCGTTGGAGAATCCCTGATGCCAGACGCCAATGTCGACCCCGCCGAGCTGAAGAAATTCAGCGACCTGGCCCACCGCTGGTGGGATCCGCACGGTGCCTTCCGCCCGCTGCACGAGCTCAACCCGGTGCGGCTGCATTGGATCGAGGAGCAGATGCCGCTGGCCGGATCCCGGGTCGTGGACGTCGGTTGTGGCGGGGGCATCCTTTCCGAAGCGATGAGCGCCAAGGGTGCGCGGGTCCTGGGCATCGACTTGGCCGGCAAGTCTTTGCAAGTGGCGCGCCTGCACGCATTGGAGAGCGGCGCCACGGTCGAATACCGCGCGGTCGCGGCCGAGGATCTGGCCCAGGAGCAGCCGGGCCAGTTCGACTTGGTCACTTGCATGGAAATGCTCGAGCATGTGCCCGATCCGGCGCGCACGATCGAAGCCTGCGCTCGGCTGGCGCGGCCCGGTGGCCACGTACTTTTCTCGACCATCAACCGCAACCTCAAAGCGTTTGCCTTCGCCATAGTCGGCGCCGAGTATCTGTTGCGGCTGCTGCCGCGGGGCACGCACGAGTACGCGCGTTTTCTGCGGCCCAGCGAGCTGGCGCGCGGCGTTCGCGCCAGCGGCCTGGAGCTGCGCGCCATGACCGGGATGCACTACAACCCGCTGACCAAGCGATTCACCTTGGGCCCGGATACGAGCGTCAATTACCTTATGGCCTGCTGCCGCCCCAGCTGATCGAGCCATGAGCGCCTCGCTATCTGACAGGTTTCGGTCCCAACGGCGCACGGACCTGGTCCTCTTCGACCTGGACGGCACCCTCGCCGACACGGCGCCGGATCTGGTGAACGCCATCAACGGCTGCCTGCTCGAACGCGGGCGTCCCGCGCGACCGCTGGACGACTTGCGCCCTTGGGTCAGCCATGGGGCGCGTGGCCTGATCGAACAGGCCTTTGGCATCGGTCCCGACGTTGACGGCTATGAAGCGCTGCGGGCCGAATTCATCGAGCGTTACGAGTCCCACCTTTGCCAGCACACGATCCTGTTCCCCGGGGTGGAGGAGACCCTCGCCCGGATCGAGGCAGCCGGGATGCAATGGGGCATCGTCACGAACAAGATTGCCCGTCTCACCGACCCGCTCGTACGCGAACTGCGCCTCGATGGCCGGGCTGCCTGCGTCGTCAGCGGCGATACCGCGGTGCGCGCCAAGCCCGACCCGGCGCCCATCACGTACGCGTTGCGCCACTGCGGCTGTTCCGCGCAGGTCAGCGTCTACGTTGGCGACGACCGGCGCGACATACAGGCGGGGCGAGCCGCCGGCGTGCGCACCTTCGCCGCCGCCTACGGATACTCGGTTGGCGTCGATGACATTGCGCAGTGGCAGGCCGATCACATCATCGACAAGCCGACCGATCTGCTCGACTGGTTGCTCCCCGGGCGGCCATGAGCAAGCCGAAGGACGCGCATCGCGAAGGCAGGGCGCGGGGCGCCGGTCACGGCCATTCGCGGAACACGCGGCGCCTGATTCTCACCGACCGGACGATCGTCACGCACGGCTTGCGCCGTGAGGTTTGGCACGATCTGTACCACCATTTCATGAAGGTCAGCTGGCTGACGCTGTTTGCTTCCTTCGCGAGCTTCTTTCTCGCTTTCAACCTAGTCTTCGCAACGGTCTATGCGCTCGATCCGGGCTGTATCGCCAATCTCAATCCACCCGGTTTCTGGGGGTACTTCTTCTTTAGTGTCGAGACACTGGCCACAGTCGGATACGGTGACATGCATCCCCAAACCGTGTACGGGCATATCTTCGCCACGATCGAAATCTTCATCGGCCTCATGACCATTGCCCTGATGACGGGCGGCATGTTCGCGCGCTTCTCGCGCCCTCGGGCAAGGATCCTGTTTTCTGCCAACGGCGTCGTACGACCGGTGGAACAGAAGACCACGCTCATGTTCCGCGCCGCCAACGCACGCCAGAACATCATCATGGAAGCGTCCGCCCAACTGCGCATGTTGCGCGACGTCGTGACCTCCGAGGGCTACCACATCCGGCGCATCATCGACCTGCCGCTGGTTCGCAGCCAAAACCCCATCTTTCTTCTGGGCTGGAACCTCATGCACGTCATCGACGAGCAAAGCCCGCTTGACGGAGAAACCGTCGAGTCGTTGGCAAAGGCGCACACGCTATTCTTGCTCACGATGAGCGGAACCGACGAGACAACGGGCCAGGTTGTCATGGCCCGTCACGAATACCGCAGCGATGCGATCCGGTGGAACCATAGTTTCCGCGACGTGCTGCAAACCGACGCCCAAGGCGTGGAACACCTGGATTACGCCCGATTTGATCTCGTCGATCCTCTATCCGAGCCAGAATTGGAAAGTGGCGTCGAGAACGATTGATGCCCCAACGCGGCTTCCCTGCGGGTGAACGATACGGGCAGCGCTATCCTCCGGTAGCATGGACGGGATTTGCCGACATATTCGGGCGTATAATTCGTTTTGTACCTCCTGGGGGCGACCTGGCTTCGACGCGGGTTGCGAAACAGTGCGGTGCGTGCCGAGGCCCAGTCACCTCGTAAATCCGCTGGAACACTACAAACGCCAACGACGAGCGTTTCGCTCTCGCCGCCTAAACCCGGTGAGACGCTGCACTAGCCTGCCACTGGGCTAGGTCGGGCAACCGACAGCAGCGCCATATACAGTGGCTGGATGCGCACGGAGTCACGACGTGCGCCTCAAGAACCAGTGACTGGTCGCGTGTCGGCCCGCCGACTGGCTAAGCACGCGATGAGACAAAAATAGGTCGGATACGCACGTAGAACCGTCTGCGGACCATTCGCGGACGCGGGTTCGATTCCCGCCGCCTCCACCAATCGACGTTCCAAAGAAGTCCTAGAATGCATCTAAGCCTGCGCAAACGCAGGCTTTTTGCTTATTGGCTGTCCAAAACGATCCTGGACGGCGCATTGCTGCCGAGGATGCTTGGGGGCAACTTCCCGGCGCCCGAGAGGGAGCAGCCCGCGCCCCTTACCGACCTGGAAATCCGTCGCGCCAAACCCCGGTGGCAAACCCCTACCCCTTTGGGATGCTGGCGGGCCGTCCGTGGAACTCTCGCCCACAAACGGCAAACGGCGGCGCTGGAAGTCTCGGCGCGGCGGCAGGTTAGAGCGCCTGTCTCTTGGCAACAATCCGAGAACAACGTTCGCCGGCCCCAAGATCGGCGAACCTATCATCCCCGGCGCCCGAGACAAAAGCGAGCAGGCCCTTCCGCCGGACGACCAGCTATGCGCCCATTTCCGCCTTCGAACAAAGCTGATTCGGACCCAAGGGGCTCGGCGGACTCGGTGACAGTCTCCAGGGTCCGGTATCCCGCTCGGTTTGCGCACCGCTGAAACTTGAGGATTGGTCTCCCAACGATGCCGAGAACCGAGCTCGATGTCGCCTCGGACGCCGACTTGTCCGATCCCGGTGACTGGTATCGCGTGCGTTAAGCACCTGGTCCGGTTGGCCCGTCACCGGACGCGTAGTGGCGGACGCGACCCGTTCCGCACTATTACTTCGGGACCAAGCCGACATTGGAATCGCCGGGACCGCCCCGCCAACCCAGGTGTCTTGCACTAAGCCACTTCCACGGTTTCGGGCACCGCTTTGGCAATCAGGAAGGAGCCTCGTCAATAGCTCCACCACTGGCCCGCCACCCCAGGTGCGTCATGGATACCATGGTCGGCATCTCGTTCGTGGAATTTGCGCTCCTTTCGCTCCAGGTCTTTCGTGCGACGCCCGCAAATTGCTCCGTACACACCGGTTTCAAGTCAAGGCGCCAGAAGAAGTTTGTTCGCGTCGGGGCAACTGGCGTCCGGGCTGCCCCATTGACCGAGGTTACCGTTCAACTGACTGCTGCTTCCCAGATGACCGTACATGCTTGCCCCCATAGCGCATTCAATCCCATAGCGCGCATTGTTGGCGGTGGTCTGTTCCGGATAGCCCGTACTGAAATCGGTGATCTGCACGCCGATGAGCGCGGATGAGTTGGCGACGACTTCAATTCCGTCGCGCCCATTCGAATTGATCATGTTGCCGCCGGTGAGGACCGAGGACGAACCTACGGCAAGTATGCCGTCCTTAGCGTTGCTAATGATGTTGTTTGCGTAGATCAGCCCAACCGCATTTCCGATGAGCGTTATCCCGTTCTTGCCGTTCGACTGGATCACGTTGCCCTGATACGTGGGCGTTGTGCTTCCGACGTCCCCAACCAGTCCGATCTGGGCGCTCGCCAGCGCTCCCAGCAAGATCCCTTCACTCACATTGTTTCGAATCGTATTGCCGATGATGATCGCGTACGCCATGGAATTTACGGATATTCCAGTCCCGCCGGTGTTCTCCACCGTGACGTTCTGGATCCATGCATTCGTATTGCGACTGACGACGATACCGGACGAACCACCGGTCACGGTGAGGTTCGCGACCTCCACGCCCTTCACCCGTAGGTCGATAGTGGCCGCCCCCGCCGGCCCATTGATCGTCGCGCCGTTGATTCCGGTGATGATCATCCGCAAGTGCGTGTTGTCGACGAACACATTCTCGTTGCATGGACCGCTCGAGCCGTTGATCGTCAGCGTATCGCTGATGTGGTCCGCGGCCGCTACCGCCTGGGCGATCGACGAATACACGGACCCGTTCGCAATCGAAACCGTGCAAGCGTCCGCGGCCCCCGGGATCAAAACCACCGAAATGACAACGGATGCAAACGCAATGGCCTTGCCGGACATCTTCATGGCTTTCCCTCCAATAAGACTTGAGCCGCAACTCGCCTGACCCAAGAACCCGCTGTATCGGTTGTGGTACGTGGTCCTTGATCTGCAATGCGCGGCTCGGGTACATTTGTCAGCGGCTCCAAGCTCGTCACGCAAACATCAGACAAAAGGCTATGCCAACCGACGGCAGAAGAATTGCTTTGGAGCAAACGATAACGGGTTCGTTCGGTACTCGAGGGGGACGTTGGTGCTCCAACCTCGGTGTGGGAGGGTCAGTTTGACCTGCTGGTGAGCTCGATGCGTTCGCGCTAAAACTGGCAGCGAGTTGGAACAACAGTAGCGGTGGGGCCGGCACTACCGACGATACGTATTGGTATGCCCCTGCAGCACGCGCCCTCATGAAGTCCAACACGCGGGTCGCGTGGCAAGGGGGGGCTATCCGGATTCACTTTGTGAAGTGGTCGACTTCCAGCTGCAGCCGTGACGTCGCGGCAATTGTTGAGATTCCTTTTTCTTTGGTATTTGATCCTCATATAATGGGTCACTGCGACCACCCGGCCTGATCCGACTGGCAGAAGATGGCTTCGCGCCGAAGATGGCGAACTGGAGAACCGTCGATCACCGCTCACGGGCCGCTTTGCCTTGCGAGTTGCATTTTCCGGTCTTGACCGATAGCACCGCCGCGGCAAGTCGGCCGTTTCTCCGTTCAATTTGCCCGGAATTTGGGAGGTGAGTGCCCGGTGCCTTGCCTGGCTACCGGTGCATACCCTTCACGTCGAAGGGCGTCAAACGTCCATCCGCTTCACCAACTCAAGGACGTCGTCGACCTTGGTTCCAAGGTATCGGATGGCAACCTAAAACTTGCTTTGTCCCAACAGCAGCTTTGCTACTTGGCGGTTCTTCATCCGCCTGTGAGCGGGCCATGTCTTCGTACGTAGCATGATGCAGGTGCGGTGCCCCGACGAGCCCAGCACAGGCTCGTTAACCATGCCATGCAATAGAAGCGGCGCGGGAAACTCCAACGGTGCGATGAGTGCAAGCGCTAGCCGATGGGCCGGATCCAGCACAGTCAGGGGGGGGAGGAGTCTTTAGTGGCAAGGAAATCAGGAAGGCGTGCACGATGCACACGCAGCGCTCCGTTCAAGGCCCGGTTCGCGTTGGTGGCCGTCCGGGATGACAAGACGCCGGCCGAGCTCGCGCCGCAGTCCGGGGATTGCGCCGTCCTTTCTGCATGAAGGAATGAATCGAACGAAGATGCCACTTGAAGCCGCGCTTGGCGATTCTCGCGGTCGCAAGCAAAGCGGCGGCCACGCCACAGCCGTGGGGCCGCTCCAGTGCGCAGCTCGAAGCAAGAGCGCTGCAGTCCTTCAGCACGGAAGATTCGACGACCGGCGAGAAGTCTTACGCTTTCGCCTCCCCTGCGAGCGGCTATCTCGGCCCAAGGCACAATTGCCACACGCAAGCCGTCGGGATATCCGACGTGCGAAATGCTCTGGCCACTTTGGTTCCCACCGACGAGCGCCGCATCGATCTGCATCGCGCGATGATCGCCTACGCTGGGACCTACAACATCGGGGGCGGCAAAGTCATCATCACATCGACGCCCCGCAAATGCCATCGTCGACGGAGACGCCGCAAACGCGCAAGTTCAACATCGAAGGCAAGCGCGAGTACCAATCAAGACCCCGCCCGCCGATCGTCCGCCCACAGGCAAGGAATGCGCCTCGGAATCGATCCGGACCCAGGTCGAGTAGATGGGGCTTTGCCGCACACGAAAAGTCGTTGCCGACTCTTGACGTTCGCAATTCGCCAGATTGCGCCCGCTGTGAGCGGTCGCCGGCAGCGCCTTAGCGTTGCGTGCGAAAGCGTGTTGCTAGATACGTGCGGCGAAGTCGCCCTCGCTTGCCCGGATTGCGCCGCCATAAGCCGGGTTGTATCGATGGGTCTGCGCAATCGTCATGCGAGAGCACCTCGGCCGCCACAGGAAAGAAGCCACAAAGGCGTGGCTTTCGATGTTTCGCGCCTGGCGCCCCTGAAAAAACCCACGGTCTTCGACCGGGATCGCCGCGCCGGCGGGCTATCGGCGCCATGGATCTGTGTTCGGCACTTTAGTGGTTGCACGCATCGAAGCACTGCTCCGGCGTCCTGGGCGTGTTGGCCTTGCATGCCGCGATACAGCTCTCGATCTTGGACGGTCCGGGCGCGACGACGACCGGTGGCGCGACCACCGGCGCCGGTCGCTCCCAGGGCGGCACCGAAGGTGCCGGCCCGCCGCCACCCGCCACGGTGCTGCAGCGAAATTCGCTGTCCTTTGCTTCGAGAGCCGAAATTCGGCTACGGGCGTTTGCTTGCGTAGAGAGCGCGACCAGATCAAACCCCGAGTCGCTGCCGGGTGCGGCCATCTTCTGCTGCCGTGCGATCTCCGCATGTATCCAGGCACAGGTCTGCTGCCGGTCGGCAGCGCTGACCGGCGTCGGAATCCGGTCCAGCTGCGCCTGATAAGACGCTTGCTGCGTTGCGCAACCACCCGCTAGAAGCACAACCGCAAGTGCCAACGCTGCCTTTGTCATTTGCCACTCCCCTTTTCTTGAGCAACCCAGGCGAACCCTTGGAGGCTACAGCCATCCGAAAAATTGGCAAGTCGCCGCGGCCGGTGCCGCCGCGACGCACGGGGGCCGCCTGGATCGAGCACGGCGCTGGTCGCGCGCGCCTGCCAAGCGGATGTCGCTGCAGTCACGCGAAAGGCCGCCCCTGCTGCGATGCGCAACGATCGGATTCCCGCTCCATCTCTGGCCTGCGTCTCATCGGACTCGATGTCGGTGCCGCCGAACACCCTGTCTAGCTGCGGGTGCCGATGACGGTCATCCGCAGTGCGAACGATTCTCACGGTCCGCGCACGAGGGTATGGCCGGACCGATCGCGCTGCAACGTGCTGCGCACCGCAGGCTTCTATAATCTTGCTCGGCAACAACGATGACGTGATCGGGCCCGCAAAAACCACGGTGGCATGTGGCGGTCCGGGGATGTTCAATCCGTGGCCGGACCCCGGTCCGGCGTGCCCAGGACCGGGTTCGGTGCGACGCTGCGTACGACAGACGGGGCAGCAGGCACGCATTACTATTGCCGTGAACAAGCGCACGACAGCAACCCAACGGAGGAGACCGCGGATATGTCTGACAGCACCACGCAGTACCTGCTCGACGCCAAGCGCATGCCCACGCACTGGTACAACATCGCGGCCGACCTTCCGGTCGCCCTGCCGCCGGTATTGCACCCGGGAACGCTCAAACCCATCGGTCCGGCCGATCTTGCTCCGCTGTTTCCGATGGAACTGATCCAGCAGGAGGTGTCCACGCAGCGGGAAATTCCGATTCCCGAGCCCGTGCGTGAGGTCTTTCGTCTGTGGCGGCCTTCGCCGCTGTTCCGAGCGCGCCGCCTTGAAAAAGCGCTCGGCACGCCGGCACGGATCTACTACAAGTATGAGGGCGTATCACCGGCCGGCAGCCACAAGCCCAATACGGCGGTCCCGCAGGCCTGGTACAACGCCCAGGCCGGCATCAAGAAACTGACGACGGAGACCGGCGCCGGCCAGTGGGGTTCTTCGCTGGCCTTTGCCGGTGCGCTGTTTGGCATCGACGTCACGGTGTTTCAAGTGCGGGTTTCCTACGACCAGAAACCCTACCGGCGCGCGCTCATGGAAACCTATGGCGCGCGCTGCATCGCCAGCCCGTCGCCCGAAACGCAAGTCGGCCGTGCGGTCCTGGCGCAGCGCCCGGACCATCCGGGCTCGCTTGGATTGGCGATCAGCGAGGCGGTCGAGGTGGCTGCCACCCACGACGACACCAAGTACGCCCTGGGCTCGGTGCTCAATCACGTGCTGCTGCACCAGACCATCATCGGCCAGGAGGCTATCCTGCAGCTCGAAATGGCCGGGGACGATCCGGACGTGATCGTTGGCTGCACCGGCGGCGGCAGCAATTTCTCCGGGATCGCGCTTCCCTTCATCGGCCAGCAGTTGCGAGGCGGCAAGAAGCGGCGCATCGTCGCGGTCGAGCCGGCCGCGTGCCCGTCCCTGACACGCGGCAAGTACGCCTACGACTTCGGTGACACCGCGCACCTGACACCCCTGACCAAGATGCACACGCTGGGCAGCACGTTCACGCCACCCGGATTCCACGCCGGCGGACTGCGCTACCACGGCATGGCGCCGCTGGTGAGCCACCTCAAGGAACTCAAGCTGATCGAGGCGGTTGCCTACCACCAGGTCGCCTGCTTCGAGGCGGGCGTACTGTTCGCGCGCAACGAAGGCATCGTCCCGGCGCCGGAGGCAAACCACGCTGTCAAAGGCGCCATCGCCGAGGCGCTGCGCTGCAAGGCCGAGGGCAGGAGCGAGGTGATCCTGTTCAACCTCTGCGGCCACGGGCACTTCGATATGAGCGCCTACAGCAGCTACTTTGCCGGCAAGCTGACGGATCAGTCTTACGACGAGGCCGAACTGGCGATGGCGCTGGCCGGCCTGCCGTCCGTCCCGGCCTGATGGCAGCCTCCGACGTCGCGCGGACGCTCGGTTGCGCGCCAGAAGGTCGGCGCTAGTTGCAAGCAGCCGGCGCCTTGAGGGCAGGCTAGCTACTTGGCAAGACGGGGTCGCCTGCGACCCCGTCTTGCCAAGGTCCAGCGAACCCTGGGGCCGCTCGCCGGTCAGTTACTCTTCTTCGTTTGGATCCCGGTATTCCTTGGGCAGATGATGCGCGATGCCCTTGTGGCAGTCGATGCAGGTCTTGCCCGCCTCCTGCGCCTGCTTGTGATCCTTCATCGCCTTGGACTTTTGCCTCGCGGTGTCCATCGCAGTGAAGTTGTGGCAATTCAAACATTCGCGTGATCCGGCCGTCTGCATCCGCGACCACTCATCCGTGGCCAGGCGCATGCGATTGGCCTCGAATTTTTCCGGCGTGTCGACTTCGCCGGTGAGCTTCCCCCACACCTCGAAGCTGGCCTTCATCTTGCGCGCAATCTTATGCATCCAGTCGCGCGGCACGTGGCAATCCGGACAGGTCGCACGCACGCCGGTGCGGTTCTGATAGTGCACGGTCTGCTTGTACTCCTGGTAGACCGTGTCGCGCATCTCATGACACGAGATGCAAAAGTCGAGCGTGTTGGTCGCCTCCAGTGCGGTGTTGAATCCGCCCCAGAAGATGATCCCGGATACGAAGCCGATCGACAGCAGGGCAATCAGCGAATACCGGGCGCTGGGACGGCCCAGAAAACCAAGGAACCGGCTCAATCGGCCGGGCTGCTCACGACTCATGTCCTTCTCCTATCACCTGTGCCGCCCCAGGGGCGAACGCGCGTGCGGTCGACGACTCGAGGCCTAACCTCGTGCCCGCAAAACCGGGGCGGTGCGCTTGCGCGTACCGGCCCGGCGATCCGCCGCCCGACGCTGGCCGAAGATCGGTGCCTGCCGCTCCCGTGTCCCAGACCCGGTCAGCGCACCTGTAGCGTGTACGAAACTCCCACCGTGCTCACCGAGTAGCCTGGCGCCTGCGCCATCGCCGGCATCACGGAACTGGAGGTATAGGCCGGCATCGTCGACGGGTAGGTGTAGTCGGTCACCTGCAAGTGCGTGAACGTGTAGCCCAGCCGCACCGAACTGTCCTTGGACAGGCGGTAGCTGCCCAGCAGGCGCAGTTGCAGCGAGTTGACGACCACGTCCGGGAGTGCCGTCGCGTTGACATAGGTCTCGGCTGGCGCATTCGCCGCGTAGGCGGCATAGGAAGGAGCCGAATAGTTGCCGCCGCCCATGCCGTTGCTGGTCACCGACCGCGTGTAGCTGACGTCGCCCGACAAGGCGAGCTTGGGAACCACCAGGTGATTCTTCTTGAACGCCAGGCCGATGGTGTCGGCTCGGTCATGGATGTCCGAGGTCCAGCCCGTGCATGGAGAGATCTTCGTGTTGTTGTTGTAGATCTGGAACTGCGTCGGATTGGTAAGTCCCGTCGTGCTGCTCGAGGCGATGCACCCGCCGGCGACCGTCGAATTCGTGCCGGTCGCACCGGTTGCCGTCTTGTAGGCCGTACCGGCAGCGGCACTGGCCGACACGCTGCCGTTGCTCGCCGAGTTGCCCGCGCTGTCGTTGCTTTGATCCTCGTGGTTGTAGAAGGCGCTCAGGCTCAGGTCCTCGCCCAATCTCAAGTCGCCATCCAGGCTAAAGGCCCAGTCGGTTGACTTGAGCAGTCCGTACGACGAGTCCGGATAGTTGTCGTGCTTGTAGTCCACGCCGCCCTGCAAGGAAAGCGCGTCGCTGGCCTGCCAGTCGAGCGAAGCGCGCACCCGATCCCGGTTGCGTTTGGCCATGTTGTAGACCTCGAGACCCGGCCAGTTCTGCGTTACGTTGGCGACGCCGTAGTAGTTGTTCGTCAGGCCGCCGTTGCCCGTTCCGTAGAGCAGGTTGTATACGGTCAGATTGGAGCCGGTGAACCCGCTGGTGCCGTGGGCCGGGATGGGCAAGCCGTAGGGGGTCAGCCCGTTGGCGCCCAAGAATCCGTAGATCGACCCGCTATAGCCCGCCGCCACTAGGCTGGGGATGCTGGTCGCGGCCATACCGGGCGCCAGCGACATCCAGGCGTTGGGGTTGTAGTCCACCTGGCGGCTGGCCACGTCCGCCCCGATCCGGCCGCTGAGCGTTTCGACCAAGTGGAAGCGGTACTCCAGCTTGCCGGTCGTCTCGCGCGAAGAGTCCGCAAACGAACAGTCGATCCAGGTGCCGTTGCACCAGCGGTCGATGGACTGCCACTGGACGGCCGCCTTGATCGCCTGTCCCTTGGCAAAGGCGTAGTCCGCCGTGCCGTCGACCTGGTTGACCTTCTTGCTGTACGGACGGTTGTCGACGATGTTGACGCCGCCGTAGATCGGCAAGCCGGAAGCCACGCCGGGGATGTTGGCGCCGTTGAGCACGCCGCTGGCCGAGCCGAAGTTCTTCGCGCCGTCGTCGTACCAGACGAAGGTGCTGACCGGCGTCTTGTTGTCGCGCTGGTCGAACTTGTAGGCCAAGTCCAGGTTCAATGCGGTAACCGGCCGGGCGCTGAGCTTGAGATCCAGCGATTCGGTCACGACCAGCGCGTTGGGCGAATTCGTGGGCACGGACGAACCGTTCTTCACGGCCGCGTTGGCCGCGCCGGTAGGCGTGGCAAACACCGCGGGATCGAGCACGAAGGCGTCGTTTTGCTGGTTGCGTCCGTAGGCGGCATCGCCGACGAACTTGATCGTCGGCGTGAAGTGGTAGCCGCCGTTTACGCGAAACTGGTTGAAGGTATTGTTGGGTTCCTCGCTGATGGTCGCCGAGGAGTTGCCGTAGGCCGTTTGCGTCACGCCGTTGTAGGTGCCGACACCGTACGCGTTCTGGACGGTCATCGACTTGGCATGATTGTCAAACATCGACCCGAGGTAGGCCAGCGTCACAAAGCCGTCTTCACCTTTGAAATTCAGGCTCGCCTTGTACTGGTCGTTGGTGGTGTCGACGACCTCCGGAATGATGACCGCGTTCTCCGCCGCATAGCCGCCGTTGCTCGAATTGACCACGCCCAGCGGCTTGATGCCGTGCTTGTCCTCGCGCTGCATGCCGACGTCAAAGCTCCAGCGCGTAGAAAGTTCATACGAGGCGCTGTAGATCTGCTTGTCCCGACGGGTCGACAGGCGCACGCTCTGAAAATCGTTCACATCGGTCAGGTTCTGCCCCAGCATGGCGGTATTTGCCGCCGTCACCGGAAAACCGGTCGTGTAGGCGCCGCCAAAGGCGGCATTGGGTGCACAGCCGTTGGTGGTCGTGCGACAGATGAAGTTCGTCCCGGTCACGAGCGGGCTGCCGTAACCGGTGGCCGCCAGATCCCAGCATGGTTTGCGACGGCGCCGGAAAGTTGTTGGGCGCGCCCATGGTCGTCCCGCTCTGATACAGGGGCGCCGACCAGTTGGACGGCAATGTGAGCGAAGTTGTGCCCACGCCCTGGTAGGGGGTCGAGATCGTCTGGTAGACGGCCGAGCCGCTGCGCAGCAGCTCGTCGAACCCGGCGTTCAGACGAAACTTGCCCTGCTCGCCGTACTCCATCTGGATGTCGCGCGTCTCCAGGCCCAGGTCGGTGCCCAGCAGGCGCCAGCGGGTGGGGTCGCTCGAATCGTAGGCGCCGCCGCCGCGCAGATCGAAGTCGACGATGCCGTAAGCGCCTTGGCGCTGCAGGCCGTTGTATTCGTTGGCCTTGATCGCGTCCCGGCTGACATCGCCCACCCCTACTTCTACCGACTTGGTCGGTGTGGTCAGCTCGGCCACCGTGGCGTCGCCGCCCGCGGCCTGGGCGTATGCCGCCCCTGCCGGCACCAGGGCAAAGCCCATCAGCACAGCCCGTACCGCGGCTGCAGTCGGCCGCATTGCAAACCCATGGCGAATCTTATTCATGACAGATCATCCCCGAGTCGATGGCTGATTAGCGCTGGAACTTTGCGCCAGCCGGGCTGTTGGAGCCGTGCACCAGCGAATGGCAGTTCAGGCATTCACGCCCAACGAGTTGCGCATTCGGCGCCTGGCCCTGGAACGGTTTGGTACCGTTGATCGAGGTCAGTGCTCCTCCGGCCAAGTTGGCTCCGCTATACATGGACCGCGCGTGGTCCCCGCTGTGGCAGTCCTGGCACAACCACGGCAGCCGCTCCTTGAGCAAGGGCTCGTTGCTAGAGCCGTGCGGCGTGTGGCAGTTGGTGCAATCGTCCGAAACCGGCTGGTGCTCCCACAGAAACGGACCGCGCTTCTCGTCGTGGCAGCCATAGCAGGTCTCGTTGACCGAGTTCTTCACGAGCAGCTTCGGTCCGGTGGAGCCGTGCGGGTTGTGGCAGTCGCTGCAACCGAGCTTGCCGGCCAATACCGGATGCACCGAAATGCGGTGCAGCTGTGCGCGCTGTTCCTTGTGGCAGGCAAAGCACACCTCGGGCTGGGTCGCCTTGGTCAACACCGGGTCGTGTGCGGTGTGGACCTGGTGGCAGGAAGGGCAGCTCATGTCCTCGCGCTGGTGCTGGCTGCCCGACCAGTGGCTGCGCGCTCCGCTCTTGTGGCAGCCCAAGCAGACGCCGGCCATCGTCGCCGGCTCGTCGGAGGCATAGACACCGCTGCCCTTGCCGAACACGACGTCCGGCCTGGCACGGCCCTTTTGGCCCGGATCCCCTTTGAGGTGCTTTTCGCTTTCGCCGTGGCAGTCCTGGCACGTCGGCGTGCGCGCGTCGGCCTTGACCCCATGGCGGGTCTGGTAAATCGCCAGCACCGGGCGGGCCTCGGACTCATCGTGACAGCGTGTGCAAACGGCGTCCCGCTTGAGCGCCTTTTCCGCCGTCGTCGGCTCGTCGGCAACCGCGGGCGCAAGTACACCGCCAGCCACAAGAGCGAAGATCGCCACGCTCATCTTTGGAAATTTCATTGCGCTAACTCCTCGCGGCTACCGACGGCGCGCCACGCTGCGGTGGCGCCAAGCGGCGCACGCTCTTAGTCGGTCAAAGCGAAAGAATCCAGTCGACCAGGTTCTTGATTTGGGCCGGGTCCTTGCTAGCGACGATCTTGTGATCTTCCTCGTGACCGTCCTCGAACTTGACGCGTTCTCCGGAGGTGATGTGATGAGTCAACTTCGCCTCCGCATCCGCCTTGCCCTTGTACTTGGCGGCAACCTCGCGCCAGGGCGGCGCGTCCTTCTTCTTGTCAACAGAATGGCATTTGAAGCAGTTGCTTTGACGTGCCAGGGCCCTCGCGGCTTCCTCGTCGGCCGCCAGCGCCCGGCCGGCGAGCCCAAATGCAACGCCGGCCACCAACAGCATGCAACCGAACTCCCTGAATCGCCGATATCCCCTCATTACTGCACCTCCTCGTCGTCCGGCCTCTTGCTCCACGAACTTGAATTTCGAGCCTCAAGAAAGAAAAGTGGAGGCCAAGTGGGCACGCCGAACCGAATTAGGCGCCTGCTCGCGTCCGCGACATTTGATCATCGTCAATCATCGATCGCTCGAATTCCCCACGAAAGAGACACCAGCGCTCGCCGTAAGGCTCGCGCAAGCGAAAGTAAACGCGATGGCAATTCAGACGGACCGCCAATAAGCGATAAGGCTTGGTTTAGGGATGTTCCCGTAGCGCACGCGCGCCGAGCAAGACGCCCCTGATCGGCCACCCAGTCGTCGGCCTTTGTTTTTGATCTAGAACACATTCCCGCGATTCAATCGGCGCAAACCCTCGGCGTTTGACGGACGTCAACCGGCGACCGGGCAAATCAAGATCCAATCCGGGTCGAGGACGTTGGCTGCGCTGCGCCGGGCGTAGCTGCGGGTCGTCTTATGCCTTTGCGCGACGGGGCTGCTGTCAATACGACCTGTTTGAATGGGGGACGTCGCAGCTTTGCTGCGTGTGGCTGCTGTTCCCTTTGTACGGGTTCCCTCAAACGTGGCTCATCGATGGGTGAAAGGCCGAAATGCCGAAACATATTGCACGCCTGGTAGCTTTGATCGTCGTGTTTGGCGCGCTGGCCCTGTTCGCCAAGTCGTTTTTCACCACGGATTCCTTCTACCGCTTCGGGCACTACCGCGGCGACTCGGTCGCGGAAATCGCCGCCCAAACGCCGGCTTTCCAGACTCCAAAAGCCTGTCAAAGTTGCCACGCACCCCGGCATGCGGAATGGTCCGGGGCCGATCACAAGACCGTGATCTGCGAGGTTTGCCATGGCGCGGCGCCCGGGCACCCGCAGACCTTGAAGGCGACGATTCCCACGGACACGCTGCGGCTTTGCACCCAGTGCCACGAAAAGATGCCAGGGCGTCCCCTCACGTCGATACGCCAGGTCGATGCCGGTGCGCACCACGCCGAGTCCGCGCAGTGCATCTCCTGCCACAATCCCCATGCGCCAAAAATTCGGGCCGCGGGCGTGGCGCCGGCCTACGACCGCAAGGCGGCAGAGTCCAGTGCCGCGGCATGCGCCGGATGTCACGGCGCCAACGGCATGGCAGTCAACGACGCGTGGCCGAATTTGGCCGGGCAAAATTCTGCCTACATCCTGCGATCGCTGGGCTCGTTCAAGACCGGAGCCCGCAAGGAAGCGACCATGTCGCCGATGGCCGAGGCGGTGGCCGACGCCGACGTGGCTAACCTGGCCACCTACTTCAGCAGCCTGCCGTGCACCGCGCCGAGCAAGCGCGGCAGCGGCAACGCCGCTGCCGGACGCGAGTTGGCCAAGCAGTGCACGGGCTGCCACGGCGAGTCCGGACGGCCGGTCAATGCGGCCTGGCCCAAGCTGGCCGGACAAAACCCGGACTACCTGTCGGCCGCGCTCGGCGCCTTCAAGCGCGGGGACCGCAGCGATCCGTTCATGACGCCCGTGGTGCAGGGCTTGTCAGATGCCGACATCGCCAATCTCGCCACGCACTTCGCCGCCTTGGCCTGCGGCGGCGCCTCTTCCCACTGAAAGGTCGGAACCAATGAGCAGCACAGCCAAAACCACGTTGCCCGCGCGGCGCATCTTCTTGCGTGACATCGGTCGCGGCGCCGCGTGCGCCGGGGTCGCCGCCGGGGCGGCCGGTCTGCTGGCCGCGGCGCAATCTCCGGCCGCCGCGTCCGAGTCGGGCGCCGACGGGGCGGCTTCTCCGGTGCCCGGCTACGACTGGAACCAGCACCGCTGGGCCTACGCGATCGATGCCACCAAGTGCATCGGCTGCCTGCGCTGCGTCGAGGCCTGCAAACGAGAGAACAACGTCGCCCTGGATGCACACCACTTTCGCACATGGGTCGAACGCTACGCCTACGTCGACGGCGAAGAAAAGCCGCGCGTGGACAGCATGGCCGATCCGGTCAACATCGCCGCAGCCGGCTCGGAAAAGCAATACCGGTTCGCCAACCGGTACAAGGACGCCAAGGTCGACAAGGCCTTCTTCGTCCCCAAACTGTGCAACCACTGCACGCACCCGGCTTGCGTCCAGGTCTGCCCGACCGGGGCCACGTACAAGACCCGCGACGGCGTGGTGGTGATCGACCACAAGTACTGCATCGGTTGCCAGTACTGCGTGCAGGCCTGTCCCTACGGCGCACGCTTCTTCAATCACGCCAAGGGTGTCACGGACAAATGCACCTGGTGCTATCACCGCATCACCAAGGGCCTGATGCCGGCCTGCGTCGAGGTGTGTCCGGTCCAGGCGCGCATGTTCGGCGACCTCAACGACAAGGAAAGCGTGGTGAGTCGCTTCATCCGCGACAACCGCGTTCAGGTCCTCAAGCCCGAGACCGGCAACGCGCCCAACGTCTTTTATGTCGGCCTGGACAAGGAGGTCATCTGATGGACCATCTTTTCGAGGCCGCTCCGTTCAGCGGCTACGTCTATCCGAATGAGACGGTTATTCCCTGGTCGGTGCTGATCGTTGTCTACCCCTACCTGACCGGGCTGGTTGCCGGGTCCTTCACGGTGTCGAGCCTGTATCACGTGTTCGGCATGCAGCAGTTCAAGCCGGTGGCGCGCTTTTCCATGTTGCTGGCCCTGTGCCTGATGGTGTGCGTGCCCTTGCCGCTGCTGCTGCACCTGGGCCATCCCGAGCGCGCTTTCAACGCGATGATCACGCCGCACCTGACGTCCGCGTTCGCCATCTTCGGCTATGCCGCGAGCTTTTACACGATCCTGCTGCTGCTGGAGAACTGGTTCGTGTACCGCACGCAGATCGTGCAGATCGCGACCGAGGGCTCCGGGCCGTTGCGCTGGATCTGCCGCGTCCTTTCCTTGGGCTCCGATGATGTCTCCGACAAGGCCATGCACTACGACCACAAGTGGATCTACGTCCTGGCCGTCATCGGCATCCCGTCGGCGCTTGGACTGCACGGCTATGTCGGCTTCGTGTTCGGGTCGCTGAAATCGCGCGAGTGGTGGAGCTCGGACCTGATGCCGCCGGTGTTCTTGCTTTCGGCGGTCATTTCCGGTACCGCGCTGGTCATCATCCTGTACGTGCTCACGAGCCTGGCGCGCAAGATCAAGATCGACGAAGCCTGCGTGAAAGGACTCACCTACACGCTTTGGGGGTTCCTGATGTTCGCCCTGCTGCTCGAGGGCGTCGAGCTTGCCAGCCTGCTCTATCGAAGCCGGGAAGGAATCGAGATGATCGTGGCCCATATCCTCGGGCAGGCCGCGGTACCGTTCCTGGTATTGCAGCTCGGGCTAGGGTCGCTGGTCCCGCTGCTCGCCCTGACCTACCTGATCATTCGCGGGACGCGTGGGCCGGCCCTGATCGCCGGGGTTTTCGTGAGTTCCCTATTGATCTTGTGTGCGGTACTGTTGATGCGATGGAACGTCGTGATCGGCGGCCAGGAGATCTCCAAGACCGGGCGGGGACTGGTCGTATACGAGCCCGAGATCTTCGGGCGCGAGGGCCTGATCGCCGCCGCCTCGGTGCTGGTCGTCCCGCTGGTCCTGATGTTCCTGGCGACCCGGATCGTTTCGCCCTGGGCCGAGGAGACAAGGGCCGCCGTGCTGCGCGGGCGTACGCCGGCCTAAAGATCGTGGATCGTGCACGACCCCGCTTCGAGCGTCGGCAATCGACCAGCCACGCTCGTATCACCACTGCGTCGGTCTGGAGAAGACATGAAAATGTACTTGCCTCGTTCCTGGAAGCCGGCGCGCGCCGCGAGCTGCGCACGGCCGCGTCACGTTCTCGCCCTGCTCCTGGCGCTGGCGTTCTCGGTCTGCATCTACCCGATGAGTCGAGCGCAGGCAACCGATCTGTCCGGTAAGGACGTGGTCAGCGGGACGTGCGCAAAATGCCACGCCAGCGGCCTCAACGGCGCGCCCAAGATCGGCGATGACAAGGCTTGGGCCGCGCGCAGCGCCAAGGGACTGGAGAGTCTGACGACGCATGCGCTCGAGGGCATCCGCAAGATGCCGCCGCACGGCAGCAATTTCGCGCTAAGCGACATCGAGATCCAGCGCGCCATTACGTACATGGTCAATCAATCCGGCGGACGCTGGACCGAGCCGATCAGCAAGTCCACCCTCCCGGCGCAGCGCACGGGCGAGGAGGTCGTCAAGGCACAGTGTCACAAGTGCCATGAGACCGGGGTCGGTGGGGCACCGAAGATTGGCGACCTTTCCGCCTGGACGTCCAGGCTGTCCCATGGACTGGACGCGTTGGTCCGTTCGGCGATCAACGGCCACGGCGGCATGCCGGCTCGCGGCGGCATCAGCAACTTGACGGATACCGAACTGCGCCATGCCATCGTGTTCATGTATAGCAAGAAGGAAGAGCCCGTAGCCAAGTGAGCGGAGCGACGCCTGTCAGTGCGCCGCTGCGATTGCAGCGGCGCTGCTTTACTTGGTGAGCTTCGCCCACAAGAAGGTGTACTCGAGCGCATTCAAGAACGCCACCTGGCGGTTGTCCGCCGCCCCGGCGTGGCCGCCCTCGGTGTTTTCGTAATACCAGGCATTGCTGATGCCCAGCGCCTCCATCCGAGCCATCATCTTGCGCGCATGGCCAGGGTGCACCCGATCGTCGCGCGTCGAAGTCGCGAACAGAACGCTCGGGTAGGCAGCGCCCTCTTTCAAGTTCTGATAGGGCGAATACTTGCCGATGTATGCCCACTGCGCGGGCTGATCCGGATCTCCGTACTCTCCCATCCAGGATGCGCCGGCCAGCAGGTGACGGTAGCGGCGCATGTCGAGCAGCGGCACCTGGCAAACGACGGCCCCGAAGAGCTCGGGCCGTTGCGTCAGCATCACACCGACCAGTAAACCGCCGTTGCTGCCGCCCATAATGCCCAGCCGGTCCGGGCGCGTGATTTTTTTCCCGATCAGGTCCTCGCCCACGGCAATGAAGTCGTCGTAGGCGTTCTGGCGCTTCTCCTTGAGCGCCGCCTCGTGCCACCGCGGCCCGAATTCGCCGCCGCCGCGAATGTTGGCCAGAACGTAGACCCCGCCCTTTTCTAGCCAAGCCTTGCCCACGCCGGCCGAATACCAGGGCGTCAGCGAGACCTCGAAGCCGCCATAGCCGTACAAGAGGGTCGGATGGCTGGCGTCGGCGGCCAGACCCCTGGGCTTCACAATGAAATACGGCACCCTGGTCTGGTCGCGGGAAACCGCTTCGTGCTGCGCGATCTCGAAGGCGCTGGCGTCGAAGAACGCCGGGCGTTGCTTGAGCAGCTCACGCTGGTCACTGCCCGCGCGGCACAGATACAGCGAATCGGGCGTGAGAAAATCGACATGCGTCAGGAAGTAGTCTTCTGACCTGTCGTCGTCAAGGGCGCTCAGGCCAAGACTGCCAAATTCGGGCGCCGCGACCGAACGGGGCGTCCAGCGGCCCTCGGCAAGGTCCCATTCAATCAAGCGTCCCTTGACGTTGTCCAGCGTGTTCAACACCACGTGCGACCGGGTCTTGATGTAGCCGTTGAGGGCCGCGCGCTCGGTCGGCTCGAACAACACTTGAAAGTCCCGCCCCCCGGAGCGAAAACGCTCGAATTCTATGGCGATCAGGCTGCCGGCCACGTACGTCTTCTTGCCGGTCGGCCACTGCTTGCGCAACTGCACCAGCAACTGCGGGCCGAAAAAGCCGACTTGTGCATCGTCGGGCACCGGGATGCGCACCAAGTCCTCGCCCTCGCGCAACCAGTATTGGCTGGAGTAGAAGGTGATGCTGCGCTGGACGATCTGGCGCCGGTAGTGCTGCCGCTCGGAGACAAAGGCGGAGACGGCCACGTCCGCCATTTCCCCCTCAAAAATCGTGCGGGCCTCGCTCAGCGGCTGGCCGCGCCGCCAAAGCTTCACCACGCGCGGATAACCCGAGTCGGTCAGCGAATCTGCCCCGAAATCCGTCCCGACGAACACGTGGTCGCGGTCCAGCCAGTGGACCTCGCTCTTGGCCTGTGGCAGCGTGAACCCGTCCGCCACGAAAGTGCATGTGGCCAGATCGAACTCGCGCACCACCGCCGCATCGGCGCCGCCGCGTGACAAACTGATCAGGCAGCGATCCCAGTCCGGATAGCGGCACTCCTCGCCCTTCCAGATCCAGTTCTCGCCCTCCGCTTTGGCCAGGGCATCCAGATCGAGCACGGGCTCCCAGACCGGCTCGCTCTTGCGGTATTCCTCGAGCGTGGTACGCCGCCAGAGCCCGCGCGGATGATCGACATCGCGCCAGAAGTTGTAGAGCTGATCGCCCATTTGGCGCACGTAGGCGATGCGCTCCTTGGAATCGAGGATCCCGCGGATCTGGTCGCGCAGCTCGGCAAAACCCGGCTCGGCCTCGATCATCGCCGTCGATATTGCATTGTGCGACGCCACCCAGGCGAGCGATGGCGCGCTGTCCACGTCCTCGAGCCAACGATACGGATCCGGTGGCTCAGAGGCCTGCTCCGCAGCAGCCGAACCCGCCGACACAGCCGACGCCAAGCCGTTTTTCATGATGCTCCAAAGGATCGACAACATGGTACTACCTGCGCCCGAACCCGAACGTGATCACTTCGACCGGACCGGTTCAGCAAGCTTGCCACCTCTCGGCGTCGCATCCAGTCCGGCGACGCAACGCACGTGCGTCCTCGACCCCGGAGGCGACTTTGGTGACCTGCATCGGAGCGCGCGTCGCCTTGGGGAGCGCGCCAAGAGATGAATTCGCCACGCGTATTGTGCAACAGCCGGCGCGGCCGGCGTCAACGAAGGCGCCGGACCATGCAACGAGGACATCACCGCCCAGCGCGCCGCGCAGCATGTCGGCAACGGTCTTGCGCAAGAACCGGGCCAGGCACCGGGCGCAAGATGTCAGCGCAAAGATGCGTCATCGATCTTTCGAGCGCGCGACGGTCCCCCGCTTGTGCGCGGAGCGATCTTTTGGCCTCGCCGGGATCATCGGGATCCCACTGATAGACTCGTGACACCGAGGCTGCCGCCTGCGGCGGCTGCCAAACGTGCTCGTCTGTGCATCCCGATCCCGCGCGCGAAGGCACGAACGCTTGAACCGCTTACGCCAACTCATCCGGACGCGCCCGCGACTGCTATTTGCCGTCGTCCTGGGGGCGGCGACCGGAACGATCCTGCCGGCTCATTGGAGCCTGATAACGCGCACGCTGGCCGCGTGGAACGTCACGGTCTGGTGCTACCTTCTTTTGGCCGGGTGGTTGATGGCCCGCTCGTCACAACATCAAGTGCGCCGCTTTGCCGACCAGGAGGACAGCAGCGCCGTGGCGATCCTGGGCATCATGTCGGTCGCAGCACTGGCCAGCCTGGCGGCGATCGTCCTCGAGTTGTCCACCGCCAAAGAAATCGACCTGGGTCGGCGCCTGGTGCATTACGGCTTCACCGGAACGACGGTGTTGGGCTCCTGGTGCCTGGTGGCTACGCTATTCACGTTCCATTACGCGCGCGCGTATTACCGTTCGCCGCAAGACGGCCGAGCCTTGCGCTTCCCCGATGGCGAACAAAATCCCGACTACTGGGACTTTCTCTACTTCTCCTTCACCATCGCAGTGGCCGCCCAGACTTCGGACATCTCGGTGATGTCGCGCTCGCTACGCAAGGCGGTCCTGGCGCAATCGGTCCTGAGCTTTATGTTCAATGCGGCGATCATCGGCTTGTCCATCAACATCGCCGCCGGGCTGATCGGATCATGACCGCACGGGGCGCGTGCCGCCGACGGCCGTGGCGCCCGCGCACGCCGCACGACCGCACGTCCTAGCGACGGGCAAGGACGGTTCAACCCGCCGCGCCCGGGTTCGGGCGCCCGCCCGCAGCCCGGGTGCGCCGGGAGTCCCGAAGACGGAACCGCCCCGGGGTTGAACTCCAGATCTTATGCTGCACCCAAAGCGCGATGCGCTTGGGGGCACACCCGCACTCAGTTCTTCTTGCGCTCCCACGACCCATTGTCGGCCAGGATGCAGATGGCGGGAATGACGAAGGCGATAACGATCAAGATGATTTCGAGTCCACTCATGTTGGCCCCCTTTGTTTGCCACTTCAAAAGAATCCCCGGGCGCGCCCAACGCATGACGCTGTCCGCGGCACCGCGGATTTTCCCGGCTGATTTTCCGGGAATTATTGACGCAAATCAAAGATCCGAGACCTTGGTGCTAGAGTTGCTTTGGTCTCCCTGCCAGCGCTCTTTGCCATATCCCCATGCCCCGTCCCGCCGTGCCACCCGTGTCCGTCCCGTCGATGACCATGCCGCCGCACGCGGCGCGGCGCCCCCACGCGGTCTGCTCGCCGTGGGGTGAGCGCAACGACGATTACTACTGGCTGCGCGACGACGCGCGAGACTCATCCGAGGTACTGGCCCATCTGGCGGCGGAAAACGCCTACGCCGAGCAGATCCTCGCGCCGCTGGCTGGGTTGGAACAGCGCTTGTTCGACGAATTGAGCGCGCGGCTCGAGCCCGACGAGGCCAGCGTGCCGGTATGGCGCCACGGCTACTGGTACTACGTGCGCTATGCACCGGGGCTCGAATACCCCATCTACGCGCGCCGCAAAGGGCAGATGCAGGCGACCGAGGAGATCGTGCTTGACGCCAACGAGTTGGCCCGCGGACGCGAGTATTTCGAGCTCGGTGACTGGGCCGTGAGTCCCAGCGGCCGTCTGCTGGCCTATACGCAGGACACCATCGGTCGACGCCAGTTCGAGCTTTCGGTGCGAGACATCGCCAGCGGCCGAACCTACGTGGACCGTGTCGCCAACGTCGAACCCGAGGTGGTCTGGGCTGCGGACGACCGGACCATCCTGTACATCGAAAAGGACCCGCAGACCCTGCTGTCGGTGCGTTTGCGATCGCATGCGCTGGGCACAGAGGCCAGCGACGACCGTCTGCTGTACGAAGAAGCAGACCACGGCTACTACCTTGGCCTGGGCAAGAGCCGCTCGGAGCGCTACGTGTTCCTAGCCTGTTCGAGCACGCAGCAAAGCGAGTGGTGGTACGCCGACAGCGCCGATCCGCAACTGCGCCTTCGATGCATCTTGCCGCGCGAGGCCGGCCACGAGTATGACGTCGAGCACCGCGCCGACGAATTTCTGCTGCGCACCAACTGGCAGGCGCCGAATTTTCGCATCGTGCGCGTTCCGGTCACGGACTGCGTCGACAAGAATGCCTGGGTGGACGTGTTGCCCCACCGCGCGGACGCCTTCATCGAGGACTTCGAAGTGGCAACCGGGCACCTGGCGATCAACGAGCGCTCGCGCGGTCTGCTCAGGATCCGCATCCGCCCTTGGGCCAGCGGTGCCGATGGCGCCGCCGATCGGCTGCTGGACCCGGCCGATGAGGCCGGTTCGATGCGGCTGGTCGCCACGCCGGGCATCGATAGCCCGGTGGTGCGCTACGAGTACACATCCTTGACCACTCCCCGGACGACCTACGAATTTGACGTGGACAGCCGCACCAGCCGGTGGAGGAAGACACAGGGCGTGCTGGGTGGATTCGAGGCGCAGCGCTACGCCACGCAAACCCGCCTGGCCGCTGCGCGCGACGGAACGCCGATCCCCGTCTCGATCGCCTACCGACGCGACACGCCCCTCGACGGCAGCGCGCCTATCTACCAGACCGGCTACGGCGCCTACGGCTATTGTTTCGATCCGGACTTCCACGCCAACTGGATCAGCTTGATGGACCGCGGCTTCGTCATTGCCATCGCCCACGTCCGCGGCGGCCAGGAGATGGGGCGCGCCTGGTACGACGGCGGTCGCCTGCTGCACAAGATGAATACCTTCACCGACTTCATCGATGTCACGCAGATGCTGGTACGCGAGGGCTTCGGATCGCCCTGGGGTGTATGCGCCCAGGGAGGCAGCGCCGGGGGGCTGCTGATGGGGGTGATCGCCAACTTGGCGCCGGAACGCTACCGCGCCATCGTCGCCCACGTCCCGTTCGTCGACGTGGTGACGACCATGCTCGACGAGAGCATTCCGCTGACCACCAACGAATACGACCAGTGGGGGGACCCAAAGGAGCAACGCGAATATGATTACCTGCTTTCGTATTCTCCCTACGACAACGTGCGCGCGCAAGATTACCCGGCGATGCTGGTTTTCACGGGGCTGTGGGACTCGCAGGTGCAATACTTCGAGCCGGCCAAATGGGTGGCCAAGCTGCGCGCACGCAAGACCGATGCTCATCCGCTGCTGTTGCTCGTCGACCTGAGCGCCGGCCACGGGGGCAAGAGCGGCCGTTACCAGCGCCTGCGCGAAACCGCGCGCGAATTCGCCTTCTTGCTGTGGCAGGTCGGGCGCGCCGGCTGAGCGCGAGGCCGGGCATAAGGAACGCCAGATGACGGCCATCCCCGGATCCCCTGCCGTGCTGGATCGAAGGCCAGGCCGCCGCCGGCTGGCGACCTGCCTGCTGCTATGGCCGGCGCTGTGGGGCGCGCTTGCCGCGCGCCTTGCACACGCCAAGGATGCGTCCGTGGCGCCCAGGGTGCTGGTTAGCCATGCGTGGGTGCGCGGCACCGTCGAAGGACAGACGGGATCGGGCGCCTATATGCGCCTCACCAGCCGCGAGGACGCACAACTCGTGGGCGCGTCCTGCGCGGTCGCGGCCAGGGTCGAGATCCACGAGATGCACACCGTCAACAACATGATGAGCATGCGCCGCGTCGATCGCCTGGCGCTTCCGGCCCAAACGACCGTGAGCCTGGAACAGGGCTACCACGTGATGCTCATCGGATTGAGGCGGACCCTGTCGCCGGGCCAAACCGTGACCATCACGCTGCACCTACTTGACGCTCGAGGCATACCTTTTGATTTGGACGTGCAGGCGCCCGTGCGTCCGCTGAACGCGTCGTTTCAACATGACTGAGGCGCGGCGCTCGCTGGGGCGTGCGACCGCCATTGGCCTGGCCGCCTTACTGGCGCTGAGCCTGCTGCTGGTCTCCGACCTGCCGTCTCGATGGGCCGAAAGGCTCGGCATCCATTGGCTGCGTCCGGGCCCCGCGCAACGGTTTCAGGCCCGCGACGTGAGCCAGGAGGGGTGGGAAGCCGAATTTACGCTAAACGACACGAGCGACCGGCCGCGCACGCTGGAGGAATTTCGCGGCAAGGTGGTGGTACTGACCTTCGGCTACACGAACTGCCCCGACTATTGCCCGACCACGCTGGCCAAGCTTGCCGAGGTGCGGCGCCAGCTCGGGGCGGACGGCGATCGCGTCCAGGTGCTCCTTGTCACGGTCGATCCGGAACGCGACCGCGCGCAGCTGCTGGGCCGCTACGTGACCGCGTTCGATCCGACCTTCCTCGGCCTGCGCGGCACGGAAGACCAGACCGACGCGCTGACCCGAGGCTTGCATGCGAGCTACCAAATCGCGCGTTACCAGGGACAAACGCTCGTGGAGCACACGGCATCGAGCTATGTCATCGACCCGCAGGGCAGGACCCGGCTGGTTTCGCCCTACGATCAGACGGCCCGCTCCCTGGCCGACGACCTCAGGACCTTGCTGCGGGCGGGTTGAGGCAGGCCCAGCACGCGAGTCGCGGCCGACGCGGACGCGCCGTCGCAATGGAAAGCGACGCGCCGCGCGAAATGCCGGATGATCGATTCGGCGGGCAGGCGCATGCCAAAGGCGACCAACACCGTCGCCGCCAGAGCCAGGCCAAAGGTCCTGCCGTCGATCCGCAGGGGCTCCATCCGGGCGTAGGAATAGATGAACCACGCCTGGGCGATGGCGCCGGCACCCAGCCCGACGATCACCTCGAGCAGCGTGTGCACGCCCAGCGCGACCCGAGAGACGGATATGACGCCGACGATAAACAGGACCAGTGTCCCGATCAGGGTGCGCACGGGCCACGTTCGCCCGCCGGCCAACACCGTGCCCAGCGTGCCGTAGACCACCGCACTGAGACAAGCATGCCCGCTCGGACTGACCAGGCCCGGGATCCAATGGGTCCCGCAAGACAGAAAGAAAATCTTCAGGACGGTGATGAGGACGCCGGCCAGAAGCACCGAGCGCAGCAGCAGCCAGGCGAGTCGGCGAGAGTGGAAGAACCAAAGCAAGGCCACGCCAACGAGCGCCATCGTCAGCAGCAGGCCGGAATCGCCGGCGTCGGTGGCAACCTTAAGGAATTTGGAAAAATCCACGTACCGGCTTTCTGGCGCGGGAAACGGGCCGCTAAAGGCATTTGCACTCGACAGGGGCAAACATATCAGTAATCGCCGCCGCCGGGGCCACCGCCGCGGGCCGCACTTGCGCAGGAGCGCTCCTCCGGCGGTGACCGCGCAGCGCGCTAGAATCGGGCCCGGCGGTGTCTTGCCTTGCCGCCAGCCCCGGACGCAGGCGCGAAGAAGGTGAGCCCGGGTATTTCTTGCTGTCGAAAGTCCCTGCTCATCGACATTGATGGCCACCATGCAAAACACCGGGTCAACGCGCATCGAGCGCTCCCAGTACGAGGTTCCGCCTTTTCTGCTCGACCGGATCGACCTCGAGTTCGATTTGGATCTGGATGTCACCGAGGTTCACTCCACGCTGCACCTACGCAGCAATCCGGCTGCGTCCGGCCCGGAGTTGGCGCTCGATGGCGAACAATTGGAGCTCATCTCACTGGAGCTTGGCGGGCGCACCCTCGGCCCGGGCGATTACCGCCTGGACCAGAACCGGCTGTACATCCCGGCGCCGGCCAGCGAGCGCTTCACCTTGCGCGTCCACAACCGCATCCGCCCGCGTGGCAATACCTCGCTCATGGGAATGTATGTTTCCAATGGCGCCTTATTCACGCAGTGCGAAGCCGAGGGCATGCGCCACATCACCTGGATGCCGGACCGGCCCGACGTGCTGGCGCGCTACTCGGTCCGGCTGCGCGGCTCGCAGGAGCAGTTCCCCGTGCTGCTGTCCAACGGCAACCTGGTCGATTCCGGCCCGTTGCCGGACCAGCGTCACTTTGCCCTCTGGGTCGATCCGCATCCCAAGCCAAGCTACCTGTTCGCCGTGGTTGCCGCCCGGCTCGCCAGCCGGGACGAGACCATCCGCACGCGCAGCGGTCGCGAGGTGCTGCTGCAAATCTGGGCGCAGACGGAAGATCTGCCGCGCTTGGGACACGCGATGGCGTGCCTGAGGCGCGCCATCGCCTGGGACGAGACGCGTTTCGGACGCGAACTCGACTTGGACCGCTACATGATCGTTGCGACGGCAGATTTCAACATGGGGGCGATGGAGAACAAGGGCCTGAACATCTTCAATGCCAAGTACGTCCTCGCCGACGCCAATATCGCGACGGACACGGATTTCGCGACGATCGAATCGATCATCGGACACGAGTACTTTCATAACTGGTCCGGCAACCGCGTGACCTGCCGGGACTGGTTCCAGCTCAGCCTCAAGGAAGGCCTGACCGTCTTCCGCGACCAGGAATTCACCCGCGATCTGCTCGAGGCCGAGGCCCGGTCCCTCGGTGCCGATCCGGTGTCGGCGCGGGCAATTGCTCGTATCGACGACGTACGCACGCTGCGCGCAGTGCAGTTTCCCGAGGACGCTGGGCCCATGGCCCACCCCATCCGCCCCGACGCCTACGTGGAAATCAGCAACTTCTACACGTCGACGGTTTACGAGAAAGGCGCCGAGGTCGTGCGCATGCTGCTGACCTTGCTGGGCGTCGAGGGGTTCCGCAAAGGACTGGATCTGTATTTCGAGCGCTATGACGGCCAGGCCGCCACCTGCGACCAGTTCGTAGCCGCGATGGCCGACGCGTGCGGGCGCGATCTAAGCCAGTTCCTGCGCTGGTATTCGCAGGCCGGGACGCCGCGGGTCGCGGTCAGCCGCGCGTACGATGCCGAACACCGTGTCCTGGAGCTGCGCATCGCCCAGCACTGTCCGCCGACACCGGGCCAAACCGACAAGGCAGCGCTGCACATTCCCTTCGCGGTCGGTCTGGTCGGACCCGATGGCCGCGACCAGCCGCTGCGCCTCGAAGGAGAAACCCAGGCGCAAGGAACCACGCGGGTGATCGAGCTGACGCAAAGCACCCATACGGTCCGGCTGCTCGACGTTGTCCCCGGATCGGTCCCGTCTTTGCTGCGCGATTTTTCTGCGCCGGTCATACTCGAGCACCACTGCGAGGATGCGGAGCTCGCCTTGCTGGCGCTGCATGACAGCGACGGCTTCAACCGCTGGGAAGCGGGCCAGAAGATCGCCCTCGGCGCCCTGCTCCGCGCCACGGATGCGTTGGAAGCCGGCGCCGTGATTGCCGACAACGAGCAACTGCTGCAGCTGATGGCCAGGACGCTGCTCGACGGCGCGTCCTCGCCGGCCTTCCGGGAGCGCAGCCTGCAACTGCCCGGCGAAGTCGTCATCACCGAGCAGCGCGCGATCGTCGAGCCGCGCGCGATCCACGATGCGCGCAGGTTCCTGCGCACGCGGATCGGCGCGCGCCTGGCCGAACACTGGCGCGCGTGCTACGCCGAGCTGGCCGATACGCGCAAGTACTCCCCGGACTCGGCGCTGGCGGGCCGCCGCGCGCTGCGCAACCTCGCCCTTTCGTATCTCGTGCTCAGTGGCGATCCGCAAGCGCTGCTGCAGGCCAGAAAGCAGTTGTCTGACGCCGACAACCTGACCGACCGGTATGCCGCGCTGACCGCCATCGTGCACAGTCCGGACCCGACCAAGGCCGAGGTCCTGCTGCACGTGGCGCGGGTGTGGCGGCACGAACCTCTGCTGATGAACAAGTGGTTCTCGGTCCAGGCAACGGCGCCGGCCATGGACGGCGAGCCGCCGGTGCTCGAGCGCATCAAGGTGCTGTTGCGGCACAGCGCGTATTCGGAAAGGAACCCGAACAACGTGAACGCCCTCGTGCTGAGTTTTTGCAGCGGCAATCCGGCTGAATTCCATCGCCAGGATGGTTCCGGCTATGCCTTCTGGATCGAGCAGGTCACACGCCTGGACCGCATTAACCCCATCGTCGCGGCCCGCGTCGCACGCACGCTGGAGCGCTGGCGCCGCTACACCCCGGATCGAAGCGGCCAGATGCGTCAGGCCTTAGAAGAAGTCGGCCGCCACGACAGCCATTTCCCGAGACGTACGCGAGATCGTCGATCACGCGTTGGCCGAATAGAACAACACCCGAGGAGACCACTGCCATGTCGCAATTATCGCTTACCCATTTTCTCATCCGCTGCGAGCGCAACAATGGTATGCACCCGGACCTGCGATTGCTGCTCGAAACGGTGGCGCGCGCGGTCAAGACGATCTCCCACGCCGTGGGCCGCGGGGCACTTGGCGGCGTGTTGGGCAGCGCTTCGTCGACCAATGTGCAGGGTGAGACGCAGAAGAAACTCGACATCATCGCCAATGAAATGCTGATCGAGGCCAACGAGTGGGGCGGCACGCTGGCGGCGATGGCATCCGAGGAAATGGACGAGCCGGTGGGCATACCGGTGGCCTATCCGCGCGGCAACTACCTGCTGCTGTTTGATCCGCTCGATGGATCGAGCAACATCGACGTCAACGTTTCGATCGGCACGATCTTCTCGGTGCTGCCGGCCGTGGGCTCGGCCGTGGCCGAGCGCGCGTTCCTCCAGCCCGGGACGCGGCAGGTCTGCGCCGGCTATGCGGTCTACGGGCCCCAGACACAGCTGGTGATCACCATCGGGCAGGGTGTGCACGAATTCACGCTCGATCGGGATACCGGCAGTTTTCTGCTGACGCGCGAGAACCTGCGCATCGCACCGCAGACCAGCGAATTCGCGATCAATATGTCCAACTCGCGGCACTGGGAGCCCCCGGTCCAGCGCTACATCCAGGAATGTCTGGCCGGAACCGATGGTCCCCGCGGCAAGGATTTCAACATGCGCTGGGTCGCATCGATGGTATCGGACGTTCATCGCATCATGCAGCGTGGCGGCATCTTCTTGTACCCGCGCGACCGGCGTGATGCGGACAAGGCGGGCAAGCTGCGCCTGATGTACGAGGCCAATCCGATGGCGCTGCTCATCGAGCAGGCTGGCGGTGCTGCAACCAACGGCAAGCAGCGCATCTTGGACATCGAACCGACGTCCCTGCATCAGCGCGTTGCGGTGTTCTTGGGCAGCCGCGAAGAGGTCGAGTACGTGACGCGCCTCCACGCCTCCACAGCCGGCGCCTAAAGCCGGCGAGCCGGCGGTCCGCCTATCGGACGGCCGGTTCGCCGGCCGCCGGGGCGACGCGGCGCACGCGCAGCAAGACCAGGTCCGCGTTGGCGCCGGCTGGTAGCGCCGTCGCAGGCGGAATCAGCGCAGCGATGGCCTGCCGGACCGGCTCGACGGAATCGGGCGCAAGCGCCACGAAACGCTCCTGCCCCGCGCTCAGCCCTGCCAGAGCCTGTGCGATGTCGGGTAGCGCGCGTACCGCGCCACGGGAATAAAACCGCAGCGAAGCCGGCGCCTTGCGTCCGAGGTAGACGAGATCGTCGGCGCCGGGATTTTCCCGGTTCTGCCAAGCCGACAGCAGCGTGGCGCTCGAATGAGCGCCCACGTGGCGCGGCACCCAAAGGACGAAGGCGAGCGCCAGAACTACGCCGCCGGCCGCGAGCACTCCGAGGACCGCGCGGCGCCACGCCGTGCTGGCCAGAGTCTGCGGGGCCAACAGATCGGCGCACAGTACCGCCAGGGGAGCCAACGCCGGCAGTACGTAGGTCCAGATGATATTGCCGGCGAAACTGAAAAGCGCGATGGGCAGCAGCGCAGCCAGCAACAAAAATCGCCGATCGGGGCCCAGGTCCTTGGTCTGACCATCGCCAGCCGCTCCCGGCCGGAACCACCGGTACGCTGCCGCCAGTACCAGAACCAGGTTCAGACCGAGCGCGCCAGCCAGGTAGAGCCAGATCGTTCCCAACGGTTCGGCGTGCGCGGTGCCGTACAGGTCGCCACCCCAGCCGGGCTTGAGAAAACGCAGGAAATGTTCGCCGACCAGGAAGTACTGCAGAAATCCTGGCGTGCGCTGCTGCGCCAGCGCATACCATGGCGCGCAAATGAGTCCCGCCAGCAAGGTACCGCGCACCCACGGCAGGGCCTTCCAGGCCGCCCGGACACGCCCGTGCCATAAGATCCAAATGCCGATCGGCGCGCCCACGTAGAGCAAGATGACGGGCCCCTTGGCCAGCATGCCCAGGCCGGCCGCGAGGAAGAAGCCATAGCGCCAGAGCTGCGACCGGCTGCCGCGGATTGCCGTCTGGTGAAAGGCCACGAGCATTGCCGTCGTACAAAGCGCCAGGCTCGGATCGGTCATCACGGTCCCGGCAGCGACGAAAAAGCCCGCCGAGGTGGACAACAGCGCCAGGCTCAGCAGTGCCGTGCGCGCAGGCGCCTGCGCCGCCGACCTGCCGCTCAGCGCCGTCGACCAAGAAAAACAAAGCGCCAGCACGCCGAGCGCACACATCAACGCCGGCAGGCGCAGAGCAAATTCGCTGATGCCAAACAACCGCAGGGAGCCGGCGCTGAGCCAGGTCGAAAGCGGCGGCTTGGCCCAAAAGGGCGTACCCGGGATCTCCTGCGGCGTCACCCAGTTGCCCGACTCGAGCATGACGCGGGCGATCTCGCCGTAGCGCGCCTCGCTCGTATCCATGAGCGGGTAGCTGCCCAGGCTGGCCAGACGAAACAGCAGCGTCGCGCCGATGATGAATACCAACCAGCGTTCGGTTCGCCCGCGAACCGGGCGCGCCGCGGGTGTCCCGTCGCCAGGTCGGCCGGCGCCGCCGACCGCCGATCCGGATTCGGCCGGTTCGATCGAGGATTCTGCGTTCAAGGGATCAGGACGCACGAACCCGTGGTGCGCCGCGCCGCCAGGTCCTCTTGCGCCTGGGCCGCCTGCTCCAGCGGATAGCGCCGTTCGACCACGACGCGGATGGCGCCCTTTTCTATCATTTCAAAAAGCTCCCCGGCCGCCTCCTCGAGCTTTTCACGCGTGGCGATGTGCGTGGCCAGGGTGGGCCGGGTTACAAACAAGGAGCCCTTCTGTGCCAAAATGCCCAGATTGACCCCGGTCACCGGACCGGAGGCGCTGCCATAGCTCACCATCAGCCCGCGCGGCTGCAGGCAATCGAGCGAGCCTTCCCACGTGCTCTTGCCGACGCCGTCGTAGACGACCGGAACCTTGGCTCCCCCGGTCAGCGCGCTAACCCGGGCCACGAAATCCTCGGTGCTGTAGTCGATGACCTTCCAAGCACCATGGGCCAGCGCCAGCTTGGCCTTTTGCGCCGAACCGACTGTCCCGATGAGCTTGACGCCAAGCGCACGTGCCCACTGGCAGGCGATCAGCCCAACCCCGCCGGCGGCGGCATGGAACAGTATCGTTTCGTGGCCCTGCAAGCGATAGGTCTGGCGGAAAAGGTACTGGACCGTCAGTCCCTTGAGCATCACGGAAGCGGCCTGATCAAAGCCGATCGACTTGGGTAGCCGCACCAGGTGAACGGCGGGCATGCAGCGCAAGGCGGCGTAGGCGCCGATCGGGCCAGAAGCGTAGGCCACGCGGTCGCCCTCCTTCCAGGACGTGACGTCAGGCCCGACGGCCTCGATTTCACCGGCACCTTCCAAGCCCAACCCGTGCGGCAAAGCCGCCCCGTACAGTCCGGTGCGGTAGTAGATATCGATAAAATTCAGGCCGACCGCCCGATTGCGCACTCGAACCTCCCCGGGTCCGGGAGCAGCAACTTCCATCTGCACCCACTCCAGGACCTCTGGTCCGCCGTGACGCGCAATGCTGCACCGCATCCGTTTTCATTTTGCTCGCCCTCCACGATTTTCGCGCTTGCCGACCCTGCCCGGGCAGCGCTTCCGCGATAATAGTCGCCCACGGCCGCATTCGCGGCAGCCACCCACCCAGCGCGGGCCACGCAAACTTGCCAGCACCCACCGGACCACGAATGCCGCGTATCTCCGCCTACATCATCGCCTTTAACGAAGCCGAGAAGATCGAGGCGGCGCTACGCAGCCTGCATTGGGCCGACGAGATCGTTGTGGCCGACTCCTTCAGCACCGACCAGACCGTGGCGATCTGCCAACGTTACCGGGCCCGCGTCATCCAAGTTCCGTTTGAAGGATTTGGCAAGCTGCGCAACGCGGCGCTGGAAGCGCTGACGGGCGACTGGGTGTTCAGCCTGGACGCCGACGAGCGCTGCACCGAGGCGGCGGCAGCCGAGATCCGAGCGACGGTGGAGCGCGCTGACGCGGCCGATGCCTATTGGGTGCCGCGGCGCAACTTCGTTTTCGGGCGTTGGATGCACCATTCCGGGTACACGCCGGACTACCGCCAACCGCAACTGTTCCGCCGGGGCAAGCTTCGGTACACCGAGGATGCGGTTCACGAGACCTTCGTGCTCGATGGCCGCCTGGGCTACCTGCTCGAACCGATCGCCCAGATCCCCTTTCGCGATCTGGCCCAGATGCTGCACAAGATGCAACGCTACTCGACCCTGGGCACGGAGCGCCTGCGCGCCCGGCAGGCGCCGGCGTCCATGGTTGCCGCGCTGGTTCACGGCATCGCCGCATTCTTGCGCCACTACGTCTTTCAACTCGGCTTTCTCGACGGCTGGGCGGGATTCATCGTCGCCTTCGCCAATCTTCGAGGGCACGTTCTATCGCTACGCCAAGCATGTCGAGCAGGCCAAGGGACTCGTCCGGGAACCGCCGCTTCCCGAAAGCTTCCGCAAGTAATGGCGAAAGTAAAGCCCCTTAGGCATGGAAAAGCGCACAAAGGCTAGTCGGTTTTCGCGATACCAGCGTCGTGCTTGGCTGCGCTAACGTAGTCCCGGGCATAGGCGCCAGGACGGTCCGTGTCCGGCCGCGGCGCTGGCCCCTTGCCTAGCTTCGTGTCTTGTCTTCGTGTCTTGTTATTGCTTGTTGAATCGCCGGATGATGGCATCCCCGCTGGAAGAATCCGGCAATCGTCGCCCCTGATAAATCAGGGTTATGAGTGGGTCCGTATCAAAATAGGGTTGCGAGAAATTCGTCCGATGACGTCCGAAATCGCTGTCGAGGTTCGTAACCCCCCGCCGGAGCAGGCGGAGGTACCCACTCGCATCGGGCGCTTCGTCGTGCGCGAGGAGATCGGACGCGGCTCCAACGGCATCGTGTACTCGGCGACCGATCCGGTCCTCGGGCGTGACGTGGCCATCAAGACGATACCGCTGAACGCGCAAATCCCCTGGGCACGCCGACATGGAAGCTGGCTTCCTGCAGGAAGCCAAGATCGCCGCCGGGCTCAATCACCCGTCCATCGTCACCGTCTTCGATGCCGGCCGGACCGATTCGCTTGCCTACATCGCCATGGAGCGTCTCAAAGGTTCGGACCTGCATTACTGGCTTGCCAACAATCGCTCGATGTCGCCGGAGAACGCCGCGGCGCTGATCGCCCGGGTTGCCGATGCCGTGCACTTTGCCCATCGACGCGGCCTGATCCACCGCGACATCAAACCGAGCAACATCTTCCTGGGCCGGGACATGAAGCCCAAGGTGCTCGACTTCGGCATCGCCCTGGCGCAGGAACAACAGCAGGGGCGCCCGGACGAGCCCAAGAAACTCATCGGCACGCCCAACTACATGTCGCCGGAGCAAGCCCTGGCCCGGCCCCTGGATGCGCGCAGCGACGTCTTCTCCATCGGCACGATCCTCTACGAACTCATCACCGGCCACCGGGCGTTTGACGGCGCCAACATCGACGAGATCCTGACCAAGGTCGTCAAGATCGACCCGCCCAGCGTGATCAGCTGGCGCCCCGAGGTATCCCCGGTGATGGGCGAGATCATCATGCGCGCCCTAGCCAAGGAACCGGCCAATCGATACCAGACAGCGGCGCAACTGCGCAACGACCTGGCCGCGTTTGCCGGACGCCCGGTTGGGCCGCCGACCTCGCCGCCCGAGCCCGAGCAGATGACGGCGCCCAGGGCTCCGAATTGGCAAATGCCCGGCACCGCGGCGCTGATCTCCACCGGGATCGCCGTCGCCGGACTTTCCCTGACGTTCGTTCTGTGGCTTGCCAATGGCCGCAGCGAATCGGACACCGTGCCCAATCCGCCAACCGTCAGCGCCCCCCGGCCTGCGCCCCCTGCCATCGCGGCAGGCATTAGCCACGAAGGCGGCGCATTGGCAAAGACGGCTCCGGCGACGGCCGGCTTCGGATCGGTGGCGGCCGCCCCGGAGGCCGCGCAGCCGGGCCTAACCCCGGACGGGCTGCCTGGGTCCGCGGCGACCGGGCCGAAGTCGGCAAAACACGCTGCCGCTCCAGCCAACCGAAGTCGCGCCTTGGCTGCGCAGGCCGAATCGGCGCCGGCCGTGGTGATGCCACCCGAGCCTGGCGTGCTGACCTTGGCGATCACGCCCTGGGGACAGGTCATGGTCGATGGCAAGGACGCCGGCGTATCCCCGCCGTTAAGCCACATTGATCTGCCTGCCGGGGCGCACACGATCGAGGTGCGCAACGGCGGATTCCCCGCATTGGTGTCCCAGGTCCAGATCGAAGCCGGAAAGACGTTCCAGCTGCAGCACCGCTTCTGAACCGCTGCCTGCAGACTGTGCGCACTTCGCGCACAATGGCGACCGTACCCACCCGGCTCGGTCAGTGAAAAGATGACGGAAACCCCGCCCCCCAAGACCCGCGTAATCGGTCGCTACTCGATCCTGCGCGAACTGCGTCGCGAGCGCCACAGCGTATCGTATGCCGCGGTCGATCCAGTGATGAACCGACAGCTGGTGCTCAAGGCAGTCGAGTTGCTGCCGGCCGGTCCGAACTTGACGAGCGAGGAACGCAAGCGCGTCGAGCAGGCCTTCGTGCGCCAAGCCCAGGCAGCCGGACGGCTCCAGCACCCGCACATCGTCACGGTTTTTGATGCTGGCCTCAGCCATGCTTTCGGTTTTCTCGTCATCGAGCGCGTCAACGGTCGCCCCCTGCACGAATTGCTGGCCGGCGGGCTGCGTCCACAATTTGTCCAGTGCGCCAGCATCGGGGCGCGCATCGCCGACGCGCTCGAGTGCGCCCATTCCAATGGCGTGGCGCATGGCCACTTGGGGCCGCAGCACGTGTATTTGCAAGCCGACGGATCGCCCAAGGTGTCCGGCTTCGGCGGCTGGATCGACGATGGCGCCAGCGGTGACGAGGCGTTGGCCGGTACGGCGCGCCTGCTGCCCTACTTCCAGAACGAAATCACCGAGCAAACGCGGCAGCGGGACATCCGGGCCATCGGTGAGCTGCTCTTCATGATGCTGGTTGGGCGCGCGCCACCGGCGTCGGATAGGGACGTCCGCAAGGACGCGCCCGAAGAACCGGGCCGGATGACCCGCCGCGCTCGGCCCGATACACCGGTGGGCCTTGCGCGCCTGGTGGATCAGGCATTGCAAGTCGGCCCGACCGGCGGCCTCCAGACGGCCGGGGCGCTGCGCGACGCGCTGACGGCGTTCATCTGGAACGAGCGCGCGGAGAACGTCGCCCCCAGCCTGCTGGGTATACCGCTGACCCCTCCCCCGGCACGCGCGCCGGTGCATGTCGCGACGATCACCCCGGATGAGAACATCGCCCCCTTGCGCGAGGTCCGGGCCGGGCCCTCCGCCGCGGCTGCGGCCGTCAAGGCCGAACCCATCGAGCTAACGGTAGCGACGTCCACGGCCAGCGTGAGCGTCCCGCCGCGCGCCGACTCGACCGCGCCAGCCTCGCCGGTGGCGGCGGCACCGGCTGCACCGGTGGTCGCTAGACCCTTGGGCTTCGATCTGCAGGGTCTGCTCGAATCGCTGCGACCGTGGACGGCGAAATACCGCGTGGCGCTGTTTTCGGTGGGCGCATTCTTTTCCGTGAGCATCTTCTTGGGCGTCCTGCTGGGCAACGTGCGCCACGCGCCGGTGCCGGCGACGCCGGCCGCGATCGCGGGGACCGGCGATGCCAGCCAATTGCCGTCACCCGGGCGCGAGGCGGCGCAGCCCAAGTCGTCCGTCGTATTTGCCATACGACCCTGGGGCGAAATCTTCATCGACTCCAAGCCCGTTGGGGTGTCACCGCCGCTAACGCAAGTGGAGCTTGCCGCCGGCCAACACCACATTGAAGTCCGGCACGAGCCGTCCGCGACCTGGAGTGCCGACTTCAATGTTCAGGCGGCAACTCCGCTTCGAATCGAGCACGGTTTTGAGTGAGGCACACATGCTGGCTCGCTTAAAGGTGATTTGCTTGCGCGCACCGGCGCTGACACTAGGACTCGGCGCGATGCTGCTGGCCGCGTGTGCGGCACCGGAACCCGTGACGGTCAGCGTCGTCGAACTGGCGCAGCAACCCGGAGAGCATGCGCTGCTCGACGGACTGCGCAATTACGAAAGCGCGGCTTTTGAGCAGGCGGAGGCGAATCTGCGCCGTGCCCTGAGCCTGGGCTTGCGCGACCGGCGCGACACCGCTGCGGCCTACAAGCACCTGGCATTCATCGCCTGCGCTTTCAACCGGGTCGCCGAATGCGAGTCCGATTTTCGCGCCGCCTTTGCCGTCGATCCCGGTTTTCGGCTGACCGACGCCGAGATCGGCCACCCGATCTGGGGGCCGGTCTACCGCCGCGTCGCCGCCTCGCGGGCGCCACCAGCGAAATGAGCCAGCAAGGACCGCACAACCGACCGGACGCGCAAGGGGGGTAGGGGCCGGGGCGGATGCTAGTATTGCCGCCCTCCGGAAATTCTCCTGATCCAAGATCATCTCCCGGGTGCGCCGGGCAAGGACAACCGCAATGGCCGGGCATTCCAAGTGGGCCAATATTCAGCATCGCAAGGGCCGTCAGGACGCCAAGCGCGGCCAGATCTGGACCAAGGTGATCCGCGAAATCACGGTGGCCGCGCGTGGCGGCGGCGATCCGGCGATGAACTCGCGCCTGCGCCTTGCTCTGGACAAGGCCTCGGCGGCGAACGTGCCCAAAGACACCGTCAACAAGGCCGTTTTGCGCGGCAGCGGCAAGCTCGAGGGCGCCCACTACGATGAAATCCGCTACGAGGGCTATGGGATCGGTGGCGCCGCCGTCATCGTCGACACGATGACCGACAACCGCACGCGAACGGTCGCCGAAGTGCGGCATGCCTTCAGCAAGCACGGCGGCAATCTGGGTACCGACGGATCCGTGGCCTTTCAGTTCCGCCATTGCGGCCATTTTCTCTTTGCTCCAGGCACGAGCGAGGACAAGGTCTTGGAAGCGGCCCTGGAAGCCGGCGCGGAGGACGTGATCCGCGATGAGGACGGATCCATCGAGGTGATCTGCGCCCCGGCTGATTTCGAGGCCGTGCGCCAGGGGCTCGAACGCGCGGGGCTCAAGCCGGAGATTGCCGACGTCACGATGAAGCCCCTGAACGAGATCCACCTGCAGGGCGCCGAGGCCGAGCAGATGCGCCACCTGCTCGATGCGCTGGAGGACCTCGATGACACGCAGCACGTCTACTCATCGGCATTGCTCGACTCATGAGCGGCGCCGCCAGCGGAGCGCAGCTATGGGCGGTAGGCACGATGCGAGCGCCGACGGCGACGCGCCAGCCTTGAGCCCGAAGCGATGAAGATCCTGGTCGTAGGCTCGGGCGGGCGCGAGCATGCGTTGGCATGGAAGCTGGCACAGAGCGTCCGCGTCCAGCGCGTGTATTTGGCCCCCGGCAACGGCGGAACAGCGGCCAGCCGGAATTTTCAAAACGTCGCCTTGGCCACGCACGAGGAACTGATCGCCTTCGCGCGCGACGAACGCATCGACATGACCATCGTCGGCCCCGAGGCGCCGATCGCCGCGGGCATCGTCGACGACTTCCGCGCGGCCGGCCTGCGCATCTTCGGACCGACGCGTGCTGCGGCGCAGCTCGAATGGTCGAAGGACTACGCCAAGGCTTTCATGCTGCGGCACAACATTCCCACGGCGACCTACCGCAGCTTCACGGACCGGCAGCTGGCACACGATTACGTGCGCCTGCACGGAGCGCCGACCGTGGTCAAGGCCGACGGTCTGGCCGCGGGCAAGGGCGTCGTGGTCGCCCAAGACGCCGATCAGGCGCACGCGGCGATTGACGACATGCTGGGCGCCAGCACGTTCGGGCAGGCCGGCACCCGCGTCGTCATCGAAGATTTTCTCGATGGCGAGGAGGCCAGCTTCATCGTCTTGTGCGACGGTCGTCATACGCTTGCGCTGGCCACTTCGCAGGACCACAAGCGTCTGCTCGATGGCGACCAGGGGCCCAATACCGGCGGCATGGGCGCCTATTCGCCGGCACCGGTTGTGACGCCGGCGATCCACGCGCGCGTCCTGCGCGAGATCATCGATCCGACCGTTGCCGGCATGGCTGCCGAAGGGATCACCTACACGGGTTTTCTGTATGCCGGCCTTATGATCGGCCGCGATGGTCGGCCGCGCACCCTCGAGTTCAACTGCCGACTCGGTGACCCGGAAACCCAGCCGATCCTGATGCGGCTTAAGTCCGATCTCGTCGACCTGCTCGATCACGCGATTGATGGCACGCTGGACCAGACCGAGGCGCAGTGGGATCGGCGCCCCGCGCTCGGCGTGGTGGTTGCGGCGCACGGCTATCCGAAGAAACCGCGCACCGGCGATGCGATCGACGGCCTGCCTGCCGACCTCGAGGACACCGTGGTATTCCATGCGGGCACGCGCTACGAGGGTGGTCGGCTGTACACGAGCGGCGGCCGGGTGCTGTGCGTCACGGCGCTGGGCGAGAACCTGCGCATGGCCCGCAGTCGAGTCTACGAGGCCGTGGCCCAGGTCCAGTTCAACGGTGCGCAGTATCGTAAGGACATCGGAGCGCGCAAGCTGCCGCCAACACCGTAGCGCGCCGGCCGGCCGCTGTGCGCGCAACGTTGGCGGCGCATTTCACCGCACGGCCAGCAACCTTGCTGGTGTGCACGGGCGAAGATTATGGAGTGCATCGTGAGCCATGCAGTCGACATCGAATCGGTCCGCAACTACCTGCAGGGCCTGCAGCGAGACATCGTCGGGGAACTAGAACGCATGGACGGCGGCCGCTTCGCGCGCAGCGCATGGGAAAAGGCGCCCGGCCAGCGCCTGAGGGGCCGCGGCACAACCTGCATCCTGGAGAACGGCGCGCTGTTCGAGCGCGCCGGCGTCGGCTTTTCCCAGGTCGGCGGTGATCGGCTGCCGCCGTCGGCCAGCGCGGCGCACCCGGAAGTGGCCGGCTGCGGCTTCGACGCCCTGGGCGTTTCCCTCGTACTGCACCCGCGCAATCCCTACGTTCCGACCGTGCATATGAATGTGCGTTTCTTCCATGCACAGCCGAAAGCGGATGCTGCGCAAGGTGCTGGGGCGTGGTGGTTTGGCGGCGGCATGGACCTCACGCCGTACTACGGTTTCGAAGAGGACGCACGCCACTTTCATGCCTGTTGCCGCGACGCACTGTCCCCGTTCGGTGGCGACTATTACGCGCGCTTTAAGCGCTGGTGCGATGAATACTTCTATCTCAAGCACCGGGACGAAGCGCGCGGCATTGGCGGCATCTTTTTCGACGATTTTAATGAGCTCGGGGGCGCGGATAGTTTCGCCCTGCTGCGTTCCGTCGGCGACCATTTTTTGCCGGCCTACGCGCCCATCGTCGAGCGCCGGCGCGGCCTGCCGTACGGCGAGCGCGAACGCGAATTCCAGGCGCTGCGGCGCGGCCGCTATGTCGAGTTCAACCTGGTATACGACCGGGGCACGCTGTTTGGCTTGCAGTCAGGCGGGCGCGCCGAGTCGATCCTCATGTCCTTGCCGCCGTCCGTGTGCTGGCGCTACGAGTGGACGCCGGCGCCGCAGAGCGCCGAAGAGCGGCTGCTCACGGACTTTCTGCCGCCACGCGACTGGCTCGCTACCGCATGAATGCCGCGGCGTGATTTCCCGCACCTCATCGGGCAAACCGAAGGCCGGCATATCGGCTGGTCCGATCGGTTTCTTGGGTGGCAGCTTCGACCCGGTGCACGTCGGGCACCTGCAACTGGCCCGTGACGCGCAAGACGAGCTCGGACTCGAGGAACTGCGCTTCGTGCCGGCGGGCCAGCCCTGGCAAAAGACCGGCCTTACGCCGGCGCGTGAGCGCGTGCGCATGTTGGAACTGGCGTTGGCGGCTAAGCCGGACTGGAGCATCGATCTGCGCGAGGTCGAGCGCGCTGGGCCGACCTATACCGTCGACACGGTGCGCGCGCTGCGCGCGGAGGCCGGACCCCGCCGGCCGCTGGTGTGGATCATGGGTTTTGACCAGTTGCTCCGGCTGCCGAGCTGGCATTGCTGGGAGCAGCTGCTGGATCTGGTGCACATCGCCTATGCCGACCGCGCTGATTCGGCGCAAGAACTGGACGCGGTCATGCGCGATTACGTGCTGCGCAACGGCGGCGACCGGACCGATCTGCACCGGCACGCCGCCGGCCGGCTGATACGGTTTGCCATGCATGCGGTCGATTGCTCGGCCACGGCACTGCGCCACGCGCTGCGCACCGGCGACGTGGCGTACGCTGCACGCTATCTGCCCGTCCCCGTGATCGATTACGTACGCCAACATCATCTTTATGCACCGGAACATGGACACCAAAAAACTGCAACGCCTGGTCGTTGACGCGCTCGAGGACGTCAAGGCGCAGGACATCGAGGTCTACAACACGAGCGAACTCTCGGATCTGTTCGACCGCGTCGTGCTGGTCACCGGAACCTCGAACCGCCACACGCGCTCGCTGGCATCCAACGTCGCCGAAAAGGTCAAGCTCGCCGGCGGCACGGTCATCAGCATCGAGGGGGAGGAAAGCGGCGATTGGGTGCTCGTCGACCTGGGCGACATCGTCGTCCACATCATGCAGCCGGCGGTCCGGCAGTACTACGCATTGGAGGAGCTCTGGGGCGGCAAACCGGTGCACGTCAAACTGCACGCGGCGTCGGCCGCCACCGCTCCCAAGGCGCGTACACGCACCCGGGCAGTGGCCAAGACCGCCAAGAAAGCCCGGGGCAATTAGCCACTGCGACCGGCGGGACCACGACCACCATGAAGATCTGCGTTGCTGCGGTCGGTCAGCGTATCCCCTCCTGGACCGAGGAGGGCGTGCGTGAGTTCGTCTCCCGCATGCCCAAGGACTTTCGCATCGAAGTGCGCGAGGTCAAGCCGGAGCCGCGCAACGGTCAGACCGTCGCTCGCCTGCTGGCGGCCGAGGCCGCGCGCCTGCGCGCCGCGCTGCCTGCCGACGCCATCATCGTCGCCCTGGACGAGCGGGGCCAGGATTGGACGACCTTGCAACTGGCCAATTCGCTCGGCGCCTGGCGCGACGACGCACGCGAACCGGCCTTCGTCATCGGCGGGGCCGACGGTCTGGACCCGGACCTAAAGCGCCGGGCGGCGCTGTGCCTTCGGTTGTCCAGCATGACCCTGCCGCATGCGCTGGCGCGGGTCGTGCTGGTGGAACAGATCTACCGTGCGTGGTCCATCCTGGCCTCGCACCCGTATCATCGAAGCTGAGCCGCGAAAAACGCACGCGCACACATCGAGACGAACCCGATCATGAGCGATTTTTACTTGGCATCCCATAGCGCGCGACGCGTCGAGCTGTTGCGTCAGGTCGGCGCCCGGTTCGAAACGCTGTTGCTGCGCATTTCCCTGCCGCGCGGACCGGACGTCGACGAAGCCAGCGCGAAGGCGAGCTGCCGGCCGACTACGTATTGCGCATCGCCAGCGAGAAATCCCGTCAGGGCGTGCGGACACTGTTCGCGCGCAGCTTGCTGCGCAAGCCAGTCTTGAGCGCGGACACGACCGTCGTCGTCGAAGACCGCATTCTGGGCAAACCGCAAAGACGCTGCCGAGGCGATCGATTTTCTGAGGCTCCTTTCCGGGCGCACGCACGAGGTGCTCACCGCCGTCGCCCTGGCGATGCCGGCCGGCGGAACCATTTCCTGCTGAACCCGACTTTCGCGCTCCAGCGTTACCCTGCGTGTCGTGGATGCGGCCGAAGCGGCCCGTTACGCGGCCACGGGCGAACCGTTTGACAAGGCGGGGGGCTACGCGATCCAAGGTCGGGCCGCGGTCTTTATCGACCGGCTCGACGGCAGCTACTCTGGCGTTGTCGGACTGCCGCTATCTGACACTGCCTCGCTGCTGGCCCGGGCCGGCATCCGGTTGCTTTGAACTACGACCACCGAGCCGCCGACATGGCCACCGAAGACATCCTCATCAACATCACGCCGCAAGAGACGCGCGTCGCCGTGCTGTTGGCCGGCGTCGTTCAAGAGCTGCACATCGAGCGCACCGCGATGCGCGGACTGGTCGGTAACGTCTACGTCGGCCGCGTCGCGCGCGTGCTGCCCGGCATGCAGTCGGCGTTCATCGACATCGGACTCGAGCGCGCCGCCTTCTTGCACATCGCCGACATCTGGGAGGCGCGACAGCATGCCAGCGAAAAACCACCGATCGAGCGGATGATCCACGAAGGCGATGCGCTGATGGTGCAAGTCACCAAGGATCCGATCGGCACGAAGGGCGCGCGCCTTTCGACGCAGATCGGTCTGGCCGGTCGCAACCTCGTCTTCCTCCCCCAAGAGTCGCACATCGGCGTTTCCCAGCGCATCGAGGATGAGACCGAACGCGCGCAACTGCGTGAGCGCCTGACGCGCCTTGTGCCCAGCGACGAACATGGCGGCTTCATCGTGCGCACCAGCGCCGAGGACGCCAGCGCCGATGACTTGAGCAACGACATCGAGTACCTGCGCAAGCGCTGGGCGCAAATTCGCGCTGCCAGCGCGCAAAGTCCCCCGCCGTCCTTGCTCTACCAGGAGCTTTCGCTGGCGCAGCGCGTGCTGCGCGACCTGGTCAACGAGGACACCGAGACGGTGCAGATCGACTCGCGCGAGAACTACCAGGCGCTGCAGTCGTTCGCGGCGCAGTTCGTGCCGGGCGTCGAACATCGCCTCGCGCACTACACCGGCGAGCGCCCGCTATTTGACCTGCATCTGATCGACGACGAGATCGAGCGTGCGCTGGCGCGTCGCGTCGATCTAAAGAGCGGCGGCTACCTGGTCATCGATCAGACCGAAGCCATGACCACGATCGACGTCAACACGGGCGCCTTCGTCGGCACGCGCAACTTCGACGACACCATCTTCAAGACCAACCTGGAGGCGGCGCATGCCATCGCCCGGCAGCTGCGTTTGCGCAACCTGGGCGGCATCATCGTCGTCGACTTCATCGACATGGTCAATGCCGAGCATCGAGAGGCGGTGCTGGCCGAATTCCGGCGCGCGCTGTCGCGCGACCGCACCCGGATGACAGTGAGCGAATTCACCCAGCTGGGCCTGGTCGAAATGACCCGCAAGCGTACCCGCGAGTCGCTCGCGCATGTGCTGTGCGAACCTTGCCCGGTGTGCAACGGCCGCGGCGAACTCAAGACCGCACGTACGGTTTGCTACGACATCCTGCGCGAGATCCTGCGCGAGGCACGCCAGTTCGGCGACGCACGCGAATTTCGCATTCTGGCCGCGCAAAGCGTGATTGACCTGTTTCTCGAGGAGGAATCGCAGTCGCTGGCGATGCTATCGGATTTCATCGACAAGCCGATCTCGATGCAGGTGGAGACCTTTTATCACCAGGAGCAGTACGACGTCGTGCTGATCTGAGCCGGGCCGAGCCGAGCGACCGCTTGCCTGCCGCATCCGCACGACCCCGCCCGTGGCGGCACGCTGCCTGGACCCGGAAGCGGCTGATCAGGCCGCAAACTGGATGCGATACAAGTTGGCGTACAGACCGCCACCGGATAGCAGGTCGGCGTGCGTGCCGATCTCCTTGATGTGCCCGTGCTCGAGTACCACGATGCGGTCGGCACGTTCGATGGTCGAGAGCCGGTGTGCGACCACGAAGGTCGTGCGCCCGCTCATGAGGCGCTCGAGCGAGAGCTGGATATAGCGCTCGGATTCGGAATCGAGCGCCGAGGTGGCCTCGTCGAGCAGCAAGATGGGCGCATTCTTGAGCAGCGCGCGCGCAATCGACAGGCGCTGACGCTGCCCTCCGGAGAGCTTGACCGCGTTCTCGCCGATGCGCGTCTCGAAGCCGGCCGGGAGCGACTCGATCAGCGGAAGCAAGTATGCGGCCTCGGCCGCGGCGCGTATCTGTTCAGGGCTGGCGTCGCCGCAATCGCCGTAGGCGATGTTGGCGCCGATGGTATCGTCGAACAGCACCACGTCCTGCGAAACCAGCGCGATCTGGCGGCGCAGGCTAGCCAGCGTAAGGTCCGATAGCGCAACGCCGTCGAGGAAGATCTCCCCGCTGGTCGGGCGGATGAAGCGCGGGATGAGATTGATCAGCGTGGTCTTGCCCGCGCCAGATGGGCCCACCAGCGCGATGGTCTCGCCCGGACGCACGTCCAGATTCAGATCCTCCACCGCCGGGTGCGCCGCCCCAGGATAGCGAAAGCCGACGCCGCGCAGCTCGATGGCGCCGCGCGCGCGCACGAGCTCCTGCCGCCCGGTCTCCTCCTCGGAGGCCGAATCGATCATCGCAAACACGCTGTCGGCCGCCGCCGACATGCGCGCAATCGGGCTGTTGACCGAGGCAAGATGGCGCAGCGGCTGCAGGATCAGCAACGCGGCAGTGAGAAATTCCGTGAACTGCCCGGAGCTCAGCAGGCCATTTTGCGCCTGCCACATGGCGACGGCGATGACGAGCGCCATCCCGCTGGCCGCGATCACCTGGGTCGCCGGCGTTGCGGCCGACCAGGCCACCTGCATCTTCATGGCGAAGCGGCGCAGGCGCAGGTTGATGCGCTCGAACCGCAGGCTCTCGTACTGCGCGCCCTCATACACCTTGATGACCCGGCTGGCGTCGTGCGCCTCTTGCACCACCCGGGTCATCTCGCCCAGCATGGCCTGGCTTTCGATGTTGAGCCGCCGCAACCGGGCGCTGAAGCGGCGCAGCACGGTGGCGATGAGTGGTCCGACAATCACGGTCAGCAGCGTCAAGCGCCAGTTGTCCACCACCAGCATCCCCAGCAGCACGATCGTCGTCAGCGACTCGCGCACCAGTGTCGTGAGCACCTCGGCAGCCAGATTCAGGGCATTGCTCGCCTCGTTGATGAACTTGGAGATCACCAATCCCGACGGCGTGTTCTCCAGGGTCGCCTGCGGCCAGCGCAGCAACCGTTCGAACATCGACTTGCGCAAGGCCACCAGGACACGCTGCGAGATGCTGCTAACCAGGAAGGAACTGGCGAAGTTGGCCAGGCCGCGCACGAAAAACACGCCAACGAAGGCCAGCGGCATCCAGTAGCCAAACTCGGGGTCCCTCTGGACTATCCCTTTGTCGAGCAACCGGCTGGTCAACTTGACGATCACGCCCTGGCAGGACGCATCGATGATCATGGCAACGATCGCAATGGCCAGGACCTGACGGTGCTGCAGCACCATGCCCGCCATGCGACGAAAGCTCGGATCGGAAAATCGTTTGGCGCGTTCCGCTTGGCTCATGAACGACGGATTCTGTAGGCGGTCCCGCGGCGCCGGGCGCCGCCAATGGTGCCTAGGATGGGCGGGTTTTGCGGTAGTGTATGCGATGCTCGTGCCGGGGCCCAAGACATGCCTTCGTTGATTATTCGCCTGCCCAATCACCTGGGCGATGCCTGCATGGCGCTGCCGGCGCTGGATCTTCTGGCCGCGCAGGGGGTGTCCTTGACCCTCGTGGGACGAGCCTGGGCCACCGAGCTGTTTGCGGCGCATCCCTGGCCCGCCATCGGCCTGCCAGGAGCGCGCATGGCCGGCGTGGCCGCGCTGCGCAAGCTGCGCGCGAGCCATCCAGGACCGCATGATGCGCTGCTACTGACGAACTCATTTTCCTCGGCCCTCGAATTTCGGCTCGCCGGCCTGCGTCCGGGCGGATATGCGCGCGATGGCAGAAGCCTGCTGCTGCGCCGGGCCATCTCCGTGCCCCAAGCCTGGTACGGCGACATGCATACGATCGAGTACTACCTTCACTTGGTCCGCGCCTACCTGAACCTGGCAGCCAGTGACGCGCCGGCCGCGGCGTCGGTACCGCGGCTGGCGCTGACCGCGGATGCGCGCGCGCGCGCCGCGGCGGCGCTGGCGCTCGCCGGCGTGGCCGCCGGCGCCCAGCCGAACTACGTTGTCCTTTGTCCCGTCGCGCAGGGCCGGCATCGGGGACAAAACAAGTGTTGGGACGGATACGCCCGCCTGGGTCGGCAGTTGCGCGAGCGCGGCTTGGCGGTGGTGATCTGCCCGGGCCCCGGCGAGGCGGCCGCGGCGACTGCGGCGGTCCCGGATGCCCGCGTGGTCGGGGCGTTGGACCTGGGTGGCTTTGCGGCGCTGCTGGCGCGCAGCTGTCTGGTCGTGGCCAACGACAGCGGACCGGGCCACCTGGCCGCAGCCGTCGGAGCCCGCTTGGTTGGCGTATTCGGGGTCACCGATCCGTCCAAGACCTGCCCGCGCGGACCGGGCGTGCACATCGCCGGCGGAGCCGCCGGATGGCCAAGCTACGAAGAGGTTGCGGCGCTCGTGCTGTCGCTGCTGCCGGCCGCATCGCCGCCTGCCGGAACGGTCGCCCCGGTCGCGCCGGCCGCTCCATAGGATGTTGCATCCGCAGAGAGCAAGACTCCGAGCACCAGGCCTATCAGGTGCGCCTCGGCGAAAGTCTGAAAATGCGAGTTCAGCAGGCTGGTCACGAGCCATGCGCCGAGCAGGGCCAGCCCGAAGCCGCGATAAGGGGACGGGGCCGGCTGCCGCAGCGCACCGGCGACAAAGGCAAGAAATGCAACGGCGCCGAACAACCCGGCCTCGACCAGCACGTGCAGGTACTCGTTGTGCGTGTCCGTGGCCCGCGCAGCGTCGCGCCAGTTGGCTGTATCGACCTCGTGTTCGTGAATGAGAGTGCGATACGCCGGCACAAAACCGCCCATGCCGTAGCCAAACCAGGGGCGCTGGGCGATCAATTCGCGGGTCGTTTCCCAGATGACGATGCGTATGCCCATGGGCGTGGCAACCTTGGCGGTGGTCACCGTGTCGAGCTCGTTTACGGCCGTTTCGAAACGATTGCGCACCAAGGAAGAGGAGGCCAGCAAGGCGGCGCCCAGCAGCGGAATCAGCACCAGGGCCTGCCACCTGCGGCGGCCTTGTAGCAGGGAAAAAGCCCCCACCGCGGCCGTGACCAGCAGCGCGACGTGCGCGCTGCGGCCTGCGGTGATCGTCGCAATGTTGACGACGAACAAGACCATGGCCGCCATCAGCCATCCACGCGTGCGCCGCGTTGCCGGCCGGCCCCAAGCCAGCATGCCGGCGAGCGCAACGCCGACCACGAACGCCATGCCCTGCGTCGTATGGTTGCGCAGCAAGATGCCGGGCTCGTCGAGCACCACCGGGTCGGGCATCATCCGCAGGATGAACGAACCGACCGCTGCCAGCGCCAGCAAGGCGACCAGGGCGCGGGCAAATTGATCCCTCGAGCGCGGTGCCTCGGATACGAGCCGAGCCGACCAGCAACAGGATCAGGGGGCGCCAGCTCCACCAGGCGGCAAAGCGCCTTGGCCAGGGGGCCGCATCGGCCCACAGCATGGCCACAGCCAAAGCACCGAGCAAGACCACGATGCCCTTGCCCAGCGGCCGGCGTGCGGCCGCGCGCAGCCGCGTCCATGCGCCCGGGCTCGAAAAGAAAGCCGCCAGACCGAGGAACGCGCAGATGTTGGCTACCGGCGGGGAGGTGACGCTGCCGAGTGCGGCGACGACAAACAGGACGCGCGCCGCGGCGTCAACCCGCGACCTCGGCTCAGGGCTCCCCGGCGCGCCCAGCAAGGTCCCGGCGGCCGTCATCGCCCGCGCGCAGCCAGACTACTTGCGGTCGGTGGGCACGGTGCGCCCGCCAACCGCCCGGTGGCGCCAGCGATCCCAGCGAAAGCGCAACCAGGCATACCAGCGCCCGCGGCCGCGGCGCTTTTCATCCAGCAGGCTCGCAAATTTGCCATTCATGCTGCCTTGCTCGACCACCGGCTCGCGCAACCAGTAGTGCGGAATATGCAGCGCCTCATCCATCTCGCGCAACGGCCAGTCCGGTGGACGCGTGACGCGGTTCTTCGCCAGCCAGTCCATCCGCATCACCGCCGAGGCGTGATCGATGACGACCGCCTCGGCCGCCGGCAGGGGGCCGCCCGGCACGAGCATGGTGGGAGAGTTTTGCGCGCCAGCGGCATAGCGATTGTGACCACAGCCCAGATAGATCAGATAGGGCGTTCGCAACTGGTCGGCCTCGGACATCGCAAGCGCCAGCACCTCGGGAAAGTTGGCGGCGAGGACGACATCGTCCTCGAAAATCAGCACGCGACGGTAATTGCGCTCTGCGCAGATGCGCCAGGTCGCAATGTGCTTGAGCACCGCCGATTGGTGCGGCAGGCGCATGTCGCTCGGGGCGAACGTGCGCTCGAGCATTTCCGGAGTTATCTGCGGCGGGTCGAAGTCGAACATCCACTCGGCTTGAATGTCAAACCGGGCCAATTCGGCGCGCATGTGTTCGATGCGGTCGTGAAACGATCGGACCGAAATCACCAGGACGGCATCGACCAGGTCGTTGACGCGCGGCCGCACACCGCTACCGACCGCGGTACGCTTCGCCTGGTCTGCGCCATTGGCTCGCGGCACCGGGACCTGGTTGGCCGGTAGCCGCACAGCGGCGCCCGGATTGGCTGACGGAGTATCGGGAATCATCATACGATTCTATCCGATTGCGCCCGACGCTCCGAAGCGGGAGATCAGGAAAGAAATGCCCAGTCCTGTCATCGAGGTTGTCGAGCCGACGTTGCTCAGTGAGGCCGGCCACTGCGCGGCCCTGTTCCAGGGCCTGCGCGCGGCCGCGCCCGACCTGCACTTTCGCCTGTGGATCGACCGGCGCGCGCAGCTCGCCGGCTGGACCGAAGCCGGCACGCAGCTGCGCCCCATCTTTTACCGCCGCTGGCGCAAGCTCCAGGCTTTCATGCTGTACCGTCGGCTGTTGGCCAGCGACGCGCCGGTACTGGTGCCGACGGCGAGCTACTTCGATCTGCGTGCGCTCGATCTGGCGGCGCGCCATCGCATCCCGGCGCATCGGGCCTTCTTGTACTTCCACAAGCTTCGCGCCGGTGCGTCCAGGATGCGTGCCCTGCAGCAGCTGGCCAGCCGCCAGCCCGGACTCGAGCTGTTTGGCACGTCCGAGGAAATCGTCGATCGGCTGCGCAAAGCCGGGTTCCCGCAGGTGCGCAGGGTCCTGCCGGTGCTCAGCGGCGCGGCCGCGGCGCCACCAGCGGACACTTTTCGCTACCTGCTGTCTGCCGGGGCGGCGCGCGCCGACAAAGGATTCGCCAAAATCGTCGACCTGGTCCAACACCTGCAGCGCACGGGCTCGGACCTGCCGATCACCGTGCAGATCTCGGGCGACCATTATGGCCGTTACGACGACAAGACGCTGGCCGACATCGAGCGCCTGCGCCAAGCCGACTACCGCGGCCTCAGCATCGTCTCGGATACGCTCGACGCGGCCCGGTACGCCGCCTTGTTTCCGGGCGCGGTGTGTCTGCAACCGTACGAGCCGGCCGAATATGCCGACAAGATGAGCGCAATCACCTTCGATGCGCTACGGGCCGGCGCCCCGGTCATCACGCTGACCGGCACGACCATGGCGCGCATCGTCGAGCAGTCGGGCGCCGGCATCGTCCTCGATGATGCCCGGCCCGAATCGCTCTTGCGGGCGGCCCAGGCGGCGGTGGCGCGATTTCCCCAATTGCATGCCCGAGCCCTGGCCGCCGGCGCTCAATACCGCCCGGAGGCCAGTTGGGCCCCGCTCGCCGAGCGCCTGCGCCTTGGGACCGGAAGCCGGCCAGCCTGACGTCCGCGCTCGGCGCGCCGGGAGCACAGGCAGCTCAAGCGGTCTGATGTTGGCGAATGAACGCGAAGAACTCGTCAGGCGCCAGTGCGGCAGACCAGTAAAACCCCTGCCCAAATTCGCACCCGAGCTCGATCAAACGATGCAGGGTGGCCAGGTCCTCGATCCCTTCGGCCACCAGTTCCAATTTCAGAATGTGTGCCATCTCGATGATGGCCCGGACGATCCCTTCGGCGTTCGGATCTTCGGTCATGTGGCGGATGAACGACTGATCGATCTTCAATCGCTCCACTTCGAAGCGCCGCAGATACCCCAGATTGGAATACCCGGTGCCAAAATCGTCGATCGAGAAGCGCACTCCGATGGCGCGCAGCCGCGACAGCAGCGGGCCAAGGTGCCCCGACTCGTCGATCAGCAAGGACTCGGTCAGCTCCAGCTCAATGCAAGCCGGCGACAGATCCGCGGCGCGCAGCGCGTCCGTGACCTCCCGCTCGATCTCGTCGCGACGGAACTGAACTGGCGACACGTTGACCGACACGACCAGTTGCGTCAGGCCGGCTGCCTGCCACAGCTTTGCCTGGTGGCAAGCCTCCATCAGGACCCAGGCACCGATCGCGTTGATCAGGCCGGAGCGCTCGGCGATCGGAATGAACTTGCCGGGCGCGATCAGGCCCAGTTCCGGGTGCTGCCAGCGGACCAGCGCCTCGGCCCCGATGATCCGTCCGCTCTTTAACTCGTATTGCGGCTGGTAGTGCAGGCGAAACTCTCCCTTGGCGAGTGCCGAACGGATCCCCGACATCAGGTGCAGCGTGTCGATGACCTCGCCCAGCATCTGCTTGTCGTAAAAGCGAAAGGTGTTGCGCCCGGCATCCTTGGCACGGTACATCGCCATATCCGCGTTCTTCAGCAGGGTATCGAAGTCCACCCCGTGGTCTGGATACAAGGCGATTCCCAGGGAACAGGTCACGGCCAGTAGCAGGCCGTTCACATCGAAGGGCGAGGAGAGCGCCTCGATGATCTTTATCGCCGTGGTCGACGCCGCATCTCCACCGGTCAAGCCGCCCAGCACGATCAGGAATTCGTCGCCGCCTTGCCGGCTGACGGTATCGCTCGCACGCACCACGTTGGCAAGCCGCGCCGCGACCTCGCCCAACAGCAGGTCGCCGCTGGCATGGCCCTGCGAGTCGTTGACGGTTTTGAAATCGTCCAGATCCAGGAAGATCAGCGCGACCCGGTGTCCGCTGCGCTGAGCCAGGGCGACTGCCTGCTCGAAGCGGTCGCGAGCGAGCACCCGATTCGGGCAGTCCGGTCAGCACGTCGTGATGGGCCAAAGCGTCGATCCGTGCGTGGGACTCGCGGATGCGCTCGTTCTCCGACTTCAGCCGCGCCAGCGCGAGCCGCAGATCCCCGGCCATCAACCAGATGTAATAGGCCGTCGGCAGGAAGACGGCCAATAAGTCGAGCAGCGTTTTCGCCGTCACCGGCGGCGTTTCAGTGACGTACCAGCCTTGCACGCTGGCGACCACAAGTCCGCTCAAGACCGCGAGGATGGTCACCAGCACCGCCAGGAACAGCCGGCGAGTCCCGAACATGCTGGCGATGACCAGCACCCCCGGCAGGGCCGCGACCGCTTCGTCACGAACCCCCTGATTGTGGATCAACATATAGCTCATCGACGCCGTGAGCGTGGCCACCAGCAGTGCCGCGGCCTGCTGCGCGCGCTTGCGATGCGAAAGCCGAAAGGCCCAGAGCAACAGCGCCGCCGTTGCCGCCAGCGCGACAATGTTCCCCCACTCGCGCTCCCACAGGGCGGTTGCAATGCCCAGCAACACCGCAAGGAGGACCGCCCAGATGACCTGCGTCACCCGACGTGACTCCACCGGCAGACCGCTCGCCGTGATCTCCCCGGCCCGCGCGCCCATAGCGGATACCCCGATCTGCTGCCCGGGCGGCGGATCGACCCCCATCGCCTCGCTATCGGTCATGTCACGGCGCTTCCCCAAGGAACGGGCCCCCGCCCGAGCGGTCGAAGCGGCGAGCAAGGGTCTCGCCACGCCAAGACCCCCGTCCGGGCCGAAAGGCATCATGCCCGTACCGCGAAACGTTGACAACACGCGCGTTCGCTGACGTTGATCCGGATTGTCCCGAACCGGCCGGCGTGGCCGGGCCAGACCGGCGCCGCTCCGGGATCGGCCCCTTGCCGGTCAACGGCTGCCTTCTCGCCTCTCGAACGACCGATGGCCCAGCTCCCAGCTTCACGCAGCGCCCGGTGGCCGGTCGCGCGGGCTCGAACCGGTCCACCGAAACGCGACGGCCCGTTCCGCCGGCAATGGCCAGGCGCTCGAAGCAGTACAGACGCCGTGTCAGAAAATAGACACCCGCGGCCGCCGCCAAGGTGACCATGGCACCGAGGCCGGTCGCCAGCGGCGGCGGCGGCTTGCCGCGCAGCAAGCCGAGGATCGCGACCTACTGGCCCAGCAGCGGCACGGCCATCATCCAAACTTGCGATCGCAGAGGCCTGACCATGATCACACCGGATGTGGCCGCCAGTCGGATGGTCCCGCTCCTCCAGGACGGCAAGAAGCGTGCAAAACGCGGCCTCGCTCCGTATGCCGCGATGCTTCGCCGCGCCGGCATCACGGGCCTGCAACTGGCCAAATCGTCAGCGAACCGCGGCCGGCGCATCCCGGGGCGCCGCAGGTGCCCATCCATGCCGTGCCCAGCAGCCAACTGCGGTTGCTACGGCGGACCGGCCCGCCAGGCCGCCGCAGCGTACGGCGGGCGGCTCGCCAGTTCAACCATACTCAAAAGCCGCGCGAACGTGCGCCTGGGTCCTCAGATCCTCGATCAGGCGCTCGTCACCGCGCACACGCCAGATGTCGGGAAGCACGATGTCGGCCACCGCTAGCGGATTGGCATAACGCATGACAACGCGGCAACCGCCGACGCTGCCCCCGCCGGGGACAGTAGCGGTGGAAGGCACTGGCGCCACACCGGAATTTCCTGCGCGCGCTACCGGCGTTGCCGCGCCGGTTGAGTCCGGACCAGCGCCGCCATCGCCGCCAAAGACACGGTAGGCCTGCAAGACGTCGCTAAGCGAGCTTGCGCTCACGCCCCGCCCCAACTCGATCGTCAGCGACGCCTGCGAAAGCGCGCGTGCCTCCGCCAGATCCATGACGTCGTCGGCCGTCAGCGCGAGCCGCTGCGAGAACTCGTCGAAGCGTGCGCGCCCCGTCACGAAAACGAGCTGGTCCTCTTTGAGGATCTGCCGCCGGCGATCGTAGAGCTCCGCAAATACGGCCACTTCGAGCTGGCCGGTCGCGTCATCAATGAGCACGGCGCACATCCGCCCCCGCCGGGTATTTTGCTGTCGCACCGACGACACAATCCCGGCGATGCGTACGCTCTCGCGCGCTTGTTTCAAATCCGCCAGGCGCGTCGGCGCGATGCGCCGCGCCTCCTTCTCGTACTCCGTGAACAGATGCCCGCTAAAGCAAAAACCCGAGCGCCAGGCGTTCGTTGGCCAGGCGCTCGCGCTCGCTCCAGGCCGTATACGGCACGAGCGCGAGTGCGGGCAAGGCGGTGTCCGCGCCCCCGAAAAGGTTCTCCTGGCCGGCGTGCGCGGCCGTGCGCTCGGCATCCTCGAGCGTACGGCCCAACGACGCGATCAGGTGCGCGCGGTCCGGATCGAGGCGATCGAAGGCACCGGCGCGTATCAGCGCCTCGATCACCCGTCGATTCACGCGTTGCTTGTCGATGCGCGCACAAAAATCAGCGAGCCCTAGGAAGGGTCCCGTTCGACGCGCAGCGACGATTGATTCGATCGCCGCCACACCGGTCCCTTTCACCGCCCCCAGCCCGTATTGGACCCTGGTGAGATCGACCGGCACGAAACGCACCACGCCGACATTGATGTCGGGCGCCAAAATGGTCAAGCCGCTATTGCGCGCGTCGGCCACCAGATCCTGCACCTTCTCGGTCACGTCCATCACCACGGACAGGTTGGCCGCGGCAAACGCGGCCGCGTGATGCACCTTGCAATAGGCTGTCTGATAGGCCACCAGCGCATAGGCGGCAGCGTGCGACTTGTTAAACCCGTAGCCGGCGAATTTCTCCATCTGGTCGAACAATTCGCCCGCATCGCGTTCGGCGACTCGGTTGCGCATCGCGCCCTCGACGAAGATGCTCGCGGTGCTTGGCCATCTCCTCGGGCTTCTTCTTTCCCATCGCGCGGCGCAACAGGTCCGCACCGCCCAGCGAATATCCGCCGATGGCCTGTGCGATCTGCATGACCTGCTCCTGGTACACCATAATTCCGTACGTGGGCCCCAGGATCGGCTCCAGACGAACATCCAGATACTGGACGCGCTTGCCGTGCTTGCGGTCGCAGAACTCCGGAATGAGCTCCATCGGGCCGGGACGGAACAAGGAGACCAAGGCGATCAGGTCATCGAAGCGGTCCGGGCGCGCCCGCTTGAGCAAGTCGCGCATGCCGCGCGACTCGAACTGGAAGACCGCGGTCGTGTTGGCCTTGCGAAACAGCGCGAAGGTGTCCGGATCGTCCAGCGGGATCGAGGCGAGTTGCAGTTGGCTGCTCGGGTCGAGCAAACGCACGTAGCGCAGCGCCAGGTCCAGTATGGTGAGCGTGGTCAAGCCCAGAAAGTCGAACTTGACCAAACCGACGGCTTCGACGTCGTCTTTGTCGAACTGGCTGATGACCGCATCGGTGCCCTGCGCGCAATAAAGCGGGCAAAAATCGGTCAGCCGACCCGGGGCGATGAGCACGCCGCCGGCATGCATGCCGACGTTGCGCACCAATCCCTCCAGCGGTCGCGCCAGGGCGATCAGCGCGCCGGCCTCCTCGTCGGCCTGCACGGCCGCAGCGAAGGCCGGTTCATCCTTGAGGGCACGATCCAGGGTCCAAGGATCGGTGGGGTTGTGCGGGATCAGCTTGGAGAGCTGATCGCACTTGGTGTACGGCAGGTCCAGGACCCGGCCGACGTCGCGCACCACCGCCTTGGCGCCCAGCGTGCCAAAGGTGGCGATCTGCGAAACGGCCTGGGCGCCATACTTCTTTTTCACGTAATCGATCACCCGGTCGCGCCCGTCCTGGCAAAAATCGATGTCGAAGTCAGGCATCGACACGCGCTCGGGATTCAGGAAGCGCTCAAACAGCAGGTCGTAGCGTATCGGATCGAGGTCGGTGATGCCCAGGGCATAGGCCACCAGCGATCCGGCGCCCGAGCCGCGTCCCGGCCCGACCGGCACGTCGTTGCTCTTGGCCCAGTTGATGAAGTCCGCGACGATCAGAAAATAGCCCGAGAATCCCATCTTGGCGATCATGCCAAGCTCGGTGTCCAGCCGCGCCTGCATACCGCGCCCGTTGCTGCTCGCGCTGCGCCGGATCCGGGAACAGCGCGGACATGCGCCGCGCCAGTCCCTCCGCAGCCAGTTCGCGACAATGTTGATCGAGCGACATCCCTGCGGGCGTCGGGTACTCCGGTAGCCGGGGTTTGCCCAGTTCCAACTGCAGGTTGCAGCGACGCGCGATCTCGACGCTGTTGCGCAGCGCCGACGGAACGTCGGCAAAGCGCTGCGCGCATCTGCGCCGTCGACAGGAAATGTTGCTCGGGCGTGAAATTGCGCGGACGCCGCGGATCCGGACAGCGTGCGGCCCTGGGCGATGCAAACGCGCGCCTCGTGGGCGCGAAAATCATCGGCATCGAGAAACTGCACCGGGTGCGTGGCCACGAGCGGCAAGCCCAGGCCGGAGGCCAATCCGATGGAGGCGCGCACGCAGTTCTCGTCGCCCGGCCGACCGGCGCGCTGGATCTCGATATAAAAGCGCCCTGGAAATCGGTCGGCCAAGCGCTGCGCCGCCGCCCGCGCGGGTCCGGGCAGCGCGCCGGCCAGCAGTTGGCCCACTTCCCCGGCCGGTCCGGCAGATAGGGCAATCAGGCCTTGCGTGCCCTGGGCGTCGAACCAATCGCCTTGGATCTCGGCGCGATCGTGGTGCTGATTCTCGAGCCAGGCGCGCGACAGCAGGCGGCACAGGTTGAGGTAGCCGGTCCGGTCCTGCGCCAGCAGCGTCAGACGATAAGGTTGCTCCCGGTCGATCTCGTTGGTGATCCATGCATCGCAGCCGAGTATGGGCTTGACGCCGACCTTGCGCGCCGCGACGTAGAAGCGGATCGCTCCGAACAGGTTGGCGCTGTCCGTCAAGGCAATCGCGCCCTGGCCGTCGGCGGCCGCCCGGGCCACGACCTCGTCGATACGGGTCACGCCATCGACGATGGAGAATTCCGAGTGCAGGCGAAGGTGGACGAATTCGGTGGCCATTTGCCCAATTCTATTCAACATTCGCGCCCGGCCTGGCCGCGCTCTTCGGCCAAGATCAAACGGGAAGCCGGATTCCCGACGACCCGATGCGGGTCGCTGAGCTAACATCGCGTCTGCGGCGCGACTTGGCAACCGGCGCGCGCCAAGGTCACGCACGCGCAAATCCGCCATCCCTGCCCGCCGCCTTTTCCGCCACCCAGGACATCTCCGTGGAGTTCAGCGCGACCTTGGATTTCATCGGCCCCGTGCTGCAGATCTGCCTGATCGATCTGCTGCTCAGCGGCGACAACGCCATCTTGATCGCGATGGCCTGCCGCACCTTGCCAGCGGACCTGCGCGGCAAGGCGACATTCCTGGGGACCGGGGCCGCCGTGCTGTTCCGCATCTTGATGGCCTTCGTCGCAACCCTGGCTTTGCGCGCGCCATTCCTGAAACTAATCGGCGCCGTCCTGCTGCTGTTGATCGCCATCGAGCTGCTGGCCAGCAACGACGAGCACGCGCCGACCAGCTCCGGCGCAAGCCGCCGATGCGGGCATCTGGCGCGCGATCGTGCTCATTGTCGCCGCCGACGCGATCATGAGCCTGGACAACGTCGTCGCCATCGCTGCGGCGGCACAGGACAACATCTGGTACCTGATCTTCGGCCTGCTGCTGAGCGTGCCCATCCTCGTCTTTTCGAGCGTTTTTGTCACGCGTCTGCTCGATACCCATCCGGTCCTGGTCCAGGCCGGCGCTGCCCTGCTCGGCTGGATCGCCGGCAAGACGGCCGTCTCCGATCCGGCCGTGGCCACGATCTTGGAAACCCAGTCGTTCGGCCTGGTTGCGCTCGCGCCGGTGCTGGGCGCCCTCTACGTGCTGCTGCAGGGTCGCATCCTGGCTGAACAGCGCCGCCAACCGGCGGCTGTCCGCGCAAGCGCCATCCCGGACGGTCCCAGCGAGCCGGCGGCATCCCCTGAACCGATCGGACCGCTGCGACCGCACGCGACGCCTGCGCCAGCGCCCGCGCCGCTCAACCCGGCAAAAGCGGCAACGCACGCCCTCGACACGCCGGCGGCGATAGCGGCCGTCGCGCCGCAACCGCAAATCCAACCGCAAGCGCCGCCGGTCGGCGAGCCCGCGCTCAAGCGTTTCACGCCGATGGACCTGACGATCATGGCCGGCGTAGCGGTGCCGGCGCTTGGTCTGATCGCGACGTTGATTTATATCATCGCCAAGGCGCTAGCCTCGCGCTGAATTTCGCTCAAGAATCGGCCGCCACCATGACCCCATTTGCTTGGCATTCGTAGGACAATCGACCGATGGAATCATCTCAATCCTTGGAGCCGGCCGCAACCGCGGCCCCCGTCGCGCCCTCAACGGCCCCGCCGTCCGGCGTCGAGGGCATTTTGCGGCGCAGCGGCCGGGCGCTGCAAAGCATCATGCAGTCGCTGGGTTTGCGGGGCAAGGGCCGCACGGTCGTGTTCGCGTTTTTGTTTGTGATCTGGCTGCTGTCGGGCATCTACCGAGTGCAGCCCGACGAGCAAGGCGTGGTGCTGCGCTTTGGCAAATGGATCGACACGGTCGAGCCGGGCCTGCACTACCATTGGCCGTATCCGGTCGATCGGGTGCTCCTGCCCAAGGTCACCCAAGTCAACCAGTTGCAACTGGGCGGAATCGCCGAGTTCGCTCCGGGCACCGCTGGTAACGCGATCGGCGCAACCGCCAGTGGCCCGGGGGCGCCCGGCGGCACCCGCATCGACGCCGCCAACCAGATGGTGACCGGGGACGAAAACATCGTCATTGCCGAGTACGTCGTCTTCTGGCGCATCAAGGACGCGGGCGCCTTTCTTTTCCACGTGCTCGATCCGAGGGCGACGCTGCAAATGGCGGCCGAGAGCTCCATGCATGCCGTCATTGGCCAGCACCCGATACAGGCGGCGCTATCGGACCGGCGCCAGGAAATTGCCGATCAGACGAAGGAGATGCTGCAACGGATCTTGGACCGCTACCAAGCGGGGATCCTCGTCACCCAGGTGCAACTGCAGCGGGTCGATCCGCCGGCCGCGGTCATCGACGCGTTCAACGACGTACAACGGGCGCGCGCGGATCAGGAGCGCGCCCGCAACGAGGCCGAAGCCTATGCCAACGACGTGCTGCCGCGGGCCCGGGGAGAAGCCAATCGCATGAATGAAGAAGCCAATGCCTACAAAGAACAGGTCGTCAACGTGGCGCGCGGGGAGATTCAGAGCTTTCTTTCCGTCTATGAAACCTATCGTCAGGCCAAGGACGTGACGTCCTGGCGTATGTACCTGGACAGCATGGACCAGTTGCTGCGCAAGTCCGGCAAGGTGATCATCGACTCCTCCGGCAAGGGCCTTGCCGGCGTCGTGCCCTACATGCCGCTGTCCGAGGGCAAGAGACAAGGCCGCTGCGGCAACTTCGCCGGGAGCGGCGCGATGAACCGCCGGCGCCTCGCGCTGCTGGCATTGCTGGCCGGGTTTCTGTTTGGGCTGCTCTCGCTGTTCACGGTCGAGCAGACCGAGCAGGCCCTGGTCGTGCGCCTGGGCAAGCCGGTGGACGTCGTGCGCGCGCCCGGCCTGCATATGAAGCTGCCCTTCGTCGACTCGGTGCTGTTCTACGACACGCGCCTGCTCCCGCTGGAGCCTCCGTTGGAGCAGATCATTCTGGGCGACCAAAAGCGACTGGAAGTCCAGATGTACGCGCGCTACCAGATCACCGACCCCCTGCTGTACTACCAATCGGTGCGCACGATGGAGCAGGCGCGCTCGCAGCTGACCCAGATCGTCAGTTCGGCGCTGCGCCGCGAACTGGGCCAGGTGAAATTGGCCGCATTGCTTTCCGAGGACCGACGCGCCATCACCGACGTGGTCTTGAACGAGACGATCGAAAGGGCGAAACCGCTGGGCATCGCCATAGCGGACGTGCGCATACGACGCGCAGACCTGCCGCCGGAAACCAGCCAGGCCATCTATGACCGAATGAAGTCCGAGCGGCAGCGCGAGGCCAAGGAACTGCGCGCGCAGGGATTTGAGTGGGCGCAAAAGATCCAGTCGCGCGCCGATCGCGATCGGACGGTCATCTTGTCCGAGGCGCAGCGCCAGAGCCTGACCACTCGCGGCCAGGGCGACGCGGAGGCCAACCGGCTGTACGCGCAGGCCTTCGGGCGGGATCCGCAGTTCTTCGAGTTCTACCGGGCAATGCAAACGTACCGCCAGGCGCTTGCCGACGCCAATCCCACGCTCGTCCTGGCGCCCAATTCGGAATTGCTCAAGTATTTCGGCAACGGCACTCGATCGTTGCGCCCTTAGACTTCAGCGCCGGACCGTCCCAGCGGCTGGCCGGCCCGGCCCGGCGGCCGGTTACTGCGCGCGCCAATAAGCTAATGCCGTTTTTTTCTTTCGCGCCATGGCACCTTCGCCTGTAGGATCTACGCTCGTTTAATCAGGGAGAGTGCACATGGCGCAAGCTGACGGCCGGGAAGCCTGGCGTTTCGAAACCATCTCGGTGCACGGCGGCTATTCGCCGGAACCGACCACCAAGGCGGTGGCGGTGCCGATCTACCAGACCGTCGCCTACGCCTTCGACAATGCACAGCACGGCGCCGACCTGTTCGACCTGAAGGTGCCGGGCAACATCTACACGCGCATCATGAATCCCGACCCAGGACGTGCTCGAGCAGCGCGTCGCGGCGCTCGAGGGCGGCATTGGCCGCGCTGGCGCTGGCATCCGGGCCAGGCGGCCGTGACCTACTCGATCCTGACCATCGCCGAGGCCGGCGACAACATCGTCGCCTCCAGCGCCCTGTACGGCGGCACCTACAACCTGTTCGCCCATACGCTGCCGCAGTTCGGCATCGACGGCGCGCTTTGCCGACTACCGCAAGCCCGAATCCTTCGAGCCGCTGATCGACGCGCAAGACCAAGGCGGTGTTCGTCGAGTCGCTCGGCAACCCGCAGGGCAACGTCACCGACTTCGCGCGCGTCGCCGAGATCGCCCACCGGCACGGCGTGCCGCTGATCGTCGACAACACCGTGCCGACGCCCTACCTGTGCCGGCCGTTCGAGCACGGCGCCGACATCGTCGTGCATTCGCTGACCAAGTACCTCGGGCGGGCACGGCACCAGCATCGGCGGCGCGATCGTCGATTCCGGCAAGTTTCCCTGGGCCGAGCACAAGGCAGCGCTTTCGCCGGCTCAACGAGCCCGACGTCAGCTACCACGGCGTCGTCTACACCGAGGCGCTCGGGCCGGCCGCCTACATCGGCCGCGCGCGCGTCGTGCCGCTGCGCAACACCGGCGCGGCGATCTCGCCGTTCAACGCCTTCCTGATCCTGCAGGGCATCGAGACCCTGGCGCTGCGCATGGATCGCATCAGCGACAACGCGCTTGACCGTGGCGCGCCACCTGCAAGCAGCACCCGAAGGTCGCGCTGGGTCAACTACGCCGGCCTGGAGGACCACCCGGACCACGCGCTGGTGAAGAAGTACCTTTCGGGCAAGGCCTCCGGCGTGCTCGACCTTCGGACTCAAGGGCCGTGCCGGCCAAGGGCGCGAGCGCGGCGCCCGCTTCCTCGATGCGCTGCAGCTGTTCACGCGGCTGGTCAACATCGGCGACGTGCGCTCGCTGGCCACGCATCCGGCCTCGACCACGCACCGCCAGCTGTCGCCGGAGGAACTCGAGCAAGGCCGGCGTCTCCGAGGACACCGTGCGCCTGTCGATCGGCATCGAGCACATCGACGACCTGCTGGCCGATCTGAACCACGCGCTGGCTGCCGTCTGATCGACGCGACGGTTGCCCGCGCCGCGCCGGGGCCTACCGCCCGGGCGGGCGGCATCAGGCTTGCGCCGCCAGGCTCAACGTACCGCCTGCGCTGCGGCCGCCAAGGGGCGGGACGTGGGCACGTTGGCATCGCAGGTCAGATGCCCGGCGCGCAGCGCGCACGTCGTGAGCGTGCTGCCGTCGGGTCGGCGCGCGCGGATCGTCCAACCCGCGGCATCGCGCTCTAACATCAAGTAACCAAAGCTCTCCGAGTGCGCCACGGCGCCAATGCGCACGTCCTCGACGGAGGGATACGAAGCGGCGATCGTGGCCGTCAGCGTGGCATCGAGCTTGTCTCCACCGTGTCCGGCCACCAGCGCGGCCGGATGCGCCGATGAGAAATCGATGGCCTGGAAAGCATGCACGTGGCCGTGCACGCCAGCTTCGACCCCTGCGGGAAAGTAGCGTGTGCCATTGAGCGATTTCATCGCCGCCAGCAGGGCCTCGTTGCCAAAACGCACCGCCGACGGCTCGACCGCGAAACCAAGCACCGGGTGGTGACTCACGAACAGGCTGTGCATGCCGGGTGCCGCCGCCAGTTGATCGACCACGCGCATGTTCTGCCGGTAATGCGCCAGTAGGCGAACGTCGGAGGCCCTGCGCTGGTCCAGTGGTTTGGACGCCGCTGCCGAATCGAACACGATGAGCTGCCAGTGGTCCCCTAACGGAACCGCGTAGGGCTCGCTAAAGTCGGCCTCCCCATCGTTGCGCGGTTCGTCGCAGCTGCGCTGCGCCGCGTAGGGTCGCGGATCGAGCAAGCGAAACCATCCTTGCCCGGCACGGGCGCATTCCTCGTGATTGCCGCGCACCACGACCCACGGCGCGGCAAGCAACAGAGACTTGCCGGGGGAAAACAAATCGGCATTCCAGGCGTCCCAGCCATACCCCCATACGCTGTCGGCGCAGGGCTGGCCGAGAGGACATGGCGATTCCCGGTAGTGGTAGTCGCCGACATGGACGACCAGGTCGGGACCTTCGCGCGCGGCCGCGTCGGCGATGGCAGCAAAGGGCCATTGTTCCGGATCGTCGCAGGCTTGAAAGGCTCGAGCGGAAGCCTTGATGCGACAACCGGTGTCGCCCAAGACCACGATCCTGCGGTATTCGCCCCTGGGCAAGGGCAACGGCGTATCGGCCAACTGCACCGAGCGCGCCGCCGCCGGCACCGGCGTCTCGCAAACCCGCGCGGAAAAGACCGCAGCCTTGGCCTGCCCGGGCCGCGCCAGCGCCGTTGCCGGTGCCACCCGCGTGCCCATGATCTGCGCCACGCCATCGATCCGGACCACCGGGCACTGTGGCGCGGCCGTGAGGACGCGGGCAAGCGCCTGCCCGTCTTCCGTCAGCACGACGTAACTTGCCAGCGCCGCGGGTTGCTCAACGGCGGGACGGTTCGTGGTGCAGCCACCGAGCAACCCGGCCGTAGCGCCGAGCATCCATAGCGCCGCCCGCCCCGCGCTGGCAGATGCTTTCATCGACCGCACGAAATTGAACTCCCCATCGTCGGTAGCGCCTAATATTCGCACTCGGCTGGTGCCATCACACCAGAAGAAAGTAGACATTGCAGCAGTAGTGTCCCAACGTTATTCGAACAAAATCAGCTGGTTGACCGAATCGCGCTCGATACTCATCGAGACGGTTTCAGCAAGTAGCTGATCCAGTGGAAGTTTCTCAAACATGGTCAAGCTCAAGATCTGTAGCATTTCGTAGAGGGAAGCCGGGATGCTCAGGCGCTTTTTGACGATGGCGACGAGTACATAGACCGACACTGCAATCCAGATCTGGGACTTGACTGCGTTTTCCGATGTTCCGAAGAAGGCCTTGATTCGCAGATGCTGCTTGATCCATTTGAAGAACAGCTCGACCTGCCAGCGGCAGCGATAGAGCTCGGTGATCGTGAAGGCCGGCAACGCAAAGTTGTTGGTGATGAAGATCAGCGTCTTCTCGGTCTTGGGATCCTTGAATCGAATGCGCCGCAGCGGCGTTTCGAAGTCCTTTTTGGCGTAAAAGCCGGTGAGCACGACCGTCTGGTCGCAGATCAGCCCGGTGGATCGATCCACCGGATGGGAATAGCGGCGTTGCGCACGCAGATTCGATTTGCCGCGGGTCACGAAGAAGCTGCCGGCCTCGTGGAACCGATACAGCCGCTCGAAATCGATAAACCCCCGATCCATGACGTAGAAGGCGCCAGGCTCCGGCAACAGCTGGTCGAGAATGTTCACCTCGTGCATCTTGCCGTCGGAGATGTGGATGAACGTCGGGATGTTCCCTCGCAGATCGAGCAGCGTATGCAGCTTGATCGCAGCTTTGGTAGTGCGAAACGGCGCCCACGGAAACACCGACAGGCACAGGTCGATGGTCGTGGTGTCGAGCGCGTAAACCGATTCCTTCAGATCGAGACCGAACGGCTCCTCGGCATACAACCGACGCGCGATCCCGATGAGGCTCTGTGCAAAGTCGGCGTAGATACGCCAGTCCCGGACTGCGTTGGCGTTGGCCAAGGTATTGCGCGCCACTGCCGATCGAATTCCGAGGTGATAGAGCTTGGAGCGCTGCGCGCGCAGGCAGGCCTCGATATCGCGCAGACTCTCGCGGTAGGTCAGCTGCGCGAAGGCCATGCTCAAGAACTGGTCCAGGCACGAAAAGGACTTGACCTTGTGCTCGCCGTCGTACCGGGCCACACAGCGACGAAACGTCGTCAGCGGCAGATGCTGCATCAGTTGCGCAAAAACGAGCTTGCCTTGATTCATCGACGTACCCCGCGAAGCCAAGCTCCGCAGGGTGGCAGAACTCGCCGAGCGAGTTCAAATCGAGACCAGGAAGAAATATCATTTTCTCTTTTTCGATCAACAATCTACGCGTTGCCGACGCTCTGACGTTGGGACACTACTGACATTGCAGGAATTCGAAGTCGGGACTGCACCCGAATTTGCCCGGCGCTTACCCGCTTCCACAAGAGCCGCCCAGCAGAGCGACGCAAGAAAAGAGCGCCAAGAATCGATGCCGGCCGTGCACCGACGCCAGGATTAGCGCGCGAATTTCGATCGTGCCCAGTCGTTCCTGCCGCGACGGCCGTTTCGGTTAGCGCTGATCGTAACAAACGCCGCACCCCCGCATCGCGCCGGCTAGACCAGGTCGCTCGGCGGCGGCGCCTATTGGGCGCCGTCGCTCAAATTGCAAGTCGCCGGATGTGCGAGCCCGGCATCACCCCCCGGCCGCTTGCCGGCCGCGATCGCCACCAACTTTGCGCGGCGGCGCGGACTCAAATCATGCCGGTTGCTGCCGAGCTCTGTGCCGGTCGTTGCGAACGCTCTTCTTGATGGCAACCTCATTTGCCGGATATCCACGTCGACGACCGGGCCGACGGTGCACGCTCGTCGTTCGTCCGATTGCGTTGCGCGCGCAGGCAAATTCCCCGCTTGCGGCCATGGCTACGCTGGTTCGGTCGCCCATATCGCCGCCGACACGCTGGCGCGCCACGCGGTCTTTGGGCTCGCTTCGCCGGTACCGGTTATCGAGCTGCCGAGAAGCCGCTGTACCGACGCCACGTCTTCGCTCGGTCGACTCCGGCAGCCAAAGTGACCCCCCAACTCGCTACGGCTCCCGCAGGCAACCGCCGTTCCTGCCGGGCCGATGGCAAGTCGCCAAGACCCTGCACGGCCAATCCCGTTTCGGTCCGAACCGAGGGGTGGCGGTTCGGTCGCGCTCCGACGACGGCCGCCGCCCTCGCCGCGCAGGGGGACACGGTTTGTTCTGCGGCAGTCCCCAGATCGCGTGCCATGGCGACCGCGCCCCGCGGCCGGCATCCCTCAAGAGCGAAACAGGCGCGTGTACTGCGTCTCGTGCAAGGCGCTGGCCAGGAACTGCGAAACCGTACCGGAGCCGATCCGCTCGTCGGTCGTCGTCAACGCGCCGTCCACCAGAGCGGGCACGTCGTCGATCAGCCGATGCAGCAGTTGCTGACCGGAGGACTGCCCCAAGGGCACCAGCTTGATCGCCGCCAGCACCTGATTCTCCGCCCACGACCAAAGATAGCCGCCGAGCGCTTCCGTGGCGCCAATGCCCCAGCGCACGCTGGCCAGGGCGAAGGCGCAGGCGAACGTGACCGGCACGTCGGCAAGAGACGGCGCGTCGCGCACCTGCAGCCCGGTCAGGATCCTGACCAAGGCGTGGCCCAAGTGCAGCTCTTCGGCACGCAACTCTCGCGTTTCGCGCGAGGCCAGTAAACGCTCGTTCCAGCGCGCCATCGCATCTTGGTCGTCCGCAGTCCACGCGCGAATCAGGCGCAACAAGATGGGTAAGTCCAGGGTACCCAGACCCCGCACCGCCAGTCCACGCAACCAGGCGTAGGCGCTCTCTTCGTCTCGCACCCAGCCGGCGTGCACGGCATATTCAAGGCCTTGCGAGTACGCATAGGCGCCCACGGGTAATGCCGGGCTGACCAAGTGGAGCAAGCGCAGCAGCGGTACAACCGCGACGCCACCCGATGAAGAATCGCCTGGCAGTGCGGACGCGTGCCCGGCCGGCACCCTCATGGCGCCTGCTGGCGTACCGCGCCTTCGTGCGCGTGATCGTGTTCGGATCGGTGTCCGTGCATGCCGTGCACCGCGGCGTAGGCCCCGGCCTCCGGTTCGAACGGCGCCAGCTCGACCTGCACCTGCAGGCCCAGTCCGAGAACCATGTCGTCGAGCACATGATCGTGCAGGTAACGCAACCAGCCGTCGCCCAATTGAAGCGCAACGTGGCGATTTCCCAGGTGATAGGCAGCCCGCAGCAGGCGCGAGGGATCGGCTCCGCGCACCGTCGAAACCTGCTCCGGCGACGCGCGCACTTCGATCAGTCGTCCGTCATCGCAAACCAGACGGTCGCCGCCACGCAGAATCTGTCCACGCTCCAAAAATACCGCCACCAGCTCACCACCTTCGAGAGCGGCGCGAAAGCGGCTGCGGCAACGCGTCTCGTAGGCCAGTACGAGCAAACCGGTAACCGGCCGCGCCTCGCCCGATACACTTCGATCGCGCCGTGAGATGGTGAGCATGCCGGCTCTCAGAAGAGAAAATAGCGCTGTGCCAAGGGCAAGCTGATCGCGGGTTCGCATTGCAGCAGCTGTCCATCGGCGCGCACCTGGTAGGTCTGGGCGTCGACCTCGATGCGTGGAAGCCAGTCGTTGAGCCTCATGTCCGCCTTGCCGATTGCGCGCGTGCCCGCCACCGCAAGCAGGCGCTTGCGCACGCCGAGCCGCTCGGCAATGCCGCCGTCGAGCGCCGCGCGCGAAACAAAATGCACGCAAGTGGCCGCGCGCGCAGCGCCCAAGGCGCCAAACATCGGGCGGTAATGGACCGGCTGGGGCGTTGGAATCGAGGCGTTCGGATCGCCCATCGGCGCGGCGACGATCATTCCGCCCTTGATCACCATCGCCGGCTTGGCTCCGAAGAAGGCCGGCCGCCAAAGCACCAGGTCGGCGAGCTTGCCCACCTCGACCGAGCCGACCTCGTGCGCGATGCCGTGCGTGACGGCCGGATTGATCGTGTACTTTGCCACGTAACGACGCACGCGGAAGTTGTCGCTTTCCGTGTCGTCCGGCGTGAGCGCACCTCGCTGGACCTTCATCTTATGCGCCGTCTGCCATGTCCGGGTGATCACTTCGCCCACGCGACCCATCGCCTGGGAGTCGGACGAAATCATCGAAAAGGCGCCCAGGTCGTGCAAGATGTCCTCCGCCGCGATGGTCTCGCGACGAATACGCGACTCGGCAAAGGCGATGTCCTCGGCGATGCCCGGATCAAGATGGTGGCAGACCATCAGCATGTCCAGGTGCTCGTCGACCGTATTGATGGTGTAGGGCCGCGTGGGATTGGTCGAGGAGGGCAACACGTTGGGGACCCCGCACGCCTTGATGATATCGGGCGCGTGCCCGCCGCCGGCGCCTTCCGTATGAAAGGTGTGTATGGCGCGCCCGCGGAATGCCGCGATGGTGTCCTCGACAAAGCCGCTCTCGTTGAGGGTATCGGTGTGGATCGCCACCTGCACGTCATAGCGATCGGCCACGCTCAGGCAGTTGTCGATCGCGGCCGGGGTGGTGCCCCAATCCTCATGCAGCTTCAATCCCATCGCCCCGGCCAAGATTTGCTGCTCGAGCCCAACGGGCAGGCTGGCGTTGCCCTTGCCCAGCAAGCCGAAATTCATAGGCAACTCATCGAGCGCTTGGATCATCCGCGCCAGGTGCCACGGACCCGGCGTGCAGGTTGTCGCGTTGGTGCCGGTGGCCGGACCCGTACCGCCGCCGATCATCGTCGTTACCCCGCTCATCAGCGCGTCCTCGACCTGCTGCGGGCAGATGAAGTGAATGTGCGCGTCGATCCCGCCGGCCGTCAGGATCAGGCCTTCGCCGGCGATGGCCTCGGTCCCCGGTCCGATGACGATGTCGACGCCCGGCTGGATGTCTGGATTGCCGGCCTTGCCGATCGCGGCGATGCGCCCATTCTTGATGCCGACGTCCGCTTTGACGACACCCCAGTAGTCCAAAACGACGACGTTGGTGATAACGGTGTCGACCACGGCTGCGTCTGCGCGCTGACCCTGCCCCATACCGTCGCGTATCACCTTGCCGCCGCCAAACTTGACCTCCTCGCCGTAGACCGCGTAGTCGCGCTCGATGCGAACGAACAGTTCGGTGTCGCCCAGGCGCACTCGATCGCCCACCGTAGGCCCAAACATCTCGGCGTAGGCTCGGCGCGAGAGCGCGGTCATGGCAACCGTCCCATGATCTTGCCCTGGAACCCGTAGACGGTGCGATTGCCGGCCAGGGCGACCAGTTCCACTTCGCGCTCCTGGCCGGGCTCGAAGCGCACCGCGGTCCCGGCCGCGATATTCAGGCGGAAGCCGCGGCTGGCTTCGCGGTCGAACCGCAGCGCGTTGTTGGTTTCAAAGAAATGATAGTGCGAACCGACCTGGATCGGCCGGTCGCCGGCGTTGGCGACGAGCAGGCGTACGGTAGCGCGGCCCGCATTCAGGTCTATGTCCGGCTGCTGCGCCGGAAGAATTTCGCCGGGGTTCATCGTCTCGCGTCCCTTGTTTGAAATGAAAGGCTGCTTACGCGCTGGCTCGTCGCCGTCTCATTGCGGTTTCGTTGCTGGCCGGCTGGCCGCACGCGCCCGCTGTCCCGGCTAGGTTGGTCATCTCGCCAGCGCATCAGCGGATCGGCTGGTGCACCGTGACCAGCTTGGTGCCGTCGGGAAACGTCGCCTCGACCTGCACTTCGGTGATCATCTCGGCAATGCCGTCCATCACGTCGGAACGCTGCAGCAGCGTGGTTCCGTGACTCATCAATTCGGCCACGGAGCGCCCATCTCGGGCGCCTTCGAGGATGGCCGACGAGATATACGCCACGGCTTCGGGGTAGTTGAGTTTTAGCCCACGCGCCTTGCGCCGCTCGGCAAGCATTCCGGCCGCAAATAGCAGCAGCTTGTCCTTTTCCCGCGGGGTCAGTTCCATGATTTCCTCGTACGTTGGCCCTGAAATAATCGATCCGCCGACCAGCCCTCGCGGTGCGCCGCGCACCGCGCCGCTCGGGGCGGTTCATCATGTCGCCCATACACGCGGCTGCACCGCCGTGCGCCCCGGCATCAGGGGCCGCACAGCGCACCAGATGGCCACAAACACCTCCCGCAACCGATCGGTGCGCAGCGCAACCGCGCGGCATACCAGGACCCCATCGACGAGCGTCGCACCGACGGTGACATCAGGGCCGCCAACACGACGCGCCTGGATCAGCTCCGGCTCTCCGGCCGGATAGGCGACCAGCGTACCGACGGCCGCGTTACCGGCCATGCCCCAGGGCGCGGCGACCGCCTCGCGATCCAGGAACTGTTGTTCGCACAGCAGCCATTTTGCATCAAGCCGAATCTTCAAGTCCTGGCGCACCTGCCCCGTCTCGAACGGCTGGCGGCGAGCCGTCAGACCGAGGCAACTGATCTCCCAGCCGAAGAACCGGGCGCCGGCGGACAGCTGCACGCAGGTCGACAGTGCCACAGAGGCCCCCGGAAAGAAGATATTCTCTTGCGGCAGCCATTCGAGAACACCCGATTCGACGCGCAGATCCTGCTGCACCATCGCCGTCGCCCCGTTGCTGCGGTAGAACTTGCCCGCTGCCGGAGTCGTCAACAGTGCATGGGCGTCGGTCCCGACGCAGGCGCGTACGGTCAGCTCGTCGCCAGCCACCACGCCTCCCGGCGGATGCACGATGTAGACGTGGCAGACCCCCCCACCCTCGGGATAAAACGGCCTTTGCACGATTAAGGGTCCGCTATGTCGACAATCGGCCAACACGGTGCGGCCGTCGCGGCGTTCGAAAGCCATGTCCAGACGCGCCTGCCAGCCCGCAGCCTCGGCTCCCGCCGGGGCAGGCGCTTTCGCACTGCCGATCGCTTCCCCTGGTGCGAGCATGCCGGTTCCTGGGCTGATCACAGCCGGAACTTACACCGTCAGATGCTGCCGCACCAGCTCGTCCGTCAGCGCTTCGATCCCGCCCGAAGCAACCAGGCGCCCCTTGTCAAGAACGCGGACCTGATCGGCCACGCGCCGCGCGAACGGCAGCTTCTGTTCCACCAGCAGCACCGTAAGGCCGGTCTCCCGGTTCAGCCGAAGGATGACCTCGCCAATTTGCTGGACGATGCCTGGCTGTATCCCTTCGGTAGGTTCATCCAGGATCATCAGGCGGGGCTCCAGCACCAGGGCGCGGCCAATGGCGAGCTGCTGCTGCTGACCGCCGGACAGATCCCCCCCCCGTCGCTGCAGCATTTGCTTGAGTACCGGGAAGATTTCAAAGATCTGCTCGGGCACCTTGCGCGTCGGCGCGGTGCGCGCCGCCAGGCCGATTCGCAGGTTTTCCTCTACGGTCAGCTGGGAGAAGATCTCGCGCCCCTGCGGGACGTAACCGATGCCAAGACGCGCCCGGTCCTCGGCGGGCAGACGCCGAAGATCCTTGCCGTCGAACAGCATTTGCCCCGACGCCACGGGCAGCAGTCCCATGACGCCGCGCAGCAGCGTCGTCTTGCCCATGCCGTTGCGGCCCATCAGGCAGGTGACGGATCCACGGGGCACCGTCATGTCGACGTCCCAGAGCGTGTGGCTGCCGCCGTAGAACTGATTCAGACCCTTGATCTGCAGCATGGCTATTGGCCGAGGTAGACCTCGATCACCTTAGGATTGTTCTGCACGGCGTCGATGCTGCCCTCGGCAAGCACCTTGCCTTCGTGTAGCACCGTGACGAAGCGTGCGATGGAGCGCACGAAATCCATGTCGTGTTCGACCACCATGACCGAGTGCTTGCCGGCCAGCGACACGAGCAGTTCGGCGGTACGTTCGGTCTCCTGTGGTGTCATGCCGGCGACGGGCTCGTCTATGAGCAGAAGCTGCGGTTGCTGCATGAGCAGCATCCCGATTTCCAGCCATTGCTTCTGTCCATGCGATAGCGCTCCGGCCAGCTCATCACGCCGATCCGGCAGGCGTATCGCCTCCAGCGTCGCATCGATCCGGTCGGCCTGCTCGCCGGTCAGCCGTGCAAACAGCGCGTGCCAAACGGCCTTGTCTCCGGTCATCGCCAGCTCCAGGTTCTCGAACACCGTGTGCTGCTCGAAAACGGTGGGCTTCTGGAATTTGCGGCCTATCCCGAGCTGCGCGATTTCCGGTTCGCTGTGCTTGAGCAAATTGACGTTCTGACCGAACCAGGCCGAACCGAAGTCGGGACGGGTCTTTCCGGTGATGACGTCCATCATCGTCGTCTTGCCCGCGCCGTTGGGACCGATAACGCAGCGCAGCTCACCCGTCTCGATATAAAGTGTCAAGCCATCGAGCGCCTTGAAGCCGTCGAAGCGCACGGTGATGTCTTCGAGGTACAGGACCATGCCTTGCGTGCCTTCACGCAAGGCCTCGCCCGTCTCTCTACGACCTCCACGCGCGGCGTGTTCATGTTTTGCGCGGGCGACGGTGCAAGATGCCGACAATCCCGTTGGGTAGAAAAAGAGTCACGACGATGAACAAGCCACCTAGGGCGTACAGCCAGAAGCTCGGCAGCGCCGCAGTAAAGATAGGTCTTGGCATAGTTGACAAAGACCGCTCCGGCCGCCGCGCCATACAGGGTGCCGCGTCCCCCGATCGCAACCCAGATCACGATCTCGATGGAATTGGCCGGAGAGAACTCGCCCGGATTGATGATGCCGATCTGCGGCACGTAAAGGGCCCCGGCGATGCCGGCCAGCACCGCCGACAACACGAACACCCACAGCTTGTAGGATTCGACGCGGTAGCCGAGAAAGCGGGCACGGCTTTCGGCATCGCGTACCGCCCGGATGACCCGGCCGGCGCGCGAACCGACCACGAAGCGGCATACGAGGAAACTCGCTGCGAGTGCACCGGCGGTGCAAAGAAACAGCACGACTCGCGTCGCCGGATCCTGGAGCGAAAACCCGGCAATGTCCTTGAAATCGGTGAAGCCGTTGTTGCCGCCGAATCCCATGTCGTTGCGGAAGAACGCCAGCATGAGAGCGTAGGTCAGAGCCTGCGTGATGATCGACAAGTAGACGCCCGACACCCGCGCGCGAAAGGCGAAGAACCCGAACAACAGCGCCAGCAGTCCTGGCACCAGCACCACCATTAGCAGCGCAAAGCCGAAGTGATCGAAGCCGTACCAGAACCACGGCAGTTCCTTCCAGTTCAGGAATACCATGAAATCGGGCAGTACCGGATCGCCGTACACGCCGCGCGCACCGATGGCACGCATCAGGTACATTCCCATGGCATAGCCGCCGAGCGCGAAGAACGCCCCGTGGCCCAGGCTCAGGATGCCGCAGTAGCCCCAGACGAGGTCCACCGCGATGGCCAAGATGGCGTAGCTCATGTACTTGGCGATCAGCGTGACGGTATAGCCGGACAGGTGCAGCGCCGAGGAAGCCGGCACGGCGAAGTACAGCAGCGGCACGAAGATCGCCGTAGCTCGCCAGCACCGTCAGAAACAGTGCGCCCGCCGCGGATCCTTGCCCAGCGCCAACGAGAACCGCGTTGCAGCGCTCATGCTAGGCCTCGGCCGCACGGCCCTTTTGCGGGAATAAGCCGCGCGGGCGACGCTGGATGAACAAAATCAGAAAGACCAGCACGAAGATCTTCGCCAGAACCGCGCCCGACACCGGCTCGAGCAGCTTGCTGACCACGCCCAGCGCATTGCCACCCAACATGGTGCCCCACAGATTTCCCACGCCGCCGAACACGACCACCATGAACGAATCGACGATGTAGCTCTGCCCCAGGTTCGGACCCACGTTGGTCAGTTGGCTCAAGGCGACGCCGGCGATGCCGGCGATGCCCGAGCCCATGCCGAAGGTCAGGGCGTCAATCCAGTCGGTGCGTATCCCCATCGCCTTGGCCATGGAGCGGTTCTGCGCCACCGCGCGCATCTCCAGCCCGAACCGGGTATGGCGCAGAACCAGCAGCAACGCGAAGAAGACCGCGAGCGTGAAGACGATGATATAGAGGTGGTTGAAGGTGATCGCCAGCGCGTCGTTGATGTCCCAGGATCCGGCGAGCCACTGCGGCGTAATGACCGGCCGGTTGTTGGCAGAAAAGATGTCGCGCACGACCTGCTGCAGCAACAGGCTCACGCCGAAGGTCGCGAGCAGCGTTTCGAGTGGGCGGCCATATAGGAAACGCACGATGCCCCGTTCGATGGCAACACCGACGAGCCCCGAAACCATGAAGGCGGCCGGGATGGCAACCACAATCGATGCCTCGATGTGATCCGGCATCGCCTGCTGCACCACATACGTCGAATACGCGCCCAGCATCATCATCTCGCCATGGGCCATGTTGATCACGCCCATCACGCCGAAGGTGATCGCCAGGCCGATGGCGGCAAGCACCAGGATGGAGCCCTGGCTCAGCCCGAAGAGCAGCGTTTGCACGCCCGAGTACAGCGTGCGCTGGTTCTGTATCGACAGCAAGGCGGCGGCCGCGGCGGCGCGCACTTGCGCGTCGGGTTCGACGGGCTGGCCTTCGGCCGAATTGGCCGTCATGGCCGTGAGCCGGTTAAAGACATCGGGATTGAGGCTGTCGGCAAGCACTTGCACGGCCGCCAAGCGCTGCGCAGCGTCGACGCTGTCCAGGTCCGACAGCGCCACGCCCAGCGAGATGGCCTTGCGCACGCCCGCGTCGGTCTCGCTGCTGGCGCGATCGCGCAGTGCGGCCATCACGCCCGCATCCGGGGCGTGCAGCATCTCCTTGACGGCCGCCAGACGTACCTGCGCGTCCGGGTTGGCCAGATCGAACTGCGCCAGGGCCACGCGCAGGAACCGGCGCAGCTGGTTGTTGACGCCAATCTTATTCAAATCGTCGACCGAGAGTCCGGGCGCTTGGGCGCCGGTCAAGGCGTCGCGCAGCTTGCCGGTCGTCGCGTCCTGCAGGTACATATGGTCGTCGCCAGCATGAACAAAGAGCTGGCCCTCAAGCAGCGCCGACAAGATGCCGCGCACCCGAACATCCTTGGTTTGCACAAGCTTTTGCACCACGTCCTGCTTTTGCGCATAGTCGGCCTGGGGCAACTCCTGCAATAGCGGCGGCAACGCGTCTTCGGCACCGAAGGACCGCGCCGACCCCAGCAGACCCAGCACGGCAACCACAACGAACAAAAACGCCGGGGCCACGCACCGCCAGGCCGGTAGTACCAAAGTCCGCGCGGGCGGTTGCATGGCGCTTGGTTTCCGTTTCAGGTAGATGAATCTGCGAACCATGCCTTGCCAGTGCACCGTATCAGGGACGGGCACACCCGTGAGTGTGCCCGCCGATTCCGGCGCACCAGCCCGTGACGACTACTTGTAGTTCTGCCCGGAGCAGACTTTTGTCGCGGTGTTGTAGTTACCGCACTTGAGCGTGACCCAGTCGGCGACGACATTCTTGTCCGCCGGCAGATAGGGCGACCACGCATCGCCCGGGACGGTCGATGCGGTCTTCCATACCACGTCGAATTGCCCATCCGCACGTACCTCGCCGATGAATACCGGCTTGGTGATGTGGTGGTTGGGCAGTACCTTGGCAATACCGCCGGTGAGATTGGGCGTTTCCAGTCCCGGCAGCGCCGCAATCACCTTTTCCGTATCCGTCGTGCCAGCCTTCTGCACCGCCTTGACCCAGAGTTGGAAGCCGATCACATGCGCCTCCATCGGATCATTGAAGGTGCGCTTGGGATTCTTCGTGAAGGCATGCCACTTGTCGATCCATTCCTTGTTGGCCGGCGTCTTGATGCTCATAAAGTAGTTCCACGCCGCAAGATGGCCCAACAACGGCTTGGTGTCGAGCCCGGAGAGTTCCTCCTCACCGACCGAGAAGGCGACCACGGGAATGTTCTCTGCGGAGACTTTTTGGTTGCCCAGTTCCTTGTAGAAAGGCACGTTGGCGTCGCCGTTGATCGTCGAAACGACTGCCGTCTTCTTTCCAGCGGAACCGAACGCCTTGATCTTGGTCACCTCGGCAGTCCAATCGGAAAAGCCGAAGGGCGTGTAGTTGACCAGGATGTCAGAATCGGCCACTCCCTTGAGCTTCAGATAGGCTTCGAGGATCTTGTTGGTCGTGCGCGGATAGACGTAGTCGGTACCTTCCAGGACCCAGCGCTTTACCCCAACTTCCTTCATCAGATAGTCGACCGCGGGTATCGCCTGCTGGTTCGGCGCAGCTCCGGTATAGATCACATTCTTGGATGATTCCTCGCCCTCGTACTGAACCGGATAGAACAAAAGGCCGTTGTCCTTCTCGAACACCGGCAGCACCGACTTGCGCGACACAGAGGTCCAGCAGCCAAAAACGACGGCGACCTTGTCCTTTTCCAGCAACTCCGACGCTTTTTCCGCGAACAACGGCCAATTCGAGGCCGGATCCACAACGACCGCCTCTAACTTCTTGCCCAGCAGGCCACCCTTCTTGTTTTGCTCATCGATCATCATGAGCACCGTGTCCTTGAGCGTGGTTTCGCTGATCGCCATGGTTCCCGAAAGGGAATGCAGGACGCCAACCTTGATGGTGTCAGCGGCGTAAGCCCCCGATACCATCAAGAGCGCACAACCTGCCGCGAACGCACTGCGAAGTAACGTCTTCTTTTGCATGAATGAATCCTCCGTTGATGATGGCCATGGCGCGATTTCCAGCAAACTCGCGATGCGCGCACTTTTGGGGCGGGAAAAAAAGGATTCGCTCGATTCCGGTGCATCGATGACCGGCGAATCGCCCCGCATTGGTGCGCCGGACTGCGTGATTCCCCTTAGGAAGATTTCATCGCAGCCACAACGGACAGAACGTACGCAAAAGCCGTGCCGAAGCTCGCCATGCCTCGGTAAGTTCCGGCAACAGGAAGAGCGGCTGCGGCGGATGCCAACGGCCAGCGCGCCAAAGGACAGCTGCCTAGTTCAGCGTCAACATGCCTTCTTGCGCGATGAAGTCGACCACAGCGTCCAAGCCTTGCCCCGTCTTCAGGTTCGTAAACACGAAAGGCCGTGTTCCGCGCATTTTTCGCGCATCCCGATCCATCACTTCGAGGGAGGCACCCACGTGCGGCGCCAGATCGATCTTGTTGATTATGAGCAGGTCGGAACGGATGATGCCGGGGCCGCCCTTGCGCGGAATCTTGTCTCCGGCCGCGACGTCAATGACGTACAAGGTGAGGTCCGACAGTTCCGGGCTGAAGGTGGCCGCCAGATTGTCGCCGCCGCTCTCGACGATGATCAAATCCAGATCCGGGAAACGCCCCATCAACCCGTCAATTGCCGCCAGATTCATCGAGGCGTCCTCGCGGATGGCCGTGTGCGGGCACCCGCCCGTCTCCACGCCGACGATGCGCTCGACCGGCAGCGCCTGGCTGCGGATCAAGAACTCGGCATCCTCGCGCGTATAGATGTCGTTGGTCACCACGGCCACGCTGCACCGACCGCGCAGTCGCTTGCACAAAGCGTCGACGAGGGCGGTCTTGCCCGATCCGACCGGCCCGCCCACGCCCAAGCGCAATACCTTTGAACTTTCTGACACGCATACCCCCGATTCGGCACAGCGAAACCCCGGCCTGCCGATCCCTCAACTGCACAGACCCGCACTCCTCTTTCAAATCATACGGGAAGCCACGGTCAAGCCCATGATGCGGGCCGAGCGATGCGCAGGCGGCTCCCCGCTGCAAGCGGCATCCGTTGTATATAAATTTCGGCATCGTGCGTCTGCAACAAGCAGACGCCCAGGCTTGGCGCGTTGACGCCGGACACGCGCGAGAACTGCTCGCCCGGGCACCCGCTGCGGCCGCGAACGGTAGTTGCGCATCAACATTGCCACCATCCATCAGGATGGTCCGCCCCCGGCGCTGGTCAACGTGCGGCGTTGGTTCGCGGTACTAGGCCGTGCCGATTGGCACCTGCGATGGCCCGATCAGGGACGAACGCTCGTGCCCGCAAACCGGTCAGTGGCCTTCGATGGCGCGCCCGTCCAGTCCCTACATGTCTACCAGGACTTGATTGCGCCCTGCGCGCTTGGCGGCATACAGCGCGGCGTCTGCGCGCTCGACCAATCCCGCGACGTCCTCACCAGCCCTCCAGGCGGCGACCCCTGCGGAAATCGTCAGACCACCGATGGCTTCGTCATCCTTGCGCCGTTTGATCTTGCCTTGTTCAACCCGGGAACGGATCGTCTGTGCCAGCCTCTCGGCGACGGCGACCGACTGGTTGGGTAGCAAAACGGCGAATTCCTCACCACCGTACCTCGCCGCGGTCCCGGCGGCGCCCACACAGTCGCAGATGAACCGGCCCACGGAGGCGATCACCGCGTCGCCAAATGGATGCCCGTAGGTATCATTCACCGCCTTGAAATTGTCGATGTCGATCATGATCAGCGCGATCGAACCGTCGGTCCCCGTCTTGGACGAGAGTCGCTGTAGTTCGACGTCAAACCCGCGACGGTTGAACAGGCCCGAGAGCGCATCCGTCAATGCCTCCTCGCGCACGCTCTTGAGCTCCGCGACCAGGCGTTGCGCTTCCTTCCTGCTTTGTTCCAACTGCGTGGTGATCACGCCGAAGCTCTCGCTGACCTTCTTGGTTTCCGTCAACATGCTGGCGATGTTGGTCTGCAGATCTTCGAAGGACTTGGCCGTCGCTACGCCAGCCTGAAATTGCGTCAGCTGGCTGTCGAAGTCGGCGGTCCTGAACTTCGGCGTCCTGCACCTTGCCCTCCACCTCGGCTACGAGCCCCAGCAGCCCCGTGCGGGCACTCATCACCGCGCGCTCCGCGGGATCGACGAGGTGCTTCAGATACAGCGCGTACGTTTGTGTCGCCGTCAGGCGGTCACCGTGCTTGAGTTCGGCTTCCACGTCCTGCTTGAGGCCCTTGTTCGTGCCGGCAGCAAATTCATACCAGACCGAGTAGCTGATCGGGTGGTATCCAGCCGCGTGCCGGGACATCACCGGCAGAACCGTCTTGAGCACGTTGATGTCGTCTTTGCCGTCTGCGTCGTACACCTGCGCCACTCCAGTCGTTTCAACGGCATCCGATCGGCCATTCGTTGCACCGCCGTCGATGCTAGAACCGGTTGCCCACTAGCCCGGGCCCCTACCCTGCCTTGTCAACCGCCAATTCCCTTTGAGGGCAACCCTCGCTTGAGGCAAAGCCCATCGACGCGCCGTGCGAGCAATACACGCCCTTTACACACTACCCGGCGTAGCTGCAGGTGCTTGATCCCCTGCCCCGCACGCGGCGGCCAGACCATTTGGCAACTGTTCCAGATTCGACCGACTCGCCGCAGCTCTTCCACTGTCCCATCGGGTTTTATTGTATTCCCAAGGCCGTCCGGCGCCGACCCTGGGTCGGAATGGCGGATTCAATTCCTCAACATCTTGCTAGCGCCCGGAAAAACCCTCTCCATGAGGCGTTTTGTTTCGTTCCGAGGTCTCCGTAGCTGTCGACCCGGTGAGCAGCCACGCATTCAGCGGCGAAAGATCCAAAACAGGATCGAGAGAACGATGGATAGCAAAATGCACGTCACGACGGGAAAGCTGAACGTAAACCCGTCGCGGACGACGCGAATGTCGCCCGGAAGGCGGCCAAATGGAATCCTCGAAAGCCATGCCCAGCCGATTCCGGCAAGCAAGAACAAAATCCCGACGATGATCAAGTACCGTTGCATGAATTTGCGCAAAGAAGAAGGATGCAGGACAAATTCTATTGTGATTCCGCTCCCGCGCAAGAACCAGACGCCTAAAGATGCAAGTTGGTGGCGTCGTTGTTGATCGGTCAGCGAAGGTTTGGGCGGCAAAGGCCCGTTGTTTGATCGAGGAGCCGGCATCTGGCGCACGGAAGTTACGCCAAGCAAGGCAAACTGCCAGACAACCCGCCACCCGGTCAAGTCCATGATAGTCAGCTGCGCAAGACATGAGTGCATGGTTCCTGACGACGATCCGGCGAATTTCACCGCGATCCTGGAAGCAACCGGAGTGCGGAAGGCTGGCACCGCGACCGGCAGCACGCAAGGCTTGGCGCCGACACGCAGGCCCTTGACCAACGCCAACGCTGTCGCTTGAGGGTTGCAAGCTCATGCGCCAGCGCCCGCGTATGCCTGGCTCCTACCCTTGCCAAACAAGCGCCTGCAACCCAGCGCAGTAGCGCGCGACAACTAAGGAGCCAGCGGCAACGCCACGGATGCTTGCCTCGGCGTCGTCCGCTTTCGAAATCCTAATTCCCAGCATGTGTATGGGATTGAGGTTCGTCGCATGTCTTCAAGCTGTCCATGCGTTTGCTGCAAGTAGGTTTGCATCGTGCAGCCCCGCTGCCAACGTGCAGCACCACCTTACAGAAGATTATGCTCCGATCAATTTGTCCACCAAGCGTGGGCAAGACCAGGTTCGACAAATCGCCGAAGCGTCGCGGTCATTCTTCTACCAATCGCGATGAGATGCCGTGCGGACTTCCGAGTGCCGGATGCCCGGTCCTGAGCAGGGAACGGATCACGCCGTGATTCGCTGTAACAGGACGCATTTCTTCCGACGCGACCCGGTGCCACGATCCGCGTTCTCGAGGAGCTAACGCCAAAATGCGCAAGAGCTGCCGCTAGGAAAGGTTCCCTTGACTTACCGCGCTACCATCACGGTATGCTCCCCGGTGCGCCGACCCGTTATGGCGTTTAGTAGAGCGGCTTGCTTGCCGGTGGACCGAACCTGCCGTCGACGGCTTGAAGGAGTGCACGTTCAGGGCCGCGCGGTGCGGTGGGAAGGGGCGTTATGAAGATGAGTGCAGGCGTGCAAACTGCGTTTGCCGGTATGGCGTGTCGGTGTCTGTTCGCGTGCGCGCTTCTGTTGCCCGGTTGTTCCTCCACATCGCAGGTTTACAACGCACAGATCATCGCGGCTCCGTCCAGCGCCTCGCTCAAGCCCGGCGAGCTGGAAAATTTTGGCGTCGCCTTCGTCACGCCGTCGACCGTTACCGGCCAGGAGGAGGACAAGCTGGCTCTGGCCTCGGCGTTTTCCCAAGCCTTCGCGGCGGCGCGCCCGGGCACCCGCGTCGTACCCCTGACCGAGACCCTGAGCAGCATCAACCGCGGGGGAATAACCGAGAGCTACAAGCGCATGATCGTGGATTACCGCGATTCAAGATTGCTGGACCGAACCGCGCTCGCGCAGGTGGGCAACGCTACTGGGGCGCGCTACATCGCCATACTGAACTTGGCAACCTTCCAGCAGGTCTACCATGACCGCTTTGGCCTATTCGGCCTTCGTGTGCTCCAGACCAAAGAGGCAAGTATCCGGTTAACCCTCCAGATCTGGAATAGTCAGGACGGGAGTATCGCTTGGGAGGGAGCGCAGGAAGTCCATATGGCCAATGAAACCGCCGCACAGGACGCGGTCTCGTTCGGCGTGGTGGTACAGGCAGCCGCGGAAAAGCTGATCGCCACGATTCCATAGGTCCCGTTCGCCGCCTGCTCGGCGGGCATCATATGTATCGCGCGAGGCAGCAAAGTGATGCGACCGTGGTGAACTGGCCAGATTGAGACTATCTGCCGTGTGTTGCTGGAGTTGCCTCTACCGGATTCGCGCGCCGACCTCGAATGTCCGCGGTTGGCCGCGGCTATGGCCGCAGCCTGTCGGAAGCCACCCAGTTGCACAAGATCACACGTCAGCCGCCCCGGGTTCACGCATCCAATACGCACAACCGGCCTTGGGCGTCCCGATGACCCGCGTCCCGCCGCCTTGCTCACACACTCGGTGCACGGCCAAGTAGCGACCGTACAAGTTGGTTCAGGAGAAGCAGCCAAGTTCGCGAGCAAGCGTAGCTATGGCGTGCGGCTTGAAGGTAGTAGATGGCAGCATGGTGCCGAAATCGTAGTCGCAATGGCTGAAACCGAAGCCTAGGTGCAATCTCGGGGTCTTCTTATTGAACTTGCTAGCGGGAGAGATATACGGCGCCGGACTCAAGCCGGCAATAGACACAGTCCGAATGAAAGGTTCGTCCTTCTTCTCTTATGTCTTAGCAATAGGGTGTCAAACGACCCATCGAACGTGGGCACATAGAACTAAGCCATTGATTTCAATGGCGTCCCCAAGGGGATTCGAACCCATGTTACAACCGTGAAAGAGCGTTAAATTAGACAGTTCTAGACATTCATTGACTGCGTAACCATCTCATTCTATTGATTATCAAGCTATTTACGCCTACCATTATCTAAGGTTGTTTTGGCACGTTTTCTAGACACTGCCTAGACACGGAGGCGACATGGCAAGGACCGTAAAGGACGCGAAGCTAGGCTCCCGGGAAACCCGGCTGACCGAGACCGGGAAGGACGCGATCAAGGTCGGGCTGCGCTACTACAAGAGCATCCACGACGGTTTGGCCTTGTCCTACCGACGCCCGCAACAGGGGTCAGGGGTCTGGAGCGTCAGAATTCGCCAGCCGTCAGGGCGCTATGCCCTGGAGCGCATCGGAGTCGCGGACGATTACGCCGACCGCAACGGCCAGACCATCCTGAGTTTCAAGGATGCGCAACACGCTGCGCTCGCCAGGATGCACGCGGTTGAAAAGGCCGGCGGGATCATTCATGCGGACTCGACAGTATCGGAGGCGTGCAAGCGATACATGGAATGGTTTACCGTCACCCGCAAGGGTGCCAAGGAAACGCAACTAACCATCGATGCCCACATCATTCCGAACTTCGGCAACCGCACCCTTGCATCCCTCAAGACCGCCGAGCTTCGCGACTGGCTGCAAAAACTGGCATCGACCCCGGCCCGCAAGCGCGCGAAGATGGGCAAGCCGGTAGCGCACCGCGAGGAACCCAAGACCGAAGACGGCAGGCGCGCTCGCAAGGCGACGGCAAATCGCATCCTGACCGTGTTTAAGGCGATCCTTAATCGCGCCTTCGAGGATGAACTCGTTGCGTCGCGCGACGCCTGGACGCGGGTTAAGCCATTCAAGGGCGCCGATCAACCCGTCGTCCGATACCTGACCAATGCCGAGGCAACGCGCCTAGTGAACGCCTGCAGCGCCGATCTGCGCGCACTGGTACAGGCGGCACTGATGACCGGAGCGCGGTTTACCGAGCTTGCATCGATGGTTGTATCGGACTTCGCGCCGACCACCCGCGTCGTCTATATCCGTCCCGGCAAATCTGGCAAGGGTCGGCATGTTCCGCTGAACGATGAGGCCACGGAATACTTCAAGGATCTGGCGAAAGGCAAGGTCGGCGCCGATCGCTTGTTCACTCGCGCGGATGGTTCGGCGTGGGGGCGAAATCATCAAGTGCGTCCGCTACTGGTCGCCTGCCGCAAGGCCCGCGTCCGCCCTGCTATCACCTTCCACGAATTGCGCCACACCTATGCGTCGCTTATGGCGCAGGCCGGCGCCGATCTGCTGACAATCTCCAAGCTACTCGGGCACGCCGACACCCGGATTACCGCCCGGCATTACGCGCACCTGTGCGACAAAACACTGGCAAACGCGGTAAATGCACTGCTGCCCACGTTCGGCGCCCCGCCGAAGTCAAATGTCGCAGCAATCGAAAGCGCGGGATGAGGCCGACCCCATTCCGGAAATCGAGTCATTATGGCCGGCTAACGCATGGCCTTGATGAGCGCATTTCCCGGACCGTCGAATGCAAGGATCGGCATGAGGCCGGGAATCTCTTGCGCCTGCACGAAATCCTGCTGTCCGAAGGCATCCGCGATTTTGTCCAATCCTTTACCGCTGAGACTGTCCGAAAGCTGAGAGGCATTGCGGACATGCCGAGCGCCAAGCGCGGGCGCCCTGCTGGTCGCGTCCCCAAGAAAGGCGACGCCAAGAACGCGGCGAAGCTGACGCCGAATGCTGCCGTCGAATTGTCCTTGGAAGTGCGCAGGCTCAAGGACGAGGGCTGGTCCGATCGATTCATTCAGCGATGCCTGGCCGATCGCTTTGACATCAGCGAGGATCGCGTCAGGATTGAGACTCGGAAACTTCGCAAGAACCTCGATACCAAAATTGACTAGGGGAACAAATCCCACGTCGTTTAGACCGACGATCCATTGATACCTAAATTGACGGTTATGTACTCAAGCCGTCAATGAGGTGTCTATGCAAGAGCAGAAGCAAGGACAGCGGGCCGGTTGGCCAATTCCTGATTGGTGCTACCAAGTCGGCATTTGCAGAGCCGGCTTTTACAACCTGGCGATTCCGCCGGATTCCGTCAAGCTTGGGAAGCGCCGGATCGTTCGCGAATCTCCTGACGCATATCTCGCGCGCATTGCGGAAGCGCAGGGCACTCCGGCGTCATGAGTGCATTCCCGCTGAGCGATCATCGCCTAGCGCCGTACGTTGACGGTCTGATTGCCTATCGCCGCGCCAAAGACGCGACCAGAACCAAGAATGTCGCATCGTTCATTCTGGGGGAGGCTAGGAACTTCGGCATTGCCAACGGCGCTGAGGTCGGCGACGTACTGAACGCGGCAGATGAATACATAGCGACTTCGCTGGCGCTGGACAAGGCATTAGTCGTTCAGACGCCGGCGGCACTTCAGGCGGTCGACATTCACGACCTGGCAAAGATGCAGTTTCAAGCGCGCGACCTGTTGCTTGAGCCTTTCCTGCATACCCAAGACCTGGGAATGTTGTTTGCCCCGCGTGGCATCGGCAAGACGCATTTTGCCGTCGCGCTCGCCTTTGCCGTCGCAACTGGCGGTAGTTTTCTGTCCTGGCAGGCCGCAAGTCCCCGGAAAGTCGTCTACCTTGATGGGGAACTACCGGGCAACGTCCTACAAACCCGGCTGGCGATGCATATTCCTGCCGATCGCGAGCCGGCCCCCGGTTTTCTACGGATCTTCACGCCGGACCTGCCGACCATGGAAGGCCGCGCCCTGCCCGATCTATCGACGCGCGAGGGCCAGGACGAAATCAACGCGATGCTGGAACCGGATACGGCGCTAGTGATCGTGGATAACTTGTCGGCATGGGCCAGGACTGGACGCGAAAACGAGGCAGAAAGCTGGCACCCCATATCGACATGGATGCTGGCCCTGCGGCGCCGTGGAATTGCCGTCCTACTGGTACACCACGCCGGCAAGGGTGGCGAACAGCGCGGCACCAGCAAAAAGGAAGACTTGCTTGATTTCGTAATCAAGCTGTCCCGACCGCGGGACTACAACCCCAAGGACGGCGCCAAGTTCGTTTTGGACTTCACCAAGTCCCGACACCTGGTCGGGGAGGCCGCTGAAAGCCTCGAAATCGCCCTACAAGGCGATGAGGGCGGCCCTGCCACTTGGACATGGGCCACGGTCGAAAACTCGACCTACGACCGCGTGGTGGCCCTGAGCAATGATTCCATGACGCCTGGCGAGATCGCCGTCGAGCTGGGGGTTAACAAGTCCACTGTATCGCGCGCCCAGAAGCGTGCACGCAATGAGGGCAGGCTTACCGGGTGCGTCAAATGAGCCTGCGCGATGAACTCCTCGCAACCTTAAAAGTTGCGTCGTTGCGTTCCCTAGCGGCGCAACAGCGCAACTCCACGCCAATTCCAGCAACAGGCAATGCAACCCCCATGCAACTTCGGTCCACCTTCAGAGGGGAATCTACGCAACAGCTGCCGCAACAGGCGCGCAACTCCCCGGTTGCGCAGGCATTGCGTACCTGCGACGGCTGCCGGCACTGCGGGGTCTTTTTCACGCGCACCAACCAAGCCGGCGTCAACGACTTGCACGTTACTTGCCGGGCGCCAGTTGAGGCCGGCCTAAGCCGCGTATTCGAAATCGCGTATCCGCGTGCCGGCTACGCCAGGACCTGCCCGGCGTTCATTGCCAAGGCGGTGCACTAATCCAACGTAAGGAAAACGCAAATGGATGAAATCAACACGTCAAACCAGTTGCACCAAGATCATTCCCTGGCGCTTAGCCGCGAGGACATCGCCCGGATGAATCATGCGCTGGCACTTGCCGAGGGCAACGGCGAGGAAACAGAGCCGGTGCGGGCCGAATGGCTGGCCGCCTTTCGCATGAAGGCCACGCTAGGGGATCGGTTCCACGATGGCGAGAAGGCTGCACGCGCCGCCCGCGCTGCCGGCGATACGCGGCCTTGGAACCAGATATATGACGATGTAACCGCCTCGATGGATTCGCAGGAATACAGCGAGGAGCAACTTGCCGAGGTGCTGGCCGATGGCGGGCTGCATATCGCTTTTCACGATCAGGACGTGCACGCGCTGCACGCCTTGAGGCCCAATCTGAGCCTGGAGCGCTGCGAGGAACTTATGTCCGCAATCAAGCAGGGCACGCCGTTAGAGCGTCGCGTCGCTGCTGCCGCGTTGCTCGATGCTGATGATGAACAGGGGGCCGATTATCAGAGCGCGATTGCCGATATGGCCGAGGCACGCAAGGGACGGCCAATCGAGGAACCCACCGAATACACCGTGCAAGTTAGAGAGGAATGAGCCATGCGCCGCGAAACTGTGATCGGGCTTATTGATAAAAAGCGCGAATTGCTCGAGCAGGGCGACAGCGTAGAGGATGCCGAGGCCTTTGTCGGTGGCGTAGCCGATCTGTACGAGTCCAATCCGGCCATCGAGGCCGACCCGGAACTGCGACAGAAGGCCATCGAGATCGATGACGCGCTACGCGAGGCCGGCGACCGGCGAGCCTATAGCGCGCGATACGCGGATATCAGTGACGCAATCAACGGCACGGTTGACCCGCTTGCCGATCAATTGGGCGATGCGCTCGCAAGTGGCGATCCTGTTCGCACGCTCGCGGCCGTACGGGTTCTCAGACATGGCAACGCGACTTCGCTAGCAGTAGACCCCGAAGGCCCGGAGCATAACGACGTGCAGGCAACTATCGGCGTCATGGCTTCCGCGAGGGCAAACGTACAGGTCGCCCGAGCATTGGCCGGCCGCACCGCTGTCGCGCTTGGGTTAAAGGATCAGGAATGAAACCGCTGCCGACATTTGCGCAATTCCTGAACCAGCTGCGCAACTTCAAAGGCGAACAGGTACGGATTAAAACGCTGCAGAGCTTTGGTCAATTTACGGCCGGATTGTGCAAGGCGATACAACCACCGAAGGGGAAACGATGAGCACCAATTACGGAAAGCGCTGGACAAGTTCCAGGGATGAGCAGGCCAATTCGCAGGAACTTGATCTTGCGCAGCAGGAGCGGTTCGAGATTCGCCCCGCTGAAAACGTCAACGATGACGGCATCGACGGATGGGCTACGGCAAAGTCTGCCCGCATTGCCCGTCCGATCTCCGGCGGCAGGCTGGGTATCACCGAGAAACCAATTGACGGAAGCCGCGACCCCGTGGACCCGACTTCAACTAGTTACATGGTCAACAAGATAAGCGCCGGCCTCGACCCGCAGACGACGGATCAGCGCGAAATGGTCGTGCATCAGGATGGGATGCCGCTGCAGCTAGGCAGCGATTACGCCGGTCTATCGGCCAAGGAACTTGCCAGCGGCTTTGCATTGCGTCGCATGGCCTCGACCGATGACAACCAGCAGGACTTTGGCGATTACGAGACGATCCGTGGCGAGGACGATGGTGGGAATCAGGTCAAGGGTTTTCACAAGCGCCGCCCGATCCTGAACCGCGAGTGATGCCGCAAATGGCAATGAAAGAGTCTGTTAACAGGCCCGAAATGGCACAGAAAGGTATGGTCAACGCGCCGGAAATCCTTGATGCGCCTACGTTGCGTCTGGTAAGTACCCCCCCTGCACCACGATCCCGCAAGATCGACCTAAAGACCTTGGGACAGGTGCGCCGGGAGATGAGCAAGACCTATCGCGATGCCAGGGCGGGGATTATCAAGCCCGAGGACGGAAGCCGTTTTGCGTTCATGCTCGCCAGCATTGGCAAGGTAATCGAGGGCGCGCTACTGGAACAGCGGGTCGTCGCCCTGGAACAAGATGTCGATCGCGAATAGGTTGGAACGGATCGAGGCCCGTCGCGGCAATAGAACATCGACGCGGGATCGGCAGCTGCAGGAACTGACCTGGAAGATGCTGCAATATTTTAGGGGCGAAATATTGGACCGGCCAGAAACGCCAGAGGGACTATTCCCTCGCGGGCCGACAGTCGGGGCCGCCCAGGATCTATTGCCGTCGATCCGGCGCGATGAACCAATCCAAGCGCTGACGGATGTTCCCGAGGACGCTGCGCCAGTAGAAAAGTCTCCGGTTCCTGCGGTTGATCGCCTGAAACCGTACCGCCAGGACAGCGGCGTTTCATTGGCGGACTACCTGTAGCGACAACAATATGGACGATAAGAAACTGGCTGAAATCAGGGTGTGTTGCTTGAAGGCCGCAATAAACCCAAGATTCTTGCGTGAGCCTTTTCGCACTCTTGAAATACAGCGTCGACTAAATCAGCATCGCCAAGCTGCCGAGCAACAAAGGACTCTTTCAATAATTCAAACTGCTGCAAGACGCCTTTGGAATTTGCTGAAGCCTTGACCAATGCGATGCAGAGAGACTCAAGCGCCCAGACGCTTGCCTGCAGGCGAAGAACCTCCAGATCGCGCTCGTGTTCGTCGCTCATCATCGCGCTCCCCTGACCTGGAAATCCCTGCAATCCAAAGCAAAAGCGCGGTGAACTCGGCGACGCTTTCTAGACACTATCTAGACACGCACCGGGAAAACCGCTGTTGAATGTTCGTAAGCCATTGATTGCAATGGCGTCCCCAAGGGGATTCGAACCCCTGTTACAACCGTGAAAGGGTCGTGTCCTAGGCCTCTAGACGATGGGGACCAATGACGCGCAAACTCCCCGCGCAAAACCGCGACAAGACCAGCAATAGGGCACGCTGGTCCGAACGCGACAGCAAGATCGGTGGTGGAGGTAAGCGGGATCGAACCGCTGACCTCTTGCATGCCATGCAAGCGCTCTCCCAGCTGAGCTATACCCCCCACGCGGGAACCGGACATTATACGCAGAGTAAAGGGCAATGCCAAGACGCCTCGGGAATCCGGCACCCGCGCTCGCGCACGCACCCTGCGCGTTCAGCTGAAACCCGGCGCCAAGGCCGTGTGCAGGCGGCGCAGGACGGTTTCACGGCCCAGAACTTCCAGGAATGCATCAATGGGCGGCGTTTGCGTGCGCCCGCTGAGCACCACCCGCAGAGGGATGGCCAACTTAGGCATCTTGAGATCGAGATCGCCCAGCACCTGCTTGAGTGCGGCCGCAAGATGCTCGCGCCGCCATTCGGCGACCGCCGGCAGGAGGTCGAACAGGGCCCGCAAGGCCTCGCGCGCCTTGCCCTGCAGATGTTCGTGCAGCAACTCGCCAGGAACATTCGGGTCGACGTAAATGAGCATGAGCTCGTCAGCCAGTTCATCCACGGTCTTCACGCGATCCTTGTAAAGGGCCACGGCGGGCAAGAGCAGGGACCCGGTGTGAGGCACGCCCAGCGCCTTCAGGCGCGTGTCAACCAGGCGGACAAGTCGCTCATCGTCAGCCTCCTTGATGTATTCGCCGTTGAGCCACAGCAGCTTGTCAATGTCGTACTGCGCCGGCGCACGGTTGACGTGTTCCAGATCGAACCACCGGACGAAGTCCTCGCGCGAGAATTTCTCGGCATCCCCATGGCTCCAACCCAGGCGCGCGAGGTAATTGAACAATGCCTCGGGCAAAAATCCGTCCTCTTCGTATTGCAAAACGCTGACGGCGCCATGGCGCTTGGACAACTTCTGCCCGTCGGGCCCGAGGATCATCGGCAGATGACCGAACCGCGGCAATTCGCCGCCCTCACCCAACAGCGCCCGGTAAAGATTGATCTGGCGCGGCGTGTTGTTCACGTGGTCGTCGCCACGCAATACATGCGTGATCTGCATGTCGATGTCGTCGACCACGACCGCAAAATTGTACGTGGGAACGCCGTCGCCCCGGGCGATCACCAGATCGTCGAGTTCTGAGTTGCTCACGCTAATCGGCCCCTTGACCAAATCGTTCCAGGCCACGGCTCCATCGTCGGGATTACGAAAACGAATCACCGGCGTGACGCCGGCGGGCGGTTGGCGCCCGGCCATGCGCTCCGGTCGCCAGCGGCCGTCGTAACGCGGCTTCTCACCGCGCGCCGTCTGCTCCGCGCGCAACGCATCGAGTTCCTCGCGCGTTGCATAGCATCGGTATGCCTTGCCCTGGACCAGCAAGCGATCGATCAGTTCTTGGTACCGTACCAGCCGATGCGTCTGGCGGAATGGGCCTTCGTCGTAGTCCAGATTCAACCAGGCCATGCTGTCAAGTATGACCTTGACCGCCTCTTCGGTGGAACGCTCAAGGTCCGTATCCTCGATACGCAATATGAAGGTGCCCCCGTGGTGGCGCGCAAATGCCCAACAAAACAGCGCCGTGCGCGCCGTACCCAGGTGCAGCATGCCCGTTGGGCTGGGCGCGACGCGCGTGCGTACCGGCCGGTCCACTGGGACGTGATCCCGCGAGGCTACTTGCGCGATGGCACGCCATCGTCGGCGCCATTGGCGCCCACTTTGGCGATACGCAGCAGGTTGGTCGTGCCGGAATGACCAAACGGCACGCCGGCGGCGATCACCACGTAGTCACCCTTGGCGGCGAAACCTTCCTGCAGAGCTGCGCGACACGCCAGATCGGTCATCGTGTTGACATCCGGCGCCTCGGTGGAGTGCAGCGAATGCACGCCCCAGACGACCGCTAGGCGGCACGCCGTGCGCGGGCTCGGTGTCAGCGACAAGATCGGAGCCTCCGGCCGCTCCCGCGCGGCGCGCAGCGCCGAGGCACCTGAGGAGGTGTACGTGATGGTCGCCTTCGCCGACACAATATGCGCGGTTTGGCGCAATGCTGCGCAAACAGCATCGGCTACGGTGGATCGCGCCTCTTCGTGGTTGGCTTCCAACAGCGCACGGTAGTACGGGTCGCCTTCGACTTGGCCGATGATGCGATCCATCATGGTCACGGCTTCCACGGGATACTTGCCCGCGGCCGATTCGGCCGACAGCATGACCGCATCGGCACCCTGGAAGATCGCGCTGGCCACATCGGAGGCCTCCGCGCGAGTCGGCACCGGACTGGCAGTCATCGATTCGAGCATTTGCGTCGCCACCACGACCGGTTTGCCCTCGCGTCGGCATGCGCGCACGATTGCGCGCTGCAGAATTGGCACCCGCTCCGGCGGAACTTCCACGCCCAGATCGCCGCGCGCCACCATGACCGCGTCGGAGACGCGCACGATGTCGACGAGCCGGTCGATTGCCAGCGGCTTTTCTAGCTTGGTCATGATCAAGGCGCGATCACCGATGATGGCACGCGCCTCGGCAATGTCCTCGGGCCGCTGCACAAACGAGAGCGCGATCCAATCGATCCCCAGCTCCAGCGCGTATTTCAGGTCGCGCAGATCCTTCTCAGTCAACGACGTGATGGGCAGCACCACGTCCGGAACGTTGACCCCCTTGCGATCGGACAAGCGGCCGCCGACCAAGACCCGGGTCATCACGTAGTCCTTGCCGCATTCCTCGACCTGCAGCGCCAGCTTGCCGTCATCGAGCAACAGGTTCGCGCCCTTGACCATGGCGGCGAAGATCTCCGGATGCGGCAGGTTGGCGCGCTTGGCGTCGCCGTCGGCCGGGTTCAAGTCCAGCCGAAAATTCGCCCCCGCCTCCAGCGTGACGCCGCCGCCCGCGAATTTGCCAACTCGCAGCTTGGGGCCCTGGAGGTCGCCCATGATGCCGATCGGTCGGTCAAACTCGCGACTGATGCCGCGCACGATCTCGACGCGCTCCTTGTGTTCGGACTGTGTCCCGTGGCTGAAGTTCAAGCGGAACATGTCGACCCCCGCCACAAAGAGGCGGCGGATGACGTCCTCCGTGGAACTGGCCGGGCCGAGGGTTGCAACGATCTTGGCGTTCCGATTTCTGCGCATAAGTTTCCGGTTTGGATCCGAAGACGCGTGTAAAAAAAGGGGGCTTGCAACCGTGCGGATGCAACTGTCACGCGTACATGGAGCTTCAGCGCATCGAGGGCCGGCGCTTGAAGGAAAACGGCAATTGTACGCAATCGGCCGCGGTTCTGGCTATGGCCAGGATGCCGGCGCACCTTCGTAGTGCAAACCCCTGCCCGGTTCTGCCCAACGGCCGGCACCCTCAGACCAAGAGGACCGCACGCAATACAACCGCCTGCATTTGAACCGCGGTCAAGCCCGTCGCCGATGCGGGCGCCTCGCCTTCGGAGCAGCCATCCAGGAGGACGCAGTCGCCGATCGCGCCAAACAACTCCGCCGCCCTTCCGGCAACCAACATCGCTTCAGGTTGAATGCCCCGCGACCGCGCGCGAAGCAGGGTGTCGGGAGCCAAGAGCGCACCCCACGCGCCGCCTGCCGAAGCAATGCGCGCCCCCTCCTCGCTGGCCCAGCCGGCCGCCAGGGCGTATATCGCCGGATGAGCATCCAGCGCGAGCGCGAGCGTCAACAATAAACTCGCGGCGCCAACCTCGCGCCCGCCCATCAACACGGGCCCGGCGGACAGGATCACCGTCGGCGAAGCCGCCCGCCCATCGCGCACGCCCTGCAAGGCAATCGCCGCCAGCACGCCGACCAAATCGCGCGCTTCGCCCGCGCCCTGCATGCCAAGACCCAGCGCGACCAGTCCCAGCGCACGTGCTCGTTCGGTCGCCCGCTGCAGCATTTCTCCCGCGGGCCGGCGGGGTGCTTCAGGCCGCATCGGATCGGCGAATAGTTCCAGCAGCGTTTGTTGGTGTGCCGATCGCATACGTGCAGCCTCGAGCCTTGGACAACTAACCTCTCATTTTGCCGCAAGCCGAATCTACCGCTGGCAAACCATGGGCTGCGCAAGAAGGCGCGAGGTCAACGCGACCCGCAGCGGCCAGCTTCTTGCGCAAGAAGGACGATCACACAAGACGCGTGTGGGGTGGCGGCAGACCGCCCCTTGAGATCGAAGATGGGATCGACGGACCGAGAGCGGACCGCCGCAAGCGACGACGTCGCTCCAAGCCATACCAAGGCTTGCGCGCGTGGGCGGTCGACTGACTGGCCTGCGCTTCTGCCATGAGCCAACGCGCCCTTTGCTGCCAGGCTATGCGCGCCGCACCGGCGGTCGAAAAGCTCCTGTCGCAGCCGGTACGCAGCACGCGGGCGTCCGCTCACGATCTACGCCCCGTCTCGTGCGTCGGTGCCAACGGCGTGGACCATCGACTGGCCGCACGATCAGACTTCAATCCATCGCCTTTTCGGCCTCGGCAAGCACGCGGCGCAGCACCTTGCCAACCGCGGTCTTAGGCAGCTCGTTACGAAACTCCACGTGCCGCGGAATCTTGTATCCGGTCAAATGTTTGCGGCAGTGAGCGATGACATCCTGCGCCGTCAGCGACGGATCCCTGCGAACCACCGCGATCTTGACCGCCTGGCCGGAATTCGCATCGGGCACGCCAAAGGCCGCCGATTCGAGAACGCCTACGCACATTGCCAGGACCTCCTCGAGCTCCGTGGGGTACACATTGAAACCGGAGACGATGATCATGTCCTTCTTGCGATCGACAATGCGCAAGAACCCGGCCTCGTCGATGGTCGCCAGATCACCGGTCCGGAAAAAGCCGTCGGCGGTCATTGCCGATTCGGTCTCGGCGGGCAGCTGCCAGTAGCCTTTCATGACCTGCGGTCCGCGCACGCAAAGCTCCCCCACTTCGCCTATCGGCACATCCAGACCGTCATCGTCCCGGATCGCAACCTCCGTGGACGGGACCGGCAACCCGATCGAACCGTTGTAGTCGGCCAGGTCCAGCGGATTCATCGCTACGAAGGGTGACGTTTCCGTGAGCCCATAGCCCTCCAAAAGCGCGTTGCCCGTCACGCGCCTCCACTTCTCGGCAACGGCCCTTTGAACGGCCATGCCGCCTCCAACGGACAGGCGCAGCGACGAAAAATCGAGGCCGGCGAAGTTCGGGTCGTTCAAGAGCGCATTGAACAGTGTATTCACGCCCGTGATCACCGTGAAACGGTGCTGCGACAGCTCCTTAACAAACCCCGGAATGTCGCGCGGGTTCGTGATCAGCACGTTGGTCGCGCCGATCTTCAGAAAGGTCAGGCAGTTGGCCGTCAGCGCAAAGATGTGATACAGGGGCAAGGCGGTGATGATAACTTCCTCTCCTTCTTTAAGGACCGGCTTGAGCCAAGCATGCGCCTGCTGCAGATTCGCCACGATGTTGCCGTGACTGAGCATCGCCCCTTTGGGCACGCCCGTCGTGCCGCCTGTGTACTGCAGCAAGGCGATATCGTCCGATCCCACTTCGATGCGCTCGAAGGGCACCGATGCTCCAAGCCGCAGCGCGGCCTTGAATTGGACCGCCCCCGGAATGTTCCAGCTCGGGACAAGCTTCTTGACGTACTTGACGACGGAATTGACCATCAGCCCTTTCGGAAAGCCGAGCATATCGCCGAGCCCGGTGACGATCACGTGCTCGATCCCGGTGGAGGCCATCGCCCGTTCCGCCACCCAGGCAAAATTTTCCAGGACGACGATGACCCGCGCCCCCGAGTCGTCGAGTTGATGTTTCAATTCCCGCGGCGTGTACAGCGGGTTGCAGTTGACCACCGTCATGCCGGCGCGCCAGGCGCCAAACAATGCAATCGGGTATTGCAGCACGTTCGGTAACATCAGCGCGATGCGTGCACCGCGCGGCTGCTTCAGAACCGTGCCCAGGTAGGCCGCAAAATCGCGCGACAGACGATCCAATCTTGCGTAGCTGAACGCGGCCCCCATGTTGACGAACGCCGTGTGCGCCCCGTACTTCGCCACGCTCTCCTCGAACACGGCGCAAACGCTGCGGTAGGCGGCGACATCGACATCCGCCGGCACCCCCGCGGGATATCTAGCAAGCCAGATCCGGTCCATATGCCCCCCTTGGGATGATCTTGCCCTCCGATAAGGGCTCAAAGACGCGCCGTCTCGCGAGCCTGCCTCATGGTCAGCCTACAAATGCATGCCCCGCAGCAACTGCGCGAAGGCCACCTGGTCCGCTGTCGTTTGTTCCGACGCCGCCGCCCCCCCCCGAGCCGCGGCCGACTCCGGAAACATGCGGAAACCGGTGTTCATGATGATTTGCGCCACTCTCGGCGCAACCGCATGCGCGATCTGACCGAACACGCCCAAGCGCGTCGCAATGCGCTCGGGCCGGCGCACAACGGCGTCAACGACAAGATCGGCGGCCTCATCGGAGCTGAGCGCCGGAACGTGCTCATAGAACTTGGTCGGCGCGATCATGGCCGTGCGAACCAGCGGCATGTTGATGGTCGTGAACTCCAGGCCCCGATCGAGAAACTCGGCTGCGGCACAGCGCGTCCAAGCCTCCAGCGCCGCCTTCGACGCCAAGTAAGCGGAGAATCGCGGCGCGTTGGTCAAAATGCCGATCGACGATAGGTTGATGACATGGCCGCTGCGCTTCTTGAGCATGCCCGGCAACAGTCCCATCGTGAGTCGCAGCGCACCGAAATAATTGATCTGCATCGTGCGCTCGAAGTCATGCAGCCGGTCGAATGAATTCTCGATGGCGCGCCGGATCGAGCGGCCAGCGTTGTTGACGAGGATGTCGACGCCCCCGTGCTCCTGGCTGATCCACCGGACAAGCTCGTCGCATTGGGCCGGATCCGTGATGTCCGTCGCATGGGTGAGGAGCGACAGTCCGCGTCGGCTGGCCTCCTGCTGGGCAGCCAGCAGTTTTGCCGGATCGCGCGCCACAATGACAGTGGTGGCGCCGGCGGCCGCAAGTCGGAATGCCGTCGCAAGACCTATGCCCGAGGATCCACCGGTGATGAGAACCACCCGGCCGGCGACGCGGCCGCGCAGCGAGCGATCGACAAATAGGTCCGGATCGAGGTGGCGCTCCCAGTAGTCCCAAAGACGCCACGCGTAATCCTCCAACGGTGGCACCCGAATGCCAGCGGGCTCGAGGAGCCGCTGGGCCTCCCGGCAATCGAAACGCGTGGGATAGTTGACGAACGTGAGGATGTCGTCGGGCAATCCAAGATCCTTCATCAGCGCCTTGCGGATGCGACGCGCCGGCGTAAGGGCCATGAGGCCTTGCACGGCAGCGCGCGGCACGAGATTCAGTAGCGCGGCATTGATACGGATGGTCATTTCCGGCGCATGGGCCGCTCGGGCGAAGACATTGAGGATCTCACCCACGCGGCGTGCCTGCGGATCCGTTAGGTGGAAACAGCGACCGTCTTGCCCTTCCAAGTGCGCCAAATGGTCAAGCGCGGCGACGACGAAATCAACCGGGACCAAGTTGATGCGCCCGCCTTCGAGGCCGATGTTGGGCATCCACTGCGGCAGCAGCCTGCGCATCTTCTGGATCAGCTTGAAAAAGTAGTATGGGCCGTCGATCTTGTCGATCTCGCCACTTTGCGAATCGCCGACCACGATCCCCGGTCGGTAAACGCGCCAGGGCAACTTGCATTCCTCGCGGACCACCTTCTCGGACTCGTGCTTGCTGGCAAAGTACGGATGCTCGAGGTGCTCGGCTTCCTCAAACATGTCCTCGCGGAAGACGCCTTCATACAGCCCGGCGGCAGCGATCGAACTCACGTGGTGAAAGTGCCGGGCGCCGATGCGCTCGGCGAAACGCACCGCATTGCGTGTTCCTTCAACATTCGTCGTCATTTCCACCTGGGGATCGGCATCGAGCGCATAGACCGCTCCCAGGTGGAACATGTGGTCGACGGCACCGCTGAGCACGCCGATATCATCGTCGGCGACGTCCAGCCCGACCTGCGTGAGATCGCCAGCAATCGGCACCGCCCGTTGCGCTTGCGCCCCCCAGTAGCGCCGCAGAGCATCGACGCGCTCGGCGGTTGCGTTGCGCAGTAGAAAGTAGACCGTGGCGTCGGGTCGCGCCAACAAGCTGCGCACCAGCCGCTTGCCGATAAAGCCGCTCGCACCAGTCACAAAATAGATCATCTGACCCTCCCGCCTAGCGCGCCGCGAGGCTGGGGCACCTGCCTCACCCCACCCTCTAGTGTTCAGGATACGGTTCCCTACCGCGACCTGCGTTGATGTCGGTCAACGCGGTCTTGTGCAGAGCGCCTAATAATGGCATATAGGGGATGTGACCCACACACACTTGGTTAACCACATAGGAGAATTGAAGATGGCCAGGAAACTGAAGGAACTGGCGCAAGGCGCCGGCGAGAACGAGCTGTCGGCTGGAATCCGTGAGTCGGCCCATCAGATTTGGTTAGCGGGGGTGGGGGCGTTCGTCAAAGCGCAGAAAGAAGGGACGAAGATTTTCGATACGCTCGTCCATGATGGCGAGTTGCTGCAGAAGCAGGCGAGGAAGACGGCCGAGGACGCTTTCAACGACGTCAAGGCAAAGGCCGCCAAGTCCTTGGACCAATTGTCCTGGGTCCAGCTCGAGCGCGTGTTCGAAGATCGCGTGGCGCGGGCGCTGCACGCGCTGAGCGTGCCAACTCGCAAGGATCTCGATACGCTTTCAGAGCGCGTCGCCGAATTGACTGCCGTAACGAAGAAGGTCTCCGAAGCCATGGGTGGCGCAGCTAAAGCGCGCACGGCTCGGCGGCCCGTGGCACGCAAGCCAGTAGCCCGCAAGCCAGTAGCACGCAAGCGTACGGCAGCGCGGTAGCGTGTCGAAGGCGCGGCGCAGCCGTTTTCGCGTCGCGCCGCTCTCGTTGAAAAGGCCGGTTAATGCATCCGAGTCGTGGGGTCGCACTGGGGGGCGGTGGGCCGCTGGGCGCGATCTACGAAATCGGTGCGCTTGTAGCGCTTGGGGAAGCGCTGCAAGGACTCGACTTGACCGATTGCGGCGTCTACGTCGGGGTGAGTTCCGGCGGCTTTCTTGCCGCCGGCTTGGCCAACGGGATATCCCCGAAGTCGATGCACGAGATGTTCATTGAAAGCGACTTCGCCGATGATCCGTTCGAGCCCGAGCTGCTGCTGCGCCCGGCAATCGCCGAGTACGCGATCCGCCTGGCGCTCGTGCCAGGCTTGCTGGCATCGGCCACGCACGATTTCCTAGACCACGGGGGAACAGCGGGATTCTTCGAATCATTCGGCCGGCTCGCGCGTGCGCTGCCAACGGGTGTTTTCGACAATGCCGGCGTCGGCGCGTACCTCACGCAGCTGCTTACTGGGCCGACGCGGACCAACGACTTTCGTAAGCTCAAGCGCAAACTGTTCCTCGTGGCCACGGACATCGACACGGGTGCGTCGGTGCCGTTCGGGGCACCCGGGTGGGACAAGGTGCCGATCGCGCGCGCGGTGCAGGCGAGCGCGGCTCTGCCCGGCCTGTTCCCACCGGTGGAGATCGACGGTCGATTCTATGTCGACGGAGCATTGACCAAGACATTGCATGCGTCGGTCGCGCTGCGCGCCGGGGCGAAACTGCTGCTGTGCGTCAATCCGCTTGTACCGTTCGACGCCCGGCTGGCGGCTCGGCGCGGGCATCGCGTGGAGACATCCATCGCCAAGGGTGGACTGCCGTCGATCATGTCGCAGACGTTTCGCACGCTCATCCATTCCCGCATGCAGGTTGGGATGGAGCGCAACCGCAAGGAATTTCCCGATGCCGATCTGGTGTTGTTCGAACCCGACCGCGATGACACCAAGATGTTCTTCACCAATGTATTCAGCTATTCCGACCGCCGACGCCTTTGCGAACATGCCTACCAGCGGACGCGCCAGGACCTGCGCCGTCGCGGCCCGGAGTTGGCCGCCGTACTGGGGCGCCATGGCATTCGGATCGACGATGCGGTTCTGGCCGACGAACGCCGCACGCTCTTGGCGCCACGTCGCGGGAAATATCGCCTCGCCGTCGGCGAATTGAACAAGACCGCCGTTGAGCTCAGCGACACGCTTGACCGACTCGACGAGCTTTTGAAAACGTGTGCGGCGCCGGTGCATCGCCGGCGGGCCGCCTAAGGGCCATCATGGCAAAGACACGCTGGAAGCCCTTTCCCTACGCGGACAAGGCCTATGAGTATGCAGGTGCCCGTCTCAAGACAAATTGGCCGCGGCTGCATGGAGGCGACCGCGAGCCCTATCCTTCAACAGCAGAGTTGAAGAAGCTGGTCGAACATTTCCCGGATTTTGCGCCCACGGGTTCGCTCGAACAGGCAGCGGCCAAGCTTGAAGACGCTTGGCGTGCCTATCACAGCGGCGATTTCGGTCGGGCCGTCGAGTTGGGGCTCGGCATTGGACCGCTCGGCTACAGCGTGGCCAACAAGGCGGCCAATATCTATGCGACCTACCTCGAGGCGAGCGAGAGCGCCAAGCTTGCGCTCTTTCTCGAGTCCGCCAAACGCGCCGAGCTGGTCTTTTCCCGTGTCCCGACCGTCTTCAACGCCTGGTATTTTTATGCGCAGGCACTGGGCCGCTACAGCCAGGGGATATCAATCGCAAAAGCGCTGACACAGGGTCTGGCCGGCAAAGTCAAAACCAGCCTGGATCAGGCGATCCGTCTCGAGCCGCGCCACGCCGACGCCCACATCGCGTATGGGACCTATCACGCCGAAATCATCAATAAGGTCGGCGCCACGCTCGGCGGGCTGACCTACGGTGCAAGTCGCGACGAAGCGATCAAGCATTTCGAAACCGCGATCAAACTCAATGCGCATTCGGCGATTGCTCGCATCGAATACGCCAACGGACTAGCCATGATGTTCGGCAAGGCCAAGCTCGCGCGCGCGACGAGCCTTTACAAGGAGGCGGCCGCTTGCCCACCGTCCGATGCAATGGAGCGCCTGGACGCCGAGCTTGCGAAGTCCGAATTAGACGATTGATCCGGCAATAGGCCGGGAGCGCCCGCCCGCCCGCTTTCGGGCGCGCACCGAGCGCTTTGCGAGCGGCCGGCCGCCCGGCCCACCGGGCTCGCGCGCGACAGGCGCCGGCAATCCTCCCCCACAGGCCTCGAGCAGCACGTAGTAAACCAGGCGCTCGAACTCCGGCGCAAAGCGGGCGATGATCCGCTCCGGATCGGGCACGAGGGCGGCATCCGTGATGAGTCCGAAATGAACCTTGCCGTTGAACGACAGTATGGAAACCCCCATGCCGAGGTTGCCCGACTGCGGCACCCAGAACATCACCTGCCTGACCTCGGATCCGGCAAGATAAAGCGGGGTTTGCGGCCCCGGTACGTTGGTCATCACCGCGGTGGCGCGACTTAGCAGTAGATCAAACAGCTTGTCCTGGATGAGCTGGGGCGCGTAGCCGAGCCCGGCAAACAGCCCCAGAGTCACCGAGGGTTCATAAGATGTCTTTAGGTCGTCCATGCGGCGCCGGACTTCGTAGAGGCGTTCGAGCGGGCTTGCGCAGCCGACCGGCAACTCGACGGCAATGATGCCAAACCGGTTCCCCAGTTCCTGACCGCTACCTTCCTGGCGCAGATTGATCGGTACCAACGCCCTGAGTTCAACGCCCTCGGTGGGGTCCCCCTTTTCCTCCAGGTACGCCTTTATCGCCCCGGTGACGGACGCCAGCAGCATGTCGTTGACCGAGCATCCGAGCGCCTTGCCGACTGCCTTGACGTCGGGCAGCGCAATCGGATCGGCCCAGGCTACCCGCTTGTCGCCCAAGGGCACTCCCTTGAGTCGGGTCGGGCTGTCGGTGGGCATCAGGAGCAGGTAGGCAAGCTCGGCAACCACGCCGGTGCCTTGGCGCAGATAGTCAACCGCCCGCGCTGGATTTGCGGCTACGTCGAGTGACGCCTTCCAGACGTCATCGGAGGCGCGCAGTCCGCTACCGACCAGTCTGCTCACTTTGCCCAACAAATCCTCTAAGCCGAAGCCGGTGTCGGTCGGCTGAAACCCGTTGCGCTTGCGCCGCGAGGCCGCCGGCACCATGGGCGCATCGACGCGCTCATCGGTCAGCGACAACAGTACCTTGACGAGCGCAATACCGTCGGCGATGGCGTGGTGGATACGCGTGACCACCGCAGCGCCACCCTCGTAATCCTCGACGACCTGAAACTCCCAGAGCGGATGCGCGGGGTCGAGCGGCCGGCTCGCAAGTTCGGCCACGAAGCGCTGGAGCTCGGGTCTGCCCGCCGCATCCGGCAACCGCGCGCACTTGATGTGGTGCGCGATGTCAAAATGCGGGTCTTCGCACCACCAATACCCGGTGCCGCGAAGCTCGACCCGCTCCCGGAACCGGCCGAATGCGAGAATTCGCTTGGCCAGGGTGGCTTCAATCCGCTTGACGTCGACGGGTCCGGCCAGGGTCAGGACGCCAACGATGATCATCCGATTGGTCGGCCGGTCCATGCGAAACCATGTGACGTCGACCGAATCCATGCGTTCGCTGGCTGCCATTTCGCGCGCTCTTGATGCCAAGAATATTTTCGCCATGATAACTCGTGCCATGCGCCTCAGATTCCAAGTTTCGCCAGCCGGTTCGCTTTGCAGCGCGGCGCCCCATTATTTGAGCGCGCGGTCATGACGGATGCGCGCAGCTTTGTCGAACGGCTGCGGCTCCTACTCGACCGGGCCACGGCGCTGCACGGCGCAGCCGCGGATAGGCCCATGCTGGAGTCGGCTCGGCTGAAACTACGGGCGTGGCAGGCCGCTCGTCTTGCGCGCACTTATGCCGACCTGCTGGCGAGCCCGCGGATGGGGCTGGCTGCCACTTTCTTTCTGACCGATCTTTACAATGCGGACAATCTCGGCAAAGTTGGCGCCAATGTCCGACGGCTAGCGCCGGCGATGCAAAGGATCCTGCCCGCTGACGGCCTGGAGACGGTCATCGAGGCTTTCGAGCTTGAGGTGCTGTCCGAGGAGCTTGACCTGGCCGTCGCAGTGGCGCTCGGAGCCGAGGCTGTCAAGCTGACGGCGGCGTCCTACGGAACGGCCTATCGCAAAGTCGGCCGCCGCGCCGACCGCGAGCGGCAGATCGACTTCATCGAGGATCTGGGAAAGTCGCTCGATCGGCTGGTGCACCGGCCGCTCATTGGCACCACGCTGCTATTGATGCGCAAACCAGCGCAGCTAGCCGGCCTTGACGACCTGCAGGATTTTCTTCAGCGTGGTTACGCCGCCTTCCACAAGCTGGGCAGCGCCGACGAGTTCCTGGCGCTCGTCGTTGGCCGCGAGCGCAATCTCCTACGGGCACTGTTCGCCTGCGACGACAGCCTGCTCGGCGAGTGATGCTGCCGGCCGCCTCGCCCCGCATTGGCGCACAGGGAGGCGGCGTCTGGTGGAGCGGTGCAGGGTTCGAACCTGTGACCGCTGCCGTAAGAAGGCGTCCTAACGGGCATTGGAACCAGGCTTCCAGAGGACGACGCAGCCTCAGTACACCCGCAAACGTCTGCGGCACACACCCGCTTTGCACGAACGATCTTTCGGGACAGCTTGCCTAGCGCCGCGGTCTGACGGGCCACCGAAAGGTGGGAATATCGCTCCGTCGTCCGTACAGAGGTATGCCCGATGATGTCCCGCACCGCCTATAGCGCAGTGCCGAGGTCGACCAGTAACGAGGCGCAGGAGCGCCGCAGACCGCGAAGGCGACCCTGGGAAAGACCGGTCGCCTCCCTAGCCTGCGAAAGCCCGTTTTCAAGCGCCGAGCCGAAATGGAGAATGGGACAAACTCGAGCCAGGGTTTGAGCGCCGGACCCATTGTGACAAGCCGTTCCCGCAGGGTCATTGTGTTGCCGGCGTGAACGCGTAATCGCTTCCCCCTGGATGTTCGAAGCCGAAGACACCCGGATTTCCCCGCGGCAACAGCCAGTAAGCAACGCAATCCAAATCGGCGCCCGCACCGGGTCGCTGGCGTTCTCGGCCAAACTGAACTTCGCGACTGTCAGGTAGGGATGTCCGATGTTGTCTTCTGGCAACCGATCGTAACTAGCCCCGTAGTCGGACGGAATCCACGCCGGATCGAACGCCGTTCCGAGATCCTTTTTCAGCGCCGAGGCCTCGATGGATGGTTGCCGGCCTGTAGTGGCCTTGCATGTCGCAAATCGTCGCCGCAGCCGCCCATCGGGCTTCGGAGGCTCGAAGTCCGATGCACCAGGTTCCCGCCCGCCGCGCGCGGAACTTGGTCGTCTCCGGACTGCGCAAATTCGCCGCGTGGACGATGTAAAGCGCCAAGAGCTCAGAGGAAGGAGCGTCGCCAGGCACCATGATCTCACGAGGCCGGCCGCCCTTCGCAGCTCGCCCTCCATTGCCTTGGCATCACCCTTGGTCGACCAACGGTTGCCGTATTTGACGATTCCTATCATGGGAACTGTACTGTGGGGCAGCATGAACGTTGGGCATGTCTATCGATCGTCGATCCCGCTCGGCGGTCGGATCGACTCACGGCTAAATGATCGACCCCCGTCTTCCTCACGATGAGAGCGTGGCCAGACTGCAACGGGTATAGCAGAATCAAGCGAGGCTGGCCCGGACCTTCCTTGCGCGTCGGTCGATCGACGCATGCGATGCCCGCCGTCGTGGACTTTCGCCTCCTCCATTAGCAGCCCGCCAGCGTTGACGGTCACGGTTCGCAGGAACCACACTGTCAATGCGCGCCGACGGCCGACCGCGCGGCCAGATACTGGTCGGCGGCAGTGACCATCCGATCTTTCTTCGCGCGCTTGAAGCGGGCGCTTTCCATGCCGCGCTCGACGTTGGGCGCCATTTCGGCCGGCGCGTGCGACCGGGTCCAGGCCTCCAGCTGGTCCAGGTCGACGGCGTTCCAGTAGAGCTCCGGAACGTACTGCGCGATGATCAACGGTGCCATCGTCGACAGCGGGGCGAGCAACTTGTCGACATTGGCCGTGAACGTGGACCAGGAAAGCGCCGGATTCTCGGAGCTGAGCATTGCCACCATTTGCAGCTGCAGGACTGCGGCTTGCACCGGGATCTCATCGGAGAGGGCGATCCTGGCTGCCTTTTGCGCCAAATCATGGTCGCCTACCTGCGCGAGCACCGGGTAGTAGCGGCGCATTTCTGTCTCGTCCTTCGCGTGCCGGGCGATCTCGTGCAGTTGATCGAAAGCGATCGCGTCGGCATTGCGGGCGACGACCGTCATCACCATTTCCTGGTCATCGGGCGCGAGCGCGCCGTGGTCCCTTTGGAACGCCGCGAAGCGCTGGCGCATGATCGCGACCACCTGCGGGTCGCCCCAGGCGCCCAGGTCGCCCAGCACCGTACGGCGCAGGCGCTGGCGTCCGGGCGTTTCGCCGGAATGCGCATCCATGCCGAGCTGATCGGCGACGGGCCGCAGGATGGCGCGCGCCAGCGCGCTAAAGGCGTCGTGGCCCGGCGTGCCGCGTTCGTCGCGTTCTATCGACCCCAGCGCGTGGGCAATCTGGTCCCAGGCACGCACGTTTAGGTCCGGGCCCATCGCGGTCACCATGGCAAGGTAACTGGACAGGGGCTGCGTACCGTTCTCGACAAGCGCCCATTGGTCATCGAGGAGGGTGATCCGGTCGCCCGGCGGCAGGGACGCAAATCGCCGGATGTTCAGTTGCAGCGTCGCGTCGTCATACGCGACGCGGAAGTAGCCGATCGCATCGGCGTTCACGCTGAGGGGATCGTGGCACCGCCCCGCGGGCATCGTCTGACCGTCCCGTGTCAGCAGCACCGACCGCACGGCATCGCCGCCCGAGCGCACCTGCAGCGGAACGCTCCAATGCGCAGGCGCCTCGGTCTGTCCGCTCAACACGAAGCGCGCCTGCGTCATGCGGATGGTCCGCGATCCGGCCGCATCGCAGCTGGCAGCGACGCTCACAATGGGAAATCCCGGCTGTCCGATCCACGCTTGAGCGATCGCGGCGACATCCTGGTGGCTGGCCGCACCCAGCGCGCTCCACAGGTCGGCGCTGGTGGCGTTGGAAAAGGCCCGGTCCTTCACGTACCGGCGCACCCCGTCCCGGAACACGTCGGGGCCCACGTAGGCCTCGAGCATGCGCAGCACAGCCTGGCCCTTTTCGTAGGTGATCTGCGGATCCATCGCGTTCTCGGCCTGCAGCTCGTTGGCCACGGGCTGTTGTATCGCGTGGGAACTGGCGCGGGCATCGGCGCGCATCGCACTTTCCTTGCTCTCGTCCTCCCCTTGCCACCAGTCCCAGCTCGGGTTGCGCAGGTCGGTCTCCTTGGCTGCCATCCAAGAGGCAAAGCTCTCGTTGAGCCAGAGGTTGTCCCACCAGCCCATGGTCACCAGGTCGCCGAACCACTGATGCGCCATCTCGTGAGCCTGGACGCTGTACACACGCTGGCGGTTGCCGACCGTGCTCGACGGGCCCAGCAGCAGTACCTGGTCGTTGTAGGTAATGGCACCCCAGTTCTCCATGGCGCCGGAAAAACCGCCGGGAACGGCAATCGCGTCGAGTTTGGGCAGCGGGAATGCGTAGTCGAAGTACGCGTTGTAGTCCGCCAGGATCTGCCGGGCATTGGCAAGAGCGGTGACGCCGGCGCCCTCCTGACCACGAACGGCCCAAACGCTCAGGTGGGTAGCTCCGCTCGTCGCCGAGATCGCGGCAAGGTCGCCTGCGGAGAATTCGACTAGGTAGGCCGCCATCGCGGGGGTGCGCTCGAATCGGATGGTCGCCCGCCCGTCTTGCTCACTGCGCTCAGCCACGGGCATGTTGCCCACGGCGGTCCAGTCGGACCGTATCGTCGCCGTCAACTCGTACGTGGCCCGGAATGCCGGTTCGTCCCAGCAGGGGAACATGCGGCGCGCATAGGCGGTCTCGAATTGCGTCGACAGCATCACGCCTTTCCTGCCATCGGGATACGAGTACTGCTGGGCAAACAAGCCCTGCGGCCCGGTGCCGATCTTGCCGGTGTAGGCGAAACTCAAGACGTGCGGGCCGACACTGGCCGGCTGATCGAGCGTGAGGGTGATCGCCTGGTGGGTCTCGTCGGACTCGACCGCTTGCACCGGCTTGCCGTCCAGGCGCACGTCGGCCAGGACATTGCCGACCGAATTGAACCGTATCGTCGTCGCGGCCTCGCGCATCTTCAGGCGTATGGTCTCCCGGCCGTGAATGACGCCGGCTTCGACGTCGGGTTCGATCGCGATCGCGTAGTCCAGCGGCACGACGGTCTTGGGCAACTGGCCGCTCGTGCCGTCGAAGGAGAACTTCGGTTCGGCGAGAACCGAAACCCAGGGTGCCGTGGTGCAGGCGACGAAGATGGTGGCCGCTGCCGCGTGTAGGCGTAGTCCCATGACTCAAGTCTCCTCCCATTGACCCGGCCACAATGTGCCCGGGTGCTGTCGATGGACGCAATGTACTTGTTGCGAGCGCAAAGTACTCCCGGCTTGCGACAAGACGCGGAATGCCGCGACCAGGGCGCCGACCAGTACGACCGGCGGTTAGGGGATGAACCAAATGGCACGTAGCCTTGGCCGCGCGGCCGACCGTCGACGCACATTGACGGCAGTGAGCGACCGCCTTCCGGCGAGAAATTCGAGACGCCGAAAGCCGAGTCGTGGCCGGACGCGGCGCCCACAGTTACCCTTCGTCGTTCGTCGCCAAGTCTACGCGGCACAGAATCTGGCGCGAATCGAGACCGCCCGAGCATGCTTGGAGATTGACTGCATCGCTAGAGAAGGTGCACCAGCGATTACACCGCGCCGAAATTGCCACCCGCAAAAGGGTCGCATGTGATGGAGTCTTATGGTGGGCGGTACAGGGTTCGAACCTGTGACCCCTGCCGTGTGAAGGCAGTGCTCTACCGCTGAGCTAACCGCCCCGGGCTCGCCGCAGGGGGCGAATCTTAGCGCAGTGCATCCAATTAAGCACGGGTTACACCGAGCCAGGCGGCCCGTACCCCTTTGCGCGCCGGATTTCAGTGCGCCCGCCAGACCGCTGGGGCGCGCATCTCCTTCTCCATGGCATCGAGCAAGGCTTCGTGGGCGGCTACCTCCTGCGCATCGGCAGCGATCACGATCAGGTCTTGCATCGATACCGGACCGACGCTCTGTGCCTGAACGTTTTGCGCCAGATCCATGACCAGGCTGTCCTGGCCGCGCGTCATGGCCAGGTACACCTCCCCCAGCAGGCCGGCGTCGAGCAAGGCACCGTGCAAGGTGCGGTGCCGGTTGGAGATACCGTAGCGCTCGCACAGCGCATCGAGCGAGTTGCGCTTGCCCGGGTGCAACTCGCGCGCCAGACGCAGCGAATCTGTGACCTTATCGCAATGCTCGGCAAAGGGCGGCCGCTGGAGGCGTGCGAATTCCTCATCGAGAAACGAAAGATCGAACGGGGCGTTGTGGATGATGACCTCCGCACCCGCGACGAACTCGATCAGTTCCTCCACGACCTCTGCAAACAACGGTTTGTCAGATAGGAATTCGCGCGTCAGGCCATGGACCGCGAGCGCGCGCTCGTCGCTGTCGCGCTCCGGGTTGACGTAGCGGTGCAGGCGCCGCTCCGTCAAGCGCCGGCCGACCAGCTCGATGGCGCCGACCTCGACGATGCGGTGCCCGTCCTTGGGTTCGAGTCCGGTCGTTTCCGTGTCCAATACGATCTGGCGCATGGGCCTCAGGCTCCCAGGACCTGTTCGACGCCGCGATTGGCCAGCGCATCGGCCCGTTCATTGCCCGGATCGCCGGCATGGCCGCGGACCCAGCGCCACCGCACGCTGTGGCGGCGTACCTGACGATCCAATTGCTGCCACAGCTCCAGGTTCTTGACCGGCTTGCGGTCGGCGGTCTTCCAGCCGCGCCGCTCCCACTGCGCAAGCCATTCCGTGATCCCGTTCTTGACGTACTGCGAGTCGGTATGCACGACGACCTCGCAAGGGCGCTTGAGCGCCGCCAGCGCCTCGATGACCGCCATCAGTTCCATGCGGTTGTTGGTCGTGTCGGCCGCGCCACCAAAGAGTTCACGCTCGTTGGCACCGCTGCGCAGCAGGGCGCCCCAGCCGCCGGGACCGGGATTGCCCTTGCATGCGCCATCGGTCCAGATTTCGACGACCGCGCTGGGGGCAGCCTCGTCTTGGCTTGGTTTGTCGGGTGACGTCGGTGCCAGATCCAATGAACGCGCGTGCCTCATCCTTGCCCCGCGTCGCCCAGGGGCCCGCTGTTCGCGTCGTTGCCACGCCCCTCCGCGCGACCGGCCCGGCGTGCCGCGACCGCGCTCTCGGCCTGCAGCACCATCTGGCGCACGGCGTCGCGCACTACTTGGGGCGCGCGCGTGGGCGCTGTTTGCGGAACCAGTTGCGCAACCGACGCCGGCACCAGGACCGGGCGACGCTCCTCACGGCGCTTGCGGATCGCCCCGACCAGACGCATGCCGTGCACCCGCTTGACCGCCGTGAGCGAGTAAACGCTTCCCAGCACCGGCCACCAGCGGTCGCCAGCCTTTTCCAAGAACGACCAGCGCGCCAGCCAAGCTTGGCTGCGTACCCAAGGGGCGTAGCAGCCAAAGCGCCCGCGATTGACCTCGAAGGACAGCAGCTTGAGCCAATCCTTGAGGCGGGGCAGCGCGATCAGCTGACTTGAGCGCGGCAAGAAAGGGCGCAGCCCGATGCGACCCAACCAGTGGTGTGCGCCCCACAGGCTGGCCGGATTAAATCCCGTGATGACCAGTTGCCCCTCAGGCATGAGTACGCGGTCGATTTCGCGCAGCACGCGATGGGGTTCCTCGGCAAATTCCAGAACGTGTGGCAGCACCAGCAGATCGATCGATTGGGACGAAAACGGCAACTCGTCAAATCTGGCGACCAGAGCGACCTCGCGCCGGCCCGAAAGGTCCTGCTCGGACCAGACGGGCTTTTCAGGGGTGCAATCGAGTGCGATGCAACGCAACGGCATGCGGTTTTCGCGCAAGGCGTCGATCTGCGGCGTCCCCAACTGCATGGCGTGATAACCGAAGATGTCCGGGACCGCTGCATCGAACAAGCGCTGTTCCCACTCGATGACATACCGCCCCTGCGCTGTGGCTAAAAAATCAGCAAAGCGCGCGATAGACTGAGGCTCGGTCATGCGGCCCCCAACGAAACACCATTTCTGACGCAAGAACCCAAGACCATGACGTCAATCCTCCCCCACCCCGAGACTTCCAGCCTTCCCACCGGCCTGCGCATTGATCCCATCCCGGCCTTCACCGACAACTATATCTGGGTGATGCAACAGGGCGACGCGGCCCTGGTCGTCGACCCGGGCGATGCCGAGCCAGTGCTCCGGGTGCTGCGGGAGAGAAATCTCAGGCTGGAGGCTATTGTAGTCACGCATCATCACGCCGATCACGTCGGTGGCGTCGAGACCTTGGTTCGCGCATTCGGCACGCCGGTCTATGGGCCATCCAACTCCCCCTACCATGGCATCGACCGGCACTTGCGCGGCGGAGACCGCGTAACACTGCTGGGGCACGAGTTTTCCGTGCTGGCCGTGCCTGGCCACACCCTGGACCACATTGCCTGCTGGTGCCCCGCCTTGGGCATACTGTTCTGCGGGGATACCCTGTTTGCGTGCGGTTGCGGCCGTCTGTTCGAGGGCACGGCGGCCCAGATGCACGCTTCCTTGAGCGCCTTGGCGCGCCTTCCCGATGCAACCCTCGTCTACTGCGCGCATGAGTACACCTTAGGAAATCTGCGCTTCGCGCGCGCCGTCGAGCCGGCCAATATTGCATTGCAGCATCGGCAGGAAAATTGCCAGCTCCAGAGGAAACGTGGGGAACCAACAGTTCCATCGACCCTGGGGGAGGAAAAGGCCACCAACCCGTTTTTGCGCTGCGCCGAACCGCAGGTCCGGGCCGCCGTGCAGCCGCGACTGGCGCCTGGCGCCGATGCTGTCGCCGTCTTTGGCGCACTTCGGTCGTGGAAGGACTCCTTTTAGAGTGATCTGATTGCTTGCGCTGTCGTTAGCGAACACCTACACTCGTGACGTCCTCAGCTTTACCCTGGTTGGAGTCCCCCTTGATCGGTACGTTGCCACGCATCCGAAGGATGCTGCTTGCGACCTTGCTATGCCTGCCATACGCCGGCCTCGTGGCGGCGGAGCCGGCTTCGACGGCATGGACCGTGGCGACCTACTCGTCCGCAATGCCGATGGTTGCCGTCGGCGCAGCGGGGCCGGCGGGCTTTTCGTTGGACGCCACCGAGCGCCTGCTCGTGACCGGCGCCGATCCTGCGGCAAACATGGGTGTCGAGGCCTTGGGCACTGCCGCGGTCACCACAGGCACGGACGCGGACGACGGCGCAGACTCGAAGGCCGCGATAGGCCCCGAACGGGCCACCGCTGCGGCGGCGCAAAAATTACCTGCCGCTTCGGCGACCGGCGAGACCGCTGGCCAGAATCGACCGGCCGAGGCGGGGCAAGGTGTTCCGGTTCTGGTCGAGGGCGCCGCCAACACCGCATCGACGCCAGACGAGCAGGATCTATGGGGCCGCATCCGGCGCGGCTTCAAGATGCCGGATCTGACCAACAAGCGCGCGCAGGCAAGCACGCGCTGGTATGCCAGTCAGCCCGATTACATCGGCCGCATGACGACGCGAGCGAGCCTGTACCTCTTCCACATCGTCGAGGAAATCGAGAAGCGCGGCATGCCCACAGAGCTGGCGCTGCTGCCTTTTGTCGAGAGCGGCATGCAGCCCGAGGCTGTCTCCTTTGCCAAGGCGGCCGGGCTGTGGCAGTTCATCCCGTCCACCGGGAAGGTATATTCGTTGGAGCAGAACCTATGGAAGGACGAGCGCTTCGGGGTCATTGAATCGACGCGGGCCGCCCTCGACTACCTGCAAAAGCTCTACGCCGAATTCGGCGACTGGCAGCTGGCGCTGGCCGCGTATAACTGCGGCGAGGCTGGCGTCGAGCGGGCCCTTGCGCGCGCACGCGCGGCTCACCGATCGGTCGCCTACGAAAACCTGCGACTTCCCAACGAGACGCAGTACTACGTGCCCAAGCTCCAAGCCATCAAGAACATCATCGCCGATCCGCAGCACTTTGGCATTTCCTTGCCCAGCATCGCCAATGAGCCCTACTTCGTGGCCTTCAACAAGTTGCTGGACATCGACGTCGCGACCGCTGCACAATTGGCCGACATGCCCATCGAGGAGTTCCGAGCGCTCAATCCGGCGTTTAACCGGCCTTTGATTGTCGGCGCCTCCTCCCCGACCATCTTGGTGCCGGCCGACAAGGCCGACAGTTTCGAGGCCAACCTGGCTGCGTGGCAGGCGACCGGTCAACCCCTGGCCAGCTGGACCGCCTATGCGTTGCAACCCGGCGAAACGCTGTCCAAGGTTGCCGAGCGGGTCGGCCTGACCGACGCGCAGTTGCGCGTCGCCAACCATATCCCCGCGCGTTACCGCCCGGCCGCCGGTTCGACCATCTTGATTCCTCGCGACGAGAACATCAACGATGACGTGGCACCGGATTTTGTCCAGGCGTCATTTTCCCTGGTGCCGGAGGGTGCGAATCTGCGCCAAATCACCTACCGCGTGCGCCGCGGCGACACCCTGGCGTCGGTTGCGCGCCGCTGGAAGGTCAGCGCAGACGACATCGTTTCCTGGAACCAGTTGCGCTCGATGACGCTATTCACCGGCCAGCGGCTGTCCCTGACGGTAGGGCGGCCGGCAACCACGGTAAACGTGCAACAACAGCCCACGAAGAAGAAACGGGCCAGCACGCCCAACACGACTTCCAAGGCATCTGCAACGGCCGCCACCAGCCCTGCGGTCGTCCACACAGCCGCGGCATCCGCCCCGACCAGCATGTAGGACGGCCGGTCCCGCCGCCCGAAGGCGGCGCGGCGGCGGCATCGCTGGCGCGCCCAAAGGACGTCGCGGCGATCGGCAAGGACGGTTCGGCAAGCAAGATTTTCGGGCCGCGCCCAGGTGCAGTCATAATTCGCCGCAGTCATAATTCACCTTTCCCAACCGCTTCTTCCTGATACGGGCGTTTTCATGGCATTTCTAACCGGCAAGCGCATTCTCATCACGGGCGTCCTCTCCAATCGTTCGATCGCCTACGGCATCGCGCGTGCGTGCCGGCGCGAAGGCGCCGAACTGGCCTTTACGTACGTCGGCGAACGCTTCCAGGAACGCATCACGGACATCGCGCGCGAGTTCGGATCGGAGCTGGTTTTTCCCTGCGACGTTGCCGACGACGGGCAGATCGCCGCGGTCTTCGCTGAATTGGGCAAGTCGTGGGACGGACTCGACGGTCTGGTTCATGCCATCGGTTTTGCGCCGCGCGAAGCGATTGCCGGGGACTTTCTGGAGGGCATCTCGCGCGAGGGATTTCGCATCGCGCACGACATCTCTGCGTACAGCTTTCCGGCGCTGGCCAAGGCAGCGATGCCGTGGATGCTCGGGCGTCAGGCGGCGCTGCTCACGTTGACCTATTTGGGCGCCGATCGCGTCGTGCCCAACTACAACACCATGGGCCTGGCCAAAGCATCGCTGGAGGCCTCGGTGCGCTACCTTGCCGCCTCGCTTGGACCGCGCGCATACGCGTCAACGGCATCTCGGCCGGGCCCATCCGGACCCTGGCGTCAGCGGGCATCAAGGACTTTGGCAAAATCCTCGACTTCGTCGAGCAAACCGCGCCCCTGCGACGCAACGTGACCATCGACGACGTGGGCAATGTCGCCGGCCTTCCTGCTGTCGGACCTGGCCGCCGGCATCACGGGTGAAATCACCTACGTTGATTCCGGCTTCCGCCAGATCGTGGCCGGAATGACCGAGTAACCGGCGGGGCCGCGGGCCGCATCTTGTCCGATCCAACTTCGACGCAACCCTGGAAACGCTTTTGAGTCCGCCAACCCCGCGTTCGCTGTTTCGCCAGGAAGCCATCGACGCGCAGCGCGAGAAGCTGCTGGGCGAGGTATCCAAGGCACGGCCCTTGCCGATGTGGGTATTCACCGTGCTGGCCGCCAGCTTGGCCGCGGCCCTGATCGCCTTCGCTTTTTTGGGAACCTACACCCGGCGCGAGCGGGTGGATGGCTACCTGGAGCTCGACCAGGGGGCGGCGCGCGTGAGCGCGCCGCAAGCGGCCGTCGTGTCGGACCTGATGGTCAAGGAAGGCGACGAAATCAGCGCCGGCCAACCGATCGCGCGGTTGTCGCAGGAGCGAACGACAGGCAGCGGCGCCAACGCCACCGAGCTGGTGCGGCGGGAACTCATCGGGCGCCTGCAATCGCTCGCTTCCGAGGCGAGCCAAGTCGAGATGCTGGGCGTCGAACAGAACGCCCAGGCACAAAAGCGCGTCGATGACCTGAAGAAAGAACTCGATCAGGCGGGCGCTGAAGTGCACGCGCAGCAGCAGCGGCTGGCCTCCGCGCAGCAGGAATCGCAGCGCTTTGCCCAGCTGGTCAAGGAGGGTTTTGCCTCCGAAGCGATGGCACGCGACCGCAAGAATGATCTACTCGACCAGAACACCAAACTGGAAAGCCTCAAGGGCAGACGCGCCGGCATCGAGCGCGAACTACGCGCCACGCAGGCCGAACTGCCCCAGATCAAGATCCGAATGCAGACTCAGTTGCAGCAAATCGAGCAGCGCCGGAGCGAGCTGCAGCAAAACCTTTTGCAGCAGGAGGCCCAAAGCGACGCGGAGGTGCGCGCGCCGATCGGCGGCATCATCACCAACATCGCCGCCACGCGCGGCGAATCGGTGGCCGCTGACGCCACCTTGGCCACGATCATGCCAAAGGGCAGCGGGCTGCACGCGCAGTTGCTCGTGCCCACCCGAGCCATCGGTTTTATCGAACCGGGCAATCGGGTCGTGCTGCGCTACGATGCCTTCCCTTTCCAGCGCTTCGGCCAGTACCAGGGAAAGGTGCGCAGCGTCGGCCGCACGGTCTGGTCGCCGGGCGAGCGCGTCGGCGCCATCAGCGTGCGCGAGCCGGCGTACCGCATCGAGGTCGAACTGGACGCACAGACCGTGCAAAGCGGGGCACAGCAGTTCCCGCTGCGCCCGGGCATGCTGGTCAACGCCGACATCCTGCTGGAAAAGCGCACCGTCTTCGAGTGGGTGTTCGAGCCGGTCCTGGCTCTGCGCGAGCGGTTGCGCTGACCATGTTCTCGCGACTGTTTGGGCGCCGCGTGCCCCTGATCCTGCAAAGCGAAGCGCCCGAGTGCGGCATCGCCTGCGTGGCCATGATCGCCAGCTACCACGGTTTGCGCACCGACCTTTCGGCGATGCGCTTGCGCCTGTCCCCTTCGATGAAGGGCGTCACGCTTGCAGCACATCGCGGCCATCGCCGACACGCTGAAGATGTCCTTCCGCGGCGTCCAGGCACCGCTGTCGGCGCTGGGCAAGCTGCGGCTGCCGGCCATCCTGCACTGGGATATGAACCACTTCGTCGTGCTCACCCGCGCCGACGGCAACCGGATCACCATCATGGATCCGGCACGCGGCAAGCGCGTGATGCCGCTCGACGAAGTCTCGCGGCACTACACCGGGGTGGCCGCCGAGCTTACCCCGGCCAACGGGTTTGCACCGCGCGACGAGCGCGAAAAGATCTCCGTGCGCCAGATCTTCGGCTCCGCCCAGGGGCTGCACGGCACGATCGCCCAAATACTGGTGCTATCGCTGGCGCTCGAGGTTTTCGCCATCGCCACGCCGTTCTTCGTTCAGATCGTCGTCGATCGCGTGGTGGTTGGGCGCGATGAGGACCTGCTGACCGTGCTGGGAATCGGTTTCGCCCTGCTGGCGTTGATGCAGGTTATCGTCACGGCGGTACGGGGGTGGCTGGGGGTCTACCTTTCGACGATGCTGAACGTGCGTCTGCTCGACGCGCTGTTCGGCCAGTTGCTGCGCCTGCCCCTTTCTTGGTTCGAGAAGCGCCACATCGGCGATATCGTCTCGCGCTTTCGCAGCGTCGATTCGATCCAGCGCACCTTGAGCGTCACGTTCGTCGAGACGCTGATCGACGGCGCGATGGTCATACTTACGCTGGCGGTGATGCTGTGGTACAGCGTGACGCTGGCGGCCGTGGTCCTGATTGCGACACTGGTCTATGGCGCTACCCGATGGCTGTTCTACGGCGCCCAGCGACGCGCACTCGACGAACAACTGGCGCACGAGGGCAAGGCGGCAACGCACTTCATCGAGACGCTGCGCGGCATGATGGCCATCAAGCTCAACCTGCGCGAGCCGGAGCGGCGCTCGGCCTATCAGAACCTGGTCATCGATCAGACCAACGCCGGGGTTCTGGTCCAGCACCTAGCGATCCTCAACCGCGCCGTATATGGTCTGGTCTTCGGCCTGGAGAATGTCGCCGTGATCTGGCTGGCGGCACAGCTGGTCCTTGGTGGCAAGTTCTCCGTGGGCATGCTGTTCGGTTTTCTATCCTTCAAGCTGCTCTTTCTCACGCGCGTCAACAACCTCGTCGACAAGGGCATCGAATTTCGCATGCTCGATCTGCACGCTGAGCGGATCGCCGACATCGCCCTGGCTCCGCCCGAACAGGTACGCCCGCCGTCGGCACCCCCGCCGGATGCCCCGCTGGCGATCCGTGCGCACGGACTGGGCTTTGCCTACGGTGTGGAAGGCTTTGCCTTTCGCAACATCGACTTCGCCGTCGGTCCCGGCGAGATCGTGGCCATCGTCGGTCCCTCCGGCGCCGGCAAGACGACCATGGTCAAGACGCTGACCGGACTGCTCGACCGCACCGAGGGTTCGCTCGAAGCCAATGGGCGCGACGTGCGCGAGTGGGACGTCGGCGCGTTTCGCTCGAGACTGGGCGTGGTGATGCAGGACGACTTGTTGTTCATCGGCTCGATCGAGGACAACATCAGCTTCTTCGATCCGCAGTACCAGCCAAGCCGCGTGCGCGCCGCCGCCACGATCGCGGGCATCGACGCCGACATCATGGCCATGCCAATGCAGTACAACACGATTGTCGGCAGTCTGGGCGTAGCGCTGTCCGGTGGCCAAAAGCAGCGCGTGCTTCTGGCACGTGCGCTGTACCGCAAGCCACAAGTGCTTTTCCTCGACGAGGCATTCGACCAGCTCGACCTGGCGCGCGAGCAAGAGATCAGTGCACGATTGCGCAAGCTGGGCATCGGGATCGTCATCGTCAGCCATCGGCCCGATACGATCCGCAGCGTCGACCGCATCGTTCGGCTCGGGGATGTCGAACCCGCCGCGCCCGAAGAGGCGTCCTGACCGTCATGGCGTCCGCCAGCGCAGGAACGATCGCCGGCGCACCGGCGGCGACGCCCCGACCAAATCTGTCACAACCTGGGAGAAAGCATGCATACGACCACCTGGCCCGCCATCCTCACCCTGCTCACGGTCGTGCTGCTGTTCTGGACCAGCCTGCTGGTCGGTCAGGCACGCGGCAAATATGGGATCAAGGCGCCGGCAACCACCGGCAACCCTGATTTTGAGCGCATCTTCCGGGTGCAGATGAACACGATTGAAGCGAGCGTCATCTTCTTGCCAACGCTCTGGCTCGCCGGACTGTACGGCACGCCGCTCGTTGTGGCGGTGGCCGGATTGGTTTGGGTCGCGGGCCGCGTCCTCTATGCCCTGGGTTACATGAAGGAAGCGTCCAAGCGGTCCCTGGGCTTTGGTGTCGCCGCGCTCGGATTCGTCGCGCTGCTGCTCGACGCCACGATCGGGCTGGCGCGCAGCCTGCTCGCGTAGCCCGCGGAGCCGCGACTGAACACCCCTTCTTTGGCGCCAGCGGCCGCGACGATCGGGCCCAAGCTGCGCCCCTTGCAGGCGCTGCTGCCCTTCGTGCGGCCCTACATGCGGCAGGTCGCACTGGCGCTGCTGTTTCTCACCCTGGCCGCCGCAGCCACGTTAGGGCTGCCCGCCGCGGTGCGCCAGCTGGTGGATCGCGGCCTGACGCAAGCGACGAGTCTCGACCTGACCGCACGCATGGTGGCGGTGGACGGCTATTTTCTCGAGCTATTCGCGGTCGCCATTGCCCTGGCCGTGTTTACCGCGGCGCGCTTTTACACCGTGAGCTGGATTGGCGAGCGCGTTACCGCCGATCTGCGCCGCGCCGTCTACGCGCATGTGCTGCGCCAGAGTCCGCAGTTTTTCGAGACCCTCAAGACCGGAGAGATCCTGTCGCGCCTGACCGCGGACACGACCGTGATCCAGGGCGCCGTCGGCTCCAGCATCTCCATGGGCCTGCGCAGCATGGTCATGGCGCTTGGGGCGATGGGCCTGTTGATCGCAAGCAACCCCTTGCTCATGCTCACGGTAGTCGGCGTCATTGCCCTGGTCGTGCTGCCGGCGCTGTGGATCGGACGGCGGGTCAAGCGGCTCTCGCGCGCCAGTCAGGACCGAATCGCAGACACGAGCGGCATCGCCGGCGAGGTACTCAACGCCGTTGGAGTGGTGCAAAGCTACACCCACGAAACCATCGAGACGGAGCGCTTTGCGAACGCCAACGAGTCGGCGTTTGCCACGGCGGTCCGCCGCATCGGCACGCGCGCGGCCTTCACCGCGTTTCTCATCGTCGGCATTTTCGGTTCGCTGCTGTACGGCCTGCATGGCGGCGTCGCCGGCGTGCTGGCGGGGCGTATCAGTGCTGGCGAGCTCAGCCAGACATCGCTGTACATCATGCTCGTGGCTTCGAGCGTGGCCGTTCTCGCCGAAGTCTGGAGCGACCTGCTGCGCGCCGCCGGCGCCACCGAACGCCTGATGGAGCTGCTGGCCATCGAATCGCCGATCACCGACCCGCCCCACGCGCGCGCGCTGCCCGGCGGTAGCGAGTTGCGCGCGTTGCGCGTCGAATTCGTCGGAGTTCGTTTCCACTATCCCTCGCGCCCGACCCAGGCGGTGTTGCAGGAACTGAACCTGACGATCGCGGCCGGGCAAACGGTGGCCCTGGTCGGTCCGTCGGGCGCCGGCAAGACCACCGTGTTTCAGCTGCTGCAACGCTTCTACGACATCGAGGACGGTCTGCTGCTGCTCGATGGCATCCCGGTGCGCGAGCTTCGTCTCGCCGACCTGCGCGCGCATATCGCCGTCGTACCCCAGGAACCGGTGATCTTCTCGGGCTCGGTGATGGACAACATCCGGTACGGTCGCAGCGATGCGACCGAAGGTGAAGTGCTGCAGGCCGCGCACGCCGCCAACGTGGACGAATTCCTGCGGCGACTGCCCGAGGGCTATGCGAGCGCCGTGGGTGAGCGCGGTCTGCGGTTGTCGGGCGGCCAACGCCAGCGCATCGCCATTGCACGGGCGATTCTCAAGGACGCACCGCTGCTGCTGCTCGACGAGGCCACCAGCAGCCTGGACGCGGAGAGCGAACGCGTGGTGCAAGATGCGCTGGACGTGGCCATGCGGGGGCGCACGACCATCGTGATCGCTCACCGGCTCGCGACCGTCCAGCGCGCGGACCAGATCTTCGTGCTGGATCGGGGCCGCATCGTCGAACAGGGCCGCCACGCGGAGTTGATCGAGCGCGGGCAGTTGTACGCGCGCCTGGCGGCCCTGCAGTTTGCCGCTTGAGCGCGGGAAACACCGCGCACCGATGCCGCCACCCGGCGAGTTCCGCGGCCCGTGGCTCCTCGCTATACTGAAGCCTGATCAGCAGCCGCCGCTGCCAGCCGGGCCGGGGGCGTAGGATCCGAGTGACCGTCCTTCGAGTTTTCGACTCCCCATGCATCAATATGAAGATTTCATGCGCCATGTCATGGAGCATGGCGCCGACAAGAGCGACCGGACAGGCACGGGTACGCGCTCGGTGTTCGGCCATCAGCTGCGATTCGATCTGAGCCAGGGCTTTCCGCTGGTGACAACGAAGAAGCTGCACCTGCGCTCCATCATCCATGAGTTGCTGTGGTTCCTGCAGGGATCGAGCAACATCGAATACCTGCGCAAGAACGGCGTGACGATCTGGGACGAGTGGGCCGACGCCAATGGCGAGCTGGGCCCGGTCTACGGCGTGCAATGGCGCTCCTGGCCCACACCCGATGGCGGGCACATCGATCAGATGGTCCAGGTGCTCGGCCAGATTCGATCGAATCCGGATTCGCGCAGGCTGATCGTCTCGGCCTGGAATGTTGCCGACGTGCCACGCATGCGACTGCCTCCTTGTCATCTGCTGTTTCAGTTCTACGTGGCCGGCGGCAAGCTGAGCTGCCAGCTATATCAGCGTAGCTGCGATATCTTCCTTGGGGTCCCCTTCAACATCGCTAGCTACGCTCTGCTGACGCATATGGTGGCGCAACAGTGCGACCTGCTGCCGGGCGACTTCGTCTGGACCGGCGGCGATTGCCATATCTACCGCAATCATTTCGAGCAGGTACGCGAGCAACTCGGCCGGGAACCCTTCCCCTACCCGCAGCTGGTGATCCACCGCCGGCCCGAGTCGCTGTTTGAATATCGCTACGAGGACTTCGAAGTTATCGGCTACCAGTCGCATGCCGCCATCAAGGCTCCGGTAGCCGTCTAGAGCCGCGAACAACGCCGTGATCCAAACGCACCTGATACTTGCGCGCGCTCGCAACGGCGTCATCGGCTACCGCGGCAGCCTGCCCTGGCATCTGCCCGAGGACCTGGCGCACTTCAAACGCACGACCATGGGACACGCCGTCGTCATGGGGCGCAAGACCTGGGACTCGATCGGCCGGCCACTGCCGGGCCGCCTGAACCTTGTCGTGACGCGCGACCCTCAGTGGCAGAGCACGGGGGCGCAAACGGCACCTAGCCTCGCTGCGGCGCTGCAGATGGCCCAGGAGTATTACCGCTCCCTGGGTTCGGCTCGCGCAGGCTTGGAGGAAGTGGTCTTCGTCATCGGCGGCGCCGAACTATTCGCCTCGGCTCTCGAGGGCGACGTGGCCGCGGTTCATTTGACCCGGATCGACGCAGATTTCCCCGGGGACGTGTTTTTCCCGGACCTGGACCCGGCGCGCTGGCGCGAGAGCACGCGCGAACATTTCGAGCCGACGGCTCAGCGCCGTTTCGCCTTCGACTTCATCCGCTACGACGCCGTTGCGCGGCCGGATCCGTCCAACCACGCGAAAAACTAAAGCACGATTGGGAGAACACGATGCCAAGCGAAGATTTCCACGTACATGGAGCCCACGACCACGTCCTGGAGCACGCCGCCGAACACGGCGCAACGGATGCGGGCGGACACGGCGGTGTCGACTCGCTGCCAGGGCGCGTCGCCGTGCTGTCGGCCATCTTGGCCACACTGGGCGCCCTGATGACCTTTGCCGGCGGGGATACCCAGGCCAAGGCGCAGTTGTACAAGAACACGGCCTCCATCACCAAAACGCGCGCCAACGACGAGTGGAACTATTACGAGGCCAAGGGGATCAAGCACAACATTTCCGAGCTTGGCGCTGCCATGGCCACGCGACCCGAGAAGATCGAGGCGTTCCGGTCGGAAGCGGAGCGCTACCGCAAGGAGCAGGCCGATATCAAGGTCAAGGGCACCAAGCTCGAGGAAGAGGTCAAGGAGTGGGATGCGCGCAGCGACGAACAGATGCACCAGCACCACCGCTGGGCACTGGGAGCGACGGCGATGCAGATCGCCATCGCCTTGTCGGCCATTGCTCTGCTGTCGCGCAAGACCTGGCTGCTGTATGGCGTGGGCCTGGTCGCCCTGATCGGGCTGGCATTCGGCGGGATGGCCGTCGCCGGGATCTGAGCGATCTGGGAACCAGGAGGCCGATCAGGCAACCGGGGACAGTGCGTTTACAGCTTCGTCGCGATCAACTCGGAAGATACGCACCGCCTCGGCCAGCGCCTGAGCCTGTTCGCGCAGGCTTGACGTTGCCGCGGCGCTTTCTTCAACCAGGGCCGAATTTTGCTGGGTCATGTTGTCGATTTGGGTCACGGCGCTCTTGACCTGATCGATGCCGACTTGCTGGTGATTTGCCGCGGAGCTGATCTCGCCGATCATCGCCGCCACGCGCTGGACATTGGCGACAATCTCGCTCATCGTCCGGCCGGCGTCTTGCACCTGCCGGCTGCCCGACTCGACCTTACCCACGGAGTCATCGATCAAGGCCTTGATCTCCCGGGCCGCCGTGGCGCTGCGTTGGGCCAGGCTGCGCACCTCGCTGGCGACCACGGCGAAGCCCCGGCCTTGCTCCCCGGCCCGCGCCGATTCCACCGCCGCGTTCAGAGCGAGAATGTTCGTCTGGAAGGCGATGCCATCGATCACGCCAATGATGTCGACGATCCTGCGACTGGAGGCGGCAATCTCGTTCATTGTCGTCACCACCTGGGCCACGGCCGTGCCGCCCCGCTCGGCCACGACGGAAGCTGCCGTCGCCAGATCGTTGGCGCCCTGAGCCGTGCTGGACGTCTGCCGTGCGCTGTTGGTCAGGTCCGCGATCGAACTGGCTGTCCTTTCCAGATTATTGGCCGCCTCCTCGGAACGCTGCGAAAGATCCTGGCCTCCGGAGGCAATCTGGCTTGACGCCGAGGCAACCGCCTCGGTCGCCGCGCGGATTCTGGTGACAATCTGGCGCAAGGTGGCTTGCATGCCCGAGAGCGCGGCCTCCAACTGTCCGATCTCATCGGCGCGCTCGACCGTTTGCATGGGCTGGGTCAGGTCGCCTTCGGCCACGCGCTGCGTGTGCTCGATGGCGCGGCGCATCGGCCCGACGATTGAGCGCGTGATCCGCCAGGACAGGAACCCGCCCAGGACGACCGCCAGCGCAGTCATTGCCAGGGTCATGCTGCGCGTGGAAGCAGCGTCAGCCGATAACAGCGGACTGGCCTCCTGCATGTCCTTGAGCAGGCTGTTCTCGAAGGTATCGATGCTCGCAAGGTAGGCCGTCGAGGCGGGGATCAGCTCACCGTCGACGCGCGCCATGGCCGCGCCGGTGCCGCCATCCTGCATCTGCTTGAGGATCGAGGCGCGCGTATCCATGTAGGCCGCCCGGCTGCGGCCGATCTCATCGAGCTGCGCCTTGCCCCGTTCGTCCTGCACCGATCCCTCGAGCGTCTTTTGCAGACTGGCGATCTGGTCGCTGGTGGCCTTCATTTGCGGCTTGAAGTAGGCGACCAGCGCTTCGGCGTTGCCGGACTTGGCGATCGCCTGCGCCCGCGTGAGATTCAATTGTGTGTTGGCCTTCCATTTCGCCGCCAGCACGAAACGATCGGTCTTGTCGGCGATCTCCTGATTCAATTCGATGATGCGCGAAACCCGTATCACGCCAAACGTGGCCATGGCGAAGGTGAGCAGGAGCACCGTGGCAAAACCAAGCCCTAGGCGCGTGCCGAAATTCAAGTCCGAGATTTTCATGTAGGCCTGTTCCTGCGCTGCAGGCGAAGATGCGACCCGGTTGCAGGCCCAAGCTCCGAACGCAAACGGCAAGAAACAGGTTAGCGCGCCACGGGCGTGCAGGGAATCGAGTCGATGCCCGGATAAGCGCCGGGCGGATCATGCAAACCGCGCGGTGCCGGCCCGACGCAAGCCAAAACGTGGAATTGAGCCGTGATTTGCTCGCGATCAGGGGCTTGCACCCGCCGGGAAGGCCGGTGCGCGGCGCAGCTTGGCCGCCTTTGGGCGGCCGTGCTGCAACCGGCGCCGCGTCGGGCGTGCTAGCGCCCGTAGCGCGCGTTGAGCGTCGCCGCACCCAGCCCGTTGGCCTTGATGTTGTAGCCGATCATCGCGGCAGTAGCGTCGGCGGGCACGTCCAGCTTGGGAACCTTGAGCGCGGTGAGGGTGAAGATGTACCGGTGCGGCTTGTCGCCCGTCGGCGGGCAGGCTCCGCCGAAATCCACGCTTCCAAAGTCATTGCGGCCCTGGTGCGCACCGGCCGGCAGCGTGGCGCCCTTCGTGCCCCGTGCGAGTCCTGTGGTGCCGGCAGGAATGTCATAGACCACCCAGTGCCACCACCCGCTGCCCGTCGGGGCATCGGGATCATAGACCGTCAACGCGTAGCTCTTGGTGCCGGTCGGCGCGCCCGACCAGGACAGAGCCGGCGATAGATTGTCGCCGGTGCAGCCGAAGCCGGAGAACACCTGGGCCTTGGTGAGCGTGGCGCCTTCGGCAATGTCGGCGCTGTGTAGCTCGAACGACGCCGCGGAAGACGTCGCCGGCAGTGCCAGCGCGAGGGACGCACATGCCAGTGCGGACGGGATTCCGCAGGCCAATGCCCGAATCAATCGATTGCTGCGCATGAATAATCCTCCTCAAAATCGGTTCGTTTACCCGATCGGGTACCCGTTCGCTACTTTAGCGGCTTGTACCGCAGCCGGTGCGGCCGAGCGCCCTCCTCGCCGAGCCGGCGCCGCTTGTCCTCCTCGTACTCTTGGTAGTTTCCAGCAAAAAAGGTCCACTGCGAATCACCTTCACAGGCGAGGATGTGGCTGGCAATGCGGTCGAGGAACCAGCGATCGTGCGAGATCACCAGGACGCTGCCGGCGAACTCAAGCAAGGCGTCTTCGAGCGCACGCAGGGTTTCCACGTCCAAATCATTGGAAGGCTCGTCGAGAAGCAGCACGTTGCCGCCGGAAATCAGTGTCTTGGCCAGGTGCAACCGCCCACGTTCGCCGCCGGAGAGCTGCCCGACGATCTTTTGCTGGTCGCCGCCGCGGAAGTTGAACCGCCCCAGGTAGGCGCGCGACGGCATCTCGAACTTGCCCACGGTGAGGATGTCGCTGCCGCCCGACACCTCCTCCCAAACCGTCTTCGAGGCGGCCAGGGCATCGCGCGACTGGTCCACGTAGGCCAGGCGCACGGTGCTGCCGCGTACGACCGCGCCGCTATCGGGCTGCTCCTGCCCGGTGATCATGCGAAACAACGTGGACTTGCCGGCACCGTTGGGCCCAATGATGCCGACGATGGCACCGGCCGGAACCCGGAAGGACAGCTTGTCGATGAGCAGCCGGTTGCCAAAGGCCTTGCTGACTTCTTTGAACTCGATGACCTCCGCGCCCAGCCGATCGGCCACGGGAATGAAGATCTCCTGCGTCTCGTTGCGTTGCTGGTACTCGTGGGAATTGAGCTCCTCGAACCGCGCCATACGTGCCTTGCTCTTGGCCTGGCGCCCCTTCGGGTTCTGACGCACCCACTCGAGCTCCTGCTTCATGCTCCGGATCCGCGCCGCTTCCTGGCGCGACTCGAGCTCCAGGCGCTGCTCCTTTTGCTCGAGCCAAGAGCTGTAGTTTCCCTCCCAGGGTATGCCATGGCCGCGGTCAAGCTCCAGGATCCAAGCGCAGGCATTGTCCAGAAAGTACCGGTCGTGGGTAATGCCGACGACGGTGCCGGGGAAGCGCTGCAGGAACTGTTCCAGCCATTCCACGCTCTCGGCATCGAGGTGGTTGGTCGGCTCGTCGAGCAGCAGCATGTCGGGCTTGGACAGCAGCAGCCGGCACAGGGCAACGCGCCGCTTCTCGCCCCCGGACAGTCGCTCGATGGTCGCTTCCCATGGCGGCAGCCGCAAGGCGTCGGCCGCCACTTCGAGTTGGTGCTCCAGGTCCGTGCCGGCCGCGGAGATGATGGCCTCGTAGCGAGCCTGCTCGGCCGCAAGCTTGTCGAAATCGGCATCGGGCTCCGCGTAGGCGGCGTAGATCTCCTCGAGCTTGGCGCGCGCCTGGATCAGGTCCCCGAGGCCCTGCTCGACAGCGTCGCGCACGGTCATCTGCGGGTCGAGCTGAGGCTCCTGCGGCAGGTAGCCGATCTTCAGGTTCGGCATCGGCACGGCTTCGCCTTCGAAATTCTTGTCCTCGCCGGCCATGATGCGCAGTAGAGTCGACTTTCCCGAACCGTTCACGCCCAGCACGCCGATCTTGGCGCCGGGAAAAAACGATAGCGAGATGTCCTTCAAGATATGGCGCTTAGGCGGCACGATTTTGCCCACGCGCCGCATGGTGTAGACGTATTGCATGCGGTTGACCGTTCCTTGGTTGATGACGCCAGAGCTATCTGCCGTCGCGCGACTCCCCTGCCGTGCGACGGCGGCGGAACCGCGCGGCCGCACTTTCCCGCGGCCATGGGCAACTGGACCGGGGGCAGGTCGCTCGGAAGGGTCGTAGCTTACAGAAACCCTGCAATCGGGCCCGGGGCGAGGCCGGGGGCGACTCAGGCGCTCGGATCTGCCCAGTCGGCGGTCGGCGCACAGGTACAGACGAGGTTTCGGTCGCCATAGACGTTGTCCACGCGGGCCACCGGCGGCCAATACTTTGTGTTTCTCAGGCCAGGGGTCGGAAACGCCGCCTGCTCGCGCGAATAACCGTGATCCCAGCGATCGGCCATCACCATCGCCGCCGTGTGCGGAGCGTTGCGCAGCGGATTGTCCTGGCGATCGACCAAACCGGAGGCGACCGCCTCGATCTCGGCGCGGATGCGCACCATCGCATCGATGAAACGGTCCAGCTCGAACTGCGATTCGGATTCGGTCGGCTCGACCATCAGCGTGCCGGGAACGGGAAACGACAGCGTCGGGGCGTGAAAACCATAGTCCATCAAGCGCTTGGCCACGTCCTCGGCGCTGATGCCGCATTGCTCCTTGATCGGACGCAGGTCAAGGATGCACTCATGGGCGACATAGCCGTTGCGCCCGCTGTAGAGCACGGGAAAGTGCGGCGCAAGCCGGCGCGCAAGGTAGTTGGCGTTGAGCAAGGCAACCTGTGTCGCACGGGTGAGGCCCTGCGCGCCCATCATCGTCAAGTACATCCACGAGATCGGCAGGATCGACGCCGAACCATAGGCGGCGGCGCTCACCATCCCCACGGTGTCCGCTGCCTGGCTCTGCGTCGGCGCCGCGCCGGCGGTGCCGGCCGGCAGGTAGGGCGCCAGGTGCGCCTTGACCGCGACCGGACCTACCCCAGGTCCACCGCCTCCGTGCGGAATGCAAAACGTCTTGTGCAGGTTCAGGTGCGACACGTCCCCGCCGAAGCAGCCCGGCTTGGCCAAGCCGACCAGGGCGTTGACGTTGGCGCCATCGACGTAGACCTGGCCACCGAACCGGTGCACGGCGTCGCAGATCTCGCGGATAGACTCCTCGAACACGCCGTGCGTCGACGGATACGTCACCATCAGGGCCGCGAGGCGTTCAGCGTGCTGGCGGGCCTTGGATTCGAGGTCCGCCACATCGATGTTGCCTTTCGCGTCGCAGGCGACGACCACGACCTGCATCCCAGCCAGCGCGGCCGACGCCGGGTTGGTGCCGTGCGCACTTTCCGGGATCAGGCAGATGTCGCGTTGCGCCTGCCCCCGGGCGCGGTGATAGGCGCGAATGGCCAGCAAGCCCGCAAACTCGCCCTGGGCGCCGGCATTGGGTTGTACGCTGACACGGTCGTAGCCGGTGCATTCGGCCAGCATGCTCTCCAACGAGTCGATCAAGGCACGGTAGCCGGCGGCCTGCTCTGCCGGCGCATGCGGGTGCAGTTCGGCAAATTGCGGCCAGCTCACCGGGATCATCTCCGAGGTGGCGTTGAGCTTCATCGTGCACGAGCCCAGCGGGATCATGGTCCGGTCCAGGGCCAGATCGCGGCCGGCCAAGTCGCGCAGGTAGCGCAGCATCGCGGTTTCCGAGCGGTACCGGTGAAACACCGGCTGCGCGAGAAAACCGAGATCGCGCCGCAGCGTGGCCGGCAGCGCATCGGGTTCGCTGCATTCGAGCGATTCCAGGTTTGCGTCGACGCCCAGGACACGCCACAGCGCGCGCACGTCGTCACGCCCCGAGGTCTCGTCCAGCGAGATGCCGACGGACCGGGGCCCGATTTCGCGCAGATTCATGCCGGCAGCTCTGGCCGCGGCATGAACCCGTTGTGCCTCGACCCCGTCAACGCGCAAGGTATCGAAAAAGCTCCCGTTCACAGCCAGGCCGGCCGCGCGCAGCCCGGCGGCCAGTACCGCGGTCAGGCGATGAATGCGCTGCGCAATGCGGCGCATGCCGTCCGGTCCGTGATAGACCGCGTACATCGCGGCAATTACGGCCAGCAGCACCTGCGCGGTACAGATGTTGGACGTCGCCTTCTCGCGGCGGATGTGCTGCTCGCGCGTCTGCAGCGCGAGACGCAGCGCCGGCCCGCCCTGGGCATCGACCGAGATGCCGACCAAACGGCCGGGCATCGAGCGCTTGAAGTCCTCGCGACAGGCAAGGAAGCCAGCATGCGGTCCACCGTATCCCATGGGCACGCCGAGGCGCTGGGCACTACCAACAACGATGTCGGCACCCCAGCGGCCCGGCGGCGCCAGCAGGGTCAGCGCCAGCAGGTCGGCGGCCACGGCAACGACGACGCCATCGGCATGCCAGCGCTGCACCATCTCGGCATAGTCGACGATCTCGCCGGTGGAAGCCGGGTACTGCAACAGCACACCGAAAAACGCCCCGGAGGACGCCTCGACATCGTCCACCACGACCTCGATGCCGACCGGCTCGGCGCGCGTGCGTACGACCGCGATCGTCTGCGGGTGACAGTGGCGGGAAACGAGTAAGCGGCGCGACGCGACACGGCTGCAGCGCCGTGCCAGCATCATGGCCTCCGCCGCGGCAGTGCCCTCATCGAGCAAGGAGGCGTTGGCGATCGGCATCGCCGTGAGCTCAGCGACGAGCGTCTGGAAATTGAGAATCGCCTCCAGACGACCCTGCGAAATCTCGGCCTGATAGGGGGTGTAGGCGGTATACCAGGCCGGATTCTCGAACAGGTTGCGGGCAATCACCGCCGGCATCGTCGTACCGTAGTAGCCGGTGCCGATGAAACTGCGCAGAACCTGATTTTGCCCGGCCAGGGCCTGGATTCTTTTCAGCGCCCGGTCCTCGCTCACGGGCTCGGGCAGGTTCAGCGGCTCGCGCAGGCGGATCGAAGCCGGGACGATCGCCTCCACGAGAGCTTCCAGGCTCGAATGTCCGAGCACGGTGAGCATGGCATCGATCTGCTGCTGGCTCGGGCCGATGTGTCGCCCCAGGAATTCCTCCTGGTTCTCCAGCGCCGCCAGCGGCGGCGTCCAATCATCGCGGAGCGCGGACATGTGCGGAAGGCTTCGGTCCATTACTTCTCCGAGTCGATTTGCTTCTGGTAGGCCGCGGCATCGAGCAGTCGATCGGCATCGGCCGCATTCTGCGGGCGCAGGCGAAACAGCCAGCAGGCGAATGCGTCGCGATTGATCGTCTCGGGTTGGTCTTTGAGCGCCTGGTTGACCTCGATCACGCTGCCGGCCACGGGTGCGTAGATGTCCGAGGCGGCTTTGACCGACTCAACCACGGCGATGACCTGGTCGGCGGCAAAACTCCTGCCCACCTCCGGCAACTCCACATACACCAGGTCGCCCAGAGCGTCCTGGGCAAAATCGGTGATGCCCACGAGCAGGCTGCCGTCGGGTTCGGTGCGCACCCATTCGTGCGAGGGCGCGTAGCGCAGTTCGGCCGGTAGTGTCATGGCAAGCTCCGTGGCGTAATTTGGGGGGTTCTCTTGGTTCCGGAGGATCCGGAAGTCTCGGAATGATCGGAATGATCGGAAGAATCGGCGAAGAAGATCATCGATGGGTGGCGATCCGACCCGGCTACACCAGGACCTTGCCATGGCGCACGAACGGCGGGCGGCAAACCGCAGCCAGCGCCTGGCGACCGCGCAGGTCGACGGACACCTCGTCCCCGGGCAACACACCGGCCGGCAGGCGCGCCAGCGCAATCGAGCAGCCAAGGGTCGGTGCAAAGCTGCCGCTGGTCGTGTGCCCGGTGCCATGCGCGGTCGTCACTTCCTGGTGCGAGCGTAGAACGCCACGATCCGAAAGTTTCAATCCCAGCAACTGGCGCAAGCCCGGTACGCTGGCTTGCGCTTCAAGGGCCGCGCGCCCGATAAATTCGCGTGCGCATTTCGTATCCACGGTCCACGCCAGCCCCGACTCGAGCGGCGTGACCGTCGTGTCCATGTCGTTACCGTAAAGGTTCAAGCCGGCCTCCAGTCGCAGCGTGTCGCGTGCGCCAAGACCGCAAGGGCGCGCGCCGGCCGCCGTCAGATCGCCCCAGAGCTGCGCCGCTTGCGCAGCTGGCAGAGCGATTTCAAAGCCGTCCTCGCCGGTGTAGCCGGTGCGCGCAACAAACCATGCGCCGTCGGCAACCGCCGCAAAAACGCCCAACGACTCCACCACCGCCCGCAGATGGGGCACGGCCTGGACCAGCTGGACACGCGAAGAAGGGCCCTGGAGCGCGAGCAAAGCCAGATCCGTGCGCGGGTGCAGCTCCAGCGCGAAGGCGCGCTCGCCGATGATCTTCCGCATCCAGGCAAGATCGCCCTCGGCGGTCCCGGCGTTGACCACGAGGCGGTAGGCAGCAGCCCCGCCGTCGATTCGATAGACGATCAAATCGTCGATGACGCCGCCGTCAGCGCTGCAGCATGCAGCTGTATAGCGCCTTGCCGGGCTCCAGGCGCGCGCAGTCGTTGGCCAGCAGGTAGCGCAGGAAAGCCAGCGCGTCGGTGCCCGCCGACGTCGACGACGCGCATGTGCGAGACGTCGAACAAGCCGCAGCGCGCCGCGCACCGCACTGGTGTTCCTCGATCTGCGAACCGTAATGCAGCGGCATTTCCCAGCCGCTGAAATCGACCATCCTGGCACCGGCGTCGCGGTGCAGGTCGTACAAAGGCGTGCGCTTGAGCATCGGCAAATCCGGCAGAAGGACGGCGCACCGAAGATTCGATGTGCGCCCCTCTGTCCTTTTGCCTGAGAGTTCGGAGGTCGTCGGTCCGACGGCGCGCAGCGCCGCAACTCCCGACCCCATGCACCTTCGGCGCCGGACCCACGGTCCGGTCTCTCCAGAGACGCCCGCGCGACGCGGTTTCTTGACCTGAGCGATTACGGGCGTTGCGCCTTCGGCGGCCGGCCGCCACAGAAGCGCCGGCACACAAGCGCGCGGCGCCACCCGGGCGACCCGACTCTCTCCCACGTCGCGGTCACGAGCGTGGCGCCAGCATACACGAAGACCGCGCGCGAAGGTCAGCGCCGAGCGCGCGCCGACGCTCGGACACGCAGCCAAGCAAAGCGGCCGCAGCCGACTGCGCCGTGGGCGGAGCGCGCCGCCCGGCTAAGCCCTAGGTACGCGGTAGCGTGACCCCGGTCTGGCCCTGGTACTTGCCGCCGCGGTCGCGGTAGGAGGTCTCGCAGACCTCGTCGCACTCGATGAAGATCACCTGAGCGCAGCCCTCGTTGGCGTAGATCTTGGCTGGCAGCGGCGTCGTGTTGGAAAACTCCAGGGTGACGTGCCCTTCCCACTCGGGCTCCAGCGGCGTGACGTTGACGATGATGCCGCAGCGCGCGTAGGTGCTCTTGCCGAGGCAGATCGTCAGCACGCTGCGCGGGATGCGGAAATACTCCACGGTGCGCGCCAGGGCGAAGGAATTGGGCGGGATGATGCACACGTCGCCATCGAAGTCGACGAAAGAGTTCGGGTCGAAGGCCTTGGGATCGACGATCGTGCCGTTGATGTTGGTGAAGATCTTGAACTCGCGCGCGCAGCGGATGTCGTAGCCGTAACTCGAGGTGCCGTAGGACACGATGCGTTCCGGCACATGGCGCACCTGGCCGGGCTCGAACGGCTCGATCATGCCCTGAGCCGCCATGCGCCGGATCCAACGGTCACTTTTGATGCTCATGTCCAGTTCCTCCCAAGCCGCGGGATTTTACGGCAACGGCCGTCGACCCGGCCTGCGGCTGCCGCAGAGGACCCGGAAAATGCCGGTTCGGATGGTTGCGGCAATACAAATCCGTGACTTGCGCGGGGCCGGATTGTCGGATACAAAACCCCGGGAGCCCGCCGGCATCCGGTCGGTTGCGCGTTTTGCGCGCCCCCTTGTTTGAAGCGATCATGGCACTCGATTGGACGGCAGCAGGAGAGAACCCGACGGTGGCAGACACGGGCTCCGTGATCAAGGAGCTTCGTCCCGCACGCTTGGTGCCCGGCGACTGGGTGCCGGCGCGCCCCGGGGATTTGCTCAAGGACGTGGACACGCCCGCGCTGGTCCTTGACCTGGACCGGTGCGAGCAAAACCTTTCCCTGTTGATGGCGGCGGCGGCCGGTTCACCGGTGCGCGTGCGGCCGCACGCCAAGACGCACAAGTGCTCGGAGCTGGCACGGCGCCAGATCATGGCCGGCGCGGTCGGGGTTTGTGTGCAAAAGCTGGGGGAAGCCGAGGCCATGCTGGCCGGCGGCGTCAACGACGTTTTGATCACCAACGAAATCGTCGGCGAGGGCAAAATGCAGCGCTTGGCGCGGCTGGCCCGCGCCTATGCCCCGGCACGCGTGGGCGTGTGCGTCGACCAGATCGACGTTGCCCGGCGGCTGGCCGCCGTCTGCCAGGCCGAGCAGGCGGCGCTGGACGTGTACATAGAGATCGACGTTGGCCAAAACCGCTGCGGCGTCACCGAACCGCATGTCGCCGTCGCCATCGCTCGGTTCCTGCACGGCAGCCCGGCGTTCCATTTCCGCGGCCTGCATGCCTACGCGGGTCTGGCCCAGCACCGGCGCGGTGTACCGGAACGGCGCAGCTCGGCCCGTGCCGCGGCGGAGCGGGCCGCGCAAGCTCGCGATGCGATCCTCGCGGCGCACCTGAGCTGCGAAATCGTCACCGGCGGCGGCACGGGCACCCTGCCCTTTGACTTGCAAAGCGACGTTTACACCGAGGTGCAGCCAGGTTCCTACCTGTTTATGGACGTCGACTATGCCAAGAACGAGATCGACGCCCACGCTCCACCGTTCGAAAGCGCCTTGTTCGTGCTCGCCTCGGTAATCAGCATGCAAGGCGAGCGGGCCACGCTGGACGCCGGGCTCAAGTCGTTTTCCACCGACGCGGGTCCTGCGCAGCCGGCGTTCGAGGGCTGGCGCGTGCGTACCGTATCGGACGAACACACGGTGCTGATCCGCGAATTTGCCGGCACACCCATCAAAATCGGCGACAAGGCCTTGCTGGTGCCGGGCCATTGCGATCCGACGGTGAACCTGCACGACTGGATGGTGGCCACGCGCAAAGGCCGCGTCGAGGCGGTCTGGCCGATTGACGCGCGCGGCAAGAGCTACTAGCCGCCGAAAGCGGCCGCCAGGGCCAACGGGCCGGCAAAAACGCGTATAAAAGCGCCGATGGCATGGGCTGTGTGCCCGCGGTTGAGATCAGGAAAACCCATGGACAATGTCGACACGCAGGTCTTGAAGAAGGCCGACGAATGGATCCGCGCCGGCGAGCGCGCGGTGATGGGAACGGTCGTGCGCACGTGGGGGTCGGCGCCGCGGCCGATCGGGGCTTTGGTGGCCATTCGTGGCGACGGGCAGATCGTCGGCTCGGTATCGGGCGGCTGCATCGAGGACGATCTGATCGACAAGTTCCGCTCCGGGGCCCTGACGCTGACAACGCCCAAGCGGGTGCGCTACGGTATCAGCGCCGAGGACGCCAACCGCTTCGGCCTGCCCTGCGGCGGCACTCTGGAACTGGTGCTGGAGGCGCTTTCGGTGTCCTCGAAGATCGACACCCTGCTGCAGCGGGTGGCCGCCGGAGAGCAGACGGCCCGCCGCCTGGATCTGAGCTCAGGCGAAGTCAGCTTGAGCGACGGCCGGGGCGCTGCGGATCTGACCGTCGACGAGTCGGCGCTGGTCAGCGTGTTCGGTCCGGCCTGGCGCCTGCTGATCATCGGGGCCGGACAAATGACGCAATATCTGGCAGAGATGGCTCTGGCGCTCGACTACCAGGTGATCATCTGCGATCCGCGCGTAGAGTACGCCGACGCCTGGTCGGTGCCGGGGACCACGCTGGTCCGTACCATGCCCGACGACACCGTCACCGACATGCGGCCGGATCAGCACACGGCCGTGGTTGCGCTCACGCATGACCCGAAGCTCGACGATCTGGCTCTGATGGAGGCCTTGCGCTCGCCCGCCTTTTACGTCGGCGCGATCGGCTCGCGCAAGAACCAGGAAAAACGCAAGGAGCGCCTCAAGGAGTTCGACCTGAACGATGCGGAGCTCGAGCGGCTGCACGGCCCGGTCGGTCTGAAGAACGGCGCGCGCACGCCGCCGGAGATCGCCGTCTCGGTCCTGGCCGAGATGACCGGCGTGAAATACGGCTTGCGCATACCAGCGCCGGTGCCAATCGAGGCGACGCTCACGACTGTCGGAGCGTGCGCTCGCAGCGGATAAAAGCGAGGCCCGTTGCCGCTGGCCCCTGATCGGGACGCGGCGCCATGCTCAGGTGTTCGAAATCTTGATCGCCGGCATCTTGGACGACAGGTCGCGCGCGCGCTCGGCGATGGCCACCGCGACACGGCGGGCGATCGCCTTGTAGGTTTGGGCCAGTGCGCCATCCGGATCGGCGACGACGGTCGGATTGCCACTGTCGGCATGCTCGCGGATGCGAATGTCCAGCGGCAAGGATCCGAGCACGGTCACACCAAACTTTGCGGCCATCTTCTCCGCGCCGCCCGATCCGAAGATGTGCTCCTCGTGCCCGCACTTCGTGCACACGTGCGTGGCCATGTTTTCAATCAGGCCGAGAATCGGGACGCCGACTTTCTCGAACATGCGCAGACCCTTGGAGGCATCCAGCAAAGCGATGTCCTGCGGCGTCGTGACGATCACCGCTCCGGTCACGGGCACCTGCTGCGCCAGCGTCAGCTGGATGTCACCGGTTCCCGGCGGCATGTCGATCACCAAGTAGTCCAGATCCTTCCAATTGGTCAGTGTCAACAGCTGCTGCAGGGCCGAAGTGACCATGGGCCCGCGCCAGACCATGGGCTGGTCGGGATCGACCAAGAAACCGATCGAGCTGGTCTGGATGCCGTGGCCGACGAGCGGGTCAAAAGTCTTGCCGTCAGCGCTGGTCGGTTGCCCGCTGATGCCCAGCATGGTCGGCTGGCTCGGACCGTAGATATCGGCATCGAGCATGCCCACGCGCGCGCCCTCGGCGGACAGCGCCAAGGCCAGATTGGCCGCGACGGTGCTCTTGCCGACGCCACCCTTGCCTGAAGCCACGGCGATGATATTGCGCACGTTGGGCATGATCTTGAGCCCACGCTGCACCGTGTGGGCGACAACCTTGGATAGCACCTCGACATGCGCGGTCCCCGCCCCGGCCGCCCGCAGAGCCGCCTCCACGCGCGCCCGCATCGGCTCGTGCTGGCTGGCTGCCGGATACCCGAGTTCCACGCGCAGTCGAACGCTGTCGCCGTCGATGCGCACGTCGCGCACGGTGTGCGCGCTGACCAGGTCCGTGCCGGTATTCGGGTCGATGATGGCGGCCAATGCCGCGTTGACACCTTGTTGGTCGATGGCCATGTTCCGATCGTGCTTTCCGCAATAAATGGTGCCGCAAACCCCGGCACCCTGCCGACGAGACCGCAAGCATACGGCAGACGGCATTCGCCGAGGCAAAGACCCTACTTTCGGATAGTGCAACTGTTAGACTCGTCGGTCGATGCAGACCGCCGGGCGCGCGCTGGCGGTTCCCGCCGACACCGGGCGGCGTCACGGCGCCGGCACGCCGCAACCGAACCAGGCTGGCCACGCTTCGCTCATGACCGTCCGACAACTGTTCGTCACCTCCGCGCTGCCCTATGCCAACGGTAGCATCCACCTCGGCCATCTGGTGGAATACATCCAGACCGACATCTGGGTGCACTTCCAGAAAATGCAGGGGCACGAGTGCCATTACGTTTGCGCGGACGACACCCACGGTACGCCCATCATGCTGCGCGCGGAGAAGGAGGGCATCACGCCCGAGGCGCTGATCGAGCGGGTGCATCAGGAACATTCCGAGGATTTCCGCGAGTTCCTCGTCGAGTTCGACAATTACTACTCTACCAATTCCGAGGAAAACCGCGAACTGGCGAGCGCCATCTACGCCGCGCTCAAGGCCAACGGCAAGATTGCCGTGCGCACCATCGAGCAGTATTACGACCCTGTCAAGCAGATGTTCCTGCCCGACCGTTTCATCAAGGGCGAATGCCCCAAGTGCCATGCCAAGGACCAGTACGGCGATTCGTGCGAAGTATGCGGCGCCACCTACAGCCCGACTGAACTGATCAACCCGTTCTCCGCGGTTTCCGGCGCGGCGCCGGTGCGCAAGGAGACCGAGCACTACTTCTTCAAGCTTTCCGAATGCGAGAACTTCCTGCGCGAATGGACGCGCTCCGGCACCCTGCAGGAAGAAGCCGCCAACAAGATGGGCGAGTGGTTCGCCTCCGGCCTGTCGGACTGGGATATTTCGCGCGACGCACCGTATTTCGGCTTCGAGATTCCCGATGCGCCGGGCAAATATTTCTACGTCTGGCTTGACGCGCCGATCGGCTACATGGCCAGCTTCAAGAATCTGTGTGATAAGGCAGGGGCTGGGGGCTCGGGGCTAGGGGCTAGGGAAAGTGTGCTGAGTTTTGATGAATACTGGCAGCGTGAAGGTAATGAAGGCTCAGAACCAAAAACCGAGTTGTACCATTTCATCGGCAAGGACATCCTCTATTTCCACGCCCTTTTCTGGCCTGCGACGCTGGAGTATTCCGGCTACCGTACGCCGACCAAGGTGTTCGCCCACGGCTTCCTGACTGTCAATGGCGAGAAGATGTCAAAGTCGCGCGGCACTTTCATTACCGCCCGTAGCTACCTGGAACACGTCAGGAACCCGGAATACCTGCGCTATTACTATGCCGCCAAGCTCAACGGCAGCATGGAGGACATCGACCTCAACCTGGAAGATTTTGTGGCGCGGGTGAACTCGGATCTGGTGGGTAAGTACGTCAATATTGCTAGTCGTTGTGCTGGGTTTATCAGCAAACGTTTCGATGGGAAGTTAAAAGCGGCAGGAAGCAACTCTGTAATTACAGACCTCAAGAATGCCGCTCAAGGGATCGCCTCATACTATGAGAGCCGTGATTATGCGCGTGCTCTACGCGAGATTATGGCTTTGGCAGACAAGGCTAATGGCTTTGTTGCAGGAGCAGCTCCTTGGGAGTTGGCCAAGCAACCAGACAAAGAAGAAAATCTTCACGTGGTTTGCTCCGAGGCGATGGAAATGTTCCGTCTGCTCACGTTGTACCTGAAACCCGTGTTGCCTCGCCTTGTTACCGAAGTGGAAGCCTTTCTTAATCTTCCTACTTTGCAATGGAAACATGCAGAAGCTTCTTTTGCCGACGGTCACGCGATCAATGGCTATCAGCACTTGATTACGCGCCTGAGATCCTAAGCAAATCGAAGCCATGGTCGAAGCCAATAAGGAATCGCTGCAGGCACCGCAGCCGCATTCCGAGCAGCGCCACGCCGGGCACCAGCAGCATGTCGTCCAGACCGAGGCGCAGGCGGCGGAAAAGGACTGGGAGCCGTTCATCGGTATCGAGGATTTTTCCAAGGTCGACCTGCGCATCGCGCGCATCGCCAGCGCGGAGCATGTGGAAGGCGCGGAAAAGCTGCTGAAATTGACTTTGGACATCGGCGAAGAAAAACCTCGTACCGTGTTCGCCGGCATCAAGTCGGCCTACGACCCGGAAACCCTCAAGGGCAGGCTGACGGTGATGGTCGCCAACCTCGCGCCGCGCAAGATGAAGTTCGGACTGTCCGAGGGCATGGTGCTGGCTGCCAGCCATGCCGACTACAAGACCCATCCGGGCATCTACCTGCTGGAGGCGCACCCCGGGGCGCAACCGGGGATGCAGGTGAAGTAGCGCCCGGATCGGCCAGGCGAAGCACCAGCGTATCGCTACGTAGCGTTTTCCTTGCGAGGGCAACAACCATGGCAACCTATGAGTCGGAACTGACCGGTTTTCTGCGTACCTTGAAGCAGCAACACCCGGAGCTCGAAAGAAGCAGGCGAGGGCCGCGCCCTCTGGTGGGACCGAATATCGGATCCGGGAGACTTGGAGCGCTGGCAGCAGGCCGCCCCCAAGCGGACTTCCTACGTGTACGCGACAGCACAGGCAAACCGAAGGAATAGGCTCGCCCGTCGGGGCGTCCGCCGAACCGGCCGGGCAAGCGGCGCCAAAGCCCGTGCGAAAATGCGCCAATGCCGGCCGCTCTGCCTTGGCGTCACTTCTTGCTTGCGCTCGCCGTGGTCGGCGTGGGGGTTCGAACTTCGTCGTCATCAAGCTCGCGCTCGGCCATCTGCCGCCGTTGCTGTTCGCCCGCACTGCGCTTTTCACTTCGCCACGGTGCCGGCCATCGCGCTCGTGCCGCAGCCCGTCGGTGCCCTGGCGCAACCTGGCGCTCTACGGTTGGCTCATCGGTATCGGTCAGTTCGGCCTTTTGTATATCGCGATGAACGGGCATATCTCGCCCGGAATTGCCTCGCTCGGTGATCCAGGTCCAGGTGTTCTTCACCATCGGGCTTATCGATCTCTGGATCCACCCGGCGACCGGGTGCACGCCTTCCAGTGGTTTGCCCTGCTCCCTGGCCACGGCCGGGGATCGCCGTAATCGCTGCCTGAACACCGATGGCAGCACCACGAAGCTGGGCCTGCTGCTGGTGCTGGGCGCCGCCCTGTCCTGGGCGGGCGGGAACCCGTCGCCCGCCAAGCGCGGCCAGGCGGCCAGCATGTTGAGCTACGTCGTCTGGTCGAGCGCGCTTGCCGTGCCGCCTCTTGATCGCGACTGTCGCTGGCGTTCGAAGGTTGGCACAGTGCGCTCACTGCCGTGCGCCAGGCGGACCTGGCCACCTGGGTCGCCGTAGCCTGGCAGGGGTGGGGCAATACCTTGTTTGGCTACGCGGCTTGGGGTTGGCTGCTCGCGCGGCATCCGGCCGCGACGATCGCGCCGATGGCGCTCCTGGTGCCGGTGTTCGGCATGGGCGCCTCGGCGCTCTGGCTGGCCGAGGCGTTGCCCCTCTGGAAGTTAGCGGCCGCCGCGCTGGTCATGGCCGGCATGGCCTTGAACTTGATCTGGCCGCGCCTTCGGATCTGGCTGCGCCTCAGGGCTTGAGCCGTACGGGCATGGCACGTTGCACAACTCGATGTGCCCCGCGGGCACCTTGGTCCACGCGTCGAGCCGGTTGCGACGCGACTCGACGACCCGCGCAACAGGTCAGCGTGTCCGTGCGCAGTACCTCGAGATCGGTGCGCTGCGCCGGATCGAGGTCGGCGGCTACGCGAACCGAACGGATGGGCAGCCGCTGCGCGGGCGATTCGTAAAATCCCTTCTCGCCGGTGCCGCGCGGCAGGCTCGAAAGGTACTCGATGCCGCGCAGCACGCGGCCCAACAACGTGACATTGCGATCCAGCTGGCGCGGCGCATGGCCGATGATGGCATACAGCTCCGTGCCCCCGCCGCTGTCGGCATCCACGTCGCGGGCTGCGCCCACCATGGCGTAACAGTGCGCGAGCCAGGCCCGATCTTGGGCCCGGTCGCGGGCCGCCGGAAAGCCGCGGGAAAAGCCGACTTCCGGCGCGTAGACGTCCTTCTCGGGCAGCACATCGAATGCGAGGCTGTGGCTCGGACGACTGAACTCCGCCGGCAGGTGCGTCTGGGCTTGAAGCACTGGGCGCCGGTTCTTTTCCTCCGGATCGCCCCACTGCACGACGTAGTTGTCCTGCACACGGTTGATGGACAGGCCGTCGAAATATCTTTCCCGTACCAGCGCCCTTACATTGGCAACATGCCGGGGAGCAAAATCGGGCGCCAGCTCGATGATCACGCGGCCAGCCGGCAACTCCATGTAGAGCAGGTCCTGCGGGTCCGGCGTGCGCCAGTCCAACGGGATGGACGCGCCGAGGATGTCGCTGATTGCCTGGTACGGCGCAGCACGCGCTGCGCCCGGGCACAGGTTCAACGTCAGCCACGGCAAGAGCGCCGCGCAGGCAACTCGCCAGGACGGCAGGCCCAAGCGGCCCAAGACCACCAAACCCGCGTCGGCCAAATCTCTACTCCCTGGAAGTGTGCAATTGCCACCCCGACGTGCGTGCGGCCGGTCCGCCGCGCCGATGGCCCGCCCTGCGCCGCCGCGGCCACGCGCCGCGTCCGGCCTAGCCAGCCAGTTCGAATTGGCCGGCGCAGCCAGCGGCGCCGCCAAGGCATTGCCCGGGCGTTGCTCGAACGTCCACGGGATCGTCGACGGGAGCCCGCTTGCCTCGCACTGCAGCGGCGACCCTAGGAACACCAAGCCGTTGCATTGTGTCGGCAACCCAACCGCGGCGCAACCCATGAATTGGCCGGTCCGAACCCGTAGCGGGCATTCATCCCTGCAACGTGCAATCGTTCGACCGACCGAACCGTCGCTTTGGACAGCCGCTGCCATGGGATCTTCTTGCCTGGCCCGCCATCGCCGCCTTCTACGTAAAGGCGCCGCTCGCGCGCATGGGTTCCCCGGGTTGTCACCCACCGGCCGGTCGGCGCCATCACGACACGATCGACGGACGGGCACTGGCGACGATTTCTTCTCGACGCCAAGCCGAATGCGGCGAGACGCTTTAGCATTGGTCACCCTGTTTCGGCGGCGAGCGATGCGGCCGACGACTACGCCAACGCGTGCGAGGCGCCTTGACCGGGACCCTACCACCCGAACCTTCGGTCCGGGCCATACACGAGCGCGCCGCACAGGAGAGAGCCGATGTCGCAGACCCATCTTCATGATCCATGGCATGTGGGGCGCCGCCTGGCATTGGGACAACTACCGGAGCTTCTTCGAGCCCAGGGGCTATCGCTGCGTCGCGCCGAACCTGCCCTACCATGACGCCGATCCGCGCAGCGCCCCCGATCCGCGGCTCGGGACCACCAGCCTGCTCGACTACGCTCGATTTCTCGAAGCGGAAGTGCGCAAGCTCGACGCGCCGCCCATCATCATGGGGCATTCGATGGGCGGCCTGCTGGCGCAAATACTCGGCGCACGCGGTCTGGGCAAGGCGCTGGTGCTGCTCACGCCGGCGTCGCCAGCCGGCATCATGGCCATCTCACCGAGTGTGCTCAAGGCATTTTGGAGCATTCAGACGACCTGGGGCTTCTGGCGCAAGCCCACGCGCCAGAGCTTTGCGGAGGCTTCGTACTCGATCTTGCACCAATTCCCGCCGGAGGAACAACGGCGTCAGTTTGACGCCATGGTCTACGATTCGGGCCGCGCCGCCGTGGAAATCGGCTACTGGCTGTTCGACGGCCAGCACGCATCGCGCGTCGATGAATCGAAGATCACCTGCCCGGTGCTCGTGATCGGCGGCGGACAGGACCGCATCGTGCCAGTGTCCGTCGTGCGCCAAGTCGCCAAGAAATATCGGGCGCGAGCGACCTACAAGGAATTCGAGCAGCAGGGCCACATGGTCGTGAACCAGCCGGGCTGGGAGCAGGTCGCCGCCTACGTCGGCGATTGGCTCAACACGGCTGCAGGCTCATGAGGCTCGCGTTGCCTCCGGCGGCCGCGGTATTGGTCGTGATGACCTGTTCGGCCAGGAGCCGGTCCAGCGAATAGGCCCCATCGAGCTCGCGCAGCACGGCAATGCGCGCGCCGCCGCGGCGCGCCAATAGGCCTCGCACCCGTTGCGCCGGTTCATCGCCTCCGGCAAACAACACTGCGTCGAAGGACTCGGCCGACCAGTCGTGGATCCAGCGCAACTGCTGGCGCAGTGCCGGTGGCAGCTGCTCGGTTGCAGCGCGCGCGACGGGCCCGTCCACCAGCACGGCGCGGTTGCCGGTGGCGTACGCGGCGGCCAGCTGCGCCAGCAGCGCGCCGGCATGTGCCGGCTCCTGCAGGCACAGCACCTGGCCGCGCCCGCGGTAGCGCAACTCGTTTGATTCGCCCGTCGGACCTGGCATGTCCAAGCGCTGGTTCAGCGCCGTAGCCGCGGCATAGCGTTCGCACAGCCTCACCAGCGCCGCCTGGGCCTGCTGCGCCGCCCAGGCGTGCAGCTCGACCAGGTAGGCAGGAGCCCGGCCCCCCCGGGCCTCGATCAGGTCCGAAGCAAGGGACGGTCCGACGTCGGACGCCAGGCGCGGCACCGTCAAACGCGGCACCGACCAGGGCCCACCGGCTTTCGGGCCCGTCCCGGACAGCCCCTCGCCGCCAAAGGGCTGCACGCCGACGACCGCTCCGATCATATTGCGGTTCACATAGACGTTGCCCGCGCGGATGCGCGTCGCGACGAACTCGATGGTTTCGTCGATGCGGCTATGTATGCCGCAGGTCAGTGCGTAACCGGTCGCGTTGATGGACTCGATGAGTGCTCCCAGATCCTCGCGCCGATATCGCAGCACGTGCAGCACGGGGCCGAAGACCTCGCCCCGCAATTCGGCGATCGAATCGATCTGCACGACCGCTGGCGCCACGAAATTACCGTCGCGGCATGGCTGCGGCAGCGGTAGCCGCAACGCCAAGCGCTGCGGCGCGAGCCGCGCCAGATAGGACTCGATCCCCTGCCGCGCCGCTTCGTCGATGACCGGGCCCAGGTCCGTCGCCGGCTCCGCCGGGTCGCCAAGGCGCAATTCGGCTAGCGCACCGAGCAGCATCGGCAGCACGATGTCGGCCACCTCCTGCTGCAGGCACAGCACGCGCAGAGCCGAACAGCGCTGGCCGGCACTGCTGAACGCCGATACCAACGCGTCTTGCACCACCTGTTCGGGCTGTGCACTCGAATCGACGATCATCGCGTTTTGCCCTCCGGTTTCGGCAACCAGGAGCGGATCGCAGCCACGGGGAAAGCCGGAGAGGACGCGATCGATGCTTGCCGCCACCTCGGTCGACCCGGTGAACAGCACGCCGCGCACGCGCGGATCCGCGGTCAGTCGCGCGCCGACGGTGCCGTCGCCAGGCAGCAGTTGCAAGGCACTGCGCGGCACGCCGGCAGCATGCATTAGGCGCACGGCCAGCGCCGCGATCAGCGGCGTCTGCTCGGCAGGTTTGGCCAGGACGCGGTTGCCCGCGGCCAGGGCGGCGGTCACCTGTCCGGTGAAGATCGCCAGCGGGAAATTCCACGGCGAGATGGCCACGACGACACCCAGCGCGACATCGCGGTCCGGGTTCAGCGCGCGGGCCTGCTGCGCGTAATAGCGACAAAAATCCGTGGACTCGCGCACCTCGCCGACGGCGTCGCCCATAGTCTTGCCGGCCTCGAGCACGGCCAGCCCGATGAGGTCGTCGCGGCGCCGCTCCAGGGCGTCGGCGATGGCCTCGAGCACCTGCGCGCGTCGCAGGGGGTTGGTGCGCGTCCAGGACTCGTCGTCGGCCGCCGCCAGCGCCGATTCGACGTCCTGTGCAGAGGAAGAATGCGCGACGCCCACCACCTGCGAGCGCCGCGCCGGATTGCGGATGGCCGCCGGCACGCCCGCATCGGGCTCGAAACGGTTGGAAGCCAGAATCGGGTAGGCGGTCCAAGACCGCGCAGATACGGCGCGCAGTGCCGATTCGAGCCGCGCCACGGTCGCCTCATCGTGCAGGTCCATGCCGCGCGAATTGCATCGCGCCGCACCAAACAGCTCCCGCGGCAGCGCGATCGACGGGTGGGATGCGCCGCCGCACTGCAAGCTCAACGTCAGCGGATCCACGAGCAGCTCGTCGATCGGCACGCTTTCGTCGACGACTCGATTGACGAAGGACGAATTGGCGCCGTTTTCCAGCAAGCGCCTGACGAGATAGGCCAGGAGCGTTTCGTGGCTGCCCACCGGCGCATAGATGCGGCAGGCCGGCAGGCCCTGCGCCGTGGCACCGGCCGGCTCCCGCGCCGGGTCGAGCGCCATGTCGTACAGCGCCTCGCCCATGCCGTGCAGACACTGCAACTCCAGCTGCCTGACACCGGCCGCATCGGCCAACTGCAACACCGAAGCCAGCGTCAGGGCATTGTGTGTCGCGAACTGGGCGTAGAGGCGCTCCGGATGGCGCAGCAATTGCTGTGCGCAGACAAGATACGACACGTCCGTGTGGGCCTTGCGCGTAAAGACCGGGAAGTCCTCCTGCCCTTCCATCTGCGCCCGCTTGATCTCGCTATCCCAGTACGCGCCCTTGACCAGGCGCACCATAAAGCGGCGCCGGGTCAGCGCCGCCAGTTCCGCCAGCCAGTCGACCATCGCCACGGCTCTTTTTTGATACGCCTGAACGACGACCCCCAGACCGTCCCAGCCGACCAGCGCCGGATCCCAGGCCAAGCGCGCGAACAGATCCAGCGTGAGCTCCAGGCGCTCGGATTCTTCGGCATCGATGTTCAGGCCTATGCCCCAGTGGCGCGCCCGCAGGCACAGTTGCTGCAGGCGCGGCAGCAGCTCGCGCTGAACGCGATCGGCCTGCAGGCTGTCAAAACGCGGATGCAGCGCCGATAGCTTCACCGAGATCCCAGCGCGCTCGTGCAAGGCCGCGGCACCCGAGCCGGTCGGCATGGCCGCAGACGCCCCGATGGCGTCGATCGCATGGGCATACGCTTCGAAGTAGCGTTGCGCGTCGGCGGCAGTCAGCGCCGCCTCCCCGAGCATGTCGTAGGAATGGCGATAGCCGCGCGCCTCGGTCTCGCGCGCGCGCTGCAACGCCTGCTCGATCGTGCGGCCCAGGACGAACTGCTGCCCGAGCAGGCGCATCGCGATGTCCACCCCGGCGCGGATCAACGGTTCGCCCCCTCGGGCGATCAGGCCGGTTGACCGCCGCGCTCAGGCCCGCGTCGGTGTGCGTGGCAACCAGCTTGCCGGTCAGCATCAGGCCCCAGGCAGCGGCGTTGACGAAGATCGAGCGGCTGCTGCCGATGTGGGTGCGCCAGTCCCCTGGGACAGCTTGTCGCGGATCAGCGCATCGGCGGTTGCGCGGTCGGGAATCCGCGCCAGCGCCTCGGCCAGGCACATGAGCGCCACGCCTTCCTGGCTGGACAAGGAGAACTCGCGCATCAGGGCGTCAACACCGCTGCCGCGGCTGCGCTGGCCGCGCAGTCCCTCGATCCATTGGCGCGCCTGTTGCCGCGCCGCTTCCCAGCGCTGCGGCGACAGCGGCGCCTGTCGCAGCAGGACCGCGAGGCACTCGGCCTCGGCGCACCGGTGCCGGAGCCGCAAACCGGCGCGGGAAGGTTCGGACGGCAAGTCGCTTAAAATGGCTCCTCTCCCTTGGCGGGGGCCATCTTCCCGCTGGCGGCCATTGTAGGGTCTTGGCTGGCGGTTTAGGAGCCCGCACCGATGCGGGCGCGCGGGCCGGCAAGGCGCCGGAGACGATGCGACAGGACGGGCAACTCGATGAACTCTGACAAGAATGCGGACGCGGCGGCGCCGGTCACCGGCCTGGAGCATTTGCTCGACGAGCGGCGCGAGGCCGACGCCAAGGCCGCCGGCGTCGCCGGCGTCGACATGCCCGCCGTAATCGACGGCGTCGCCCTCGCCCGACTGTATGGCGAACCGCTGTTCACGCTTCCCCAGGACCTGTACATCCCGCCCGATGCGCTGGAGGTGTTTCTCGAGGCCTTCGAGGGGCCGCTCGACCTGCTGCTGTATCTCATCCGCCGCCAGCACTTCAACGTGCTCGACATCCCGATGGCGCCGCTGACGCAGCAGTATCTGCACTACATCGAGCAGATCCGCACACACAACCTCGAACTGGCGGCCGAATATCTGCTGATGGCCGCGCTGCTGATCGAAATCAAGTCGCGCATGCTGCTGCCGCGTGCGCAAGGCCGACACCGGCGAGGAGGTCGAGGATCCGCGCGCCGAACTGGTGCGCCGGCTGGTCGAGTACGAGCGTATCAAGCTCGCGGCGGCGCGGCTCGATGGGCAGCCGCGCATCGGGCGCGATTTCCTGCGCGCCGTGGTCGCCATCGAGCCGACGGCGACGGTGCGCCATCCCGACGTGCGATCGCCGATCTGCAGGCAGCCTGGAACGACATCCTGCGCCGCTCCAAGCTGCATACGCATCACCGCGTGGCCCGCACGGAATTGTCGGTGCGCGAACACATGAGCCTGATACTGCGGCACCTGCAAGGGCGCGCGGTTTGTCGAGTTCGCGGACCTGTTCGATCCCGGCCTGGGCACGCCCGTGGTGGTCGTGCATTTCCTGGCGCTGCTTGAACTCACGCGCGAAGGCCTGGTCGAGATCACGCAAGCCGCACCGTTCGCGCCGATGTACGTGCGCCTGGCGTACACCCCCTCGACCGTCCTCAACTGACGCCGTCAACTCGACCCTGAATCGGGGGTTCGTCGCCCATGTATCTGCCCGCGCACTTTGCCGAAACCCGCGTCGATGTGCTGCGTGCGCTGATGCAGGCGCACCCGCTCGCCACGATCGTCACGCTGTCCTCCGAAGGCTTGGTCGCCGATCACATCCCGCTCGAGCTCAAAGAGGGGCCGGACCCGCAGGGTCCGGGCGTCCTGCGCGGCCACGTGGCCCGCGCCAATGCCATGTGGCGCGATGCGTCGGGCTGCGAAGCGCTGGTGATCTTTCAGGGTCCGCAGCACTACTTTTCCCCCGGCTGGTATCCGAGCAAGAAGGAGACCGGCAAGGTCGTTCCGACCTGGAATTATTGCTGTGTCCATGCGTACGGCCACCTAAGGGTGCACGACGATGCCGTCTGGGTGCGCGAACTGGTTAACGGCCTGACGGCCCGGCACGAATCCAGGATGCCGCGGCCTTGGTCGACCGACGATGCGCCGGCCGAATACGTGCAGACGCTGCTAGAACAGATCGTCGGCATCGAGATTTGCATCACCCGGATCACGGGCAAGTGGAAGGTGAGCCAGAACCAGCCGGCGCACAACCGCGCTGGCGTCATCGGCGGCCTGTCCGGGCTGGGCGAGCCCGATGCCCATGCCATGGCCCAGCTTATCGGCCAGCATCAACCGCCGCAAGCGTAGCGCTTCAGTTGTCCTGGCGCCAGACCAATTGCAGCGCCGCAGAGGCGGAGGCACACTTTCCCGCCGATGGGTTTTGGCACCCGGCAGCCACCAGGGTTGAAACCGTGCCGGTGTCCAGGCTCAGCGATAGCGCACCGGAGGCCGGCAGCAGGGGCAGATCCGCACCCGCGGGCACGAGGGCGACCGTGTAGCTGCCGGCGGGCAGCGACACGTAGGTGGAAGCCCCGCTGTAGGCCAGGCCGGCGATCAGGCGCCTCGAAATCACCGGCATTGCGCCGGAAGTGTCCAGCAATACCACATCCACCGGCGCCAGGTCCGGTGCCAGGTGCACCACGCGAAGGTTGGCCATGCCGCTGGGTGGCGCGCTCAAATCATCGAGCAGCGTCAGCAGCTGCAGGTTCGTAGGACTGGCCTGCCCGCGCAGGCCGATCGCAAACACGCTGATCGAGGTGCTGGCCGACAACGCCAGCGGCGCCTGCACAACGCTTTGGAACTGAGTCGTGACGGCCATCGAGGCCTCGTACGCCCCGGGCATCTCGGCCACGTAAGGCGTCACGCCGCCCAGCGTCAGGTCGGAAAAAAACAGCGTCGCAGGGGAGTTGACGTTCGTGCCCGGATTCAAGAAAGCGTCGACGGCACCGAGCGCGGGCGCGAAGTTCCCCATGCGCAACTGCACCCGCTGGTCCAGGATCTGAAAGACGTTGCTGGCATCGTCCAGACTCACCAGCGAGAAAGGCGCGGCCGAACCGCTGGTCTGGACTACCGCCATCAGCAGGTCGGCACCCGACTCCAGGGTGATCGGCCCCGAATCAAAGAGCACCTTCTGCGTGGCGTCGCCGGCGGCGGTCGCGCGAATGCGATAGTCGCCGCTGGCAACCGTCAGCACGCCGGGTGCAATGGCGCTGGCACCCGAAGCGCCTGCGCCGTAGGTCAGCGCTGATATCGATGGGCTCACGGGCAAGTTCGCCGTCGGGGCGGTTAGGTAGATGTCGAGCGCTCCTTGGCCGGGAAAAGCATGCACCAAACTCAAACGGGCCTTTCCCGCAGCCACGGGGGCGTTGTCCTGGGCTACGACCAGCGCGCTCCCCGCCAGGGCAAAAACCGAATAGCTGGCGCCGAACGCCGTCGTAAAGGACGCCGTCAGCACGGCGGTGGTGGTTCCGGTCGGATCGAAGGCGACAACGGTATTGCTGCCCGGCGTCACGGGCTGGAACGACGTGGCCTGCCCGAAGCCCAGATTGGTGACGATGCTGGTCGAGTTCACCCGTACGTCAAAACTGGTGGCGGCGCCGAAATCTTCGTTGATCACGCGCAATTGCGGCGGTTCGCCCGAGATGCCGCCGCCGTTACACGCGGCCAGCAGCGACGCGGCGGCGGCCAGCGCCGCCAGACCCGCGCCACGCAGCACGCCAGCAAGCGGCGCTGAGCGCATCAGCGCATGGACAAAACCAGCGACAAGGGAGGCGGGATAGTTGCGCATGCCCGGATGCTACCCCAGCGCCATGCGGCGCAGGCCCGGTAGCTCGTGCACTAGCTAAATCGTTGTAACGCCGACCCACGGCGCTGCGCCGGTTCGGCAGCGCGCAGGTCCGCCCGAAGCGCAACGACCTCGGGGCTAGTCCGCGCTGAAAAACCCCTTCATCTTGTCCATGAAGGACTTGGCCTGTGGCGAGTGCTTGCCGCCGCCTTCGCGGATCGACTGGTCGAATTCGCGCAGCAGCTTCTTTTGCTTTTCGGTGAGCCGCACCGGCGTCTCGAGGCGCACGTGGCAGTACAGGTCGCCAGGGTAGCTCGAGCGCACACCCTTGATGCCCTTGCCGCGCAGGCGGAAAGTCTTGCCGCTTTGCGTTCCTTCCGGGATCGAGATGCTCACCTTTTCCTTGAGCGTACCGACCTCGATGTCGCCGCCCAGGACTCCGGTGGCAATCGAGATCGGCACTTCGCAGTGCAGATCATCACCGTCGCGCTGGAAGACCTCGTGCGGCGTGACGCGGATTTCCACGTAGAGGTCGCCCGGCGGGCCGCCATTGACCCCGGGCTCACCCTTGCCCGACAGCCGTATGCGCTGGCCCTCGTCGATGCCGGCAGGAATCGAGACCTCCAGCACCTTGTTGTGCTTGATACGGCCCTCACCGTGGCAACTTGGACACGGCTGCACGATCACACGCCCGCTGCCGTGACAGCTCGGGCAGGTCTGCTGGATGGAGAAGAACCCCTGCGCCATGCGCACCGCACCCGATCCGCTGCAGGTCGTGCACGTCTTGGGCTTGGTACCCGGCTTGGCGCCGGTGCCCGAGCAGGTCTCGCAGCTCTCCCAGGCCGGTACGCGGATATCGGTGGAAAATCCGCCCGCGGCCTGCTCCAGCGAAACTTCCATGTTGTAGCGCAGATCGGCGCCACGGAAGGCATTGCTGCGGCCGCCGCGCGCGCCGGCGGCCCCGCCGAAGATGTCGCCGAAAATGTCCCCGAACGCCTCGGCAAAGCCGCCGTTGAAGCCGGCGCCACCGCCGCCGGCCGCGTTGGGGTCAACGCCGGCGTGGCCGAAGCGATCGTAGGCGGCGCGCTTTTGCGCGTCGGAGAGCATCTCGTAGGCCTCCTTGGCCTCCTTGAATTTCTCTTCCGCGGCCTTGTCATCCGGATTGCGGTCCGGATGGTGCTTCATCGCCATCTTGCGGTAGGACTTCTTGATTTCCTCATCGGTGGCGTTCTTCGCCACACCGAGGGTTTCGTAATAGTCGCGCTTGGCCATAGATTGAGATCAACTTCTTGCTGAGGGTTCAGTTCCGTAGGCAAAGCAGGTGACCGTTCTCACGCAACAATGCGAACACCGGAACGCGCGCCCGCGTTCATACCGCAGGCGCGCGGCCCGGCGCGCACGGGAGGGCAAGGAGGCGTTCAGCTGCGCTTGACCTCCTTGAAATCGGCATCGACCACGTCTTCGGCTTTGCCCGCATCGGCCTTCGGAGCGCCGCCCGCACTCGGGCCCGTTGCCCCGGCGGCGCCGGCCGCCTGTGCCGCCGCCCCTTGGGCCTGTGCGTCCGCATACATCTTCTCGCCCAACTTCTGCGAGGCGGCCATCAGGGCCGCGGCCTTGGCCTCGATCGCGTCCTTGTCCTCGCCCTTGAGCGCGGCCTCGAGCTCCCCGATGGCGCTCTGGATCTTCGCTTTCTCACCGTCGTCGAGGCTCGCACCATGCTCGGCCAAGGATTTGCTGACCTGATGCAAGGAGGCCTCGGCCGAATTGCGCGCCTGCACGAGCTCGAGCCGGCGGTGATCTTCGGCCTTGTTGGCCTCCGCGTCCTTGACCATGCGGTTGATCTCCTCCTCGGTCAGACCGGAATTGGCCTTGATGGTGATCTTGTTCTCCTTGCCCGTGGCCTTGTCCCTGGCGCCGACGTGCAAGATCCCGTTGGCATCGATGTCGAACGAGACCTCGATCTGCGGCGTGCCGCGCGGCGAAGGCGGAATACCCTCGAGGTTGAACTCGCCCAGCGGCTTGTTGCCCACCGCCATTTCGCGCTCGCCCTGGAACACCTTGATGGTCACCGCCGGCTGGTTGTCGTCGGCCGTGGAGAAGGTCTGCGCAAACTTCGTCGGGATCGTGGTGTTCTTCTTGATCATCTTGGTCATCACGCCGCCCAGGGTCTCGATGCCCAGGGACAACGGCGTCACATCCAGCAGCAGCACATCCTTACGGTCGCCCGACAAGACCGAGCCCTGGATCGCCGCGCCGACCGCCACGGCCTCGTCCGGATTGACGTCCTTGCGCGGCTCTCGGCCGAAGAATTCGCGAACCGTCTCCTGGACCTTGGGCATGCGCGTCATGCCGCCGACCAGGATCACGTCGCTGATGCCCGAGTTGGTCATGCCGGCATCCTTCATCGCGATGCGGCACGGCTCGATGGTCCGTTCGATCAGCTCCTCGACCAACGACTCGAGCTTGGCGCGCGTCAGCTTCATGTTCAGGTGCCGCGGCCCGCTCTGATCGGCGGTGATGTAAGGCAGATTGAGCTCGGTCTGCTGGCTGGAGGACAACTCGATCTTGGCCTTCTCCGCCGCCTCTTTCAACCGCTGCAGAGCCAACACGTCCTTGGACAGGTCGACGCCTTGTTCGCGCTTGAACTCGGCGATGATGTAATCGATGATGCGCTGGTCGAAGTCTTCGCCGCCCAGGAAGGTGTCGCCGTTGGTCGACAGCACCTCGAACTGCTTCTCGCCATCGACGTCGGCGATCTCGATGATCGAGATGTCGAACGTGCCCCCGCCCAGATCGTAAACGGCGATCTTCTTGTCGCCGCGCTCTTCCTTCTTGTCCAGACCGAAGGCCAGCGCGGCTGCGGTCGGCTCGTTGATGATGCGCTTTACGTCCAAGCCGGCGATGCGACCGGCGTCCTTGGTCGCCTGACGCTGCGAATCGTTGAAGTAGGCCGGCACCGTGATCACCGCCTCGGTCACCGCCTCGCCCAGGTAATCCTCGGCGGTCTTCTTCATCTTGCGCAGCACCTCGGCCGAAACCTGCGGCGGCGCGATCTTGTTGCCCCGGGCCTCGACCCAGGCGTCGTTGTTGTCGGCCTTGACGATCTTGTAGGGCATCAGGCCGATGTCCTTTTGCACCTCCTTTTCATCGAAGCGCCGGCCGATGAGCCGCTTGACCGCGTACAGCGTATTGCGCGGATTGGTGACCGCCTGGCGCTTGGCCGGCGCGCCGACCAGCACCTCGCCGTCCTCCATGTACGCGACGATCGAGGGTGTCGTACGCGCGCCCTCGGCGTTCTCGATCACCTTGATCTGCCCACCCTCCATGAGGGCGACACACGAGTTGGTCGTGCCAAGGTCGATGCCGATGATCTTGCCCATCTTGTTTTCCCTTTTCTCGCGCCCCCGGATATGCGCTCCAGGAGCAATGTGTTTCCCGAACCACCGTCCGGGGCTTGCTACCCTCTACATGAGTCCCGGCCGGTCAAATTCAAGGCCGCGACCCCGTTGCGGACCGGGCGGTTCAAGATCCCTGAACAACCGTCACCAATGCCGGCCGCAAAACCCGGTCGGCAATCATCCAGCCCTTTTGCAGCACCTTGAGCACGTGGTTGGGCGGCACGCTACCGTCGCCCGGGACCGCGGAAATCGCCTGGTGCCGGTGGGGGTCGAACTTCTCGCCCACCGGGTTGATCTCTGTCAGCCGGCCACGCTCAAACGCCGAGCGCAGTTGGCGCAGCGTGATCTCGACCCCAGCGCGCAAGGCGTCGGCGTTAGAGGACGCGTCCTGCAAGGCCTTTTCCAGGCTGTCGATCACCGGCACCAGGGCTTCGGCAAAGGATTCAATGGCGAACTTGTACGCCTTGGACACATCTTCTTGGGCGCGCCGGCGCACGTTCTCGGTCTCGGCACGCGAGCGCAGATACAAATCGTGGTTTTCGTTTGCCTTGGCCTGCGCCGCGTCCAGCGCAGCCCGCAACTCGGCCGTCGGGTCGCCGCCTGCCGCCGGGCCGCAACCCGCCGTTGAACCCTGTGTGCCCTCGCTGCCGGCTTGGGCCGGCTCTTGCGATCGCTCATGCTCCGGCGCATTCCCGGACTCGACAGCGCTCATGCAACCCCCAACAAGATATTTAGATTCAATAACCTGCGCCCACTTGCCGGCAAGCGATGGCCAACTCAACACTCCCTTGCTGGCCCGAGGCCCGAACCAGCAGTTGGGGATGCCCGCAGCAAATTCAAGGGGACCGCGACAAAAAAGGCGGCAGGGGCTTGGTCGGCCCGGCCGGCTCGGGGCGCCGACCGACGACTTAGTTGGCGGCGCCCATCAGTTTGGCTCGACTGGCCGTATCCAGCGCAGCCTGCTGGCGCGCCGGCTGCTCGTCCAAGCGCACCGGCCAGTCGCGGGTATGGCTTTCTACCAGCTTGGCCAGGACCGCGATCAGCGCAGGATCATCGTTTAAGCAGGCGATGGCGTGCAGTTCGCGCCCGCCGGCCGTGAGAAAGTCGCGCCGGCCCTCCTGGCAAATCTCCTCCAACGTCTCGAGACAGTCGGCGACGAACCCCGGACAGAGCACGTCAACGCGGCCGACGCCCGACCGGGCCAGGGAACGCAGCGTATCGGCCGTGTAGGGGCCGAGCCAGCGGGCGCGGCCGAAACGGGACTGGAACGTGATCACGTATTCCTCGGGCCGCAGGTCCAGCGCCTGCGCCAGCAGCCGGCCGGTCTTGTGACATTCGCAGAAATAGGGGTCGCCCAGATCGAGGTTGCGACGCGGCAGCCCGTGAAAGCTCACGACCAGCTTGTCGGGTCGGCCGTGTGCATTCCAGTGCGCGCGTACCGAGCGGCACAGTGCGTCGATGTACCCGGGGTCGTCGTGAAATCCGCGTATCCAACGCAATTCCGGCAGGTTGCGGGTGCGCGTGAGCTCCTGGGCGACGCCGTCGAACACGGATCCGCTGGTGGTCGCCGAATACTGCGGGTACATGGGCAGCACCAACAGCCGCGTGACGCGCTCCCGGCGCATGCGCTCCATGGCCTGGGCGATCGACGGCAGACCGTAGCGCATGGCCAGGACCACGTCCACGGCCAGCCCGCGTCTTTGCAGCTCCCCCATCAGGGCGCGCTGCTGCCGCTGCGAGATCGCCAGCAGCGGGGAACCCTCCGGCGTCCAGACCGAGGCGTAGCGCGCCGCCGAGGCCCTGGAGCGAAACGGCAGGATGACCGTCCACAGCAGCAGCGACCACAGCCACCGCGGCACTTCGACGACGCGCGGATCGAGCAAGAATTCGTTCAGGTAGCGGCGCACCGCTGCAGGGGTCGGCGCATCCGGCGTTCCCAGGTTGACGAGCAGCACCGCGGTGCGATCGACGGAAGCGTGGCTATGTGCGGCCGCGGACAGGAATTTCATGAGGGTTCCGGGAAACGAAGGGAGCAACCGAGGAAATGGGGCGCACGGCGACCACCGGCCCTACTCGTCGCGCGACAGCGCGCTCGAGAGCAACTTCGCCGTGATGTCGACGATTGGAATCACGCGTTCGTAGGCCATGCGTGTAGGCCCGATGACGCCCAGCGTGCCGACCACCTTGCCATGGACCTCGTAAGGGGACACGACCATGCTCATCTGTTCGAGCGGAACCAGATCGGACTCGCCTCCAATGTAGATCTGCACGCCTTGCGCCCGGCTCGACACGTCCAGCAGTCCCACCAGGCGCGCCTTGTGCTCGAAAAGATCGAACAAGGCGCGCAATTTGTCCATGTCCGCGGTCAGCTCGTTGACGCCGATCAGATTTCGTTCCCCGCTGATCACCACAGGCTCGCTGTGTTCGACGGCCTCCGCACCGGCACGTACCGCCGCATTCATCAGCGCCAGGATCTCGCCGCGCAACTGCAGCAGATCGCCTTCCAAACGGCCGCGCGCCTCCTCGAAACTGGCGCCGGCGAAGTGCTGGTTTAGCGCGTTGGCCGCCTCGACCAGCTGCCCGTGCGTGTAGGGCCGGTCGGTGAGCAAAATCCGGTTTTGGACATCACCGTCGGGCGCCACCACGATCATGAGGACGCGCCGCTCGGACAGACTGACGAACTCCACGTGCCGGAAGACCGAGGTACGGCGCGGCGTCAGCACGACGCCGGCAAAGTGCGACAGGTTGGACAACAGCTGCGCGGCCGTCTGTATCGCCCGCTGCGGTTCGGCGATCTGCATCTGGCCATGCATGATTTCGCTTTGTCCAGCCTCAAGCGGCTGGACCGTCAGCATCGAATCGACGAACAGGCGATAGCCGCGCGGCGTCGGCACACGGCCGGCGGACGTGTGCGGGCTGACGACGAAACCCAGCTCCTCCAAATCGGCCATGACATTGCGGATGGTCGCTGGGGACAGTTCCAGTCCGGAGATCTTGGACAGAGCCCGGGACCCGACGGGCTGGCCGTCGGCAATGTAACGTTCTACCAACGTCTTGAGCAGCAGGCGCGAGCGCTTATCTAACATAGCCAGGCAGTTGCGGTGTATCCAAGGTGTTGCCGCCAGCAAAGGGCACGAACGAGCTGGAACGATGAAAACGATACCGAAAACGGGAGTGCTTTCCCAGCGCGCGCGTCGACAACACGCCCGTACGATACGCCAGGTGGATCCTTTCTTGCATAATCGGCCCTGCGAAGCGCCGCAAATGGGCATACCCCGTCATTTGCGGCCCGCTCCCGCGGCCATCTGCGGCCGGGACGGGGCTGGAGCGGTCGGACATCGCCCGGGCGGATTTCGGAAAGACAAACGACTATGGTTGCGCCCTTTCGTACCGCTGCGATCTTCGCCAAGACCCGGACCGACGACCATCGTGCGGCCCTGTTGGAGGCGCTCGATGCCATCTTCGGCTTGATCGAGCGCGCCGGCATGCGCACCATGCTCGACGCCAACACGCGCGAGGTGCTTGGACTGGACCGGCATCCGGGGTACAGCCTCGAGGAGATCGGAACCCAGGCGGACGTGGCCATTGTCTTGGGAGGCGACGGCACCATGCTGAGCATCGCCCGCGACCTGGCCGCCCACGACGTTCCGCTGATCGGCATCAATTTCGGTCGGCTGGGCTTCATCACCGATATCGCCCTGCACCAGATGCCCGAAGTACTCGAGCCGATGCTGCACGGCAGATACGAGGTCGACCGGCGCACGCTGCTCGAGGGCGACGTGCTGCATGCGGGCGCCGTGGTCTTGCGCACGCACGCCCTCAACGATGTCGTGATCTCCCACGGCGTGACCGGCGGGCTTGTGGAATTCACCGTTCGGGTCGACGGAGCGATGATGTACACGCAGCGCGCCGACGGCCTCATCCTGGCCACGCCGACCGGCTCGACCGCGTATGCGATGTCTGCCAACGGGCCGATCTTGCACCCTTCCCTCACCGGCTTCGTGCTGGTGCCGGTCGCGCCCCATACGCTTTCGAACCGCCCGATTGCCCTGCCTGACGATGTGGAAGTGGAGATCGAGCTGACCGAGGTGCGCGACGCCAGCGCCTACTTCGACATGCAGTCGTTTGCCCACCTGGAAATCGGCGACATGGTGCGCGCGCGGCGCAGCAGCCACGTGGCCACGCTGCTGCACCCGGCTGGGTACAACTATTTCGCCACCTTGCGCCAAAAACTGCACTGGAACGTCATGTCCGCCGACTCGCACGGACGCGCCTGAGTCCCGCGCGGCGCGATCCAAGCAACCGAAAACGCATTCCTGCACCATGCTGCTTGCCCTCTCGATTCGCGACTTCGTCATCGTCGAGCACCTCGAGCTGGAATTTTCCGGCGGATTCACGGTGCTCACCGGCGAGACCGGCGCCGGCAAGTCGATCCTCATCGACGCGCTGGAGTTCGCCCTGGGCGAGCGTGCAGCGGCCGACACCGTGCGCGAAGGCTGTGCGCGCGCCGAAGTGGCCGCGGAGTTCGCCTCCAACGCGTCCGCCGACGCCTGGCTGATCGAATCGGGGTTCGACGAATCGGCGCGACCGGATGGCGGGAGTCCGGCCAGCCCGACGATACTCGTGCGCCGCACGCTCGACAGCAGTGCACGCAGCCGCTCGTTCATCAACGGCAGCCCGGCGACCCTGGGCCAGCTGCGCGACCTGGGGACGCTGCTGCTCGACGTGCATGGTCAGCACGAACACCAGTCGCTGCTGCGGGCAGAGGCCCAGGGGGAGTTGCTCGATCGAAATGACGGCCTTGCCGAGGCGGCCGGCGCGGTCGCGCAGGCATACGCTGCCTGGCGTCGAGCCACCCAGGCCTGCGCGCAGGCGCAGGCCGCGCGGGAGCTGGCGGCGACGCAGCGCGATCAACTGCTGCAGACCGTCGAGGAACTCGGCCAGCTGGCGCCGGAACCCGGCGAATGGGAACGGATCGAGGCGGAACAAACGCGCCTGGCGCACGGCAGTGCACTGCTCGACGGCGCGCGGTCCGCCATCGAGGCGCTCGCCGAAGCCGATGATGCGGTCCAGCCGCGCCTGGGGAAGATCGGTTCACGGCTCACGGCGCTGTCCGGGTACGACCCGCGTCTGTCCCCGATCGTCGCCGCGCTCGCCGCGGCGCAAATACAGCTTGACGAAGCTGCCCGCGAATTGCAGCAGTACGTCGGCGACAGCGAGACCGATGAGGGCCGGCTGTCCCAGGTGGAAGAGCGGATCGCCGCCTTGCACGCCGCCGGGCGCAAGTGGCGTTGCGCACCCGCCGGGCTGCCCGAACTGCTCGCGGAGGCGCGCGCGCGTCTCGATCGCCTGGGCGAATCGGCTGATATTGAGACCTTGCGCGCCAACGAAGCACGCGCCTTGGGACAATACCAGGCGCTGGCCCGCGCGCTCTCTCAGGCGCGCGAGGCCGCCGCGTTGCGGATGGGGCGCGACGTGAGCCGGACCATGCAGGAGCTGTCGATGACCGGCGGGCGGCTGGAGGTGCGCCTAGTCCCCGCCGAACCGAGCGCCCATGGCCTGGAGCGGGTCGAGTTTCTTGTCAGTACGCACGAGGCGGCAAGCGCGCGGCCACTGGCCAGGGTCGCATCGGGCGGGGAGCTATCGCGCATCGGCCTTGCCATAGCCGTGGTTGCCGCCACGGCCAATCTCGTGCCCACGCTGATATTCGACGAAGTCGATTCCGGCGTCGGCGGCCAAGTAGCCTCGACGGTGGGACGCCTGCTGCGCCAGCTGGGGCAGTCGCGCCAGGTCTTTTGCGTAACGCACCTGCCCCAGGTAGCCTCTTGCGCGGATCACCATCTGGCCGTGCGCAAGGAGACAAAGGCGGACGGGAGGCCGGTGTCGCGCACCGAGGCGCTCAGCGGCAAGGCGCGCGTGGCCGAGATCGCGCGCATGCTCGGCGGCGCCCAGGTTACGGCGCTCACGCAGAAGCATGCCCGCGAGATGCTGGCGAGCCGCTAGCGGCATCGGGTGAAGGCCAATACTGCGCGCAGCACGGCGTGCGGCAAGCACGCGGGCACGGTCGGAATTGGGAAGCCGCCCCAAGCCAAGACGGTCGGGGCGCCGCGCGCACAGGAATACGTCAATAGCCCTTGGGTCGATGCACGCAATCGGTCTTGCGACATACGCCATAAAGGGAGAGCGCATGCTCCTGCAGGTCGAAGCCGTGCGCGGCGGCGATCCGGCGCTGCCGCTCTTCGATTTCAGGATCGACGAATTCTTCGACGCGACCGCAGTTCACGCACACCAAGTGATCGTGGTGCGAACCTTCGTTGAGTTCAAACACGGCCCTGCCGGCCTCGAAATTGCGTCGCGAGAGCAGGCCAGCCTGTTCGAACTGGGTCAGCACCCGGTACACGGTCGCCAGGCCGACTTCGACGTTCTCAGCGCTGAGCAGTCGATAGACATCTTCGGCGCTCAGATGGCGATCGCCGGACTGGGCAGCGCGCCGCTGGAAAATCTCCAGGATCTTGATACGGGGCGCGGTTGCCTTGAGTCCGCTGACTTTCAGCTCAACCGAACTTTTGTTTTGCGACGACACGAAATCCCCCTAGCCAGTATTATAGAGGCAGTCGGTCCTTGCGGGCTGCCGCGCAGCTCTTTCTATCATTGAAATTTTCCGGCCCTCATGAACCGTCGTCTCAAGCTTGTCTGCCTGCTGGTCACGGCGCTCCTTGCCAGCGCCTGCGCCGCACCGGCATGGGTCCCTGCCAGCCTGCGGCCCTACCGGCCGGACGTGCAGCAAGGCAATATCATCACCAAGGACATGGTTGATCAGTTGCGCCCTGGCATGACCCGGGACCAGGTTCGATTCTTGCTCGGTACGCCGATGCTGACCGACATCTTTCATCAGAATCGTTGGGATTATCCGTACGTGCTGCTGCGGCGTAAGACGGGGGAAACCCAGATCCGCAAGCTCTACGTGGTCTTCGAGGACGGCAAGCTTTCAAGATATTCGAGTGACGCGATGCCAACCGAGCCGTTGGCCGACAACCTGATCCTCGGACAAAAGCCGCGTCCTGTGGCGCCCGTGCCAACGCCCGCGTCCACGCCAGGACCGGATCCCACCCCTGCCCAGGCACCGGGTACGGCACCGGCCAATCCGCCGTCCAAGTAACTTCACGGTCGGCCGACCCCAAAACCCGCACCTTATCGAGCGAGTGCGTCACGATGAAGCTAGCCATAGCCGGCAGTAGCGGTCGCATGGGCAGGATGATCATTGCCGCGGCCCTGGCAAGCAAGGACTGTGAGGTCGTCGCAGCCCTCGAGCGACCGCAAAGCCCGGAGCTGGGGCGCGACTGCAGCGAGTTTCTTGGGCGCAGCAGCGGCGTGCACATCACCGACCGGCTCGAGGCGATCGCCCAGGCCCAGGTCCTGATCGACTTCACCCGCCCCGAGGCGACGCTGGCGCACGTGCAGTTTTGCGCGGCCCGCCAGATCGGCATGGTGGTCGGAACCACCGGCTTCGACGAAGCGGGCAAGGCCACGCTGGCCAAAGCGGCGCTGACGACGGCCCTGGTCGTGGCACCCAACATGAGCGTCGGCGTCCAGGTTCTGTTGCGGCTCGTGGAGCTGGGTGCGAGACTGATGACCGAGGGTTACGACCTCGAAATCCTCGAGATGCATCATCGCGACAAGGTCGACGCGCCCTCCGGGACGGCCTTGCAATTGGGCGAGGCGGCGGCGCGGGTGCGGGGCCAGCGCCTGGAACAGTGCGCCGTTTTTGCACGCCAAGGTCATACCGGACCGCGACCCGAAGGCAGCATCGGCTTTGCCACCCTGCGCGGCGGCGACGTGATCGGCGAGCACACGGTCCTGTTTGCCGGGACCGGTGAGCGAATCGAGATCACGCATCGATCGACGAGCCGCCAGCCGTACGCGCTGGGGGCGCTGCGCGCCGCGCGCTTTCTCTCGGGCCGTGCGCCAGGTCTTTACAACATGCAGGACGTTCTCGTGTGATGGTTGGTGCGCATCGGGCGTGTGTGCCGGCCCGGTGCCTGCACGCGCTGCGCCGAGCGCTGCGGGGCGTGCTGCGGTGCGTGCTGCGGGGTCTGCTGGCCTGGGCGCCCGCGTTGCTCGCGGGGCCGGCGGGCGCCCAGACGGTCGTCGACGACGCCGGACAGCAGGTGCACCTGGCCCAACCGGCGCGCCGCATCGTCAGCCTAGCGCCGGGCATCACGGAACTGCTGTTCGGCATGGGCGCCGGCCCGCGCGTGATCGCCGTCAGCGATTTTTCGGACACACCCGCCGCGGCCCGTGCCTTGCCGCGCGTCGCGCGCGCCCAGGGCATCGACCTGGAGGCGATCGCCGCGCTCAAGCCGGACCTCATCGCGGTCTGGGGCACCGGCTACCCGCCCTCCCTGCTCGAGGCGCTGCGCCAGCTGTCCTTCCCGGTGTACGTCTACGAGCCGCGCACGCTCGACGCAATTGCCGCGTCGATCGAGCGCCTGGGCGACCTGACCGGCTCCACATCGGCACCGGCCATGGCGGCGGCCTATCGCGCGCGCCTGCTTGCCCTGCGCCAGCGCTACGAAGGGCGCCAGCCCGTGCGCGTCTTCTACCAGATCTGGCCCAACCCCATCATGACGCTGTCGGGCAGGCACGTGGCCAGCCAGGTCCTGGAACTCTGCGGTGCGCGCAACGTCTTTGCCGACGTGCTGCCGCTGGTCGCCACGGTGGACGCGGAGTCGGTGCTGGCCGCGCGCCCTCAAGTCATCGTCACCAGCGAGCCGGGCGGCGTCGACCAGGGTGCGCTCGACATCTGGCGACGGTACCCCCATCTGCCGGCCGTGGCCCATGGCCACCTCGTCACGCTGGATGCCGATGAGATGGACCGGCAGACAACGCGGACGCTCGACGCCGCAGAAAAGCTGTGCGAAGTCGTCGAGCGGGCACGGCACTGAGCCGCGCCCCGCACTGGCGGATCGTCGAGCCGTTCGGACCTAGATCGCGCGCCGGCCGTTGCTGGTCCAGTGGATGATCGGTGTCCACTGCTCGATGTCTTGCTGAACCCGTGCCGGCGTCACGTCCCATAAGGTCAAGCCCTGTGCGGCCAGCTGCACATAGTTCTGGGTATCGCGCAAGAAGCCAAGGAAGGGCACGCCATTGTCCTGCACGTAGCGCTCCAGCTGGCTCGCCGCGAGGGTGCGCGCGTCGACGCGCGTGCCGACGACGGCGACCCGTCCGTTGCGCACGGTCGCGCCGTACTGCGCCAATTTGCCCAGAAACGCGTGGGTCGCCTCGATATCGAACAAGGACGCCTGGCACGGCACGATGACTTTAGCCGCAACTTTGACGGCTTCCCTGAGCGCCGCGCCATCGATGCCGGCGGGCGTGTCCAGCACGATGTGGGTGATGCCGCGCGGCGCCACGGCGACACCCCCGGTGAAGTCCCACGAGGTGATCTGGGGAGCGCTTTGCGGTCGCAGCTTGAGCCATTTACCGACGGACTGCTGGCGGTCAAGATCGCCCAGCATCGTGCGCTCACCGCGCCCTGCGTAAAAACCGGCCAAGTTCGACGCGACCGTCGACTTACCGACACCACCTTTTGAATTCGCAACCAGGATTACAGGCATGGATTCGGCATGCGCACGCGGCGCCATTTGGAAAAACCGCGACTATATCGGATCCGTCGTCGGCTCAGGCGACGGCTTCGCCTCCGGCCACGAATATGCGCTGCGCGCCAACCTCGACCTGCACGATCTCGGTGTTGAATAGCGCAGAAAGCCCGCTGCAAGTCAGCACTTCTCGCGCGTCACCGGCCTGCCAGTTGCCGTCGCCTGTCAACAAAAGCGCGTGCGTTGCGAACCGCGCCGCAGCATTGATGTCGTGCAGCGCGCCGATGAAGGTGCTGTGGCTGCGCGCCTTGAGGTTGCGCAAGACCAGCATCTGGTGTCTCGGATCCTGATGCGAGATGGGCTCATCGAGCAGCACCAGCGCGGATTCCTGAGCCAAAGCCGCTGCCAGCGCAACGCGCTGGCGTTCGCCGCGTGAGAGCCGGCGGATGTCACGATGCGCCAGGTCGGCGCAGTCCATGGCTTCCAGGCACTGCAGAGCCAGCGCGGCCGCGGGCGCATGGTCCGCGGCGGCCCCGGGGCGCGCGTCCCCGCGCAGGGTCCATCCGGCGCGAAACTCCATCCGGTAGCGGGCCGCCTTGACGGTCTCGAGCACATCCGTCGCAAACGGGTCGATCCATCGATCGGCGACCATGGCCCGCAGTGCAGCCAACTCTTCCACGCCCCAGGCGGAGATCGGCCTGCCGTCGAGTTCGATGTGGCCTGCGTCCGGTCGCCGTGCACCCGCCATCACCAAGAGCAAGGAACTCTTACCCGCTCCGTTGGGTCCGACGATGGCCCAACGATCGCCCGCGGCGACCTCCAGGTTCAATCCGCGCACCAGGCAGCGCTCACCGTAGCGCACGTCCACGTTTCGACAAGCGAGCAAGGGCCGATTCATGAGCGTTGCAGCTGCCAGAGGAACACCGGAACGCCAACCAGCGCGGTCAGTGCGCCAACCGGCAACTGCAGGGGCGCAGCCAGGGTCCGCCCGGCGGTATCGACCACCACGACGAGTATCGCCCCGAGCAGCGAGGCAGCTGGCAGAACCAGGCGCTGATTGCTGCCCAAGACCTGGCGCGCCAGATGCGGCGCGATGAATCCGACAAAACCCACCGCACCGGCCAAGGCCACGGCGATGCCGGAAGCGACCGCCGTGATGGCAATCAGCCGGCGCCGCACGCGGGTCGTCGCCACCCCTTGCGTGTAGGCCTGCAGGTCACCGCCCAGCATTAGGTTGAGCGCCGGCGCATCGCGCTGGGCCAGCCACAGCAGCAGCAGCCAGGCGATCCAGGCGGCCTTGCACAGCCCTGGATGCAGCGCGCCGCTCAGGTCGCCAAGAAGCCAAAAAACCATCGTACGCAGCTTGCCGTCCGGAGCCAGTGCCAAGGCCAGGCTCAGGCCGGCGGCACACAGCGAGGCGATCATCACGCCCGTCAGCAGGATCGAGCTGTCGCGGCCATGATCGAGCACGGCATCGCGCGCAAAAAGCGCGCGATGCGCGAGCACGAAAAGCAAGATCAAGGCGACGAAGGCCCCCCCCGCGGCGGCCACGGCTATTACCGCAACCCCGGCGCCCAGCGCGATCGCCAGCATCGCGGCGCACGAAGCGCCACCGGAAACCCCCAGCACGTAGGGATCGGCCAGGGGGTTGCGCATCAGCGCCTGCAGCAACGCGCCAGAAAGTGCCAGTAGGCCGCCCACGGCCATGGCCGCCAATGCCCTGGGGAAACGCAGCGACAGCAACGTGCCAGCCAGGGAGCCGTCCTCGCGCCCGAACACCCGGTCGGCCAGCGCGTGGATCAGGTCCGCCGAATCCACGCCGACGCTGCCAAATCGCAAGGCCAGCACGAAGGCAAGCAGTGCCGCCGCCACGAGTACGGGTAGCGTCGCTGCGGCCAAACTGCGCGGCATTTGCACCAACGGCACCCCTAGAATTTGGCCTCGACACCCGCGATGAGCATGCGCGGCAGCGTGTTGTAGCCGTCGACCAGCTGGTAGTTCGCGTGAAATAGGTTCTCGACACGCAGGTGCACCTGGACACGGCTACCCAAGTCACGCCGCAGCAGCGCGCGGGCCAGATTGTAGGGCGAGAGCTGCACCCGGTTGCCCGAGAGGATGTTCAGATCGTCGCGTGCGCCGGCACGCTGCCAACTGGCGTTGGCGCCCCACGGCCCCTGCACGTAGGTCGCGGAGAACTTGAAATTGAAGTCGGCCCGCCGCAACAGCGGCAGGCCCGTGTCCAGGTCGCGCGGTCGATCCAGGTTCAGATTCGCGGTCAGGCGCAGCGCGCCCAAGGCCTGCGCCGCCTGCCCCTCGAAGCCATCCATGGCCGCGTGCCCGACGTTGATCGATCGGTAACTGGGCGCCAGACCTTCGATCAGATCCGAGACGCGATTGCGAAAAACGGTGGCGCTGGCGCTTGCCGTGGCCTGATTCCAACGCAAGCTCAGTTCCAAGCTGCGCGCACGCTCCGGCAGCAATGCCGGATTGCCGTACAGCGGGTAATACAAGTCCTCGAAACTCGGGGCACGAAAACCGGTCGAGGCCTGCGCCGTCGCCTTCCATGCCGGATTGATGGACCAACCCCAGCCGACCAATCCGGTGGTCGCGCTGCCAAAATCGCTGTAGCGGTCATAGCGCACATTGACCTGCCACTGCTGGCTGCCCAGATGGCCGACCGTACCGGTCCAGAGCGAATCGACGCGCCGCTCGGCCGATTTCAAGCTGGCGTTGCCGGCGGCAAAGTCAAATACGCTGAATGCGCCGTCTTGGTTGATGTGTTCGAGTCCGGAGATCCATTCGATCCCGCTGGCGATCTTCGTCGTGTCCTGCAGCGTAATCTGCCGGCGCCGGCTGCGAAACTCGTCGTTGTCGGCATCGGTGTACGGATCGGTGTTGGCGACGTTGGAGATATCGGTCGAATCGTCGCGCGACTGCGAGGCGCTCAGGCTCACTTTGGAATCGCCGAAGCTGCGCGCACCGGTTACGCCGTAGCCGTCCTGGCCCGCGTGCTGCACCTGCAGTATCTGATCGAGCGGAACGGTCGCACTGGCGTTGAACGGATCCAACCATTGGGTATCGTTCCGGTTGCCCCAGGCCCAGGCGCTGAAATCGCCGGCAGCACCGTGTTCGTCCAGGCGCACGGTGCCATGACGATTCCAGTTGCCGTCGGGCGCCGGATCCAGACCCGGGACCTGTTGCAGGTTGACGGCGGTGATCGCCCTTTGCGACCGGTAGCCAGCCGAAAGGCTCAGGAGGGCGCCGCCGATCGGCGTGCTGACGGCGGCATTGGCATCACGGGTGCGGCCCTGTCCGGCCTCGATCAGGGCATCGGCCCCGGCCTGCCGGCCGGCGCGCGTAAAGACCTGCACCACGCCGCCAATCGCATCTGCGCCATATAGACTGGAAAGATTACCGCGCACGATCTCGATGCGCTCGATATCGTCGGTCGGGAACCCGCTCAGCGTCGCCGCGCCCAGCGCCGCCGAATTGATCGGCGCGCCGTTGACCAGGACCAGTACCTGGTTGGAGTTGGTGCCGCGCAAGAAGAGCGAGGACTGCGATCCTTGCCCTCCGCTGCGGGCAAACTCCAGACCCGCCTGGCGCCCGAGCAGATCCATGAGATCGCGCGACTGCGTCGCATCGATGTCCGCCCGCGAAAGGACGGTCACGCTGGGAAGGACGTCGCCGATGTCCTGCGCCGTGCGCGCTGCGGTGACGACGACCGGCGCCATGCCGCCGCTGTCCTGGGCACAAACCACATGGGGCCATGCGGCCGCGACGGTCCAACAGATGATCGGCCGAAGGCAATTGCTCGAGTACGCGCGCGCGGCTGCCGTGCGACGCATGGTGGTTTCCTCCCCGGCCCGCCGCCGGATGGGCGCCGCACGCGCGATGCAGCGAAGGAAACAGCGCAACGGGCCGCCGCTCCTCGCCATCACCCCGCGGCGAACGCATTGCGATCTCGCCAAAGCGCGTCGCGCCGGCGATCCCCTACGGCCGGTCTCCGGGCTGAAAGCATCCCGATCGCCTTCCCACGATGCCCGGTGGCATCGCAGTGGCTACTGACCGGGAACCCGCCGGCGCAAAACAAGCCGGCGACGCTCTCTTACCGTTGCGGGGGCAGCACAGTTTGGCGCGCTGGTCGCGCCACTGTTTCCCGTTTCACCGTCGGCCGGGATGAATTCCGGATCGACGGAACCGAAGGCGTGCGAAGTTTAGCAGGCCCGCCGCGGACGCTGTCCCGGCCGAGGCAGTGCTACCATTCTCGGATGCTGGATCAACTCGAGGCGCTGACGGTACGTATGCACGAGCTGGTGGCGCACGTGCGCCAACTGCGGGAGGAAAATCATCAGTTGCGCACGCAACTGGCGACGTCCCAGGCCGAACTGGCAGCGCTCAACGAACGCATTCAAACCGCAACTCAGCGGCTCGACGGACTCATCGCGCGACTGCCGCAGGACGTGGGCAAGCCCGAGGGCGCATGAAACCAAGCCGCACCGGAGCGCCGTGCGGCACCGGCCGCGTTTGCCCGCCCCTGCGCTACCGCGTGGTCCTGCCGGACTGAGGCCAATTGCCATGGAACAGATCACGCTCAGCATACTTGGCCGCGAATACCGCGTCGCCTGCCGGCCCGAAGAGCGCAACGAGCTGCTCGCCTGCGCCCACTATGTCGACCAGAAGATGGCGGCGATCCGCGACAGCGGCAAGCTGCTTGGCGCTGACCGCCTCGCGGTGATGGCCGCGCTGCAGATCGCCCAGGAGCTTTTCGGGACCAGAAGCGGCGACGGCACGGAGTTGGCGGACGTGCGGCGCCGCCTGCGCGACCTGACGGCCCTGGCCGATGAAATTTTGGCACCACAAGAAAAGTTGTTCTAATCCCCCATCTTTGCGCTTTGCCCGCCACCATCGACCACCTTCGGATGCCACTTGGCGGTTAGAATGGCCTCGTCCCTGCGGTGTTCGCGCAAAGGCCCTATTGTTCCTTGAACCAATGCGCATTGCGCTAGGTCACTGATCTCGTTTCGCGGTGTGAGCGGCACGCGTTTGCTGAACCTAAACGACGCGGATGGTGACCGACCTGAACCCACGGTTCAGGGCAACGGGCCGGGCGGCACGCGCGGGGATTTTTCATCGTCTCGATCGTCATCGGCACTTTTCTCAGGGTCCGGTCCTGCGCCGGGGGGACGTCGTGCGCTATTGGTTGATGAAGTCCGAGCCCGGCGAATGCTCCATTGACGACGCGCTGGCGGCCCCCGGGTCGACGGTCCCGTGGACCGGCGTGCGCAACTACCAGGCGCGCAACTACCTGCGCGACGAAATGGCGATCGGTGACGGGGTGTTGTTCTATCACTCGAGCTGCCCGCAGCCGGGCATTGCCGGCTACGCCGAGGTGGCGAGTCGACCGTATCCAGACCCGACCCAGTTCGACCCGCAGAGCCAGTACTTCGATCCGACGGCCACTCCGCAATCGCCGCGCTGGGTGCTCGTCGACGTGCGTGCGCTGCGCAAGACCCGCCTGGTGGGCATCGGCGAATTGCGTGCGCACCCGGGGCTTGTCGGTTTGACCATCCTCAAGAAGGGCAATCGCCTGTCCATTACGCCGGTGACGGCCGCCCACTGGCGCATCATCGGCCGTCTGACCAAGTGATCTGGCGCGCACGCAACGACACCGCTCAGCGAGCCAGCGAACCCCACGCGGCAAACGCCGGCCGCGCCGTTACCAGGCTGCGCCACTGCCGATCCGCTTCGTTGCGCAGCCCGGCCTGATCCAGCACCAGCGCGAGCAGCACGTCTTCGGCCACTAAGGAGCCCGGGGGGAGCTTGCGCCGCGCCATCGCCGCCGCATCTTGGGCCGCGTCGATGAAATCCTCGACGTCTTGATCGACGATGTGAAACTCGGCCGAGCCTTCCGCGCGCCGGCCATCGTCGCTGACCGCCGCAACGGTCCAGACGTACGAGCGCCCGCGCAACCACGCGATGGTGCGCGGCAACGGCACGACGCTCGTGGTCGCCGTTGCCGAGTACACCGGCCTGCCCTGAACATCGATCACCGCGACCGTGTAGCTCCACCGATCGCGCCATCGGCCGTAGGGTGCATTCCAGCGCAGCACGTCGAGTGCCCTGGACCGCTGCCCCCCAACCGGAGAGCGCGTGACCAGGGGCGCATCGGCCGCACCACGCAGCGACACGCTGGCGCGGCCCACCATGCCCGGCTGCAGTTGTAGCGTGCGCCAATTGCCGACGAGGTCACGCGTCACGACGGCCGAATCGCGGTCCAATGCGACAAGCTCGGTTTTGCTGAGCAAGAAGCGGCCCGGCCCATTGAGGGTGTAGACCCGGTCCCGATCTGCGGTCACAACGACCTCTACGCGCGTGTTCGGACCCAGGCGCAACTCGTCGCCGGCTGCCAGGGTGTCGAGCACCTCGAGCCGATGCCGACCGTCGGCGCGCTGCACGCTGGCCTGGCCATCAAGATCCGTCAGCAGGGCCACCGGGGCCGCGGCAACTGGCTGCGCCTGCCCGACGGCCATGCATAGCGCCGCGCCAAACGAAAGAACCAAGACGACGAGCCTGCCGGCTGCCCGCCGCACGGGAAAGAACACACCGCCCGGTTGTCTGTGCATCGTCGGTTTGTCCTAGCCGTCGTTCTGGCGCCACCCCACCGGCCTGCAGCGTATTGCGAAACGGGCGCGCCGGCTAGATCCGCGCGCCGCCGTCTTGCTGCGGCTGCCAGGCGCAGACCGCGACCGGCGAGTGGCCCTTGACTGGGTGCGTACCCAGGTCGCAAAGGCCGACCTGGCCCGCCGGCAACTGCTGCGCAAAGGCTTGGGTCATGAGAACCGGCGCGCCCAGCTGCTTGGCTAGGTCCTGCAGGCGCGCCGCGACATTGACCGCGTCGCCCAGCGCGGTGTAGTCCTTGCGATCCGCGCTGCCCAGATCGCCGAAGACGACCTCGCCGTAGGCCAGGCCGATCGTCACGGTGACCGGCGTCAAGCCGCGCGCCGCCTGCTGCTCGCTGAACTGATCGACCAAGGCGCTCACCTGGCACGCGGCCGCGAAGGCCGCCGCGCAGGGTTGGGCGGACGCTTCGGGCACGCCGAACATGACCATGATCCCGTCGCCACGGAAGTTGTCGATCGTGCCGCCGTGGGCATGAAGCACTGGCGTGACCAGCCCGTAGTAGCGATTCAAGGTTTCCAACACCAACGCCGGATCCGCCGCCTCCGACCATGCGGTAAACCCGTGCAGGTCGGCAAACAGCAAGGCCGCGGCTCGGCGTGTCCCGGCGGCGCCGGCCCGTTCGTGCAAAATCGCCCGCACCACCTGTGGGCTGAGGTAGCCGCCCAACAACGCGGTCAGACGCCGGCGTTCCCGGCGTTCCCCATGCAGGTCGGCAACGTTGCGCAGCACGGCCGCGCTGGCGCCGACCAGCAGACCCTGGCTGGGCGCGCAAAACCAACCGGCCGCATGCGCCACGGCGCCGCCGCCCAGCAACAGCAACAGCGCCAGCAGCCACAGGCCCCAGCGCAATCCGGTGCGGTCCACCAATGCCAGCGCTGCCATGGTGATCATCACCAGCATCGCCGGCAGGGCTCCCAGGGGGCGGATCAGGCCTGCGCCCAGCACATTGCGCAGCACTTGCGCATTGACGATCAGGCCGGGCACGCCGGCCGTCGCGGGCTCCCAACCGGCCAGCGTCGCGGGCAGGCGCAGGCGGTCCAGGTACGGCAGGACCGAACCCAGGAGCACGACCCGATCGGCGAAGTGCGCGCGCAACTGCGGCACGTCGCCAGAGCGACTCCAGGCGACGACGTCGCGCAGCGGCAGGTAGGAGAACGCGGCGCCGTGTGTGTAGTCGATCCAGCCCGGCTCGCGCAACAGCCGCCCCCGACCCAGATGCGCGGCGATGCGAGCGACGAAGGTCGGCACCAGGACCGGTGCTCCGTCGCCCGGCAGGTCGGCTCCAGTTGCCCGGTCCGGCGAGGCAGTCGACGCCGCGCAGGACGGTTGCGCAGTGGATCCGCCGGGGTTGGGTTCGAAGCGGCGTACGACGCCATCGCAGTCAATCGGGAACAGCGGCAGACCAAAGGCCTCGGAGCCACCCGCAGCCGCCAGCATCGACAGCGCCGGTATGCGCAGTCGCCCCTGGGCGTCGGCGTCCAGCGCCAGCACCAGGCCGCCGCCGCGGCGCGCCGCGAGCAATCCGCGCAGGAGCTCCCGGTCCAAGCCCGGGACCAGCGGATCGAAGGACTGTTGCGGCAATGACAGGTCCACCCCGATCACACGCGGCCCGGCCAGCGCGATTGCCTCCAGGGCGCGGCCCAGACTCGCGTGGATCATGGCCAGCGGAAGCCCCAGCGCGTCCAGACTTTGGTCGTCGATACCGACCAGCACCACGTCCTGAGCAGGTTCGAGGGCCGCGGGCGCGCCGCGCCACCAGCGCACAAGGCGTACCTGCTCGTCGAAGGCGACGGCGTCCAACCGGTCGATGATCGGGGTCAGGCGCGCCAACCAAAGCACCAGCAGCAAGCCGATCAGGGCCGCCACCGAACCCGCGTCCAGGGCACACGATACGGCGCGGCGCGCACGATTGCCCCTCGGCCCGTGGCATGCGCCCCGGCCCAACGGCCGCTCCCGTTCTTGTTGCATGCCGCCGCCCCCCGCCCAGCGTTCCCGATGCGATTGTGGCACCGGCGTGCTGCCGGCGAAACGCGTCCGCTAAAAGCGCTACCGCTGGCGGTGGGGCTTGCCAATGCCACCGCTGCGTGCCGGCCCTGCAAAGCGGCCCGCGAAGGCCGCGCCGGACTTGTCAGCCAGCCGGGGACTCGGATACTGTTGCCGGACCGGAATCCGCCGCCGGCACCGGCGGACGCTGCCAGCCGGCGCCGGCGCGCCAGGAGGTTTCATGAGCAATTGGGATCCGGCCATCCGGAAGATCGGCGACCCGGTGCTGCGCGAACTGGCCGCAAACGGGCTGATCCGCCATTTTCCCAAGGGCAGCTTGATCATTCGCGAGAACGACGCGGGCCACGCGCTGTACGTCCTCTTGTCCGGCAAGGTCAAGGTCTACGTCTCGGACGCCCAGGGCCGCCAGATGACGGTATGCCAGTACGGGCCGGTCAACTACGTGGGCGAGATGGCACTCGATGGCCGGCCCCGGTCCGCCTCGGTTTGCGCCCAAGAGCCGACCGTGTGCTCCGAGGTCAGCTGGGACAAGCTGCTTGCCGCCGTCCGCGCCAATCCGGACATCGCCCTGCGCCTGCTCATCGACCTGATCGAGCGCAATCGCAGCACCACGGGCAACCTGAAGAATCTGGCACTCATGGACGTCTACGGACGCATCGCGCGCCTGCTGCGCGAGCTCCAGTACGTCGACGACGACGGCGCATCCTGGTCGCGCGAACGCCTGACGCAGCGGGAGATCGCCGACCGCGTGGGAGCTTCGCGCGACATGGTCAGCCGTATCCTCAAGGATCTGCGCTCCGGCGGTTACATCGAAATGCGCGCCAAGCGCTTCAGGATCCTGCGCCGCCCGCCGGCCCGCTGGTAGCCGCGGCGTTGCGGGCGCGCCGTTGCAGCCAAGGCAGGAGCCCCAGGCCAAGCACGAGCATCGGCAAGGAAAGCCACTGGCCCATGGAGAGGTGCAACGGCAAGGCAGGAAGAAAATTGTCCGGTTCGCGGGCGAATTCGGCAACGATGCGCAGCACACCGTAGCCAATCAAAAAGGCGCAAGCCACGACGCCCGGAGCCCGCGGCTTGCGCGAGAACCACCAAAGGAACGCGAACAGCAATAGACCTTCAAGGCAGAACTGGTATAGCTGCGATGGATGACGCGGTACGGGGACCGGGTCGTGGGCCTGGGGAAACACCATCGCCCACGGCCAGACGGCGGGGTCGGCGGGCCGCCCCCAAAGTTCGCCATTGATGAAATTGCCCATCCGCCCGGCCGCCAATCCCAGCGGCACGAGGGGCACGGCAAAATCGGCCACCTGAAGGAAGCTCTTTTTGCGCGAGCGCGCATAGAGCCATAGGACGACGATCACGCCGATGACCCCGCCGTGGGATGCCATGCCCCCCTTCCACAGCATCAGGATCTCGAGCGGGTTTTGCAGGTAAAAGTCCGGGCGGTAAAAGAGCACATAGCCCAGGCGCCCGCCGATGATGACGCCGAACACACCCCAAAAGAGCAGATCCTCCACGTCCGGGGCGCTGAACCCGCGCCACGACTGGCGCGCACGCAACCGACCCAGCGTGAGAAAAAGCACGAATCCGAGCAGATACATGAGCCCGTACCAGCGGACGGCCAAAGGACCGATCGAGAAGGCGATCGGGTCGAACTGCGGATGGACCAGCATGGCGCGGCGAGGATTCCCGGAAAATGCAGCCTAGAATCCAGCATTGTAGTGAAAGCTCCTCCCGGCACGTCACTACGGCAAATCTCAACCGACCGACGAGCATCCCATGGCGCATAACGAACGTTCCCGCAACATCACCGAGGGCGTGGCCCGCTCCCCGAATCGCGCGATGTATTACGCGATGGGCTACCGCGACGAAGACTTCAACAAGCCGATGATCGGTGTGGCCAACGCGCATTCGACCATCACGCCATGCAACTCGGGTCTGCAGCCACTGGTCGACGCCGCCATAGGCGAGATCGATCGCTGCCAGTGCAACGCGCAGGTCTTTGGTACACCGACGATCTCCGACGGCATGAGCATGGGCACGGAAGGCATGAAGTACTCCCTGGTTTCGCGCGAGGTGATCGCCGATGCGATCGAAACCTGCGTTAACGGCCAGTGGATGGACGGCCTGCTGGTCGTCGGCGGCTGCGACAAGAACATGCCCGGCGCGATGATTGCCATCGCCCGCTGCGACGTTCCCGCCATCTTTGTCTATGGCGGCACCGTCAAGCCCGGCCACTACCACGACAAGGATCTGACGATCGTGTCGGCCTTCGAAGCCGTCGGGGAATTCACCGCCGGCCGCCTGCCGGAAACCGACTTCAAGGAGATCGAGCGCCGCTGCATCCCCGGCACAGGCTCTTGCGGCGGGATGTATACGGCCAACACCATGAGTTCGTCCTATGAGGCGCTGGGCATGAGCCTGCTGTACTCCTCGACGATGGCCAATCCGGACGAGGAAAAGCGCCTGAGCTCGATCGAATCGGCACGCGTGCTCGCGCGCGCCGTCGAGCAGGGCTTGCGGCCCAGCCACATCATCACGCGCGAGTCCATCGAGAACGCAGTCAGCCTCATCATGGCCGTCGGCGGCTCGACCAATGCCGTGCTGCACTACCTGGCGATCGCGCACGCGGCCAAGGTGCCGTGGACGCTCGACGATTTCGAGCGCGTGCGCGCGCGCGTGCCCGTGCTGTGCGATCTCAAGCCCTCGGGCCGCTACGTCGCCACCAACTTGCACCGCGCCGGCGGCGTGCCCCAGGTTCTCAAGATGCTGCTGGCCAATGGCGAGTTGCACGGGCATTGCAAGACGATCACGGGTCAGACCATGGCCGAAGCCCTGGCCGGCATTCCCGACCAGCCGCGCGCGGACCAGGATGTGATCCGCCCCTGGTCGGACCCGCTATACCGCCAGGGGCACCTGGCGATCCTGCGCGGCAACTTGGCGCCTGAAGGAAGCGTGGCCAAGATCACCGGTCTGAAGAACCCGTCGATGACCGGTCCGGCGCGGGTGTTCGATTCCGAGGGTGCCGCGATGGAGGCCATCATGGGCGACCGCATCCGGCCGGGCGACGTCATCGTCATCCGCTATGAGGGACCCAAGGGCGGACCGGGCATGCGCGAAATGCTGGCGCCCACGTCGGCCATCATCGGCAAGGGGCTGGGCGAAAGCGTGGGCCTGATCACGGACGGCCGGTTTTCCGGCGGCACCTGGGGCATGGTCGTGGGCCACGTCGCTCCCGAGGCGTATGTCGGTGGGGCGATCGCGCTCGTGCGGGAAGGCGAAACCATCTCCATCGACGCGCAAAGGCGCCTGCTGCAGTTGCACGTCGACGCCGAGGAACTCGAGCGGCGACGCCAGCAATGGTCCGCCCCGGCCCCGCGCTACACGCGCGGCGTGCTGGCCAAGTTCGCGACGCTCGTGTCGTCGGCGAGCAAGGGCGCAATCACCGACGAAGACCTGCGCTACTGAAACGCCCGGCATCGACCGGCCCGCGGGCGGGCGGTGCGGCCCCAGGCCGCGCGCTGGCCTAGCGCCGCTCGACCCAGTACAGCGCGCCGAGCGCAAAGCTCAGCGCCACCAGTGCTGGCAATCCGGCCACCAGCACCGGGGGCCACGTGTTGATCATGCCAACATTCGAAAAAAGCTTGTTCATCGCGTAGAACAACACGCCGATCATGATGCCGGTGAAAATCTTCAGGCTGACGGTTCCGGCGCGCACGTGCAGGTAGGCAAAAGGCAGGGCCAGCGCCATCATGACCACGCAGACCAGGGGATAGAAGAACTTCTTCCAGAGCGCGATCTCGTAGCGATCGGTGCGCTGGTGGTTCTCCGCCAAGTGGCTGATGTAGTGGTACAGGCTGTAGGCGCTCTGGCGCTCGGGCTGCACCATCAGCACGCCGAAGATCGCCGGCGTAAGGTCGGATCGCCATAGGCGCAGCGGCTCGCGCACCACGCGGGACCCGGCGAATGCGTCGTAGGCGCCGCCGCCCATGGCTGGATTGCTGGTGTCGACCAGCGGCAGGTCCGTCTCGACGACGTCGGCCAATAGCCAACCCTGGCCGCTCTCGTACCTGCCGCGGACCGCGGTGCTGACCGAACGCAGGTGCAGATCCAGATCGAATTCAAAGATGCGCCAATCGTCGACCGTGCCGTCCGGGTTGACATGTGCGACGTTGACAAAGCGCATCCGGTCGGGTTGACCATCGCGCGCGTGCACGAGGTCGCGCACCCAGACGCCGGAGCGAAACTCTTGGCCGATGGCCGTGCCCGTGATGCGCGATTTAAAGCGCTGCCCCAGTTCCTCAGCCGGTGGCGCGACAACCTCGCCGAGCAGGTATGCCAACGCGACCAAGGCCAACCCGACGCGCAGGACCGCGCCCGCAAGACGCCGGGTCGTCATGCCGGACACGCGCATGATCGTGAATTCGGAATTGGCCGCCAGCTTGGACAGGGCGTAGATCGTCCCGATCAGGGCGGCGATCGGCATGAGTTCGTAGGCATGCGCCGGCGTCAGCAAGATGACGAACGTGAAGGCGTGCAAGAACTGGTAGTTGGCTCGACCCAGACTCGCCCAGCTGGTTGATCAGATCGAACAGGGCGAAGATCCCGGTGAGCACGAGCAGCACGAACAGGGTCGCGCTTGCGATCTCCCGCCACAAGTAGCGTCTTAGCGTATGCATCGTTGTCCTGGCGCGCGCGAAGGGGCTGCCGCCCTAGCCCGAACCGCCACCGGCGGTGGGCCTAGGCGAGGGGGTCAACGAGGAGCGCACGAAACGCGGCAACCACCGGCGCAGGGAAATGCGATGGAAAAATAGCAGGCACAACAATAGCAACGCCACGGCATGAGGCAGCCAGACGGCCAGCGAAAAGGCCAGGCGGCCATGCTGCACATGCGATTGCATGATCAGGATCGAATTGAAGTAGATCATTGCCAGCAAGGCAGCGACAATCAGGTTGACCGAGCGACCGACGCGCGGATTGACGTAGGACAGGGGTACCGCCAGCAGGGCCAGCAGCACCGAGGCGAACGGGAAGGCCAGCCGGAACAGCAACTCGCCGAGGTTGCGAGGCGTCGGATTGATGAGCAGGTCGAGCGTGGCGAAGGTGCGCGCGTTGGTATTGGTCAACGGCGCTTCCACCTGGGACTCGAGCCGGATCGCATAGCTCTCGAATTCGAGTACGCGGTTCTCCGCCACACCGGCCGTTACCTCGTAGCGGCGGCCATGGTTGAGCACGAGAAAACGCGCGCCGTCGGCATGCGTTTCGACGTGACCCTGAGTTGCCACGATCACAATCTCGTGTTCGCCGTTGCGCTGGCTGGCGAAGACGCTTTGCACACGCGGGGCCCCGCTCAGATCGAGGTTCTCGACGAAGAACACGCGATCCGACGCGGCCGATTCGATGAAACGCCCGGGTGTCACTTTGCTGACGTCATCGCGCTGCTCGAAGCGCTGGCGCGCCTCAGCGATCATGCGCTCGGCCCAGGGGGAGACGAACAGCGCCAGCGCCGCGATCACCGCCGCCACCGGCAGGACAAAGCGCAGCACCGGCCGCACCCAATCGAGCAGGCTCTGCCCGGCGGCAAACCAGACCACCATCTCCGAATCGCGGAAAGCACGCGACAAGGCGATCAGGACTGCGATGAAGACACTCATCGTCAGGATCAGCGGCAAGTTGGTGAGCGTCGAGAGCGCGACGATGGAAAACAGGGCCTGCGTGTCCAGATCGCCGCTGGTGGCGTCTCCGAGCAGGCGTATGAGCACCTGCGTGAAGACGATGCAAAACAGCACCGAAAACGCGGCGCCGGCGCCGTTGGCGATCTCCTGGACGATCGCACGCCGGAAAATCATCGCGGCAGGACCGGCACGCGCGACGCCGGCCTAGCGCCCGGCTGGCGATCCCGGCGCCGTGCCGCTGCCGTCCGTTGCCGGCAGCGGCAAACGGGCGGTCCCGATCTGTGCCGGCCGGTACAGGCTCTATACTCGTGCGTTTTCGCGCGGGAAGCGTTCCCCGGCGGGCAAATCCTGGGCTTGCGGACACGAACCGCAGCCTGACGGCCGCTGCAATACGGGGATCGGCTCTGGGATTTCGGTCGCTGCACCGTGCGCCGCCAACGAGGAATGGGACTGATTGCAATGGAATTTAACACGAAGGCTCTGCCGCCCGAGCTGGTCAAAGTCGATTGCTTGGCGATTGGCGTATTCGAAGATCTGGGTCTGGGCGCAACGGGCAAGCACGTCGACCGCGCGACCGGCGGCGCCTTGCGCGCTTTGCTCGCCAGCGGGGACATGAAGGGCAAGCGCGGCTCGCTGGTCGTGCTTCGATCCCTCAAGGGGCTCGCCTGCACCCGTTTGGCCGTGGTGGGTTTGGGCAAGTCCGCCGACTTCGGCGACAAAGCGTTTGCCGATGCGGTCGCAGCCACGGTACGTGGCTGCGGGGCGGGCGTAGGCACCCTGGCCTTTGCCGCAGCCGATTGGGCGGTGGCCGGCAGGACACCGGCGGGCAACGCCCGCGCCCTGGTCGGCGCCGCACGAGCGGCGCGCTTTCGCACCGACGAGCTCAAGTCCAAGGCCTCAGACGAGGGGGACGAGGGCAAACGGCTGCGTGTCACCTGGATCACCCATCAGCGCGACGCCGGTATCGAAAAGGCGCTGCGCCAGGGCACCGCGATCGCCAACGGGGTCGAATTCGCCAAGCGGCTGGGCAATCTTCCGGCCAATGTCTGCACGCCCCAATATCTGGCCGCCGAGGCTCGCAAGATGGCGCGCGCATGGAAGCTTAGTGCGCAGATCCTCGATCGGCGCCAGATCGAGGCCTTGGGGATGGGTTCGTTTCTTTCCGTGACGCAGGGCTCGGAACAGCCGCCACGACTGATCGTGCTGCGCTACCAGGGCGCCGGGCGATCCGCGTTCACCGACCCGATTGCGTTGGTCGGAAAGGGCATCACGTTCGATTCGGGCGGGATTTCGATCAAGCCGGGCGCGCAGATGGACGAGATGAAGTTCGACATGTGCGGTGCCGCCGCCGTGCTGGGCACGATGCGCGCGATCGCCGAGATCCGGCCCAAGATCAACGTCGTGGCCGTGGTACCGGCCTGCGAGAACCTGCCGTCGGGCCGTGCCACAAAACCCGGGGACATCGTCACCTCGATGTCGGGCCAGACAATCGAGGTGCTCAACACGGACGCCGAGGGCCGGCTGATACTTTGTGATGCCCTCACCTACGTGCAGCGTTTCAAGCCGGCCGCGATCATCGACGTGGCCACGTTGACCGGGGCCTGCGTGGTGGCATTGGGCAACGTTCACTCGGGCCTGTTCTCCAAGGATGACGAATTGGCCGGGCAGCTGCTGGCGGCGGCCAAGACTGCCGGCGACTCGGCCTGGCGCATGCCGGTCGACGACGAGTACCAAGACCAGTTAAAGTCCAACTTCGCGGACATGGCCAACATCGGCACCCCGGGTAGCGCCGGGGCGGTGACGGCGGCGTGCTTTCTGGCGCGATTCGTCAAGGGTCAGCGATGGGCCCACCTGGACGTTGCCGGTACGGCCTACCGCGGGGGTGCGGCCAAGGGAGCGACCGGTCGGCCGGTTCCCCTGTTGACCGATTTCGTGCTCGCGCGCGCGACCTGAGCGCGCCAAGGAAAAGAGACGCGTACCCTCTAATGGGGATCGGAGCCGAACGTGGCGGACACCTCGACCATTGACTTTCACTTCAATGTCGATCACGGTGTCGCTTATGCGTGCCGTGTGGTGCGCAAGGCGCGTAGCGCCAAAAAGACCGTGCTGGTATTTAGCCGGGACGCGGAACGGCTCGCGCGCCTGGATCTGGCGCTGTGGACCTTCTCGGCGCTGGACTTTTTGCCGCACGTAAGCTGGCCCTCGCCGCTGGCCGCGCGCACGCCGATCTGGTTGAGCGGCACCGCGACCGAGCAAGAGCGTGATCTGCTGCTGCTGCTCGACGACGCGCCGGCGCCGCAGTTCCAGAAATGGTTTCCGCGCTTCGAAAAGATCATCGACGTTGTTTCCACGGATCCCCAAGACCGGGCCCACGCCCGCACCCGCTTCAAGGCCTATCGCGATGCGGGCCTGAACCCGGTCGCCCACGAAATCGGCGCACCCTAGCAATCCTTACGGCAATTCCGCGATGAACAGCCCCCCGAAAAAACCCGCTACCGACGCCTCACCCGGCGCGACCGATGACCCAAGCATTCCGGTGCTGACCGATCGACTCGGATTCCCGCCGCTGGACTTCGACACCACGCTGCCGACGATCGATTCGGCGCTCGTCAAATTCGGGGATACGGACCTGGGTCCGGTGACGGTGCAGCCGATCGAGCCGGCCGGGGCCAGCGCGCCAACGTCGTTTGCCGCCGCGCCGCGGTCTCCGGCGACGACGCCAAGCGCGCGCACCTATCCAACCGGGGCGCCTGGCGGCGCTACGCCGCGCGCTGCACCGCGCCCGGGGCCGGCGCAGCCGGGCGTTGGTCGCGTCTACGGTGGCAGCGCAGTACCGCCGCTTGGCCATTCGACGCCTGTGCCTGCGGCGAGCGCGCCGGCAATGCCGACGGGAATCGCGGCGGCGGCTGCGCCCAATGTCCCGGGCCCCGACAACCCGGTTTGGGCCCGGATGGAAGGCGAGTTGCGCAACGCCATCTTGCGGGGACTGGCGGAGCGCCTGCCAAACGAAGTGGAGTTGACCATCCGCACGCAGATGAATCCGGTCATCGACCGTCTCATCGAGACACTGGTGGCAGAGACGCGCAAGGTGGCTTCGGCCAGCGTGCGGCAGATCGTCGAGCAGACGCTGCGCGCCGAGCTCGAGCGCATGCGGTCGCCGACCCGAGGCTCCAATTGACCGTCCCCGGCGCCCGGACCCCGGAAGCATCGCCCGCTCCCGGGGCCGCCCCGGCGGCGCAAACCAGCCTGGCCAAGAGCTTCGATCCGGCCGACATCGAGCGCCGCTGGTATCCGCTTTGGGAGTCGCGCGGGTATTTTGATGCCGGCAGCGCAGCGGACCGGCCGGCCTTCGCGATCCAGCTGCCGCCGCCGAACGTCACCGGCATCCTGCACATGGGGCACGCGTTCAAGCAGACGCATCATGGACGCCCTGACCCGGTATCACCGCATGCTGCGGCCACAATACGCTATGGCTGCTGGGCATCGACCATGCGGGCATCGCCACGCAGATCGTCGTCGAGCGGCAGCTCGAAGCCCAGGGCAAGAGCCGGCGCGATCTCGGGCGCGAGACATTCATAGAGCACGTCTGGCAGTGGAAGCAGTACTCCGGCGACACATCTTGCGCCAGATGCGGCGCCTGGGCGCTCGCAATGCTACGCCGACCGGAAGCCAGCGCGCTACTTCACGATGGACGAGTGCGCTCGCGCGCCGTTATCGACATCTTTGTGCGGCTACACGAACGAGGGGCTGATCTACCGCGGCAAGCGCCTGGTCAACTGGGATCCGAAGCTGCAAACCGCGGTCTCCGATCTGGAGGTGGACGCCGAAGAGGAGGACGGCAAGATCTGGGAGATCCGCTACCCGGCACTCGACGGCGGGCCGGGACTGGTCGTGGCCACGACCCGCCCCGAGACGCTGCTCGGCGACGTCGCCGTTGCCGTCAATCCCCAGGATCCGCGCTACCGCGCTGCCATCGGCAGCCGCTTGCTCCGCCACTGTGCCGCCCGGACCATACCGGTCGTCGCCGACGACTACGTCGATGCCGGTTTCGGCACGGGCTGCGTCAAGATCACGCCGGCCCACGATTTCAACGACTTCATCGTCGGGCAGCGCCACGGCTTGGAGCCAATGGCGATCTTCACGCCCATCGCAACGATCAATGACAATGCACCGGAGCGCTTCCGGGGCTGGACCGGTACGCAGCGCGCAAGGCCGTGCTGGCCGAGTTGCGCGCGCAAGGCCTGCTGGTTTCCGAGAAGCCGCACAAGATGATGGTGCCGCGCTGCGCCCGCACCGGCGAGATCGTGGAGCCGATGCTCTCCGACCAGTGGTACATCGCCATGAGCAAACCGACGCCACCGGGAACACCGACCGCCGGCCGGTCCCTCGCCCAGGCCGGGCTCGATGCGGTCGATGGCGGCGCGGTGCGCATCGTCCCGGACCAATGGCGCCACGGTCTATCGCCACTGGCTCGACCAACATCCAGGATTGGTGCATTTCGCGCCAGTTGTGGTGGGGGCACCAAATCCCGGCCTGGTACGACGAGCACGGTGGCACGCATGTGGCGCGCACGCGAGGAGGAGGCCTGGGCCAAGGCGCGCGCCGCCGGCGCCACGCGCCTGGAGCGCGATCCGGACGTGCTGGACACATGGTTCTCCTCGGCGCTGGTGCCCTTCTCGACACTGGGCACGCCTTCGGATGACGGACGGAGCGTACGACCGCTACCTGCCGTCCTCGGTGCTGGTCACCGGACACGAGATCTTGTTCTTCTGGGTCGCGCGGATGATCGTCCTGACGACCCATTTCACCGGTCGCGTTCCGTTCCGCGACGTGTACATCCACGGCATCGTGCGCGATGCCGACGGCAAGAAGATGAGCAAGTCGGAGGGCAATACGATAGACCCCGTGGATCTGATCGACGGCATCGATCTCGAATCGCTGGTGCGCAAGAACACGTCGGGTTTGCGCAAGCCCGAGGACGCGCCCAAGGTCGAGCAGCGTCTGCGGCGCGAGTTTCCCCAGGGCATGCCCGCCTATGGGGCCGACGCCCTGCGCTACACCATGGCCGCCTATGCCACGCTCGGGCGCAACGTCAATTTCGACTTCAAGCGGCTGCGAGGGTTACCGCAATTTCTGCAACAAGCTGTGGAACGCTACGCGCTTCGTCCTGATGAACACCGAGGGTCGGGACTGCGGCAGCGACGCGGCGGCGGACACCATCGAGCTATCCTTTGTTGACCGCTGGATCCTCGGCGAGTTGCAGCGCACGGCGCTGGAGATCGAGAAGGGATTTGCCGATTACCGCCTTGACAACGTCGCGCAAGCCATCTACCGCTTCGCCTGGGACGAATACTGTGACTGGTACCTGGAACTGGCCAAGGTGCAGCTGGCCGGCGGCAGCCCGGCGCAGCAGCGCGCAACCCGTCAAACCCTGGTGCGCGTGCTCGAATCCTTGCTGCGCTTGGCCCATCCGATCATCCCCTTCATCACGGAGGAGCTTTGGCAGAAGGTTGCGCCGCTCGCCGGGACGCTGGCTGCCGAAATCCCGTCCTCCATCATGGTCCAGGCGTACCCGCGCGGTGCGCTGGATCGCGTCGACGCCCGATCCGACGCCCAGCTGCGCGCGCTGCGCCAATTGATCGATGCGGCCCGCAACCTGCGCGGCGAGATGAACCTGGCGCCGTCCCTCAAGGTGCCGCTCGTGATCTCCCCGCCCGATCCACAGGTGGAGCGCTTCGCTCCCTACCTGATGGCGCTCGCCCGACTTGAGTCCGTGCAGGCTCTACCCGATCTGGCGCGCCATCCCCAGTCCGGCAACGCCGCGGTTGCGATCGTCGAACCGTACCGACTTCTGCTGGAGGTAAAGATCGACATCGGCGCCGAGCGAGAGCGTCTGGCCAAGGAGATCGCTCGCTTGGAGGGCGAAATCGCCAAGGCCAACGGCAAACTCGGCACGCCCAGCTTCGTCGAGCGCGCGCCGGCAGCCATCGTCGCCCAGGAACGGGCGCGTCTGGTGCAGTTTGGCACGACGCTCGCCAAGCTTCGGGAGGAGTTCGGTCGGCTCGCCGACCGTTAGTGCGCCGCACCTTCGGCGTGCGGCAGCAAGCCCCGATAAACGGCCGAGTGGGCCGGCGTGGGTACCGCGCACAGCTGCCCGAGACCGTGCATGCGCCCGGACAGCCAGGCCAACTCCAGTCGCCGACCATGGTGCAGATCCTCGGCCATCGATGCGCGAAAGTTGGGCGGCATCGCCGCGATTCTTTGCATCGCCGCATCGGCGAAGCCGGCCGGCAAGAGCCGCCCGAGGGCAGCGGCCACGGCAACGCCCTCGTCGATCAATTGACGCAGAAATTCGCGCGTCGGCCCCGCAGCCAGGATGGGGCCAATCGGCGCACGCAACAGCGCCGTGGCCCCGGAAATGGCCGCCAACGCGACGAATTTTTCCCAGATCGTGCGGTCGATTGCGTCGGTCGCCGTGACGTCGATGCCGTCGGCACGGCGGCAGGCGTCGCAGAATTCGCCCACGAGCGGATCGCCGTCACAGGCATCGAGGACGATGCGATGCAGCCCCCCCGGGCTGGCAATCACGCCCGGGCGTGCGATGTAGGCCGACAGGTAGATGGAACCGGCGACGATCTGTGCGCGCGGCACGTGCTCCGCGAGCATGGCCACGCTGTCAATGCCGTTTTGCAGCGTCAGCACGCGGCTGCGCGGCGTCAACAGCGGGCCGAGCGCGGCGGCGGCAGCCGCGGTGTCCCAAAGTTTGACGGCGAACACCACCAGGTCGACGGCGCCGATTGAGGCGGGACGATCGCTCGCGGTGACGGTCGGCAAATGCAAGTCGCCCGAGGGGCTCTGCAGGCGCAAGCCGTCGCGCTGCAGCGCCTCCAGATGCGCGCCGCGCGCGACGTACGCCAGGTCTTCGCCCGCGGCCTGTAGCCGCGCCCCGACGTAGGCGCCAACCCCGCCGGCCCCCATGACGGCAATGCGCATCCTCGCTCCTTCAGAGCGCGTCCGGTCCGGTCTGCGCAGGTTGCGGCGCGGATGGCCTGCATCCTCGCCGCCGGCAAGCGCTCGATCAAGACGCCAACACTAGCGCAGCCAGCGACCGAAGAAGCTGAACGTACGGTCCCACGCCTGCTGCGACCAGACGGCATCGTATTGCGTGGCGGGGGTGCGCCTGGGCCCAACAGCCGTCTCGTTGGCGAACGCGTGATGCGCAAGGTAGCGATGGAAATCGAAGTTCGCGCCGGCTTCGCGCAGCTTGTCCTGCAGCTGGTCGACGGCGGCAATGGGAAAGAAGTCGTCCTGGGTCGCCCAGTGTCCGAGCAGCGGCGCCTTGATCTTGCTCGCGTCGATGTACTCTAGCGACGGATAGCCGTACCAGACGACGCTCGCGTCGATCTCCGGAGCCATACACGCGGCAAGCAGGGTCAATGCGCCACCCATGCAAAAACCGGTCACGCCGACCTTGCCGCTGCGGGTCTTCAGAAACTGCACCGCGCCGCGGATGTCCTGCGACGCGGCATCACCGAAGTCCAAACCCGTCATCAGGTGATGCGCCTCCTCGGCCTCGAGCGTGGACCTGCCACGGTACAGATCGGGTACCAGCGCTAGGTAGCCCGCGCTCGCCAGCCGTTCAGCGACGCCGCGTATCTGGTCGTTGATGCCCCACCACTCTTGGATGACGACGACGGCCGGTGCGCCGGCCGCACGTTCCGGCTCGGCCAAATAGCCTTGCACGCTCTTGCCGTCCGGGCGCTTGAAATTGACCGTGGTCCCCATGGCAGCTTCCTCTCCTGCGCGCCCTAGGCCCAAGGGCGATACGAACGTTGGCCAGGCCCTGCCGCGCGGCGGCGCCGCGCCAGCACCGGCAGCAGCCCCGGGGCGACCTGGCGCCAAATTTTCCGCTGCGCCCCAGCCCCGTGTCAACGTGCGTCCTGGGCCGATTGCCGGAACGCGCCGCGGCAACCTGGCCACCACGCTCGTACGCCTTCCTCGGCAAGCCGGACAAGCATTCTGGCTCTCACCGGTAGAGCGCCGGCAGCGCTTTCAGCCGTCGGCCGTGGCCGTTGGCATTCGGAAGGCCGGCTTGCGGCGGGCCGTGACCTTGAATTCACCCGCCATCATGCGCTCACAACCGGCGCCTAGGTCCGGACCGCGGGGCGGCTGCCAGGTCAGCGGCCCACAGCGGCGTTGCCACGACAAGCGCCAGGCTAGCCACAGATCGATGCGCCCATCGCTTCATCGCCGGTCCTGCCGATCGTCGTTGTACGCGGCGCGCGCCATCCGATGAACCGCTCTGCCTCCGAGCCCAAGGATTGCTCTTCTGATGATCGCCCCGGGCGCAGCGACCCGCCGGCAGGCCCCTAAGCGTGCGAACCACAGATTGCCCGCAGCCGTGCCGGCAAATCGGCTGGGCAACCCCGATTGCGGCCGCCGCCGCTCAAGACATCGTCCTGTTGCTCAGAACCCGCCGGCAGCGTCCGAGCACCGGCCGTGCGCACGCCCGCGTGCTTCAAGGGCGCGCCGGACCGCCGGGAGCGGGCTCGGCCGCCGGTGCCGGTGGCGCTGGATACGCTTGGGCCGGCGGTTCGAGCACCGGCGTCTGGCCGTCCACCCAATACTCGGTCTCGCCAAAACAGGTTCCCGGCAGGCCGCGATGCTGTTCGTAGTGCAGTCGCACGCGCTGGCCCGCCCGTTGGTTGATCTGTTCGGCAACGGCGTCATCGTGCACGGTGAAGGCAAATTTTTCCGGGATTGAGCCGGGGATGGCCGACATGGCCAGCTCGCCTTCCCAAGTCTTGCAGATCCACCCCTTGCGGCTGATCTTCTGCACCCAGCCGGCGCGCTCCCCGCTCGAGTAGGTCCACGCAAAGACCACCGCCAAGTATGCCGCCAGCACCACGATCGCACCGAGCACCAAAAAGCCAAAGAATTGCTTCATCATTTTGCCCCCCCCGCGCGATAAGGAGATTCGATATGCGATCTGCCCATCCGGGTGCCGGTACGCCTGCCGGGTCAACGCCGCTGAAGAAAGTGCACAAATTCCTTGCCGACGGTGTCTTGGCGCAGCAGCGCGTTGCCCGTTTGCTTGCAGAAGGCCTGGAAATCGCGCATTGAACCGGGATCGGTGCAGACCACCTTGAGAATCTGGCCGCTTTGCAATTCCGCCAGGGCCTTCTTGGCCCGCAGGATCGGTAACGGACAGCTCAAGCCGCGTGCGTCCACCTCGCGATTGACCATGGCATTGTTCATAAACGCTCCTTCGCCCAGGATACGACGCCGGCCAGGGCCTGCGGCAAGGCGCCCGCATCGGTACCTCCGGCCATGGCCAGGTCCGGCCGTCCACCGCCTTTGCCGCCGACTTGTTGCGCAACGAAATTGACCAGATCACCGGCCTTGAGCCGGCCCGTCGCGTTGGCCGTGACACCCGCCACAAGTTGCACCTTGCCGTCGACCACCGCGCCCAGCACGATCGCGGCGCAGTCGAGCTTGCCCTTGAGTTGATCGACCGTATCGCGCAGCTGCCGGGCGTCAACGCCGTCGAGGACCGCCCCCAGCACCTTTACACCGTTGACATCGACGGCTCGTCCCACCAGTTCGGCGCCCTGGCCGGCCGCAAGCTTTTGTTGCAGGCGCTGGATCTCGCGCTCGCCGGCCTTGACCTGGTCGAGCATCTGGGCGATGCGCTGCGCCGCTTCGGCGGCCGGCGCACGCAGCGCGGCGGCGATCTCGCCCAGGCGCTCATCGAGCTGTTGCACGTATTCGAGCGCACCGGCGCCGGCCACGGCCTCGACCCGGCGCACGCCGGCGGCGACCCCTGACTCCGAGACGATCTTAAAGAACCCCAATTCCCCGGTCCGCGCCACATGCGTGCCACCGCATAGTTCGGTGGAGTAGTTGACCTCGTCGTTGCCCATGCGGATCACACGCACCCGCTCGCCGTACTTGTCGCCGAAGAACGCCAGGGCCCCGGCGCGCAACGCATCGTCGAAGCCCATCTCTCGCGCGCTGACCTCGGCGTCCGCGCGTATCGCCTGGTTCACGAGCTCCTCGACGCGCCGGATCTGGACGGTGGTCACGGGCTGGTCGTGCGAGAAATCAAATCGCGTGCGCCCGGCATCCACCGACGAGCCCTTTTGCTGGACGTGCGTGCCCAGGACCGTGCGCAAGGCGGCATGCATCAAGTGCGTGGCCGAGTGATTGTGGCGCGTACGCCCCCGGCGCACCGCGTCAACGAGCGCCTGCACGCGATCGCCGACGTGCAGGTCGCCCTGGCGCAGCGACCCGTGATGGGCAAACACCTCGGGCTGCAGCTTTTGCGTGTCGTCGACGTCGAAGAGCGCGCTTCCGGCAAGCAGCGTCCCCCGATCCCCCGACTGGCCTCCAGATTCGGCATAAAACGGCGTCGTGTCCAAAACGATCATCGCGCGTTCGCCCGCCCGCAACTGCTCGACGCGCTGCGGCTCGGCAGCAGCTCCCGGCCCTGCGAAACGATACATCGCCAGCACGCGCGCCTCGCCCTGCAGCGTCGTATAGCCGACGAAACGCGTGGGCGGGCCGTCGAAATGCACGCCGGCGCTGGCCTTGAACTTGCCGGCCGCACGGGCCTGCACGCGTTGCCTCTCCATGGCGGCCTCGAATCCGTCGTGGTCGACGCCGACGCCGCGTTCGCGCGCGATGTCGGCCGTCAAATCGACGGGAAAGCCGTAGGTGTCGTACAGGAGGAAGGCCGTCTCTCCGTCGATGCGCGGCGTTGAGCCGGCGGCCACGCGGGCAAAAGTCGCCTGCAAGACCTTCATGCCGTGCTCCAGCGTTTCGCCAAAACGCTCCTCCTCCTGGCGCAATACGGTCTCGATGCGCTCGCGCTGCTCGGTCAATTCCGGGTAGGCGGCGCCCATTTCCCTTTCCAGATCGGCGACCAGAAGGTGGAAGAACGGCGTGCGGCAGCCGAGCTGGTATCCGTGGCGTAGCGCACGACGGATGATCCGGCGCAGGACGTAGCCGCGCCCCTCGTTGCCTGGAATCACGCCATCGGCGACCAGAAAGGAGCAGGCACGGATGTGGTCGGCGATCACCTTGAGAGAGTTGTCGTTGGTGTCCGTCGTATGGGTCACCCGCGCGGCCGCCCGGATCAGGTTCTGGAACAGATCGATCTCGTAGTTGCTGTGCACGTGCTGCAGCACCGCGGCCAGTCGCTCCAGGCCCATGCCGGTGTCCACGCAGGGCCGCGGCAGCGGCGTCATCACGCCGCTGGCATCGCGATCGAACTGCATGAACACCAGGTTCCAGATCTCGATGTAACGGTCGCCGTCGGCCTCCGGACTACCGGGCGGCCCGCCCGCCACTTGCGGCCCGTGGTCGTAGAAGATCTCCGTGCAGGGTCCGCAGGGGCCTGTGTCGGCCATCTGCCAGAAATTGTCCGACGTGTAGCGCGGTGCGCCGGGCTTATCGCCGATGCGAATCACGCGCTCCGGTGCCACGCCGATTTCCCGCGTCCAGATCCCGAATGCCTCGTCGTCCTCGCTGTAGACCGTGACCCAGAGCCGGTCGATCGGCAGCCGGTACACCGTGGTCAGCAGTTCCCAGCGCATATCGGATCGCGTCGCGCTTGAAGTAGTCGCCGAAACTGAAGTTGCCCAGCATCTCGAAGAAGGTGTGGTGCCGCGCCGTATACCCGACGTTCTCCAGGTCGTTGTGCTTGCCCCCGGCGCGCAGGGATTTTTGCGCGGAAGTGGCGCGCGTATAGGGGCGCTGTCTCGCGCCCCGTGAAGACGTCCTTGAACTGCACCATGCCCGAGTTGGTGAACAGCAAGGTCGGGTCGTTTGCCGGCACGAGCGAAGCGGCGCGCACGCGCGTGTGACCGCGTGCGCAGAAGAATTCGAGGAATCGCTCTCGGATTTCGGAACTGTTCATCAGGGTCGGGGGCCGCAGCACGCCTCAACGCGCATGATCCGGCCGATCGTTTCGGACGTCGAGCGTGGATGATACGCGTGGATGCCGCGCACGCTGGCCGGTGCCCCTGGACGGCGACCCGCCGGGGCCGGCGCTAGACGATCTTCGAGTAAGGACGGCGGCGGCGGTCGTCGCGCAGGTAGCGGTCAAACACCATGGCCAGCGCCCGGACCAACAGCTTGCCCTTGGGCAGGACACTGATCCAGTCCGGCCCGCACTCGACCAGGCCGGCTTCCTCGAAGGTCTTGAGCTCGGCCAACTCCTGGGCGAAATACTCGTCGAACCGGAGCAGGTGCGAGGTCTCGATGGCCTCCTTGGCCACCTCGAAATGGCACATGAGCGCCATGATGACCGCGCGTCTGGCCAGATCATCTGCATTGAGCTGGATGCCGCGCTGGATGGGCAGGTGGTCGCCACGCAGCGCTTCGTAGTACTCGTCGAGCGTGCGCACGTTCTGGGCGTAGGTCGGCCCGACCTTGCTGATTGCCGATACCCCCAGGCCGATGAGGTCGGTATCCGCACGCGTGCTGTAGCCCTGGAAATTGCGGTGCAGCCGGCCCTGGCGCTGAGCGCGCGCCAAGTCGTCATCGGTCTTGGCAAAGTGATCCATGCCGATGTACTCGTACCCGGCGGCGCACAGCCTCCGGATCGCATCCATCATGATGGTGAGCTTTTCCTGGGCGAGGGCAACGCCTCCGCGTCGATTCGACGTTGCGGCTTGAAGCGTTCGGGCAAGTGCGCATAGTGGTACAACGCGACGCGGTCCGGCTGCAACTCCAGCACACGGTCCAATGTCACGGCAAAGCTGGCCGCGACTCTGACGCGGCAGTCCGTAGATCAGGTCGAGGTTCACCGACTGAAACCCGGATGCGCGGGCCGCTTCGATGCTGGCCCTGGTGATCTCGAAGCTTTGTTCCCGGTTGACGGCAAGCTGCACGTCCGGGTCGAAATCCTGAACTCCGACCGAGATGCGGTTAAAACCGAGCAGGCCTAGGGCCCGGACCTTCTCCGGCGGCGCCGTACGCGGATCGATCTCGACGCTGAACTCACCGCGCGGGGCAAACGTGAATGCCTCGCGCAACATGACCATGACGCGCTGCAGCTCGTCGATTTCAAGATACGTGGGCGTGCCGCCCCCAAAGTGCAACTGTTCGACCGGCCGCGAACCCTTGAGTTGGGCCGCGACCAATGCGACCTCGCGCTGCAGGAACTGCAGATACTCCCCGACCTTGCTGTGATCTCTGGTGACGATCTTGTTGCAGCCGCAGTAGTAGCAGATCGTGTTGCAAAAAGGCAAGTGCACGTACAGCGAAAGCGGGCGCACGCCACCGGACCCCGGGACGGCGAGCCAGCGCGCGTAGGCCGCCGCGTCGAAGGCTTCGACGAACCGATCGGCCGTTGGGTACGACGTATACCGCGGACCCGGCTGGTCGAAGCGACGCAGCGTTGCCCGGTCTGGTACGCTGACCTGTCCGGCGCCGCCAGAATCCACCTTGTGACTCACTGCGTCTTCCACTTGCCACCCATCCTCGACCTAGCCCAAGGGGGAGTAATATCACACCTTCGGTGGTGGAGGCCTTGACCGGCATCAACCCAGGCCGCTTGCGTCCTGGCTCCGCCCTGCTCTCGCCCTAACGCTGGCCGGAGTCGCCCGGCCAAAAAATAGCGCACCGCCCATGAACCTCGCCAATTTGCGCGTCGCCTGTTCGAACTGCAACCTTCGAGAATTGTGTCTCCCGATCGGGCTTTCCGACGAGGAGATGAATCGAGTCGAGCAGATCGTTGCGACCCGACGCAAGTTGCGCCGTGGCGAGGCGCTTTTTCGGTCCGGTGACCGGTTTGAGTCCCTCTACGCGGTTCGATTGGGGTTTCTGAAGAGCACGCTGATGTCGTCCGATGGCCATGAGCAGGTCACGGGATTTCACATGGCGGGAGAGCTTGTCGGTTTGGACGGGATCTCCGCCGATGCGCACACCTGCGACACGACTGCGCTGGAAGATACCGAGGTCTGCGTGATTCCCTATGAGCGCGTAGAGGAAATCTCCTCGGGCCTGCCGGCGCTGCAAAATCACCTGCGCAAAGTGATGAGCCGGGAAATCGTGCGCGAGCATGGCGTGATGCTGCTGCTAGGCAGCATGCGCGCCGAAGAACGGCTGGCCGCATTCTTGCTCAATCTTTCACAGCGCTTTGAGGCGCGGGGCTATTCGCGCTCGGAATTCGTTTTGCGCATGACGCGGGCGGAAATCGGCAGTTTTCTTGGGCTAAAGCTCGAGACGGTCAGCCGCTGCCTGTCGCGCTTTGCGCAGGAACATATGGTCGAGGTCGATCAAAAGCACGTGCGCATTCTGGACGCATCACGGCTGCGCAGCATCTTGGGCTCCGGCGCCGCCAAGCACGAGGAATAGCGCTTTTGCCGCAGCCTAGCGTTAGACCATGGCCTTTACGGGGGCAAGCCGGCGCCGTCAGGGGGGATCAGGTCGATACGGTCGGTGCAAATCGCGTCGACGCCCCATAGGCGCAACTGGCGCGCCCGATGCGGATCGTTCACCGTGTAGCACATCAGTCCGGTACCGGACTGGTGAATCGCCTGCGCTGTCCCTCGCCTTAGCCTGCGGTGGTCGCAATGCAAGGAAAAAGCATCGAGCTCGCGCAGCGCCGACTGCCAATCCGCTGGTACCCGACCGTACAGCAGCCCGCGGCGCAGATCGGGTGCTGCCCGCCGTGCCGCCGCCAAGGCGGTCGGTGAAAAGGAGGACAGCAGAGGCGAAAACCATGCAGCCTTCGCGGGATCCGTGCGGCGCATCTCTTCGCAAAATGCCGCAACCGTCTCCGCCACGACGGTGCCCGTCCTAGCCTCCCGCCCCGCAACCGGTTTGATTTCGATATTTGGCCACATGCCTCGCTCCCAGCAGTGACGCAGCGCCTGCAGCAGCGTAGGCACGCGCGCCTGGGCAAAGCGGACATCAAACCAGCTGCCAGCGTCAAGGCGGGTCAGCTCCGCCGCCGTCTTGCTGGCGACCGAGCCGGTGCCGTTGGTGGTGCGTTCCAGGGATTCGTCGTGCAGCAGCACCGGAATCTCATCGGCCGACAAGACGGCATCGAACTCGGCGGCACGATAGCCATGCGCCCATCCGACCTCAAAAGCCGCCAGCGTGTTTTCCGGGGCCAGCGTGCCGCCTCCGCGATGCGCCAACATGCGCGGATAGGGCCAGGAAGATACCGCAGGTGCGCCCAAGGGCCGCGCTCAATCGGCAGCGCGCGATGCGATCAAAACGGCGTTGCTGCCACCGAAGGCAAACGAATTCGACATCACGTGGTTGAGCGGCACGTCGTGTCGCGCATGATTCGGGACATAGTCCAAGTCGCAGGCCGGATCGGGTACGCGCAGGTTGATCGTCGGCGGCAAGAACCGGTGCTGCAAGGCGAGCACGCTGGCGATGAACTCCACTGCGCCAGTGGCTCCCATCACGTGTCCGTGCATCGATTTTGTCGAGGAAACGGCCAGGCTGCGCGCGTGCTCCTGGAAGACGCGCTTGATCGCTTCGGTCTCGATCACGTCGCCGGCCAGGGTCGCCGTGCCGTGCGCGTTGACGTAACCGATGTCGGCTGCGTCCAGGCCCGCATCCGTCAAGGCCGCCCGCATCGCAATCGCCTGTCCGGTCGCGTCCGGCTTGGTCAGATGCGTGGCATCGGTGCTCGCGCCGTAGCCGCTGACGCGGGCAAGAATCGTCGCACCGCGGGCGCGCGCGTGCGACTCCTCCTCGAGAATGGCGAATCCGGCGCCCTCTGCCAGGACCAAGCCCGTTCGGTCAGCAGAAAACGGGCGGCAAGCCGACGCCGGATCGGCCGGATCGGGAATTGCCAGCGTACGCAAGGCCTGCCATGCGCTGATCGTGCCCAGCGTAAGCAGCGCTTCGCTGCCACCGGCGATGGCCAGATCGGCGCGACCGCCGCGGATCGCCAGCGCCGCTTCACCGATGGCGATGGCCGAGGAGGAGCAGGCCGTCGAATACGTAATGCTCTTTCCATGGCAACGAAAATCCATGGCGATGTGCGCCGCCGCCGCGTTGTTCATGGCTTTGACAACAAGGAGCGGATTTATCCGGGCGCCCCCACGCAGCAACAGTTCCTCGTAGCCTTGCTGGGTGTTTTCGGCCCCGCCCATACCGGTACCCACGCACACCATGGCGCCTTCGAGCGCCGGATGGCCAACGAGGCCCGCGCCTGCGACCGCCTCATGCGCGGCGATCAGGGCAAAGGCGCTGAACCGATCGATCCCGGCCAAGCGCGAGCGCGCAACCAGCGTCTGTGCCGGCAGATCGACCACGCCAAAGGCGTTGTACGCAAGACGGGCCGCAAAGTCCGCTTGCAACGGCCGTATCCCCGAGCGACCGCTCTGCAGACCGCCGAGGAAGGACGCCACGCCATTGCCGATGGGGCTCAGAATGCCCAAGCCGGTGACGCAGACCGTGCGCGATTGGCTCATGTGAAGATCATTCGACGTTCATGGGCACCACGAGTGCCTCGCGACGACGGGTTTGTGTCTACTCAAGTTTGTGCAACGGCCGGCCTCGTCGGTCGGGCCCGGCTCGGGCGAGAAAAGGTGCACGGGCTGCCGGGGTCAGGCCGCCTGGGCAGGTTGTTGCTCGCGCACCGCACGCTCGATTTCCGCTACGACGTCGGCCACAGTGACTAAGGGTGCGCGCGAATCGGCCATCCGGATGTTGAACTGTTCTTCCATCTGGAACATGAATTCGATCATCGCCAGCGAGTCGATGCCGAAGCTGGCGATCTGCGTCTCTGGGGTGAGCTTGTCCGGTTCAATCCCGAAGTGCTCGGCGATCAACGTTTTGATCCTATCGGCCAGATTGGCGTTCATCAGGTTTCAGACTATACGACAGATGCTTGGGCCTTTGGCCCTCATCGGATTTCTAGCAACGATCCGCACTCGTACCGACCGGGCCACGAAAATGCCCGATCGCCCCGCCAGCCTCGGGCGGCCGGCATCGCTGGCTGTCAGTATATCGCCAACCCTGCATAGTCAACCGTAGCGATGCGAGCGCCACCCGGACCACGTCCCCGGCAACGCTCGGGGCCCAAAAATTCAGCGGCACGCGGGCAGCCCGTGAGTTCCTGCGACCCGTGAACGGCGCCGAGAAGATTTTGGCCTGCAGCCAGACTCATCGGGCAACGCCAACAAGCACCCGCTGCCTGCGAAGCCCGAAAAATCATTCTACAACGTATTCGCCCGGCGCGCAGTCGGCCGCGCTCGCGCGTTAGGATGCACAATGGCCCCGCGGCTGTCGCGAATCGACCGAGCTGTCCCGGACACTGTGACCATCGAATCCGCCTTTTCGTGGACCAACCCGTACCCGAGCGTACGCACGCCGATCTTCGCGCGCAACGCGGTGGCCACCTCGCACCCGCTGGCCGTGAGCGCCGGGCTACGCATCATGGCCCGAGGCGGCAACGCCGTCGATGCCGCGGTTGCCGCTGCCGCGGTCATCGCGCTGGCCGAGCCGTGCTCCAACGGCTTGGGATCGGATCTGTTTGCGCTCGTGTGGGCAGGCGAAGAACTGCACGGGTTGAATGCCAGCGGGACGGCGCCCGCAGCGTGGTCGCGGTCCTATTTCGCGGCGCGCTACGGCCAGGACTGCGAGACGACGCGGCCGCTTCGCGGCTGGGATACGGTAACCGTGCCGGGCGCGGTGGCCGGCTGGGCGGCCTTGCAGGGGCGCTTCGGGCGGCTCGCTTTCGAGGAGGTCCTGGCGCCGGCCATCGAGTATGCCGAGCGCGGCTGCGCCGTCAGCCCGATCACGCAGCACAAGTGGCAAAAGGGTGCCGCCCTGTTGGCGGACCAGCCCGGCTTTGCCGAACACTTCCTCCCGCGCGGGCGCGTACCGCAGGTCGGCGAGCGCTACACGATCCCCGGCGCGGCGCGCGCCCTCAGCAGCATCGCGCGCACGCGCGGCGAATCCTTTTATCGCGGCGAGATCGCGGACGCGGTGGCCGCCTTTGCGCGCGCCACCGGCGGCGCCCTTACCGCCGAGGACCTGGCCGCGTACCGGCCCGAATGGGTACGGCCGATTGCCAGCCCGTTTGCCGGCCACGAGCTGCACGAGATCCCGCCCAACGGCCAGGGCATTGCCGCGCTGATGTGCCTGGGAATACTGCGGCATACGGACATGGCCAGTTATCCAGTCGACACCGCCGATTGGTACCACGTCGCCATCGAGGCGATGAAGATCGCCTTTGCCGACGTCTACGCCCACGTCGCCGATCCAGCGTCCATGCGCGTGGGCACCGAGCAGCTGCTCGACGACGGCTACCTGCGCGCGCGCGCCCGTTGCATCGACATGCGGCGGGCGCAGTCCTGGACCTGCGGCCTGGTGCCGCGCGGCGGCACGATCTACCTGAGCGCCGCCGATGAGAGCGGCATCATGGTCAGTTTGATTCAGTCCAACTACATGGGCTTTGGCTCCGGCGTGGTGGTGCCGGGCTGGGGCATCTCGCTGCAAAACCGCGGCCATGCATTTTCCCTGGACCCGGCGCATCCCAACTGCGTCGCACCGGGAAAGCGCCCTTTTCACACCATCATCCCCGGATTCCTGACGCACGGCGGAAAAGCGAAGATGAGTTTTGGCGTGATGGGCGGCAACATGCAGCCGCAGGGTCAGGTGCAGACGCTGTGCCGCATGTTGCTGGCCCACCAGCAGCCGCAGGCGGCGTGCGATGCGCCCCGCTGGAAGTGGAACCAGGGGTTGGACGTGGAGCTGGAGCCCGGTATGGACGCCACCAGTTGCGCCGAACTGGAGCGCCGCGGGCACCGGCTCGTGCAAGCGCAGGACTCGTACATGGATTTTGGTTCGGGCCAGTTCATCTGGCGGCTGGGCGATCCGAGACTAGAAGGATATGTCGCCGCCAGCGACAGCCGCCGCGATGGACAGGCGGGCGGTTTTTGAGCCAACGCCCGGACCCGAGTCGGTAGGTCGGCGTACGACAAGGACGATCATGCATTCGGAAACAACAGCACCCCAGACCAGCGCACACGTGCAGCCGGTTGCCTTTCTTGGACTCGGCGTCATGGGTTACCCCATGGCCGGCCATCTGGCGCGCGCCGGCCATGCGGTGACGGTCTACAACCGGTCGCCGGAGAAGGCCCGGCGATGGGCCGAGGCCCACCGGGAATTGGGCGGCCGTGTAGCCGAAACGCCGGCGGCGGCGGCACGCGGCGCGCGCGTCGTGTTCGCCTGCGTCGGCAATGACGACGACCTGCGGCAGATCACGACGGGGCCGCAAGGGGCGTTCGGCGGCATGCAGCGCGGATCGGTCTTTGTCGACCATACGACGGCATCGGCGTCGGTTGCGCGCGAACTTTGCCAAACGGCTCTGGCGGCTGGTTTCGATTTCGTCGATGCCCCGGTCTCCGGTGGGCAGGCCGGTGCCGAAGGAGCAACCCTGACCATCATGTGCGGTGGGGACCCGGCTGCGCTGGCCCGCGTGCAGCCGGTCATGCAGGCCTACGCACGGGCGATAACGCGAATCGGCGATAGCGGTGCCGGTCAGCTGGCCAAGATGGTGAACCAATTGTGCATTGCCGGATTGATCCAGTCGCTGGCCGAGGGCATCCACTTTGGCGAGCGGGCCGGACTGGACATGAAACTCGTGCTCGAGGTCATCGGCAAGGGCGCGGCACAGAGCTGGCAGATGCAACACCGTGGCGCCACGATGATCGAGGGGCGATTTGACTTCGGCTTTGCCGTCGAGTGGATGCGCAAGGACCTGGACATCTGTCTGGCCGAGGCGAAAAACAACGGCGCCCAGATCCCGGTCGCCACTCTGGTGAACCAGTACTACGCGCAGATTCAGGCCATGGGCGGAGCCCGCTGGGATACCTCGTCGTTGATCGAGCGGCTGCGCCGTCTGGCGCCGCCGCACGCGACGACGATGGCGCCCCGACCGGCCGCTAGCCTCGCGACGGTCCTCGCCGAGCCGCCCTATTCCATGGCACCCGCATCCGCCAACGGTCCGAACAGCGCGAGTGCCTCGCCTACGCCTGCGGTTGCTGTTCGCAGGGCGCAGGACATCGCCGGCATGCGCCCGATGCTGCTGCGACTGGCCAGGTTGCAGCTGCGCAACGACACCTGGGCGGAGGACGCTGTTTCCGAGACGATGCTGGCGGCCGTCGAGGGTTTGGCTTCGTTCAGCGCAAAAGCACAGCTTCGCACCTGGGTCGTGGGCATACTCAAGCACAAGATCATCGATCAATTGCGCCGCTGCCGGCGCGAGGTGTCGATGGAAGCGCAGCAGGAATCGGGCAACGAAGAGTCGCTCGACGATTTCTTCCAAGCCGACGGCCACCGGGTCGCCTCGCCCCTGGAGTGGGGCGACCCGGAAGCACAGCTCTCCCGGGGCCAGTTCCTCGCGGTGCTGCAGGCCTGTCTGGACCGGCTGCCGGCGCCCCTGGCCCGAACTTTCTTGCTGCGCGAATGGCTCGAACTGGACACGCAGGAGGTATGTAAGGAAATGCAGGTGACGTCGACCAACTGTTTCGTGATGTTGTATCGGGCGCGGCTGCGGCTGCGAGAATGTCTGAACACGGACTGGTTCGGCCGGGAAGGTGCCGGGCAGCATGGCTAGGTGGCGCATCGATTGTCGCAACGCGGACTGGCTGATGTCGCGGCAAAAGGACGCGCGCCTGCCGCTGGGGGAACGCTGGGCGCTGTGGTGGCACCTGCGTTATTGCGCGAGTTGCCGTACGGTGCTGCGCAACCTCGAATTCCTGTCGCGCGCGATCCGCCGCCTCGACGTCTGAGGCGTTGCCGATATGCGGCTGGCGGTGATCGTCCCCATGCTCGATCGGGCCCCAAGCATCGAAGCGAGCCTGCACGCGCTGGCGCCGCTGCGCCAGCGCGGGCACCGCCTGATCGTGGTCGACGGTGGCAGCCGGGACGATGGACCGGTCCGTGCGCGCCCGCTGGCCGATCGCGTCATCCTGGCCCCGCGCGGCTGGGCTTGGCAAGCCAACGCCGGGGGCCGGGCGGCGGAAGAGGAAGCGGCCCAGGCCTTGCTGTTCCTGCCCGTTGGCCTGCGGCTGCCGGCGGACGCGGACCGCTCGATCGCCCGCGCGCTGGACAACGGTCCTAGCCCGTGGGGCTTTTTCGACCTCCACCTGCATGCGGACGCGGGCGCCGGCGGCATGGAGGGCGGCCTGCCGCTGCGCATTGCCGCCGCGCTCGCCAACGCCGGCGCACGCGCCACCGGTGTCGGACTGGCCGAACAGGCGATCTTCATCACGCGCGCCGCTTTTCTTGCCCTGGAAGGATTTTCCGGAACGGAGGAGCCCCCGGACGTCGGGTTTTGCCGGCGTGCGCGACTGCTCGGCACGCCCATCGTGCTGCGCCAGCGCGCCCGGGTGTGCATCGACGAAACGCGTCCATGGACGGTGCTGCGGCGGGCCGCCAGCCTGGAGTGGTGGCGCCTTTGCTGCGCACTGGACCTGCCGCTGCGACCCCGCCGACCGGCGCGTTGGTCGCCTATCTGAGCGACACCGCCCGCCCGTCGCCCTCCCCGCGGCGACGCCGCTACAATGTACGACGACCATGAACAAGAAGTCATCCATGAAACCAACGGCGGTCCCGGCACCGGCTCCGGCGGCCAACTTCATCCGCAACATCATTGCCATCGATCTGGCGGCCAACCGCTTCGGCGCGCGCCGCTGGAACGGTCGGCCGGGCGACGGCGATTTCCAGCAGGCCGGGCCGGTCGATTCGGCGCGCGTGCGCACGCGCTTCCCACCGGAGCCCAACGGCTACCTGCATCTGGGGCACGCCAAGTCGATCTTCCTGAACTTCGGTTTGGCGCGCGATTTTCGCGGGCGCTGCCACATGCGCTTCGACGACACCAATCCGACGCGCGAGGAACAGGAGTACGTCGATTCCATACTCGAGACCGTGCGCTGGCTGGGTTTCGACTGGGCCGACGCTCGGGAGGACAACTTGTACTTTGCCTCCGACTACTTCGCGCAGCTTTACGACTGCGCCGAGTTCCTGGTCCAGAGCGGGCACGCCTACGTCGACCAGCTCAGCGCCGAGGAACTGCGGCTCACGCGCGGCACGCTGACCGAGGGTGGTCGTGATTCGCCGTACCGGTCCCGACCGACGGCCGAGAGTCTGCAACTGCTGCGCGAGATGCGCGCCGGCAAGCATGCCGAGGGCAGCATGGTGCTGCGCGCCCGCATCGACATGGCCTCGCCCAACATCAATCTGCGCGACCCGGCCCTGTACCGCATCCGCTTCGCGCACCATCACCGGACCGGCGACCAGTGGTGCATCTATCCCATGTACGACTATGCCCACGCGCTGTCGGACGCGCTCGAGTGCATATCGCACAGCATCTGCACGCTGGAGTTCGAGGATCACCGCCCTTTGTACGACTGGTGCCTGGAGCGCTGCGTGCCGGTGCTGCGCGCGCCGCAATGGCGCCGGGCGCTCGAGCGCGTCGCGGCGATCCGCGGCCAGGGCGTGGAAGCCGCGCGCGAGTTCGCCATGCACTGCCACAACTTCGCCCACAAGCTTTTTGCCAGCGATGCCGAGGCACAAATGCGTGCGCTGTTCCTGCGCTGGGAACGCGACCGGGGCGCCGTGGTGCGCGACCTGGACGTCTTCTTCGACCTGCTCGCCGGTTCGGCTCAGCAGTTTGCGCCCTTGCTCACGCACGCGCTCGAGGCGGATCGGCCGGACCCGTTCGATCTGCCGCACCAATACGAATTCTCACGCTTGAATCTCGACCACATCGTGCTGAGCAAGCGCAAGCTGATCCAGCTGGTCGAGGACAGATTGGTCGACGGTTGGGACGACCCGCGCATGCCGACCCTGGTCGGCATGCGCCGCCGCGGCTATACCGCGCAGAGCCTGGCCCTGTTTGCCGAACGCATCGGCGTCAGCAAAGCCGACTCGCGCATCGATATCGCCGTGCTGGAACAGGCCGTGCGCGACGATCTGGACGTCCGCGTGCCCAGGGCAATGGCCGTCCTGGACCCATTGCGCCTGGTCCTGACCAATGTCGATGAGCACAACCGCAGCTTTGCCTAGCGCCGGTGAACCCCCATGACAAGGCCGGAGAGGAACCGCCGATGCGGCGCATCTCCCTGCGCCGCGAGCTGTGGATCGAGCGGGACGATTTCCACGAGAATCCGCCGCCGGACTACTTCCGCCTGGCTCCGGGAGGGCTCGTGCGCCTGCGCTACGCCTACGTGGCGCGCTGCACGGGGATGGAAAAGGACGCCGCCGGCAACGTCACCACGGTCTACGCCGAGATTCTTCCCGAAACCCGCAGCGGAACCCCCGGAGCCAACAGCGTCAAGGTCAAGGGGGCAATCCATTGGCTGCCCATCGCCGACGCGCTGCCCGCGCAGGTGCGACTGTACGAGCACTTGTTCGCGGTGGCCGACCCAGACTCGGATGCGGCCGACTATCGCACGCTGCTCACGCCCGACAGCCGCAAGGTCCTGTCGGCCTACCTGGAGCCTTCCTTGCAAGCGGCACAGGTGGATGACCGTTACCAATTCGAGCGCCATGGATACTTCGTCGCCGACCGCGTGGATCATCGACCCGACGCGCCGGTCTTCAACCGGATCGTGAGCCTCAAGGACTCGCGCGGTCGCTGAGTCCGGCACGGCGCCGCCGACGGCGCCGTGCCCGCGGCCGCTTGCCGGGCGCTTGGTATGCTGGCCTAGCAATAAGCTTTACCCTGCGCCCAAGAAAGCCGTGGATGGTGCCGACGTGGATGCCTTGATGGAACCGATCGAACAGATTCGAGCGCGCATCGACGCGCTGCGGGCAAGCATGCGAGCCCGCGGCCTGTCGACCTGGATCGCGCTTTCCTCTGACCCTCATCTGTCCGAATACCTGCCGCAGCGATGGCAGTCGCGGCGCTGGCTTAGCGGCTTTGCCGGCTCCGTCGGCACTCTGGTCGTGACCGCCGATTTTGCCGGTCTGTGGGTCGATAGCCGCTACTGGGTCGAGGCCGAGGCGCGTCTTGCCGGCACCGGCATTGACGCGGTCAAGGCGAGCAGTGCGACCGGTACCGCGCTGATGGAATGGCTGGCTCAGCACGTCGCGCGCGACTCCAAGGTTGGGGTCGATGGGGCCAGCCTGGGACTGGCGTTGGCGCGCTCGATCGAGACGGCCGTGCAGCAGCGCGGCGCGCAACTGGTTACGGACCACGACCTGATCGACGACGTCTGGGTCGGGCGGCCGGGCTTGCCCGATGCGGCCGTGTTCGAGCGCGGCGGCGACTTCGAATCGCTGCAGCGCGGCGAGAAGATCGCGCTGGTGCGCGAGCAAATGCAGGCGGGCGGCGCCCAGTGGCACTGGATTTCCAGCCTCGACGACATCGCCTGGCTGTTGAACTTGCGGGGGTCAGACGTCCCGTTCAACCCGGTCTTTTTGGCGCACGCGCTCGTCGGGCTGCGGGAGCTACGCCTGTTCGTCGCCCCAGGGAAGATACCCGCACCCTTGCGTGCCCGACTGGCCGGCGACGGCGTGGTGCTCGAGGACTACGGCCAAGCGGCAGCGGCACTGCGCGCGCTGCCACCGGGCGACGCGTTGCTGATCGACCCGAGGCGTGTCACGCTGGCCATGGTCCAGTCTGTGACCCCGGGCGTGCGCCTCGTCGAGCAGATCAATCCGACGACCCTGCTCAAGTCACGCAAGTCCGAGAAGGAGCTGGCCCATGTCCGCGTGGCCATGGAGCAGGATGGCGCCGCACTGTGCGAATTCTTCTGTTGGCTCGAGCAGGCCCTGCAGCGGCGCGAGCCCATCACCGAATTGACGATCGACGAGCGTATCAGCGGCGCGCGCGCGCGCCGCCCGGGATTCGTCAGCCTCAGCTTTGGCACGATCGCGGCCTACAACGCCAATGGCGCGGCACCGCACTACAGCGCCTCGACCGAGTCACATGCACTGATCTGCGACGGCCCGAATGGCGGCGAGGGTCTGCTGCTCATCGACTCTGGCGGACAGTACGAAAATGGCACGACCGACATCACGCGGGTGGTAGCGATTGGCAACGCGTCGGCCGACCAGCGCCGCGATTTCACGCTCGTGCTCAAGGGCATGATCCAGCTCTCGCGGGCGCAGTTTCCTCGCGGAACGCGTGCGCCCCTGCTTGACAGCCTGGCCCGGGCGCCCATCTGGGCTGCCGGAGTCGATTATGGCCACGGCACCGGACACGGCGTCGGCTACTTTCTGAATGTCCACGAGGGCCCGCATGCGATCTCCCCGCTGCTGGCGCCCGATCCGCAGACGGCCTTGCAGCCCGGCATGATCACGTCCAACGAACCGGGCATCTACCGGCCGGGGCGCTGGGGCGTGCGCATCGAAAACCTGCTTGCGGTCGTCGCGGCCGGAACCGGCGAGTTCGGTGAATTCCTGAAGTTCGAAACCCTGACGCTTTGCCCCATCGACCGTCGCTGCATCGACCGGTCGCTCTTGCGCCCCGACGAAGTGGACTGGCTGAACGAGTATCACCAGCGGGTGCGTGAGCGCGTTGCCCCGCTGCTGGAGGGCGCATCGCTCGATTGGCTACAGCGTTCGACCGCACGGCTTTAGCGGGCGCGAGCCAGGCAGGCCGGTATCAGCGTCCGACTTCAACCACCCGAACGCGTACGCGGCGCTCCCGGTCATCGCGCACGACCGTCAACTCCGCCATGCCGTCGACGCCGATGCGCCCCAGTTCGGCCACGAAATTGGACAGCCCCTCGATGCGCTTGCCGTTGACCGCGATGATGACGTCGCCCAGATTTCCCGTCTTGGCGTTCATCGGGCGCAGACCGGCCTCCGCGGCCGGCGTACCGCGTCGCACGTCGGCGATCACCACGCCGGCGATTCCGGCGCGCTCGACCAGGTCCGAGCGCACCGGCGTGATGCCAATGCCTGGCAGAGGCGCCCGGCCGCGCGCGATCAGCGAAGGCACCACGCGATTGACCAGATCCACGGGTATGGCAAAGCCGATACCTGCGGAACTGCCCGATTCCGAACGTATGGCCGTGTTGACGCCGACCAACCGCCCGGCGCTATCGAGCAGCGGGCCGCCCGAATTGCCGGGGTTGATCGCCGCGTCCGTCTGGATCACGCCGGCGATCTCGCGCTCGTAACTCGTCGGCAGTTCCCGATCGAGCGCGCTGACGATGCCGTGCGTAAGGGTGCGCTCCAGACCAAAGGGGTTGCCGATGGCATAGACGGTCTGCCCGATCTTCAGATCGCCTGAAGTGCCAAGTTCGATCGGCCGCAGACCGTGCGGCAGATGCCGCAGCTTTACCACGGCAAGGTCGTATTCTGCGGAAGCGCCGACGACGCGCGCCTCGATCGCGTCGCCCGCATCGAGTTGCACGTAGACGCGGTTCGCGCCCTGGACCACGTGGTTGTTCGTGACGATGTGACCTGCAGCGTCCCACACGAACCCGCTGCCCGCGCCGTGCGCCACCTCGGAGCCGAAGATGCCGGCGCTGCGTATCACTTCGGTGGTGATGTACGCCACCGATGGCGCCGCCGACTCGAACATCGCCACCATCGCCTGCTCCGACGGGCCCAGCGGGCCACGGGGCGTGACGCTGCGAGGCTCGGCGTGCTCCAGCGCCAGCGCAGCGCCCATGCACGACGCCAGCAACGTCAGCACGGCGCACGCGCGACGCAGCAACGGGCGTAGCCCGCAGGTCGGGGATTGAACCTTCGTCATTGTTGCCACATCACTGGCCATGGCGCAAACCGTCGGGGGGACCGGGCAAGATTATGGCCTGCCAGCAGGCTGCGCGAAGGACCGCCCGGCGCCCCAACCGGTCCATAATGGCGGACACCGGTGCGCGATCGGGCCGTCCCAACAGACGCGATTGGCGTCGCGCACGCACGTATATGTATTCAGGGCAAGATGATGACCGCACTCTCCTCACACCCTGCGCCCGCGCAAGCCGGCAGCGGCAAAGGGTCGAACCCTGCGGGGGATCGCAATCCGACGGCGGCCGAAGGTGTCGAAGCCACCGCGGGCGATCGCAGTTTCGATCTTTCGCTGCGGCTGTTGACCGTGCTCGTTTTGGTCGCCCTGATCGGCAGCGTGGGCCTGCTGGCCTACCGCTTGATATCCCCGCACTTTTACGAGCCGGACGCCGGGTCCGTCACCATCACGACGAACCGGCCCAAGCCGGCACCGGCCAAGGACAGCGCCGGACCCGACAAGGGTGACGAAGTGCTGATGGACCCGGGACACGTCTTTCGCTGCGAGGAGCAGGGGCGTGTGAGCTTCTCCGACCGGGCCTGCACGCAAGGCGCTGCGGCGGCCCCGGCGGCGGCACCCGGCTCGGGGCACTAGGCCCCAAGTGTTGCGGCGCCGGTATACCTATCAGATGGCCGCGGCCTCGGCCTGCGGGGCACGCGTAGCGCCTTCGAGCCCATTTTGCGCCAAGCCGCGCAGGTGCACTGCCAATCCGGCATCCATCGCATTGGCGTGCACGGCGAACCACTCGGGCAGTTCCCGCGCCAGGCGATCGACGATCTCGGAATCCCCGGAATCGAAGCGTCGGCGCACCTCGGCCACGACTTCGAGCAGCATTTCGTGCTCGCGCTGGTGGCAGTCGCAAGCCGGAAAATTGGACTCGCGCATCCAGCGCTCCTCTTGCGCGCAGTGGCGCAACAGGTGTTCATGCAAGGCCAGCAGCTTCTCGCCCTGATCACCGGCCTCGCCCAAGGCGACCAGCAGATCGTGGAACTCGCGGTGTATCTCGTCCATCGGCTCGAAGCCGACCTCGAAGTAGCCGAAATCCGAAACGCCCTGTGCAATGTCGCTCATGTATCCTCCTTGAACGGCGGATCGGCGTTGCGACCGGACGGCCGGCCACCGCATACGCTACCCGCTTGACGCTCCGTCAAGCCTGACACGCCGCCACCTGCGCAGGCAGCAGCGTCAGCGTGCACGTCCCGCAACCCAGCGCCAATCGCGTATTTATGCCCGCGGCCCAGCGGCTACCGGCATCCCCTTTTTCATATCGGCCGATCGGATGCCCCGCCCTAGCGAAAGACCACGACGGGCAATGCGCAATGCGTCAGCACTTTCTGTGTCTCGCTGCCGAGCAATACCGCGTTGATTCCGCGCCGCCCGTGCGACGCCATGAAGACACCGTCGCACTTTTGGCGCTCCGCCGCCTCGATGATTGCCTCGTAAGGCGAAAACGACCGGGCAATGGTGGACTCGACCGGGACGCCCTCTTTACGTGCGAGGTTCTCCACCACTGCCAGCCGCTCGCGCGCCACTTCGTCGGCCCGCCGCTCATACTCGGCGACCGTCTCCGGACGAAACTCGGACAGGCTCGCATAGGCATACGGCTCCACGACCGTCAGCGCGACGATGCTGGCCTGCAACCTCTTGGAAAACTCCACAGCGGCCTTGGCGGCCCGCAGGGAGAGTTCGGAACCATCCGTCGGAACCAGGATCTTGCTAAACATCTACGTCTCCCTGGGCGGCGTGGCGCCGCCCCTTGCGAAGCATGCTAGACCTTTGCTTTTTCGGCGGGTTGACCGCCATCAAGCCCCGGGGCGCCGGCCCAGCGGGCCAAAGTGCCGCAGCCACCCGCCTAGCCCGCTTCTGAAGTCGCAATCCCGGCCGGCGGCAGCGATTCGAATTGCGTTTGAATCCAATCCAGGGCGCAAGCCGCGGCCACCATGCCCATCGTTGCCGTCACGGTGACCGCCGAACCCAGCCCGCCGCAGGCCAGGGGACTGCCCGGCGGGACCTCGCCAGGCTGGCACCGCGCCAGCCGGCTTACCGGTTCGTCGGAAAATATCGCATCAATGCCGAATCGAGGTGCGCGCTTGCCGGAGCCGCGACCGGCAAAGCCATAATCGTGACGCAGGCGATGGCGCACATTGGCCAGCAGTGCATCGCCCTGCGCGCGCGCCAGGTCGTCGCGCCGGATGCGGGCCGGGTCCTTGCGTCCTCCGGCTGCACCGCAAACCACCAGCGCGATGCCGCGATCGTGCGCATGCGCCGCCATCGCGGCCTTGGACGAGGCCTGATCGATGCAGTCGACGATCACATCGATGTCGGTCAGCAGGCGATCCATGTTGTCGGCGTCGACGAACTCCTCGACCGCCTGAACCTGGGCACGCGGGTGTATGGCTGCGATGCGCCGGGCCATCGACTGGACCTTGGCCCTGCCGTATTCGTCGTCCAGCGCATGGATCTGCCGGTTCGTATTGCTTTCCGAAACGTGGTCCAGATCGATGAGGGTCAGGTGCGCTACGCCGGTGCGCGCCAGCGCCTCCGCGGCCCAGGTGCCGACCCCGCCGATACCCACCACCGCCACACGCACGCGTCCAAAGCGGTCCATGCTCTGCGATCCATACAAACGTGCGACGGCGCCGAAGCGGCGTTCCAGGCCATCCGGCGCACCGTACCCATTCCTTGGTTCGCTCACCGTGCGCTCCATTTCACGGCGCATCGAGCCGTGCAGTTGTCAAACGCGGGGCGTAGCATCGCCGTGTCTTCCTTTCCCAAACCGGGCAAACCACCATGCCAAAGACGCATCTTCGCACCGAATATCTACGCTCGGCCCTGGACGAGCAGGCGGCTGGCGCCGATCCCATGGAACTATTTCGCCGCTGGTTCGACGATGCCGTCGGCTCCGGGGGGCGCGAACCCAATGCGATGTCCCTGGCCACGGCCGACGCCGCCGGCCAACCGAGCGTGCGCATCGTGCTGTGCAAAGAGTTCGACCACCAGGGATTCGTCTTTTATACGAATTACGAGAGCCGCAAGGGTCGCGAGCTGACACAAAATCCGCGTGCCTGTCTGCTGTTCTTTTGGCCGGAGCTCGAGCGCCAGGTGCGTATCAGCGGACCCATCGCCTTGGTCGCGGCCAACGAGTCGGACAGCTACTTCGCCCAGCGCCCGCTGGCAGCACGAATCGGCGCCTGGGCCTCGCCCCAAAGCGAACCGGTGGCCAGCCGGGAGGCCCTGGAACAGCGCTATGCGCAGGCCGAGCAGCAGTTTTCCGGTACACAGGCTCCCGCTCGGCCGGCACATTGGGGCGGGTATCGCCTGCGGCCAGCGCAAATCGAGTTCTGGCAAGGGCGCCCTTCCCGCCTGCACGACCGGTTGCTGTACGCGCGCACCCTGGGGTCCGGGCCGGCCGACGTGCCAGGCCCCTGGCAGCGAACGCGGCTGGCACCCTGAACGCCGGTCATGGCACGGGCCCGCGCGCGCCATCCGACCGTCCGTGCGTCTTCGCTTGGCGTCGGCGGGCCGTTGGCGGGATATGATATGCATATCCAGCCGGGGCGCGCCGAGCGAGGTTTTGCCCAACGGCAACTACGAAAGAGCGGGTGACCGAACATGAGCGCTGACCAGATTTCGATCATTATCGTCGAGGACGAGCCGGAGTTCCGGCGTCGCTTTGCGCAGATCATCGAAGGCGAGCCGACGATGCGCCTTGCGGGCGTTGCCGCCAACAAGCGCGAGGCCCAGGTGCTGATCGATCGCGAGGAATTTGACGTCATGCTGATCGATCTCGGCCTGCCGGACGGGACCGGCATCGATCTCATCCGCAGCGTCAGTCAGCGCAACCCGGACGTCGACATCATGGTGGTCACCGTCTTTGGCGACGAACAGCACGTGGTCTCCTCGATCGAGGCTGGTGCCACCGGCTACATCCTCAAGGATTCCACGCCGGCCGATGTGATCTCCTGCATTCGACTGCTGCGTGCCGGCGGATCGCCGGTCAGCCCGGTGGTTGCGCGCAGCGTTCTGCGCGCCATCCGTTCGCGCATGGGCGTGGCCGGCGCCAGTCCCGCGAGCGCTCCGACCACCCGCTCGCCCAGCGCTGAGAACAACCCGTTGTCGGCCCGCGAGACCGAGATTCTGCAACTGCTTGCCAAGGGGATGAGCTTTAACGAGATCGGCGAGATCCTCGGCATCTCACCGCATACCGTGACGGCGCACATCAAGAAGATCTATCGCAAGCTCGCGGTGCACTCGCGCGGTGAGGCGGTCTACGAGGCGAGCCAGATGGGGCTGCTCAAGTCCTGAGCGATCCGATTCATGCCGCAAAGCCCGCATCGTTGGCCTTGCGCCGCCGGCGATGAACCCGGAAAACTGACGACGCTGCTGGCCGCGGCTGCCGGCCTTGCGCGAGCGATGCTGCTGCCGCTGATCCTGCTGGCCGCGAATGCCGCCGGCACGGCGGCCGTGGCGCAAACGATCCCCATCCACAGGCTTGAGTGGTCCTTCATCGCCCCGGATCCGGCCGCTTCCACGGAACCGGGCGCCGTCGAATCGCGCACGAGCTTTGCGCTGCCGTTGCGCTGGCGCTACGAAGCCGGCGCACCCCTGCGCACCGTCGCCCTGCGCCTGCACTTTGCGCTGACCGAACTGCCCGACCGCACCTATGCACTGTTGCTGCGGCGCGCCACCGAGGGCGGGCGCTTCAGCGTCAATGGCCATTTCATTGGGGCGGTCGCCGACGAGAGCGAGTGGCGCCACGTCGCATGGCGCCGCCCGCAGTTGCTGGCGATCGATCCATCGCTGCTGTTGGTCGGTGACAACGAGATTCTCATCGAGTCGACCTACGGCCCGGGGGAACATCTGCTGGCCGGAATCGACGTCGGCTCCCTGAGCGAGCTCTGGAATCCGTACACGGTGCAGTTCTTTCTGGCCTACCTGTGGAACTGGGCTGGGGCGACCATCGCCTTGCTGATCGCGGCGGTTTTCGTCGCGCTCTGGTTCCGACGCCGTGACATCCATTCCAGGCTGCTGGCGCTGGCCTCGGGCTGCTGGCTGGTGTACTGCGCGGCCGGGCTGGTAGAGATCATGCCCATCGGGATGCGCTTCGGCGTGCACTTGGCCAGCATGGCAGCAATTGCCGCATTCGTTGCCGTGCTTGCCGTGGCGTTGCTGCGGCGGTCCGCCTTGACTTGGCCGCGCTGGGAGTGGTTCATCTGGATATTCGCCGCCGCCGGCCCGCTGCTTTCGGTATTGACCGGAACCCGCGCTGACCCGTACCTGGATTGGTCCTGGCAGCCCGGGCTGATCCTGATGATCGCCGCCACCGCCGGCATCGGCGTGTACCGGCGCACCCAAGGCCAGTCGGCACCGCAACCACTGGTACTGGTGGCGGCAATGATTCTCGTGTTTGCCGGCATGCTCGACTTCAGCAGCAATATCGGCCACAACGAACTAGACGGCGTGCAGGCCCTGAATTTTGCCGGCCCGCTCATGCTCCTGGCCTTGGCCACGCCGCTGATAGACGGGTTCATGAGGACGATGCACGAGACCGAGGCGGCCCGCGTGGAATTGGAGACGCGGGTGCGGGAACGCGAACAGCTGCTCAAGCGCAACTTCGAGCGCTTGCGGGAAAGCGAGCGCGGCAAGGTCGAAGCCCAGGAGCGGCAGCGCATCATGCAGGACATGCACGACGGGCTGGGTTCGCAACTGATGTCCTCCCTGATGCTCGTCGAGCGTGGCGCGGTCAGCAACGATCAGTTCGCCCAGATCCTGCGCGAGTCCATCGACGACATGCGCCTCGCCATCGACGCCCTGGCGGCCGACGACGCGGACCTGGCGGCGGCGCTGGGCAACCTGCGCTTTCGCATGGAGCCGCGCCTGCGCGCGGCCGGCATGGAGTTGACCTGGGACGCACGCCGTCTGCCCGAGGAACTCGGCTTGCACCCCGACATGGTATTGCCGATCCTGCGCATTGTCCAAGAAGCCTTGACCAACGCACTCAAGCACAGCCGCGCCAAGGCCGTACGCGTTACGCTGGCCACCGAGGGCACCGGCGATGCGCAGTGGCTCGATATCCGGATTGCCGACAATGGCTGCGGTATCGCCGAGGAGCGCGTGGGCGGTCGCGGGCTGCTCAACATGCGCAACCGAGCGCAAAAGATCGGCGCCCAGCTCAAGCTCGAAACCGGGATCAACGTTGGCACGACCGTGCATTTGCGCACGCGCATCGGCCCGACCCTCCCAGCCGTAAGGACCGGTCAAACCGTTCTGAACACGCAGGCCATCATCGAGCGCGCCCGGCAGGAGTAGCGACGGGCGGCGATCCCGCGCCCGGCCCGGAGCATGCGCGGCGATTCTTGGCCGGCTGGGAGAGTGCGCACGGCGGGCCGATGGCACGCAGCGCCTCTTTGCATGACCGTGCAAGCCAACGGCCCGCAACCTAGGTCGCGGTGACGCGGCGCTTGCTGGCGAACGTGCGGCGGAATTTCTCCAACTTCGGGCCGATCACGAACATGCAGTAGCCCTGAGACGGGTTCTGGCGGAAGTATTCCTGGTGGTACGGTTCCGCGCGGTAGTAGCGCTCTACCGGCAACAATTGCGTGACGATCTCGTCTTCATAAAGACGCGCTGCCTCGTGCAGGAACGCCGCGGCAATGGCCCGCTGTTCCTCGGAGTGGTAGAAGATGGCCGACCGGTACTGGGTACCGACGTCGCTGCCCTGACGGTTGGGCGTGGTCGGATCATGGATCGCGAAAAAAACCTCCAGCAGTTCGCGGAATCGAATGCGAGATGGGTCAAACTCGATTCGAACCACCTCCGCATAGCCGGTTTCACCGGTGCACACTTGACGGTAATCGGGGGCACCCGCGCCGCCGTTGGAATAGCCCGATTCGACGTCGACCACACCGTCGAGTTCCTCGCAGACTGCCTCTAAGCACCAGAAGCAACCGCCCGCCAAGGTGGCGAATTCATGGCCGGGGCGGGGCGCAGATCCTAGCGGGTGCTGAACCGACATGGGCGACTCCTCCTGAGACCGTCCGGGACAACCGCTGCTAGCTTACGCTCGCACGCTTTCTTTGGCGCTATTGCGCCGCAATTCGAGCCTTATCGCGTTCAAGCCGCCCCGACCGGCGCCGAAAAACTGGCTAGCGCGGGGTGGAAGCCACGGGGACCGGTGGCGCCCACCTTCGGGCGGCGGCTTTTCTTGCTGCACCGCGGCAGATCGGACCCCTGGTACTGCCGCCGCGGTAGCTCGGCGCCACGCGCTGTCTGGAGGATTGCGATGACATTCATCAAGCCCTATCTCATCCGCTTGTCGCACTGCGACCCGACCGGCACAGTCTTCTATCCCAATTATTTTCACATCTTCAATGCCTTGGTCGAAGACTGGTTGTACGAAGCGATTCAGATTCGCTTTGACGAGTTCCTCATGACGCGGGGACTGGCGTTACCGACCGTGCGCATGGAAGCGACCTTTGCCAAACCGACGAAAATGGGAGAAGTCGTCGACTTCTGGCTCACGCTCTCGCATGTGGGCCGCACTTCGGTGCGCTTCACAATGGGCGTGGACAAAGATGGCGAACAGCGCGTGCGCATGAACCGGATCGCGGTGTGCACCTCGCAGCAGACTCGGGAAGCCACGGTCTTCCCCGAGGATGTGCGCGAGAAGATGCTCGAATTCATGCGCGAGTAGCCCGCAACCCCTACCTGTGCTGCGCGGCCGCCCCCACCGGGCGCGACCGCGCGCCCGCGCCAGCGCGCGATCGGCCGATTGCGCGGCCGGCACTTCGTCCCCCATACTTGCCTCCGGCACAAAATCCGCGCCGGCCGCGGCCCGTTTGCCCGCGACCGAGCGGGCGCCGGTGGCCAATAGGACGATCCAGGAGGCTCCCATGCTGGGACAAATGATGCAGGTACCGCTGACGATCCCTTCCCTTCTGGAGTTCGCCGCGCGGTACCACGGCGACTGCGAGATCGTTTCCCGCACCGTCGAGGGTCCGATCCATCGTTACCGCTATGCCGATCTGGCACGCCGGGCCAAGCAAGTTGCCAACGCCCTGCGCGGCCTTGGCTTGGGCCAAGGCGATATCGTCGGCACGCTGGCTGGAACGGCTACCGTCATCTCGAACTCTATTACGGCGTCGCGGGCATTGGTGCCGTCTGCCACACCATCAACCCTCGGCTGTTCGTCGACAGATCACCTACATCATCAACCATGCCGACGACCGGTACGTGTTCACCGACCTGAGCTTCGTCGGCCTGCTCGAGGGGCTGGCGGACAAGCTCCAGAACGTGCGCGGGTTCATCTTGATGACCGACCGGGCCCACATGCCCGCTACCTCCCTGCCCAATGCAATGTGCTACGAGGACTTGCTGGCCGGCCAGCCCGACAGCTACGACTGGCGCATCGAGGACGAAAACAGCGCAGCCTCGCTTTGCTACACCTCCGGTACGACCGGCAATCCGCGCGGGGTGCTGTACAGCCACCGATCCACCGTGCTGCACTCGATGGCCGTGAATTTCGCCGATGCGTTCGCCCTGACGGCGCGCGATGCGATCCTGCCGGTCGTGCCGATGTTCCACGTCAATGCCTGGGGTATCCCTTACGCGGCACCGGCGGCCGGCTGCAAAGCTGGTGATGCCGGGGCCCACCTGGACGGCCCGAGCCTCGCGCAGCTCATGGAAGACGAGGGCGTGACCATCACCGCCGGCGTCCCCACGGTGTGGATCAACCTGCTCGCGCACCTGCAGAAGCCGGCCAGCGCCCGTCGCGCCTAAACCGCGTGGTGATCGGCGGGTCTGCCTGTCCGCCGTGATGATGGACGACTTTGCCAAGCGGGGGATCCGCACGACCACGCTTGGGGCATGACCGAACTAAGCCCGCTGGGAACCATCAACGTCCCGACGCGAGGCACCGAAGCGCTGCCCGGGCAGCAGCAGCGAGAGGTAGGGCTCAAGCAGGGGCGTCCGCTGTTTGGGGTCGAGATCAAGATCGTCGATGCCGCCGGCAAGGAGCTGCCCGTTGGACGGCGACGAGCTTGGGCCACCCTGAAGGCGCGCGGTACTGGGTCTGCGGCAGTTATTTCCCGCCAGGGGCCGGTCGCGGCTCGCGAGGAAGCGGGGCTGGTTCGACACCGGGGATGTCGCGACCATCGACGCCGACGGCTTCATGAAGATCGTCGACCGCACGAAGGACGTGATCAAGTCCGGCGGGGAATGGATCAGCTCGATCGATCTGGAAAACCTGGCGATCGCTCACCCAGCCGTGCGCGAGGCCGCCGCGATCGGGCGACCTGACGAAAAGTGGGGCGAACGTCCGGTCATCGTGGTCGTCCTCAAGCCGGGCGCGACGGTGACCCCGGAGGAAATCCGGGCGTTCTTATCGCGACAAGGTCGGCAAGTGGTGCGAACCGGACGCGGTCTTGATCGTCGAGAGCC
>CAVSPM010000018.1:0-197682 GCA_963729785.1 uncultured beta proteobacterium | reverse complement strand
TTGATGTCCTCGGAAAAAGCTGTGTATTGTGTTTTATATAGATCAGGGGACGCCTGGAATCGTTTCATTATTAGTAACGTTTTCGGCGACAGATCCGGGCAATTTAAATCACGGTTCGCGGCAAGCTAAGGATAAAATCAGCAAAAGTTCTAAGTAATATACACTTTGTCATCGGGCGCAATGAACACGCCGATGCCTTCATTATTCCAGTAAGGCTTTAAAATATTCTGGCGGTGTCCGGGGCTTTTCATCCAGCCTTGAACCGTTGTTTCAGCGATTTTTGCCTGGGAATTCCAGTCATAAAATGCTTTTCCGTTCACCGTTATGACCGAATCATAAAGATTATTCTGCAGTATATTTTCCGCACCTAGATGGATGGTCGTGCCGATTGAAATAGCGCAGCGATATCCTTCCCGGCGGTATCGATAAGAAAAATCATGACCTTCCGGAGATTCGTGGGCAAAGTAGCTTCTCATTGCCATATCACGGCTATGCTCCTCGCGATGCGGGCAAGCGCATCATCCCAGGCGATCACGTGCAAGCCATACTGTTTTCGTTCGTTGTTTATGAGCTGGTGTATTTGTTGTTCAAGATCGGCGATGACGATATGAGGTTTGCTCTGCTCGGAAAGCCTATCGGAACGACGCGGGATGGGGCCCGCCGCAAGAGAAAAGAAACAGGGGCAAGGCGAGTAACAGAGCTAACCCAGCAGGAAAACTCCACGATCGTTTTTTATTTCTTCTGATTATGATTGCTTTCATCCTTTTGTCCGGTCCTCCTGACGGTACTATAATATGCGGGAACGCTCTCTGTCAATGAACGTGTTATCCAGCCGCAATAGTGTCTATAAAATCACCTGATCGCGAATTTATGTTTGCAATTTTGTGGCAGTTCGTTTATTATCGATCTCACCATGAATACACCGCCAATTGCATACAGACTCATCATCGTCATCTCGTCCCTTCTTCTTCTGTTCGGATGCGCCCATTCCTCAGTTCCCAAAAATGAGCTTCTCGGCAATGCTCCGCTGCAAACATCATCTCCCGAAAATAGTGTCGCGGTCGCAGCGCCATCTCCTAACGCTATTGTTACCGACAATTCGTCAGTTTCCGAGGAACCTGACACAACGCCTGCTGACGGAGATGCGACGGTTCAGAGCGATAGCAGCGCTTCTGCGGATAAGGATAGCGGCTCTTCTGTGGACAAGGATAGTGACGACGAAGAGCAGGCACTCCTTGATACCGCTCTAGAAATGACCGAAAGAGCCCAGGAGTATTGGGAACATAGCGACATGGAACATGCCCTAGATACCCTGGATCAGGCCTATGCGCTCATCCTAAAGGTGCCCGCCGGCAATCCGGATATTGCCCAGCAGAAGGAAGATCTGCGGTTCGTCATTTCCAAAAGAGTTGTGGAAATGTATGCGGCCCACCAGACAACGGTCAAGGGGACTTCCGCTGCCATCCCGATGGTCGTCAATGACCATGTGACAAGGGAGATACAATCATTTCAGACAATCGAACGAAATTTCTTTATCGAGTCTTATAAGCGATCGGGGAGATACCGCGCCGAGATGGTCAAGGCGTTAAAGGAAGCCGGAATGCCCGAGGAGCTTTCGTGGCTGCCGCTCATCGAGAGCGGATTCAAGGTCAGGGCCATGTCGCGTTCAAGGGCGCTCGGTTTATGGCAGTTTATTCCCTCGACGGGCTACAAATACGGTCTCAAGAGGAATGCCTGGATCGATGAGCGCCTGGATCCGGCGAAATCCACTGCCGCAGCGATTGCCTACTTCAAGGAACTGCACTCCATGTTCGGGGACTGGGCCACGGTTCTTGCGGCTTACAACTGCGGGGAGGGATTTGTCGCACGTGTGATCAGGGACCAGAAGGTCGATTACCTTGATAATTTCTGGGATTTTTACGAGCGGCTTCCACGGGAAACCGCTCGATACTTCCCCCGATTCCTTGCCGTGCTGACGATTCTGAATGATCCAGCGCACTACGGTTTTAATTTGAATGAAATCGACGTCCCCCTCTCCTATGAAACAGTAACCATTGAAAAACCTGTTCATTTGAAGACCGTTGCGGAAAAGCTGGGCATCGAGCGGGAGGAACTCACTGAATTGAATCCCGAGCTGCGGCGTGACGCTACTCCTAACACGGAATTCGCGCTGAGAGTGCCCCCGGGAAAAGGGGACCGCTTGCTTGCGAGCATCGACAAAATGTCAACCTGGTCGCCGCCCAAGGTGGAGTATGTAATGCACCGTGTTCGGCGCGGTGAAACCCTTACTCGCATTGCGATGCGTTATCGGACAAGTGCACAGAGTATCATGCAGGTGAACAACCTTCGTTCTGGGAAAATGCTTAGGGTAGGGCAGCGGCTGAAGATTCCGATGAGAGGCACCACATAAGCTCGGTGAAAGGCAGGAAAGGTTAACCTGCCTTTTTCTTTTCCCCACACCTTTTGCTGTGTTCTGCAAAATAGTAATTGGAAATTTTCTGTTCACATTGCGGACAATAACTGCAGCACGGCAGGACATGCACGATATGCGGCAAAGCATGGCAGGGACAATTACATATTTCTGTCAACTTTCGCAGCTCAACAATCACAGCTCCCCACCCTCCGGCCTCTTCTTCCGCAGCACGGTACGTTTCCACATAAGGTAGTTTATCGAGGGTTGACCGAACTATACGCCGAAGCGTTCCCGTGCCTTTCCGTGAATGATGCGTACTTGCTGAATACCGCGTTTTCTGCATTCCTCGAGATAATCTGACAGGAGATTCTTTACCTCGGAAGGTTTGAAGGTGTGAAGGTCGAGGACGCCGTCAATGGGGAGATCGATGGGGTTATGGGAACTCATTTTATGTATCTTAAAACGACGGAATCGGGAAATCAAGGAACTTTTAACGCCAGTGAACATGATCTGGTCGTGTTTTCATTCACCTAATTGTCAAAAAGGTGTCCGCGCGTAGCGAACCGGTCGTTTTTGAGAATGCATGTAATCGAAAATAATTCCGATGTAATATTTTGCGGATGTGCATAGAATTCGTAATTAGAGAGATGATTGACAGGAGGAAGAGAATCAGAAGGAGCCTGAAGACGTTGTAAGTAGCGATGCACAGTATAAAGCGGATGGTATTTACTATGGCAATGAATGCGATATATCGTGTTCTGTTTATTTGTCACTGTCTTTATTTACCTTCTTCCGGCAGTCAACCGGTGTGCTTTTTTCAATGCAGTTCTATCCCGAACCGGAAAGTGCAGAACAGTGTCTATGCGAGACTTTTCTTTGAAGAGGAAACGACATTGATCGTACTGTCCCTCGTGGTAATGCTGACCTACTTCGTTCTCAAATAAACTCTCCGGCCATTAAAACGGAATGCAAAAGACACCTGTCGGCAATCGGCAAAGGGCGACAACGACAGGAGTAGCATGATCATTGCCTTAAGGCCACCAACCAACAGACCAGCTAAAGCAGCGTGAATGCCGACAAGATAGAGCCTTACTTTTTTACGTGCTGATGATTGAAGATGTGGTCCCTGCAGTAGCCCAGTCCGCTGCAGTCCGAGCAGTAGCGGAACTCCATCTGGGGGTGTGATATATCAGTAATGCCGCAAGCTGCGCATTTGTGGAAGGGTTCCTTTGCCGACGTGTACTGTTTTGACTGAAATACCATTTTTCTGTTCCCCGTCTTCATCCGCCAGATGATGTCCTTGCCAAAAAACAAGAGAAAATTGCTGATGGATGCCAGGACGAGCAGGCGGGTGCTCCAGGATCCGATCAGTATTTCATAGGCGTATCCCAGCCACGTGAGCAGCGCCAGCCATTTGATCTTGACGGGGAGGATGAAAAAGATATAGAGCTGGAAGTCCGGATAAAGGTATGCAAACGCCAGGAACACCGAGCCGCCGATGAAGATGTTCGTGGCCGAGGAATAGGGAAAGAGGAACGATACCGCTACAGTAACAATATAACCGATGAGCAGGAAGAGATTATACCGGAATGCCCCCCAGCGGCCTTCGAGGGCGCTGCCCATGAGATAGAACAGGTACCATGCAAAGAAAGCGAATATCGGATTTGTCAGCGGCGGGATGAACAGGAAGGTGATGAGCCTCCACCATTCACCGGCTAGAACGCGAATGGGAATGAGAACGACGCGATCAAGGATGAATCTGCCGGAAAGAACGAAAATAAAAAACAACACCTGTCCGAGAATCAGATAGACAGTCACATTGGGAATGGCCAATCGCCGGAGTTTTCTTTCAAGTTTATCGATCCATCCCATACTGAACTCCTTTTATTTACACGAAAAATAAGAAAAGCAAAAGCCTTGTTTTGTGTTTTTGAAGTCACACGGCCTTGTCTGGAATTACATCTTTCCAGTAGAGTATCCGGTAATATGAGACCGGGCAAGCGTAAATGACGACTTTTTATGAACGCGCACATCAGAAACTGTGTAAAGAGGCATCAAGGGATCAACCTTCAAACGCCGCCCCATTCACTACAATCAAACGGCCAGCCGTGTCGAATTCCGCATTCAACCGTTCCCCTGATTCCAGTTCACAGCTGACCAGGTTCCTCTCTTCGGCCGGGGACAGTTTTTTCAGCCGGAGATAGGAAAGAAGCGCATTCCGGTGATTAATCTCATACCGCGAAATAATATCCGATAACCGCCGGAGTAATCGCTCACGGTCAAAAGGAGGCTGGTTGTCAATGAGCTTGTCAAAGAGCAGGAGAATGGCCGCTCCGCCTTCATAGCAGTCGCGGTAATAACAGCTGGCTTTGCAGATCTCAGCGCCGATCAGGGCAATGAGGTGACCGTCGGCCCTGTTTAGGTCCAGCGAAGGCAAGGTGAACTCGGGAATCCCTTCGTTTGCCCCCCAGATTCTCAACTGGATGGCCGATTGCATCAGGGTCGAGGGGATTTCCGTCTGCTCATCCGACCATGCCCAGAGCCAGGTGAGCGTGTTGTCCGATTCTGTTCCGAGCACCTGCATGGGGAATTGAAGGTCATTAAACCGGATTATCCCGGCTTCGAGTTCAAGCTCGTGCATGCTCTCTCCGATCAGCGATTCCAGTTTGTCCTGCTTTTCGAGTGTTATGAGTGCATAGCGTTCGAGATAGGTTTGTAGGTTATTCGTTGCCGCCATCGACAAAATCCTTCCTTCGATTCTCCAATTCAGGATTCAATCGAAATGTTATTCCATCATCACTATACCGATAACGTCATGGTCTGTCAAGATTGTGTAGAAAATCGAGCACGTCAGGGGGGAAGAGCGGGGATATCACTTCTTCAACCGTAGGTATGTCCTGCGATCTGCCAATGAAGAAACTGGTGGATTTCATCTGCTGCTGATTTTGCGCAGCCGCGCACATTCGGGCAGCACGAGCGCCATCCGCAGCTTGCCGATCACCTCGCTTGATTCGGGCCTGATCTTTGAGCGGCCCACCACCTGGCTGGGCAACGCCGCGCAACAGACGCTGGAGCCGCGCGTCTTTTATGCCCTGGTGCCCCACCGCAACCAAAACCAGCTGCCCAACTTCGATAGCGTGGACGCCGACTTCAACTTTGCGCAACTGTTCACGGAGAACACTTTCACCGGCAGCGACCGCATCGCCCAGGCCAACCAGATCACCGCGGCTGTGACCACGCGCATCGTCGATAACTCCACCGGCGCGGAGCGCCTGCGCCTGGCCTTTGGGCAGCGCTTTTACTTCGGATCGCAGGAGGTCACCTTGCCCGGGGAGGTGCCGCGCACGAGCAAGGCCTCCGACACGCTGTTCCTGGCCAGCGCATCGCTCAATAAGAAGTGGAGCTTTGACGCGGTCCTGGACTACTCGACGCTGACAAGCCAGATCGCGCAGGCGAGCGTCGGGTTTCGCTGGCAGCCGGCGGCCGCCTCGGTGCTCAACATCTCTTATCGCTACGAGCAGGCCGCCTTGCTCGGAACGACGACGGCCACAAATCAGCCGCAGTTGTCCGTGCAGTGGCCGCTGAGCCGGCACTGGTACGGCGTCGCCGCCGTCGATTACTCGATTTCCGACCGTGCGCTCGCCCAGAGCGTGGCCGGATTCGAATACAAGGCCGACTGCTGGGTTGCGCGGATCGCGCTGTCGCGCTACGCGACGACGCTGCCCAACTCGGTGGCGTTGAGCAACAACTACACGTCCAACTACTTCCTGCAGATCGAGTTCAACGGGCTGTCCGGCATCGGGTTCAATCCCTTGGACACATTGCAGAGTAACATTCCGGGCTATCAGCGCGTCAACCCGCCGCCCGGATCCGGCGGGCCCTTTGATCACTACGAGTAGCGTGCCTAACCGCTGCGCGTGGTTCCTGCGAGCAATTCCATGTTGTTGTCCAAATTGAGCTATTCCACGTTGCGCCGCCATGCCCTGGGCCTGGGCGCGCTGTCGGCCCTGGTGCTGGGCGTGCCACTACTGGGGGGCGCACTGGGGCAAACCCCGGCTTCGCCGGCGCCGGCCGTGGCGCAGCCGGCGCCCGCGCCGGCATCGTCAGCGGCCGCCGCTGCGGGCGAAGCGCCGGCCCAAAAGGCGGCGTCCAAGCCCGCAGCTGCCGCCAAGGCGGCCAGGGTGACACGTCCCCTGGACCGCATCGTCGCCGTCGTCAACGACGAGGTGATCACCAATGGCGAGCTCGACTATCGCATACGCCTGGCCGAGGCCCAACTGGCCCGCCAGCGTATCGCCACGCCACCGGCCGACGTCTTGCACAAGCAGATTCTCGATCGGCTCATCCTGGACAAGGCACAGACCCAGCTGGCGCGTGAGACTGGCGTGCGCGTTGACGACGGCACGGTGAACGCCGCCATCGGCCGCATGGCCGAGCAAAACGCGATGAGCCTGCCGGCGATGCGCAGCAAGGTCGAGTCCGACGGGGTCAGCTTCACGCAATTTCGCGAAGACATGCGCGAGGAGATCACCCGGATGCGCGTGCGCGATCGCGAGGTCGACGCCAAGATCCAGATTTCCGAAGGCGAGATCGACAACTTTCTGCAGGAGCAGGCCACGGTCACGGCCGGTTCGATCGAATACGACGTCGCCGCAGATCCTCATCGGCGTGCCGGAGATCGCCAGTCCCGAGTACGTCGAGCGCGCGCACCGGCGGGCTCGAGGATCTGTTTGGGCAGATCGAATCCGGCGCCGACTTCGCGCGGCTTGCGGCAGGCTACTCGGCCGGCGCCCGAGGCGCTGTCGGGAGGCGACCTGGGCTGGCGCACCTTGGACCGTCTGCCGACACTCTTTGCCGACGCGGTGCGCAAACTCAAGCCGGGCGAGCTGGCGCCGATCGTGCGCAGCCCGGTCGGTTTTCATATCCTCAAACTGGTGGCCACGCGCGAGGCAGCCAGCGTGCGCATCAGCAACAAGCCGGTGATGCAGACGCATGCGCGCCATATTTTGCTGCGCGTTTCCGACGCGATGCCCGAGGCCGAGGTCAAGCGCCGCCTGTTCGACCTGCGGGAGCGTTTGGTCAAGGGCAGCCAGGATTTTGCTCAGCTGGCCCGCCTGTATTCGGTCGATCCGAGCAGTACACGCGGGGGCGACCTGGGCTGGCTTTATCCGGGCGACACGGTTCCGGCCTTCGAGGAAGCGATGAGCGGTCTCAAGATCAACGAGATCAGCGAGCCGGTGCAATCGCCTTTCGGTTGGCACCTGATACAGGTGATCGAGCGCCGTGTCGAGGAGTCCTCGGTCGAGCGCAAGCGGATGGAGGCGCGCCAGGCCATACGCGAGCGCAAGTCCGAAGAGGCCACGCAGGAGTGGCTGCGCCAGTTGCGCGACCGTACCTACGTGGAGTATCGCGAGGACAACCGCTAGGTCGATGGCAGGGCAGGTGCCGGGTCGGTTCCTGGACCCGATCACGCAAACCGTGCCGGGGCCGATGGCCTAGGGTCGGCGCCGAGGTGAAGTCAACATGGAAACGTCCAGCAGAATCGCCATTACCACTGGGGAGCCGGCCGGCATCGGTCCGGAGGTTGCCCTGCGCGCGGCCGTGGGGTGCTGCGTCGCTTGCGACCTGCTGGGCGATGCCGGGCTGCTAGAGGCCACGGCGCACAGTCTGGGGCTGGCCTGGCCGCTGCCAGCGCAAGTGCAGGGGCGCGTGCGCGTAGTGCACGAACCTCTGGCGGTGCCGGTGCGACCCGGGGAGCTCGACGCGCGCAACGCGCCCTATGTGTTGCGCCTACTGGATCGGGCCCTGGCCGGCTGGCGCGACGGGACCTACGCGGCCTTGTCCACCGCGCCGGTGCACAAGGCCATTATCAATGACGCCGGCATCGCCTTCACCGGACACACCGAATATCTGGCGCAGGCCACCGGCACCGCACACGTGGTCATGCTGCTCGTCGGCGCAGGGCTGCGCGTGGCACTGGCCACCACCCACTTGCCCCTGGCCGCGGTACCGAAGGCGATCACGCGGCCGCTGCTCGATGCCTGTCTGGACGTGCTGCAGCACGACCTGCAGGTGCGCTTCGGAATCGCCGTGCCGCGCATCGCCGTGGTGGGTCTCAATCCGCATGCGGGCGAGGGCGGCTACTTGGGACGCGAGGAGATCGACGTCATCGCCCCGGCCGTCATCGGCGCCCGCGCCCGCGGGATCGAGGCTTCGGGACCATGGCCGGGCGACACCGTGTTTCTGGCAAAAAACGCCATGCAGGCTGACGTGATACTGGCGATGTACCACGACCAGGGCTTGGCCACCCTAAAATTCGCCAGCTTCGGGCAGGGTGTCAATGTCACGCTGGGCATGCCGCTGATTCGCACTTCCGCCGACCATGGCACGGCGCTGGACCTGGCCGGCAAGGGGCAGGCCGACGCGGGCAGCATGAGCGAGGCGCTGGCGCTGGCCGGGACGCTTGCGGCCAATCAGCGGGCACATCAGGCCAAGGCAGACTGAACCGGCAAGCGTCTAACAGGTTCGGGCACGTTAGGGGGCAACATCGAGGGTCATCGCGCCCGCAGGCGCTTTAGTCAGAATTTCCTGCATGATGCCGTCGTCATCGAACGTATTGTCGACGCGATCGATCCGCGCCCCGGACAGCATCTGCTGGAGATCGGCCCCGGTCTGGGTGCGCTGACCGCGCACCTCATCGCGCGCGCCGGTCGGCTCACGGCAGTCGAGATCGACCGCGATCTGGCCGCGCGCCTTCAGCAACGCTACACGCAGGATCAGTTGACCCTGATCGGCGCTGACGCGCTGAAGCTCGACTGGCCCCGTCTGGCCACGGCAATCGGCGCGCCGTTGCGCATCGTCGGCAACCTCCCTTACCACGTCTCCACGCCGCTGCTGTTCTGTCTCATGCCCATTGCCGCGCAGGTGCGCGACCAGCACTTCATGCTGCAGCGGGAAGTCGTTGAACGCATGGCCGCTGGTCCCGGCGCCAAGACGTACGGCCGGCTCTCGGTGATGCTGCAGTTTCGCTACCGCATCGAGCGCCTGTTCCACGTGGCGCCGGGCTCGTTCACACCGGCGCCCAAGGTGCAATCGAGCATCGTGCGCATGACGCCGCTGCAGCCCGCTGACGTGCCTGACGTTCCGCTGGTCCTGTTTGGCGAGGTCGTGACCGCGGCCTTTACGCAACGGCGCAAGACGCTACGCAACGCACTGGGGCGGCTCCTTACCGAGGGACAGATCGAGCAGGCGCTCGTCGATCCGGCGGTGCGTGCCGAGACCCTAGAGGTAGCTGCGTTTGTGCGCTTGACCAGGAAGGTAGCCGAGCTGGCGGCTGGCGATTGACCTAACGGACCCGATCGACAAAGGCGCGGCGGCTTGCAAGGTCCGGTCGCGCTCGGTGGTCGCAAGCCGGCCTGGCATCGGGCCGGCGGCCGCGCGTTGGCTTGCGCCAACGACTCGCGCGCCTGCGCGCCTTCAGCGACGCTGGCCTAAAGCGCTAGATTTGTCAGGTCTTCGTTACGGATGTGTTCGCGCGCCGCTTCGAATCCGGGCAGCAGGCGAGCGACCTGGCGCCAGAACTCCGGGCCATGGTTTAGCTCCTTGAGATGGGCCAGTTCGTGGGCCACGACGTAGTCGATCACCGGGATCGAGAAGTGAACCAAGCGCCAGTTCAAGCGGATTCGCCCGTCGGCGGCACACGAGCCCCATTGCGAACGGGCCGAGGACAGAGCCCAGGACGTATAGCGCACGCCGTTGCGCGTGCTCAGTTCGAACAGGCGCTCGCCCAGCACCTGCTGCGCCCGCTCCTTGAGCCAGGATTGAACCGTGTCGCGCACGCGCCCCTCGTCGGCGTCGGCTGAAAGCGCCAGACGCAGTTCATCGCCGCCGGGCCCGTGCCCCAGTTCACTGGCGCGCAGGTCGGCGCGCAGTCGCAGCGTGATTTCTGCACCCAGGTAGGGCAGCCGGCCGCCCTCGGCAAAGTGCACCTTGGGCAAGCGCCGCTTGGCACGCCACTGTTGCCATTGCTCCAAGCGCGATCGGATCCAGCGTTCCTTCTCCTCGATCGCAGTCTCGATGTCGCGCAGCGCAATCCAGCGCGGCGCACTCACGGTCAGACCGCGGTCGTCGATCTGAAAGCCGATCGTGCGGCGGCGCGCCCGGCGCAGGTGGTATTCGATGGGATCGCCCGACACGACGATGCTGCGTCCCGGACCCTTGGTGGCGACCGTCGGCGACGACTGGGTTGGGACCGGCGCATCGAAGGCCAGACTCAACTGCACGGCAGCACTGCCCGCGGCCTTGGGCAACAGGCGCGCGGGCGCGGCGCCGATGCCGCGCCGACGGGAGGTGGCGGCCGGAGCGCTCACGCGCGCGAGCCTTTCGCGGCCGCGCCCGGGGCGCGGCCGCTGCTGTCGCCGTAGTGATGCGGGGCGATTCGGTGCATCTCGTCTTCTATCCAGGTTTCCACGATCCTACCAACTTCCTCGGCGCTGCGGCCGCCCGGCTCGATGGTAGGGCCGATGGATACGACGATGGTACCTGGCATTTTCAAGAACGCTCGGCGCGGCCAGAATTCGCCGGAGTTGTGCGCGATCGGGACGATGGGCGTTCCCGTGCGCACCGCAAGACGCGCACCGCCGGACTTGTAGTGCGGTGCGGCCCCGACCGCTGTGCGCGTGCCTTCGGGGAAAATCACGATCCAAGCACCCTGCGCCAGCCGGCGCGTGCCTTGTTCCACGACTTGTTCAAAGGCATCATGGCCGCGCGCCCGGTCAATGCGAATCATGTCCAGCGTGGCCATGGCCCAGCCGACGAAGGGCAGGTAATGGAGTTCGCGTTTGTACACGTAGCACAGCGGGCGGGGCATGGCCGTGGTCAGCCACAGCGTCTCCCACGCCGACTGGTGCTTGCACAAGACGATGGCCGGCCCGTCCGGTAGGTTCTCCATGCCATGCACCTCGTAGCGAATGCCGCAAACCACCCGGGCGCTGGCGATGGCAAAGCGCGTCCAACCCAAGACCATCCAATAACGCCGTGGCATCGGCAGCCACGACCACAGCACGACGCACGCGGCGTAGGGGAGCACGGTCCCGACGAACAAGACGAGGTACAGCGCTGAACGGAGCACGGTAAGCGCCGATGGCTTGGGTCGGTTCAGCATGCGCTTGTGGCCCGGCCCGTGGTCCGCTAGCCCGCGGCGAGCAGGGAAATGTCGGCGATCCGGTTCATCAGCGCGCGCAACTTGCCCAGCAGCGCCAGGCGGTTGGCTCGCAGGCGGGGGTCCTCCGCCAGTACCATCACCTCGTCGAAAAACCGGTCCACCGGCTGCTTGAGCGGGGTCAGCGCGCGTAGCAGGGCGCTGTCATCGCCCGCCGCCAGCGCAGCGTCGATGCGGGGGGCGACCGCACGGTAGGCCGCGTCCAGCGCCTGCTCGGCCGGCTCGATCAGCAGTTCGGCTGCGACCTGATCGGCGCCCGCGGTGGCCGGCGCGCTCTTGCGCAGCAGATTGTCAATGCGCTTGTTGGCCGCGGCCAGGTGCTGCGCTTCTGGCAATTGCATGAAGGCGCGCACGGCCGCCATCCGCGCGCCAACGCGATCGATGCGTCCGGGACGCAGACAAATGACGGCATCGACCTCGCGTACGCCGTAACCTTGATCCTGCAGCAGGCCGCGCAGCCGCTCCAGCAAGAAGGCCTCGAGCTCGCTATCGCAGCGCTGGAAAGCGCCCGGAAGCTTGCCCGGATCGAAGGCATCGAAACCCAGGCCGATGAGCTGCTGAAGGCTCAGCGGCAGGGATCTTTCCTCGAGGATGCGCAGCACGCCCAGGGCATTGCGCCGTAGCGCATAGGGGTCTCGATCCCCGCTGGGCCGCTCGCCTGCGCCGAATAGCCCGGCCAGCGTCTCAATCTTGTCGGCCAGCGCCACGCAGGCGCCCGCGGGGGATTGCGGCGGTGCATCGCCGGCATAGCGCGGCCGGTAATGTTCCTCGATGGCCAAGGCAACGGCTTCGTCTTCTCCCTGGGCGCGCGCGTAGATCGCCCCCATTTCGCCCTGCAGTTCGGGGAACTCACCGACCATCAAAGTGCCCAGGTCGGTCTTGGCCAACAGCGCTGCGCGCGCCACCGTGGCGAGCTGCGGTGCGACGCTGGGCGGCAGCGCCGTCGCGATGCTGCGAGCGATGTGCACCAGCCGTTCAATGCGTTGCTCCAGCGAACCAAGCCTGCGGTGGTACACAACGTTGGCCGCCCCAGCCAAGCGCGATTCAAGCCGGTGCTGGCGGTCCTGGTCGAAGAAGAACTTGGCATCGGCCAGACGGGCGCGTACCACCCGCGCATTGCCCGACACGATCGCCGAGGGATCGTCGGCCTCGATGTTGCTCACCAGAAGGAAGCGGTTCTGCAACTGTCCCTGGCCGTCCTGCAACGCGAAGTACTTCTGGTTTTGCTGCATCGTCAGGATGAGGCAGCTTTGCGGCAGGGCCAGGAACGCAGCGTCGAATTCCGACGCGTATACCACCGGCCATTCGACCAAAGCCGAGACCTCGTCGATCAGGGCTTCAGGCATGACCGCATGCGCGCCCAGCCGCTGCGCCGCCAGTTGCAGCTGCTCGAGGATGCGCGCGCGTCGCGCGGCAAAGGAGGCCAGGACCTTGCCTTGTTCGCGCAGGCAACGTTCATAGTCGTCGGCTTGGTCGATCGCAAGCGGACCAGGCGCATGAAAGCGATGCCCGGCGCTCTGGCGACCGGCCTGCAGACCCAGGGCGTGCACCGGCGACGACGTCGGCGCCGTGCAGCGCGACCAATCGTTGCACCGGCCGCACGAACTGCACCGTCGTTTGGCCGTCGGCGAGCTGGTAGCTCATCACCTTGGGAATGGGCAGATTGGCGATCGATCTCAAGCAGCGCCTCCTGCAGACCCTCGGCCAGCGACAGTCCCGGGCCGCACGCCACGGTAGACGAGGATCTGTGGCCGGCCGGCATCACCGTCCTTGCCCGGCCCGCCCTTGCCGGCATCGGCCTCGCAAGCGATGCGCGCCGGCTTCGAGGGCAGCCCCAGGGAATCGAGCTTTTTGCGCAGCGCAGCGGTCGGCCGCCCTTGGGCATCCAGCCCAATACCGGCCGGCACGAGCCTTCTGCACGAAGCTGCGCTCCGGCGCTGCGGTCCTGACGTCGGCCAGCAGCAGACCCAGGCGCCGCGGAGCGGCATAGATCTGCAGCAGTTGCGGGATCGGCATCGACCAGCTCGCGTGCCGCGAGGGCCTGATGGATGCTTCGGGCAAACGCCTGGCCCAGCGGGAACAGGGCTTTGGGCGGCAGCTCCTCCGTGACCAATTCGACCAGTAAGGCGGCGCTCACGCGACGCTCCTGCCGCCCACGCGTCCGGCTGCGCGCGCGCTGCGCCCGCCAGCATCGGAAATCCCAGACGCTCGCGCGAATCGTAGTAGCTCTGCGCCACTGCTCGCGCCAGCTTGCGGATGCGGCCGATGTAGCCGGCGCGCTCGGTCACGCTGATGGCGCCACGCGCATCGAGCAGATTGAAGGTGTGACCGGCCTTGAGCAGGGTCTCGTAGGCGGGAAGCGCCAAATCGGCGGCCATCAGACGTGCCGATTCGGCCTCGTACAACACGAACTGGTCGAGCAGAATCCTCGCGTCGGAGAACTCGAAATTGAACTTCGATTGCTCGACCTCGTTCTGATGGAACACGTCACCGTAGCGCAGAACGCGTTCCGTGCGCGCCGTCTTGCCAGCGCGTGTAGACCAGGTCGAAGACATTGTCGACGTCCTGCAAGTACATCGCCAGACGCTCCAGCCCGTAGGTGATCTCTCCGGTGATGGGTTTGCATTCGAGTCCGCCGACTTGCTGGAAATAGGTGAACTGCGTGATCTCCATGCCGTTCATCCAGACTTCCCAGCCCAGTCCCCAGGCTCCCAGAGTGGGGTTTTCCCAGTTGTCCTCGACGAAGCGGATGTCGTTGCGCAGCGGATCGATGTCCAGCGCCCGGAGCGAGCCAAGGTAACGGTCGAGGATGTCCGGGGGCGAGGGCTTGAGCACAACCTGGTACTGGTGGTGCTGGTGCAGGCGGTTGGGGTTTTCTCCATAGCGCGCGTCTTTCGGGCGGCGCGACGGCTGCACGTAGGCGGCGCGCCAGGGTTCGGGTCCGATGGCGCGCAGGAAGGTGGCGGTGTGGGAGGTGCCGGCCCCGACCTCGATATCGATGGGCTGCAGCAGCGCGCAGCCTTGCTCGTTCCAGTACGCCTGCAGGCGCAGGATGGCTTCTTGAAAGGTGATCATTGCACTGCCGTTGCCGAAGAGGAGTCACCCCCGGGCCGGAGGTGCGCTATGGACCGTCGCCTGGAGCGGCGCGCTGGGGCCGATTCTACTTGGGCGGGGGGCGCGCCAGTTGATGCGCGGGGCCGGTGGGGTAGCGGCCTCGGGCGGCCGCGCCCGACGGCGCGCCGGGCTGGGCAGGACCCCGCCGACTGGCCGGCGGTCCTTTCTGCCGAGCGGTAGCCCGCCCGGACGAAATCAGTTCAGCAGTTCGTCGATCGGCGCCGTCAGATCATCGAATTTGGGCGCCGTTGACTGCAGCCAGGGGACGTCCAGGCGCAGGTGCAGCAGTAGCGGTGTGCTGGAATTTTCCAGTGCTTCGCCCGGGGCCACGCCCAGCGCACCGGAGTCGGCCATGATCGCGGCCATGTGCATCACCGCGGCCAGCAGCGAGAACGGGCGCGCTTCCAGGGGGTCGGCGGCGTGGCTGAACCCGTCGATCAGGCGCGGTGGCAACTGCCAGCGCCGCGCCAATTCGGCCGTCACTTGTGCGTGACAGCAGCCGATGATGCGCGTTTCCTGGGCCATGCGCATCCCTGGAACGGTGCAGGCGGCCTCGACCTGGGCGACGGCATCGGGCAGGGTATGAGCCATCAGCAGTTGGCCGCTGCGCAGCATGAAGCCGGCCAGGTAGCCACTGTCGGCGTCGACACCCAAGATGCGTGCGAACCACTGCGCGTAGCCGCCTGTGGCAATGGCATGCTTCCAGAAGAGCACGCGGTCCAGGCCGGGCACGCGCGGGAAGCTGCCGGCGATGGAGGCCGCAAGCACCAGATTGCGCAGCCGCTCCATGCCCAGCAACCCGGCGGCGTCGTGCAGGCTGGTGACGGTGCGCGTACGCGCGTAGCGGGCCGAATTGGCCAGGCGCAAAACCTTGATCGCCAGGGACTGTTCTTGGGCGGTGAGGCTGACAATCGTGTTCAGGTCGACGTTTTCATCGTCGAAGCTGGCGATGAGTTGACGAGCCACCTCCGGCATCGTAGGCAAGGTGTTGCCCGTGAGAAAGAACTTGTCGACACCACCCATGTTGCCCTCATTTCCCGGCCGGATCATTGAAGCGCGCAAACTTTGCCAAGCGTACCGGGGAGGAGCTGGCGTTTATGCACCGATTTGGCGGAGCAAAGTCATCGCTTTCTGGGCTCAAGTTTTGCCAAACGTCTTTTTGGACGAATGTCCAACCCGGTTTGCGCGAGGCGTGCCGTCGGCCGGCGATTTTCTAGAGCAATTCGCGGGACGTGCGCGCAATCCCATGGCCCAGCGCGCAGGCAAGCCAGGTCAGCGTGGCCAACACGAGGATCGGCGTGTTGCCCCAACGGATGAACGGATCGGTGCCGATTTTGCCCTGCACGACGGCTTCGAGCAGACCATCGGTTTGCGTGGGCAGCTGTGCCCGAACTCGACCGCGTTCGTCGATGACGGCGGTGACACCCGTGTTGGTCGCACGCAGCAGTGGCCGCGCCGTCTCGCAGCGCGCGCATGCGCGAAATCTGCAGGTGCTGCGGCAAAGCGATGGAATCGTCGAACCAGGCCAGATTGGAGAGATTCAGCAGCAAGGTGGGTTGGTGCTGGGGATCGTGCCAGGCCGCCAGGATCTCCGCGCCGAAAAGATCTTCAAAGCAGATGTTGACCGCGATTTGTTGACCGGCCAAGCTCATCGGCATCTGGTATTGGTCTCCGGCCTCTTGGTCACCAATCGGGATTTGCAACATCTGCACGAACCAATGCATGCCGAACGGAATGAACTCGCCGAAGGGCACGAGATGGCGCTTGCTGTAGCGTTGCGGGTCGACCGAATTGGTGCCCAGCCCGATCGCACTGTTGAAGTAGCGCGATCCTCGCTCCAGGATGAAGGCGCCGAAGACCAATGCCGCTCCGGCGCGCTGGTCCTCGTCCCCCAAGATTTGCAGCACGTAGTCGGGTAGGTCGTTAACCGGAACCGGGAACGCCGATTCGGGAAAGACGATCAGATCCGGGCCGCCGGTCTGCGCAGCCGCCGGGCCACGGGGCGGATCCGTCGCCGACACGCTGGCCTGGGGCACATGGGCTGCGAGCGCGGGCATGTAACGGTCGAGGGCCCGGTTCAGTCCACCCTCGCCGAACTTGAGATCCTGCGCAATGTTGCCTTGGACCAACCGCACTCGTATCGGCCGCCCCTGGTCCTGGCTCCAGTTGAGTTGGCGCAGCGCTTGGCCTGTGCCAAGCAGCCCGGCGCACAGAAGTAGCGCAGCCGCAGCGGCCAGCGTGCGGCGCCTGAACGCGCCTGGGGCAACGGGCGCAGCGTGCGACACAGCCAAGCCACGCAGGGCCCACAGCGCCAGCGCAACGCTCAGCGCCGCGACGGCCCCCACGCCGTAGACGCCGACGACAGGGGCGTAGCCCGACAGCGGGCCGTCGGTGTGGGCGTAGCCGGTCGCGAGCCAGGGAAAACCGGTGAAGGCTATGCCACGCAGCCAGTCCGATAGGGTCCAGGCGGCGGCGAGCGCCACGGCGCGCCGCGCCGAATGGGCCTGACCAGCTGCTGCGCCTGCAGCCAGGGCGCCAGCGGGAAAGACAGCCAGCAAGCTGGCCAGGGCGGCGGTGGCCAGTATCGCCAGCGGCGCGGCCAGGTCGCCGTGACCATGCAGGCTAAGGTAGATCCAAGAGACGCCGACGCCGAACCAACCCAAGCCGAAGAAAAAGCCGATTCGTGCCGCCGACCCGACGCTGGGCGCTTGCAGGGCAAGTCGAAAAACCAGACCCAGGGCGACCAGCTCCAGCCAGGGCAGATTGGCGGGCGCAAAGCACAGCGCATGGCCGGCGCCGGCGCCCAGCGCCAGGATCAGCGCCAGGTCCGGACGCGGCTGGCGCGCCCCGCCGGCGGGCGGGTCGATGGGTTCGAAAGCTTGGGCTTCGACGGTCTCGCCGGCCTCAGACATGCTGGCCGGTTTCCCCATCGGCGACTTCGCGTGATACCGACTGCGGAACACGCGTGAGATGGAACAAATGCGCTTGGCGCGCGTCGGCGCGCAGCACTTCGAAGCGGATGCCCTCAATCTCGACGGCGTCGCCGCGGCGCGGCACGCGCCCGAAGGCATCGGTGACCAGCCCGCCGATCGTGTTGAAATCGGTCTCGGAGTAGTGGGTGCCGAACCTGGCGTTGAATTGCTCGATCTCGGTCAGCGCCTTTACACGGAACTTCCCGTCAGACTCCGCGATGATGTTTTCGTCCTGCTCGTCGAAATCGTACTCGTCGTCGATGTCGCCCACGATCTGCTCGAGGACGTCCTCGATGGTGATCATGCCGGCAACCCCGCCGTACTCGTCGACGACAATCGCAATATGGTTGCGTTTGGAGCGAAAATCGCGCAGCAGAACATTCAGCGGCTTGGATTCGGGGATGAACACCGCTGGACGCAGCATGGCGCGGGCGTCCAGTTCGTGCTCGGTGTAGTAGCGCAGCAGGTCCTTGGCCAGCAAGATGCCGATGACGTGATCGCGACTTCCTTCGATGACCGGGAAGCGCGAGTGTCCGCTCTCGATCACCTGGGGCAGCCACGATTGGACCGGCTCGTCGATGTCGACCACGTCCATCTGCGCCCGGGGAATCATCAGGTCGCGGGCGCGCAACTCGGAGACCTGGAGCACGCCTTCGATCATCGAAAGCGCATCTGCGTCGAGCAAGTTGCGGCCGTGGGCCTCGGTCAGCAGTTCGAGCAGTTCTTCGCGGTTTTCCGGCTCGCGGAAAATAAACGAGGTCAAGCGTTCGAACAGGCTGCGGTGCGGATGGGCGGGTGTGCCGCGCCCGGCATAAGGGTCTGACATTGCGGTCGGGCGCGCGGCTGCGCCCGGCAGTGGAGAGGCGCTCAGAATACCGGAGCGTTCCTCCTGCGTCATCGTTCCGGCAGACCGATTTATCGAATGGCGTCGCCGGCGGTCGACCGAGCGTCGCTCGCAATTCGATGTGAGTGTCCGCAAACCTGTGAAGAAATTGTCCTAACGCGTTGTTCTGAAGCCATTTTCAGGAAACTCGGTAGGGGTCGGAAATGCGCAACTCGGCGAGTATCCGGCGCTCCAGGTCCTGCATGATCCGGGCATCCCGCATTCGTTCGTGATCGAAGCCCAGCGCATGCAGCACGCCGTGGATGACCAGGTGCGCCAGGTGCTGGCGCAAGGTCTTGCCCTGTTCGCGCGCTTCGCGCCGGACCACCGGGACGCAGATCACGATATCGGCCGCGAGCCGCGGGTGACGCTCGTAGGCGAAGGTCAGCACGTTGGTGGCGTAGTCGCGATGGCGAAACTCCCGATTCAGGCGCCGTGCCGCGCGAGCGTCCACGAAGGCGAGGGATAGGTCTGCACCCTGGGCCGGCGGCGCGATCCGCGTTGGCGTGGTCGCTGCCGCCGTCTTCCGATGCAGCGCCAGCAACACCCAGCGGCGCAGGGTCGCGCGCACCGGCAGGTCGGCGTGGCGTTCGCTACCGAAAACGGCCAGTCGCAGCGCCCTTGCGGGTTGGTCCCTTTGCGTGGACGGCGTGGGAACGGATCGCAAGGCCCTGGCGGTCACAGGTTCTTTGGCGCATTGGCCGACGCGCGCTCGTAGGCTTCGACGATGCGTGCGACCAGCGGATGGCGGACGACGTCGGCGGCGGTGAAGTAGGTGAAGCCGATCCCGCGCACGCCGTGCAATACATGCTGAGCTTCGATCAGACCGCTGGACGCGCCCCGCGGCAGGTCCGTTTGGGTGACGTCGCCCGTGATCACGGCCTTGGAGCCAAAGCCGATGCGCGTCAAGAACATCTTCATCTGTTCTGGCGTGGTGTTTTGTGCCTCATCGAGGATGACAAATGAGTGATTGAGCGTGCGCCCGCGCATGTAGGCCAAGGGCGCGATCTCGATGGTCTGGCGCTCGAGGAGCTTTTGCGTCTTGTCGAACCCCAGAAGATCGAACAGGGCGTCGTAAAGAGGGCGAAGGTAGGGATCGACCTTCTGTGCCAAATCGCCAGGCAGGAACCCAAGGCGCTCGCCGGCCTCGACTGCCGGGCGCGTCAGGACGATACGTTCGACGGCGTCGCGTTCGAGTGCATCGGCGGCACAGGCGACAGCCAAATAGGTCTTGCCGGTCCCGGCCGGACCGATGCCGAAGCTGATGTCGTGCCCGAGGATCGATTGCAAATACTCGGCCTGCACCGGCGTGCGCGCATGCAGTTCCGGGCGGCGCGTGCGCAGCGCCAGCACCGGCGCCGCGGCAGAGGCCTCGCTCGGATCCGGGTGCGCGTTGTTACCGCCGGGCGAAATCGCCCCGGCCGGCAGTCCGATTTTGGACCGGCCCGCGGCACCGCCGCGGCCGGCAAAGCGCCTTTGCTCGAACACCTGCAATTGCACGTCCTCCAGAGAAACCGGCCGCTGGGCCTGTTCGTGCAACTGCTGCAGCACCGCCAGGGCGGCACGGGCCGCCTCGGTGCTGCCCTCGATGGCAAAGACGTGGCCGCGGCGCCGGATGCGCACGCCGTACTCATTCTCGATCTGCCGCAAGTTGACTTCGAGGGCTCCCGTCAGATGCGCCAGGCGCTGGTTGTCCTCGTCGGCCGTAAAGCGCAGCACCGCATCGTTGGGGCGGGTTGCCGTAGCGGCAGCCTCGACCGCCCTGGCACGCGGCGGACGCGCCTCAGAGCGCGGCGCGTCGCTGGCCCCACGCGATTTGCTGGCGCCGCGCGCGGAGCTACGTGCGCGTGAACCGCGTGAGTTTTCCATCAGGCTGCTGCCGGGCGGTTCCCGGCAAGGAACGCCGGCGCGCGGCCGCCGGCGGGCGCCACGGTTTGCGCACGCAGGGTGTGCTTGAGCGCCTGCGTGATGCGCACGTCCACGACCTGGCCGATGAGTTCCGGTCCCCCGGCGAAATTCACCGTATGGTGGTTGGAGCAGCGCCCCGTCAATTCACCCGGATCGCGCCGGGCCTTGCCCTCGACGAGTACGGAATGGACCTGACCGACCATGTCTTGGCCGATGCGCAACTCGATCGAATCGAGCAGCGCCTGCAGCAGCTGCAGGCGCTCGAGCTTGATCTCGCCTGGCGTCTCGTCGGACAACTCAGCGGCTGGCGTCCCGGGACGACGACTGTACAGGAACGAGAAGCTCGAATCGAACTGCAGCTCCTCGACCAAACGTACGGTTTGGGCGAAATCTTCGGCGGTCTCTCCCGGAAAGCCGACAATGAAATCCGACGCGATCGCTATGTCAGGTTGCGCCGCGCGCAGCCGCCTTGCGATGGCCTTGTATTCGAGCACGGTGTAACCGCGCTTCATCCCGGCCAGCACCCGGTCGGACCCCGATTGCACGGGCAGATGAACGTGCAGCGCCAGCTTGGGCAGGCGTGCGTGGGCCTCGATCAGGCGTGACGTGAATTCTTTCGGGTGCGAGGTCGTGTAGCGGATGCGCTCAATGCCGGGAATCTCCGAGACGAGCTCGAGCAGCAGCGCAAAGTCGGCCCTATCCCCTGGCGCGGCGCTTGCCTGGGTCGGGCCGGAACCCGCCTCGCTGCCCGGCGCCGTTATTGCGCCGCGGTAGGCATTGACGTTTTGCCCCAGCAACGTGATCTCGCGTACGCCTTGATCGGCAAGGTCAGCGATTTCGGTGAGGACATCGTCGAGCCGCCGCGAGGCCTCTTCGCCGCGCGTGTAGGGGACCACGCAAAAGCTGCAGTACTTGCTGCAGCCTTCCATGATGGAAACGAAGGCACAGGGCCCGCTCTTGCGTGGCGCCGGCAGATGATCGAACTTTTCCATCTCCGGAAACGAGATGTCGACCTGGGCGCGTCCCGTGCGCCGGCGCGCCTCGATCATGCGCGGCAGCCGATGCAGGGTCTGCGGTCCGAAAACCAGATCGACGATGGGCGCGGCGTCGAGCAGTGCCGCTCCTTCCTGGCTGGCGACACATCCACCAACGCCGATCAGCAGATCGGGATTGGCGTCCTTGAGTTCGCGCAGGCGTCCCAGATCCGAGCGCATCTTGTGCTGCGCCTTGTCGCGGATCGAGCAGGTATTGAAGATGATCAAATCGGCATCGCGCGGCTGCTCGGTGCTCTGCCAGCCCTGCTCGGCGCGCAGCACCTCGGCGATCTTCTCCGAGTCGTATTCGTTCATCTGGCACCCGAAGGTGCGTACATAGACCTTGCTCGCAGGCACGGTTTTCATCCGGTGGCGAAATTGGTGATTCTAACGGTAGCGTTTGCCCGAGGCGCCGGCGCACAATCCCGGCGCCTTTAGGATCATGGCGACGGGGTCGATCGTTGCAGGTTCCGCAGGTCGCCGCTTAGCGCCGGCCGGGTCGGATATCGCAGCTCATCGGCCGGCGACACGGCGCGAGAGAGGCTTTGCCCCGCCCGCGAAGGGCGCGAAGCCGCGGCTCCGGCCGTGGCTTCGCGGATCAGTGCATCAGTGAATCCGTGGATCAGTGAATCCGTGGATCAGTGGATCAGTGGATCAGTGAATCAGTGGGTTGCTCTTGTCGGCCACATCGTCATCGCCCACGCTGTCGGAGGTGACCTACAGCGGTGTGCCAAAGGACGCAGCGACGGCGACACCGTCGGCCGCCCGCCCGTCCGTGCCGGCGAACGGGGCGAGCACTGCAGCGGCGCGAACCCACGGTTGGTGGCGCAGCTGCTGCGGGCGACGCAGAGCTTGCCGACGGTATCGGGTGCCAGCGCGTCGGGGCCGGACGATCTCGCGCATGACCGCCGCCATCGGCGTTGGTGATAAAAAAACCGCCAGATCGCTCTGGCGGTTTGGGCCTGGTCCGGCGTCGGACACGACGCCGGGGCACTTCAGTGTGCCGATGCTTGCTCGGCACCCAGACCGGTTTCGGAACGGATCTGCTGCGCCTCGAAGGCTGCGCGCTCGGCCTGCGCGCCGGCGCTCTTGTCGGTGACGGAGACCACGTAGGAGATGATCAGCACGGCGGGAAGGACGATGAAGGTCGGGAAATCGTAAGGAAAGATCGCCGGCCCCATGCCCATCACCTTGGTCCACACGGTCGGGCCGATGATGAGCAGGCCGATCGAGCCGAAGATACCGACATAGCCACCGACCACCGCGCCGCGAGTCGTCAAACCGCGCCAAAACACCGACATCACGAGGATCGGGAAGTTCGTGCAGGCGGCGATGGAGAAGGTCAGCGCGACGATGTAGGCGACGTTTTGCTTCTCGAAGGCGATGCCCAGCAGGATGGCGATGATGCCCAGCCCAACGACGCACAGCTTGGAAACCCAGACTTCCTCGGCTTCCGTGGACTTGCCCTTCTTGATGACGCTCGCATAGATGTCATGCGACAGCGCCGAGGCGCCGGCCAGGGTCAGGCCCGACACCACCGCCAGAATCGTCGCAAAGGCGACCGCGGCGATGAAGCCCAGGAAGAAATCCCCGCCCAGCGCATGCGACAGGTAGACCGCAGGCATGCTGCCTCCCCCCTTGAGTGCGAGCACGCTCTTGGTCAGATCGGCGACGTATTCCGGATTGTTGGCCACCAGCACGATGGCGCCAAAACCGATGATGAACGTCAGGATGTAGAAGTAGCCGATGAAGCAGGTGCCGTACAGCACCGACTTGCGCGCCGCCTTGGCGTCGGTCACGGTGAAAAAGCGCATCAGGATGTGGGGCAATCCGGCGGTGCCGAACATCAGGGTCAGGCCCAGGGAGATCGACTCGAGCGGGTTGGCCTTGGCGCCGATCGGCACCACCGACTGCATGATTGCCATGTGCTTGGGGTGCGCGGCGACGGCGTCGGCGAACAGCTTCTCGAAGCTAAAGCCCTCGTGCGCCATGACTCCGATCGCCATCATCGTGGCGCCGCCCAGCAGCAATCCGGCCTTGATGATCTGCACCCAGGTGGTGGCCTTCATGCCGCCGAACGTGACGTAGATGATGATCAGCACGCCGACTACGACGATGGATACCTGGTAGGAGATCTGCGGCACCAGCGTGTGCAGCAGCTGCCCGGCACCAACGGCCTGCCCGATCAGGTACCAGATGACGACGATCAGCGAGCCAATGGCCGCCATGGTCCGCACCGGCCCCTGTTGCAGCCGAAACGATACAACGTCGGCGTAGGTGAACTTGCCCAGGTTGCGCAACCGCTCGGCGATCAGAAACAAGATGATCGGCCAGCCGACCAGCCAGCCAACCGAATAGATCAGTCCGTAAAAGCCGTTCATGTACACCAGCGCGGCAATGCCGAGGAAAGACGCGGCCGACATGTAATCGCCGGCGATGGCCATGCCGTTTTGCAGACCGGTGATGCCGCGTCCGGCAGCATAGAAGTCGGTCGCGGTCTTGGTCCGTTTCGCGGCCCAGTAGGTGATGCCCAGCGTGATGGCTACGAAGATGATGAACATCACGATCGCGTGGACGTTCAGCGCTGGTTCGGCCGGGACCGGGACAGGAACCGGCATCGGGGCCGGCGCGGCGCCGGGAGCCGCACCGGGTGCGGCCTGAGCGTAGGCGAGCTGCGTCGCCAGCAGGGTCGCCATCCCCAGCAGCGGGGCCGCGACCGTCATGAGGGAAGTCTTGATCATTTTCATTTGGAGGCATCCCGCATGAGTTCTTCGATCATCGGATCGAATTTGTTGTTGGCCTGTTGCACATAAATTGCCGTCAGGGCGATCGACGCCAGGATCACGCCGACCCCGACGATGACGCCAACCGGGATCACGCTGGTGGCCGAGATTGGCTGGGTGAGGAATTCCGGCGCAAAGGCGATCGCGAGGATGAAGCCGTAGAAGAGCACCAGCACGCAGGCCGATAGGATCCAGGCAAGCGAGTCGCGCTGATGGATCAGCTGGCGGTACACGGGATTGTTCAAGATCCGGCTAGCGGACAGTTTAGACATGGGTTCCACTCCTTTCAGTTTGCGGCGCAGAAAATCGGCCGCCAGCGAAGGCCTCGGGCCGATGCGGGCCGTTGCGTGTGCTCATGCCCAGTTTCTCCTCTACTTATATTTGTAATCGCCGGGGCAAACCGACGGCGGCGTCCGACCAGCAAGCGCGACGATCGTCAAGTCTCGCAAAGCCAAATCCCAACGGCAAATTCGGTTGCGCGACCATGATGGCACGAGACGCTGGGCGAATTTGGCGTAATTTTCTTACGCTGAACTGACGAATCGCATCGTGCGCCGCAGCAATCCGATGGTGCGGGGAAGCTCCCGCGTCCCTTCGATTCCTCACCGCGGGTTTCTCGGGGGCGAGTTGCGATGCCGCGATCGCCTCGGAGCATCAAGTGACGAGCGCAGCACGGCCTGGCGTGAGTTCGTCACCGGGCGGAAGCTCACGAGGAGACCAAACGGCCATGTCCCAGTGCGCAGCTGGGCATCAGGTTGCGCGCCCGTGCGCCCGATCGCCGGGCTCGCGTCCAGGGCGTTTTGCCGCAGCAAAGACGGCGCGAAGACGTGATCCGCAACAGAGGATGTCGCCGCTTTCGCGTAGATCGAAGCCAATTGCCAGCGTTCTTCGGTCCTGAGCCGGCTCTGCGCCACCCCACGCGGCTGCTTGCCGCGCGTCGCCAAGGCAGCGGAATCCGTGGCGCCATCGCTGCGAGCGGACGCAGCGGCGCGCGCATGGCGATCGATATCCTGGTCATGCACATGCCCTGGTCGGCATGGCACGCTATCCAATTGCGACCGCAAGACGCAGGACGCGCGATGGCACGGGCAAGCACGGTTCGGCGCACGACCCAGGCGCAGGGACGATGACCGCGCAAATCGCTGACCCAGCCGAGCGGCGGTTGCCGGCGCAGCGCACCGCTCCCGCCTACCACTTGAGCAAGCTTCGAGGGCTCCACCAACGCCGCACGGGAATGACTTGGCTTAACCCGAGGTTCGCGGGATCTTGCAAGTCAGCTGCAACGCGATCCAGCACTTCATTCCAATCGCCGATGCGGCGTTGGCGATAGAGCTTGACCGTCGGGTACCAGGGACTGTCCTCCCGATCCAAGAGCCAACGCCAATCGGGGCTAAAAGGCAACAAGATCCAGGTTGGTCTACCCAAGGCGCCGCTCAAATGCGCCACGCTCGTATCAACGCTGAGCACGATATCCATCAAACTGCACAGGGCCGCCGTGTCGGTCAGATCGCTCAGCGCGACACCGAAATGCCGCAGGTCGGCGCGTGATGAAAGAGCCGCCCGATCGGCCTCGCGCACCTCCTTTTGCAGACTCACGTAGTCGAAACCGCCGGGCAGATGAGACAGCAGCGTTGCCAGCGCAATGCTGCGGTTGTGGTCATTTTGGTGCTCCGCGCGGCCACTCCAGATCAGACCGATCCGCGGTCTTGTACGTTGGCCGAGCGTTTGCCGCCAGCGGGCAACGCTTGCCGGGTCGGCGTGAAGATAGCCGGCGGCCGATGGGATGCTGCGGATCTGCGTCTTGAAAGCCAGGGGCAAGCTGAGCAAGGGGCAATGAAAGTCAAAATCCGGCAATACGCTGCCTTCTGCGAACACGGCTGTTACGCCAGGCAAGGTCTTCAGCAGTCGCACCAGCGGCCCGGGTGCTTGCAAAACAACCCTTGCGCCAAGATCGGCGACTCGCTTCGCATAGCGGCAAAACTGGATCGTGTCGCCCAACCCCTGTTCGGCATGCAGGAGGATGGTCTTGCCCGAGAGAGGTTCCCGGCCCAGCCAAAGCGGGCGATCGAATTGCCGGCGCGGTAGTCCCAAGGCCTCATTTCTCCAGCGCCATTCATACTCCGGCCAGCCCCTGTCGAAGTCACCGAGCAGCAACAGCGCCAGCGCTCGATTCCAGTGGCCCAATGCGTAGTCGGGGGCCACGGCGACTGCCCGGTCCAGGCTTGCCATGGCGCCGTCCATCTGTCCGAGTTCCATCAGCACGCCACCGCGGTTGGCCAACGCCTCGACGAGGTTCGGGCTTAGCGCGATCGCTTGGTCGAAGCTCGCAACGGCGGCCACGCTTTGCCGCAATTCGTGCAGCGCACGCCCGCGGTTTGTGTGCGCCTCCGCAAATCGGGGCTGAATCGCAATGGCGGCGTCAAAGCTTTGGAGGGCCGCCTCCGGACGCTTGAGCCTTTGCAGCGAAATGCCACGACCGAAGTGGGCATCCGCATTGCCCGGTTGAATCGCGATGGCCTTGTCGAAACTTGCGATCGCTGCATCCGACTGTTGCAGCGCCTCGAGCGCCAATCCACGGCGGATGTAGGCGTCTGCATAGTCCGGCTTGAGGGCAATTGCCGTGTCGAAGCTCGCGACTGCCGCGTTCAGTTCGTTGAGCCTGTGCAGCACGGAACCGCGGTGGCAGTACGCCTCGGCGTAGTCCGCCCGAACGAGGAGCGCCATGTCAAAACTCGCAAGCGCCTTTTCCAGTTGCTGGAGCTGCGCGAGCGCGATGCCGCGGTTAAGATGGGCTTCTGCCTGATCCGGCTTTAGGGCAATGGCCCGATCGCAGCTTTCGATCGCCTCGTCAAAGCGCCCCAGAAGATTGAGCGCAGCAGCGCGATTGCAGTAAGCCCCCACAAAGTCGGGCACTCGTTCAATGGCCTTGTCGTAGCTCTCGACGGCGGCGTCGAGCCGGTGCAGCTGTTGCAGCAATATTCCACGGTTGGAATAGAACGTCGGGCTGCTCGGATCAATCTCGATGGCCGTATCGAGCAGCCGAATGGCTTCGTCGGTATTGCCCGTTTGAAAGGCGATTGTGGCGAGCATCTCCAGTGCGGGCAGGTGCTTCGGGTGGCCTTCCAGCAGGGCTTGCAGCTCGGAGCGCGCCGCTGCCAGGTCACCCGCTTCGTATATCGACATGGCTCGACCAAAGCTTTCGCCCGCATCAGCTGCTGCGACTTGCGGTGCCGGCGCGCTTTCGTGCTTCATGGTCATTATCTCGATGGCACGTCGCTGGTCTCGCGGTCGTTCGCCCCTTCTGACTTCTCGGTGGGGCGTTCATCAAATTGTAACGTCTCGCAAACCAGGCAAACGGCGCTTGCCGGATGCACGACGTCGGAAGAAGGCCCGCCTGTGCGCGACCGTCGGCATCTGCTTTTGCATCGGGTCAAACCCATCTGGGATTAGATGGTTCTTGAAGGGGCCGGAGGGCGAAGTGCTGCGGCGATTCGAGCCGTGCGTCGTCTTGCATTGGCCGGCCGACGGCGATCTTGGCTTGATTGGAAATCTGCCGGCGGCAGACCGCGGGAGGCGCCACGATGAAATAGGATGGCGCCGCCACCGTGCAAGCGGGGAGCAGCTAGTATCGGCGACTTGTCGTGCGATCAGCGGCTCAAGTTCCGCCCAGCTGTCCTTGGCCGGTGCACTTTGAGGGGATACCTTGAACTGCGTCGCTAGGCTTCGTGAAGTTTCACATCACGTTCTTGTGAACCGGCGAAATTGCACGGCCCAATGCGGCAAGGGCAAGCGCCTCTTCAGAAACTGGCGCACCAGCGCGGCTGGACGTTCCCCGTGCAAGCCATCGCGCCCATCCGCAAGGGAAGCGGTCCGCCAGGTCGGCGTGGACGGCATTTGACAACGGCCCAACACCGGCACGGTGGCCGTCGAATTCAACGCTGGAGGGCCCTACGAGGTTGCAAATCCGCGACCCGCGTCGGCGGTCTGCTCGGGTTCGCCAGACTCTTATCGAGAGCCCAAGTATCCCGTGCGCGATGGGATCGTCGCGGGGTTTTCGTCGCCGCTACACCCGCGGCGGCCCGGACTGCGAGCCGTACAACATCGCCATCGCTGCGTACGCTGACGTCCCGGAGTCAACGTGGCGACGAGGTTGCTGCATCGTCAGCATGCGCTTCGAATGCTGCCACATCGACCTGGAGCAAAGGTCATCGCGACCCCCGATAACCCGTACGGCAGGAGGTTGTCACCCATGTCTTAGGTACGTTCCGTCACCCATGTATCAGGGTCGGACCGTTGAATTTTGGTGGCGGATCAGGGATTCGAACCCCGGACACAAGGATTATGATTCCTCTGCTCTAACCGACTGAGCTAATCCGCCGAGGACGCGAATTATACGCGAGACCGCCGCAGGCGATGGCGGGCATAGGCGGGTTTGCGACGCGCGTCCGGTTTTCGGGGGCGGTTGCTGCCGGCCGATGGGCCAGGAGCGCTCCGAGGTGCGGGTCTCAGTACTTCAGTCGGGCGTAGAACGTCTTTTCCGAGGCGGCGCGCGCCGCGCCCAGCGTGTGGATGCCCTGCGCCGCGAGCAACGGGATCAACGCGAGAAAGACCTCCGCCGTGGCAAGAGCGTCGCCCAGGGCCGTGTGTCGGCCGATGATCTTGATGCCCAGCCGTTCGGCGATTGCCTCGAGCGACTGCGTCGTTTCGGACGGATTCACGACGGCCGCCAGCAGCAGCGTATCGAGTACCGGCTGGCGAAATTGCACACCGGTCTGCGCCTCTTTGAGCTGCAAGAAACGCATGTCGAACGCGGCATTGTGTCCTACCAGCACCGTGTCCTCGGCAAAGCGCCAAAAACTCGGCAGCACCTGGCCGATCAGCGGTTGTCCGGCGAGCAAGTCGGGCGTGAGACCGTGTACCTGGATCGAGGCTGGCGAGATGGCGCGCTTCGGGTCCACCAGCGACTCGAAGGTTTCGGACTTCAACAGGCGGCCGTTGACGATCCGCGCCGCACCGATGGAGATGATTTCATCGCCTTGGTTCGGGTCCAGGCCGGTCGTTTCGGTATCAAAGACCGTGTACGCCAGATCGCCGAGGCGGCGGTCATCAAGGGCGTCGGTGTCCGCCGAACGATGAAAGAGGTCAAAATCGTAGAATTCGGGCCGGTTCGGCTGCCACGGACGTACCCGTGCCGCCGCCTGTTCGGAGGCGAGCGGCAACAGCAGTCGAAAGTAGTTTGTCTGCGAAGGAGCGTCCCGTTGGTACCAGGCCTCCCCGCCATGGCGTTCCATGACCTGGGAGAGCGATAGCGGACTGTCTTCGCCGCCGAGCGAGAAGGCGTCGTTTTGCCAGTGGAATGCGGTTTCCGAGGACATCGGCACGCCCTTCCATGTCAGGTCCAGCCGCGCATGCCGGTCGGCTGCCTGCAGGCGCAGCTTAACGTCGCGCACCGAGAACTCTTCGTGCAGGCGGGCGGCCAGGCTCGATACCGCTTGGACCAGGGTGAAACTGTCAACCCGCAGCCACAGCTGGGGATCGACGGCGTCCGGCTCGGCCTGCAGTTTTTGGCGCCGCCCAATGCGCCGACAGGCGAGCGCCACGAGATCGACGCCGCGCATCTCCTCCAAGGGCCAGCGTTGGTGCAGACGCGCCGACACGTCGGCACTGAGCGTGTCAAGGCGTTCGGACAAGCGTACCGCTTCAGCCTGGACGATCGTCGAGAATCGGGCGCGTCTCTGCACGTCCAGGTCCGGGTGTGCGATCATCGTCTCGATGGCGGCACGGATACTGGCAATGGCGCTTCGCGTGCTTTCGACCAGTTCCTGGAACAATGCAACGCTGCGCGCCTCGGTGTCGATGTTTTCGGTGACGTCGGACAGCAGCAGGACGAATCCGGTCATGTTGCGCTCGGCGGGGCCCGGGGCGGCCGCGCCGGCGGTCGTCGCGGCGGCGTACACCGGCGCGACGTTCACGCGCAGCAGGCGTCCATCGGCGGTCGCGGTGACAAAGTGCACGCTTCCTTGTTCGCCACGCGCCGCCTGACCTTCAATCTTTTCAACGGCATGCAGGATCAGGTTGCGGTCGATGAGGCCGAAGGCCGAGCGGCCCAGGCCGATCGACTGGACGGCCTGTCCACCGTCGTGCCGGCCCAGCAGGGCGCTGACGGCGGCGTTGTAGAGAAGTATGAGTCCATCGCGGTTGCATACCAGAACGCTTTGATCGAGCTCGGAGATCAGCGCGGCAAAGCGATTTCTCTCCTCCTCGATGCCGGCTTTGGCCTGTGTGACGGCCGCCTGCACGTCGACCAGCAGGCGCGACCGTACGTCAGCCAATTCATTGACCGAGCGAGCGAGGGCATCGAGTTGCGCCGTGCCCAAGGCAGCGAGCCGATGCGCCGGATTGACGCGCGCGGTACGCTCGATGGCCTCGGTGATGCGCATGGTGGCAACACGCGCGTGTGCCACCTGCTTAAACCTTGTCCAGCCCAGCCAAACGAGTAAGGGCGCCAAGAGCAGGACGACCAGCCCGATACGCGGACCGTTGAAAACCGCTGACAAGGCGGCCCGATCCGTGCCATCGAGGTCAAGCCAGAAGATGGCGGCAATGGCCAAGAGGGCCGCGAGTGTCGTTAGCGGCACTCGCGAGGCCTGCAGGACAGACGATACCGTCGGGTTCATACGCGGCCTGTGTTCAGCGCCGCCAATCGCTGCAAGCCATGCCCGGACCAAGCCGCGGAGCTGGTTCTCGCTCGCCCCGCGGGTTCCACGCGCGCTGTGCCTTGGGCTCCATCACTGCCCCAGCAATTCACGTACCTTGGCTAGCAAATCGCGCGTGGAAAACGGCTTTGTCATGTAGCCGTCGGCACCCAGTTCGAGTCCCTTGGCGATCTCGACGTCGCGTCCCTTGGCCGAAAGCATGAGTACGCGCGTGGAGCGCAAGCGCGCGTCCGCTTTGAGCCGTTGACATACTTCATACCCGTTGAGTACCGGCATCATCACGTCAAGCAAGACGAGATCGGGCGCGAAACGGGCCGCGCGCTCAAGCGCTTGCTCGCCGTTGCTCGCGGTCTGCACCTCGAAGCCGGCATCCTCCATCAAAAATTCGAGGGAGGTCACAATATTCGGTTCGTCGTCGACAATAAGGACTCGCTTGGCCATTTTCCAGCTCCAGCGGGATGCGCAAGACGCAGCGATACCCTCGATCCGGTTCAAGGCGCAATTTCGATCCGGCAGCTTACGCGGCTCTTACATACATAGCGTGGCACCAGCGCAGCAAGACCGCGCGCCCGGCCTGGACGCAAGTTTTACGCCCGCACACTGGTTCCTCCAAGGGAAAAGTCGCGTGCCAGGCGATTTTGCAAGCTCCTGGCCTGACGCAGCGATTCCTTCAGCAGATTGCGATCCAGAACGTTCAACGTGTCCGGATCGAGAAAATTGTGCGTTGCGCCACCGGCCGCGAGTTGCTCCACGTTGAGGTCGAGGCGCAACCGTTGAATAACGTGGAACGCATCGCGCCAGGCCGCGCATTCGGACTCCAGGATGCCGCGGGCTAGGCCGGCCGCCTCGAGTCTTTCGGCCGTATGCGTAACCTCCACGCCGCAGGACAACGCATAGATGCGCGCCGCCTCAACGAACGGCTGTACGCCGTTGGTCTTGAGATCCAGCGTGTGCGGGTGATCGCCGCCGCGGCTGAGCACAAAATCGCGTAGTACGCCCAGCGGTAACTGATTGTTTTGCGCGTTCAGGACCATCAGTGTTAGGAAGCGCGTGTTCGTTTGGGCATGGGTTGCCAGCCAATGGCGCAGCTCGACGACCAGGGGATGCTCTCCGGTGACGGAGCGAAAGTCGAAAAATATCGTCGCATTGAGCAGCGCTTGGGGGTCAGGCCGGTCTATCCAGCCTGAAAATCGAGCCTGCCACTGCGCCAGCGAAAGGCAAAGATCCGGGTTGCTTGCCATGATGTTGCCGCGGCAAAGATCGAAGCCACAGCGGTCCAAGGCGCGATTGACCTCGAGCGCGAGCGGCAGCAGGATCCGACGCCGCATTTCCGGGTCGCCTTCATCGTCGAAGACGATGGCGTTGTCCTGGTCTGTGGCCAAGGTCTGCTCGGCTCGCCCCTGACTGCCTAGCGCGAGCCAGCAGCCGCCCACCTCGGCCAGGGCGCTGGCGCAGCCGGTCAAATCGAGCAGACGCTCGACCAGCAAATCGTTGAGTGAGGTCAGTAGTGCCGTTACGGACTCGGCGTTCACCCCTTCCTTGAGAAGCTGCTGGGGCAAGCCATGAATGCCGCGCGCCGCGTGCACGACGGCGTCGATGTCGCGCGCTTCCACGATCGCGGCGCGCACCGCGCCGATGCTGTGCCGCCACAGGGCGAACAAGCGCGACTCGGACACCACGCCCACCAGGCGGCCATCGCGCAGCAATGGCACGTGACGTATGTTTTCCCGCGCCATCAGCAGCGCGGCCTCGAAGGCCGGCGCATGCGACGGCAGGCAGAGCAGGCGCCGGGACATGACGCTGTTCACCGGCATCTCCAAGGGAGTCTGTGGCAGGGCGACCCGCACCAGCACGTCGCCCAACGTGAACACACCCAAGGGACGCTGATCGGCATCGACCACAACAATCGAGCCGACCCGCTCGCGCTGCATCGTTTCCAGGACGCTGCGCAGCGAGGCCTCGGGCGCACAGGACACCGGCTGGCGATGGACAAGATCCGCCAGTCGACGGTCGAGACTGCGCTCCCCAAGCGCGGGACCGCCGGGTCTGCACCTGCGGTTGCGGAGCCGTCAGCGGCGGACTTTTCAAAACTAGGAGATTGGTCGGACATCATTGCAAGCATAGCCGACGCTTCGCGACGGAGTTGCAATCCGGGCGGCGTGGTGCCCTAGAACAAGACATAGAAATTGAATGCGGTGAGCGGGATGCGATCGAATTCAAATTTCGGGGTTGTTCCCCTAAAGTTCGATCAAGTCTTAAGGATCGCCCAAAATTCATTTGCCCCAAACCGGGTCGGGTAGAGCCGCTCCACTTGTAGACGAACCAAATCGAGGGCGCGCAGTTCGGCGATGATTTCTGCAAAGGAATCGGGCGTGAAGTACCAAGCGTGCACATCGATGTAGCTGCCTCCTGATGCGTGCCACTCAGCGATCGCCTTTCTTATGGCGTCGATGTTGGGCACGGGCCGTTGCACTTGGCGCTCTCGCCAGTGTCTAACGGAGTCATTGTGCGTGGTGAGTGCGCGATGCTCGATCACACTTTGGAGCGTGTGCACCGTTCGATGGTTCTCGTGAGCGTCGATGATCTGGGCAATCGTCGTTTCTGCAATGAATCGATCGAAGCAGTAGCGCTTGTCCGGAATGATCAAGAAAAGTCGTCCTCCAAGAACCTCGATTCGCCGCTGGGCTTGCCGAAGATGGTGTACCAGGTCCGGTTGGTGTTCCAGGTTATGGCTGCTGAGCAGCGCGTGGAAGTTGTCGGGAATCGCGTCCAGTCCCTGCGGTCCGAGTACGTACTGGATATGCGGCACGGTCGCCGGGTTTAGTCCTATTTCAACGGCACGGTTCTGGAGCTCGATCTGGTTCAAGACGTCACAGTAGAAGACGTTAGGACCCCTCAAAATCGGGTGCGCGAACGGTCCGATCTCCAAGGCGCGGCATCCACTGGGAATGAGTGCCGCGAAGTCATTTCGGCTGGCCATTGCATTCGCCAGCCGCCCTTGCTCTCTGCCGTTCGTCGCGTAGTGTTCAACCAGTTGCTCGTCCGTCAGCTGAGCCAAATCGGGATTTCGATCGCGATAGCTTGCGCAATCAAATTCTGGCGGAAACTCGACTTGGCGCAGTTTCAAAAAATTCTTTATGGCGGCAACCACAAAATTGCTCATCCGATATTCCCGAAGTTCGTGACTCGCCCAGCGGACACCCCAAGATTCAGAGGCGTACCCGCGCTGTACGATTGTCCCACCTGCAGCGCTGTTTTGGGCGTTTTGGCAACGCCGGAGTCTTCAGGACTGGGTGTTGCCGCTTGAATGCTCGAAGGTGATGCGAAACAAGGCGCCGGGGCGCTGACCCCCTTCGGAGCCTTGCACGGGGCGGGCATCTAGGAGTTCGAGCGCGGCATGATGCTGGGTCGCGATCTCGCGCACGATCGCCAATCCGAGGCCGCTACCATCTTTTTGCGTTCCCAGTATTCGATAGAAACGCTCGAACACACGCGCCCGCTCCTCTGGCGCGATCCCTGGCCCGGTATCCTCGACTTCGAGCACCACGGCCTCTTCGTTGCGCCGCACTCGTATCGTGACTGCGCTTTGTTCCGTAGCATCCGCCGGTCCTGGCGAGGTCCGCACGGAACAATAGCGCATCGCGTTATCGATCAAATTGTTGAGCATCTCGCGCAGCAGCATCGGCGTGCCGCGGATATGGCAGTCGCCAACCGCTTCTTCGTAGCCCAGATCGATGTGCTGGGCCAGGGCCTGCGCAACCCAGTCTTGCACGACCGTGCGCGCCAGTCGGTCCAGGTCGACCTCCACCATCGCGGCGTTCTCGCCGGCACCGTGTTCAACGCGCGCCAGCGCTAGCAACTGATTCACCATGCGCGTGGCCCGGTCCGTGGAATCGGCGATCTGTCCCAGACTGCGCTGCAGTTCGTGGGCATCGCCTTCGCGCTGCGCCAGTTCTGCCTGGGTGCGCAGACCGGCAAGCGGCGTCTTCATCTGGTGCGCGGCGTCGGCGATGAAACGCTTTTGCACTTCCAGGTTGTGCGTCATACGTGCAAGCAGTTCGTTGAACGATGCCAGCAAAGGCGCAAGTTCCTCAGGTGCCGCTTCGGCATTGATCGGTGAAAGGTCCTCGGGCGTGCGATCTCGGATCGTGCGTTGCAGGCGCGAGAGCGGCGCCAGTCCGCGGGTCAGTCCGAACCATACAAGCACCAGCGCCAGCGGAAGCACGACGAACTGCGGCAAGATGACGCCCTTGATGATCTCATTGGCCAATTGGGTCCGCTCAGCCGGTGACTCGGCGACTTCTACCAGCACCGCGGGGGCAAGCGCCGTGGCGCCCGCCCCGGGCGGGCTTATCCAGGCGTATGCGACGCGCACCGCGTGCCCTCGCAGCGCGTCGTTGCGCAGTTGGAACCTTCCGGTCGCGTCGCGGTCTTCGTTCTCGCCGCGAACCGACTTGTCTTCCTCGGTGCCGCCCTTGCTCATCGGCCGCACCCGAGGCAGATCACGGTCGCCGACCAGTACCTTGCCGTTGCTGTCGACGACCAAGTAGGTGCCCGGCTCGCTGACCCCGGTCCCGTAAATCTCCTCCAAACCCGGCGACAAATCAAAATGGGCGCGGTTGCCCTCAAAGCGCACGTGGGCCGCGAGGGTTTCGCCACGCTCGATGAGTGCGGCGTCGTAGGGGCTGCTGGCGATGGATTGCGCGACCAGGTAGGTGAGACTCACGCTCATGGGCCACAGCAGCATCAGCGGCGCGAACATCCAGTCGAGGATCTCGCCGAACAGCGAGCGCGCTTCGCCGCGTCGCCCGATGGCTGGCGCGAGCCAGCGCCTCAACCAGGTCGAAGGGGTTCTCGACGTGGCTGCCGCAGCAGCGACAGCGTCTGGCTGGATTCGGTCACCGATAAACGTGGATGAAGGATCTGGTAACGGATCGACGGCAGACGTAAATCCGCGTTGCGACGGTTCCATGGAGGAACTGGACCGGGCTGCGGGGCCGCGTTCAGCCCGGCTTGCTGGGGGTGGCATGGCTCGGGCTGTCGTTCTGGCCGTGGTGCGTGCTTCGAACCGGGTCCAGGTCGTGGCCGTTGCGACCTTCGACCGGGCGTTCCAGACAGTAGCCCAATCCGCGCACGGTGGCGATGCGCACGCCGCTGGCCTCGAGCTTCTTGCGCAACCGGTGCACGTAGACCTCGATGGCGTTGTTGCTGACCTCGTCGCCCCACTCGCAAAGGTGGTCCACCAATTGTTCCTTGCTGACCAGTCGTCCGGCGCGCTGCAGCAGCGTTTCCAGCAGGCCAAGTTCGCGCCCGGAAAGGTCCAGGGCAACGCCGTCGATGCTAGCGACCCGGCCCACCGGGTCCAGGCAAAGGCTGCCATGGTGCAACAGGTTTTGGCCATTACCCAGCGCTCGCCGCGTGAGCGCACGCACGCGCGCTTCCAGTTCGGTCAGGGCGAAAGGCTTGGCCATGTAATCGTCGGCGCCCAGGTCCAGTCCCTGGACACGCTGGTCCACGCTGTCGGCGGCCGTCAGGATCAGCACGGGGACGTGGTTCTTGCGCGATCGCAACCGGCGCAGCACCTCCAGACCGGGTACGCGGGGCAATCCCAGATCGAGGATGACCAGATTGTATGGTTGCGCTAGCAAGGCGCTCTCCGCGTTGTCGCCCGCCTCGACCACGTCGACCGCATACCCGGCAGCCCGCAGGGAACGCGAAAGCCCGTCGGCCAAAACTCTATCGTCCTCCGCGATCAGGATGCGCACAAAAACGCCTTGGTAATCTTGGCGGTCACGGTGTCTCCTCGATTGCGTGCCCGTCTATTCGCATTCTGCTGCGGGTGCATCGCCGGAAGCCAGTCTAGTCGTGGTAGCTGCGCGTTCGCAACCAGCGGCCGGCACCCGTGGGGCCGTGCCTTACCCACTGTGGTGTCGCGGTTTTCAGCCAAATGCGATTCCCGTGGCTACTGCAAATGGTCTTGACGCAGGGGCTGAATAAATTTACAGTGCTACTGGGGATTTATTCAGTATCTGAAAAGCGCAGGAACGGACACCAAAACTGGCTGGGAGTTGGTCTTCTTAAATTGGGGGTCAGGCGCTGGAAATTGGCCTGGCCATCCAAAAACGCGTCGACCCGATAGCTTGCGTTTTTCTCCAGGCGGATCAAAAAGGGAGAATTCAAGATGGATGACGGAAGGAGCGCCTCGGTGGCGGACAGCAAGGAACGGCAAAAGGCACTGGCTGCAGCACTTTCGCAGATCGAGAAGCAGTTCGGCAAGGGCTCGATCATGCGCCTGGGCGAAGGCGCCGTGGTCGAGGACATCCAGGTCGTCTCGACCGGCTCGCTGGGGCTGGACATCGCCCTGGGCGTCGGCGGCCTGCCGCGCGGCCGCGTCGTCGAGATCTACGGTCCGGAATCCTCCGGCAAGACCACGCTGACGCTGCAGGTCATCGCCGAGATGCAGAAGATCGGCGGCACCTGCGCCTTCATCGACGCCGAACACGCGCTCGACGCCCAGTACGCGCAGAAGCTCGGCGTCAACCTGCAGGACCTGCTGATCTCGCAGCCGGACACCGGCGAACAGGCGCTGGAAATCGTCGACGCGCTGGTGCGCTCCGGCTCGGTCGACCTCATCGTCATCGACTCGGTCGCGGCGCTCACGCCCAAGGCCGAAATCGAAGGCGAAATGGGCGATTCGCTGCCCGGCCTGCAGGCGCGGCTGATGAGCCAGGCGCTGCGCAAGCTCACCGCCACCATCAAGCGCACCAACACGCTGGTGATCTTCATCAACCAGATCCGCATGAAGATCGGCGTCATGTTCGGCAACCCGGAGACCACCACCGGCGGCAACGCGCTCAAGTTCTACGCCTCGGTGCGGCTCGACATCCGCCGCATCGGCATCGATCAAGAAGGGCGAGGAAGTCATCGGCAACCGAGACCAAGGTCAAGGTCGTCAAGAACAAGGTGGCGCCGCCGTTCCGCGAGGCCGAATTCGACATCCTCTATGGCGAAGGCATCTCGCGCGAAGGCGAAATCATCGACCTGGGCGTAGCCGCACAACTCGTCGAGAAATCCGGCGCCTGGTACAGCTACAACGGCGAGCGCATCGGGCAAGGCAAGGACAACGCTCGCGAGTTTTTGCGGGCCAACCCAGCGATGGCCTTCGAGATTGAGAACAAGATTCGGGACGTCTTGGGCGTGCATCCGCGCAGTGACGGAATCGGATCGGCAGCGCAGGACGAGTAGCGCGTTGATGCAGAACCCGCCGCAGCCTCAGGCGTCGCTGCAGGGGGAAGAAGCGGCGGCTGCAGCGCCTGCTCAGGCCCTCGGTGCCGGCCTGGAGCCGGACGCCAAGCGCCTTCTTCGGCTGGCAGTCGAGGCCCTTGCGCGCCGCGAGCACAGTCGTGCCGAACTCGAGCGCAAACTAAAGCGGCGGCTCCCGCCCGAAGGGCATCTGCGGGACGTTTCGCAGGTGCTCGATCGCCTGCAGGCGCGGGGACTGTTGTGTGACCAGCGCATGGCCGAGGCGCTGGTGCGTACCCGCGCAAAGCGCTACGGTCGATTGCGTATCGCCCAGGAGCTTGACCGGCGTGGCGTTGACCGCGAAACCATTGCGGCAGCTCTTCCCCCGGTCGAGGACGAAAGCGCTCTTGCGCTCGAGCTTTGGCGACGCAAGTTCGGCCGAGCACCGACCGGTACGCAGGAGCGCGCCCGGCAGAGCCGATACCTTGCGGCGCGCGGCTTTCCGGCCAGCGTCATCGGCCGGATTCTCGCCATCCCTGTCGACCCGGACTGACGCACCTTGCCGGCCCCCAGCGTGGGGTCGGCGCGCTTTGGCGCGGCGCATCGGCACCCAGCCACGTCGCCATTCGTGGCGGATCGCGATTGTTGTTATAAGATTGCGGATTGCGCGCTGCCGCAACTGCGAATGCTCATCGGGCGCGCATCGATGCCAGGCCGGCGCGGCTACCCAGCTGTCTTTTCCGTTGCCATGCCTCCAGTCAATCGCCGTTTGGCTCATACGCGCTCAATAAGGGTCGATGCATATGCGCGCGATGACCAGCTCTGGGACCTGGTGGCCAGACTCCAGGACATCAAGCAACGGGCACTTAGACTCGATGGTGGCGTTTGCCCTTCTGGCCAACCGTTGCATGACATGGAACTGACCGTGACGATCGATACACAAATGCGTATCGTCGAGGTGCAGGCCAGGACCCTCAGTGCCCCTTATACGGGGAGTTGCGAGGCCTACGGTGAGGTGTACGAAAAGCTGGTTGGCCTCAACTTGCTGCGGAATTTTCGTTCTGCGGTTCGCGAGCGTGTCGGGGGCAGCCAAGGTTGCACGCACATCACGGAGCTCGCCGGCGTCTTGCCGACGGCTGCCATCCAGGCCTTTGCCGGCGAAGTCGTGTTTTTGGATCAAGAGAGCGAAACCATGCCATTGCACCTGGACCGGTGCCGCGCCTTGCGCCTGGACGGGGCGGTCGTGGCACGGCTGTATCCCCGCTGGTACCGGGCCCAAGCCAAGCTCGAAGGAGAACTCGAATGAAGATCCACGAATACCAGGGCAAGGAAATCCTGCGCAAGCTACGGCGTGCCGGTGCCGCGCGGCGAAGCCGGCCTTCTCGGTCGAGGAGGCGGTCGCGGCGGCGCAGCCCGGCTGGGCGGACCGGTCTGGGTCGTCAAGGCGCAGATCCATGCCGGCGGCCGCGGCAAGGGCGGCGGCGTGAAGCTGGCGCGATCGCTGGACGAGGTGCACGCGCTACGCGCAGGCCAGATCCTGGGCATGCAGCTCGATGACGCACCAGACCGGGCCCGCAGGGCCAGAAGGTGCGCCGCCTGCTGATCGAGGAGGGCGCCGACATCAAGCAAGGAACTCTACGTCGGCATGGTGGTCGACCGGGCCACGCAGAGGGTGTGCCTGATGGCCTCGAGCGAAGGCGGCATGGACATCGAGGAAGTGGCCGCGCACACGCCGGAGAAGATCCACAAGGTGTTCGTCGATCCCGGTGGCCGGGCCTAACGGACGCCGAGGCCGACGCGGTCGCGCTGGCCATCGGCATTCCCGCGGCGTCGTGCGCGCAGGCGCGCGCCGTGCTGCAAGGCCTGTACCGGGCATTCTGGGAGACCGATGCCTCGCTGGCCGAGATCAATCCGCTGGTGCTGACCGGCGACGGCCGCGTGATCGCGCTGGACGCCAAGTTCAACTTCGACTCCAACGCGCTGTTCCGCCATCCGGAGATCGTCGCGCTGCGCGACCTGGACGAGGAAGACCCGGCCGAGATCGAGGCGTCCAAGTTCGACCTGTCCTACATCTCGCTCGACGGCAACATCGGCTGCCTGGTCAACGGCGCCGGCCTGGCCATGGCGACGATGGACACGATCAAGCTGTTCGGCGGCGAGCCGGCCAACTTCCTCGACGTCGGCGGCGGCGCCACGGCCGAGAAGGTGACCGAGGCCTTCAAGATCATGCTGAAGCAACCCCAAGGTCAAGGGCATCCTGGTCAACATCTTCGGCGGCATCATGAAGTGCGACACCATCGCCGAGGGCGTGATCGCGCGCGTGCAAGGCGGTCAATCTGTCGGTGCCGCTGGTGGTGCGCATGAAGGGCACCAACGAGGACCTGGGCAAGCAAGATGCTCGCCGATTCCGGCCTGCCGATCATTTCCGCCGACACCATGGCCGAGGCGGCGCAGAAGAGTCGTCGCGGCAACCAAGCATTGAGCCTCTGAAGACCGACGGACCATTGAGCTGAGCGATCCACCAACGAATCCTCTCCAGAGGAACGCGCATGAGCATCCTGATCAACAAGAACACCCGCGTCATCACCCAGGGCATCACCGGCAAGACCGGGCAGTTCCACACGCGCATGTGCCGCGACTACGCCAACGGCAGCGAACTGCTTCGTCGCCGGCGTGCAACCCGAAGAAGGCCGGCGAGGACTTCGAGGGCATTCCGATCTATGCCAGCGTGCAAGGAAGCCAAGAAGCAGAACCGGCGCCACACGTATCGGTGATCTACGTGCCGCCGGCCGGCGCCGCCGCGGCGATCTGGGAGGCGGTCGAGGCCGAGCTCGACCTGGTGATCTGCATCACCGAAGGCATTCCGGTGCGCGACATGATCGAGCGTGCGCGACCGCATGCGCAAGGCCGAACAAGAAGACGCTCCTGCTCGGCCCGAACTGCCCGGGCGTGATCACGCCGGACGAAATCAAGATCGGCATCATGCCGGGCCACATCCACAGAAGGGCCGCATCGGCGTGGTTTCGCGCTCCGGCACGCTGACCTACGAGGCGGTCGGCCAGCTGACGGAGCTCGGCCTCGGCCAGTCCACCGCGTGGGCATCGGCGGCGACCCGGTCAACGGCCTGAAGCACATCGACGTGATGAAGCTTGTTCAACGACGACCCGCGAGACCGATGCCGTGATCATGATCGGCGAGATCGGCGGCGGCGACGAAGAGATCGCTGCGGCGCGTGGGTCAAGGACAACATGAAGAAGCCGGTCGTCGGCTTCATCGCCGGCGTCACCGCGCCGCCGGGCAAGCGCATGGGCCACGCCGGCGCGATCATTTCCGGCGGCAAGGGCACGGCGCAGGAGAAGCTCGATGCCATGGAAGCCGCAGGCATCCGAACCACCAAGAACCCCTCGGAGCTGGGCAAACTCCTCAAGAGCGTCCTTTAGTCGCCTCGGCCACGCGGTCCCTCGCAAGGCACCCGCGTGACAGCTGGGCAAATGGCCCCGTTGGGCCTGGCTCGAGCTCCGGCCGCGGTTAAGGTTCTATCGACGGCTGCGATGTTGCATCGCAGCAGTGGTTGATGGTTCCGCGTCATCGCGTGTCCATCTGCGCTGCGCAGGCGGCCTAGACCCAACCGGGCCTACCTATTCCTTCGGTCTGGGCAGTCCGTCCCCCGGCAATTCGTCGGACTGTCCGGCCCGGAAAATCCGGAAAATGGGGGTTTGACGGTCGGAGATTGAGCTTCTCGGCTAATCTCCGGGGTTGCCTTCGTGCCACAAATATGTCACAGATTCAGGACCTCTCACTACGCTTCGCGCTCAAGAGCCATGCGGGCAAGGTGCGTCCGCTCAACGAAGACGCGGTCGGTGCCGATCCGAACATTGGCCTGTTCGTGCTGGCCGATGGCCTGGGAGGCTACAACGCCGGCGAGGTCGCTGCGACCATGGCCGTCAGCAGCCTGCTGAGCAGCCTGGGCGCCGAACTCGAACAGGCGCATCGCAGCGAAGACGGCAGTTTTGATCCGGCGCGGGCCCTGCGCGATGCGCTGATCGGCAGGAACGACGAGATCTTCCGGGCGGCCCTGCATAGCAGCTTGTACGAGGGCATGGCCACGACCGCCGTCGTGGCCTGGTTTCTGGGCGGCCGACTGTGGGTTGCGCACGCCGGGGATTCGCGGCTCTACCGTTTTCGCGCAGGCACGCTGGTACAGATTACCCGTGACCATTCGTTTTCCCAGGAATTGCTCGATGCTGGCATGATCAGCGAAGAAGAAGCGAGGATCTTGCCGGCCAAGAACCTGGTGACGCGCGCAGTCGGCGCCTCCCCGACCCTTGAGCCAGAAGTGCACGACTACGAACTCGAGGCTGGCGACATCATTCTCTTGTGTTCTGACGGTCTGACCGAAATGGTCAACAACGAGGGCATCAGCGCGCTGATGAGTGCCGATGAGGACAACATCGCCAAGGCCGCGCGCCGGCTCGTGGACAATGCCAACGAGGCCGGGGGCAGGGACAACTGTTCCGTGATATTGGTACGCGTGGATGGCACCCCCGTGTCCCGCACCGCACCGATCGATGCGGCCGCTGTGCAGTTGCTGGACGAGCCGACGGCGTTGCCCGAGATCCGAACCGAGGAGCCTGTGCAGCTTCATGAAAGGGCCGGCGACCGGCTGGTGAACGAGCCAATCGCAGACATGCCGATCCCGCGCGCCGCAGCCGCCGGAGCGCCCCCGTGAAACCGGTGTGCCGCCTATCCTTCAGGACCATGGCACCGCGCATGGGGGGTAGCTTGGCGCAGGCGAATGTGCTTTTTCGCGTTTTCTCTCAATAAACGGGCCAAGGATGTCGATGCGATGTTGGCACGCCTTGCGCGTACTGGCAGAATAGGAAAGAATCATTGTGATGCAACCGCTTAAAGCGGATGGGGGCGGGAAGATGTCGGCGGAAGGGGCGGCTATGCCGAAACTGGTCCTGAGTTTGGACGGCGTCGTATTGCGCGAGGTGACCCTGATGAAGGATCGCACGACGATCGGCCGTCGCTCGCATAACGATGTCGTGATCGACAACCTTGCCGTCAGCGGCGAGCACGCTGTCATGATCGCCAACGGCCACGACACGTATTTGGAAGACCTCGGATCGACCAACGGCACGACCGTCAACGGCCAGCCGATCAAAAAGCACCTGCTGCAAAGCGGCGATACGGTCGAGATCGGCAAGTACCGCCTGCGTTACCAAACGGATGGCGCGTCCAACGACGACAACGGTGTCGATATCGATACCTCGCAGCCTTTGCGCCGCGAGTTCTACGGACCCGGGCCCAATACGATTCAGGTGCGCAGTCCGAGCACCGCGGAGGCGCCAGCGCCGCCAGCGGCAACGATCAAGATCCTTACCGGCGCCAACGCCGGCCGCGAACTTACGCTGGTCAAGGCGCTCACGACCGTGGGTCGCCCCGGTCATCAGGTGGCGGTGATCACGCGGCGCCCGACGGGGTACTTTGTTGCCCACGTGGAGGGAGAAATCTTTCCTCTGGTCAACGGACACAATCTTGGTTCGGCCGCGCATCCGCTCAATAACGGTGACGTGATCGAACTGGCGGGCGTGCAGATGGAGTTTTCCAACCCGGCGCAGGACAAGAAAGCCGAATAGGTCGCCCCGACCTGCTCGGTCGGAACCGAGGGCTGTCCGTAGTCCGGGCGTTCAGGGCGCCAGATCGGCGATAATGCCCAGCACGGTCAGGTCCGACTGGCGCAGCACGACGCTGCCACGGCGGGTCTGACTGAAGATCGGAACGACCAGTGCGTCGTTCTCCGACAAACCGTGCGTGCGCACGATCTCGTCAGCGGCGGGCCGTAGTTCGCCCTTTTCCCACAGGTCGGTGACCGGACGGGCCTTGCGGCGGACACGGTCCATGTTGGCAGGCCAGCGCTGGTAATACTGCGGCATGTCCTTTAGGGCGCGTTCGCCCGAAATGGTCGATGCGATGATGCGGTTGGCCTCGGTTTTGTCGTCGGGCAGGCGTGCCTCGACGAACTCGGGTCCCAGCCAAGGCAACGAAGAAAATTCAGGGTCCAGAGACTTGGCGACGTCCGCGCGCGAGATCTGGTTTGCGTGCTCGACATCGAATCGATCAAAGCTGTAAACCACGTAGACCGGGCGTGCGACCCCAGTGGTGTATATCGCGTAGACCAGGGCAAGAAGTTGAACACCGCCGATTACGCTCAAGTCTCGCCTCAATTCGCGTTGGGACTTTGTCGGTGCGGCCACCACCAGCGTGCACAATGGACCGGCTGCCACGTCGACGCCGATCATGATGATCAGGATCCCGTAGATGTCTTCGAGGCGAGCCAATGCGCCCGGATACCAGACCAGCACGATGAAGGCGACGCTAAGTCCTACGGCAAATGCGCTGATTGCCAGATGGCCCAAAAATAATCGGAGGCGAAGGTTCTTCATGGAAGTAAACGGCGAGGTTACACAGGCGTTTGGGCTTCTCGGGCGTACGTTCGAATAGCCCAGCCGGATCAGAGCAGATGACTGCAGATCGAGGTGCAATTGTTAGCACAAGGGACCCAGATCCTGGGCGAGAATTTGCCGGCAGCCCGGGCCGAATTCGCCGAATTAGCCCGACAAGCCCAGAATCCGGATCGAAGCAAGTGGGGCCCTCCAGCCAGATTGCTAGGATGGGGATGAAGATTCAAAGGCTGGTTCTTAGCGAGGTACTTGTGACAAAATTTGTCATCGAAGCGACAATAATTGGCATATTTTCCGGGGAATGTGCCCAGATCCGACCAAAAACGGTGCCCTTTTCGGGAGATTAGGCCTGGCACGGATCTTGATAAGGTATTGGGCATCGGCTCGAAGAAACCCCCCCGTTCCATCGATTTGGCGCCGATGCAATCTAACTGAAGGAGTTCCTTGAAAATGAAACGTCAAATCCAAGCAGCACAGCGTGGTTTCACGCTGATCGAACTGATGATTGTCGTGGCAATCGTGGGTATTCTCGCAGCCATCGCAATTCCGCAGTACCAGCAATATGTCGTCCGTGCTCGCTGGACCGGTGTTTGGGCCGCTGCGGCGCCCGTGCAGGTTGCGGTCGGCGAGTGCGTGCAAAACAACGGCGGCAACGTCACCACGCCTTGCGACACCACGGCAAACTTGAGCAGCAATGGTTTTCTGCCCTCGAACTTCAGCATGAATATGCCGTCCGGTTTGACCTCCACTACGTTCCAATACACCGGCAGCGCATTCACCGTCACGGGTGGTACGCAACTGGGTAGCTGCACGGCCAACCTCGGCGCAGTCTCGGCCTCCGGCGGTGGTGCGGTCACGTGGTCGGTGGGCGCCATCACGGGTGCCGGTTGCACGGGGCGCATGGTCGCGTTGGGTACCTAAGTCATTCGCTACGTTCCGAGAAGTGTTGAAGAGGCCCCCTCGCGGGGCCTTTTCAATTGATGTGCCCGCAGCGCAAGGTTCGCCCGAACGCCGACGAACCCTGTCGCGCAAAGGGTCTGTCACCAAGAAAACTTAGTTCTTGGACATGGCAAGACGCAAGGTCAAATCCAGGCGAAATCACGAGTCTGCCAGACCGAGATTCCGCTCATCGAGGCAAGCCCGCTGGCGCACCTGGGTAACGGCGGCCTAGGAATCCGGATCAAACCAAGGCACAGCGGGGGCCCGACGAGCCGTCAATGCCGGCAAGGCGGCGCCTGCGGGGCCGGCAAAGCCCTGCGTCGACATCATCCCGTCAAGAGACGTTGCGATGGAGTCCGTACTTGCCGTGACAGTCAGGCGTCTTTGCCCGGGCGGTTGGTCTGCGCGTTTGCCACCCATGGGATGACGGTTCTCATAGCGGTTTGGCTTAGGGCGATGAGCCGTTGCATTCGGAGGCCCGCACCGGCTGCCGACTGCGGCTGCATCGCCGGGTCGCTATCGACGTCAACGCAACCGGGCGGATTTTGATGCTCCTTTTCAACGACGACGACAGCGCCGATCTCGCGCGCCGATTTTCTCTGGCCCAGGCGCAATCCGGGCCGCGTCGAACCGGGGGCAAACGGCAAGCGCGGAAGACGAAACCACGCCCGATGGTTCAATCGCCGCTCGAAGCGCGGTCGAAAGTGCCTTCGTGTTGTGCGCCAGGGGTAGCCCACGAGCCACCTGATCGATGCAAGTAGGGCGCGGTGCACGCACACGAAAGGAGATTCACCGGGGTCCCGGGAAGTACAATCGATCAGCGGTCCCGCCGGGAAAGGGCTGAACGTAACGTGAGCTAACGCAACGTCTTTTGCGTGCGGGGTTAAGTGTGGAGCAGAGGAATTTCACATGATGAGTTTCGGATGGCTCAAAGGCCGGGGATCCACAGCCGCGCCAAGTCGCGAAATCGCGAAGGCATTGCCTTTGCCGCCAAAGGAACTTGCGGCACGCGTGATGCAGGCGAGCGCGGCCCGGACGCGCGGCGATCTTGAGCAGGCCAGATCCATCCTCGAGGAACTCAACGCAACGAATCCGGGCAACGCGGAAGTTCTGACGAATTTGGGCGTCTGCCACATCGAGCTCGGCGACGCGGAGCTCTCGCGGGAGGTCTTGCTCGCGGCGACGGCGGCCGATCCACGCAACCTGTTCGCATACAAGAGGCTTTCTGCGGTCTGTTTGGTGATGCGCGATTTCGGCGCTTGCCTGGAGGCCGCTCTTTATGTGATCCACCATGCACCCAACGACGATGAGGCGCACGGACTCGCTGGGAGCGCCTACGTTGGCCTCGGCAACTTCGTCGACGGGGCGCGCCACCTGAATCGTTCATGGGAGCTCAACCCGGATTCGCCGGTCGTGCTTTACCGCCTCGAATGCCTGTCCCAGGACATGGAGGTGCGCCGGGAGCTCAATGATGCGCATCCCGGCATCGCGGCCTCTCGCCGGCGTGTCATCAATCGCATGAGAGCCGCCTATCGCAAGAAAAAACTCGACGGCAATGACCTGACATACTTGATTGCGATTCTTTGCGGATCGCAACAGGACTTTCCGGAAGCAGCGAAGATCGCGCTGGCATCGATCTCCTACGAACCGATGCAACCGGCTCTTGCGGCCCAAATCAGCCGCGTGCTGCGATTCGTCGGTGACGACGAAAAGCAGTTGGCGTTTGCGCGCACCTGCTTTGAAATGGATCCGGACAACCTTGGGCACAAGTTCACGCTCGGTAGCTCCTGGATTTCCTCCGGCGCCGATCAATGGTTCGCGGGCTGGCGGCTGATGACGGAGACCTATTACGTTGGCAAGCCCTTTGTACATCCCGCCACGGTGCCGATCTGGGAGGGGCAAAAGCCAGGAAAGAAGAAGATACTCGTTTACCAAGACCAGGGCTTGGGCGATGCGATTTTGGGATTCCGGTTTCTCAGAGAGCTGGTGTCGCGTGGCATCTCGTTCGATCTGTGGGTGCATCCGGATCTGGCGGACCTGGCCGAGCAGCTGCCAGGACCACAGAGACTGATACGCGGGCAAAGAGCACCGAATCCGGACCCGAAGGAAGTTTCTTATGCCGCTTCCTTCTTCGGCTTGATCTCGGCGATGCACCTGGGAATCGAGGAGATCAAGAATCCGCCGGTCGTGCGTCCAAAGCCCGAACATGCGCGGGCGCTACGCGATCGCGTCGCCGCCCTTCCTGGCGTGCGAGTCGGCCTGCTCTTTGGCGGCAATCCGCGACGACGCGACGATTGGATACGCAGCCTGCCGATCTCGCTGGTCAGGGGTCTGGCAAAGATCGAGGGGATCAGCTGGGTCAATCTGATGATCGACGAGCGGCCCGAACGCGATGAGGCGATCGCGGCGTTGGGGATGCTCGATCCGATGCCGCAAGTGCGGAGCTTTTGCGACACCGCTGCGGTCGTTGAGGAATTGGACGCGGTCGTCGCCGTAGACGCTTCGGTTGCCCATTTGGCGGCCAATCTGGAAAAGCCGCTCTGGGTTCTTCTGCCGACGATGTGCGACTGGCGATGGCAGATCGGCAAGCAGTTAAGTCCCTGGTGGCCCGCTGCGCGTGTCCTGCGCAGCGAGGCGCCCGGGGTGTGGAACAAGGTCGTCGACGTACTAGTGCCGGAGTTGCAGCAATTCGTGCAGGCGAGGAGGTGAGCGTGATCGCTCAGCTGCTTTTGCTTTGCTTCGTGCCCGCAGTCGGTGGCTTGTCGATTGCATGTCCATGTCGTCGACGATCACGGGTCGATTGGCTCATGTTTTTCGCCGACCGTGCCACCCGTACCTGAAGGGAGCCTGCCGCGCCGGGCGGGCAGCTGCCGGTCGCATCGGTCGGGAGCCGTTTCGATGGCGACGCCGCACAGAGGCACGGGATTCTGGCCCCCGCGCGCGCCGGTTCCTTCGGCGGGACTTGTTGCCGTCTTACGTCCGGTCGGCGGGGCGAGGCGCTTCGCATCGGCCCCGTCTGCCTGGTCGAGCATTCGAGGTCCGAACGTGCGTGGCGGTGTCGGAATGGCGGGCACCGAATCGCGCCATGCTTTGCGTATCGATTGGGCACGGGTGCGGCGCCCTGCTGGTTACCGTTGCGCGTTCTGCAGGCTTTTCCTCGCAAGCTGTGAGCCGACTTTCGCCTTCTGGTTTTGCCTTCTCGGCCAAGGCGGGCTTGCGCTGCGTGTCAGCGCAAGCCAGGAGGGAAAAGGTAACGTCGGGATCAGAACCTGACGGCAACGATGATCGCCGGCTTTGCGCCGTCGGGTCTAGTTGGTTGCCGCCAGCGTCACAGCTAGCTGGCCGCCCAATTCCTTGGCAAACTCCTCGGTATACCCTTCGGCGATCAGCGCCCATTGAAAACTGTTCACCAACTCCGACTTGCCGAGCACGCCCAGATTTGCGCGTCTTTGATAGCCAAGCGCATCGCCGACCAAGATTTCATATTCCGAGGCGACGCGCTTAGCGTCGCCAACCCGATCTTTTGGAAGGCGCTTTGCGAACTGCAGGGCCAAAGCCCTACCCTCCTCGCCAATCTTTTTGCGGGAAAAGAGGTCGGAAAAAAGTCCCACATTTCTCTCCGGGGCAGAAACAGAGGCGTTATCGTACCGTGGATTGGACCCGCCGGGCTCGAATCTCCAGCCGGGTCTATCTTGCTAGAGCGTCGATATTTTTTAGGTGGACCGGTCCGACCGGATGCTTTTATCGCACCCAGCGCGCATCTGGCATCTTCCGCCCATCTGGGTGTTTGGCCGTTCATTCGGCAATCGCGTCCGCGCGCCGAGGGTGCGCGGTGAACAGCGCGAAGCGTCACAGGGCGTGGTTAGGTAAAAGGCAAAACTGGGTGGGAACCGAGGCCAACGGGATGCCGCAAAGCGGGGGTTGCTGGTGACGGAGACGCACGCCTCTCAAAGGCGATCTTGCTGCAACCTGGGCAAGCGCACGGTTGCCGTGCTCGCCCGTTTTGCCGAGTTGCGCCGGTGTCACGTGGGCGACGGCTGGCTCGTCGCGATGAGGCAGGCACGCCAGCGTCGGCTCGCTTGCCGGAACCGCGGCCGGGAGCCAAGCGATTCGCGATCGGCGCCAGGCGGTTGGGGTTTGCCGCGCGAGTTCGAGAGCAGGACAGGCGACGCGCCGCGACCACCGGCCTCAGGTGGGCCACGCGGTCGAGGTGCACTTCGTGGACCGGAGCCCAAGGTTCTGCGGCGTCTGCGGTGGCCGCTGGACGCGCTACCCAGGCGGCGTCAAATCCCGGGCAACGAGGCCGGCGGGAGAAGGATCTACCCGCGGCCCGCGGTGCCGGCCATCGCTTCAAGATGCCCGTCGGTTTGCGTGGCGGCGGCCGTCGCCTGCACCGGTCCGCACTTGGCCTAGCAAGTGCCCGCAGGACTTCGTTTCCTGACTCGTCGAGAATCTGATTCTGCAGAATCAGCTCAAAGGAAGAAGATGCAGCCTCTCGTCTCAATCATCATACCAACGCATCGCCCCAGTCATTTCCGGACCGCTTTACGATGCGCTCAAAACCAAACGTACGCCCGCTGCGAAATCATCGTCAGCGACAACAGCGGCGATTCCGAGATTTCGGACCTCTGCGCGCAGTTCCCGCAAGTCATCTACAGAAAGAACGAGGATGGCGCACCCAGCTCGAATATCGCACTCCCCATATCTCTCGCCAACGGGGAATATGTCAAATATCTTTTCGACGACGATTTGATCTACCCGCACTGCATAGATTCCATGGTTGGATGGGTTAAGAAGTCCGTGGAGGCAGGCTACGACAATGTTGGTCTTATCACGTCATCAAGACACGCCATCGATGCGGACAACCTATGTATCCATGAATTTCGCCATGCACAGATCGCAAGTCCCAGTGCGCTCGACGGAAATCAGGTACTCAAGCAGATGCTGATTTTTCAAGACAATTTTATTGGCGAATTTTCCACCGTCATGTTCAAGCGAAGCTTGATCGATTGCGATCAGCCGATGTCCATTTTTTCGCTGTTCGGTGAGGAATTTACGTCGGGTCTGATCGACGTGCCACTTTACATTTCCATTCTTCGGCAATCTTCGCTGCTGTACATACCCTATTCGCTTTCCGCCTTTCGGCAGCATGCGATGGGTGGGTCGAACGCCCAAACGAACCCCAATCTTCATTATGCGGTTTCCGATTGGTTCAGGATGACGCGCGGTGCGTTTGAGGCGGGCCTGTTGAGTACCGAGGAGGCGAGTGCGTCGGTCGTGAACTACATGAACCGCTCAAGACAGTTCATCGGCAAATTTCCCGAAGAGCTATCCGTTTGGGAGAGGGTGGCGACGGTGTTTGCGCAAGGTCTCTAGGGATTCGCGAGCCGCCCCCCCCCCGGGATCTGCGGCGGCTCCAGCGACCTTGCGGTAAGGGGGGCCGCGCATGGCCAATTCCCGGAATTGACCGCGGCCATCGATAGGCAACGGGCCAGCGTAAGCGGGCAGGGCTGTGCGGGTTACGCGACCTTGTTGAAGCTCACCGCAGTCGGGTTACCGTGCCACTTTGGATACGGCCTCTGGGTCTCATGACGGCGGGCATTCAGCGCCGGCGGCGTCCAGCCACATGCCGAGATTCCCTTCTGACGATCCGAAGCACGGCCATACCCATCTATCACGGCGTGGCTGGAATTATGGCAAGATCCGAGCTCTTATCCGCCATTCGTGATGCGATCGCATCGCTCAAGATTTGCCGATAGCGGTCGACCCCGCCCCGGGCCTCCGAGCCCCTGTCCGGCGGGGGCTTTGACGGACGGCTGTGGACGCCATATTTTCGCGCGTCGAGAAAGTCGGCTCGCTCTTGCGCTGTGGCAGCGGGTATTCGGAAAGGCGTTCGAAGATGAAAGCAGTCATTCTTGCCGGGGGCCTTGGAACTCGCTTGAGTGAAGAGACCAACGTTCGCCCCAAGCCGATGGTCGAAATTGGTGGCAAGCCAGTGCTCTGGCACATCATGAAGCACTATTCGACGCACGGTGTGAACGATTTCATCATTTGCTGCGGCTACAAGGGCTACATCGTCAAAGAGTACTTCGCGAATTATTTTCTGCACATGTCCGATGTGACGTTCGACATGCGCGACAACCGGATGGAGGTGCACAGACGCCGAGCCGATCCTTGGCATGTCACCCTCGTCGATACCGGCGAAAACACGATGACCGGAGGTCGCTTGTTGCGTGTGGCGCGCTTCATTCGCGAAGAGGAAGCCTTCTTCTTTACCTATGGCGACGGCCTATCCAACGTGGACATCAGGGAGACCTTGAAGTTTCACCGTTCGCATGGCCGGCTTGCAACGCTCACGGCGATTTATCCTCCGGCCCGATTCGGTGCGCTGGACCTGGACAAGCAACGTGTCAGCGCCTTCCGGGAAAAGCCGCGCGGAGACGGAGCAACCATCAATGGGGGGTTCTTTGTCCTCTCGCCGGAGGTGCTTCGATACATCAAGGACGACACGTCGATTTGGGAGCGCGAGCCGTTGAATCTGCTGGCCGCCGACGGGCAGTTGATGGCGTACACCCATGATGGCTTTTGGCAGCCGATGGACACGCTGCGCGATCGGCAGCTGCTGGAAAGGCTTTGGGACAGCGGCGAGGCGCCCTGGAAGACCTGGCCTTGCGAGCAAAGCTGAGGGTCTACATGGTCAGCGCGGATTTTTGGTGCGGCAAGCGGGTATTGGTAACCGGGCATACCGGCTTTAAGGGGAGTTGGCTGTCGCTCTGGCTGCAATCCATGGGCGCCAAGCTGCAGGGTTTCGCTTTGAATCCGCCGACGGATCCGAATCTTTTCGTCGAAGCGTCTGTGGCGGATGGCATGGCGTCCACGACTGGCGACATCCGCGACTTCGACGCATTACTGCGTTGCATGACCAATTTTCGTCCCGAGGTGGTACTGCATCTGGCAGCTCAGTCTCTGGTCCGAGCTTCGTATCTAGACCCGGTTGGAACTTATGCAACCAACGTCATGGGTACCGTCCACGTGCTGGAGGCTGCGCGACATTTGGACAGCGTGCGCTGCGTTGTCGTCGTCAGTACCGACAAGTGCTACGAGAACAAGGAGTGCCTCACGCCTTACCGGGAGGTGGATCCGGTTGGCGGGCATGATCCTTACAGCTCCAGCAAGGCGTGTGTCGAGCTGGCGACGGCAAGCTTCCGGCGTTCCTACGCTGAAACCGACAACCTGACCGTGGCGACTGCGCGGGCCGGCAACGTGATTGGAGGGGGAGATTGGGCGCAGGACCGTTTGGTGCCGGACCTGCTGCGCGCCTTTGCGCGTGGTGAGACGGCAATGATTCGTAATCCTCTGGCCATCCGTCCGTGGCAGCACGTTTTGGAACCGCTACAAGGCTACTTGTTGCTGGCAGAGCACCTTTGGACTCGACAACCGCGTTTTGCGGACGCCTGGAACTTCGGGCCGGCCGAAGAGGACGCGCGCAATGTGCAGTGGATCACCGAGCGGGTCGTTCGCGCTTGGGGTGGCGGCGTTCAATGGCAGCACGACGGCATCAAGCATCCGCACGAGGCGCATTACCTTCGGTTGGACAGCACCAAGGCGCTGCGTGAGTTAGCTTGGGCGCCGCGGTGGAACCTCGAGTCGGCCATCGACCGGACCGTCGCGTGGGAACGCGCCCGCCTGCGAGGCGCCGATGCGCGCGCCTGCTCCGTTTCCGACATACGGGAGTATGTGCATGGCATACAGCCGGTGCACGCATGACGGGGCCGCGAACCGATGGCTCCGCCCGCACCGAGGCCGAACTGCGCCAAGAGATACTCGATCTGGTAGAGCGCTATAGCGAGTTGCGCTTTGCGAGGGCCGGCTTTTCGCCGGGGACCAGCGTGATCCCGCCATCCGGCAAGGTTCTTGGTGCCGGCGAAATCAAGAACATGGTCGAAGCATCGCTGGACGGTTGGCTCACCGCCGGCCGGTTCAACGCAGATTTCGAAAGGCGCTTCAGCGAATACGTTGGCGTCCCCTACGCGCTAACCACCACGTCGGGTTCATCGGCCAACTTGCTTGCGCTTACGGCGTTGACGTCCCACAAGCTCGGGGCGCGCGCCCTGAAGCCCGGTGACGAGGTGATCACCGTTGCGGCGAGTTTTCCGACGACGGTGAATCCGATTCTGCAAAACGGAATGATTCCCGTCTTCGTGGACGTCGACATTCCGACCTACAACATCGATCCGGCCATGATTTCAGCCGCGGTCAGCGAGCGCACGCGCGCGATTATGATCGCTCATACCTTGGGCAATCCTTTCGACCTCGACGCCGTTATGGCCGTGGCCAAAAGGCACGATCTGTGGGTCGTGGAGGATTGCTGCGACGCGCTCGGTTCGCGGTACAAGGGGCAGCATGTAGGCACCTTCGGTCACCTAGCGACTTGCAGTTTTTATCCCGCGCACCACATCACCATGGGCGAGGGCGGAATGGTCTTCACCCAAGACCCGGATCTTCGTACGATCGTCGAATCGATCCGCGATTGGGGTCGCGACTGCTATTGCGCCCCCGGCTGCGACAATACCTGTGGCAAGCGCTTCGGATGGCAACTCGGATCATTGCCAAGAGGATACGACCACAAGTACACATACTCCCACCTGGGCTACAACCTGAAGATCACGGATATGCAAGCGGCCTGTGCCTTGGCGCAGATGGATCGGTTGCCAGCGTTCGTCGAGGCACGAAAGAGCAATTTCGCATTCCTTCGCGAGCGCCTCAAATCCTGCGAAGAGTTCCTGGTCTTGCCCGAAGCCACGCCGAATTCGGATCCTTCCTGGTTTGGATTTCCCATCACGTTGCGGCCATCGGCTGGTTCAGACCGCGTCGACCTGCTTCAGTACCTGGATCAATTCAAGATCGGCACGCGACTGCTCTTTGCGGGCAATCTCACCCGTCAGCCCTATTTCGCGGGGCGCCCCTATCGCACCTGTGGGGATCTGGCGAATACCGACACCGTACTCAATTCGACTTTCTGGATCGGCGTGTTTCCCGGTCTTAACGAACAAATGCTTTCGTTCGTGGCCGATAGACTGGAAACGTTCTTCGGCGTGAACTTCTAACTTTGTCGCCAGGTATCGATCGATGACAGGCATCGCACTCGCGTCCACACCCGCCCCCGCCCCCGCCCCCGCACCTGTCGTGCCGGCGGCATGGCTCACGCAAAGGGAGCGGGTTGCGACGTGGTGTGTCTGCTGCGGCAGTAAGTCGCTGAAGAAATCCGCGGCGATCCTCATGCCCTTCGTTGCGCACCGGGTGTTCGGGTGGAAGCCGATTCAAATCGACGCTTCCTGGGGCCTGGAGACGATCAAGCACGGGATGGCATACACCCTGTGCAACTCGACACTGTGCAGCGATTGCGGGTTTCTCTTTCTTGACATGCGCTTTTCCGAAAGCGAACTCGCTTCGCTATATCAAGGATATCGAGACGAAAAATATAGCGAGCTGCGGGAAACGTATGAACCCGGCTACAAGCAAAGAAATGCGGATTTGGTCTCCGGGGTCAACTACGTCGAGCAGGTCGAATCCTTCCTGGCGCCTCGGCTCTCATTTCCGGTACGGATCTTGGACTGGGGCGGCGACACTGGGAAGAACACGCCATTTAAGCAAAAGAACCGCGTATTTCACATTTACGACATCAGCAACAAGGAGCCGATCGCCGGCGCCCGGCGGATCGACAAGGCTGAAGCGCTAAGGACGCATTACGATCTAATCGTCTGCAGCAACGTACTGGAGCACGTGCCATATCCGGCCGAGTTGTTGCTGGAAATTCGACCGGTGATGCAGGCGGGGACGATCCTCTACGTCGAGGTTCCGTACGAGGAGATCATGCGGACGGCCGATCGTGATCAAGCTCTCCATACGAAGAAGCGCCACTGGCACGAACACATCAACTTCTACTCCATGGAATCCTTGCGACGGCTTCTGGCCGCCTGCGGATACAAGATACTCGAGATGCGCCTGTTGCGGGTTTGCGTCTTTGATACCACCTACAACCAGCTTCAACTGGCGTGCACGATATGACAACGAGCAGCGCCAGGGAATTTGTCCTCACGACCTCGGTTACCGGACGTGACTTCTTAAGCCAGCCCCGCGGCACGCTGCTGAAAGTGCCGCACGCTTCATGGTCGCTGTAGTTGCATCCTGCCGCGAAAATGCAAGAGCTGCTTCGAGCCAGGACCGATCATTGGATCTCCACGAAGGAGAAAGCCATGCCCCGGATCACGTTTGTGAACCCCCTGACGCTGCCGCTGGATCTCGTGCAGAACACCTGGACGAAGAAGGATCCAGGAATACAGAGCCTGGCGCAGGAGGGAATCAGCCTGCCCATGGGCATCATGTACCTCTCCGCCTATATCAAGAAGCATTGCCCGGACGTGCAGGTCAGTCTCTTAGATTACCGCATTGAGTTCCCGAATCTTGCGCGCCATGCCGATCTGGACTCGTTCATCCGCGACATTGCCGAGCAATCGATAACTGCGCCACCCGACATCCTCGCGTTCTCGCTTATCGTGTCGTCATCGCACCTTTTCTTCAAGCGCAGTCTTGAAATACTCACGGCCATGTGGCCCAAGGCCACCGTGATCGTCGGCGGCTTTCACGCCACGAACTTTACCTCCAAGCTGCTTGAATTGCCCGGGGTTGACTACGTCTTTCGTGGTGAAGCCGAATACGCGCTGAGGGACTTTCTGGCGGCCTACCCGAACAACGGCAAGACACCCATCCAAGGGGTGATTCCGCGTTCGCATCGGTGCTTTGGCAACCACCTGAATTGTCAGCCACTGGTATCTATGGACGACAATCCCATGCCCGATTACACGCTGCCCGACATGGCTCGCTATGTGGTCGGCAATACCCGGATGGTGGTCAAACAGACCGGGGATAGGGCAGTTCGGTCGGCCAATATCATGACATCGCTCGGTTGCCCGTTCGCCTGCACGTTTTGTTCCTCCCGTACGGTTCATGGGCGAAAGATGCGCTACAAATCGATCGAGAACGTGGTGGCGGAGTTTAGGTTGCTCCATGAGCAATATGGCGTGACGTTGTTCATGCCGGAGGATGACCTGTTTATCACGAGCAAGAAGCGAACGCTTGCCTTGCTTCAAGCGATTCGTGCCCTGAACATCCCTGGGTTTCACATGCAGTTCCCGGTCGCCTTATCGGTCAATACGCTGGACACCGAGCTGATCGACGCGCTTGTCGAGACGGGACTAAATGTCGCCTCTCTTGCCATCGAGTCGGGCTCCGTCGACACGCAGCGCCGGATCATCAAAAAGAATGTGAAGCTTGATAAGGCGCGCGAACTAATAAAGTACTTGCGCGCCAAGGATTTGCCCATCCGATCGTCGTTCATACTCGGCTTTCCTGGCGAAACCCGTGCAATGATGGACGAGACCATCGAATATGCACGAACGGTGGGCGTCGACTGGTGCGACTTCTTCATCGCAACGCCACTGGCCGGAACGGAAATGTGCCAGGAATTCGTCGATCTGGGTTATATGCCGGACGACATCGAGATCATTTCCCGCGGCTACTATTCACGCCGCAATTTCGATACGCCCGAAATCTCCGCCGAGGATTTGGTGGATCTGGTGTACCGCGCAAATCTGCTCTGCAACTTCAAGGATAACGTCAATCTGCGGCTGGGCCGATGGAAAAAGGCGCTCGATCTATTCCTGCCGATTGCCCGCAAATATCCATTTCACATCATCGCGCACGATTGCTTGCGGCGTTGTTACGAGGCGCTCGGAGACGCGGAACAGGCGAGAGCCTCCGCCGCAGCCATCGAGACCGCATTGCAGGAAGATCCCCGCGCCCGGTCGATGATGGACAAGTACGGGGATCTGCTGTCCCCGTCGGCGCGGTCGATCGAGCTTGCCTGCGATCCGGCATGACGCGAGCCGCAGGCTAGGTCTGTACCAACTTTGGGTTCAAACAATATAGAACGACGCCGAACGTGTTGAACTCATGCACCCGGAGGTGGAACTGATAATCCGGATTCCATGCTTTGATGAGCAGCGGGATCTCGAACAGATGCCCGGGCTTATGGTAGACGGATACGCACAGATTGGGTCGCTGTGATTCGATGGTGGCTTGTGCACCCCGAAGCGCTTCGACTTCCGCACCCTCGACGTCCAGCTTGATCAGGTTCGGAAAGAAGTTCTTGAGGGCATCATCGATCGCCACGCATTGGATCACGGTATGGCCGTCGGCACTGATTGCGCTGCCCATGGTTCCTTGATCGCTGAAGCGAAGCTGTGCGCCCGAGGACCATACCCCAAGGGGTAGGCACAGGCTCCTGGTAGCCCCGAAGTCCTTCTTGGTCAACTTTTCGTAATTGCTCAAATCCGGCTCAAAGGCCACCAGGCTCTCGAGAACATGGCCGGCAGAAATGAACTTTTCGATGGCCACACCCGTGAAGGCGCCGCAATCGATCAGGCGTAGCGGATCGCTGTACCTGGGCAGGTCGTGCGGCATGTACTCGTCAAGCGAACTGGGTACCGGGCACTGGCGCAGATCTCCGGAGTCGCGATACGCCACGATCTGCTGCAGGATGTGCCGACTTTCGGCGTCGGCCAGTAGCCGTGAAACATCCTGCAGCTCCTGCCGGTGGTCTTCCAGCCGAAAGTCGGGATCCAGCCAGTATCCATTGGGCAGGCGTACGTGGATACCGATCGTGCTGCAGTTTCCGATGGAATAGATGTTCTTGAAGCCGGCCGCCGCAAGCTCCTCGTAGAGCTTGCCGGTGTCGACATAGTGGTTGTGCAGTCCGATCAGGCAGTTTGTCTTGCTCGGGTCGCACTGGTCCTTTATCTGCGGCAGGCTGACGATCGGAATGCCTCGATAGGTGCTGCCGCACTTGCCCCTGTCGACGATCAATCGCAGATTGTGAGACCCGCCATCGAGCAACTGGTCCACCACACACTTGCCGGTCGCCCCGAAGCCGTACACACACACGTCTTCTCGGGCACTTGTCCTTGCTGAGGTCATGGTTCCGATCCTCGTTGGAGCCGCGGGGTTCGCAGGCTGGCGACTGAATTCTCACCCAAAAGGCGCGCAGCGATTCGCCAAAGTCATCGCGGAAGGGAAAAGGCCTAGGGCCGGTCCTTCGCCAAGAGCTGCAATTGGCCAATCGAAATCATCCGATCGTCGACGTAATAGTCGCCGGCCGGTTTGCCAAAGCGCAGCTCGTGGTGGCGCACGCCCCAGTGCTGCAACTGTTCGCGCGTCGTTTGCGTCCAGTCGATCCCGGTGGCGGAGCCCCGTGCCGTAAATAAGATGATGCGGTGTCCGCGGTCGTAAAGCGCGTTGACCGCGGCGATCGTCTGGGCGAGGGGACCGGCGAGTCGGTAGTCGTTTGCCGGCGTGAGCGTTGCAAGCACGCCGTCGATATCGATGACGAAGGTCTCGCGTCGGCGCCGCTCGGCGTGCCCCTCCTGAGGGTGCGCAGCCTCTGTCGCCCCTTCGGGGCAGGGTCCGCTCTCCTTGCGACACCGCTCGGCGTGCCACTGCGCGGTGCGGGCGATCGCCTCATTCAGATCCGTCCAGACCTCGAGCCCCAGCGTGGCGCGCGCCAGTTCGACGTCGGGAAGGTAGCGGGATCGAAAACCATCCGCGGGTCGGCCCCGGATCTGGACTTGACCGCCGACGACGTTGGCGACGCGCGCAGCGACCTGCGCCAGCGAGAACCCCTCGCCCGAACCCACGTTGTACGCCGCACCGGCCTTTCCCTCGACCAGGATGCGCAGCAGCCAGACGGCTGCGTCGGCTGCGTAGAGATAAGAGCGGATGGGCTGACCGTCGCCCGTCACGACGATGGGGCCACCGGCGACCGCATCGCGGATGAAGTTGCCGATGGCAAAGTGTGCGTCCATCGCCATCCCTGGTCCAACAAAGGCAAAACAGCGCGCGATTCGGGTCTGCAGACCGAATTCGGCGTGATAAACGGTTACGAGTTGCTCGGCAAGGCGCTTTGCCTGGCCGTAGCAGGAACGTCGGTCCGTTGTTGAGCAGGCGCCAGAATAATTCTCCTGAATACGCTCCACGCTCTCGGGTTGAGCGCCATAGACCGCGCCCGAACTCGTAAACAGCACTTTTTGAATCCCAGCGGAGTGCGCAAAGGCCAGTACCCGGCTTGTGCCACCGACGATGCTGTCGATCAGTTTCAGCGGATCCCGATCCGCTTCCACGCTCGTGTCGGTAGCCGCGTGAATCAGATGGGTGTAGTGACCCTTGGGATAGTTGAAGAATCGCACGTCGCCAGCGACCAGCTCGACCGCCGGATCGCCCGCCAGATCAGGCCGCCGCGCCATGAATCGCTCCGGGCTGCGCGTGAGCACGCTAACCCGTAGTCCCAGCTGGCCGATTCGGTTTCCCTCCAGGAGCAAGGCAAGCAGCCATTGACCCAGGAAACCGCTACCGCCGGTGATGAAGATTCGTGCGCCACGCAGGTCATCCCACGCGGATCCGACTCGTCGGACGGCGCTTTCAAGGTCATCGAGCAAAATGCCAGCGCGAAGATTCATTGGCTGGTCAGGAGCGCCGAATCATGGAAGGATCCACGGCCTCCGAGGCCGGATCGAGCGGCACCATCATGTTTTCCCGCAACTCCTCTCGCGGTAGCAGCGGGGACATGTCCTCCAGCGGCATGGACAGCATCGAGCCGTCGGGCTGCGGGATGGCCGCCGACTTGGGCCAGAGCGCTTCATTGGACATGACACGCACGTTGCACAGGAACGGGCCGGCTTGGGCCAGGGCAAAGCGCACCCCCTCACGCAAGTTGGCAGCGTCCGAGATTTGCATGGCAGGAATGCCGATCGCTGTGGCCACCGCGACGATGTCTGGAAGAAACAGCTTTGCCTCGGGACCGGTCCCGACGAAGCGGCCGTCGAAGTAGTTTCGCTGCGTCGCTCGAATCGACGCGTAACCACCGTTGTCGATGATGAAGATGCGCACCGGCAAGGCCAGCGCCTTGATCGTCAGCAACTCCTGCAGGTTCATCTGCAAACTGCCATCGCTCTCAACGCCGACGAAAGGCCGGCCCCCGTTCGCCTTTCCCGCGCCGATCATCGCCGGCAGCCCATACCCCATCGCCCCTAGGCCGGAGGTCAGGAAGACGCGTTGTCCCGGCTTGTTTTGAAACGCGGTGTAGAAAATCTCTATGCCCAACCCGGAACTTCCCGTGACGATCAGCGTATCTTCCGGGATCTCTTCGGACAGCACCTGGGTCAGGTGGTAATGGCTGATTTCGCCAGACTGCGGAAACGGCTTGCCATCGTTGACCGGGTAGCGGCGCTTCCAATTGGCGCAACGCGCCAGCCACGGCCGGCGGTCTCGTGCCACCACCTTGTCGCGCTGCGCGAGCACCGCGCCGATGAATTCGCGCGCATCGGCTTCTACGACCAGGTCGATCTTGTGCGTAAATTTCCCGAGTTCGGCCGGATCGATGTCGACCACCACTTTCTTTGCGGCGCGACCGAACTTTCCCGGGTTGAAGGCCGTGACGACGTTGTCGAGCCGGGCGCCAATGGCGATCAGCAGGTCAGAGTTCTGCACGGCAAAATTCGGGGCCCGCAGCGCGACGGTTCCCGGTTTGCCGACCGACAGCCGGTGTCCCGACGCAATCAGATCCATCGCGTTCCACGTTGCAGCCACCGGTATTTCGAGGGCCTCGTAGAGTTCGCGGAACAAGTCCGCCGCGCCCGAAAGTCGAATGCCGTGGCCGGCGAGCAGCAACGGTCGCTCCGCGGCATTGATCAGCTGAATCAGTTGCGTGGCGGCGGCGGCCAACCCCGGGCGCGTGTCGGCCTTCTGGTCGGGTGTGTAAGCTGGCAGCGCCTCGACTCGGATTTGTGTTGCCTGAACATCCAGGGGGATGTCGATCCACACCGGTCCGCGACGCCCGGTGGTGGCCAGGTGCACGGCCTTCTCCAGATGAACCCGGATCTGGTTTGCATCCATCACCGTCGCGGCATACTTCGTGATCGATTTGACCAGCGATACCGCATCCACTTCCTGGGGACCTTTCTGCCGTACGCCGCTCGTGCCCATCAGATCGGCACGCTTGACCTGCCCGGAAATGATCATCATCGGTACGGATTCGATCCAGGCGCCGGCAACGCCCGTGATGGCATTGGTAGCCCCCGGGCCGGTCGTCACGAGTGCGACGCCAAGATGGCCATTGACGCGCGCGTAGGCCTCGGCCGCAATCGAAGAAGCCTGTTCGTTGTGATTGGGAACAAATTCAAGTCCGGACCTCCCGAGCGCGTCAACGAGGTACATGCAGCCGCCGCCGGGGACGAGGAATACCGTCGATACTCCCTGTGACTTGACAAAGGAGAATACGTAGTCGGCGACCCGCTCAGTTTTGCTCATCATTGGATTCGGGCTTGACATCAGTCCATCCAGTATCTCAAAAAGGTCTTCCTGTCCTTGTTGCCAGCAATGAGCGGGTCGGTATAGAAGGAATCATTGGGATGATGGTTCGTGGAGATCTCCTCGAGCACAGCGCCGGAACTGCTTCCAAACGCGTGGTGCACGCCACGCTCGACGACGATGACCGATCCCGGACCGTGGTCGCGTGTCTGGCCATCGAGCGTGACCGTCACCGTTCCATGAAGAACATGAAACGTTTCTTCCTTTTGTTTGTGGTATTGGTTCGGGTGTTTTTGTCCCGGCAGCACGGCAATGAGCTTTTTGCAATATTCTCGATTGACGACTGTCATCATGGTGATGCCGAATTCGTCGAACCTCTCTAGGCCGTAGTGGTGCGATATCTCCAGCGCCGCCTCCCCAGGGACGACCACCCTGCCTTCCTTCAGCAAGGCCCGGACCCGCTGTACGATGTCGTAGACCTGGTCGCGAACGTTTTCCTTGCGACTGTTGGACGTTGTAATGGCCGCCTTGGCCTTTATCGGTTCCAGCGCAAAGAAGTGATTGTATTTTGACCAATCGTTGGCCGTAACATGGCCTGTCTGCGTCGGTATGGCCTTGATGATGTCCCCGTCGTGTATGCGCTCCCCAGCAGCGATGTCCCGCTTGGCATAGATTCCGCGGCGCAGGGCGAATAAGGAATCGGCCTCCGCCTGGGTCGGCTCGATGCGCTCGCCGACGATGCCGCAGATGGAAAATGCTTCAAGGGCCGTCCGCACCCAATCGGCGGCCTGTTTGGGTGTCGCCGAGTAGTCGTTGAGGGTGTATTTTTCGGTCGCGATGCCAACGTGTTTCTCGAAGAGCCGACAACCCTTGGCCACCGCAATGGCCACCGGCAGCGATGAGGCAGGGTTTTCGTGGGTGGAAAACCCGATCGGGACGTCCGGATACCGATTGCGCAGAAAATCGATCTGGTTCATCTGCAGGTGCGCGCCCGGTGTCGGGTATTCGGCGACACAGTGCAGCAGTGCGAACTCGCGGGATCGGTTGCGCAAAAAGGCCACTACGTTGTCAATCTCGCGCAGCGGAACCCCGGCCGTTGACGCGATCACCGGGAGCTTGGTGGCGGCAATGCGCTCGAGCAGAGGCCAGTCGTTGAATGAACAGCTTGCAATCTTGAGGATCTCGAATCCGTCTTCTTCGATCAGATCGACGGAGGTCTCGTCGAACGGCGTGCACACCGGCACAAAGCCGCTGGCCTTCATTTCGTCGACCAACCGACGTGTGTTTTCGCGATTCAGGCGGGTATCGGAGAAGCGCTTGATGTACTTGATATCGGTGCGGTCACGAAAATCCGGGTGGATCAGGGTGTCCAGGTGCCGATACTGCATTTTGAAGCCCACTTTCACGGGAACACCGCGACATTCGCGGGCGCATTCCCTGATCAGCCGAAGCCCGTGATCCACGTCTCCCATGTGGTTGTTGGCCATTTCGAGTACAAACAACGGCGAGGGAATGCGGTTTTCCATTTCACGGCCTCCAGTGGGGCTTCGGTGCAAGTCTAGATCTTACGGATTCGAGAGTTCAACCTTGGCTCGAAAAGCGATCGTTCGGCCGCGTAGTTGGCATTCTTTGGAAGGTCTTTGCATTGCGCTGGACTGGACCGAAGAAATGGGCCAGCGGCAATCACCCCATCGTCTCGAGCAAACCTGCGTAGCGAAGACCGCGCGAAGCGCTGGACGCGCGCGGCACGGCATTTGGATCAATGCTCAAAATCCAATCCGTACCGAGCGGACCTGCCCTTCGGGCAAAAGCACTTGGCTCGGCTGGTGGGGCGGTCCGTGCACCTCACCGGACCCGCCGCAGGGGTTCGCAGGTTCGCCATCGCTTCTTGTTTGAATTCGCAAGGATCCCTAAGGCCGGTGCCTTCGGGCAAGCGCCCGCTGCCGTATCTTCGAACCGCTGGGATTCTAGACCTGCTGGCCGAGTCGGCAAGCGAGCCCATCGTCGATCGGATGGAAGTTCGGATTGCGCCCTGAAAGGCATGCAATTTGGCTGATCTGGGATGATGGTGCAAAGCCCTGCGGGTCGACTCGCCCGGCCGCAGGCCAAAAGCCAAGATATGGTCCGGGTTTGTCCGCAACGCGCCTGTTCTCGTTGAATTTGCGGCCGTGGATAATCGGCAAAATCGGCCCAGCGGTCCACGCGTGTCGCCGGTCCACGCGCGTCGCGTTGGGGGGGTGCGGGCACGCCGGCACCGACAGCAAACGATGGTATGAGATGCATTCCAAATGAAATCGCTACTCTTTTGCACTTCCTACGCAGGCACCGCGGAAGCATGGAGCGCGCGCTACCGCAAGTGGCTGGATTTTTTTACCCGGAGCGCACTGGAACGAGACCAGATCCTTTTGGTCGACGACGGCAGCCCTTTGCTGCCATCTTGGCGCGGCGTCAAGCAGCTGCAAGTACTGCCGGAGCGGCAGCCGTCGGAGAAGACCGTGCTCTTTCACTTTGAGAACAACCTCGGCCGCGCCGGCGTCTGCAACTACGCAGGCTGGTTCCGCAGTTTCGCATTCGCCGCAACGTACGCACGCAAATACGGATTCAACAAGGTCATCCACGTGGAGAGCGATTGTTTTCTCTATTCGCAGCGGATCATCGAGTTTATCAACGGCTTGTCCTCGGGCTGGACGGCTCTGTGGTGTCCGCGCTGGAAGTTCCCCGAAACCTGCATTCAGATCATTTGTGAGGATCAATTGGAGGCTTACGCCAGGTTGGCCTCGATTTCCTATGCGGACGAGCTAGCCGACAAGCCGATAGAGTTCATGCTGCCCTTTACGGACGTGCGCAAGGATTTCGTCGGCGACCGTTACGGCGAGTACCTGCAGTGGGTGCCGGAAGACGCCGACTACGGCTGTCAGATTCCCGAGGAATGGCCCAGCTAGCATTGCGAGGAGTTTCGGAGGACCGGATGATGACGCAACAAGTGCAAGGTGTGAATGCGGATTTTGTCCCGTACACCGTCCACAGGGCGGCGCGGCTGGGTGCGCAAGATGACGTGCTGGTATTTGTGGCTTACTGCGCGAATGGCCTGCTTTCAGCACTCCAGGTGCGTTGCATTGAGGCGTACACGGCCGAAGGGTACCGCGTCGCCTTGGTCGTCAATTCGGCAGCGGACGATCATCGCCTGGATCCGGGTAAATCCCCTGCGGTCATCCAAATCGTGCGCGAGAACATCGGCTTTGATTTCGGCGGATGGGGACATGCGGCACGTCTTATTGACGGGCTGCAGAATGCGCGTTCCGTAACCTTTGCTAACGACAGCTTGATCGGGCCTTTGCCTGGAGACGGGTCCGGAGCGCTGCGCGAACTGGTCGACGAGGTCGATGCCGAAGCGGTCTTCATGACCGAGAGCGTCCAGATCCGACCGCACGGCCAGAGCTATTTTTTCGCATTCAAGAGGGCGGCGCTCGCAAAGGGTGCGTTGCAGGTCATTCAAGGCTCGCTGTATTTCAGCGACAAGCGGCGCGTCGTCTTGAACGAGGAACTGACCCTTTCGTCCCGGCTGCAGGCACGGGGCATTACGGTCGCGGCGGCGTTTCCCTGCCCGGAGGCGATCCGGCACGCCGTCAATCCGACGTTCTTTTTCTGGGATTACCTGGTCAGCACGGGATTTCCCTTCGTGAAGGTCTCCCTGGTACCCGACGGCAAGGTCTCCATCGATGATCCGGCACTCGAGGCCGTGATTGGCTCCGAATTTCTGGCCGCGCTGCGCAAGCATCTGGCTGGCAGACCGGTGCCCGCGCCCTTGTTCCTGGCGGCGAGTCCGACGCTGATTCGCAGCTAGCGGGGCGAACGGCGCTGCGCGTCTATTCGGGAGTTGCGCGTCGCGGACGCGAGCATCGCGCGGCGCGCTGGCTGCGATGACCTCGGGGCAATCGGCACGATGAGCCAATTCCCGAAGGAATTTCACGGGTGAACCGGCAAAAAGCCGTCGGACCAGAACCTCGGCCAGAGTGCATGGGTTGGAAAGATTCGCTCGGTCGCTTCCTGCGCCGTAGCTTGCGTTACCGTCTTGGCGGTGAACCAGGACAGTTGCACCGCGGCACCGATCAGCACCGCGCTCAACAGCGGGGTCGGTAGCAGTCGGAGCAGCCGCACGCTCATCGGACCAGGGGGTCGAGTGAACCCGACCGGGCGTGCGGGCGCCGCGCCGAGCAGGGCACCGAAGCAGATGGCCGCGGCGACCTGACTGATGGGCATCACCAGATTTCCATCGACCAGCCCATAGGCCAGGGCGACCAGGCTGGCAGTTGTCGCGGCCAGAACTCCGTTTTTATCAGCCGGAGCACTCGATCTGGCGCTTGCAAGAGCGCGGCGCAAGAGCCCGAAGATGCCCCAAAGCGCAAGTACGGTCGCTGGCAGCCCCCATTCACTGGCCAGTTGCAAAATCCAGTTGTGGGGATGGGCAGCCCAAACGTGGGGAATGGCGGCAAATTGCATGGGTCCGAGGCCCAACCACGGGGCCGATCGGACGGCTTCCAAACTGGAGCGTATCAACAGCTCGCGGTTGGATCCCCAGATCAGCTTGTCCAGCGAGCGCTGGCTGAAGTTCTCGCCGATCCCCGTCCAGAGCGGCAAGAATCGGAAAAGGAGCAGGTACAGCGCAACCCCGGCCAGCGCCGTGCAAAGGGTGGCGCGAGCCGATGGCCAGATACGCTGTCGTCCCACCATCGCAAAGAGCATCGCATAGGTAACGGCATAGGCGAACCAGATAGCACGCGTACCCAGGGCAAGGTTGATCGCCCAGGTCAGGCATAGCACGACCCAGCTGGCCACGCGCCAGGCGCGGTGCTCCGACGGGTCGAGCGCCAGCGACACGGCAAAGGGGATCAACAGGGCGTGCAAGGCGCTGGGAAACCGCGGATTGGCATAGCCGAGCAGCAGGACGTCGGGGCTCAAGGGTTGCTGGATGGAGAAGGCGGCGGCGTATTGACAGGCCACTCCCGCCACGTAGGTCGCCAGCAACAGCACAGCGCCCCAGCGGATGAAGCGCTTGGCGCGCGCGGGATCGGTGGCCACGACCGCGGCGGCGGTCAGGACCAGCACGAGCAGCAGCAGCAGCAGCGCAAGCTCGGTCAGCGCCGCTTCCCGGTACTGCCCTCGCCACGCCGAAATCGCTCCCAACGTGAAGACCGTGTAACCGCTCCAGTGCAATCGCGGCAGACGCCGCCGAAAATCGGCGTCGGGGGCGGCGACGCCGAACCACAGCATCGTCAGCACGAGCAATATGACCTCGATGACGCGCTGCTCGTTATGCCAGGATTCGATCCAGCCAAAGCCCACCGTAGGCGCCAGCAGCAGGTAGGCAAACCACAGGCCCATGAGCGTGCCGCCAAGCCGGCGCGACCCGGCGGCCAACGCAAAATGACGCAGCCATCGGTGGAGCGCGGGTTCAGCGAGGTGGTCTTGAGCGGTCGGCGAGCTCATCGGGTTGCAACCTGCACAAGGGCTCCATCTTGCTCCAGGCAACGAGCCAACCTGGCAAGGAGCACTGGCCCCGCATATTCACGGCCTCGGAGAGCCTTTGAGCGCGGGTCCCCTCGGGGCGTTGCCGCGTCCTACCCCGTGTCCGACGCCAGGCTGGTGTGGGCGCGGTTCGGATTGTCGGACGGATCGGGACCAGCGGTTTGGCCGAACTTGGACGTCCTGCGCTGGCAATTTTTCGGACCGAGGACTCAAGAGCGATGCAAGGAAAATCGATCTAAAGGGGGTGCAACGGGATTTTGCATCGGCTAGCGCCTTCAAGGTAATCCTTCTATGGTGCCAGCGACACCTCAGCGTGCTTATGGGATAGTCGACCTCTATCGGTGGTCTTGGTTTGACCCTATTCTTCACGCTCCGAGGAATCGATCGATATGCAACCGGAACTCCGGCGCGAAAGCGAGTACCAACATGGCTTATGAAGGCGATTTCAACGCAAGCCCGTTGCGTCGAAGAGGTGCATCAGCGCCGGCTGCTGGCGGTTCCCCGGCCACGATGCTTCCCTCCCTCATTCGGGGGATTCCCTTGCCTAGCGAATCGGTGGTTCCGGCGGTCGTGACGGCTGCCGTCACACGCCGCGCTCCGCAGGACGTGCGCTTACCCTGCATGGTCTATGCGGCCGCCGGCGCGATGCTCGATATCGGAACCGAGGCCGTCGAGCAGGCGATGGCGGAAACGCGCAAGGCGCCCGGCGTGCTAAATGTGCTGTCCTACGCTGGTGGCGAGTTAGAGGGTGCGCTCGCATGCCACGGTGGCGTTGCTGTCATCGCCCGAGGCTATTGGCTGGCGCGCCAGACGCTGGCGCGCCTGATGGACCAGTGCGGCGCCACGGTCCAGCCGACGCGGATCGGCGGCGGCCAAGCCAGCGTCGACTCTGCGGCTCCCTACCTGAGCGGACTGACGGCCAGCAGCGCGGCCTGCACGGTGCAGTTTTACAACGGCCATCTGCGGATTTGGATCTCGACGTCAGATCCGGCGCGCGTGCGGGTTGCCGCTGCGCGGATCGCGGGCTGCGAGGCCGATGCGGTCGATCTGCGCTTGCTCGGGGCCGAGGACACGCCCCATGGACTGGCCGCTCTGGTTCCCGCGATCTCGCTGGCGCGGCAATTGCAATCGGCGCCGGTGCAGCTGATCGTCGCCTACGATCTGGGGCTGCACGCCCCAGACGGCGCTGCCGGCGAGCTGCCGCGCTCGTTGCGCGAGGCGCTTGCGCGGGACGTGGCCGTCGCGCTGGCAGCCTGAGACCCAGCACCACAGGCGCGCGCAAGGGACTTGCGGGCGCCCGGGCGTTGCGTGGGCGATAATCGCTTTCGCACTCCTGCGGAGGCCCACGTGTCGGCACCGTTGCCAAAGACTTTCCTCATCCTCAATGGAACCAAGGTCGAGCTCGACGCCGATCCGGCAACACCGCTATTGTGGGTGCTGCGCGATCACCTGAACCTCACCGGCACGAAGTACGGTTGCGGCGTTGCCGCCTGCGGCGCCTGCACGGTGCTGATCGACGGCAAGGCTCGGCGCTCATGCGTTACGGCCGTCGAATCGGTGCTGGGTCGCCGGGTGACCACCATCGAAGGACTGGGCGCGGAGCAGCCGCACGCTTTGCAACAGGCCTGGATCGAACACCAAGTGCCGCAGTGTGGTTATTGCCAGAGCGGGATGCTGATGGCGGCCATGGGCTTGCTCAACGAGGTGCGCGATCCAAGCGACGCACAAATCGACGCGGCAATCGACAACATCTGCCGTTGCGGCACGGTGGCGCGGGTACGCCTGGCGATTCACAGCGCGGCGCGCGCGATGCGGGAGGCCGGGGCGTGAGGGCGGTTGCTGCGGCGGTCAGCGCGTGAAGCGCCGCACGTTCTTGGTGGGCGGCGCTGCCGTCGGCGCGGCAGCCGCGGCCGGTGGCGGGCTGTTCATCGGGTTCGGCAGCTTGCTCGATGCCGATCGCGTCGGCGATCCCGGCGCCTTGCCGGCTCGCCCCGATTCGGTCGGCTTGAACGGCTGGGTGCGGGTGGGGATCGACGGGGTGGTCACCGTGACCATGGCCAAGACGGAAATGGGGCAGGGCATTTCGACCGCACTGCCGATGATCGTCGCCGATGAGATGGACGTGCCGCTTTCTTTGGTGCGCGTCGAGCCGGCGGGTCGCGCACGGCGCTACGGCAACCGTGCCGTTTTCGGCATGACGTGGTGGTTTCACCCCGACAACGAGTCTTCTTGGCTGGCGCGGCGCCTGATCGGCATGGGGGAAGCCAACGGTGGGCTGCTCGGCGTGCAGATCACTGGCGGCAGTTCCAGCGTGCGTGACTCGTTTGAAACGTTGCGCATGGCGGGCGCATCGGCGCGCGCGATGCTGGTGGCTGCGGCGGCCGCGCGCTGGAACGTCCCCGCGCAAGAGTGCATCACGGTGGCCGGCGGCGTCGTCCACCGCAGGGTGCATGACGGCGTGCGCACAAGCGCGGTGCGGCTGGACTACGGCGCGCTGGCGCTGGAGGCCGCGCGCCTGCCCGTCGTCGGCGACGTCGAGCCCAAGAATCCACGGCAACGCCAGCTCGTCGGGACGAGTGCGCCGCGCCTGGACATCCCGGACAAGGTCAATGGCAAGGCGGTCTACGGGGCGGATGTGCGTTTGCCGGGCCTGCTGTATGCATCGGTGCGGGGCTGCCCCGTCGCAGGAGGCCAGCTTGGCAAGCTCGACGCTGCCGATGCCCAGGCGATGCGCGGCGTCGTGCGCGTGGTGCCGTACGCAGGCCAGGCCGGCTGTGCACCCGGCGTCGGCGTAATCGCCGCCGATTCTTGGCAGGCACAGCTGGCCGTATCGGCCTGCAAGATCGAGTGGACCGCGGGCGATCAGCCGCCATTTAACGGCGAGCAACTCATCGAGCAAATGCGCCAGGCCTTCGTACGCGAAAACGGGGTTTTCGTGTTTCACCAGCGTGGGGACGGCGCCAAAGCGCTGGAGCATGCCGCGCGCACCTTGCATGGCGACTACCTCGCGCCCTGGTTGGCCCATGCCACCATGGAGCCGATGAACTGCACGGCGCAGTGGCTTGCTGCCGACGGTGGCAATGGCCGGGGGCAGGGCGGGTCCGACCTGCGGCTGCGGATCTGGGTGCCGACCCAGGCGCCTAGCTTGGCCCTGGAGACAGCGGCGCGCGTTTCCGGCCTCGCTCGCGAGCAGATCGAGCTGCAGGTGACGCAGTTGGGCGGCGGCTTCGGGCGCCGCCTCGAAACCGACTACCTCGTTCCGGCCATCGCGTTGGCGCAGGCCGTGCAGCCGGCACCGGTGCAGGTGCTGTGGTCGCGGGAGGAAGACATGACGCACGATTTCTACCGTCCCGCCGCGGTGTGCCGCCTGCAGGCGGGCTTTGACGAGCAGGGCCGACTGCTGGCTTGGCGCACGCGCAGTGTTTCCGATGCCGTTAGCGTGCAATACTTGAGACGTAACTTGCCGATGATGGCCAAGTTCAGCGGCATGCTGCCCGATCGCACGCAGGCCGAGGGCCTGTGGGACCAGCCCTACGAGATCCCGCATCGGTACTGCGAGCACGTCACCGTGGCCACCCCCGTGCCCATCGGCAACTGGCGCTCGGTGGGGCACTCGCACAACGCCTTTTTCAGCGAATCTTTCATCGACGAACTGGCGCACAGCGCCGGGACCGACCCGCTGGCCTTTCGTCGCGCACTGCTCACGCAGCATCCCCGGCAGTTGGCGGTGCTCGATCTGGCCAGCCGCAAGGCCGGCTGGGGACAAGGTTTGCCGCCGGGCCGCGCGCTCGGGATCGCGCTGCACGAATCGTTTGGCACGGTCGTCGCGCAGGTGGCCGAGGTATCGATACAGAACGGGCGGCCCCGCGTACACCGCGTCGTTTGCGCGCTCGACTGCGGTACGGTCGTCAATCCGGGCATCGTTGCCCAGCAGGTAGAGGGTTCGGTGATCTTTGCCCTCAGCGCCTGCCTGTACGGCGAAATCACTTTTCGCGACGGCCGCGTCGAGCAAAGCAATTTTCCCAGCTACGAAATGGTGCGGCTGCGCGACGCCCCGTTGGTGGAGACCTGGATCGTGCCCAGCGAGGCTGCGCCATCGGGCGTGGGCGAGCCCGCGACGCCGCCCCTGGCGCCGGCGGTCGCCAACGCGCTTTTCACCCTCACCGGCCAGCGATTGCGTTCGCTGCCGCTGCGCCTGTCTTGAGCTGTCCGCAGGCGACTAGGCCGGCGACGCCAATGGCGCCGTCTCAACCGAGAAGATCACGCCGCCACCCAGGCAAACCTCGCCGTCGTAGAGCACGGCTGATTGGCCCGGCGTAGCCGCCCATTGTGGTTGCTCAAACTCAAGGCAAAACGCCGCTCCGTCGTCGGGCAGCAGACGGCATGGCGCGTCCTGCTGGCGATAGCGCGTCTTGGCGGTAAGTCGGGAGCCGCGCCGTTCGCGCGCTTCCCGCAACGGTTGCTCGGGCGCGACACCGCTGATCCAGCTGGCCGCGTCGGCACGCAGCCGGTGGCTGCGCAGCCAGGGATGATCGTGACCCTGGACGATCCACAGGGTATTGCTGGCAATGTCCTTGCGCGCAACGAACCAGGCGGCGCCGCTACCTTCGCGCATGCCGCCCACGCCGATGCCCTTGCGTTGACCGAGCGTGTAAAAGCTCAGGCCGACGTGCTCGCCGACAATCCGGCCGTCGGGCGTGCGCATCGGGCCGGGGGACGTCGGCAAGTAGCGGCCAAGGAATTCGCGAAACGGGCGCTCGCCGATAAAGCAGATGCCCGTGGAATCGCGCTTGGCGGCGTTGGGCAGGCCAATGCGGCGCGCGATCGCGCGCACCTCGGACTTGGGCAGATGGCCGACGGGAAACAACGTGCGCGCCAGCTGCGCCTGGCTCAGGCGGTGCAGGAAGTAGCTCTGGTCCTTGCCCGGATCGACGCCGCGCAGCAATTGCACTTGCCCGTCGTGCATGCGCGTGCGCGCATAGTGGCCGGTGGCAATGCGCCGCGCCCCTAGGGTATGGGCATGGTCCAAGAAGGCCCTGAACTTGATCTCGGCGTTGCACAGGACATCCGGATTCGGCGTGCGCCCCGCGGCGTACTCGCGCAAGAACTCGGCAAATACGCGTTCCCGGTATTCGGCGGCGAAGTTCACCGCCTCGAGTTCTATCCCCAGAACGTCGGCGGCGGCCGCCGCGTCGATCCAGTCCTGGCGCGAGGAGCAGTACTCGTCGTCATCGTCGTCTTCCCAGTTCTTCATGAAGATACCGGTCACCTCGTAGCCCTGCCCCTTGAGCAGGTAGGCCGACACCGACGAGTCCACGCCGCCCGAGAGGCCGACGACGATGTGCTCCTTGGTCACGGTGTTTTGCGCTCCGGCGGCGCGGCGGCGGCGTCCTCGACGGGGTTCAATGCGCGCCTATCGAACGACAACAATTCGAGCGCACCGCGCCTCCCTGCGAGATAATCGTCGACGCAACGCAGGACCAGGGGGCTGCGCAGCATGGGGGCACGTTCGGCGATCTGCGCCCGGGTGAGCCAAACGGTGCGCACGATGCCTTCGTCGAGGGTGCGCTCCGGGTGCTCGGCCCCCAAGACGCCGGCGAAGGCCACGCGCAGGTAGGTGATGGCGGCGGCAGTGCCGCCCAGGGGCAGCAGATACAGCCCGACGAGGGCCTGTGGCGTGAACTCGTAGCGCGTTTCTTCCAGGGTCTCGCGTTGCACGGCTTGCAGCAGGCTTTCGCCGAACTCGAGGTGGCCGGCCGGCTGGTTCAGGCGCAGGCCGTCGACCGTGTGCTCCTCGACCAGCAGGAAGCGGCCGTCCTGCTCGATGACCGCCGCGACCGTGACGTTGGGCTTCCAGATGGGGGGCATGGAATGGGACGGTACGACCGACCTTACGGAATCGTAAGCGCAAGCACGCAAGAAAAATTCTATCGGGATTGATCTGGGTCCTGGATCCGGTCGCCGGATTCTGCTACTAATACCGCGGTTTCCGCGCGTTCACAGCCGCCGTTCTTCTCTTTCGCACGGCGGTTCGGCTGCGCGGGTGGTTTTTCGGATCTTGGCAAATGCAGTAAATTCGAGCTCGGATTCTACAGTTCCCTACGTTCGGGCGCCTTTTCGGTCGTTATTCGGCAATTGTGCCGGCCCGGACGGACAACAAAGTCAGGAGCATTTCCCATGCGCATTGGAGTTCCGGCCGAAACGCGACCGGGCGAGACGCGCGTCGCCGCAACGGCGGAGACGGTCAAGAAGCTGGTCACGCAAAAGCACCAAGTGGTCATCCAGACGGGGGCCGGCTTGGGCGCAAGCCAGACCGACGAGGCCTACCTGGCCGCCGGGGCGAGCATCGGTTCGGCAGCCGACGCCCTGGGCGCCGAGCTCGTGCTCAAGGTGCGCGCGCCCACGGCCGAGGACCTTGGCGGGATGAAGCACGGCACGGTCCTGCTCGGGATGCTCGAGCCGTTCAACGCGGCGGGGATCGCCGCGATGAATGCCGCCGGGCTGACGGCCTTTGCTTTGGAAGCGGCACCGCGCACGACGCGAGCTCAAAGCATGGACGTGCTCTCCTCCCAGGCCAACATCGCTGGCTACAAGGCGGTGCTGATGGCGGCCAATGCCTACCAGCGCCTGATGCCGATGATGATGACCGCCGCCGGCACGATCAAGGCGGCGCGGGTGGTGATTCTGGGTGCCGGGGTCGCGGGCTTGCAGGCCATTGCGACGGCAAAGCGGCTGGGTGCCGTCATCGAGGCATCGGATGTGCGACCGGCGGTCAAGGAGCAGATCGAATCCCTAGGCGCCAAGTTCATCGACGTTGCGTTTGAGACCGACGAGGAGCGGGAGATCGCCAAGGGCGTGGGCGGCTACGCCCGACCGATGCCGCAAAGCTGGCTCGATCGGCAAAGGGCAGAAGTGGCCAAGCGCATTGCCCAGGCCGACATCGTCATTACGACCGCGTTGATTCCCGGACGCAAGGCGCCCGTGCTGGTGACCGAGGAGATGGTCCGGTCGATGAAAGCCGGTTCGGTGATCGTCGACATGGCGGCCGAGCAAGGCGGCAATTGCGCACTGACGGAGCCGGGCAAGACGGCCGTGCACCACAACGTGCAGATCATCGGCCAGCCCAATCTGCCGGCGCTGGTTGCAGCCGACAGTTCGGCGCTGTATGCGCGCAACCTGATCGATTTTCTCAAGCTGGTGATCGACAAGGACGGCAACTTTGCGATCAACAAGGACGACGACATCGTGGTGGCATGTTTGTTGTGCCACGGCGGCGAGATCCTGCGCAAGTAAAAGCGATGGCGGGGTCGGGCTGCGGGCCGGATACGCCGCCAAAGGGTTGGATGTGAGGTAGATGCGTCGTTGCCGCAGGGGATGCAGGAGGATCGCCGATTCTTCTGGAGCAGGATGTTCACGTTTTTGGTCGGCGCCGGAACCGTCCGTCTGAGGCGGGGGCGCAGGAAACGCAAAGAAAGGTCGTCATGGAATTGGTCAATCACACGGTCATCAATCTCATCATTTTTGTTCTCGCGATCTACGTCGGCTACCACGTCGTGTGGAACGTGACACCGGCACTGCACACGCCGCTCATGTCGGTGACCAACGCCATCTCGGCGATCATCATCGTGGGCGCGATGCTGGCGGCGGCCCTGACGGAGACCACGCTGGGACGGACCATGGGCGTACTTGCGGTGGCGCTGGCGGCAGTCAACGTGTTCGGCGGGTTTCTCGTCACGCGGCGGATGCTCGAGATGTTCCGCAAGAAGGAGCCCAAGTCGGCGGCTCCCGCCGGGGCTGGCGACAGCAACCGCGCGGGCAAATGAGGCGGAGCCGACAATGACCATCAGCATCAACGCCGTTGTCCTGCTGTACCTGGTTGCCTCGATCTGCTTCATCCAGGCGCTCAAGGGTCTTTCTCATCCGTCGACCTCGCGCGCCGGCAATGCCTTCGGCATGGTCGGCATGGCGCTCGCCGTGCTCACCACCGTGGCCCTGATCACCAAAGTCCAGGGCGTCAATGCCGGAGGTCTGTCCTGGGTGCTGCTGGGCGTTGTCGTCGGCGGCGCCGTCGGCACGGCCATTGCGCGCATGGTGCCAATGACCAAGATGCCCGAAATGGTGGCCTTCATGCATTCGATGATCGGTCTGGCCGCGGTCTTCATCGCCATCGCCGCCGTCGCCGAGCCGGCGGCTTTTGGCATCGTGGGTAGCGGCGAGCCGCTTCCGGCGGGCAACCGGGTCGAGCTCTTCATCGGTGCATTCGTCGGGGCGATCACCTTCTCGGGCAGCGTGATCGCGTTTGGCAAGCTCTCGGGCCGCTACAAGCTGCGCGTGTTTCGCGGGGCCCCGGTCATCTTCCCAGGGCAGCATATCCTGAACCTATTGTTGGCCATCGCCATGGTTGGCGCCGGTCTGGTTTTTGTCGCATCGCAGGACTGGGTCCCGTTCATCCTGATGCTGGCCATTGCCTTTGTCCTGGGTGTGCTGATCATCATCCCGATCGGCGGTGCCGACATGCCGGTCGTCGTGTCCATGCTCAACAGCTACTCGGGCTGGGCAGCGGCGGGAATCGGATTTTCGCTGAACAACCCGATGCTGATCATCGCCGGAAGCTTGGTCGGTTCGAGCGGCGCGATTCTTTCATACATCATGTGCAAGGCGATGAACCGCTCGTTTTTCAACGTCATCCTGGGCGGTTTCGGTGGTGAGGCGGTTGCCGCCGGTGCCGCGGCCCAGCAGCCACAGCGCGCCGTCAAGTCGGGCTCGGCTGACGATGCTGCCTTCTTGCTGGGTAACGCCGAATCGGTGATCATCGTTCCCGGCTATGGGCTGGCGGTGGCGCGGGCACAGCATCCGCTGAAGGAACTGGCCGACAAGCTGATCAAGAAGGGCGTGCAGGTGCGTTACGCCATTCATCCGGTGGCCGGGCGCATGCCAGGGCACATGAACGTGCTGCTGGCCGAGGCGGAGGTGCCCTACGACCAGGTATTTGAAATGGAGGACATCAATTCGGATTTCAGCGAAACCGATGTCGTCCTTGTTCTGGGCGCCAACGACGTCGTCAATCCGGCGGCCAAGGATCCCAAGTCGGCCATTGCCGGGATGCCGATCCTAGAGGCATATAAGGCGCGCCAGATCATCGTCAACAAGCGCTCGATGGCTTCGGGCTACGCCGGCCTGGACAATGAACTGTTCTACATGGACAAGACCCTCATGGTATTTGGCGATGCCAAGAAGGTCGTCGAGGACATGGTCAAGGCCATCGAGTGAGTTCGAGCCCAGGCCCGGCGGGCCGGCACTCTCGTTGAGACCGGGAGCGGGGATGGTGGATTTGCCGCGCAGCTTTGCGCCGCACCCGGTGGCCGTGCGCGGCATCGGTCAGCTGCTGGGCGAAACGCGGTCCCTGCTGGCGGTGGCGCCGGGCCGGCTGCTGGGGCTTTACTTGCTCGTTTACCTGCCGGTCCAGTTGCTGTCCGGTACCGCCTACTTGGCCATGCCGCTGCGAGCGATCGTCGCCTCCATCGGTTTTGCCGGCTATTACTGCGCGCTCGAGGCCGCACGGCTTGGACGGATGCCGGGACTGCGGGACATGGCCGCGCCATGGAGGCTACCGCCCGACAAGCTGGTCCTGCTCGGTCTTGCCGGTCTCGTGCCGGTGCTGCTGGTCTGGCTCGTCTGGTGGCTGGACCTGGGCAGTCTGGAGCTCGACAGGCTGTTGACCGCGCCGCTGGCCGATGCGGCCGCCGATAGCACGCGCGACCCGCTCAGCGCGGGCCTGACCGTGAGCGACCCCGCGCTGGTGCAAAAGATCGAAGCGGTCGCGGTCGAGAATCTGCTGGATATCCCTTTGCTGCTGTTGCAGCCGCTTTGCGTTCTTTACGCTTGGTCGGCCACGCGCACCTTTTCGGCCAACCTCCTCGTGAGCTTGACCAACTGGCGCTGGGGCCTGCTGCTGGCCGTGCTCCTTACCCCCGCCGGTCTGATCCTGTATTCGTGGCACCCGCAGGGCTTGCTCCAGAATCTCGTGCTCTTGAGCACGGATATTGTCTTCGGCATCGTCCCGAGCGCTTTTTCTTTGGTATTGATGCACCATTCGCTCGATTGACGCCAATTGACCTGCCGGCGCATCCGGTGCCGCGATTGGCGCATTTCGTCGCGCGTGGCTAGGATCCGGGCCGACAAAGGGGCAAACTGACCCTGGGGTCGAGCGCTGGTGCCCGACTCGGAAGCGCCGCTGCGGCGCCATCGCCGGTGCGGATAGAGTGCGAGGTCCTTATGAAATGCAAAAGCTGTTGGATGGCGGCGGTCCTGCTGACGGGAGGCATGGTCTGGGTGTCGCCGGGCGTAGCAGCCAGCGAACCAGCGCCCGCGAATGCAAACCAATCGAATTCCTGGTGGGATTGGCACTGGCCCTGGCCCTGGGCCGAACGCGTCTTCGGCCTCAACTTTGGCGACGTCCGCTACGGCAACGGTACAAACCGGGTCGTCGGCTCGGATAGGCTGGCGCATCAGCCGCGCCAGGTCCCTGGCGTCCGTTCGATTGAACTGCAGGGGCCGATCAACGTTGTGATCAAACAGGGCCAGAACGAAAAGGTGACCCTACACACGGACGACAACATCGCACCGCTGATCGAGACCAAGGTCAGCGACGGCGTATTGCACATCGGCGTCCAGCCGGGGGCGAGTTTTCGCACCAAGCACCCGGTCGGCGTGACCGTGGAGTTGGTGCAACTGGACGCACTGCGGGTGCTCGGGTCGGGCGACGTCACCTGTGCCCAGCTCGATACGGCCCTGCTGCAAATCACGGCGCAGGGTTCAGGCGATGTCCGAATCGATGACCTGCGCGCCGCGGCCCTGGCGGTGCTGGTCCAGGGTAGCGGCGACGTGCATCTTTCGGGCTCGGTACCCAAGCAGGGCTATGTCATCGAGGGTTCCGGCGATGTCGATGCCGACGAACTGGCCGGGCGCGAACTGGCCGTGCGCGTGGCCGGCAGCGGCGACGCCAGGGTCTGGGCGACCGACAAGCTGGCGGTCGAAATCGCCGGGTCCGGGGACGTCTGCCATCGTGGCAATCCCGCGCTGACCAAGTCGGTGCATGGCTCGGGCGACGTTCGGCCTTGCCACTGATCGGGGCGGCGCCCCCGTCAGCGCAGCATCTTGCCCGGGTTCAGGATGCCCAGCGGGTCGAATGCCTGCTTGATGCGTTTCATCATCTCAATGGTATCGGGACCGTGCTCGGCCAGCAGAAAATCGATCTTGTGCATGCCGACCCCGTGTTCTCCGCTGCACGTGCCGTCCATCGCCAAGGCGCGCCGCACCAACCGCTCATTGAGTGCCTCGGCCTCGTCTCGCTCGGCTTGTGATTCGGGATCGATCAGCATCTGCACATGAAAATTGCCGTCACCGACGTGTCCGATCAGCATCGAGGGAAATGAGGCACGCTCCAGATCGGTGCGCGTATGTTCGATGCACTCGGCCAGGCGCGAGATCGGTACGCAGACGTCGGTCGTGATGGAACGGCAACCGGGGCGCAGCTGCAGACCGGCAAAATAAGCCTTGTGCCGCGCAGTCCAGAGCCGGTTGCGCTCTTCCGTCGTGCGCGCCCAGTCGAAGTCGACCCCGCCATGCTCGTGCGCGATGTCCTGGACGGTGCGCGCATGTTCGGCCAAGCCTGCCTCCGTTCCGTGGAATTCGAACAGCAGCAGGGGCGTCTCGCGCAGTTCGAGTTTGCTATAGGCATTGACCGCGCGCACGGCCGCCGTATCGAGCAACTCGCACCGCGCCACTGGAACGCCCGACTGTATCGTGGCCATTGTGGTGCGCACCGCCGCATCGACGCTGGGAAAGTTGCAGATCGCCGCGGCGATGGCTTCGGGCTGGGGCACGAGCCTCAACGTGGCCTCGGTGACGATACCCAACGTGCCTTCGCTGCCGACGAACAGGTGCGTCAGGTCATACCCGGCGGCCGACTTCTTGGCGCGATGCGCCGTGCGCAGGACGGTTCCCTGGGCATTGACCACGGTCAGCGCAAGGACGTTTTCTCGCATCGTGCCGTAGCGCAAGGCGTTGGTGCCGGAGGCGCGCGTGGCGACCATGCCACCGATCGTGGCGTCGGCGCCCGGGTCGACGGGGAAGAACAGGCCGCGGTCCCGAAGCGCCGCATTGAGCTGGAGCCGGGTCACGCCGGCCTCGACCGTGGCGCTTAAGTCCTGTTCATGGATGGCGACGATGGCTTGCATGCCGGACAGATCCAGACACACGCCGCCGTGGGGCGCCAGCACCTGGCCCTCGAGGGAGGATCCGGCGCCGAATGCGATCAGCGGGACTCGGTAGGCCGCACACGCGCGCACCAGGTCGGCCACTTCCGCCGTGTTCTGCGCAAACACAACCGCGTCCGGGGGCATGGCCGTATAGGCCGACTCGTCCCGGCCGTGGTGCTCGCGCACCGACGCGCCGGTCGTAATGCGCGTTCCGAAGCCTTGTTGCAGCGTGGAGACGAAAGCGGCGGGCAGATGCATGGCGAGGCTCCAGGCAAAACCGCTTGGCCAACACGGACCGCGCGGCAGGTTATGCTAGAAGATATACCCTGGAGACCTGTTCCGTGGCAAACCGCCTTTCCACCATCGTGACGCGCACGGGTGACGACGGCTCGACCGGCCTAGGCGATGGAACGCGCATCGGCAAGGCGAGTCTGCGTGTGGCCTGCATGGGCGACGTCGACGAACTCAATTCGCATATCGGATTGCTGCTGACCGAGCCATTGGCTCCGGAGATCCACGCGGACCTGGTTGCCATCCAGCACGACCTGTTCGACCTGGGCGCGGAGATCTGCCTGCCGGGGCGGACGGTACTGCCGGCGCAGCGCGTGCTGGCGCTCGACGAGCGGCTGGCCCATTACAACGCCCAGTTGCCGCGGCTGCAGGAATTCATCCTTCCGGGCGGCACGCGGGCCGCCGCGCAAGCGCACGTTTGCCGGACGGTTTGTCGCCGCGCCGAGCGCGCGCTGGTCGCGCTGGCCGCGCACCAGGAACCGGGAGCGAACGCCGTGCGTGCGGCCGCCGCTGCTGGCGACGGGGAGGCGGCGCCGCAGGACCATCCAGCCGTCAGCGTGACCGCGCGCCAGTACTGCAATCGGCTCTCGGACCTGCTTTTTGTGCTGGCGCGCACGATCCAACGCAACGCCGCGGCGGCCGGTCGGGCGCCGGCCGTAGAACCGCAATGGCAGCCTGCCCGCGGGCGCGACGAATAGCGCCGCTGCGGGACATGTGGAAACTGTTCATGGCGAGCCTCTCGACGATCACCGTGCTCGCCCTCGGCAGCGCTGCGCCTGGTACCGGCCGGGCCACGGCGCCGGCCGAGGCGTCGCTCACGCCGCTGCCGCCGGGCTTTGTCGAACTCAACGCGCACCGCCTGGCGGTGCGCTGCGATGTCGAACTGGAAAAGCGGCGCAAACGCTTGGAACAGATGGAGCGCAAGCGTCAGGCCGGCAAGATCCTTGAGGAGTTCAATGAGCTGTCGCTGATGACCGCCGGATTCGATGATCCGCTGGGTGTGCTGCAAAACGCCGCTCCCGACGCCGAGGTTCGTGCTGCGGCTCACACTTGTCTGGAGAAGTTGGTTCCTTTTGGGACCGAGGTCTTCCAGAGCACAAAGCTGTACGCGCGTGTCGTGGCGCTCAAGACCGCCGATGTGCAGGAGCTATCGTATCGGCAGTGGCTCATCGAGCAGTTCGAGGATGCAGGAGCCACCCTACCGGAGGACCGGCGGGCACGGGTCAAGGCCATCCAGGACGAGCTCAGTACGTTGAGCCTGCGGTTTCAGCGCAACGTCAACGACGTTGCGGTCACCGTCGCCGTGACGCCGGCCGAGGCGCAGGGCCTGCCCGAGGATTGGCGCAACGCGCGCCAGCGCGATGCCGATGGCAACTACCTGGTCGGCATGGATTACCCCAGCTATGGCCCGTTCATGGAACTGGCCGCCAACGGGGACGCGCGGCGCCGGGTCTGGACGGAGTTCCAAAATCGCGCGGGTCCGGCCAATCTCCAATTGCTGGACCGAGCGATCGCATTGCGCGGCGAGCTGGCGCAGACCTACGGCTACGCGGACTTTGCGACATTCGCGTTGCGGCGCAAGATGGCCGGATCGCCGCAAGCCGTGGCCGATTTTCTCGAATCCGTGAAGACGGCGGTCGATTCGCTCGAAGCGCGGGAGCTCGAGGAGCTGCGCCAGGAGAAAGCGGACTTGGTCGGCGCAGCGGCCGATGGAGCCGACCCGGAGTCCGGGCACACCAAGGTACGCGTGGAACGCTGGGATGTGAGCTACCTGCAGCAGCGGGTGCGCCAACGCCGCTACCGCGTCGATCAAGAGGCCTTGCGTACCTACTTTCCAACCGATGCAGCGGTGCGCTTTGTGATGCGCGTTGCCGAGAAACTCTACGGCATCCAATTCGTGGCGCGCGACGTGCCGGCCTGGCATCCGGACGTGCGCTACTACGAGGTCATCGAGCAGGAAGCGGGGACGCGTGGCGCCGCGCAAAACGGTGCGCAGGCGCTGGGGGCGATCTACCTTGATCTATATCCGCGCGCCGGCAAATTCAGCCACGCCGCCGTATTCGGCGTTCGCCGCGGATCGACGCTGGTCGCACAGCATCCGATCAAGGCCCTGATCTGCAACCTCAACGACAAGGGTTTGACGCCGACAGAACTTGAAACCTTGTTTCACGAGTTCGGCCACGCCATGCACGGCGTCTTGTCCAAGGCGCGCTTTGCCGACCAGTCGGGAACCGCCGTGCGCCAGGACTTCGTCGAGGCGCCGTCGATGATGTTCGAGGAGTGGGCGCGTCGCGAAGTCTCCTTGCGCAGCCTGGCCGAGGTGTGTCCGCAGTGTCCGATGCTCAGTTCGGAGCAGATCGAGCAGATCGCGGCGGCGCGCAATTTCGGTGCCGGCATCCGTTATGCGCGCCAGTGGCTGTTCGCGTCCTTCGATCTCGCCTTGCATACGGGTGCACCGGCCCATGCCCAGCCGATCTGGGAGCGCCTGGAAGGCGCCACGCGCCTGGGGCACGTGCCGGGGACGATGATGCCGGCGTCGTTTTCCCATCTGATGGGCGGCTACGAGGCCGGCTACTACAGCTACATGTGGTCGGAAGTGCTGGCGCTGGACATGTTGTCGACGTTCCAGGGCAATCTGCTCGATCCGGCGGTGGGCCGGCGTTACCGCCACCTCATCCTGGAGCCCGGTGGCAGCCGTCCGCCGCAGGAACTCGTCGAGCAGTTCCTGGGGCGCAAGCCCAATTCCGAGGCCTTCTTCGCCGAGATCACCGGGCGGCGGTGAGGGCCGCAGTCCCTGCGCGGCGTTCGCCTAGGGCGCTCGGCAGGACGCGTGGCGTAGCAGGGCGAGCCGGTGAAACTGCGTGAAACGCGCGCTGGCTGTCAGGCCGGCGGCGATGATTGGCCGCTTTTCGGCCAGGTGACGGTCGACGGCGTAAAGCCCAACGCCCGGGAACCCAAGGACCGAACGGCGTTGAGTATCGGTTTGAACAGCGACGTTAGATCCGGTTCGCAACCGCCGATGGCTCGCGCTGGCAGAAGGGGTCCAACGGCGAGACGTCGGTGAATTCTGCGGCGCCGAACGTGGCCCCAAGTTCCTCTGGCGCCACGTCTTTGGCAAAGCGGTTAGGAGGCGAACTAGTGCCTTGGCCGCGCCGCGTCCTGGATGAGGCGGGTGCGCCCGCATGCTGGCGCCGGGGGCGGTGGCGACCGGCGCGCTTGCCGATTGCGCGACCGGCCTGGATCAGCAAGGGCCAGACCCTGGACATGGGCAGCGCCCACGATCAGCGACCTGAGCCATGGGATCAACGTCTGGGCCCGGCGCAGCTGCGCCGCGCTACTTGCCAACGTTGCTATGCCGGCGGCGGCGTTCGCGCGCTCCTTGGGCGAGACTTTGCAGGCATTCCAGGCTGCTTTCCCAGCCCAGGCACCCATCGGTGATCGATTGCCCGTAGGTCAGTGGCCGCCCCGGCACCAGATCCTGACGCCCGGCCACAAGATGGCTCTCGATCATCACGCCAATGATCCGCGCCTCGCCGCCGGCCAGCTGCCGGCCAATGTCGGCGCAAACGTCGACCTGCCGCTGCGGGTCCTTGCTGCTGTTGGCGTGGCTGGCATCGATCATCAGGCGCTGCGCCAAGCCGGCCTTGGCCAACTCGGCGCAGGCCGCTTCGACGCTTGCGGCGTCGAAATTGGGGCGAGCGCCACCTCGCAGGATCACGTGGCAATCCTCGTTTCCGCGCGTCGATACGATGGCCGAATGACCGGCCTTGGTCACCGATAAAAAGTGATGCGGTTGCATCGCCGCCTTGATGGCGTCAACGGCGATACGCACATTGCCATCCGTGCCGTTTTTGAATCCGACGGGGCACGAGAGGCCGGACGCCAGTTCGCGGTGCACCTGTGATTCGGTCGTGCGCGCGCCAATCGCGCCCCAGCTCACCAGGTCGGCCAGGTATTGGGGCGTGATCATGTCCAGATATTCGCAGCCGGCGGGCAGACCAAGTTCGCTGATTGCCAGCAGCAGTTCGCGCGCCATGCGCAACCCCTGGTTGATGCGAAAGCTGCCGTCCAGGTCGGGGTCGTTGATCAGCCCCTTCCACCCGACGGTCGTGCGCGGTTTCTCGAAATAGACGCGCATGACCACTTCGAGATCGGCGCTGTGGCGTCGACGCTCCACGGCCAGGCGCTGGGCGTAGTCGATGGCGGCTTTGGGATCATGGATCGAGCATGGGCCGATGACGACGATGAGGCGGTCATCCATGCCATGCAAAATGCGATGCAGCGCCAAGCGCGCTTCGTGCACGGCTCGGGACGCGATCTCGGAGCAGGGCAGGTCTTGGATGAGGTTGGCTGGCGGGATGAGCTCCTTGATCTCCTTGATGCGAAGATCGTCGGTCATGAATCGCATTGCAGTGCTCCGGGCCCAGGGCCGTCAGAAAGATCTCGCTCAAAAAAAACCGCCAGGGTTTTGGCCTGGCGGCGGATCGTCGTTGTTGCCTTTGCAACTGTACCACCAGCCTCCGACCGTCTCAAAAGCGCATGCGCACGCCAAATCGCGCCGAACTGGAGACCGGGAATCCGGTGTAGTCGCCGGCCTCGCCGAAACTGTCCGTCAGGCGGTAGCTGCCAAACAGGGCCACGCTGGGCGTAAGGTGGTAGTCGATCCTCAAGTCCATGTCCAGGCTCTGCCCGCGGGACCAGTGCTGGCCCTCGGCATCAAGAGAGAGCATCCAGCGCTCCGAGAGTTGGTGCTCGCCCGACAGGTGCATCGCCGGTGCGGGGCCGACACGCGGGTGATCGCTCGCCGCGAGCATCAACCGCTGCCAAGTCGTATCGGGTTCCAGCTGGGTCGAGAGGCCGACCTTCATGGCCCACGTCGGGTTGGCCAACCACGTGTAGCGCAGCGTGGCACGCGCGTGATCCATCGGTCCGCCGATGGCGTCCGGGTTGACCCCGGCCAGCGTGTCGAAGGTGAAGGAAGAGGGCAGACGGTAAAAGAACTCCGGCGCACGGTACGTGTCGTTGGGCAAAGAGTCCGGAGCCGGGACTTGCGCGTAGCCGTTCAACCGGTACGCAGGTGGAACCGGCTGGGAAGCCGCATCGTCGGCCGATGCCGTCCCGAACGGACCCAGAGCCAACAACAACAGCGGCGACAGCGCCAGTTGCCGCACCCAGCCCGGCACCCGCGGCGCGGGCGCGGCGCGCCACGCGGCGCGGTCGCGCAGGCCGCCATGGGCGACGAAGACAGCAGCAGAGCCTGTAACCATTATCTAGGGCTTCCCCGAGAGTCGGATTATTCGCGCACCGATCGCAAAACCATCGCGAACCAAACAATTCGGCGTACCCGCATGGGCCCTATTCAAAACCGTTCCGCGGGGTTTGCCAAGAACCCCGAGGGTCTTTTTGCGAGATTTGGGACAAAAGACCGGGAAAAATGTATCCAATGGCAACAATTTTCCGGGGGGCCCGCCGCGCATCCGACAAACGGTCTAGCCCCCGGTACCGCCGATGGTCAACCCTTCGATGCGCAAGGTTGGCTGTCCCACGCCCACGGGCACGCTTTGCCCCTCCTTGCCGCAGGTGCCGATACCCAAGTCCATGCGCATGTCATTGCCTATCATCGTCACGCGCGTCAGGGCGTCCGGACCGTTGCCGATCAGAGTGGCCCCCTTGAGCGGGGCGCCAAGCTTGCCGTCTTCGATCAGGTAGGCCTCGGCCATGGAAAAAACGAACTTGCCGTTGGTGATGTCCACTTGTCCGCCGCCGAAGTTGCGCGCGTAGATGCCCCGCTTGACCGAACGCAGGATCTCCTCCGGGTCGGCGCGACCCCCCAGCATGTACGTGTTGGTCATGCGCGGCATCGGCAGCGCGGCAAAAGATTCGCGCCGCGCGTTGCCCGTCGTGTTGGTCTTCATCAGGCGCGCATTTAGCGAGTCCTGCATGTAACCGCGCAAGATGCCGTCTTCGATCAACACCGTGCGCTGGGTGGCGTTGCCCTCGTCATCGATATTGAGCGAGCCGCGCCGCTCGGAGATCGTGCCGTCGTCGACCACGGTGACTCCCTTGGCGGCGACGCGCTCGCCGATGCGGCCGGCAAAGGCGCTGGAGCCCTTGCGATTGAAATCGCCCTCGAGGCCGTGCCCGATGGCCTCGTGCAGCAAGATGCCGGGCCAGCCCGGGCCGAGCACGACGCTCATGATGCCGGCCGGCGCGGGCCGCGCCTGCAAATTGACCAGCGCCATGTCGACGGCCTGACGCGCGTACTCGCGCAGCAATTCGTCGGTGAAGATCTCCAGACCCGCGCGCCCGCCACCCCCGGAGAATCCCTGCTCGCGGCGTCCGTGTTCCTCGGCGATGACGGTCACCGACAACCGCACCAGCGGGCGTACGTCGGCGGCCAGGACGCCGTCGGACCGCGCGACGAGCACCACGTCGTATTCGGAAGCCAGGTTGGCCATGACCTGCTTGACGCGCGGATCGAGCGCGCGCGCGGCCTGTTCAACTGCTTCGAGCAATCGAACCTTTTGCGTCGCCGAAAGCGAAGCGACCGGGTCGCCGGTCCCGTACAACGCCGCTTGGGGCCGCGTGTCCAAGCTGGGCGCCACGGCGACCTTGCCGCTGCCGCCGCGCGCGATCGAGCGCACCGTGCGCGCCGCCTGAAGGAGCGCGTCGTTGGAGATGTCGTCCGAGTAGGAAAACGCCGTGCGTTCACCGCTTACTGCGCGCACGCCAACTCCCTGGTCGATGCCGAAGCTGCCCGACTTGACGATGCCCTCCTCCAGCGAGTACGACTCGGAGCGCGTGTATTGGAAGTACAAATCGGCGTAGTCGGCGCGGTGCTCGAACACGGTCGCCAGGGCGCGCTGCAAATGAGACTCGTCCAGACCGTAGGGCTCGAGCAGCAGCGTTCGCGCCGTATTCAGGCGATGCAGAGCGGGTTCAACAGCATTCATGACGTAATCCTTCCATCCTCACATGACCCGGTGCGTAAGCGCCGGTAGACTGGTGCGGCACGCGGCGATGCGTGCCGGGTCGATATCGCCGACCACGACGCCCGGACCGTCCTCGATTTGCGCGACGACGTCGCCCCACGGGTCGATCAACATCGAATGGCCAAACGTCGAACGGCCATTTTCATGGCGTCCCCCCTGTGCAGAGGCCAGCACGTAGCAAAGGTTCTCGATAGCCCGTGCTCTTAGCAGGGTTTCCCAGTGTGCCCTGCCAGTCGTCGCAGTAAATGCCGCCGGCACAACGATGAGGTCGACGCCCGTCATCTTCCGGTACAGCTCGGGGAAACGCAGGTCGTAGCATATCGAAAGCCCAACGCGCAGGTCGGTTTGGGCAATACGGCAGTCAAAGACGACGGGAACGCTGCCGGGCGAGATCGTGCGCGACTCGTCGTAGCTTTCCTCCCCCTGGCGGAAGGAGAACAGGTGGATCTTGTCGTAGCGTGCTACGCGCTCGCCCCGCGGATCGTAGACCAGCGTAGCGTTGAAAATACGATCCGGCTCGGGTCCGGTCAGCGGTAGCGTGCCGCCGATCAGCCACAGGCCGTGGTGCTTTGCCTGTGCCGCCAGGAATGACTGGATCGGACCGCTACCGTCGGCTTCGCCGATGGCGAGTTTGTCGCGGTCGCTGCGCCCCATGAGGCAAAAGTACTCCGGCAGGACCACGAGCCCGGCACCCTGCATCGCAGCTCGGGTGATGAGTTGCTCCGCCGCATTCAGGTTGTCCTCGACGCGCGTGCTCGAGTTCATCTGCACGGCCGCCACGCATACACTGGCCTTGGCGGTCGGGGGGGCTGGGTCGGGTTTCTTGCTCATCGGTCCCACCATTATGCGGCAGCCTTGCTCAAGGTTGCCGTTCAGGGTATTGGCGTGCCCGGCGCCGTCGCCGACGAGGCAGAAGCCGGCGACGGCGTTGGCGACGGCGCCGCGACGGCACCGCGGGATTCGCGCTTGATGCTTTTGATCTGAGGATTTGACCACGCGCCGGTCACGGAGAATACGCGTGTGAAAGCGGCCGACAGCGGCTTGTTCAGCAGGTACGTGCCCACGAACGTACTCAGCCCGATGGCCGGGTTCACGAAGGCCGCGTAGGCCAGGGTCGCCGCGCTGGCACTGACTTCGGGTACGACCACGACCTCCAGGTCTTGAGTCTGCGACAGCAGATCCAAGGCTCCCTTGATGCGCCCGGCCCCGCTGGCACCCTTCATCAGGAAGTCGTCGGTACTGAGCACGCCCTTGGCGATGGTGGCATTGGCGTTGACCGAATCGAAGGCAACCCCGGCAGAAAACTCCCGCAGGTCCCCGGTCACGAGGTTCCAGAAGGACTGGAACGAAAATACCGCGAGCAGCCGGCCCGCACCGGCATCGAGCTTCAATACCTGGCCTTTTTCGGCGGCCAAATGCAGATTGCCCGACAAGCTGGGGAAGTCGACGGAAAAAGGCGTTCCGACCCACGACAGGTCTCCCTCGAGCCTGCCGCTGCCGTTCTTGACGTAACCGGCCAGTCCGAAGCGATCGAGCATGCCTCCGGCATTGGTGCAATTTACGGCAACCTTCAGGTTCATGCGCCGGCCGCTGCCAGTGCCTTCGCGTTGCCATGTGCCGCTACCCATCACCTTGCCATCGGGGTTGGCGATCACCAGTTTGGCCAGATTCCACACCCGGTTCGGAGGGTCGCCCGATCCCTGCGCAGCCAGTTCGAGCCGACCGAAGTGGTGCGTGCCCAGCTCGAACTGGTCGGCGACGATATCGAGTTCCGGAAACTCGGTCGGCGACTTGGTCAGCAAGTCGGATACCTGCTTTTGATCGCGCTCGGGAATACTTAGCTTGGCCAGGCGTGCCGTCAAGCGGCCGTGGCTGGCCGGGTTGGAATCGGCCCAGCGCACCGAACCGACGGCCTGCTCCGAATCGATGTCGATCTGCCACGACGGGTAGCTGTCGCGGCGGGCGCTGAGCGACACGTCGTTGATGGTCTTACCAGCGAGCGTCAACGTCTTGGCGCGCAGGACGACCTGGTCAAACGGGGCAGAGGCGGCCGTGTCGGTCGCGGCGCTCCAATCGGGCGCGGGCGTCGGCGCCTTATCCGCTGCTTCGCTCGACGAAGAAGGCGGCAGCGCGGCGCTTGCGCCGCCGGGCGCCGCTGCGGTGAGCAGGCCATGCCATCGATCGATGTCCAGGCTCGGCTCATCGACGAACAGCAGTACCCCGCTGTCGGGCAAGTTGGGGTGTGCGCCGACACCGATGACTCCGCGCTCGATGCGCATGCCGCCATCGGCGGCGATGCGCTGCAATTCTGCGTCGAGTCCGCCGGCCAAGCTCGCACGCAGCGTATCTCGTGCCGGCTTGCTGCCGGCCACCGGAACGATCTCAATGCGCAGTTGGCGTGCTTCGGCGGCGGTCTTGCGAAAAGGTTGCGGCAGGTTCGACGCCAGTCCCAGCAGATCGGTGTCGATTTGCAGGCCGAAGGTATCGTTGCGCAAGGAGACCTGCGCGCTGTAGCGAAATTGCCCCCGTGTGTGATCGACCAGCCGCTGCAGGGTTGGCGGCTGCACCATGCTGCGGATCCCCTGCGGCGTTGCCGTGCCGTTACCCTGGATCAGCACGGCGCCGTCGGCCTTGGTCTCCCCTCCCAGGCGAACCTCACCGCCGGCAAAGCCGGCGCTGATGCCGTTGAGCCGTATCCCGCGCTGCGTGAAGTCAAGCTCGCCATTGACCGCGGAAAAAGGGGCAACGCCGGGCAACAAGGACAGGGCGTCATTTTGGAAGACGAGGCGGCCCTGCACGGTCGACTCGCTCGGATGCGCCAGCGGAACATCGAGCTTCAGGTTCAGACGGGCCGGCCCGCTGGCTTGTATGCCGCCCAGCCAGTCTCCCGTCCAAGGGTTGACCGGGCTGGCGGCGGCATAGCGCAGCATCTCGGCCAGCAAACCCGAACCCTCCCCGTCGACGCTCAGACGTTGGTTGGGCGTCCCCATGTGGGGAATCTGCGCAGAGATGTTGGACAGCTCGTACCCAAATGCCCTGGCGCGCCGTGCCAGGATCGTCATCCGATCGCGATCGAAAGCGACGCTGGCCTCGATGCCAGCCAGCTCCGGCCAGCGCAGCGTGCGCTGGGAGGCGCCAACGTCAACGGCAGGCGCCGGGATTGCCGCGGCGGTGCCGTTGGCGGCGGGGCTCGCCGCGCCGGGTGCAGGCGCCGGTGCCACGTCGAGCCGCCCCTCGTGTACCTGTACGCCGACGTGGAACTCCCCGCTGTGAGGTTCGACGAAAGGAAAGTGCGCCGGATCGCCGCGCAGGACAAAGGACCCGTCGGAGACGGTGCCATCCAGCAAGGCGCCCTTTAGCCAGGAGCGCGTCGGCCCCGGCAGAAAAGTCGGCAGGTAGCGCGCAACGGCGTTGACCTTGGCGCGCACAATGCGGCCGCTTAGGTCCAGTCGCGCTGGATCCGCGCCGGTCCCGCCGGCGTTGCGGTAGGAGCCCGCGCCGCGCAGTTCGATGTCCTCGTTGCTGAGTGCGAGCGAGTCGACATCGACGCTGAGCCTCGATCGCGCATCCCGGGTCCATCGCACCTGGGTCGACAGCGCATCGAGCGCCAGCGGCGTATCGCCAAAAATTGCCGGAAATCGCGCGCGCACCGCACTTCCGTCCAGGCGCAGCGAACCGGCGTCCTGCGTCAAATCGATCGAACCGGCAAGGTTTTCGAAGGTATCGGTCGCTGGCAAGGCGGCCGGGGCGTCGGCCCGGTCCGCCGCCGCCGGCGCGCTTGCCGCGGCCGTCGCTTGCGCGGCAGCCTCCAGCGCGAATCCCAAACCCGAAAAGCGGGCACGCAGCGCGTAGTTGCGCGGCGGCGTTTGCGGCCCATCCCAGGACGCGTGCACGTCGTCGAGCGTGCCCTGGGCGGCCGTGTGTTCGATCAGGTTGAGCCAACTCGGTGGCAACGGAAATTGGCGGGCCAGACGGCTCCAGTCGCTGAGTAGCAGGTGGCTGGCTTGGAATTGAGATTGCTCGCTGCCGGGTGCAGCCTGCGGGACGCGTGCACGCTTCGTCCGCAACAGCAGATCGGTGGATGGCAGGTGCAAGCCGTCCGGGCCGTCCATGCTCAGACCGGTAAGCACCAGCTCCTGGGTCTCGCTTTGTCGATCGCTGGTCAAGCTCTGCGTGATGCGCCCGCGCACGCTGTCAAGGCGCATCGGATCCAGATCCGGTCGCCACTGCGCGTTGACGTCGGTTAGCGCAACATCGGCGCGCAAGCGCGTGACCTGCAGATCGGAAAAATCCAGCCAGGCGCGCAAGGCGCCTTGCGCTCGCTCCAGGTGCGCCGGCACCGGGATCAGATGAACGATCGAATCGAGCTGCGCCAGATCGGCGTAGTCGAACTGCAGGAACAGCCTGCCCGACCAGGAAGCGATGCGCGAAATCGGCTCGCCCCAGAGATGGCGGAACTGGCCGCGCAAGTCCAGGGACCCGGCCAATTTGGCTGGCGGCCGCAGTTGCAGGGAGAACCGGTGTCCGGTCAACTCCTGCGTCAAAAGAAAGTTGACGTTCTTGAAGTCGTACTGCCGCTCTTGCTCCACCTCGGCGGGCGTCGCAGCATCGACGGCACGCGCTGCGGCTTGCGCTTGCACCGGGTGCCCGTCGGGCTCGGGCGCCGCGCTTTTTTCCGCGATACCGGCCGACTCGTCGACAAAACGCACCTGCGCATCAAGAATGCTGATACGTCTTTGCGCCAGCAGCCAGTCGAGCAGGGCCGTGTCCGACTGCGCGGCCTGCGGATCAATCAAGAAGCCCGCGATATCAAAACGGTGGTTGCGCAGGCGCTTGACCTGTATCTGCGGGGACACGATCGAGAGCGAGTACATGCGCGGCTGCCATGCCAGCAAACTGGTCCAGGAGAGCACGGCGTCGACCCGACCCAGCGCGAGCGTGTTATGGCCGCTGGCGTCTTGAAGTGCCACATCGCGCAACAACAGCCGCGGATGCAGGCCCTGCCAGTCGGCTTCGATGGAGGAGATGGTTACCGGGATATGCAGCGCGGCGCTGGCAGCCTCCTCGATGCGCGGTCGCCAGTCGTCGATGTGCGGCAGCAGGTAGTAGCGGGTCACCAAGACCGCCAGAGCAAATGCGAAGTAGACGATGATGGCCAACAGCCACACGGCGCGTCCCAGGACCAGCACGAGGCGCAGTCCGCGCAATCCCAGGCGCTGCGCCAGCGAGCGCTCGGCGGCGATCACGGCGCGCTCAACCATCAGTTCGGCGGCGTCGAGCACCTGATTGAGTTCTGCCGTTGGCCCTGGCGCGGGTTTTGGGTTCGACGGTGGCGTGGGGGTTGGGGGGGCCATGGCCTGGGGTCTTCGTTACTGCTTGGTACTACCTCGGTGCCGTGCAGCGTAGCGCCGCACTTGTACTTATCATCCCCATACGCTCAAGGACACACATGGATAACGAAACGCGCCGAATCCGGTTTACTGCGGTCCAGGGCCGGTGCCCCGCCCAGGACGCTAACACAGACCGCCTAACCGCTGGCCAGCGGCCTTGTGGCCCGCAATCGGGGGCGGCGCGGGCCGTGCACCGGAGGCCGCACCGGTACGTCGGACAGCCCGGGTGCTCCACTAGTTCCGGGACGGGTCGATCATGAGCCAAGACCGGGGCGATCCGGCAGGTTCGGAGGAGGGCGCACGCAGCGGCGGCCGCGATCCGGCAGCCGAACTGACGGCCGCATTTCCGCGCCTGCTTGGGGCCAGCCCCTTCTTGCGCCGCTCGCTCGTCAGTGAGGGATTGGCGCCCGATAGCGTGACCGGAGGCGATCGGGCCTTGGCCTGGCTGATCGAATTGGCCCGGGAGCCATGGACCGGGGATCGCGTCGAGCTGCTCTACCGGCGCCACCTGCAGACGGCGGTTGCTGCGGGCGGGGCGGCCGGCGCTGCGGTGATGTCGCCTGAGCTGATTTCCCGGCCGGGGCCGCCCAGCGAGGAGGAAGTGGCCCGCGCTTTGCGCCGGACGCGCGGCCAGCTGTTGTGCGGCCTGCTGGCGCGGGATGGCTCGGAGCTGGCCACGCTCGACGAGGTGACCGGCGCCATGACGGCTCTGGCCGAGATCGCCGTGCGCGAGCTGCTGCAGGCGATCGCCCCGGACATGGCCGCGCGCTTGGGCGTGCCGGTCGATGCGGCGGGCGCGCCTCAGGATCTGCTGGTCCTGGCCATGGGGAAGGCGGGAAGCGGGGAACTCAACGTCTCGTCCGACCTGGATCTGATCTTTGTCTGCGGTGAGGTCGCCGCGCGTTGCCGCGCGCTCGATGGGCCACAGATACAAAGCGGTGTATCGGAGGCCGGGCCTGCTGCCCGGGTCGGTAGGGAGACCGGGGGTCAGGAATTTTTTGATCGCCTCGGCCGCCGGCTGATCGCGGCGCTTGGCGAGCCTGATGACCAGGGCTTCGTGTTTCGCATCGACATGCGGCTGCGACCGCACGGGGACGCCGGGCCCCTGGTCGTGGGCATTGAAATGCTCGAGGAATACTTCCTGCGCGAGGGTCGGGAATGGGAACGCTTTGCCTGGGCCAAGGCTCGCGTGATATCGACGCCGGTACTGAGCGACCGACAGCGGTTTGCCGCGCAGTGCGCAGCACTGGACGCGGTCGTGCAGCCCTTTGTCTACCGCAAGTACTTCGACTTCGGCGCGATCGGCGCCATTCGTGAACTGCACCAGCGCATCGGTGCCGAGGCGCGCCGGAGCAAGAAGACCTGGCGCGGATTCCTTGCCCAGGCGCGCGAGCCGACCGCGGACCGGCCGCGCAACGTGAAGCTGGGCCGCGGCGGCATCCGCGAAATCGAATTCTTGGCACAGACCTACTGCATCATGCGCGGCGGGCGCGACCACCGGCTGCGCGAGCGCGGCACGGTTGCGACGCTGCGCACCTTGTCCCGCCTGGGACTCATGGTTCCGGAACAGGCCTTGCGCCTCATCGAAGATTACCGCTTCTTGCGCCGCCTGGAGCACGCGTTGCAATACCGGGACGACGCGCAGACGCACGTTTTGCCGACGGCGGCGGCGGACCTGCAGGCGGTCGCCCAACTGCTGGCAATGGCATCGGCCGATGAGTTGATGGATCGCTACGCCAGGGTGAGCGACGAGGTGGCCCGATCCTTCGACGGACTGTTCCCGGTCGAAGACCAGGCTCCGGCCGGCGCCGATGCCAGCGGCGCTGTCTCCGGGCGGATCGACGCCGATGTGTTGCAAGCGCTGGGATTTGTCGACGCCGCGGCATCGGCTGACCGGCTTCGGCAGTTGCTGGCCTCGGCGCGCTTGTCGGCGATGTCGATCCCGGCGCGCTCCGCGGTGGCGCGGTTGGCCGCGCAGGCGGCGCGCCTGATCGCCGCGATGACCCAAGGCGAGCCGGCTGAAGGGGGGGCCACGGCCGATGAGCTGTTGCTGCGCTGGATCCGCCTGATCGAGGTCATCGGCCGGCGCAGCACCTATTTTTCCCTGCTGGTTGAATACCCTCGCGCGCACGAGCGCGTCCTGCGGCTGCTGGCCACCGGCGGTTGGCCGACCGAGTACCTGCTGCGCCATCCGATCTTGCTGGACGAGTTGATTGACCCGCGGCCGCAGCGCTTTGCCGACGACCGGACGCTGGACGACGTTGAGGCGGTGCCCGGCGCCGCCGAGCCCTACTGGGAGCCATGGATCACGGAGATCGGGGAGCAATTGGACGCTTCGGCCGGAGACATGGAACGGCAGATGAACATCTTGCGTGACGCGCATCACGCGCAGGTGTTTCGCCTGCTGCTGGCGGATCTGGGCGGCGAATTGCGCCTGGAGGCGCTGGCCGACCACCTCTCCGCCCTGGCCGACGCCGTGCTCAAGCTGGCACTGCGTGGCGCCTGGCGCAGCCTGGAAAGCGGGCGCCCCGAATTGGCGCCCGGGGATGTTCCGCGCTTGGCCGTCATTGCCTACGGCAAGCTCGGCGGGCGAGAACTTGGCTACGCCTCGGACCTGGACCTGGCGTTCGTGTTTGAAGAAGGCAATGACCCGCAGGCGGTCGAACGCAATACCGTTCTTTGCACGCAGCTCGTGCGCCGGCTGCTGACCTGGCTCACGTCGGTGACCTCAAGCGGCGTCCTCTTCGAGATCGACCTGCGTCTGCGGCCCAACGGCAACGCCGGGCTCCTGGTCACCCCCATCGCCGCCTTCGAGCGTTACCAGACCAACGCCGACGGTCACGGTGCATGGGTCTGGGAGCATCAGGCGTTGACCCGGGCGCGCGCCTGTGCCGGCGATCCGGGTGCTGGGCGCCCAGGTCGAACGCATCCGTGCGCGCGTTCCTGAGCCAGGCGCGCGATCCCGTGGCGCTGGCCAAAGACGTGGTGGCGATGCGTCTGCGCATGCTCGAAGGACACGTCAACCGCAGCGATCGCTTCGACTTAAAGCACGATCGTGGCGGCATGGTGGATATCGAATTCGTCGTCCAGTACCTGGTCTTGGCGCACGCGCACCGACATGCGCCGATGCTGGCCAATCGAGGCAACATCGGCCTGTTGTCCATTGCGGCGGACTTGGGATTGATCGACCCCTTGCTGGCGCGCGCCGGCGCGCAGGCTTATCGGCGCTACCGCAAGCTGCAGCACGCACTGCGCCTCAACGGAGTCGAGCAGGCCCGCATCGAGCGCGGCCGCGTGCACGACGAGATCGAGGCGGTCGGCCGGCTATGGCGCGCCGTGCTCGGAACCGACGAACCACGGCCGCCGGCGGTGCGCAGACCCGTGCCCGGGCCGATGGCGCCAGCGGCGCGATAGAATCCGCCATGGACGTTGGGTTTTTCAGGAGGGTGTCACCATGAGCATGGCCGACCGCGACGGCTGGATCTGGTATGACGGCAAGCTCGTGCCGTGGCGCGATGCCAACACGCACGTGCTGACCCATTCGCTGCATTACGGCCTGGCGGTCTTCGAGGGCGTGCGCGCCTACAAGACCGACGACGGCACGGCGATCTTCCGCCTGCGCGAGCACACCGACCGGCTGTTCAACTCGGCGCACATCTTCATGATGGAGATTCCCTTCAGCGCGCGACCAGATCACCGAGGCGCACCAGCGAAGTGGTGCGCGCCAACATCGCCTGGAATCCTGCTACCTGCGGCCGATCGCCTTCTACGGCTCGGAGAAGATGGGCGTCAGCCCAAGGGCGCCACGGTCCACGTGGCGATCGCCGCCTGGCCCTGGGGCGCCTACCTGGGCGAGGACGGCCTGAAGAAGGGCATCCGCGTCAAGACCTCGTCCTTCGCCCGCCACCACGTCAACGTATCGATGGCGCGCGCCAAGATCGGCCGGCACCTACGCCAACTCGATCCTGGCCAACATGGAAGCCACGCGACGACGGCTACGACGAGGCCCTGCTGCTCGACGTCGACCGGCTTCGTCGCCGAGGGCGCGGGCGAGAACCTGTTCATCGTCAAGAACGGCGTCATCTCGAGCCGCGAGCTGGTCTCCGGCGCTGATCGGCATCACGCGCGCCACGGTGATCGAAGCTGGCGGCGCGATCTGGGCCTGCACGGTCGTCGCCGCAGCCGCTCACGCGCGACGACGTCTACTTCGCCGACGAGGCTTTCTTCACCGGCACCGCCGCCGAAATCACGCCGATCCGCGAACTCGACGGCCGGCCGATCGGCAAGGGTCTGCGCGGTCCGGTCACCGAGCGCATCCAGGACCGTTTCTTCGAGATTGTCTCCGGCGCGCGCCGAACATTATCGTCACTGGCTGACCAAAGTATGAATCCGCAGCACGAAGGCCCCCGTCGATGGCAAAGGCAGAACTTCCCATCGTCACCCTGCGCGCCGACGAACTCCCGGCCTATTGCCCCAATCCGTCGATGCCCGTCTGGAACCACCATCCGCGCGTGTTCCTCGAACTCGCCGGAGACCGCACGGCGCTGTGCCCGTATTGCGGCACGCGCTATCGCCTGGCCGTTGGCTCCGATGCGCAGGCCGGCGCGCAACACGGTGGTGTCCAGGCCACTGAGCCATGTCGCGACTGGGCAAGCCGATGCTGTTCGCTTCGCCGGAGGAATGCGAGCGCGCGTTCTACGAGGCGATGGAGCAGGGCGACCTCGAAGCCGATGAGCGACCTGTGGCTGCAGGACGATGACGTCTGCTGCACGCATCCGGGCGCGCCGCGCATCGTCGGCTACAACGCCGTGCGCTCCTCCTGGGTCGCGCATCCTCGGTGGCGGAGGCACGCAGATCCGGATGCCTGGCGCGGCGCAGCTTCGAGTCGCCAACCTTGGCCGTGAGCAATCTTGTCGAGGAGATCGTCGTCCATAGGGCGCCGGCCCGCAGATCATCCACGTGCTGGCCAGCAATGCCTTTGTCAAGACACCGGCCGGCTGGAAGATGGTGATGCACTGTGGGCGTGCCCGCGCCCGCAAGGGCACGCCGTCGACGTCGAAGCGCCTGCCGGCACGGTGCACTGATGCGCATGCTGCGGTGCTGATGCAAGGCTAGGTGTCGATGTCAGCCAGGCTGGCCGGCTCTTTTCGTGCACCCTGGTGGCTACCCGGCGGGCATGCCCAAACCATCGTCCCGGCGCGCCTGTTGCCGGCGCCGCGCGTTGCGTACCGGCGCGAACGGTGGGAAACGCCCGACGACGACTTCGTCGACGTCGACTTCGCTCTTCCGGAGCCTGCTTCGGAGGCGGCGCCATTGTTGGTGCTGTTTCACGGGCTCGAGGGCAACTCGAATTCCCACTACGCACGCGGGTTGATGCAGGCGTGCCGCACACGTCGGTGGCGCGGCCTGGTGGTGCATTTTCGCGGCTGCAGCGGCGTACCCAATCGGCAGGCGCGCGCCTACCACTCTGGCGACAGCCAGGAGATCGACTGGATCCTTCGTCGCGTGGCGCAGCGCTGGCCGCTGGCGCGACGCCATGCCGTGGGCATTTCACTGGGCGGCAACGCCCTGGCCAAGTGGACCGGAGAGCGCGGCACCCAGGCGCTGGGGTTGCTGCGCAGCTTGCGCGGCGGTAAGTGCCCCGCTCGATCTGACCGCCGGGGGCCTTGCGCTGGGCCGGGGCTTCAATCGGCTGTACACGCGCATGTTCCTCGACACCTTGCGGCCCAAGGCCATCGCCCAGGTCGCGCGCTTCCCCGGTCTGGCCCACGCCGACCGCATCGCCGCCAGCCGCACGCTGTACGCATTTGACGATGCCTATACCGCACCGGTGCACGGTTTTGCCGGCGTGCTCGACTACTGGCGCGGGCTTCGGCCAAGCCCTGGCTGGGCGGCATGCGCGTCCCCATGCTGGTGCTCAACGCGCGCAACGATCCGTTCGTACCGGCGTCCAGCCTGCCGGCCGAGAGCGAGGTGTCCGCGGACGTGCGGCTCGAACAGCCGGCCCAAGGGGGCCATGTGGGGTTCATTGGCGGCGGCGGCGCGCCCGAGCGCTGGTTGTTGCCGGAACGCATCTTCGAATTCTTCACTGGCGGCGCCTGAGCGACCGTACGGTTCCGGGCCCTTGGCGGGCGCCCTTGGCGATCCGGCGCCACTCTTGGCGAGGCCAGGACCCTGGCCCGTTGTGTCCCGGCCCGATGCAGGCGGCGGACAAATTCGTCTGAACGGACGATAGAACAGCAAGGCTTAATTCGCGACAATGCTCCGAAGGGTAAGAGGCAACGTGAGGTTCGTGACATGGCGGGAACGACGGTCGAAACAAGCGTTCGGGGCACCGGAGAAGTCGCCCAGGTTTGGGGCGCTGCGGACGTTTCGAATGCCGGTCGCGCTTGGCCTCAGGGCAAGCGCCCCTTGCCGGCCGTCGTGGCCCGGCCCTTGACCTTCAATGCCTGGCTGTCAGCCGACGAAGTGGCCCTGCTCATTTTGAGCGGCGAATGCGCCGAGGCAGGCATTTCCGCTCCGGCCCGGTTCTCGCCCGAAGCCGTGGCCTCGGCCGTCAATTCGGTCAAGCGCTGGACCGAGGAGGGCCGGATTTTTGCCATCCACGAGCTGTATCCGCGGTACCAGTTCGACAGCCGCGGCCGACCGCACGCGCCGGTTGAGCGTGCCCTCGCGGTCTTTGGACGGAGCGAAGCGCTGCGCATCGGCAATTGGTTTGCCGCACCCAACCCCTCGCTGGGCGGCAAGCGGCCGCAGGAACTGCTGGCAACCGCACCAGCTTTTGTCGTCCTGGCCTTGCAGAAGGTTGGCCAGGCCGAGTCGAGCTAAGCCCCCGTTCCCGGCTGCGCGCCGGCACCGGCAACTTGCCTGCGGCCGGGGCAAAGGCCCTAGGTCAACGCCCGTTCTTGGCTTCCTCGCGCTGCTCGCGCACGATTTCCGTCACCTGGCGCAAGCGGGCATCGATCTCCGTCATCGTGTAGAAGTCAGCGTCGGCGAGCTTGCGCGCGAGCTGCAATTGCTCCAGGGCGGCCGGCGGCGAGCCCAGCAGCAGGTACATCTCCGCCGTGGCCTGGTGCTGCAGGGTCCGCTTGTCCAGCGCCGCATAGCTGATGGACAGGAAGTTGTAGAAATCCGGGTCGCTATGCGACAGGGCCAGTTGATCGCGCAGGTAGGCAACGGCGCGCTGGTGGTGATTGCTGCGCTGCAACAGATCCACGTATTGCATCGCGACCGAGCGGGAGAGCGGGAAATGCGTCGTCGTTTCTCGGGAGGCTGCCAGCGCCGCGTCGCGTTCGGCGTCGCTGCCGGCAGCTTCGTAGCGCGCCAGGTTGACGATGTCATCGATCATTGCCGAAGGCGCCTTCGTCGAGCGGCGCGCGGCCAGCGCGGCTTCCAGTGCAGGACCGAACTTCTTCAGCTTGATGTTGCTCAGAGCGATGCCGTAATAGGCCGCGGTATCGGAGGCCAAGGCGTGATGGGAGAGCTGATCGCTGAAGCCGGTCAGGTCGTCGCGCAGCCCCTGCGTTGACTCGTCCTGGAGCACCCGCAGGCGGGCACGAATCAGCTGGAAATCCAGGCTGTCGGCGTGCTGGTGCGTGTGCGTGGCCTGGACCCGGCCCATCAGGTCGGCGATGCGCTCTTCGTCCATCGGGTGTGTACGCAGGTATGCCGGGGCCAGGCTGGCATAGGCTCGAGTACCTTGGTGCATGAGGGTGAACATGTCGACCATGCCCTGCGGATCGAAACCGGCCTCGGTCAGGATCTGGAAACCCACGCGGTCAGCCTCGCGCTCGTTCTCGCGCGAAAAGGAAAGCTGGCGCGACACAGCCGCCGCCTGCCCGACCATCAGTGCTGCTTCTGCGCCTTGCCCCTGGCCGGCACGTGCGGCGACCAGCGCAGCGAGCACCGAACCGAGCGCGATCATCGCCGAATCGCGCTGGCGGGCCAGGGAACGGGCAATGTGGCGCTGCTGAACGTGGCCGATCTCGTGCGCCATCACGGAGGCCAGTTCGGATTCGCTTTGCGCCATCAGAATCGTCGCGGTATGCACGCAGATAAACCCGCCAGGCAGGGCAAAGGCGTTGAACGTCGGGTCCCGAAGCACGAAGAACTCGAAGTTGATGCTGCGTGCGGCGCTGATTGCGACGAGTTGATAGCCGAGGTTATTGATGTACTCGATGGTTTCCGGATCGTCCAAGTACTGCAGGCTGCGGCGGAAATACTGCTGCATGATCTCTTCGCCGTACTGGCGCTCCTCGCGCGGCGAAAGATCCTCGCCTCCGGCCTCGCCCAGGGTCGGCAACTCCTGCGCCCAAAGCGCGGGCTCCAGGATGAGCAGCGCGCTCAAGGCCAGCGCCAAGCAGCGCTTGCGCCGCTGGCGGGTCGGCCAAATCAAGCTCAGCGAGCGCATCGGGTTGCTTGGCCTCATCGGATAAAAGGAGGGCGGTTCGGTCTGCGATTCAGAAACCGCGCGCGCCCACTGCGGACCTGGGCGTGGCGAGTCGTATGACTCGTATGATATCCGTCTGGCAGAATGGTTCCCCGCCCGGCAGGGGCCGGGCCGGCGGGGCGGTGCCAGACTTGTTTGCAATCGTTACAGCCGGCGCGGTTGCCGCCCAGGCGGGCGTGCTGGCTGATGTCTCGACCGCGGCGTTTACGGCGCCGAGTTCCAGCCAATTTCCCCTATTGGTCCGATCGTGATCGCTAATAGAGTATGCCAATGAGCAAGTCGCTGAAGGACCTGAGCCATTTCGATGCCGCTGGACAGGCGCACATGGTGGACGTGGGCGACAAGCCGGCCACGCAGCGGGTCGCGCGCGCTTGCGGTGCGATCTACATGGCGCCCGAAACCTTGACCTTGATCCAGTCCGGGACCGCCGAAAAAGGCGATGTCCTGGGCGTTGCGCGGATCGCGGCAATCCAGGCGGCCAAGCGGACATCCGAGCTGATCCCGCTATGTCATAGCATCCCGATCACCAGCATCCGGATCGGATTTGATCTGGTCCCCGATCGACAATGCGTGGTTTGCACGGCGACGGTGCAAACCCTGGCGCCGACCGGGGTCGAGATGGAGGCGCTGACGGCCGTCCAGATCGGCCTACTGACGATCTACGACATGTGCAAGGCGGTGGACCGCGGCATGGTCATGGGCGACATCGGACTGCAGGAAAAGCGCGGCGGAGCCAGTGGCACCTGGAAAGCCCAGCCCGATCGGGCCGCCAATAGCGCGGGCAACAAATCGAGCTAGTGCGAGGGTGCGGGCCGGCGTGCAACGAGCGGCCGGCTGCCGTGGGCTCTAGCCCCCCGGAGGCCGCGTCTCTTGGAAGCTCGGGCGCGCCGACAGCTTATCGAGGTGCCGCGCCAGATTCGGATGATCTGCGCGCCAGCCAATCTCGGGAAACCGAAAGTCCAGGTAGGACAGGGCAACGCCGATGGAGATGTCGGCCAGCGTGAAGTGCTCGTCGTTGCACCAGCTTTTCTCGCCCAGCGCGGCCGATGCCGCCTGCAGGCCGGCGATGGCCTTGCCCATCTGACGCTCGATCCAGGGCTGGGACCGTGCGCTTGGCGGGCGCTGCGTATGTTCCAACCGTACGGCCACCAAGGCGTCGATGACGCCGTCGGCCAGCGCTTCCCAGGTGCGCACTTCCACCCGCTGTCGCCCGCTGCCCGGGATCAGATGCCCGACGGGCGTGAGCGCGTCCAGGTACTCGACAATCACGCGCGAGTCGAACACCGCTCCGCCATCGTCCATGATCAGGCAGGGCACCTTGCCCAGAGGGTTGGACTGCGTAATGACCGAATCGGCGGACCAGGGGTCGGTCATTTCGAGTTCGCATTCGATGCGCTTCTCGGACATCACGATGCGGACCTTGCGCGCATAAGGGCTGGTCGGAGAAGCGATCAAACGCAGGTTTCGGAACATGACGTTCTTCTTGTGTGATGCAAATGGGTGGCGCCCTACCGCCTTCGCGAGCTGCATGCCGCACTCGCAAGGCGCCCGAGGAGTATATATTGGGGGCAGCCCGGCGTGACCGCGTCCGGTGTTCGGGCCGATGCTAAACTGCAACGCCTGTCCTGGGCGGTACGATTTCCCTCGGGGCAGGCGGTTCGAATTGCCCCGCGCTTTACCCTCCTTTTGCTGCTCACTCGCGACGCCTGTTCCCGTGTCCACCGAAACCACCGCTGATCCGCTGCCGCTTTCCACGTTGACGGCGCTCTCCCCGCTGGACGGCCGCTACGCGCGGGTCACCGCCGGCCTGCGCTCGGTTTTTTCCGAATTCGCCTTCATGCGTGCGCGCGTGCGCGTGGAGATCGAGTGGCTGGTGGGCCTGAGCGGGCTGGGGCTGCCCGAATTGCCCTCGTTCGACGCGCCGACGATCGCCGCGCTGCGCGCACTGGCGAGCGGCTTCTCCGCGGAAGATTGCGCCCAGGTCAAAAAGATCGAGGCTCGTACCAATCATGACGTGAAGGCGGTCGAATACTGGATCAAGCAGCATCAGGACCGGATCCCGGCGCTGCAAAAGGCCGGGGAATTCATCCACTTTGCCTGCACCTCCGAGGACATCAACAACGTCGCGCATGCGCTTCTTCTCAGCGCCGGCCGCGAGCACTTGCTGCAGAACCTGCGCGCGATCCATGGCCGCCTGCGCGAACTGGCGCATCGGCTGGCCGATACGCCGATGCTGGCGCGCACCCACGGGCAGGCGGCAACGCCGACGACGGTCGGCAAGGAGTTCGCCAACTTCGCGCAGCGCCTGGCTCTGGCCGTCGAGCGCATCGCGGCGGTGCGCGCCCGCGCGAAGATGAACGGTGCCGTTGGCTGCTTCAACGCGCACCTGGTCGCAGCCCCCTCGATCGACTGGGAGGCATATTCGCGGCGCGTCGTCGAAGACCTCGGCCTCGAGTTCAATACGCACACGATACAGATCGAACCGCACGACTGGATGGCGGAACTCTTCGACGCGATCGCCCGTGCCAACACGGTCCTGCTCGACCTGGATCGAGACCTATGGGGATATATCGCCCTGGGTTACTTTCGCCAGCGGCTGCGCGCGGGCGAAGTCGGTTCCTCGACGATGCCGCACAAGGTCAATCCGATCGACTTCGAGAATTCGGAAGGCAACCTGGGCATTGCCAACGCTTTGCTGCGCCACTTTTCGGAGAAGCTACCGGTATCGCGCTGGCAGCGGGATCTGAGCGACTCGACGGTGCTGCGAAATCTGGGGGTGGCCTTTGGCCACTGTGGGGTCGCCTATGACGCCTGCCTGCGCGGAATCGACAAGCTGGAGGTCGACGAGGCGGCGTTGGCGGCCGACCTGGACGCCTGTTGGGAGGTGCTGGCCGAGGCCGTGCAGACGGTCATGCGGCGCTATGGCGTGCCCGAGCCGTATGAAAAGCTCAAGGATTTGACCCGCGGCCGGGGTATCGACGAGACCCGGCTGCGCGAGTTCGTGCGGGCGCTGCCAATTCCGGAGGCGGCGCGCCAGCAACTGCTGGAGCTGACGCCGGCGACCTATACTGGCAAGGCCGCCGAGCTGGCGCGGCGCTGCTGATCGCGCGACAGCGATGGCGCTGGCCGGCCCGCGGCGCGAACTGACGCTGTCCCATCTGCTGCCTTGGCCCTATGCCCCCGGCGCATCGGAGGAACCCGATGTGAAGCGCTTTTGCGTTGCCCGATGGCCATCGTCTTTCTTGGTCGCGGTGCCGGCCTGGGCGCAATTTTCCAAGCCCGAACTGGCGGTCAAGTACCGCAAGGCGGCAATGTTTCTCCTGGGCAACCACTGCAGCGTATCAAGGCCGAGCTCGATGTGAGCAGGCCGCACCTGGTGGCGGTGCGATCGGATGCTGCGCTGCTCAATCAGCTCAAGACCCTGCCCTACGAGGCCTTCTTGCCGGGCACGGACGATATCAAGGATACGGCCGCCAAGCCTGAGGTCTGGAGCGATTCGGACCGTTTCAAGAAGCTGGCCGCAGATATGCAGGATCGGGTGTCCGAACTCAACGCGGCAGCCAGCTTGGGCGACGTGGCGGCAATTCGCAAGTCATTTGGCGATACCGCCAAAGCCTACATAACGTGCCACGATGACTTTCGTCGCAAAAGATAGCCGCATCGGTCGACCCGGGGGCGCACCGGCGGTCCGGGATTTCGGACCGACATCCCTATTTCGGGCGTGAGATCCTCATCGCGCGAGATGCACGACATGGCCGACCAACGCGCCCGCCAGCACAAATAGAATTAGCGCAGCCGTGCCGCATGATCCCGGCTCGGGCCGCTGCTGGCCGGCAGGCACAATCTTCTTTGCTGTGAACAATGCCGTGACGAGGTCCTGCCGTCTGGCGATCCGGTAAAAGGCGATCGCTACCAGGTGCAGCGCTATGAGCGCGTACGGGACGGCTGCGCCGCTCGCATGCAGCGCGCCGGCGCGATCGACCAGCTTCTCGGTCACAAGTTGCGCCAGCGGGCCTTCGGCGACGACGTCATCGCGGGTAAGAAGCCCGCTTGCGGCCTGCAGCAGACACAGCGATAGAAGGGCCAGGATCGACCAACCTCCCAGCGGGTTGTGGCCGGGCGGATCAACGGCGCCGCCGGGCACAAGCAGCGCGCCGGTCGATGGGGCCGGCGGTCAGCACGCACACCACCAGCGCCCAGTGAAACAGCCGCACGGGCCGGTCCCAGACCGCGTGCGCAACCGCGTCGGCTGGCGCCGGTTTCCCGGCGGGGTCGTGCACGTATCTACGGAGCGACGATGGTTGCGCGCTCTTCCTTGACGCCCCGCACCAGATCCGAACGCTTCACGCCAAACCACATTGCCAGCGCCGCGGCGACGAAGACCGATGAATACACACCGAACAAAATCCCCAATGTGAGCGCCAAAGCGAAGTAGTGCAGCGCCGGTCCCCCGAAAATCAGCATGGTCACGGTCATGGTCAAGGTGGCGCCGTGCGTGATGATGGTGCGCGAGATGGTGGCGGTGATGGCCGAGTCGATCACCTCAACCACGCTCGCCTTGCGCATGGTGCGAAAGTGCTCGCGCACCCGGTCGAAGATGATCACCGACTCGTTAACCGAGTAGCCAAGGACCGCGAGCACCGCGGCCAGAACCGGCAACGAGAACTCCCAGTGAAAAATGGAAAACATGCCAATCACCAGGACCACGTCGTGCAAGTTGGCGATGATGGCGGCTGCGGAAAACTTCTTTTCAAAACGCACCGCCAGGTAGGCGGCGATGCCGATGACCACCATCAACAGCGCTAGGCCGCCGTCATAGGCCAGTTCGGAGCCCACTTGGGGCCCGACGAATTCAACGCGCCGCAGCTCGGTGCACTGGCCCGCCAGCGATTTTTGCTGCGCGACCAGCGGCGCCGCGGCCTCGGGCGTGCGTTCTGCCTGCGGCAACTGCTTGAACTTCGCATCGGCCGCGTGCCAGTCGGCGCAGGCCGGGCTCTCGCCGGGACTCGGGCTGGCGGTCAAGGCCGCAAACACTTGGTCGGCCAGTTGTCCGGAGGCAACGCCCGGGTGCGCCGGCAGGCGTATGAGGATGTCTTCGGCCGTACCGAAGGTCGTGACCTGGGAATCGCCGGATACCTTGGCGGCGATGGTGGCGCGTATCGCGTCGACGTTGGGCGGGGCCCGGTAGCCGACTTCCATGACCGTGCCGCCGGTGAACTCGATCGACAGGTTCAAGCCGTGAAACGCCAGAAAACCCACGGCGGTCAGGAACGTGAGCAGCGAGATCACGTTGAAGACCAGCGCGTAGCGCATGAAAGGAATGGTCCGATTGATGCGGAAAAATTCCATGAAATCGTGCTCCGTTGAGGATTCGGGCGGCTGCGCGCGCTGCTAGGCGCCGCTGGGTTTGCCGCGGACCGCCGGGCCGTTGCCGGGCTGCGATGGCGTCGCCGCGGCCGTCGGGCGCCAGATCTGCCCGATCGATACCTTTTGCAGCCGTCGGCGCGAACCGTACAGCAGGTTCACCATGCCCCGGGAGACGAACACCGCAGAAAAGATCGAGGTCAGGATGCCCAGCACGTGCACCACGGCGAACCCCCGTACCGGCCCGGAACCGAGCATGAAAAGGAAGACGCCGGCGATCAGGGTCGTGACGTTCGAATCGAGAATCGTGGCGAAGGCGCGCTCGTATCCCTGGGATATCGCCTGCTGCGGGGCCGTCCCCTTGCGCAACTCCTCGCGGATGCGTTCGTTGATCAGCACGTTGGCGTCGATGGCCATGCCGAGCGTAAAGGCGATGGCCGCGATTCCCGGCAGGGTCAGCGTCGCCTGCAGCAGCGAAAGGATGGCCAGCAAGAGCAACAGGTTAAAGGCCAGTGCGGCGGCGGACACGGCACCAAATACCATGTAGTAGACCACCATGAAGATCACGATCGCCGCAAAGCCGTACTCGGTCGAGCGGATCCCCGCGTCGATATTGGCTGCGCCGAGGCTGGGGCCGATCAGGCGCTCCTCGATAATTTGCATCGGCGCGGCCAGCGCGCCGGCTCGCAGCAGTAGCGCCAAGTCGTTGGCCACCTGCGGATTGTTCAATCCGGTGATTTGAAAGCGCGACCCGAACTCGGATTGGATCGTGGCGACGGTGAGCACTTCGCCCCGGCCGCGCTCGAACAAGACGACCGCCATCGGCTTTTTGAGGTTCTCGCGCGTCACCTGCTGCATGATGCGACCGGCAGCCTCGTTGAGCTCGACCGAAACGGCCGACTGCTGCCGTTCATCGAAGGTCGCCTGGGCGCCCTGGAGCTGCTGGCCGGAGAAGATCACATCTTTTTTGAGCACGACCGGCGTGCCGCGCCCGACCGTGAAGCGCTCCGAGCCAAACGGCGGGGGCACGGTCCCGCCGTTCGCCGCGACTCCGTCGGGACTCACGTCGACCAGGCGGGCCTCGAGCGTTGCCGTGCGACCAATGATGTTCTTGGCGCGCGCGGTGTCCTGAACCCCGGGCAATTCGACCACGATGCGGTCGGCGCCCTGCTGCTGGATCACCGGCTCGGACACGCCCAGCTCGTTGATCCGGTTCTTCAGCGTGGTGATGTTCTGTTTGAGCGCATTGTCCTGCACCGTCGTCCGCCCGGCCGGCGAAAGCGCGGCAAGCAGCGTGGGTTCGGTCTCGGTGCCGCCTTCCTGAACAATCAAGTCGCTGAAAGCATCATGGACCACGCTGGCACCTTGGGTGCGGCTGGCCAGATCACGAAAGCGGATTTCCAGCCGATCCCCGCTCCGGGAGATGCCGGCATGGCGCACGTCCTTGTCGCGCAGGGTCGAGCGCAGCTCGCTCTCGACCGCCTGCAAGCGCTTGTTGACCGCCTCGTCCAGGTCGACTTGCATCAAAAAGTGCACGCCTCCGCGCAGGTCCAGCCCCAGGTACATGGGCAAGGCGTGCATTTGCTGCAACCAGGAGGGCGTGCGAGACAGCAAGTTGGGGGCCACGATGTAGGCTGGATCGGAGCGGTCCGGATTGAGTTCGCGCCCGAGCAGTTCGCCGGCGCGTGCCTGTGCATCGGCGTCGGCGAAGCGAACCCGGATCGTCGGGTTCTGGCCTATCGTTTCGAGCGTCAGGCCCTGCTGGGCAATGCCGGCGCGCTGCAGGCTTTGTTCGACCTGGGTCAGCAGGGCCGTGTCGGCGTGCACGGTCGCCTTGATCGAGGCGATCTGCACGGCTGGCGATTCGCCGTAGAGGTTGGGAATGGCATACAACACGCCAAAGATCAGCGCGAAGATGATCAGCAGGTACTTCCAGAGCGGATAGCGATTCATTTTTTGCAGGGCAATCCGTCAAGTGTGGATTTGGCAAACCATTCGAGGCAAACCAATCGAGGCAAACAAGGCAAAGCGATAGCGCACTGGGTTCCCGCGTCGCGCCGAACGGGCGCAATCCCAAATCGCCGCGCGCGCCCCCCGCCGCAGTGCGTCGCCGCGGGGCGCGTTGGGCTCTTGGCGCCGGCCGAGCCCGCCAGGGCTGCGCGCAATCTCATCGGCTGGTCCCCGGGCCGGCGTCTCGATGACGTGGTCGCACGTCTCAGGCTACGCCAGCGTCTTCATCGTTCCCTTGGGTAGCAGCGTCTGAATCGCCGTGCGCTGCACCGAAAGCGAGACCGGTTTGTCGCCGACGCTGGCCACCTGCAGCGTCAGGTACTGGTCCGACAATTCCGTGATGCGCCCGACGACACCGCCGGTGGTGACCACTTCGTCGCCCTTGGCCAGGGCGTCGATCATCGCCTTGACCTCCTTTTGCCGCTTGGCCTGCGGACGGATCGCCAGAAAGTAGACCGCGATCATCATCACGGAGACGACGGCCAGCGGCATCCAACTCGGTTCTGCGCCTGGCGCGCCTTGGGCATATGCATCGGAAATGAAAAACATCGGGTAACTCCCTGAGAGGGGGTGCCACGCCTGGCGGCGGTAGCGCGGCCAGGCGCTGGAGCCCTTTGGCCCGCCACCGTCGCGACCGGGGGCGATTGGCACAAGTCTTGAACGGGGCGCCTGCGGCGGTTGTGCGCAGGCGCAAAAGCCTTGCATTATAGCGGCGGCTGGCCCGGGGCGTCGGCGCCGACCCGGCCGGCACGTTCGGCGTGGTCGAAGTCGTCAAATTGACCTGCCGCGATCGCTAGGCGTGCACGGCGCATCAGGTCCAGGTAATAGTGCAGGTTGTGGATGGTGTTGAGCCGGGCACCGAGGATCTCCTTGCTGCGCTGCAGGTGGTGCAGGTAGGCCCGGGAGAAATTGCGGCAGCAATAGCAACTGCAGGCCGGATCCAGCGGCCGCGGATCCCCGCGGTGGATCGAGTTGCGGATCTTGATATCGCCTTGGCGCGTGAACAGCCAACCATTGCGCGCGTTGCGCGTGGGCAGCACACAGTCGAACATGTCGATTCCGGCAGCCATGCCCGCCAGCAGGTCCTCGGGCGTCCCCACCCCCATGAGATAGCGCGGCCGATCCTCGGGCAGGCGCGGCGCCGTATGGTGCAGGATGCGCATCATCTCCGACTTGGGTTCGCCCACCGAAAGGCCGCCGATCGCGTAGCCGTCAAACCCGATCCGCTGCAGCGCCTCGCCGGAGCGTTCGCGCAAGTCGCTGTACATGCCGCCCTGGACGATGCCAAACAGGGCGTTGCGGTTGCCCTCGCGGTCGAAGGCGTCGCGGCTGCGCTGCGCCCAGCGCAGCGACAGTTCCATCGACGCGCTGGCTTCAGCGTGGCTGGCTGGACGGCCGGGACGCGCGTCGGCTTCGACCCGGCCCGACGGCGCCGATCCGGCCAGCTCATCGGCGGCCGGCTCGCCGTCCGACTCGGCCGCGCCCGGCTGCGTCGGCTCGGTCCGTGGATCGGACGCCATCCAGTATGGCGTGCACTCGTCGAAGATCATCGCAATGTCCGCGTTCAGCGCGGTCTGCACGCGCATCGACTCCTCCGGCGTGAGCATCAACGGCGAGCCGTTGATGGGCGAGCGAAAGCGGACCCCTTCTTCGCTGACGGTGCGCAGGTCGCCGAGCGAGAACACCTGGAAGCCGCCGGAATCGGTCAGGATCGGGTGTTGCCAGCCCATGAAGCCATGCAGTCCGCCGTGTCTGCGGATGACCTCGATGCCCGGTCGCAGCCAAAGATGGAAGGTGTTGCCCAGCACGATCTGCGCCCCCAATCCGGCTAGCTCATCGGGCGTCATCGCCTTGACGGTACCGTAGGTGCCCACGGGCATGAAAGCAGGGGTGTCGACGGCGCCGTGCGCCAAGTGGAGTCGCCCGCACCGGGCCTGGCCGTCTACGGCCAAGCGCTCAAAGCGCACGCTCACGCCCGCCTCCCGTCGCTTTGCGCGCTGCGCAGCGACTCTTGGCCGTCGGCTGCGCGCTCGAGCAGCATGGCGTCGCCGTAGCTAAAGAAGCGGTAGCGTTGGGTCACGGCATGCGCGTAGGCTTGCCGCACGCGCTGCATGCCGCCGAATGCGCTGATCAGCATCAGCAGCGTGGATCCGGGCAGGTGAAAGTTGGTCACCAGCCGGTCCACGCACTGGAAGGCGTAGCCGGGCAAAATGAAAAGCCGGGTCTCGCCGCTCCCGGCCACCAGGTTGCCGTCCCTCATGTTGGATTCGAGCGCGCGCACGCTCGTGGTTCCGACGGCTACCACGGCATGGCCGCGACGGCGTGCCTCATTGACCAAGTCGGCGGTCGCCGTCGGGACCTCGTAGCGCTCGCTGTGCATTCGATGCTCGTTCAGGCGCTCGACGCGCACCGGTTGAAATGTGCCGGCTCCCACGTGCAACGTGACGTAGGCGATGCGTACCCCCCGCTCCAGCAATTGATCCATCAGCGCTGCACTCAGGTGCAGGCCGGCGGTCGGAGCCGCAACCGCACCCGGCGCGCGGGCGTAGACGGTCTGATAGCGCGCGGCATCATCGGCGTCGGGAGCATGGCGGATATACGGTGGCAGGGGGATGGCACCGGCCTGTTCCAACACCTGGTCGACCGGCTGATCAAATTCGAGTTCAAAAAGATCGTCCCGGCGCCCGAGCACCGTGGCGCCGTAGCTCGGCCAGCTGGATGGGGACGCGGGAATGAAGTTCAAACGCGAACCCGAGCGGGGCGGGTGGCTGCTGCGCAGCTGCACCAGAGCCGCGTGCGATGACAGCGCCCGCTCGAGCAGCACCTCCACGTGCCCGCCGGTCGACTTGGTGCCTTGCAGTCGTGCCGGGATCACTTTGGTGTCATTGAGCACCAGCACGTCGCCGGCGCGCAGCTTGTCGGGTAAATCGGCCACGCGCTCGTCGGCAAACCCCTGGGCACGAACGTGCAGCAGTCGCGCGGCTTCACGCGGCTGAGCCGGATGCTGGGCGATCAGCTCGGGAGGTAGCGGGAACTCGAAATCCGACCGCATCGGGCCGATTCGTTCGGTCGGCTTGCGCGCGTGGCCAGCCGGTGGTTCCTGGTCGCGCGGTTCGGTTGCGGTTTTGTGCATGGGTGAAGACTTTGACCTGCGTCGGGTTGTCGTGGGCCGCCGGGGGCTACCCGCTCGTCTGGCAGTGCCGGTCGCCCTTGCACTCCTTCCAGTACGCCATTATCGAACAACGGCCGTCAGGGCCGCCCGGGCGACCGGGCCGGGCCTGCCGGCGGGCCCAGTGCGTTGGTCCTGCATCTTCTTTGCCGGGCAGTACCTGGGCGCCGTATAGGCTTGCAGCAACGGCTCGCAGTAAGCGCCTGGGGCAACGGTCCGCAGGATTCGCCCATCGATTGGGCCGGCAGGCCGCTGCCGGTTGCGTTTTGCATCGGATGTCGGTCGGCGCCAGCGTCGACCTGCCTTGGTTCGTATGGCAAAATGCCGACGCCCCCTTTTGATGGCGCGCGTATGCGATTCGAGACCCCCTGGATGGGTCCGAAACGTCCCGAGAGCGTCGCGGTTCTTGCCTGGCAAATGCTCCCGGCAAAGAAGTGAAGCGCCGCAACTCGTTTCGTTTGCGACTTCAAGAACTCGATGCAAATGGCCTGAACCTGCGCCGGGTTTTGCCGCCATCACCACACGGCGGTCGGATAAGAGTCCTCATGCGCTTTTCTTCTTGTCGCGTCCGTTTCCGATCGACAACTGGGTTGAGACGCGAATATGCGCCGATCGTTCACATTCGGCGAGAACGCGCCGACCCGGAGGGATCCGTACGGCCTTGGAAGGGCGACGCGATGCAACGGCAGCCGGACCGGACCGATACGCGTCGGCGGTTAGCCGCCTACGTCGGCCTTGGCATTGCCGTCCGCGCGGCGAACTGTGAGGATGTCTTGCGCAGGCCCCGCCTCTGGCGGGCAGGCTGTGGCGTGACGCTCGCCGATCCGCTGGGGTGTGCGCAGCGGTACGTCGATGCGGGAACGCCGAGCCGGGCAATCCAGCGCGCTCCCGGGCGCAGGCGTCTAGCGTCAAGTAGATCGCTCGCGGGCTCGGCGATCATGGCCTCCCGTCTTGCCTCAACCGCAGTCCGGAGCGCGGGTATGCAAGATGCGTAGCGTGGCCGAATTCTTGCGTCACGCCTTTCAGAAGAATCAGCAGGCGATGGGCGCCTGGACCTTGTATTTTCTCGTCAAGCTGGCCTTGTATTACAAGGGCATCATCGGCTTGCACTGGTTGGCCAACATGGGCCTTGCCGTCGCGCTTGCCTGGCCCCTTTCCTCGCGACAATGGCGCCGGCGGCGCTTGGCGCTGGCCCTTCCCGTTGCACTGGCGCTGCTTTATTGGGATTCGCACCTGGATTCGTGGGCCGGGGTCCTGCATGAGGCCGGAGCCCTGGGAGACTTTCGTCTCGATTACCTTGTCGAGCTTGGGCAACGACTTGTATCCGTCAAATGGTTGGTCGCCTTTGCCGTATTGGCCACGTTGTACTGGCTCGTCTCACGCGGCGTGCGTCTCGTGGTATGGGTTTTTGTCGGCCTGGTCGTTGCGGCCATCCTGCCGGCCCCAACGGCGCCTCCGGCGCCACAACTCGATGCCGCACTTGCCGCATATCTGGCGCAAGAGCACGGCAAGACCGTTTCCTTCGCGCGCGCCGGCCCGGCGCAGTTCGACCTGATCTTGCTCAGCGTGTGTTCGCTATCGAACGATGACCTCGCCTTGCTGCACATGCAGGACGACCCGTTTCTGAAGCGATTTGACGTCGTCTTCCACCGTTTCAATTCCGTCACAACCTACAGCGGCCCGGCGGTCTTGCGGCTGCTCCGCGGCACGTGCGGTCAAACGACGCAAGCCGAGCTTGTGCACGGCGGGGTCGCCGACGAGTGCTACCTCTTTCACAATCTTGCGGCTGCCGGCTACCACCCGGCGATCCTGCTCAACCATGACGGGCAATTTGCTCATTTTGCCGAACAGCTGCGCAAGGAAGGCGGCGCCGACGCCGCGCCCCTGGACAACCGGATGGGCCCCGTGACCATGACCTCCTTTGACGGCGCACCGGTTCGCGACGACTTTGGCTTGCTAGACCAGTGGTGGCATCAGCACGAGAAGGATGCATTCCACAACGTACTGCTTTACAACACGATCACGTTGCACGACGGAACGCTGGCACATGGCGCCAGCGGCAGCAGCCTTGACACGTATGCCTTTCGTCTGCGCCAACTGTTCTCCGAGCTGGGCCGTTTGCTCGATGAAATCGAGGTCAGCGGACGGCCGACGGTGGTCGTGTTGATCCCCGAGCATGGTGCCGCGCTGCGCGGCGACGCAATTCAGGTTTCGGGCATGCGCGTATTGCCGACGCCGGACATCACGACGGTTCCAGTGGCCGTCAAGTTGATCGGCTTTGGGTTCCTTGGGCGAGACGGCAAGCCGCTGGTTGTCGAACAGCCCACGAGCTACCTTTCGCTGATGACGCTGATCGTGGATCTGGCGCGAGCTGGACCGGGAAACGTTACGCCGGAGTCGTTGCAGGGGCTCCTGCCGGCCCTGCCTGCCGTCCAGTGGGTGGCGGAAAACCAAAACACGGTCTTCTTCCGCAGCGGCGAGCGCGCCTACCTACGCGCGCCCGACGGCAAATGGACAGAATTCGAAGGACTCCCGAGTCGTTAGTGGAATTCAGTGCCTGCCGTTGCTCCAAAAGAACGCGGTCGATGTCGATCGGGACCGTACCCGAGGCTCAGTTGGAAGCGGCACCATCGCGGCTGGAATCGGGCGCGGGTCGACCGCGCAACGGGGGGCGCATCCAAGAGCGCGCGCCGCAAGGCGTCGCCCGATACGCGCGGCAGGGTCCAGTCCGCCGGCGGCGTGAACTTCGTGCAAGAATGCGCGTTGGAGAAAATCCGCAGCAACCCTTGCCGGAGGTTCCATGAGGATCAGCACGCTGCTGGCCGTCACCCAAGTGGGTTTGACCCTGGCCCTTGTCCCTGCTTGCATGCCCGCGCCGCCGACGCTGGTTTGCAGGCGGCCATTGCCAGCCCCAAGCGCACGCCCGCGTTTGTGCAACGCGACGCAGCACGCCATCCTCAGGAAGAGCTCGAGTTCTTTGGACTTCGACCGGACATGACGGTCGTTGAGATAAGTCCGGGGGAGGCTACTGGACGGAGATCCTGGCTCCCTACCTGAGGGCGGCGGGTACGTACTACGTTGCCGTGCCGTCGGCCAAGGACCCGGAAGCCCCTCAGCCCGGCAAGGACAGATTTCGCAAGAAGCTGGCGGCCGATCCGGCGATCTACGGCAAAGTCGATGCTGACCGAGTTTGGCCCGGATCACTACACGGTGGCCCCGGCGGGCACGGTCGACCTGATCGTTACGTTCCGCAATTTGCACAACTGGATGGGCGCGGGTTACGCCCCGCAGGCGCTCGAGGGCTTCTTGCGCGCGCTCAAGCCAGGCGGAGTCTTGGGCATCGAGGACCACCGCGGACGCGATGACATGCCGCAGGATCCCAAGGCCGAAAATGGCTACGTGCGCCAGGACTACACGATCGAACTCGCGAAGAAGGCTGGTTTCGAGTTCGTCGGCGCCTCGGAGATCAATGCCAACCCGCGCGACACGAAGGACTGGCCGGAGGGTGTCTGGACTTTGCCGCCGACGCTCGCGATGAAGGATAAGGACCGCGCGAAATACATCGCGATCGGGGAGGCGGACAACTACGTGCTCAAGTTCCGCAAGCCCAAGCCCTGAGTTCGACGCCGGCCGGGAGGCCGGGTTGCCTGACCTGCCGCCCAAGTCCGCGCACGACGCTGCGTAGCGGCGATCTTGCCGTTTGTGCGCTGCGTGGCCGACTTGGTCCTTGCCGCCTTCGTGAGGATTGCTGCCGGATGTTGATTCTGGTTCGGCGCAGCCGCAGCCGCAAGCCTGGCATTCATCGTCCGCGACGAGGTTGGCTTTGCGGTTCGTGCGGCGCTAGAAGCGACGCAGCGAAGCGCTTCGACCGGCCGCGGTCGTGGTGTCTGCGGGCCCGTCCCGGTCGGCCGGCGGCGCCCGCGCCGGGCCGGTTTCGATCGCCGATACGGCGCAGTTGCTCATACGAATCGCCGGGGACCCGGGAGCACTCTTCGACGACGCGGGATCGTCGGCCGGCTTCGCGACAACACGCTGCATGGCGTTCGTGTTCTGCAGCTGCCGGAGCGCCGGCGTTGCGAGCGATGCAGCGCTGGCTTGAAGACCGTTGTTGATCCGTTCTATCGCTGCGCCTCTGACCCGCGCGCTGGATAGCCGGGTCTCCGTGGCTGGACCCGCACCCTGTGGCTGGAGCCGCAAATTGCGAAGTCCCGGTGATGGGCTCGTCGACTTGACCGACGTCGGCGGTCATGATTGCGCGGGCGGGCGGCGGGAACTTCTTGATTTGGATGCCCATAGCGCCTGGCGGGGGACGATCTGCCAACGATGCTCCGATGCGGCGATAATTCGCAGTGGCGCGCTGCATTTATAACGGTGCGAGGGCGTTCGCTGCAAGAATCGTCGGTGACAACCAGCCGCCAGACCGATGAGCCGAAGAAAGGGGGCCTTTTTGCGATTCACCAAGCGTGTCCGCTTTCACGCCTCAATGGGTCTGGGCAATTTGCTATTTCAGGTCAAGACGCGCGTTCTCGGCCAGCGGTTTCGGATTGTTGAGCGACATGCCGGGGAGTTTCGGGGCCACAGTTTGGAGGTGGGCGGTCCCAGCCAGATCTTTGGCGCGCGTGCCGGGCTCGGTGTCTATGGAATCGCCCGTCAAGTCGACAACGTCACCTTTGGCACTCGGACGCATTGGGAAGGACGGATCGAAGCGGGGGAAACCTTCCGGTTCCAGCCGGGCAAGCCGCCGGGGCACCAATACATCGCAGAAGCCGGGAACCTGAGTTCCATAGCAGACGGCCAGTACGACTTCGTGATGTCCTCGCACATGCTGGAGCACTCGGCAAACCCCATTGGCGTACTCGAGGAGTGGAAGCGCGTGTTAAGACCCAATGGAGTCTTGCTGCTGGTCTTGCCGCACCGCGAGGCGACCTTTGATCGATACCGACCGGTGACCCCGCTTGCGCACTTGATCGATGATGCCCGGCGCAACGTGGACGAACGGGATCAGACGCATTGGGAGGAGATCTTGCGGCTGCACGACTATTCCCGGGATCCGGCGCACGACACGCCGCAGCAGTTGCGCATCTGGATCGAGGACAATTTCCGCAATCGAGGGGCGCATCATCATGTTTTTGATGCGTTATCGGTGTCGCGCCTGCTGGATTACTTGCGCTGGCAGGTCCTCGAGGTAGAACTGGCACGACCCCACCACATCTGCGTGCTGGCTCGAAAGATCGGAGCGGCGCAAGCGCCGGACAACGCGTCTTTTCTTCGGCCCGACGCGATGCATTTGCGCTCGAGCCCGTTTCGCACCGACCGCCAGTCGCATTGAGAAATTTCGCAACGACCATTGGCTTGGAGCGCGACCTGCGCTGGGACCCGCACGATCGAATTTGGCACGCACCGCCCACGGCTGCGGGATGTATCGGTTGGGGCGCAAGGCGCGTGGCCTCAGGTCTTGCCCCCGTTGCTTGCCATGCCGAGGCCATAGAACCTGATCAGCCGGTCTCGCAAATCGAGACGACCTGCGGCGCGACCGATCCGGGCGCCTGGTAATTTGGCAGCGAACTTGTCGATCAAGCGGTCGGCGCCTATCGCTTGATTCGGCAAGGACCAACGGGTAGTGTGTCTCAGGAGTCGGGCATCGGCCTTGGGATGCACCGGGCGGATGCTTTGCGAAGAGACTGGGTCGTTGCGGTTCCACGGGTTGTTAAAAAGGGAAGTCTATGCGACCGTTGTCGTTCGAGTCGGCGATGGAGGCGGCCAACAGGCTCTTGCACGTATTCATGGCGGTGGCACTGCTGATCGCCAGCATACTGCTCATCTGGCAGTTTCTCGACAATGTCCTGCAGACGATCAAATCCGGGCAGGTGGCACAGGGCTTCGTGCAGGCACTGGGGAACCTGTTCACCCTGTGGGTCCTTTCGTCGCTGATTGCGGCCGAGGTCCGTTACATGCGTACCGGCCACGTCTCCGTGCTGGTGTTTATCGAGGCTGCGCTGATCACGCTGTTGCGGCAACTGATCATCATCCCTGCGGAGAATGCAGGCCATCTTGAATCGTTGGCATGGACATATGGTCTGATGACCGCCGCTGTCATTGCGGTGGGCGTAACCTATTACATGGTTCGCCGTACCTCGCCCACCTTCGGCGACGAGGGATCGAATGACTGAGCGCCCTGTGCAGGGCGCGATTGCACCGCGCGGGCGGCGGGAATCTGTTGCGCTCGGCGGACGATGCGCGCTACGGTGTCCGCTGGACCCCCGCGAAAGTCGCTCGCGCCCGGGTTGTTTGCGGGCTGTGCGCCAAACGCGGCCTCTTGCCGCAGGACGGTCCTCGACGGCAGGTTGCTCCGGTGTGACGCGGTCCAGGAGGGTGATGGACTGGCCTGCTTGGGGAAGACGATCGGCTCATTCAAGAAACCCGGTCCGGTGCCGGCAATTCTGACTTGCAAATGAGGCGCGGAATGACTCGCCGAATGACTCGCCGAATGACTCGCCAAATGAATCCGAGGAAGACAAATCGCACCGAGCCGGGCAAGGGGCAGGCCGGCGCGCCCGCCAGCCCACCGGCGCAGTCTTCTGCGATGGCACAAAGCGGGGCGGAGTTTCAACCGCCCTCAGGGCACGTCGTGCTGGCCAGCGCCGACAGCGACAGTTATCGATCGTTGCGCCGGCGGTCGCTGCCGCGCGCCGAGCGATTCAAGCTGGGGCGGAGCCTGCGCCAGAAAGTTCCTCGCAGTTCACTTGGTGAATGGAAGGCACCCGCGAACCGGCCTGATCCGGTCGAGCAGGTCATTCACTCGCATGAGGGAAGGCAGGCATGGTTGATCCCGATCCGGGTCGGCCGCATGGTGGCCTCCCCATACGGGTTTTTGCGCGGTACCGCCGGCGTGATGGCCCAGGACATCGCGCAGCTTCCTGCGACCGGCATCTGCCCGGTCATTTGCGGGGATGCCCACCTTGGCAACTTCGGCTTTTACGCCTCTCCCGAACGGGACTTGGTGATCGACCTGAACGATTTCGACGAGGCGCATCCCGGTGCATGGGAGTGGGATCTGCGCAGGCTCGTGGCGAGCATTTGGGTCGCTGGGCGGCACAATGGATTCGGCGAGGCGCAATGTCATGATGCAGTGGCGTCGTGCGTTGCGGCCTACCGTCAAGAAGTACGCTTTCTGGCGAATGAGCCGTTGCTGTCTCGTTCCTACGAGCGGCTTGACATCGACCGGCTGCACGACACGGCCAGGGAGAAATCCTTGCGGGGCGCGATCGTGCGTGCCGCGGAGCGCGCGCGATCCCGGACCAGCGATCGCGCGCTGCCCCGGTTCACGACGACGCGCGGCGACAGGCGGCAAATCGTCGACGAGCCGCCCTTGATCACCAGGGTCTCGGAGACGGAGGCAGAGCGCATCGCCGTCGGACTGGACGGGTATCTCGCCACCTTGGCGCCACATTGGGGCCGCGCGCTGGCAGGCTACACGCTGGTCGACATCGCTCACAAGGTCGTCGGGGTCGGTAGCGTCGGTCTGCGGGCATACGTTGCACTGCTGGAGGGCAGCAGCGCGGACGACGTCGTATTCTTGCAGCTGAAACAGGCGCGCCGCTCGGTATTGGCCCGCTTTGTCCATGGCGACTCGGCTTGGCACGCCCATCAAGGACAGCGGGTCGTGGAATACCAGCAGGCGCTGCAAACGGTCAGCGACCCGCTCCTGGGTTGGGCCACGGTCGACGGGCTGCAGTACTACGTCCGGCAGTTCCGCAACATGAAAGGAACGATTCCGTTGGATGCGATCGAAGCGGCGGCATTGACCGATTACGCCGGGATCGTCGGCCGCTTGCTCGGCAAAGGCCACGCCCGAACGAGCGGAGCCTCGATGATCGCCGGATATGTGGGCGAATCGGACGCGCTGGATAGATCCATGTGCCGCTTCGCCCGTCTTTATGCGGACCAGACCGAAGCCGATCATCAGGCCTTGATCAAGGCGGTGGCAAGAGGCGTGCTGCCGGTCGAGTATGGGAAGCCGTTGCGCCGCAAATCGGGCGTACGAGCAGCTCGCGGCTAAAGGTCGCCGGCGCAGCAGGCGCAACATTTCCATCCGTTCGTTGAGCGGCGGGCAACTTAGCGCGGCCACCGGATCGGCACCTACTTTTGTCGCCGGCGGCACGCTTTGGGCCCGGCAGCTCATCAGCGCCTCCAGATCGAGGGCCTGGGCCGCCATCGATACAACGGAGGGGCGTTTCCGCGCCTTCCGCCAGTGCCGGGTCAAGCGGGCGCGCGATCGCGCTCTTGTTCGCTTCGCGTCCCCCCTTTGCCCATTCGCCGGCCAGATGCAAGCGGCCGCCCCTTTAGGCGAGCTCGGCGGCTCCCGTCAGGACGTCTTGATGCCGACCCGCGTCACCGGTCCCGTCCGGCGAAGGTGCCAAGCCTTGGGGGTCGCACTCGATGCGCCGTCCCCGCAGTCGGCCGACTACCCGGCCAGGTTGCGCCAGGACCCGGCATTGAACAGCAGCGAGTAGCCCTGCTTGCGCAAGAGGCGCCGGGCGGTCGCGCTTCTCGTGCCCGAGGCGCAGCACAGCACGATCCATCGGTCCCTGGGCAACTCGCCGGCGCGCCGTTCGAGCTCCGGCAACGGAATGTTCGTGCTGCCCTTATAGTGTGCAGCCGCGAATTCCGGCGCGGAACGGACGTCCACGACCTGCGCGCCCGACTGGATGAGTCCTGGGACCCGGCGGCGCACCTGCCAGCGGCCGTAGACCTTCCAGAGCACAAACGCCAGCAGCAAGGCTGCGAACAGGTAATCGGTTTTCAAGCGTTTCTCCCGTTATCACGAACTCGCCCGGGGGCTACGCCGGAGCGCGCCCGGCCGGTGGCAATTGGGTGCATGCGTCGCTCAGCCCGGGCGCGACGCACCCACCAACGCAGGTCGGCCGCACCTCATGGCTCGCGCCGTGCGACGATTACGGCCTCGTTGCCGTCCGCAAACAAATGCACCTGCGCCGGCATGCCGACCCCCGCAAAGGCTTCGACGATCTCGCGAGGCCGTAGGAAGTGATTGCCCTGGACGTGCTCGCTGAGGTTCTGGAATGCCATCGGTCGGCGTGCCGGGTCCCGGAGCGCTGATCGCTCGTCCGGCCATGCGGGTTCCCAGACCACGGCATGGCCGCCCGGCCCAAGGTTGTCGTGCAGCCAGATGAAGAGCTTGCCCGGATCCTTCTCCCAGACATGATGCAGCGCGCGGTTCATCGCGATCAGAGCCGCCGGTTCGCCTAGCGCGAACTGGTGGATGTCGCCGCGGACGAACCTCAGGCGGTCGTCGGCGCACTGCTGCCTTGCCAGATGCTGCGCCTGCTGTACGTTTTCCTCGAAACCGTCGATTCCCAGGCCGCGCAGGCGTGGAAAGCGGCGCGCAAGGGCACGCAGGTACCAACCGTTGCCGCAACCCAGGTCCACCACGAGACCGAAGGAGGCATCCGCCTGCGCGAACGCGGCCACCGCCGTGCAGATCTGGTTCTCGAAGATCGGCGTAAAGCTCGCTTCGAGCATGGGGCCGAACCATGGCAAGATGGTTTGACGTTCGGCCAGTACCGATTCACCGGGGCGGCGCCCGGTTCGCATCAACTCGGCGGCCCGCTCTGCCATGTGGGCCGACAGCACCGCCTGTATGGCCGTGGGCATCAGCGTGTCGGGAGCGTCCGGGCACATGGCGCTTCCCGTGCTGCTCAGCTCGAACAGCTCTGCGTCGGCTTCCAGGAATCCGAAGGCGAACGCGGCGTCGCACCAGCGACCCACGTAGCCCGGATCGAGCCGCAGACGGCTGGCCAGATCCGCGCCGGTGCAACGGCCTGCAGCGCGCATTGCGGCAAACAGGCCGTTGACCACGCCGATGAAGGCGATGTTTAGGCTCATCGCTGACTGCGCTTGTTGCCGGAACTGTGCCGTCAGCGTGCCTTGCGGGACTTGCGTGGAACTTTCACCCATCGTCAGCGACCCCGAGATCGAGCCGGCCAACGCGCTGCCCGGCTGAACTGGCCACACTAGCGATTCGCGACGACCGGGTCAAGCAGCGCCGTACCCTGCGCGAGGGCTGATGGCGTCAAGGCGCTCGAGCGCGCCGACGTGAGGCGCACACCGGCCGGAAGCGACCGGTCGATTGGTGTCGGGCGTGGGAATCGGGCTGGCGCGTCTTTCGACGCTGGATCGAAAGTAACCTGTTGAAGTTGCCGATCGCCATCGCCAGCCGTCGGTTAGAGAGCGTATCGGACTTGGCCGCCGAGTCGATGATGCTCGGTCCACCGCCGGACATCATCCGCCCGGAATCGTCGGGTAGTCCTCGGCGATGAACCGGGGAACGGTCAGCCGCGCGCCAAGCAGCTCTGCGTCCTCCGGCTTCAGCTCGGTCCGTGCCGTGGGCATGGCGGGGCGAAGCTCAAGTGCCTTCGGAAGCGGCGCGCTGATGCGGGCTGCAGGGCCGTGCTCCAACGCACCATCCGCGCACAAACTGGAACGGTTGGGACGCTTCAGCATTGCTTGCTCGATGTGGCCAGGCGCTGACGGCTTGCCCAGTAGGGAACCTTCGCCCCGATCGCAGCCCAAGGTCTTGAGCAGCAGCAATTGCTCGGGCCGGTCGATGCCTTCGGCGACCACCTCCTTTTTCAAGGCGTGGGCCATGTCCACGAGCGCGTGGACGATCCGAATGGCATCGTCGTCGGAAGACACGTCGGCGACGGCGCCCAGGTCGAGCTTCAATACCCGAACGGGGCCGCTCTTTAGGCAAGCGATGGCCGAGGAGCCTGTGCCGAAGTCGTCGATTGCTATGGGCAAGCCCTCGGCGGCGAGTTGGCGCAAGGCGTCCCAGGTCCGCGGCTCCGCGTCGGCCAGCATGGCGCCGGCCACCTCGATTTCCATCTCGCCCGCCGGCATGCCGGTCTCGGCCTGGATCTGCCGTACCATCGGCAGAAACTTGCTTCGCGCGAGCTGTCCGCTGAAAATCTTTACAACCAGCCGCGGCGCGAGGAAGCCGGAATCGCGCCATTTCTTGTGCTGAAGGCAAGCCTCTTTCATCGCCCAGGCGCCGATTTCGGGAAGCAGGCCCATCGTCTCGGCGTCGGCAATGAAATCGGTCGGAAAGAGCATTCCGCGCTCCGGGTGCTGCCAGCGCAGCAGCGCGACGACGCCGCACAATGCGTCCGTCGCCAAGTCGAACCTTGGCCGGTAGTGCAATATGAGCTCGTTGCGTCGGAGTGCCTTGCGCAGCTCCCGGTCCAGGCGCGAGAGGCGCTTACCGTCCGCGTTCATCGCGGCTTCGTAAAACACGAAGCGATTGCGGCCTTCGGCCTTGGCGCGGTACATGGCGATCTCCGCCGTCCTCAGCAGGTCGACGGCGTTCAGTCCATCCGTCCCGACCTGGGCGATCCCTGCGCTGGCACCCGTGTAGATGCGATTGCCATCGATGTCGATGGAGCGCGAGAGCGATCGAATGATCTTGCGCGCAACGTGCGCCGCGTCGCGGTGCGAGTCGGTTTGCGCGAGCAAAGCCGCGAACTCGTCGCCGCCGACCCGGGCAAGGACGTCCTGCTCGAGCAAGTGCGGCTGGATGCGCCGGCGCACTTCGATCAGCAATCGGTCCCCGGTGGCATGGCCGAACGTCCCGTTGATGAGCTTAAAGCGGTCGATGTTCAAGAGCAGGACCGCGATTGCAGCCTGTTGCCCCGGCACACCCTGGAGCCGCTGATTCACCGTTGACTCGAAGCTGGCGCGGTTGGGCAGCCCGGTGAGCCGATCGACAAACGCCAAGGAATGGAGCAGTTCCTCGCGTTGGATGCCGTGAAAGCCGGCGACCAGGCGATTGCAGACTTCGCGCAGCAATCGAATCCGCGCGCGCAGCAAGGTGGCCGGCGCCCGATGACCGGAGATCAAGAAGCCAAACTGCCGGGAACCGCGGGCGACGGGAAAGACGAAGAAGTGCTGTACTCCGCATTCCTTGTAGAGGCGCCGGGTCAACTCGTAGGGAAAGGGCGAATTGGCTTGCGTCGAAGATGTGGTTGGCGCCGCCAGACGGCCGACAAGGTTGGCGTCGAACTCCAGGCGCTGGCTCTCTAGTCGGCCGCGGCCGTTTCTGAATGCCAGGTGCACGGTCGCAGTCGCTTCGGCGAGGGATTCGAAGCGGGCAAACGCCGTGACTTCGGCGGACGTCAGGCGCTCGACGCATTGAAGGGCGCCGCGCACGAGCGTGCGCTCGTCGGGTTTGACGAAAAGTGCTTCATCGATCCGTGCCAGCGTGCCCTGGACCGCGTGTCGCAAGGCAAGGTCGTCCGTCAGCCGGTTGAGGATGCGCGCTGCACTGCCGAATTCGTCTTTCGATAGCGGGACGGGCCGCGCAGGAAAGTTCCCGCGCACGGCGTCACGCAAGGCCGCCGTCAACAGGCCGAGCTGGCGGAGGATGCGCTGCGCGTGACGCACGATGGCCAGTAGGGTCAATGCTGCCGCCAGCGCCGCCGTCGCCAAGAACGCCAGGATGGCCGGATCCATTGCCGGCACTCGGGCTTGCGCCAGCCAGGCGGCCAGGCCCACGAGCGGCACCGATGCCGCGACCGCGATGTCGGCGAGCAAGCGCCTTCCTGTCCTTCCCAAGGAGCCCTGCGGGAGAAAGATCTTCTTTGGTTTCACGGTCGTCTCGGCGGTTTCCTGAGCCGGAGGGCGCGACGGGGGTTTGGGCGCACCCGGCCCCCGCCGCCACGGTGGCCGCCGTGTCCAGCCGGATGGGGCGCAGGAGCGTCAGGCCATGAAGAAGCGTGCCGGCGGCTCCGGGAGCGGATAGCGGCAAATCCATATCGGCAGTTTCGGCCCTTGCTTTAGCCGCGACAGCACGAGGCGACGCCAAAGGCCTTGCGACAAATCCGCAACGCAGGAGGCGGGCAGGACCCTTCACGACCCGGCCGAGACGCGAATCTTGTCGATCACTTCAAGCGCCGGAGCGAAGCTGCCGGCCGACCAGCAAGAACCTGCCGGGGGGCGTTGGGTGTTGACGAGCCGCGGTGGGGCCAAATTCCGGCTGCGATCTTGTCGCGCATCGGAGCGTCCCAACGGGATCGGCCTTTTTGCATCTGACATCGACGGCGCCGGACGAGGGAACCGAACCCACGCTTCTTTCGAAACCCGATCTTGCGCCGAGCACGCCTTCTTTTTTGTAGTAAATTCAACCTATTACGATCGTCGACTGCAGCCTTGCAAGACCTTTGCGGGTTTGCACGCCGCGGCCGGCCAATCGGCAAGCCGTGAGTGCGTTCGTCGAGGAATGCAGGGCTCGCGGCCGCGCGAGAAAGCCCAGAAGTGTTGGGTCGATTCTTCGCAATCCAGTACGCGGTCGGACGACCTGAAGAGATCCCCGGCACGATCGGCAGGTAGTCGATAGTGCGGGCTGGCGACGACGCCGAAGGCGAAACACCCGGGATGTTGAAAAAGACTTACATCCTCGCGACCGCTTCGTTCCTTTTGATCCCTGCCGTCGTCGTCGGGGGCGGATTTGTATTTGATGCGATCAACCCCGAAATCGCGGCCGGGCACCCCGATTACGTGCGCAACTATCGGCTTCTGGATCTTGCGAAGAAGCTCTCCATGTTGGCCGCCTTGCTGATCGTCGCAGGCCTTTGGTTTCTGACCTGCTTCTTCTTGGTCAAGTCCAAGAGGCGATCGTATGGATGGGTGCCGCTCGCCGTGTTTGGCCCGTTCGGACTAATTGTCCTGACTATGCTCAGCGACAAGTTTCCTGTGCCCGGGGATTTGTATCGGCTATTTGTCAGTCGGCTGAAGATCTATCTGCGTGTGGCGTATGAGCTTTGCCTCTTCGTGGTCGTCTGGGTCGTCGCGGACCAAGCCATTGTCTGGAAGCGCGAGCTGATGATCCTGCACGAAGCGGCTACGACTGGCATGTCGACGGCGCAGGTCATCGCTCTCCAAAACGCGTCCAGCGGTATGTGGGCATTCGGTGAGGGGTTGCAAGTCCTGTATCTCGTGGCCCTCATCTATTTGCTGTGGCCGATCTGCTTTAACGCAGTCGGACGCCTGCCAAGATTGTGGACCTCCTCCCAAGGCGCTTGACGAACGGGTCGAACGAGCTCGAAGCGGCGGCGAGGGGTCGGGATGCCTTCGGCGGATTTCGGCCCTTCTGGCTACCCGCCATCTGCGGCTTGAAAATCAGAATACGTCCTGCTCACGCGGTCCGCGAAACGGGGTTTGAGCCCGACTACGCCGATGAACCACGCAGCGCTTTGGATCGAAGGTTGCCGGCGGTCAACTGCGCAGCGCGATGCGTCTGGACTGGGGGTGGGGCGCAGCCCGCGAAGAACGGTCCTGACCGGCTTCCCGCATCACGGCGCATCGGCGACGAACATCGAGCAATCCGCGCCGTTTTGGGCCAAGACCAACCCTTCGGGAAACCCCCCAGAAGCGGTCATCCAGGGTTTATCGTCTGGCGTTGAGGCGCGACGCTGGCTGGGTGCAAATCTGGCAACGGCTCACGTCTTGTTGTCAATCTTCAGCTAAGGCGGCATTCTAGGTCGGAATCTTCTGCGGGCAGGACTGCAAATGTTGGGGCAACGAGCGGCACACCTAATGAAGCACCCCGGCGTATTTGCCATTCAGGTGCTGAAGAGTTTTCGCGCGAATCAGGGCTTGCTGCTGGCAGGCGCGGTGGCCTACTACGCGTTGTTATCGATTGTGCCGCTGTTGATCCTTACGGTCATTGCGCTATCGCATTTCATCGACCAAACGGCATTGCTTCAGACCCTAGGGCGTTACCTGGAGTGGCTGGTACCTGGACAGTCCGGGATCTTCATCGTGGAACTCAGCAATTTTCTCGATCATCGCGAGGTGATGGGCTGGATGCTGTTGGTGACGATGCTGTTCTTTAGCTCGCTGGCATTCACCGTGCTCGAGAATGCGATGTGCGTGATCTTCCATCATCGCGTCGCAATTCGCAGGCGCCACTTTCTAGTTTCGGCGGTGATTCCGTACTGCTACATCCTCTCGCTCGGTGTTGGACTGTTGCTGGTGACCCTTGTTGCCGGGAGCCTGAAAGCGATGGGGCAGGAACACGTCGAGTTCCTCGGACGCAACTGGTCGCTTGGTGGCGTGTCGGGCATGCTGCTGTATTTCCTTGGTGTGGTCGGCGAAATCTTTATCTTCACGTCGGTTTACATGGTGATGCCGGTGGGACGTCCGTCGCTGCTGCACGCATTCATCGGCGCCCTGACGGCAACCATATTGTGGGAGTTGACACGCCATGTACTGGTTTGGTACTTCGCGACGCTTTCCCAGGTTGCCACGGTATACGGATCACTGACGACCGCCATCGTCGTTTTGCTGAGCCTTGAACTTGCTTCGACCCTGCTGATGTTCGGCGCTCAGGTGATTGCGGAGTACGAGAGAATCGGTAGAGCCCCCTGGCCGGCACCCCCGGAGCCGATGCGCCTTGATGCAAGCTGAGGCCGACGCATCGTACGGATTCGCCATCTTGCTGCAGCGGACGCCAATTTCGGGTTTGAGCGTGAGGCTTTGATGACGTCACGAAGCTGAATTGAGGTCGCCGGCAAGACCGGTGGACGAAGATGGTTCGTGGAATTGGTACGGCGAATCTGCCCGCTACCGGCGGCCGACGGCGGGCGGCCGCCACGGCGCAGCCAAACGCAGCGTTTGAGCTGGCGCCAACAGGCGTCGTTGAGGTCGGCAAAGGCGCCGGAGGGATTCGTCCGGATCAGCGTGCGGACGGGGCCGCTGGCCGGCAGCGAAAGTGGTTCAAGGTCGGCGGAGCATCCGTTTGCTGACGTTGGGGCCGCCCGATGCGAACGATCCCGATCGGTTGGCGCAGAATGCCGATTGAGCCCCACGACGCAGCCCATCACGGACCGCCCACCCTACGGTGACCGACGACGTGAAGACAGGTCCGGCTAACTGGTGCAGAATGGTGCGGCCATGACCGCTCCCGCCCATGACCTAGTCGCCTTCGGCGCCACGAGCTTCGTGGGCAGGATCCTTTGCCGCTACCTGCTGGAGGAATTCGGCGCGCAAGGCGAGTTGAAGTGGGCCGCGGCCGGGCGCTCGAAAGCGAAGCTCGAGGAGCTGCGCAGCTCGCTCGGGGCCCGTGCTGGGACGCTGCCGCTGGTCGTCGCCGACGCCGCTGACAAGGCCGCGTTGCGTAGGCTCTGCGCGTCGACGCGCGTCGTGGTGTCGACGGTCGGCCCGTACGCGCTCTACGGTGAACCGCTGGTCCAGGCCTGCGCCGAATCCGGGACCGACTACTGCGACCTCAGCGGCGAGGTGCAGTGGATCCGCCGCATGGTGCAGCGCTACGAGGCGACGGCGCGAAAGTCTGGCGCGCGCATCGTGCATTGCTGCGGGTTCGATTCCATCCCGTCGGACATGGGCGTGCATTTTTTGCAGCGCCAGGCGATGAAGCGATTCGGGGCGCCATGCACGCGGGTCAAGATGCGCGTCAGGGCGATGCGCGGCGGGTTCTCCGGTGGCACCGTCGCCAGCCTGATGAACGTCGTCAAGGAGGCAGCCGCGGACCCGGCGCTGCGCAAGGAACTCGCCGACCCTTATTCGCTGTGCCCGTCCGGGACCGCGCCGAATGTGCGGCAACCCGAGGTCAGATCGGCGGAATTCGATATCGACTTCGACGCCTGGGTTGCGCCGTTCGTGATGAGTGCGATCAACACGCGCATCGTCCAGCGCACGAACGCGCTCTCGGAACAGGCTTATGGTGCCGATTTCACCTACGACGAGGCGATGCTCGTGGGCCGTGGACTGAAGGGTCGGATCGCTGCCACCGCCATGGCGGCGGGCCTGGCCGGCTTCATGCTGGCGGGTGCCATCCGTCCGGCGCGCGCGGCACTCGAGCGCTTCGTGCTGCCCAAACCCGGCGAGGGCCCGAGCCCGGAGGCGCAGCGCGAGGGTTTCTTCGACCTTCGCTTCGTCGGCACGACGGCAGACGGCCGCCAGATACGCACCAAGGTCACCGGCGATCGCGATCCAGGCTACGGCTCCACCGGCAAGATGCTTGGCCAGGCCGCAGCGTGCCTCGCGCTCGACGTCGACAAGGCTGCCATACCCGGCGGCTTCTGGACGCCCGCCACGATCTTCGGCGACCGCCTGATAGAGCGGCTGACGGCCCATTCCGGGCTAACCTTCGAACTGTTTCCAGCCTTGCCAGGCTGAGCGGACTCGCGTTGCAGTCGAGCTGCGACGGGCTGCTTTCGCGACATCACGTGAGGTGTCCGAGCGCCCACAACGGGTCATCAGCGGCTGGCAATGACGGTCATCTGGCGAAGAAGCGGACCCGTCCAGGGGCAGGGGCCCAGGACATTGACGTCCTTGTTTTTTCGGGGCGCGAGGACCTCGTTGGTGCCGGGCGAGGGAATCGAACCCGCGCTTCTTTCGAAACTTGATCTTGAGCCTAGTGCGCTTGCGATTGTCAAGGAAAAACAAGCAGATGCAGGCGCAGATTGCGACGTGGCAAGCTTTTTGCAAAACTGCGCGCTGTTCCCACCCCAAGATGCTGGTTGGGTGGCAGATCGAAACCTGATCGGGAGAGTTGACGATGAAGAGACGCTGGGCAGTCATGGTCGCCATCGCAACGCTTCTTGGGCTCGCCGGTTCGCCGGCGCAGGCAGGCCAGATCGAGGACGCGTGCTCGCTTCTCAACACGGGCGAAGTCGCGTCGGCGTTGGGCGAGTCGGTGGAGGGCGGGAAGATCGTTTCGACCCGCACCTGCGAGTGGAAGAGCTCGGCCAGCGACAAGATCGTGCTGCTGACCGTCTTCGGAACGATGGGAAAGCTGACGCCGGCCGATCGCTTCGAGATTTCGAAGACGCCGGTTACAGGCATCGAGAAGACGCCCGTCAACGGCGTCGGAGACGAGGCCGTCCTCATCCTCACTGCGCGCCATCCAGCGCTCAACGTGCGGAGCAGGGATGCGGTGTTTCAGGTCCGGGTGAGCGGCTCCCGCGTTCCCGAGGAAAAGCTCGAGCAGATCGAAAGGGCGCTCGCGCAGCAGGCGGTCCGCAGGCTCTAGCCAGCGGGCCGGGCGGTCGTCGAGGCGACGCCAGCCCCGGCGCAGCGGTGTCGTGGCGCCGCATCGAGCAGACCTTCGCGCCCGGGTCTTTGCCGGCGAGCCTGTCCGCCTGGCAGCAGCGCGCCGTAGCGCAAGCGGCGCCCTTCCTGCGATTCGCGGTCATCGCGGCAATCCCTTGGTGATTTCTCCCAGGTGCTCGTCCGGCTTCGCCCGTTTCCGTACGCAGCCGGTGGCTGCTCATACCCTTCTTGCTTGAGCAAAGGAGGTGCGTCGCCGCGAGCAAATCGGAGCCATTTCGCGCCGAACCAGGAAGACGAAGCGGTGCTTGCAAGCGAAGGCAAGCATGAACTTGCGAAATCAGCGGTCGTGCCGGGCGAGGGAATCGAACGCACACTTCTTTCGAAACTGGATTTTGAGAGTCGTGCGCTTGTGAATCATTGTGCAAATCAATGCGTGATAAGGGGCCATTGCGACTTTACAAAATCGTTAGAGCGTCTTGTGCGGTTTTCGGATCGAGCCCGATGCAACGAGCCGGTCCGTCAAGCGGCAAAGCATTCGCGGCCTAGCGACCCGACGAAAAGTTGCCTTGATCGACTCTTAGTAACCCGATACACGGCCCGATAACGCGTACGCATTGCCGACGCAATCGGGCAGGAGCGTGGCCCACACGGAAACAAGGATTACATTTCGCTAAGGCCCGAGCTCGTCCCCCGACGCACGGCCCGATTAAAGAAGCGGTCGTTCGAGGAAGCCCTCTCCGATGTCTGCGGCGCAAAGCGAGTGGTCATCGGCGCCGGCAGTTGCCTTCACACTCTCGACCAAGAAGAAACCTCCATCGCTTTAGCGACCCAAGGTTCGTTGCTGATTGCCGTCCGGCTACCGGCCTTAGTGCTTGGCTGGCTGATCAATAGGACTCGATGTGGATATGGCGCGCCCCTCTGCACTCCAGAACGCCCGCGCAGTCGGCCACCATTTTTGCCGAACCGCATACGTAGAAGTCGGTACAAGCTGGGTCGAAGACCAGGCTGCCAATAGCTGCTGAAACCCGTCCCTTGAAGCCTCCCAGCGGGGGTTCCTCGCGACTGATGCACCGAACGACCATCGCCGGCAGCGGTGCAAAATGGGCGGTGATGTCGTCTGCGGCAGTCCGGCACCCGAAATACAACTCGGCGCGGCCAAGCTCACCTTCCGGCTCCAGTTGCCGGAACATCGGCAGGAAGGGCGCGAGTCCTGTGCCCGTGGCGATGAAGACCTTGCGGTACGGATTTCGGGCCATCGTGTAATGCCCCAGCGGGAGTTCAATCTGCGTCCTTGTCCCAGGCTCGGCTCCGATGACGAACTGTGACCCGTGTCCACCCGTCCTGCTGCTGATCAGCAGCCTCACCTTCGCGCCGTCGACGCCGGCAATCGAATAGTCGCGCCACTCGAAGTCTCCGACCTGCAGGCGCGCGAACTGTCCGGGCGCGAACTCATCGACAGGCGCTTCGAGTTCGAATTCCATTTGCCAGATCGTCGGCGTGAGCTGCCTCTTGGTGGCCAGCACGGCTCGGGTCTTCTCAGCGGGCAGCGTCGCGGCCGCGGTCCGGTCCGGGCCCTTCTTCAGCGCTGCCTTGATCAGGGGGAACCCTTTGGGCCCTAGCGCCTGGCATGCCGCGCCGACGCCGCCCATCATGGCTCCAAGGATGCCAAGGCACCCTGCGTCGGAGCCAGACAGGTACAGGCCTTCGACCGGCGTGCGTGGCCCCAGCAGGTGCGACTTGTAGCGCTCCGGCGTGGCCGGCAGCCCGTAGAAGTGACCACCAGGGTGTGAGGTGTAGTGCTCCACGGTCAGCGGGGTGGAAAGTTCGGCGTACGCAACGAGCGCCGTTAAGCCGGGAATCGCCGTTTCGGCCAGATGCAGTAGGCCGTCGCCTATGCGCCGCTTCAGCGCGGCGTACTCGGCACCGCGATTACCCTTGGGCTGATCGCGCCAAGTTGCGAACGCCTCATGGTCGACGAACGAGATGATCTCGGCCGTGTGAAACCTATCGTCCCCGGATTTTGCCGACGGAAACGACGCGTAGATGTGCAACGGCTCGCCCTTGAACAGACGGCTGCTGTGCTCTTCAACCGCGTCGTGGTCGATGGTCGCATTGACCCAGTAGTTCTCTCCCTGCACGCCGATTGTGGAAGCAGGCGCCTTGAGTCGAAGGTACAGCGTAACGGCTGACATCCCGCCATGGAGCCGGTCGATGAGCGTGCGCAGGTCGGCAGTCTTCGCGCCGACCTCGCCGTCCGTCGGCAGCAATTGCCCAAAGGTGATCGGGGCACCGACATCGGAGATCACAATCGGCGCGAGGTGCGTCGCCTCGCGCGGCTCGGCCCCCCGCCTGTCGAGAACCTTCACGCCCACGGCCCGGCCATCGCGCACGAGGATCGACGTGACTTTTTGGCACACTCGGATCGAGCCGCCGCGGCGTTCGATTCCGCGCTCGAAGGTCCGCGCGATACGGCCGCTGCCACCCTCGGGGAACCACGCGCCGTGGAGGTAGTGCGCGACGATCTGCGCGTGGATCGCGAAGGCGCTGCGCGAGGGTGGCAGACCGTAGTCGCCCCATTGGCTCGCCAGCAGCGCGCGCAGGCGCGGGGAGCGAAAGTGCTTGTCCAGGTACTGCTTGGTGGTCTGTACGGCCTTGCCGGCAGTAAGTCGCTGGATCGCGCTCAGCAGCGGCTGCGCCAGTCTTGGTACGCAGCCGCGCGCGAACCCCAGGATTGCCCAGCGCTCGACCGACCGCACGTCGCGCAAGTAGCGCCGGATCGCGCGCGCCTCATCCGGGAAGCGATCCACCAAACGCTCCTCGAAGCGGCGCGGATCCGACGGTACGCGAAAGTCAAGACCTGGATACACGAAGCGCTCGAACTCGTCGGTCATCGGCTTCCAGCGTAGCTCGCCGCCGGACAGGTAGTCGAGGAAGGCACGGGCCTGCGACCCTGGTTCGACTTGCCCCACGTAGTGCAGGCCGACATCCCATGAGGCTCCGTCGCGGCGGAATACGTGCGTGAGCCCGCCCGGCTCGGTGTGCTTCTCCAGCACGAGCACCTTCTTGCCAGCCACGCCTGCCAGCAGACCGGCCGCCGTAATTCCGCCTATGCCCGATCCGACAACGATCGCGTCCCACATGGTTGCCTCATTCCTCAAAAACCAACTTGACAGTGTCAAGGGACTGTACAACTCTTGACTTGACACTGTCAAGTATTGTGTTGGATCATGGTTTCTATGCGCAAGACCACCGTTGATTCCCCTGGCGCGCGACCTGCCGCAAAGCATGCGTTGGCTGCTTCCGGGCGCGACTTGCGTCGGGAGATTCTGGACACCGCCCGCAAGCTGCTGGACGAACAGGGCGTTGCTGCGCTCAGCATGCGGGAGGTGGCTCGCCGGGCTGGCGTGACGCACCAGGCGCCGTATCACCATTTTGGAGACCGCGAATCGATTTTGGCCGAGCTCGTCACGCAAGGCTTCGATGAGCTCGCCAGGTGCCTCGCAGCGGCGAACGATCTCGCCCCGACCTCGGGTAAGAGGGCGGCGTTACTCGCTTCTGGCGAGGCGTATATCGGATTTGCGCTATCGCATCCGGGCGTCTTCCGGATCATGTTCAGCCCAGACGTCTGTGACCCGATGCGGTTTCCTGATCTTCGGCAAGCGGGCGCGCGAGCACACGCCGAGCTGGAGCGGCTCGTGCGGATCGTGCACGGCGGCCGGCCCAGCGCCGCGCTGGACAGCATCTACTGGGCCTATGTGCACGGCATGGCTTGCCTAATGATCGACGGGCCGCTGGCGTTGCGTTTGCCCACCGACAAAGCGCGCCAAACCCATCTGCGCGACGTCGGGCGCAAGTTTGCCGATGTCATGCTGTCCCTAACGTAGTCCAATCGACTCGCGGCACTCGCCGCCTGCTGTAGGGATGCCTCTTGCGTCCGCCGATCGGTCGACAGCGTTCATTTCTTGGGCGCTCGCACCCGGCGTTCGCCTGGCGTCGACCGCCAATGCCGACCGCGTGCTGAAATGACCTTGCGGTGCAACAGCCGACACATGCGACGCGGGGTCTGGGGCTCCGGCGGCTCGTGTATCCCGGTGCGCTGGCAGCAAGATGGTGCCGGGCGAGCGAATCGAACCCAGACTTCTTTCGAAACTTGATTTTGAGTGGGGCGCGCTTCCGATTCCCTATGCAAATCAATGGGCTGCAAGAGTCGACGGCAACTTCACAAGATCCTGACAAATTTGCACGCAGTTCATGGCCACGCCAGCTGCGATGAGCGGGCTACCGGGGAGCGGGCGGCTTCCCCAATCCCCTGTAGCGTTGCACGCTGATGACCCGATCGAGTGTGCCGGCCTATCTTTCGTTGTGGAGAGTCGCCGTCCGGGCAGGCGGATAAAGCGCTTGCCGGAGGCGGCACGGAGTTCCTAAAAGGCACGGCTTCGTCATTCTCGGAAGCTGCGTTGCCGCAGCACCGTCGCTCACACAGGCGGCAGCGCCACGGGCGATATGGAATGACCTGACGTCCTACTCGGCTGTGGCGGGGTCGATGACCGTGGCGACCCGCGATACGCGGTTGGCAGGAAAGCCGCCCTCCCGTGCATGTTCTTGGATGGCCTTTTCGCTCGGAGCGAGGTAGACGCAATACACCTTGTCGGGCGTCACGTAGCTATGCAACCACTGGATCTGCGGTCCCATCTTCCCTAAAACGTCGCACGACTTTTTGGAGACAGCCTGCAACTGTGCGGCCGAAAGGCTACCAGCGCCAGGGATTTCCCTTTCGATGACGTACTTTGGCATGGCAATTTCCTCCTGCGTTCTGAAGCGATGGTTTATCGCCCTTGTCGACAAATTGATCTGCTGGGATTATTTCGACGCCAATGTCGCGACAGTCGCCGGCCCAGCAGCGATCTGCGCTTCCGAGTCCGCGGGACGGGGATTGCCGTACAAGGCGACGGCGTTGAGTACGAAGAGCGTGACAGTCACCGACATCAGAGCGGCGGCGATGCGGCTTGCAGCGGTCGTTTTCATTTTGTTTCTCCTTTGAGATGGGTTTATTCGGAATCAACGTTGATGACCGAACTATCTGCCGCGATTCGATTCAGGTCCTTGGCAAAGCGCTGAAATCGACTGAAGAGTTCCTGAAGAATTCCTGACGACACGCGCCGCTTGTCCTAAACTTTCCGTCAGACCCATCCACGAGGGCACCATGCAGGCAGGACCCGACGGCAACCCGTTGATTTTTGAACACTTTGTCATCGACCCGGCCGAACGCGAGCTTTGGGTGGGTGGCGCGCGCGCCAAGGTCGGGGCCCGCGCTTTCCAATTGTTGGAGGTGCTCGCGCAACGGCGCGGACATGTTGTGAGCAAGGACGAACTGCTCGAGCTCGTCTGGCCGCGGATGGTGGTCGAGGAAAACACGCTGCAGGTCCACATTTCTGCGCTGCGGCGGGTGCTTGGTCCGGAGACGATCGTGACCGTGCCGGGGCGCGGCTATCGGTTCACGGCGCGTCCCGGTTCCAAAGAAGCGAAACCGTCACTGACGTCCACGGCTCCTCTCGAACGCGAAGCGTTGACGATTGCCGTCATGCCCTTCACGAGCATAGAAGTCGATGCGCAGCACAATTACTTTGCCGATGGCGTCACCCAGGACATCATCACCGACCTCTCGCGATGGCGAACCCTGGCGGTGACCTCGCGCGATTCGTCCTTCCGATTCAAGGGAGAATCGCTGGACGTAAAATCGCTGGGGCGCGAACTTGGCGTTCGCTTTCTTGTCGAGGGCAGCGTGCGCCGGATGACAGATCGTGTCCGGGTCACGGTCCAGCTAAACGATACGGAGACCGGCAGGCAAATCTGGGGTGAGCGCTTCGATCGGCCGATCGCGGATCTATTCGCGGTGCAGGATGAAGTCGTGCAAACGATAGTCGGAACCCTGGTGGGCCGGGTGTACGCGAGCGAGGCCGATCGAACCCGCCGCAAACCCCCGGCGAGCATGGACGCCTACGATCACGTCCTGCGCGGCAACGCGCTCCATTGGGACGACCCCGCTTCGGCGGCCGAGGCGATCAGCGAGTTCGAACAGGCCATCGCGATCGATCCTAATTACGGACTTCCTCACAGCCTGCTGGCGGTACAACTTTGCCACAAGTGGGAGAAAACCCTCTCGGGCAATAGCGACGTCCTCGACCGTGCCATGGCCCTGGCGCAGCGCGCGGTCGCGCTCTCGGAGGACGAAAGCACCTGTCATACGATCCTGGGGCAGATTTGCCTAGAGCAGCGATCCTTTGATCTTGCCTTGCGACATACGCAGCGTGGTGTCGACATCAACCCTTCGAACCATTGGAACCGGGCCGATCTCGGAATCGTGCTGTCCTACATCGGCCGCGCCGAAGAGGGGTTCGCGATGATGTGCGAGGCAAAGCGCGCGGACCCTTATTTCGGCCCCTCCTGGTACTGGCGCGGCCTCGGAGTGGCGGAATTCGTGTTGCGACGTTATGCCGATGCTGTGCCCAACCTGGAGCGCGGTGCCGCGCCCGGTTTGCTGCGAGAGCCTGCGATGCTGGCGGGTTGCTACGCGAAGCTTGGGCTTTCGGAGCGCGCTGCGGAAATGGTGGCGAGGTGTTTAGCAGTAGCGCCGCACGCGACGGTCGATTCTTTGGTTGCGACTGTGCCATACAAGGATGCCGGCGATAGCCTTCATCTGGCCGAGTGCCTGCGCTTGGCTGGCTTTCCCGGATGAGTTGAATGAGCAACTAATGCGCGGCAGACGATCCGATTTGTCAACGAACAAGACGGCTATCGGCGCAAACGCCGACAGATCGGAAGCGCGATCCGTGATCACGGCATCTTTGTCTTCTTAGGACGCGGGCAGCAAGTTGCTGCCGGGCGAGCGAATCGAACCCACACTTCTTTCGAAACTTGGTTTTGAGAGTCGTGCGCTTCCGATTTCTTGTACAAATCAAGATACTGCAATGGCCTAAAGCAACTCTACAAGATCTTTACAGATTTGCCTGTGGTTCTTTGCAGATTGAAAGCAATGAGTAAGCTGCTCGAGAAAAGCAGCGCTCGTAATCTTGCGGCTTCAAATAGAAAATCATATGGATCGACTGTTCGCGTTTCGGCGCGTTGCCGACTGACATGCAACAGCCCCGCGACATTGAGCTGGAGGTGTTCAATTGCGACGCCTTGGAGGCGGACCGGTCGCCCCGTCAACTGACGAGCGACCGTCCGAATCGCCAGGAATGCCTTCGCTCGCATCGTTGCTTACCGAAGTCCGTGCCTGCGTGCGCTGTGCAGAACACCTGCCAATGGGACCGCGCCCGATCGTTCAGGTACATGACTTGGCCTGCAATTTGATTGCCGGCCAGGCGCCTGGCAGAAGAGTCCATGAAACGGGCATCCCGTTCGACGATGCAAGTGGCGACAGACTGCGCACGTGGTTGGGTATCTCGCGCGATGCCGTCTATGAGGGCAAACAGGTTGCCATCCTTTCCACGGGTTTCTGTTTCCCAGGAACGGGAAATTCCGGTGATCTGCCGCCTCGACCCGAATGCGCGCCGAAGTGGCGAGCGGCCTTGCTGTCGCAGTTGGAGAAGCCCAAGCTCACGTTGATCATTGGGCAGTATGCACAGGCCTATCACCTCCCAAATGACGGTATGTCGGTCGCGCAAGTGGTGCAGGCGTGGCGGAGCGGCTGGCCCAACATCGTTCCCTTGCCACATCCTGGCCCGCGCAGCAATACGTGGCTTGAGCGCAACTCCTGGTTCGAGGAAAAAGCCATTCCGGCCCTTCGCGTCCGTGTTGCCGAGGCACCTCTAAGTGCCGGCTAACGTAACCGCCGAACGTTTGCTCCAGCCGCCGGCGTTTATCTGCTACAGATGTGAGGGGCGCCGGACAGCGGTTGCTTCCGGCCTTTGCATAGACCTTTACCAAGCGCTTCAGGGCGTGCCATGAAGCTTGGCCTGCCGTCATGGGGAAGCGAAGGAGACATCCAGCCGTTCGATTGTGGGCCTTGCTATAGCGTCGACAGTTCTATCTAAGGTCATTGTGCAGCGTTTTCGGACGGGCTCGGCCAGAAGCGGGCATCCGACTTGAGCACATGAAATTCCGGGAAGCGGCGTTCAGGGACTGCATCGTAGCAAGGGGGAACTACAGCATTGATCCCTATACCCGGATGCGTTCGCTTTTTGGGTCGTACATCGGCGTGAGCGACCCGATCGCCTCTACGCGGCGGTCGTCGACCTCGATCTCGAACCGGTGACCTAGCAGGAACTCTGGGGTGATGCCCTCGCCTACCTCGATCAACCCCAATCCGACGCTCGCGCCGAGCGTATGCCCGAAAGCGCCCGCTCGGATATAGCCGCAATAGGCGCCATCGCACAGGATGGGCTCCTGCCCGCGCAGTAGCGGCTCGGGGTCCTTGAGCAGGAATTGGACCAGGCGCTTGCGGAGCGGCCCCGACGCCTTCTGGGCCGCCAGCACCTCGCGCCCGATGAATTCGTCCTTGCCGAGGTCGACCACGAAGCCCAGGCCGGCCTCCATCGGTGTATCGGTGTTGTCGATGTCCACGCCGAAATCGCGGTAACCTTTCTCCAGCCGCAGACTTTCCAGCGCCATAAGTCCACAGTGCACCGGCAGGATCCCCTGCGCCTCGATACCCTGCACGAGCGCGTCATACACGGTGTGGCTGTATTCGGTCGGCACGTAGAGCTCATAGCCCAGCTCCCCCATATAGGTAACGCGCACGAGCAGCACGCGGGAGTAGCCGATGCACACTTCGCAGCTGGAGCGAAACGGAACCCGTGCAGTCGACAGGTCCTCCGCGCAGATCACCTCGAGCAGCTCGCGCGACTTCGGTCCCTGCAGGCTGAGCAGCGTGTAGCCCGAGGTCACGTCCGTGACCGTGCAGTGCTCGCCCTGGCGAGTGTTGCGACGCAGCCATGCACCCGTGAACCGCTGCAGCACGTCGCCCGTCACCAGCAGATACGAGCCGTCGGCCAGGCGCGTGATGGTCAGGTCTGAGACGATTCCGCCCTGATGATTGAGCCACTGTGTATAGATGTTGCGGCCCGGTACGATCGAGACCGAGTTGGCGCTGACGCGGTCAAGCACACGCTCGGCATCACGCCCCTGAACCACGAACTTGCCCATGAACGACTTGTCAAACAGGCCGACGCTCTCGCGCGTCGCGCGGTGCTCTTGCGCGCTGTACTGGAACCAGGGCTGGCGGCCGTAGCGGTACTCGACGGCAGGCCGCTGACCATCCTGGGAAAACCAGTAGGGCATCTCCCACCCGCTCAGGGGCACAAAATAGGCGCCCAGTTGCTCGTAGCGGTCGTGCAGAGCTAGGCGTCGCGCAGGGCGGGCCGACTTGTGCTTGAAATTGGGCAGGCCGGCGTGGTTGAAGATGTAGCCCAGCGCATCCGGGATGCGTTGGGCGAGGAAAACGCGCGTCGATTCATGGCGCGGCGACTTCGCCGGGGCCAGTGCCGTGACGTCCTGGCTCGAATTGCCGTGCGCGATCATCTCCGCGACGATGAGGCCCATGCCGCCGGCCGAGAGGATGCCCAGCGAGTTGAGCCCCGTCGCCAGGAACAGCCCGTCGACCTCCGGGCTCTCGCCCATAAGGAAATTGCCGTCCGGCGTGAAGCTCTCCGGGCCACAGAAGAAAGTCTTGATGCCGGCATTGTTCATTGCTGGAAAACGCTGGAAGGCCTTTTCAAGGAAAGGCGTCATGCGTTCCCAGTCCGGCGGCAGGTGCAGGAAGCTCGCGTCTTGCGGCACGCCGCCCGGTGCCCAGCAGGCGCCTTTCGGCTCGAAGAGCCCGAACAATAGTCCGCCGCTTTCCTCGCGTACGTAGGCGTAGGCATCCGGGTCCTCCACGACCGGCAGAGCCGGGTGCACCCCAGCGATCGGCTCGGTTAGCAGGTAGTAGTGCTCGGCGGCCTGTAGGGGGACGGAGACCCCGATCTTCGCCCCGAGTTGGCGTGACCACATGCCGGCAGCCAGCACGACCGTCTCGGCGCGAATCTCCCCTTGGGCTGTGCGCACCCCGGCGATCCTCTGCCCAGCGAGGAGAAAGTCGTCCACCGCCACACGCTCGATGATCCGCACGCCCAGCTGGCGCGCCCCCTTGGCAAGTGACATCGTGACGTCGACCGGATTGGCACGGCCGTCGGAAGGCGTGTACATGCCCGAGAGCACGTCTTCAGTATCGATGAGCGGAAAAAGCTCCCGGATCTCGCGCGGCGAGATTTCGATCTTCTCCAGGCCGCGCGAGCGCGCGAAATTGCGCTCCCGCCGCTGGGTCTGGCGGCGCGTTTCGCTGGTGGCGATGTGAATGTGGCCGATGCGCTTGAACCCTGTCGACAGCCCCGTCTCCGCCTCCAGCGTCTCGTACAGCTGACGCCCATACTGCTGCGACCACAGTAGCGTCTCCGTGGCCATGCCTGCCGAGGCGATCAGGCCGGCGGCGTGCCAGGTCGCTCCCGACGTCAGCTGGTCGCGCTCCAGCAGCACGACGTCCCGCACCCCGAGCTTGCCCAGGTGGTAGGCGATGCTCGTGCCGATAACACCGCCGCCAACGATGACGACGCGGGCTTGGGTGGGTAGCCTTAATTGCATGAAGCGATCCCCGCGATCCGAGCGTGGGCTTGGAAGGCGGCGATTCTAGCGCGCCTCAGTAGAGAGTTCCTCGAATCGCGTGGTCTCGTCGGTCAAAGAGCGTCGGCTTCGCTGAGCCTCCGGCGTTTGCATCGCGGCGAAGCGAACTTCCGCATCGGGTTTGCGCCGTGCCAAGCCAGCGCATACCCGAGAACGGACATCCTCGGATGGCCCGAGCGAGTCGCGAGCGCGAAGATGTTGTCGGTTACGGCGCCGCGGCGCGCCGTCCGCCGTAGGTCCCGAAGAAGTCGCTCCGGCGTCTGGCGACCGCTGTACATCGCGTAGCGACCGATCGCAAACTTCCTTTGAACGTTCGGCGATTTGACCCAGTGCTCCAAGAGCGGCGGTAAAGTTACCCCACTGGATTCTTCCGCAATGCCGTCCTTCGCGGAGCAATGATGGGCCCTGTGCTTCTTGGGCCCGGAGCAGGCCCGCTGGGCAGGACTGTTTGCCAGTTGCACGTTGCGAGATATCGGAAAGCCGAGGTAACCAACAGCCAACGACGTCAGGCACCGCGGTCGGCATCTGCGTGGCTACCCCCGTCCTGCGGCTTGCGGGCCGGATCGTCACGGTCCCCGTCGAGCCCGCGCCCGAAGACATCCGAGGCGAGGGTGCGGATCCCGTCGAACTGGTGCTCGACGTGGCGGCAGTTGCGGCAAAAGAACAGGTGCGCCCGCAGGCTGAACCGGTCGAACGGCGACAGCCGCTCGTCCAGGCTCCGGGACATCAGTTCCGCCGCCCTGCGGCAGGAGTGGCTCCAGCTCATGATCCGGCCTTTGCGTCGATCCATCGGTGCTGCATGCACACGCGCAGCGCGGATCTTGCCCGAAACAGCACCGTGCGGCAGTTCTCCGCGCTGATGCCCAGCCGTGCGCAGATCTCATCCGTCTCGAAACCCAGCCACTCGCGCATCACGAAGACCCTTCCCGTCTGGCCGGGCAGCGCGGAGAGGCAGCGCTCTAGCGTGGTCCTCAATTGCCGCTGCTCCTCGCGGTTCTCCGGCTGCTCCCAGTCGGGCACGGGTTCCGCGTACGCTCCGCTGGATGTGTACAACGCATCGAGCGCTTCGCCGAGTGCGACGTCGTCCGGTTCGAGGCGCACCACACGGCGCTGGCTGGGCGCGCGGTACCAGTCTGCGATTTTGTTCTTCAGGATGGCGATCGCCCACGTCGTCAACGAGGCTTCGCCACGGCGCCGCTCGCCATGTTCGACGACCGCGATGAGCGTGTCTTGCACCAGGTCCTCCGCAGAGCCAGTTTCGCTCACCGCGAAGCGAGCGTGGCGCATAAGGCGTTGGCGCAGCGAGGCGAGTTCGGATTCGAGCTCTGATGCCTCGCCGGACTTCGTCTGCGATTCGCTATCCACGTCGTGCAACCTCGCTTGAATGGGCGCCCCTGCCACCCGGGCGCTCGGAAGTACAGTGCACAGGCCGATCGGCGCTGGCCGCATTCTCGCATCATGGCGCCGTCGGGCGCGGGTGACCTGCGCGTGACCGAATGTGCGCAGCGCAAGGCGGCTCGCCCCTTCGGGCGCGAGCCGCCTTGCGCTACATTTCCCGTAGTGTCCGTTCCGGCGTCTGCCTCAGTTGCTCTTTTGTGTGCCGCCTTCGGTTGCCAGCGTGGTCTGGGGAGCCGTGCTGTGCCTCATCGGCGCAGCGCCGTAGGCCAGAACAGCGATGTCGAGCTCGCCGCGAGCCCGCGCGGCCAGCAATTCGGCGCGAACCTCGGCGCGGGACCGATCTCCAAATGAGCCCATCGCGGCGCTGCTGCGTGCACCGTAGGCGATGCGCGCCGTATCCAATTGCCCCGCCGCCTGCGCCTGCGCGAGCTCGGCACGGACTTGCTCGCGGGTCAGCGTGGAGGGGGTGAAGTCGCTATCGGTCGAAGGCCATGCCGGATTGGCGTGGCTCGCAATCGAGGCCAGGGAAAGGGCGATAGCAAGGGTAATGGTCTTGGCGTTCATTTTGGTTACTCCGTCGAAAGGGTGGATGGAATCGGCTGCGACGCTATTTCGTGGCGTGCTGCAGATACCCCAGTAGACGGGTCTCGACCGGAAAACGTGACAGACAATCTGTTCAACGTGAATCGCAAGCCGGCTATCGCCCGCGTTCGCGACTAAGTATCCCCGAGCGGGGGCGGCATCTTCCCTAACTCGTGATAGGGAATGGCAATCTGGTACAGGCCGCTTTGAGTGACCGTCCGTTACTTCATTTGCGACGTTGGCTTTGCGCCGACGCAAAAAGCCGGAACGGCTCGGGACCCAAGGGAGCGTCTCCTTTCCTCTAGGAAAGAGGAAGAGATCAAAGAACCGCGGAAAAGGACTTTGGCGTCCAGAGGCTTTCTTGGGCGTTAGGAGCAGGATGGTGCCGGGCGAGGGAATCGAACCCACACTTCTTTCGAAACTTGATTTTGAGAAGAGCGCGCCTTCTTATCTGCCGTCAATTCGATGCGTCGCAAGCGGGAATCGCGCCTTTGCAATATCTTTGCAAATCGTTGTCCCCTCCATCCGGGTAGTGAGGCCCGCTTCGGAGGCCTGGATTGACGGTTGACCGGCAGCTTCATCAGGTGATAACATTGTTAATACTATGAAGCCCATCCCCATCACTATTCGTCAAATCGGTAACTCGCAGGGTGTCGTGATTCCAAAGCCGTTGCTCGCGCAAGTTGGATTTGAGGGCGAGGCGGAGATCACCGTCGAGGGTGGCGCGTTGGTGCTGCGCAAGCCCACGCACCCTGTCCGGGCGGGGTGGGCTGCCGCTGCACAGAAAATCGCGGAACTCGGCGACGATGAATTGGTGTTAGGTGAGTTCGGGAACGAAGGCGATTCGGAGTTGGTGTGGTAGCCCGCGGCGAAATCTGGCTGGTCAACCTTGATCCAACCGTCGGCAGCGAAATTAGAAAGTCTCGTCCTTGCGTTGTCGTCTCGCCTCCTGAAATGCACGATCACCTACGAACCGTCATCGTCGCGCCTATGACGACGAAGAGTCGAGCGGCGCCATTTCGAATTGCCGTCTCTCACTCTGGCAAGAAGGGACTCGTCCTGCTCGATCAGGTTCGTGCCGTCGACAAGAAACGACTCGCCAAGAAATTGGGCGCGGTATCGGCCAAGACGCTGACCGCCACCCTGGATACGCTTCAGGAGATTTTTGCCGCATAGCCTGGCTGCGTGGCCAGTGGCAAGGCGAGATGCGTTTGGTGCCGGGCGAGGGAATCGAACCCACACTTCTTTCGAAACTTGATTTTGAGTCAAGCGCGTCTACCAATTTCGCCAGCCCGGCACGGGGAGCGATTATATTGCCAAACCCGTCCGGCGCCTCTCCTTTGCCGTCCGGCGGGGTGTCTTCGTCGACCACGCTCGTCAAGACCGTGAGCAGGCACAGACTCGGCTGCGGTTCGGAATCTCTTCATCGTGCATCCCGCCGGGTGCCCTATGCCGCCCAAGGGAGACCCTGCCGTGTTCGGCACCCAGACCGAGATTAGCCGGCGATGCAGTAGGGAATTGGCGCGTCGGTACCTATCACGGACCACGCAGACGGCCATTGGCCGTGCACCAGCCAGGGGTAGCCAAAAGTTGAGTGGCGATCTTGGGAATTCCCTCTACACTTTGCCCGTTGCCGGGCCAGGCGGACCTGGGCGGCGCAATCTCGAAGAAGGGGGAGGCACGCATGGAAGTGGTTGCACCGGGCACGCGGCAAGGATCTGGCCGGACCGCGGCGGGTTCGTTTTACGTATACATGTCGATCGCGATTTTGCTTTCCGTGGTGCTCGGGTTCTCGCGCAGTTTCTACCTGCACGCCCTGTTTCCGGATCGAGAGGTTCCCCGGGAAGCCCTGTTTCTCGTGCATGGCATGTTCTTCAGCGCCTGGTTTGTGCTGCTGGTCGTGCAGACCGTGCTGGTCAGCAGCCGTCGGGTTCGCCTCCATCGCAAGGTGGGTGTCGCGGCAATGGGGCTCGCCGCGGCGATGGTCGTGCTGGGCGTCTACGGTGCGCTGCTGGCTGCCAGCCGTCCGACCGGGTTCATCGGCGTCACGGCGCCCTCGCTGAACTTTCTGGCGGTTCCGTTCTTCGATATGGTGCTCTTCACCGTGTTCTTCTCGCTGGCCATCGCGTGGCGCGGCAATCCGCAGGCCCACAAGCGACTCATGCTGCTCGCCTCAATCAACATGCTTACCGCCGCCATCGGCCGTTGGCCCATGCTCGAAACGGCCGGCCAATGGGCGTTCTTCGGAGCCACCGACCTGTTTTTGCTGCCGATTGTCTTCTGGGATCTGCGTTCGCGCGGCTCGCTGCACCCGGTCACGATTTGGGGCGGTGCATCCCTGGTCCTTTCGCAGCCGCTACGCTGGATCCTTTCTAAGACGGCCGCTTGGCACGCCTTCGCGGTCTGGGCGGTGGGTTGGGTGCGCTAGCGTCCCAGGCTCAGCCACGCCCTGGTCGGGCGTTCCGTCGGTGCCGGGCGAGGGAATCGAATCGGCCCGTCTCTCGAGACGTTTTCCGAATCTTGGTTTTGACTCCGCCGCGGCTAACCGCTTCTCCTGTCAGGAACCGGCGCAAATGCGTTGCCGATTGCCAGTTGTCGCGTCGGGCTGGACCGCTGTTTTCGCGAGCCTTAGATTGCGCCCGCTTGATTCGTGCCGTCTGGTGCCAGCAGGAACGGTGACCGAACGTCGCGCGCGGACCGAACGCGCGGACAACCCTTGCCAGCCCCACCATCCCTTGGAGGCGGTTCCGTGATCGGTGCATTACGCGTCGGCATCTTGACCGTCATCCCGGGGACGGTGCGGCTAGAGAGAATGGCCGTGCGTTAAGGCTCGTCTCCGCTATCGTGGGTTGCGCACCGAGGTGTGCCGAGCCACATGCGGTTGGATGGGCCAACCGCAGACCTCCCGGAGACGAGCCATGGAAAAGGATATCAAGTTCTTTGTCGGGTTGGATGTTCATAAGGAAACGATCTCGATTTCGGTGTGCGAGCCGGGTCGGGAGGCGAGCCAGTTTCGGGGAACCATCCGGCACGACGTGCCGGCCTTGCTCAAGTTGCTGCGCAAGCTTGGAGCGCCGGCGGCCCAGCTGGTTGCCTATGAGGCGGGTCCGACGGGCTACGGGCTGTACCGGCGTCTGGTCCAGGAAGGCTATGTCTGCCGGGTGGTGGCCCCTTCGTTGATTCCGCGCCGCCCAGGCGATCGCATCAAGACCGATCGGCGCGACAGCGCCCGCCTGGCCGAGTTGCTGCGCGCCGGGGAGCTCAAGGTCATCTGGGTCCCGGACCTGGAGCACGAAGCGCTGCGCAATCTGTGGCGTGCCCGCGAGGACGCGATGCAGATGCGCCTCAAAGCGCGCCAGCACCTCAAGGCCTTCTTGCTGCGCCAGGGCCGGATTTACGCGGGCAAGAGCTCTTGGAACAAGACCCACGCACGCTGGCTGGCCGATCAGGCCTTCGAGCATGCCGGCGATCAATTGGCTTTTACCGAATACGTCCTGGCAACGCAAGGAGCTGACGAACGCTTGGCCCGCCTGGACCAAGCCCTGGTCCAAACCACCCGTGGCTGGCGCTTTGAACCGGTCGTATCGGCCTTGCGCACCCTGCGTGGCATCGACACCGTCAGCGCCATCGGCCTGGTCGCGGAAATCGGCGACATCCAGCGCTTTGCCCACCCGCGGCATCTGATGAGCTACCTCGGGTTGGTTCCGTCGGAGCGTTCCAGCGGCAACGCCGTGCGCCGGGGCGCCATCACCAAGACGGGCAACTCCCACGCTCGACGCCTGCTCACCGAGGCATCCTGGCACTACCGCTATCCGGCACGCCTGAGCAACACCCTAAAGAGCCGGCAGGACGGGCAGCCTGAAGCGATCCGCAAGCATGCGTGGAAAGCCCAGGTACGGCTGTGCGGGCGCTTTGCTCATCTGCAGCGCCGCGGAGTTCATGTCAACAAGGTGTGTATCGCCACCGCGCGTGAACTCACCGGCTTCATCTGGGCGCTCGCCCGCACGGCTGCAATGCCATCGGGCGTTTGAAACCAAATTCGGAGTATTGGGCGATGCGCTACGAATCGCGATTGGAAGAACCCTCAAGAGATCTAGCTCCAGACCCTTTGGGCAACCTGCGCTACTAGACCGAGGCAGCTTCCGCGACGGACTCTCAAACAGTGGTAACCAACCCACGGATATCAGGCTGATCCATCGTCGTTGCACTCAGACTTGTGGCCATCGCCCAATACCCCGAAATCATGAACAACAACCTACCCGATTGACACAAACGGCCATATCAGATCTCCAGATTGTCAATCAGGCGCGTGGTGCCCAGCCGAGCCGCCGCCAAAACGACGAGCGGTTCTCGTGACTCGATCTGCTCGGGCGTGGCCACCTCGAGATCCGACTGACGGCGGATCGAGACGTAATTGGGCTCCCAGCCAGAACCGGTCAGCGCGGCCATCGCCCGCGCTTCGAGCGCGGGCAGGTCGCGACGGCCAGCGAGCACGAGTTCGCGAGTTTCCGATAGCACCTCGTACAACTGTGGCGCGATGCGGCGTTCGGCTTCACTCAGAAATCGATTGCGTGAGGACATGGCCAAGCCATCGGGCTCGCGCACGGTCTCGTGCGCGATGATCTCCGTGGGTAGGCAGAACTGGCGGCACATCCGGCGCACGATCATGAGCTGCTGATAGTCTTTCTTTCCGAAAACTGCCACGCGCGGCTGGACACAGGAGAACAGCTTGAGGACGACGGTTGTGACGCCATTGAAGAAGCCCGGACGGAATTCCCCTTCCAGAATGTCGCCCAGGTCCTTAGGCGGTTGGACGCGATAGTTTTGCGGCTCCGGGTACATCTCGCTCTCGGTCGGGGCGAAAAGCACGTAGACCTGATTTTGCTGCTGAAGCTTTTCGATGTCGTCGAGCAGGGTGCGCGGATAGCGATCAAAATCTTCGGCAGGGCCGAATTGCAGCCGATTGACGAAGATCGAGGCCACGACCGGATCGCCGTGGCGCCGCGCCATGCTCATCAGCGACAGGTGCGCTTCGTGCAGATTGCCCATGGTCGGCACGAAGGCGATGCGGTTCTGGCCATGCAACTGATCGCGCAGTTCCTGGACCGTCCGGACGACCTTCAAGTCGCTTGCTCCGGCAGGCGCTCGACGACTTGGTCCGCGACCTGGGCCAGCAGCTCGGACACTGGGCCGTAGCTCGGAATCTGTATGTCCGGCGCCAGGTCCAGCAGCGGACGCAGCACGAAAGCGCGCTGCTGCATGCGCGGGTGCGGCAGAATCAGCGGCGTCGAGCGCACGATCAGGTTGCCCACAAGGAGCAGGTCCAGATCGATGGTGCGCGGGGCGCTGTGAGGCGAGTCGCCCGTCCGGCGCCTTCGGCCGAGCATCAATTCGATGTCGGCCAGATGCAGAAACAGGCTGTAAGGCTCCAAGGAGGTATCCAGTGCCGCCACCGCGTTGATGAAATCCGGCCCACTGGCATCGAGCGGCGCAGTGCGGTAGAACGGCGACAGCGCGACGAGGCTCGAACGCTCCAGCGAACGCAAGGCCTCGACCGCCGCGCGCATGCTCTGGAGGACATCGCCTTGATTGGCGCCCATTCCAATATAGGCGCGTCGCACCATCGAAGGTGTCGGTTCAGAGGTTGTGATCGCCTTCTCCTTTGGCAGCTTCCTCCACCGGCTCGGTAGCGGACGGCACATCCGACTTCGACCGGCGGCGCCCACCGCGGCGACGTTTGCGCGGTGCGGCGGAGGTCTCGGGACGTTGCTGCGTCATCAATGTCCGCGTGGCTTCGTCGGCCCGCAGGAAATCGGTCCACCACTGGCCCAATTCGGCCGGCGCTTCGCCGCAGTCGCAGCGCAACAGCAAGAAGTCGTAGCCTGCGCGTAGGCGCAGATGCTCGGCCAGTCGCAGCGGCGCCTGACCGTGGCGCCGCTCAAAACGCGGCTGCATCATCCAGATTTCCCGCATATCGGAACTGTAGCGCCGCTGTATGGCGAGCTTTTCCGTCTGCGTGTCGAGCACGCGGTCGATGGCCGCGTCCAGCGCCGGCAGGCGGTGTTCCCCGGCCTCCACCGCCCTGTTCCATTGCGACAAGACCTCGTGCCAAAGCAGCGTGGCAAATAAAAAGCCCGGCGCGATGTGCTTGCCGGCGCGCACGCGCTCATCGGTGCGCGAGAGTGCGAGCATGACAAAACGCAGGCCCTGGGGCTGATCCAGGATTACGTCCAACATCGGCAGCAAGCCGTGGTGCAGGCCCTCCGCGCGCAGTCGCTCAATGCAGCCGACCGCATGGCCGCTCGTTAGCAGCTTGAGCATCTCGTCGAAAAGGCGGGCGGCCGGAACGTTTTCGATCAGCCCAGCTAGGCGACCGATCGGCGCCCGCGTTTGCGGGTCGATCTCGAACCCGAGCTTGGCGGCAAAGCGCACGGCGCGCAGCATGCGCACCGGATCCTCGCGATAACGGCCCTCCGGATCGCCGATGATGCGCAGGCAACGCCGGCGAACATCGCGCACGCCGTCATGGTAATCGAGGACTTCCTCCTTGGTCGGGTCGTAATACATCGCGTTGACGGTGAAATCGCGCCGCGCCGCATCCTCGTGCTGTTCGCCGAAGGTGTTATCGGCCAAGACTCGGCCGTGCTCGTCGGTGTCGCGCACGCCGGTCCCCAAGGCGCGGAAGGTCGATGTCTCGATGGTCTCGGAACCGAACATTACGTGGACCAAGCGAAAGCGCCGGCCAATAATGATGGCGCGCCGAAAGTGTGACTTGATCTGCTCTGGCGTGGCGTCGGTGGCGACGTCAAAATCCTTGGGCGCGATGCCCAGCAACAGGTCGCGCACCGCGCCGCCAACGATGTAAGCGCGAAAGCCCGCGGCCTGCAGCGTTTCGCAGGTACGCAGTGCGGCCTTCGATACCAGGGCACGGTCGATCCCATGCTGGCTTGCCGGAATCTTCTTGGGCGTGCGACGGGTTCGCGGCTTGCGGGCAAGCAGCGTCTGGACTCTGTCTTGGACGCGCTGGACGAGCCGCCTAATCATAGTGCGGTAGCTGACATGGGCTGCATTCTAACGCCGCCGTTGCTCATTGCCGCTGCTGCGTCTGCAGCCATTGGCGCAGCAGCGGCACGGTTAGCGCGCGCTGGTGCGCCAGGGCATAGGCGTCAAGAGCGTCCAGAACGGACACCAGGGTGCGCATGTCCCGGGGCAGCCGCGTCAGCATGTAGGGTACGAGTTCTTCGTCGACCCGCGCTCCGCGTGCGCGCGCATAGGCCTCCAGCGCGGCGGCGCGGTCGGCTTCGGCGATGGGTTGCAAGGCAAATACCAGTCCCCAACCCAGCCGCGTGCGCACGTCCTCGCGCAGGCGCAACCGGGCCGGCGGCAAGTCTGCGGACGTCACCAGTACGCTTCCCGTGGTCTTGCCAGCTCCTCGCGCCGTCTCGCCGACGGGATCCTGGCGGCGGTGTTCACGCACCGCATTTTGCAGCGCAAATAGCGCCGCCTGCTGCCGATCGTCGAGGCGGTGCACGTCGTCGACCACGTAGACGCGCTGTCGCGAAGAGAAGACGGGAACGGCGTGCAAATTCGCGTCCGCCGTCCCCGCAGCCCGCGCCACGGCCGTTAGCAGATGGCTGCGGCCGCTGCCCGGGTTGCCCCAGAGGTGCACGAATTCCGGCCCCTGGTCCGCGAGCGCGGCGCGCAACGCCGCCAGCACCGGACCGTTGTCCCCGGGAACGAAATTGTCCAGGCTGGGGCTGGGCGCCGGGAGCAGGTCGAGGGTGAATTGACGCGGCGTCACGGTGGGGTCGGCTGGGCCAAAGGCGGAATCCGTCGGCGGCAATCAGCTGCCGAGATAAAACGAACTGGCCAAATAGCGCTTGCGCAAGCGACGCAGCGCGACGAGCAGCACGGCGCTCGATGGCAGCGCCATGAGGACGCCAAAAAAACCGAAGATATGGCCGAAGGCGAGCAAGGCAAAAATGACGGCCAGCGGGTGCAGACCGATACGCTGACCGACCAGCCGCGGCGTGAGGAAAAATCCCTCGAGCACTTGCCCGATGCCGTAGATAACCAAAACGCTCAGACCGGCCTGCCAGGTGGCAAATTGCAGCAGCGCCACCAGCGCGGCAAGGATCAGGCCGATCGCAAAGCCTACGTAGGGGATGAAGATCAGCAGCCCGGTCATTACCCCGATCGGCAGCGCCGAGTCAAATCCGGCTATGGCCAGCGCGCTCGAGTAGTAGATCGCCAGGACCAGCATCACGGTCAGTTGCCCGCGCAGGAATTGCGCAAGGATCGCGTCAATTTCCCGCAGGAAACCCATCGTCTGCTCGTGCCAGAGCCTGGGCAGGGCCGATTCGAACCGGGCGGCAAACGAGCGGGCATCGACGAGTAGATAAAAGAGCACGACCGGCACCAGCATCAGGCTGCCGAATGCTTCCAGGACCGCCAGGCCGCCGCTGCCAAAGCGCGACAGCAGCGTGCTGACCATGTCCTGTTGGCCGACTTGCTGCATCGCCAGCGCACGCAGTGCCGGCGCGTCTAGCCGGAGCGAGATGCCCAGCCACTGGTGTAGCAGCGGTGCTAGGTGGCTGTTTATCTGTGTCACGAGAGCAGGAAATTTCTCGTCGAGTGCCAGCACCTCCCGTTCCAGGACCGGCAGCAGGATCAGCAACAGGCCGGCGATGAGGGCTGCGCTCAGCACCACCATGAGGACGCTGCCAAAGGACCGAGCAATCTTGTGCCGCTCGAGCCAGCTGACGCCCGGGTGCAGCATGTAGGCCAGCACGCCGGCCAGCGCGAACGGTGTCAAAATGGGTGCCAACAGGTAGAAGAAGGAAACCACCAGCACAAGCCCCAGCCCGATCCAACCGGCGTTGGGATATTGCGTGCGCAGGCCGAGCGGGGCCTGTGGGCGAGCCAGTTCGTCTGCACCGGACTCGCCTTCGACCGGCGGGTTGGCCCTGGGCTCGGGCCGGTTCGGTCTGGCGGATTCAGTCAAGTGCTCGCTCCCAGTACAATCGCGCAGGTTCTGCGCAGGTGTTGGTCTGACCCCTTGCGGCGGCTGCGGACCCGATGCAACGCACGCGCCCGGAACGCGAGTCTACGGCCGCGGCCGGATCCGGGCCATGGCGCAGTGGCTGAACGATCCTGACGGCGTAGTTTTTCCCTATGGTTCCAATCCCCGAATCCCGATGAACTCCTCGCCCAAATCCCCGCCGGCATCGCACCAGGCCTCCTCCGGACTGACCTACGCCGCGGCCGGCGTATCGATCGATGCCGGCGACGAGCTCGTGGCGCGCATCAAGCCGCTGGCGCGCAAGACGCTGATCCCCGGCGTGCTGGGCGGCATCGGGGGGTTCGGCGCCCTGTTCGAGATGCCCAGGGACATGCGCGAGCCCGTGCTGGTGAGCGGCACCGACGGCGTGGGCACGAAACTCAAGCTGGCGTTCACGCTCGGCGGACATGATACGGTCGGCCAGGACCTCGTGGCGATGAATGTCAACGACATCCTGGTGCAGGGTGCGCGGCCGCTGTTCTTCCTCGATTACTTTGCTTGCGGCAAACTCGATGTGGCGGTGGCCGAGCGCGTGGTTGGCGGCATCGCGAGGGGCTGCGAATTGGCCGGCTGCGCGCTGATCGGCGGCGAAACGGCCGAGATGCCGGGCATGTACCCGGACGGCGAATACGATTTGGCCGGCTTTGCCGTTGGGGTGGTGGAAAAGTCGGCCATTATCGACGGTCGCAACATCCGGCCCGGTGACGTCGTCCTGGGTCTTGACTCCAGCGGTCCGCATTCCAATGGCTATTCGCTGATACGGCGCGTCGTCGAGGCGTCTGGCGTTGCCTACGATAGCGATTTTGAGGGCCGCAGCCTCGCGCAAACTCTGCTGGCACCCACGCGCATCTATTGCAAGCCGGTCCTGGCGGTGCTCGAGCGTGTGCGCATCAAGGGAATGGCGCACATCACCGGGGGAGGCTTGCTGGAGAACGTGCCGCGCGTGCTGCCCGATTCGACCTGCGCGGTCCTTCGGCGTGAGGCCTGGAAGCGGGGCGCGATTTTCGACTGGCTGCAACGCCAGGGCCGCGTCGCCGATGAGGAAATGCACCGCGTCTTTAACTGCGGCATCGGCATGGTGGTGATCGTCGATGCTGCTGACGCCGATCGGGCGGTCGCCGAATTCGTCGCTCAGGGCGAGCGCTGCCAGGTGATCGGGGCGATCGAGGTGCGCGCCGCAGGAAGCGCCGGCTGCCGGGTGGTCTAGTCGCGGCGCGCCGCTGCAAAGGCGTCGCGAACCGCTGCGACCGCACGCTGGCCGGCGTCGGCCACAAATGGGTCGATGCGTACCGTATCGTCCATCGATCGCAGCCACGTCATCTGGCGCTTGGCCAGTTGACGGGTGGCGGCGATCGCCGCGGTGCGAAATTCCTCAAAAGGCGTGCCGTGCTCCAGATGCTCCCAGGCCTGCCGGTAGCCGACGCTGCGCATCGCGGGCAGATCGGCATGGAGGTCTCCACGGGCGCGCAGCGCCCGCACCTCGTCGAGGAAGCCGGCGCGCAGCATCGCGTCGAAACGCTCCTCGATGCGTCGGTGCAGTCGCGCTTTGTCCTGCGGCATCAGCGCAATCGTGCGCAGAGCGAGCGTGCGCGGTCCCTGCCGCGCCAGCAGCTCCGACATGGGCCGGCCGATGCGCTCGAAGATCTCCAGCGCGCGGCCGATGCGCTGGCGATCGGCCGGAGCCAGGCGCCGCGCAGTGGCAGCGTCGACCCGGCTGAGCCGCTCGTGCAGTGCCGGCCATCCCACCTGTGCCGCCTCGGCCTCCAGACGGGCGCGGATGGTCGGGTCGGCGCCGGGCAATTGCGCCATTCCTTCCCGCAAGGCGCGCGCGTACATCATCGTGCCGCCGGCAATCAGTGGCAAGCGCCCGCGCCGCCGGATATCGGCAACGGCAGCGGCAGCGTCGCGCAGAAAATCGGCCACCGAATAGGGCTGCGCCGGATCGCGAATGTCCACCAGGTGATGCATGATCCGCGCACGTTCCTGTGCCGACGGCTTGGCGGCACCAATATCCAGACCGCGATAGACCTGGGCCGAATCAAGGGAAATGACCTCCAGCTCGAATTGCTCTGCCAGTTGCAGCACCAAGGCGCTCTTGCCGCTGGCCGTGGGGCCGATCAGCAAGAGCGCTTCCGGTCGGGGTGCTGCCGGCGCCTGGCCGGCAGCCTCGGTCTCGTTCGCGTGGGGCGGCAACTCGGTGCTGATCGAGCGCGCGTTCATCGTCCGCGCAGGAACAGGCGGTCCAGGTCGGCCAGCCCGAGCTGCACCCAGGTCGGACGGCCATGGTTGCACTGGTCGGCGCGCTCGGTGCTCTCCATCTGGCGCAGCAGGGCGTTCATCTCGTCCAGGTTCAAGGTTCGGTTGGCGCGCACCGCGCCATGGCAGGCCATCGTAGCGAGCAGCTCGTCGCGGCGCTCGACCATGACGCGCTGCGCCCCGAACTGGCGCAGGTCGGCCAGTACGTGACGCACGAGCGCCGGTACGTCCGCCTGCGCGAGCAACTGGGGCAGGGCGCGCAAGGAGAGCGTCTGCGGGCCGGCCGGCCGAAGGTCCAGCCCCATCTGCGCCAGCGTGTCGACGTGGTCCTCCGCGGTCGCCACGTCGAGGGCGCTGGCGGCAAAGACGTGCGGAATCAGCAGTTGCTGGCAGGCCAGCGCGTCGGTTCCCAGCGCGCGCTTCAGACCCTCGTAGACGATGCGTTCGTGGGCCGCATGCATGTCGACGACCACCAGGCCATGCGCGTTGCGGGCCAGCACGTACACGCCGCCGAGTTGCGCGATGGCGTACCCCAGCGGCGGCAGGGTGGCGTTGGCTACCCGTGCCCGGCCCGCCGGTGACGTCGGCGCCAGCGCGGTGCGCGGCGTCGGCCGGGCCGCTCCCCCAAGGGTGGGCCCGGGCAAGCGGACCGGTCGGGTCCCGCGCGTCCGCCCGGCGCCTGCAGCGCCAGAGCCAAGGTGTGGCTTGCGCTTGCCAGCCCGGCGCCCATGGCTCCCGTCCCGCGCCTTCGCTGCCGGCGCCCGAGCCTTGCGGTCCGGTCGATTTGACGCCGACGCGCAGCTGCACCGTACGGCCGGCTTCGGCGCCAGCAGCGCGAAGGCGCCAGCGCCCGCTCGACCGCAGTGGCGGACGAACTGGTGCACCGCCGAGGCGTCGCGAAACCGCACCTCGCTCTTGCTCGGATGCACGTTGACGTCGACGCGCCGCCGGGTCGATCTGCAGAAACAGGCAGTACATCGGCTGCGCCGAGCCGTGCAGCACGTCGGCGTAGGCGGCGCGCACCGCGTGGCCGAGCAGCTTGTCGCGCACGTAGCGGCCGTTGACGTAGAAGAACTGCGCATCGGCGCGCGGGCGCGACGCCGTCGGCGCGCCGACCCAGCCGCCCAGCGCAATCGTGCCGGCCTCTCATCGACCGCGCGCCGCAGCGGCAAAGCCCTCGGGCATCAGCGTCAGCGTGCGCTCGCGCAGGCCGCCGCGCGGCGCATCCAGCACGCAGCGCGCTTCGTGCCAGACCTGGAAGGCCGACCTGCGGGATGCGCGGCAGCAACGCGTTCGACCACGCCGACGCAATGCCCCAGTTCGGTAGCTTCGCTGCGCAGGAACTTGCGCCGCGCCGGCGTGTTGTAGAAGAGCTCGCCGACCTCGACGCGCGTGCCCGCCGTGCCGGCCGCCGGCCCCTGCGTCTGCCGGCTCCGCCGCTGGCGCCACGCGCGCTTCGATGCGCCAGGCGTGCGCTTCGTCGGCGGTGCGCGAGACGATGCTCACCGACGCGACTGAGGCGATGGCTGGCCAGCGCCTCGCCGCGAAAACCCAGCGTGGCGACCGTTTCCAGGTCCTGCAGGCTGGCGATCTTGCTCGTGGCGTGTCGCTGCAACGCCATGGCCAACTGGTCGGGCGCGATGCCGCCTGCCGTCGTCGCTGACCACGATGCGGCGCACGCCGCCGCCTTGCAGCCGCACCTCGATGCGCGTCGCGCCGGCGTCCAGCGCGTTTTCCAGCAGCTCCTTGACCACCGACGCCGGGCGCTCGACCACCTCGCCAGCGGCGATCTGGCTGATCAGCACGTCGGGCAGCCGGCGGATCTGTGCCGCCGTCGGACGCGTCAGCGCCGGCCTAAGCGCGGGCCAATCGGGCATCGGCTCGTTCAGGTAGACCGGAATCTGGGCTTGCGTATACTCCGCGGCGCCGGGGCGTCGGTCGCGTCGGACATGGATTCATTATATGGACCCGGGAGACGGCCGCCTTGCGGCTTGCCCGCGGACGACGCCGTCGTCGAGTAACATCGGCGCTCGACCAACATCTTCAGGCGCGGCGAATTTGGAACGGCATCAACTGGCTCGATCTGTTTGGCGCGACTCGACAAGTTCCTGCTGGCGCTCGCCCGCGAGCACGGCATCGGCTGCCTATGGCATGCTGTTCCTGATCATCTTCTCCGAGACGGGCTTGGTCTTCATGGCCTTTTTGCCTGGCGATTCGCTGCTGTTCATCGCCGGGGCGATCGCCGCCGGGCGGCGCCTTTGAACTGCTGCCGCTGGCGGTGAGCATCGCGTTGGCGGCCATCCTGGGCAATGCCTGCAACTTCGCCATCGGCTCCTGGCTCGGGCACAAGATCTACGACGGCTCCATCCGCTGGATCCACAGGAAGTCGCTCGATCGCACCCATGCGTTCTTTCGAGACGCATGGCGGCAAGACGCTGATCGCTGCGCGCTTCATTCCGGTGGTGCGCTCTTTCGCACCGTTGGTTGCCGGCGCCGGACATGTCGGTGCGGCGCTTTCAGCTCTTCAGCGTGACCGGCGCCGTGCTCTGGAGCGTGCTGCTCGTCGGCGGCGGCTACCTGTTCGGCAATGTGCCCCTGGTGCGCGATCACCTGGGGCTGGTGCTGCTGATCGGACTGGCCGGCGCGCTGGGCCCCTCGTCCTGATCGGCCTGGGCCAGTTGTACCGCGGCTGGCGCGGCTCCTAAGGCGCGACGTCTGCACCTGCGCCTCGGCCGCGCCTAGCCGATCGGGTTGCGTGCCGCCGGCGGATTCTTCGCGAAGTAGCCGCGGATGCCCGTTGAAGATCGCCGCGGCCATGCTGCTTCTGGTAGTCCTGGTCGCGCAGCCGCGCCTCCTCGTCCGGATTGCTGATGAAGGCGGTCTCGACCAGGATCGACGGGATGTCCGGCGCCTTGAGCACCGCAAAGCCCGCCTGCTCGACGTGGCCGCGGTGCAGCTGGTTGATGCGCTCCGAGTTCGCGCAGCACCGCGTCGCCGAAGCGCAGGCTGTCGCTGATCTGCGCGCTGGTCGACAGGTCGAGCAGCACCGCGCGACACCTGCGGATTGTGCGAGGCCACGTTGATGCCGCCGATCAGGTCGGCATCGTTTTGCTGGCGCGCCAGTTCGGCCGCCGCGCTGCTGTGGCGCCGCTCTCGGAGAGCGCGAACACCGACGAGCCGCGCGCGTCGCGGCGGACCCAGGCATCGGCGTGGATCGAGACGAAAAGGTCGGCCTGCACGCGGCGCGCCTTGGTCACGCGCACGCCCAGCGGCACGAAGTAATCGGCGTCGCGCGTCATGAGCACGCGGTAGTCGGACTGGTCCTCGATCAGCGCAGCAAGCTGGCGGCCGATCGACAGCGTCACGAGCTTCTCGTAGGTGCCGCGCTTGCCGACGGCGCCGGGATCCTCGCCGCCGTGGCCCGGGTCGACGCGCCACGGTGATCAGGCGCCGCACTGCGCGTGCCGGCCGACGGGTACCGGCGCGTCGGCCGAGGGCTTCGCCCGCCGGGTCCGCCAGGCGCGTCGGCCGGGCCGCCGAGATTGCTCGACGACGCACCGTTCGTGCAGCCGGCTTGCGCTGCGTTGGCCGACCTGTCTGCCGAATCGGCCGGCGCGCCTTCTGCTGGCGCGGCCGGGTCGGCATTCGTCGGCGCCGGGTTGACGGCGCTCGGCAGCGCCGTCGGCGCGTGGCGCAAGCGGTGACTCGGCGCCGGCAGCTCGATTCGCTGCGGCGTCCGGACTCGCATCGCCCAACAGCGGCGCTGCGGTGCCGAAGCGGGTCGGCCGGCGAGCGCAGCAAGGCCATCAGCGCGTCGTTGGCGCCTTCGGGGTACAGGTCGAGCACCAGGCGGTTGCGGTAGGGACCGACGGGCTCGAGCGCAAACACCTGCGGATCGACGGCTGTCTTCAGTTCCAGGACCAGGCGCACCACGCGGGGTCGGAATTGGCCGACGCGGATGCGCGCGATGAATGGATCATCGGCGTTGACTTTCCTGAGCTGCTCGGAAAACTGCGGCGTCAGATCGATGCCCTCGATATCGACCACCATGCGCAGCGGCTTGGCGTCTCGCAGCAAGAAATGGCGGAACTTGAGCGGCGACGTCGTGCTCGATCGTCACCCGCGTGTATTCGGGCGCCGGCCAGACGCGCACCGCCAGCAGCGCCGCGCCGCGCGCGATGTGCGGCGTCATCCAGAGCACCATGCTGCCGGCGGCGCCGAGCGCGCCCTGGATCAGGCGCCGGCGCGGGTTTCCGACCATGGTTCCCCCGAACAGCTTCAGGCATTGCACACCAAACTCCGTGTTGGCGGCGATTCTTGCTCTTCGCCCGGGCGCCCAGTTGGCGCTACATCGGCGCGCATCTGGCCCGGCGGTCGCGACTACTCCAGGACCTGCAGGGCGATTTGCAGGTCCATTGGCGGCAGTAACTGCCGGCCCGCTCGGGCCACTCGACCAGGCACACGCGCGCCGGAGCCGAAATATTCGCCAAAGCCCCTTTCCGAGGAATTCCTCGGGAGCCTTGAAGCGATAAAAATCAAAGTGATAGAAGTGTAATCTCGAAACCTCATAAGGTTCAAGTAGAGAAAAGGATGGACTCTTGACCGTCCCGCCGACGCCGGCGCGGCGCAGCACGGCGCGAACCAGTGCCGTCTTGCCGGCGCCCAGGTCCCCCGTGAGCCCGATCGTCAATCCGTACTCGCGCAACTGTGCCGCCGTGGCCAGCACGACGTCGGCCAGGGCGACGCCCAAGGCGGCCGTCGCCTCTTCATCCTTTAGCAGGAATTCCGTAGTTTTCAATGCCATAACGATCCGATAATCGCCATTTAGCAAAGGTGGGCGCCAATGGCCTTTCACTTTCGTAGAAACGGGAATTGCCGGGCGGGTCCGGCCCTCGGGCGCCGGCGTGCTAGGGCATCCGGCGTACGCGGTTGGCTTCACGCCCTACAGGCGCACCCTCTGCGGCTACGATGGCGCCGGCGAGAGCCCTGCAATCCGCCGTATCCGTCACGGCCCCGCGCATCCGATTGCGGCGCCGCGCGACCAAGGAACGAACCTTTTGAACGCAACGCCCCGAAACCGACACCCGCCAGACAAGCATAGCGACCTGGCGCCAGTCGCGGTTGCGTCGACTGAGCCGGAAACTTGGCTTGATCTGGCCGATCGGATCAAGCGATGGGGCGTGGACCTGGGCTTTGGCGCTGTCGGCATCGCCGATCTTGACGTGACCGAGGCGGCCGAGCGTTTGCAGCGCTGGCTGCAAGAGGGTCGACACGGGCAGATGGCGTATTTGCAACGCCAAGCCCATCTGCGTGCCGCGCCCGGCCGGCTTCAGCCCGGCGCGCTGCGTGCCATCAGTGCCCGCCTGGACTACCTGCCCGCGGGTGCCGACGAAGATTGGGTGCAGCGCGAACGGGCACGGCTGAGCGCGCAGGGCGCCGCCGTGATTTCGCTGTACGCGCGCGGTCGCGACTACCACAAGATCCTGCGTGGCCGCCTGCGCGATCTGGGTCGGCGCATCGCGCGCGCCGTGCAACACCCAGACTATCGTCCCTATTGTGACAGTGCGCCGCTGCTCGAAGTCGAGCTGGCGCGCAAGGCCGGTCTGGGCTGGCGCGGCAAACACACGTTGCTGCTCAGTCGCGATGCCGGCTCGATGTTCTTCCTTGGGGAGATACTGACCGATCTGCCTTTGCCGGTCGACGCCCCCGTCGGTGAACATTGCGGCAGTTGCAGCGCCTGCATCGACGTCTGCCCGACGCGCGCGATCACTGCGCCGTACCAGCTCGACGCGCGTCGCTGTATCTCCTACCTGACGATCGAAAATCCCGGCGCGATCCCAGAACCATTGCGCCCGTTGATCGGCAATCGCATCTACGGCTGCGACGATTGCCAGCTCGCCTGTCCCTGGAACCGCTTTGCCCAGCGCGCCAAATTGCCTGATTTTGACGTGCGCAACGGGCTGGATGCAGCGACCCTGACGGCGCTTTTTTCCTGGAGTGAGGAGGAGTTCGCGCGCCGCCACGCCGGCAGCGCCATCTTGCGCATTGGCCACGAACGCTGGCTGCGCAACCTGGCGGTTGCCCTGGGCAATGCGCGCACCGGCACGGAAGTATTGGCTTCCTTGGTCGGCCGCGCGGACCACCCCTCGGCCCTCGTGCGCGAGCATGTGCGCTGGGCATTGGCGCGCCACGGCCACCGCTGAGCGAAGCGGCGACGGCCGGTGGCGGGCCGGGGGGCATGTTTCGCCGGAGTTCTTGCCCATCGCCCTCGGATTCGCTCTTTGACCGGCACCGTCTATAATCCGCCCCGCTGCTGCTGTAGCTCAGTCGGTAGAGCAACTGATTCGTAATCAGTAGGTCGGACGTTCGATTCGTCTCAGCAGCACCAAGATTCATGAGCCTTTCCACGTAAGTGGACGCTCTTAAGCCGAAACACTTCGCCATCAAACATCCGGCAAACACTCGCCAGCGGTCGGCAGGGTAGCAGCCGGACCCGCAGGACACTGGATCGACCCAGCATCGAGCGCCTGCAGGGCACGCCAGATCGAACCAGGATCGATTTTCCCGAGTGAGTCGACGTACGTTGTGGGTGCCTGCGCACTGGTGCGCAGCTCCTTGGCCTGGGATTCGCGGCGGTGCTGGCGTAGCCTCGTGCCCATGCAACCCCATCAGTTCGCCCCCTACGCCGCCAGCTCGCCCGCGAGGGACCGGGGCTGCTTCACCTGCTCGTCCTTCCAGGGTCGCTTCCTGGCCGCTCATCTCGTATGTGAGCAAGGCGGCGGAACTCAGGTGATCGGGACGCCGAGGATGGGGTGTGCGTTTTGGCAGCGGGAGCCAGGCGCGGATGATGCCTGCTAATCGATTGGAAAAAACAAAGAACGTCTGTTGCATCATGGGTTGCGACAAACCAGTCTTGGCGCTTGGCTATGCAACAAAAGCTGGCGCAGAAATCGGACCTACGGGTCACCCGTGGCCGTCAAAAGACATTCCGGCTTGATGAAAGGCCTGTCAGCTGAAGATTGCTTCTGGCTCCAGGTCAAGAAGACTGACGGCTGCTGGCTATGGGCAGCGGCCACAGATCGGGACGGCTACGGCATATTCAGAGGAGCGTTGGGCGGAAGGTTGCACACGAAGGCGCACCAGTTCTCCTGCGCGCTCCGTACTGGCGAGATCGTGCCAACCGGCATGGTCGTCATGCACTCTTGCGACAACCCTGGATGCGTGAACCCTAACCACTTAACCGTGGGCACAAGCCGCGACAATATGCTCGACAAGATTGCAAAGGGTCGTGCAAATGTTCCGGAGGGCGAGCTATCACCGAAGGCCGTTCTGAACGAAGACCAGGTCCGCGCAATCGTGCTCGATGCTCGCCCATACGCGCAAAATCGTGGCTGACTGCGGAGTCGCAGCCAGCACGACCGGAAGCATTAAGCAGAAGTTCTCATGGAAAAGTTTGGAACTCGACAATGTCGTCAAGGCAAAGAAGATTGGGATGCGCGGCAAGTCTCAATGTTCCACGCACCTCACCGCAGACGATGTGCGTGAGATTCGCACAAGCGAACTGTCGGGGATCGAACCAGCGGAAAAATCGGCATCAGCCCTCAGACGATTTGCAGCATTCGCAAGCGGCGGTCGTGGAAGCACATTGAATAATGGTGAATATGTGGCCGCATCAAGTACGGATGCGCGTTCGGGGAGCGGAATCAGGCACCACCAATAACCACTCGATCATCGCTGGATAAGCGTCCAAGTTTTGAGCAAATGCTTCGTGACCGATCGACTTACTCGGCTACCACGCCTCCGGAACGATTCTTCAATCGTAGCCATAACGTGATCTGTTGCGGTCGCACAGCTATTTCGTGCCACGCTGGATCGTGACCGCACAATAAGGGCATAAATACCCATTGACAAAAAATCACTCGCATCGTCACACTGCCCCAGCAACGAAAGCGGTCGCCGCAAAGGCGGTCGCCACAAAGCGGTCCAAGCTTCCCCATCGCAAAAGAGAAGTTGGCGGCACATAGTTTCGGGCGCACAAGCTACGTTCCAGTGCATCGCTTTTCTGGCCGGCTTTGTCGGGGGTGACAATGAAAACTTCCAAAAGAATCTCGCAGCTGGTGCAGGTATTTGCTGCAGCGTCTTTCTCGGTGCTCTGGATTCAAAGTGCCTTGGCTCAAATATGTATACCGACCGCGGGGACGGCCTTCCCAGTTCTCGAAGCCGGTATTAGTAGGGGAGCAGTCAGTGGAACAGTCCCTTACTCCGCCTACCCGGATCCAAGCAATCCTCCGACTCCAAGCAATCCGTCTGGCGGCTTTTTTCTCTACGCCTCCGGCTTCGCACTCGGCGCAACATTCAACGTTCCGGGCCAAGCAGAGTGGTTTACGCCGGTATACAGCAGCATTGGGCAGGCAGGCGGGTACACCAATACGATGATCTTCGCCGCTGACGGTACGATTTCCGGGACTTCGGTAGAAACGGTGGAGGGATCCACCTTCAATTGGGTCTTTTCGGGCGCTCTGCCGTGCAGTGCGGCGGGGCCCGATAGCCTCAACGTATCAAACTCCGACCCCGGTAATTTGGTCGGTTTTTGGGCGAGCGGCGACCTGTGCACCAGCATTTCATCGTGTTCTACCGCACCCTATACGTCCAGAAAATCGTATCCGCCTGACGTGCCTTCGAATGGCAATTTGCCACTCGGGTTAGATAACTATGTCGCTGATCCGGGGCTACCGAACGAGGTTGTTGCGTTCACGGCGAACCATCCGCCGGTATGGCTCCAAAACGTGCAATGGACCGCAGGGCCTGACACGATTCCGGTCGCATTCGGGCCCCCGGTTGTCCTCCCGGTCAAATTCTGGAACGCGTCAACATCACTGTTAACCACCAACCAGCAGCTAATCCAGCTGGCCGCTATGAGCGTTGCCGTTGCCAATTCAATATTCCAATCCTACGACGTGGGTATCACGGTACAAGCAAACGGGTATACAAACCTCCCGCTTTCCGTGATCCCGTTCGGCGCTATCAGTTGCTCCGATCTGATAGGCATTCTTAAGTCATATCCATCGAGCGGCGCGATAAACGTCTATTTTGTCAACGGCATTTCATCCGGATCCAATTGGGAAAACGTATTCGGCACAACGTCGGCAGCACTTTCCTGCGGCGGCGCGATACTTCTTAACGCGGCCCCGCAATTGGTATTACTAAAGCAAAACGGCGGCCAAATCGAGTATCTACCGACGGTGAGCGTGGATGATCTCGCACATGAAATCGGTCATGAATTGGGACTTCTTCACGTAACGATGTCGTCTACGAATGACTCCCTTTATCAAGGATTCGATGCAAGCGATCTCATGTGGCCTCACACCGCGCGGCTAAATCCATATTTGACGTCGGGACAAATATGGCGCACTCAATTTGATGCCAGATCGACATTGAATGGAGGCGGAGGAGCACGCCAAGTATTAGGGCTCTCGGTGACTTTCCCTGGTATTTTCTACGGCGGTCCACCGAGAACGGGTCCGACCACGACTTGCGATGCATTCCAAGGGACTCCATTTGGAAGTTGTCCGGCAGCCTGCAAAGACCTGTGGGGCGTTCACGGTAATCCCTCTTGCCAAGAGAAATGATGTTTAGGTATCGCGGAACCGAGACTTCCAACCGAAAAAAGGTGCTGCCATGAAACGAGTTCAACTCATGCGACTTGGAATTCTTCTGGCAACGGGAGTCCTTGCAACAGGGCCTGTATCGGCTCAGACGACTCCACCGGTCAGCATCTTTGTTACGCCTCGATCTGATGTCACGGCGCAAGAAGGGCAATACTTGGTGCAACAATTGCTGCTCGCCGGAGGCACGATCGAGGCTGCGCTAATTTCGGCCGTATCGTCGGGACCACCGGCAGCCGACATCGCTGCCATTCAAACCCGGGCCGTCGCCGATTTCACTGCCATGCAAGCCTGGTTGAGTGCCAATGGGCTTAGAAGTGGATTTGACGCGCCCACGCTGTCCGCAATCGCGGCACAGACGCCCGAACAACTGGCACTGAATAAAGCCCAGCTTTACGCCGCGCAGTATCAGTCAACGGCACTGACGGCCCTTGCGAGAATCGCTGGACCAACAGGACAAGCCTTCTTGCAGAACATCGCTGGCAACGCAAACTCGCCATTGCAAACTGCGGCGCAGAACGCACTGAATGGAAGTCTCTCTTCCTTCAAGGCATCCCTGGCGATTACTGGATCTGGAGCCTTGGGTTTCGTGCTCCAAGGAACCTTTGCGACCGCATCGTCCAGCGCAATCAACTTGGCTACGCAGCCTGTCGTCATTCGAGTTGGTACGTTCGTTGCGCCGATCCCCGCTGGGTCCTTCGTAGTGGACACCAACGGAAAGTACACTTACACGGGGCAGTTGACGGGAATCGACGGGACGATCGCCACGGGCGAGATCGACATTAAGCCGCAAAGCAAGGGTAGCTTTGTGCTACACGCCAATGAGGCCGGCGTGAACTTGAGTGCACTTGCAACGCCCATTGAAATTGGACTAATGGTTGGCGGCGTGGGTGGAACGACCCTTAGTAATTAATGGTTCACTGTTCGGTCGCGCCATATCTTTCATCCGTTTTAATTGGCCGCGAGCCTAGCGCTGATCGCTCGGCGATGAAGATCCCCACGCCGTGGCCGATGCTCTGGCCGCAGTGGGTTTCCCCCCGGTTTCACGGACGCTTTGGTAAAGCCGAGTAGCGATTTTCGAACGCTACCGTGCTGATCTGCCCGAGGGTCGAGTGCCGACGCCCTGGGTCGTAGAGCATCTCGATGTAGTCGAACACATCGGCGCGCACTTCTTCCCGGCTGACGTACTTCTTGCGGTAGATTCGTTCGAACTTCAAGCTCGAGAAGAAGCTTTCCATGGCCGCATGGTCCGAGCAGTCCCCGCGCTTGCTCATGCTGCAGGTAATGCCCTGGTCGTCCAGAAGCCGCTGGAAGTCTTCGCTCGCGTACTGGCCGCCTTGATCGCTATGGTGCGTCAGCGCTGATGGTTTGCCTCGCCGCCACAACGCCATCAGCAAGACATCGATAACGAGCTGGGCCGTCATCGTCGAGCTCATCGACCAACCGATCACTCGCCGCGAGAGCAAGTCGATCACCGCCGCCAGGAACAGCCAGCCCTCCGCCGTCCAGATGTACGTGAAGCCCGCCACCCAACGCTGGTTGGGTGCGGTCGACTCGGACAACCGGTCCAGCAGATTCTTGGCAATCAAGTGCTCCGGCCGCACACCAAGATCGGCGGACTTGCCCCGCGCTTGCGGTGGGCTTGCAGGCGGGCATGGCGCATGAGGCGGGCAGCCCGGTCTTCGCCGCACGCTGCTCCCAGGTCATGCATGTCGCGCCAGGCTCGCGGCGATCCGTAGGTCTTGTCGCTTTGCAGGAAGCTGCTACGGATTCTCGTCGTCAGCCGATCATTGTCCTGACATCGCTTGCTCAGTGCTCGATCGCACCAGTCGTAAAAACCGCCATGCGATAGAACAAGCAATCGGCACATCAACCGAACCGGCCAAACCGAACGATGACGGGCCACAAAGCTGTACCTCGCGCCGGGTTTTTGGCGAAGTGGCCCAGCGCTTTCTTCAGGATGTCGCGCTCCTGTCACCGCCGGATGAATACTCCCCAAATTGGCCGACTGAAATTTCCTCAGTCTGATCGATAAAGCCCCGGCGGGCCGAGGCCCGCCGGGGCTTTGCCTATCTGCCCGATGCCCCAGGATTGACGTTTTTGCGGACGTCGATCGGGAGGCCGGGTGGTCAATCTGAAGGAGTTGATGATGATCCTGGAACTGCACAGGCAGGGCCTGTCGGTGTCGGCCATTTCCGAGCGCACGGGGCACGACCGCAAGACCGTGCGCAAGTACATCCGTCAGGGGCTGGTTGCCCCCAAGTACAAACCCCGGGCGCCGCGCGTGACCGTGGTTGAACCGTTTGAAGCCTATTTGCGCGAACGTGTGGCTGCTTGGCCGCAGTTGACTGGAGCGCGACTGCTGCGCGAGCTGCGAGAGCTCGGTTACAAGGGCGGCAAGAGCGCGTTGAACGACTTTTTGCTCGAGGTTCGGCCGCCGAAGGTGCCGGGATTCGAGATTCGGTTCGAAACCCCGCCTGGCCGGCAAGCGCAGGTCGACTTTGCCGAGTTTCGTGTCCAGTTTGCCAGCGAACAGGGCCCGGAGCGCAAGGTCTGGCTGTTCGCAATGGTGCTGGGCCACAGCCGGTACTTGTGGGCGCAGTACGTCTTGCACCAGGATTTACCGACGGTGCTGCGTTGCCACATGGAAGCCTTCGAGCACTTCGGTGGCGTGCCGCGGGAGATTCTGTACGACCGCATGAAGACGGCGGTGCTGGGCGAACCCGACGCCGACAAGCCAATCATCTACAACGCCAAGCTGTTGGGCTGCGGGGCGCACTATGGCTTCGTGCCACGTGCCTGCAAGCCGTATCGGGCCCAGACCAAGGGCAAGGTCGAACGGCCGTACCGGTACATCCGTGCCGACTTCTTCATGGCGCGCCGCTTCCTGGATATCGAAGATATGAATCGGCAACTGCGCCACTGGCTCGACACGGTGGCCAACGTGCGGCTGCACGGCACGACCGATCGCGTCGTTGCCGAGCACTTCGCCCAGGAAAGACCGACCCTTGGACCCCTGCCGGCTGGGCGGTTTGACGCGGTGCTGCGGCTGGAGCGGCGCCTGAGCCACGAGGGATGCGTGAGCGTCGGTGGCAACTACTACAGCGTTCCCGACGGCACGCGCCGGCGTGTGCTGGAGGTCGAAACCACCGCAGACCAGGTACGCATCCACGAGGACGGCAAACTCATTGCCGTTCACGCCCGGCTTCACGGGCGCAGGCAGCGCTCCGTGCTTCCTGGGCACCGCCACGTGCTTCGCCCGGCACAGCGGCGCGGCAAGCACGTCGTCCGTTTGTTGCCCGGTCACGCCGTAGCCACGCGCCCGCTGGACATCTACGAGCAGATTGCCCGTCATCTGGGAGGTGTGCGATGAGTAGCAACACCACCGACCGTATACGGCGCCACCTCGTGGGTCTGAAGATGCCGCGGGCGCTCGAGGCGCTGCAAACGACGCTGGCGCGCATCGAGCAAGGCGAGGTGACTGCGCTCGAGGCCATCGACGCACTGCTGGGCGAGGAGTACTCGATCCGGGAGAGCCGGCGAATCAAGATGGCGCTGCAGACGGCTCGGCTGACCACGATCAAGACTCTGTCGGGCTACGACTTTAGCTTCCAGCCCAGCCTGGATCGGCACCGCGTGCTCGCGCTGGCCGAGCTCGACTTCATCAGCCGCCACCAGTGCGTGCACCTGCTTGGCCCGCCGGGGACCGGCAAAAGCCATCTAGCGATCGCACTGGGCGTCGAAGCGGTCAAGGCCGGCAAGAGCGTGTTCTTCGCCACCCTGGCCGAGCTGGTGGACTCCATGCGCAAGGCCGAACGCGAGGGCAAGCTGCGCGAACGGGTCAAGTTCCTGAGTCGCTACAGCCTGCTCATCGTTGACGAGATCGGCTACCTGCCCGTCGGATCGGGGGGCGGGAATCTGTTCTTCCAACTCGTCAACGCCTGTTATGAGCGCTGCGCCCTCATCATGACCGGCAACCGCGGATTCGGCGAATGGGCCGACATCTTCGGCGATCCCGTCGTCGCCACGGCGCTGCTGGACCGACTGCTGCACCACGCAGTCGTCATCCCAATCGAGGGCAACTCGTACCGGCTACGCGAGCATGCCGCCTTGGTTCCGGAACACCTGCGCGGCCGCCCCCTGATGAACGATGCCGCCACAGAGTTACCGACCAAACGACGGCCTGGTCGGCCAAAGAAGGAGCAGATCGCTTCCCTCGCGGGCTGAAAACCCTACATACACAGGGTGGGGAAATTTACTTCGGCCAAATTGGGGAAAACATGGTCGGCATTGACAGCTCCATCTTCACGCGATTGAGCTCGCTCTTGACGCGCTCCAATTCTTGCGTGAAAGCCGTCTTCAAGTCCTTGCCTGGTGTCGCTTCCCATTTGCCGGACCCAAATTGTCGGATCTAAGTTCGTAGGACCATGGCGTTCAGTTCCAGGTCCTTGGCAACCTGCGCGACCGAGGTGCCAGGCTTCGTTGCCCGCTGAACCGCCGCTTCGTCTTTGCCATTTGACAGCCCCAGACCCATCTTCCCATCTATCGGAAGTGTCCGTTGAAACGGGGGAAACCCAAAGAGATCAGTCGCGTGACCGCTGGACTGGATCGATATCGCGATCGACCCGGAATTTAAGGTTTGGGACGGGACAATCCAGATTGCCGATCAGTCGGGCTTTCGCGCTCCGCGGGCGCGGGAATCAGTCTCCATTGTTCATTGGCTGAAGTCTGGAGCCGGCAAAGGGAGTTGAGGCCAATTCACGCAACTTGGCGAGCCGAATTGACGAAATTACACCGGGACCCCAAGTCGAAGGTAGTTCAACCCGACAATCCCGAGAACGATCGAGTGATCGGAACGGGACAGTCTTGGCGGCGTGGCGCTTTCCCCTACGTTTGCTTCTCAGCTCTGAAAAGAATCTCAATCGAGTGGCGATCGTCTGAACGGGTGCACGCGCGTGTCCTCGTTCTGCTTCGTAGCCAACTGCCCGCGCTCACGTGGGATAGCGCTTCATGGCCATGCGGCGCAGCAGCTTGTCTTTGAGCACAATTTGGTGATAGAGCGCCGCGGCAAAGTGCAGCGCAACCGTCACGAGCAGCAGGTTGGCGAGAACGCCGTGCGCCTCGTGTAGGGCGAACTTCTCCAGGTCCGGCAACTTCGACGGATCGCTCGCCAGTACCGCGGCCGCTACTCCAGCTTGAAAGATCAATAGCAGGCCGCTCAGCGGCAGCAATACCATCAGGCCATACAGGACCTTGTGGACGAGCAGCGCGGCGCCCGTCGCAATCGCTTTGCCCGCTTCGAGCGGTGCCGGCGCGCCGTCGCGCAAGCGAAACCAGGCGCGCAGCATCGTGAGCAGCAACAACAACAAGCCGGCCAGGAAATGATAGGGATATAGCGCCAACTTGGCGGCGGGCTGGTCAATACCGTCAAGCGTATTGCCCAGCAAATACGTTCCTGCAAAGAGAAGCAACGTGATCCAGTGGATGGCTACCAAGCGCGTGCTGTATTGTTTCATGGGGCGTTTCCTCTCGAACTGGTTGGCGCGCATTCAACGTTGGCGCATTTTACCGGTCGGGCCTGAGCGGCCAAAATACCACCCGCGGGATCGGCGGAAGCGAGCGATGTCGAACGGTACCGCCAACTGCTGGAGCTGGCAGCAAGCCCCCCCAGCGTTGCAAGCCCGTGCGCGTTCCTTGCATGAGTATTTTTCAGGGTACGCCAACGTCGTCATCGGAGTTGTGGCTGAAATCGATGTGCGCCGTCGAACCCTGGCCTGATGTGGTTGCGCCTTTTTGGCCAGTGCGAACGGGAGTTTTCGGCGCCGCTGTTCCTGGAACTGGAGCGCGCGCAGCGCTTGCGCGATCTGGTCGCTACGCTCGTAGGGGCGGGCCCGGGTACTGGTTTGACCGCGGGAGAGGAGCTTGCCCCGGTCGTCACGCGACACCCCGCGTCCATGAGCGCCGTCTCAGCCGCCCGCCGCAAGTCCAACTGCATTAAGTCGGCCGCGGTCTTTTCTTGGGGCGCAAGCTGGCGGATGGCGCGTAGGTGCCGTGCTGTTGGGCCGAACCGACCCATCTTATGGGTATGCGTCCCGGTGCGCCTTTCAACTCGGCGCCACGTAGGCGCCGCCCAGAAGCAAAGCGCCCCTGGCTGGTGGACTTTCCGCGTAGGTGCAACCACATCAAGCTCACAATCTATCGGGCTCCGTCCAAATATCTTTTGGGCATATACAAATGCCAATGCACCATTGGCCGTGCCCATAGCTGCGCCTCCATCATCTCCACTTCGGGCAGTCACAGCTAGGGACTCATCGTGTTCGACACACACCATTTGGCGCATTTCGAGGCGGATCTCCACGAGCCCGACCTCGCGACGTCGCCTGGCGCGTTGCGCCCGGACCAGGCGTGGTCGCTGGTTCAGCGGCGCAAGGCCGTCCTGGTTGACGTTCGTACCGCCGAGGAACGTAAGTTTGTCGGCGTTGTCCCGAGGAGCCTTCACGTTGCCTGGGCCACCGGCATGGCCATGGTGCGCAACCCGAACTTCGTAGCTGAACTAGAGGCCAAGGTCAAGAAAACCGACGTCGTTTTGCTGCTTTGCCGAAGTGGCAAGCGCTCGGCGCTCGCGGCGCAGGTGGCGCACGAAGCGGGCTTCGCGCAGGTCTTTAACGTGCTTGAGGGGTTCGAAGGTGACTTGGACGACGACTCGCGCCGGGGCTCGTTCGAGGGCTGGCGATTTCGCGGTCTGCCCTGGGTGCAGGAATAGGCGACGACCTATCGCAAGCAGCCTGCCGCTCGATCCTCCAGGTTTTGACCTATGGATCGACCGCCTGAGTAGCGTGCCGAGGGCCACTGGCAAGCTGCTCCACCGCTGAGCGAGATTGGCCCTAAGCACTGCATTCAGCAAGTTTCCCGTCCGTTCTGCCACTGTCCCCGATGTGCCATGCCCGACCTCTTGGGGGTCGCGGCGACTCCTTCCGGTTCTACGGCAGAGCAGCCGCCGCGTTGCAGCCGCCGGCAACATTGCCGGGGTCGCGACCATAGCAACGTGGCGCTGGCGTTAACAATTGAACGGGCTGGGATTGCATCGCGACGAGAGATCCGTCTGGCCCCCTGAGCCTGTCGGCGCGCTTATCGAAGACGTCTCGTCCCCGAGCCGGTCTCGGTTGCGCATCGTTGTGCCTCGGCCCGATTTCAGAGCTCGACGTGCGGACCCGGCGAATCGCACAGCCGACGCAAAGAGCAATCCTTCAATCCTGAAAGCGGATTGGCGGGTCATCTAGCGGCACCGCGGCGGCGGGGCAGGTCAGCCGTGACGACCGGGGCGCCACGTTCGCGTTGGTGCGATGCAATGCCGTTAGACGCTGGCGGGTACCTTGAAGTGCGATACCTCGGCGACGAGTCTTTGCGCCTGGTCTTTCATCGTCGCCGCCGCGGCTGCCGTCTGCTCGACGAGCGCAGCATTCTGCTGTGTCACTCGGTCGAGCTCGTGGATCGCCGTACTGAGCTGGGTTATACCGAGGCTTTGCTCGGACGCGCCGTTGGCAACCTCTGCGAGAAGTTGATCGACGCGGCGGGAGGACGACACGATTTCCTCGATCTTCGTCCCGGCGCTTTTCACGATCCCAGCTCCGGCCTCGGTCTGCTCTACGCTGGTGCCGATGAGCGCCCGAATTTGCCTGGCTGCCTCGGCACTGCGCTGGGCGAGCACTCGGACCTCGCTTGCCACGACCGCAAAGCCTCGACCCTGCTCGCCGGCGCGCGCCGCCTCGACTGCTGCGTTGAGGGCGAGAATGTTGGTCTGGAACGCGATGCCGTCGATCGTGCCGATGATTTCCGCAATCTTCGCGGAGGATGTGCGAATGCGTTCCATCGTCTCGACTACTTCGTGCATCACACGGCCGCCGTCCGCAGCGCCCTCCGCGTTCCGGCGGGCGCCCTTGGACGCTTCACCCGTGAGGTGCGCACCATTCTTGACGGTCGCCGTGATCTCTTCCATCGACGCAGCCGACTCCTCGAGATTGGCCGCGGCTTGTTCTGTGCGGCTCGAAAGATTCGTGGCGCCCGCAGCAACCTCACCGCTGGAATGCACGATCTCGTCGCTCGATTGACGAACCCGAAGCACGACGCTGCGCAGTGACTCTTGCATGCGGCGCAAATCCGACATCAGCTTCGCCGTCTCGTCCCGGCCCCGGGGCACGGGGGAACCGGTCAGATCTCCCTCGGCCATCGCGTGCAAGTGGCGCCGAGTCTCCTGCAACCCACCGTCCAGCACGCGGTAAAAACTCAAGAACAGGTAGCCGGCGATGGTCAGTATTGCGGCGCAAGCGACCGCGGCCCAGACCAGTTGACGGACGATGGCTGCGTGCACGTCGCCGACGTAGACGCCCGAACCAACGATCCAGCCCCATGGCGCGAAGCCCTGGACATAGGAGATCTTGTCGACCGGCGTGTCGCTGCCGGGCTTTGGCCACTGGTACGCGACAAAGCCCTTGCCGTCCTTGCGCACGACGTCGACCATGGCACCGAAGAGCGCAAAGCCGTTCGGGTCCTTCATTTGGGCAAGATCCTTGCCGTCGAGCTCCGGTTTGGTCGGATGCATGACCATGCGCGCCTGCATGTCATTGATCCAGAAGTATTCCGCCCCGTCGTATCGAAGCTCAGAGATCTCGCGCATGGCCATCTGCTGCGCCTGATCCCGCGGAACCGTCCCGTTGCGCTCCTGCGCCTGAGCCCATTCGAGAATTCCGTGGGCAATTTCCACGTGCTGGCGCGTTGCGTCCATATGCGACTGCATCATGCCGTCGGCATTGGTCTTGAGCAGCCACGCAACGAGCCCCACCATGGGAACGAGAAAGGCCAGGCCGATGATTGCCGCTTTGGCCCCGAATTGCAGTTGCTGGAAAAGTTGCACGCCTGGCGCCAAGAACCAATGGCGCGGCAATTCGGAGGCGCTCGGGGAAGAAGGGGCCGAGCGTGGAACGACAAACGCTGCCTGCGAACGAGCAGTTGCAGACATCAATTGGCGCCTTTTCTTGTTCTCGTAGATTGAGGAGATTTCGTCCAAACGATTGGAATCCATCCTCCTAGTATGGTCAATTGCGATTTTCTCGATAGGCAGAAATGCACTCGACATTGGCCGCAGTTTCGCCGGCGCGCGCGACAGATTGGCGCGACGACGTGGCGCGCGGCCCAGCTGGTCACGAACTGATATTTCTGATGCCGGTGTATGGGAAGAGCCGGGTTGGGCATTGACCTATGATCGGCCTCGATGTTCTTGGCTTGCGTAGACGGTTGCGTTTCAATTGGTTCGGGCGCAGGACGCGATTGCCGGCGCTAGGCCCAACGGCATGATCGGTGCTGTTGATCTGAGCCACGAGACGTCCGGCGCCGGCTCTTGCTCACGGAAAATGGGCAGGCATTTCGTCCTTTGCCAGCGCAATGGAAGTGGCGCTGCTCCTGAACGGGACCATGCTGGACAGGACCCAATCCTGCAGATGGCGGTCTGCCGAATCAGGCGACTAAATCACTTGGGAAGACGTGGATGCTTCAATTGAGACCAAATTGCGAGTGCTGTGATGTGGATCTACCGCCCGACACCGTCGAGGCAAGAATTTGTTCGTTTGAATGCACGTTTTGTGTTCGCTGCGCGACCGGCGCTCTTGCGGGGATCTGTCCCAATTGTGGTGGCGAGTTGGTCATCAGGCCTCGTCGCCCGATTGGCGCGCTGGCAAGATATCCCGCTTCCGACGAGCGCGTATTCAAACCCGCCGGGTGCATCGGCGCCAAATCGCGCGCTGCCATCTAGGACCTGTCTGCGGTCAGCGCCGGTCGTGCGCAGGTATCCGAGGCCGAACGCGGGACTTTGGGTAGCGCCCGGGTCGCGATCACGAGCCGTCTCTTGGCGCTGCGCAGGCCGCCAGGCCGCCATACCCGCCTTGGCGCCATCGCAAGGGGCGTTGCCCGACATCGCGGCAGTATCGGATTCGATCGCAGCCTGGATGCCGGGCCTTGGCGTAGCTAGGGAATCATCATCGGCAGCACGTACGCTTGCGCCAAGGTGATCAGACCGACGATCGCGGCCAACGCCAAGCTGTGTTTTACCGTGAAGCGGAATAGGTCGCCCTCCCGCCCGACGAGGCCCACCGCGGCGCAGGCGACCGCAATGGATTGCGGCGAAATCATCTTGCCGGTGACCCCGCCCGTCGTGTTGGCGGCCACGAGCAAGGTATCCGATACCCCGATCTGATGGGCCGTCGTGGCTTGCAGGTTGCAGAACAAGGCGTTCGAAGACGTATCCGAACCGGTCAGGAATACGCCAAGCCAACCCAAGAACGGCGAGAAGAACGGAAAGGCGGCTCCGGTGCCGGCCAGCAGCAGGGCCAGGGTCGCAGACAGGCCCGAATAGTTTGCGATGAAGGCAAAGGCCAGCACCATCCCGATCGAATAGATGGGGCGCTTGAGCTCGCTCAAGGTGGTTGCGAACGTGCCGAGCGCCTCCCGTGGCTTCATGCGCAGCATCACGATCGTGACGATGGCGGAAAGCAAGATGGCCGTCCCGGTGGCCGACACCGCATTAAATGAATACGAGGCCGCGTAAGGGGTCGCAGCCTTCACGATGGGCGGCATCTTGGTAACCATCTTGTCCAGCATCGGCATCGGTACGTTGATGACCGTCCAGGCCAGATCCCCGCCCTTGGCGAACAGCGCCTTGAATGGCTTGAGCGACCAGACCGTGACGAAAAGGGTCAGGATGCCAAAAGGAGACCAAGCCCTTAACACCTGGGCGAGCGTATGACGCTCGGCCTTCACCGTCACTTCCTGGCCAACAAAGCGAAAAATGCGCTTGGGTTTCCAAAATTTGAGGAAGATCGCCAGGCTAATCAGGCTCACCAGGGCAGAGGTGATATCGGGCAATTCCGGCCCGATAAAATTGGAGGTCAGAAATTGCGTGACCGCGAAGGTCGCGCCGGTCACCAAGATCGCCGGCCAAGTTTCGCGCAGGCCGCGCATCCCGTCCATGGCCACGACAACCCACAGCGGGATGATCAGCGACAGCAGCGGCAGTTGACGTCCCGCCATTTGCCCGATTTTGAACGCATCGATGCCGGTTACCTGTCCGGCAACCGTGATGGGGATACCCATCGCACCGAAGGCAACCGGTGCCGTGTTGGTGATCAGGCAAAGCCCGGCGGCATACAGCGGGTTAAATCCCAGGCCGACCAGCAGGGCAGCGGTGATGGCCACCGGTGCGCCGAAGCCGGCCGCTCCCTCGAGGAAAGCACCAAAAGCGAATCCGACCAACAGCATCTGCAGCCGTTGGTCTTCGGTCAACGAGACCACGGATGCACGGATGATCTCGAACTGACCGGTCTTGACCGTGACCTTGTAGAGAAACACCGCGGTGACGATGATCCAGGCGATCGGCCACAGGCCGTAGAGAAATCCGTAGACCGCCGAAGCCAGCGCCATTTCGATTGGCATGCGGTAGAAGAAGAAGGACACGAGTAGCGCGAGGATGACGGTTATGGTGCCGGCGACGTGACCCTTCATCCGGAACACCGCCAAGGCAACGAAGAAGAAGATGATCGGGATCGCGGCGACCAGCGCGGACAACCACAGGTTGCCCAATGGATCGTAGATTTGCTGCCAGGCCTGCATGTCGGATCTCCTCCTCGGTCAATGGGGACTACGTTGCGCTGCGTAGGGTGGGTTCAATCGATGAAGAAACGACGGCCAGCGTGTCGGACGGTTTCAAGAACCGGGCACGGCGCCCCGGCGCTGACAAGCCGGCGGCTTGCGCGTTGCACAGAGCGGCTGGATGCGCCGCGTTCATGTAGAGCGATCCTTGAGGAGGTCGCGCAGGCGCTTGCGTGCCGGCTGCAGCGGAGTCCGACAGCGCGTCCATGCCCCTTGCTCGACCGGCGACAGTGCGCGCCCGCGGCTCAAGAGCCAGGACGTCACGCGGTAAAGACCGAGACGGCTGTAGATCAGGGACCAGGCGTTCCAGACCGCCGTGGCCAGATGGCTGCGGGCCGTCCCGCTTCCGCGCAGCCGTGCGTCCGGGCTGCCCGGACGGGCCTGGGCCTCGGTGCGCAGCCGGATCAGTAGATCGGGAATCGGAATGCGTACCGGGCAAACCTCGGCGCAGGCGCCGCACAGCGTCGATGCGAAGGCCAACGGGTAGGTCGCATCCAGACCGAGCAGGTGCGGCGAAATGATGGCGCCGATCGGTCCGGGGTAGGTGGTGCCGTAGGCGTGGCCGCCGATGCGCGCATACACCGGACAATGGTTCATGCACGCGCCGCAGCGGATACATTGCAGCGTGGACCGCAATTGGGCGTCGGCGTAAGCCTGACTGCGGCCGTTGTCGACAAGAATCAGGTGTACCTCTTGCGGCCCGTCCTTCTCGTCCGGCTGCCGGGGGCGGGTAATCAGGTTGACGTAGGTGGTAATCGCCTGGCCAGTGGCCGAACGCGTCAGCAGGCTAAGAAGCGGCGGCACGTGTTCGAGCCTGTGCACCACCTTTTCGATACCGGCGACGGCGATGTGCACACGCGGCACCGTCGTGCACATGCGGCCGTTGCCCTCGTTTTCGACCAGGCACAGCGTGCCGGTTTCGGCCACTGCAAAGTTGACGCCGGACAGCCCGATATCGGCAGCCGCGAACTTGCCGCGCAGCACCTGGCGACCGATCTGGATCAGCGCGTCGACGTCTTCGGTGTAGCCGACGCCGGGGATCCGTGCGGCAAAGAGTTCGCCGATCTGCTGCCTGGTCTTGTGGATCGCCGGCATGATGATGTGCGATGGGCTTTCACCGGCGAGCTGGACGATGTATTCGCCCATGTCGGACTCGAGGGCTTCGATGCCTGCGGCGTGCATTGCGTGGTTGAAGCCGATTTCCTCGCTGACCATCGACTTGCCCTTGACGATGCGGCGCGCGTCGATGCGGCGGGCGATGCCCAGTGCGACCGCATTGGCCTGCGCGGCCGATGATGCCCAATGCACCTGCATGCCGTTGGCGATGCAGTTCTTTTCGAGTTGCTCCAGCAGCGTCGGCAGGTGCGCGAGGCTGTAGCGGCGTATGGCGGCGCCCAGGTCGCGCAGGCTAGCCAGTTCCCGGTCGTCGGGGAACTGGGCGCGCCGCTTTTGTTGCAGAAAGTCCATCGCGCCGCGAAAGTTCTTCCTCTGGGCGGTGTCGTTCACCGCGGCGCGACTGCGCTGCTCGAAATCTCGCGCGACCTGCTTGGCAGTCGAATCGCTCACGGCGCGCTCGCTTGGGCATGCACGATCAAGACGATCAGCTCCCTGGGCCCGTGGGCGCCGTACGCGAGGGTTTGCTGGATATCGGCCGTCTTGGACGGGCCCGATATCAACAGCGCGTTGGTCGGCAGGCCGTCGTTCCAGTGTTCCGCCGCCATCGCGGCGTCGAGGTCCGCATGTATCGAGGTCGCATCGAGCAAGACCAGGTGCACCGGCGGAACGAGCGACATGAGGCGCGGTTCCCGGCTGTCCGGCCAGATGACGAGACTGCCCGTTTCGGCAATTGCGCTCTTGGCGCGAGTCAGCGCGCCATCGATGTCCGTGAACATGGCAGCGCGCCAGGACTCGATGGGCGCCTCGTAGGGCACGAGGCGCAGATCTTCGCAGGGGCAGGCCGCAAGCCGGGCCCCGTGCTCGGTCGCCGGAGCGATCAGCAGCGTGCGCAGCTTCTTGGCGGCGGCGATGGAGTGCAATCGATCGGGCCACCCGGAGTCGGTCGTGTCGTAGACCTCCGCGCGTGCCGCCTCCAGCGCCTCGCGCAGGCGCCCGAGGCGCTCGGCCGGACTCTCCTGACGGCGGCGCGCGGCGTACCACCCCGCGACATCCGGAAGCGGCGGCGGTTCCAACGGCGCGGCGCCACGCAGGCGCCCGAGGATGAGCTCGCGGGCGCTCACGATGCCGCCAATTGCGTGCGACGCCACAGGAAGCTGGCGATGTGTTCGCCGCGCAGCGTCGGCCCTGCTCGACCGGCAAGGGCGTCTTGCTTGTCGGCGCGGCCCTGGATGTTGAAGAGGCAACCGCAGTCTGCGCTGACAACGCATTGGGCGCCGCTGGCGCGCAGGCTCTGCACCTTGTCGCTAACGATGGCCTCCGAAATGTCCGGGTGGCGCACGGCGAAGGTGCCACCAAAGCCGCAGCATTCCTCGCTGCGTGCCTGCTCGACCACCCGGACCTGGGCCAGGGTCTGCAGCAGCGCGGCGCTGGTTTCGTGTGATCCCATTTCACGTCGTGCGTGGCAGGAAGTGTGCAAGGCAACGGTGCAGGGTTGGCCGGCATCCTGCCCACGGAAGCCGGCAACGCGGACGAGAAACTCGGTGAACTCGAAGATGCGTTCGGACAATTCCAGCGCCTTTGGCAGCCGTGCCGGATCGTCGGCAAACAGCTTCGGATAGTGGTGGCGCATCATTGCGGCGCACGACCCGGAAGGCACCACGACCGGCCAGGGTCGGGGAAACAAGTCGAGCTGCCGGCTGGCCACCGTGCGCGCCTCGTCCGGGCGGCCGCTGGTGTAGGCCGGTTGCCCGCAGCAGGTCTGGTCCTGAGGAAAATGAACCACCATGCCCTCTCGTTCGAGCAGGTGCACGGCGTCCAGCCCGGCATCCGGTGCGAATTGGTCGATCAGGCAAGTGGCAAACAAGTAGACGTTGCGCGGCTTGGCCGGGTAACGCCGGCCACCCTCGTAAGGTGCCTCCATGGTGACAATCTCCCCCTGCTGCTTGTGCGGCTGCGTTTTGGTGAATGGTAATGTGGTCAGACCAGTGAGTTCTTGACTAAAATCAAGCATTGGGCCGGCCGGCAAGGGTTCTTATCGTTGTCGAGGCTAGGATCGGCCATCCAACGCGGTGGTATGACCACTAGGCACGCAATGAACAAAACCGGTCGAAACGCAAATCGAGTCTCCGATTCCGTGGCTGCCGTGCTGGAGCGTCGGATCCTCGAAGGCTCGCTCAAGCCCCGCGACCGGTTACCTTCCGAGCGCGACTTGTCGGTCGAGCTGGGCGTGTCCCGACCGTCGCTGCGCGCGGCGATCCAGCAGCTGGCGACAAAGGGCATGCTGGTTACCCGCCACGGAGGCGGCACCTTTGTGACGGACCGGCTGGAGGCGCATTTCGTTGATCCCTGGCAGCAGATGCTCAACGGCCACCCGATGCTGCAGCGGGATTTGCTCGAATTTCGCCAGATGCTCGAGGGCCAGGCCGCGCAACTGGCGGCAGAACGTGCGACCGACGCCGACATAGAACGGCTCGACCGCGTCCATGCGGAGCTTGACGCGGCCTACGCCGGCGATGACCTCGCAGCGTGTGTAGACCGCGACGTCGCCTTTCACCAGGTCATTTCGGAGTCGGCGCACAACATCCTGATTGGACACCTGACCGCGAGCCTGATGCGCGTCATCCATGGGCACATCGCGAGCAACCTTGAGCATCTGCACGCGCGCAAGCAGCGCTGGGACGAGTTGAAGTCGCAGCACCGGGCGATCTGGCTCGCAATACGTGAGCACAGACCCGACGAAGCGGCACGGGCTGCGCGTACCCATACCGAATACGTGCGCCAAAGCATGGTCGACGCCGTCGTGGAGGAAGAGCGGCGCAGCACTGCGCTGCGCCGTCTCGGGGAACTTAGTCACTGATCCCGGCAGCCACGGCGGGGATCGTGCCCTTCGCAAGGATGTCCGCCGTGCAGGTCCGAGAGCGTCGCTGTGCCGCGAGGCGGCGTGCAGCGTGCCAGGGTCGGCGGGGCGTGCTGTGGCGTTGATGCGGGCATCGAATCGTGGGTAGGAATCGATGCCCTCCTTTGGATGAGAGGCGATGCGAGTCGTGAAGAAGGGAATCGGCCGATCGCCGCGGTGTTGACCTTGGGTGCGGCGGCCGCTGACCCGGCTTGCTGCCGCCAAAGTGCCGCGTCGGATCGGCGCGTGGGAGGGCGGGATGATCTATTTCGAGGATTTTGTCGTTGGTGAACGCCTGAATCTGGGCACGGTCGAGGTGCTGGCAGAGGAAATCGTCGAGTTTGCGAGCCGCTACGACCCTCAGCCGTTTCACATCGATCCACAGCGGGCGCGCGAATCGGTCTACGGCGGCCTGATCGCCAGCGGCTGGCATACCTGCGCCATGGTGATGCGCTTGGCCTGCGATGCGTACTTGCTCAATTCGGCCAGCCATGGTTCGCCCGGCGTCGAGAAGATCGAGTGGATGAAGCCGGTGCGTCCCGGCGACCGTTTGACCGCCTGGCGCCAGGTCCTCGAATCGCGGCCGTCGCGCAGCAATCCGCAGCGCGGCTCGGTCTATGCGCTGCTCGAAGCGCACAACCAGCACGGCGAAATCGTGATGCGCATGCAGGCGTGGGGGATGTTCGGTCGACGGCCGACCTGAACGCGACCACGAGGCATCGGCGCGCGCGCGTGGCGCTGGCCGTCGCCGAAGGGTTCCGGTCCGTGGAGCTCAAAGCGAGCCGGCGCAGCGCAGATGCCGCGAACTCGACCGCTACGGGCGCCGCGCGGTCGCACGGACGGCTGCGTCGCCCTGGGCCGTTCTGATCCGCGGGTCGGCTTGGGTCACGTCGCCTCCGCGGTCACAGGTCGAAGGCCGGTACGCCACGAGCCTGCCAAGCGCACCTGCCGCCGTTCGAAGGGCACCTTCCTCCCGGCCGTCTCAGGTGGGCGCGTCCGAGTACAGGTCGCGATAGCGTTCCCGAAGGACGTTTTTTGGATCTTGCCCGTGGCCGTGACAGGCATTTGCTCCAAGAAGACGATGCGCTTGGGCACCTCGTGTCGACCCAGCCGTTGCCGGCAAAACTCGAGCAACTCCGCTTCGCCCGTGTTCGCGCCCGGCTTGGCGACGACAAATGCCGTGACGGCCTCGATCCAGTGGGCATGCGACAGGCCGACCACAACGACGTTGGCAACGCCCGGATGACCCAGCAAGGCGGTTTCGACGGTGATGGAGGCGACGTTCTCGCCGCCGGTCTTGATCATGTCTTTCTTGCGGTCGACAAAGACCAGCAAGCCGTCCTCGTCGAATCGGCACAGGTCGCCGCGTGTGGTGCCAGCCGAAGCGGCTGCCTCGGCCGTTGCCTCGGGGTTCTTGTAGTACCCGCAGCATCACATTCGGACCGCGCATCACCAACTCGCCGATGGCTCCGCGCGGCAGCAAGTTGCCGTTGTCGTCCATGATGGCCATATCGTCGATGAGCGAGGGTTCACCCCAATACGGGCCCGACTTGGCCAATTGATACTCGGGTTTGAAGACGCAAGAGGCCGGATAGGCCTCGGTCTGCCCGCTGCCAAGCGCGAAGCTCGGACAAAGTTCCTGCGTAAGGCGCAGCAGCGTCGTGCGGTCGATTGGCGCCATCCCGTACATGCAGTAACGCAGCGAACTTAGGTCGAAATCCTTGCGACGCGGGTGATCGAGGACGGCACGGTACATCATCGGCAGCATAAACAGCCAGCTAACGCGCAACGAGGAGACGATGTGCATGAACGACTCGGGCTCGAATCGGCGCACGATCGCCACCGTGCCGCCGCGGCAGAGCACGGTAGCCACCAGGGTGTGCTGGGCGCAATGAAATATCGGCATCACCGCGGCCATCGTGTCGTCGGGGCGCACGTCCGCCTCGATGGCATTGGCCAGCGAGCTGATGTAGACGGCCTGATGGCTGATCATGACGCCCTTCTGGCGGGCCGTCGTGCCGCTCGTGTACATGACCTGCGCCAGATCGGAGCCGTCGATGTCGACCTGTGGCTCGTCGCTGGGTTGACCGGTCAGCGCATCGGCGAAACGGCCGTGCTCGTTCGTCCCGACCATCGGCGCGCCGGAGGCCGAAATGACCAACAATCTTTGGCAGCAGGCGCGGATGTCGACGATCGTGTGCGCCAGCAATTCGTCGTCGGCGATGACCAGCTGCACCTCGACCTGCTCGAGGATATATCGCAATGCCTCGCCCTGCAGCAGCGCGTTGACCGGCACCCAGACAAGGCCAGCCTTGGCGATGCCGTAGACGGCAATCACCAAGTCGGCGGAGTTCAGGCACAGCGTGGCGACCGCGGCGCCCTTCGGAATACCCAGGCTCAGCAGATAATTTGCAAAGCGGTTCACCTCAGTGTCGAGATCCCGATAGTTGTATCGGCGTGTGCCGTCGACCAGGGCGACGGCTTCCGGATCGCGCGCTGCGCTGCGCCGCAGCGTGTCTCCGATGGCAATGCGATTGATGCGGGTGGTGCGCCACATGCCGTGCCTCCCGGCTCACGCCGACAAGATTCCGATGGAACGATACGCAAGGACCCGCCCGGCCACTGCGTCCTGCGTCCCGCCCAGCTCCCGCGCTGTGCGCGAGGTCGGGCAAACGCGTCGGTGGTTTCGGCGTTCGCCCGATCCGCAAGGTCCGGCTGGATTATGGCGCGTGCTGGCATCGGCCACAACGTGACGGGTGCTCAGCGCTGCTCGCGTCGGGCAGGCCGGTGCAAGTGGCTTCATCCCGAGCGCGACCGCCTTGCCGCACCGCCATCGGCTGCCCACGCGGCGCCCTGCGACGGTACGTTGATCCGTGCCGCGCGTTCGGGATCCGGCCCGAAAGATCAAAGGGATTTTGCCAAACCCACGAAAAACCCGCGGCGCGGCCCGTACTGGGGCGCGCCCACTCCGACGCCCGTGCCGTCGCGGATCTGGTACTCGCGGTCAAATAGATTGATGACGTCAAAGCGCACGGTGAGCGTGCCCGTGCTCTGCAGGCGAAAGACGTGGCTCGCGCCGGCGTTGACCTGGGCGTAATACGGCAGGCGCGTCCCATTGGGCACGTTCTGACCGTTGGGTTCAACCAGGTCGGCACGCAGCCCCGAGCCCAGCAGCAGGTCGCTGCTCACGCGGGTGTCGCCCCAGATGTAGGAAACGCCGGCCGAGGCGGTCACCTTCTGCTCGTGGTCCAGATGAATGTAGTGGTCGGCGATGTAGGCAAGCTCCTGGGCGCTGAAGTTGAACTGCGCCGAATTGATGTTCTTGCCCATCGCGCTTTGCCAGGACAGGTTGCCGTATGCCGACAGGCGCTCGTCCGAGTAGTTGACCGACAGCTCTTCGCCGTACTGGCGACCCGAATGGTAGTTGAACGGGGTCAGAATAATCGGCGCGCCGAACTGGCCCTCGTCGATCAGATTCGTCGACAACTTGTAATACGTGTCCAGACCGACGGTGAATTTTTGCGTGATGTTTTGCAGCAAGCCGACGTCGCTATAGTTGGCGCGCTCCGCCTGGGGCGTGTCCGCCCGCTGCACCAGGGGCGGGCTGCTCGTATTCAGGAAACGAGCGATGGTCTCGCTGCCGACGAGTTCGAACGGCGGCGGGGTCAGGTAGCGCGCGTAGCCGGCATGCACCGTCGTCGCCCCCAGCGGCTTCCAGACCAGGTTCAGCCGCGGGCTTAGCTGGCTTGCGCTGGTGTAGGCGCTGAAGGAGTCCAGGCGCAACCCGTAATTGAACGTCAGGTCCGGCCGCAGTCTCCATTCGTCCTGGACGTACAGACTTTCGATGTGTTCGGTCTTGCTGCTGTCGTCGGCGATCGTCGCCGGCGCAGGTCCCACCTGCTGGCCGTCGGGATACAAGTCCATGACCTGCGAACTGGTCCTGCTCGTCGAGGTATCGCTTTGCAGGTACCAGCCGGCGCGCAAGGTGTGCGCTTCGCTCAGATTGAAGGCGCTGTCCCCCTGCCAGTTGTAGGCGAGATTCTTCTTGTACGCGCTCTGCGATATCCCATTGAAGAGCAGATCGCCGAGAGGGTCCGGCGTGAACTGCAGTGTCGAATTGCGCGCCGTAACCGAGCTCTGGAGGTCCAGCGGGCCCTTGGAATGTTGCCAGGTTAGGATCGCGAATTGCGTTGCTTCGCGCTGGTTTTCGTTGAGCAACGCGCTGTTGAAGCCGGACTGCCCGTACACCGACAGGTCGATCTGCCGCGGGCCCTGCACCGTGGGGATCTGGACGCCCGGCTGCACGCCGTTGCGGTCCGGGATCTGGAAGCCAGCGTTCGAGGCGCTGAGGATGGCGCTGACGCGGTTGCTGCCGTCGATGACGTTCTCAATGTAGGCAAAGCCGTGGCTTTGCTTGCTCGCGTCATGCATCGGGTTTGAGCTGCCGTCGGGCGACTCGATGCCGAGGTCGTTTCGCAGACCGTCGAGGGAAACGAAGTAGTGAACCCGGCCCGAGTTGCCGCCGTAGTTGACGCTCGGTTCGATGGTTCCATGGCTGCCGCCATAGACGGACGCCGATCCGCCGGTATCGAGGGCACCGCTCTTGGTCGTCAGATCGATGATGCCCGCGGTGCGCAGACCATATTCCGCGGGCAAGGCGCCGGTGATGAGTTGCATCGAAGAAATCAAGCGCGGGTCCAGCGACTGCCCGAACACGCTGATGCCTTCGGGCAGGATGACGCCGTTGAGTCGGTATTGCAGTCCGTTGTGTTCGCCGCGCACGTGAAATTGGCCGAAAGAGTCCTGCGCGACCGCGGGCGCCTGTAAGGCCACTTGGTTCAGAAGGCTGTTGTCGCCGCCGGGCATCGCCGCGATGGCCGCGGCGTCGATCGTGTAGACGGAGGCACCGGTCTGCGTCTCGATGCCGTTGCGCGCCTCGTTCAAGCGCCGGGCCGCAACCTCGATGGACTCCAGAACGCTGGCGCCATTTTGATCGGCAGGCGGTTCGGCCGGCGCGGCCGCCGAAGGCGGGGCGCTCGACGAGGGCGCGGATAGCGCGGGAATCGCCTCTTGGGCCAGCAAGGCTGTGGGCAGAAAAAGTAGCGGCCCAGCCAGTTGCCGAATCGTATTCCAATGCATGAACCAGCCTCCGAAATCAGGAATGCCATCCAGCGTACGGCGCCAAGCTGGGCCAACGCGGTTGGGAGCAGTCTTGCTTCAGAGGACGATGGGCGGGCCCCGGCTTCTGCAGGGCGGAGCGTCGGCGGCAATTTCCGCCGCCGCTTGGCACTGGGCGGATTGGCTGCGCGCCAGCACCGACAATGGGACCGGCGCTGACCCGGTCATTGCCCCAGACACATGGGCGAACTGGAAGCACTTGTCGCAGTAGGCCGCTCTTTCCGTAGTGCCCGAATCGTCACGATCGGCGACGATCGCCGTCGCCAGTTGGCTGGCGCTGCGGTGCGCGATTCCGTGGCCAATCTCGTGCACCAACGCCGCCTGCTGCGCGCCGATGACGAGCAGGGCTAGCAGCAGTGTGGAGACGATGCGACGCATATCGGCGGTGTGTCGGGCTCGGTGTGCAGGCGGACGGCGCTGGCAAGGCAGGACTTTCGAGAAGTCCGCGGGCCGCGAAGGAGGTCGACAGTTTACCCCACGCGCCGCGTGCGCCGCTTTCGGCCATCGGCGAGCATCGATCCATCCAGCGCATCGGTCGCGGAGCAACTGCCGTCGCTCGCAGGCTATCGAGCGCGCAAATCGATCGCGAGCATTCGCGGCTTGGTCGCGTTACGCAAGGCGCGGATGCGGCACTGCGATCACGCTTTGGGAGCCGGATCGGTTGCTGCGCCGGGCGTGCCCCGCTGCCGAGGCGGCAGTGCAATCGATCGCCGCTGCGCCGCGGCATCGCAGGGCTCGTGCGACGGGCAAGCTCGATGAGCGCATAAGGTCATGCGGTCCGTTCCGATGGAAACAAATTTGCGATAGACGGGAGCGCGGCATCCGTGGCACTGTGCGCGGGTGCTGCTGCATCCATCGATCGGGCGTGCGCGCAATTCCGATGGTCGTCCTTCCGCGTACCGTTCATGGGCTAGTCGGTTCTGAACCTTTTCAGAATCCCCGGGTCAGATCGGCGGTCATGCACGTTGCGGTGCGCCTCGACGATGGATCAGCACAGGGCGCGCCAGACGATACCGGCGTTCGCGGCGGGGTCGGATCCTCGAACGCGCGGCATGAGGTGGCGTGCGAAGGTTCATGCAAACGCACGATGTTTCTCAGACCTGGACGATCTTAGGATAGGTTTGCGCAATTTACCGGAGGCTGATTCATGGCCGATCTACCTGACCATCTGGTTCGCGCGCACGACGATGTACAAACCCCCGTTGATAACGGGACCGAGGCGGTCGCGGTAATTCCGAAGCTGGTATCCACGTTGTATCGGGATGCGCCGGCGAATTTGCGAGCTCAGCTGCTGGAGTGCCTGCTAAGACCGGTTGGTCCCCTGGCCATCGTGACGATCGCGGCCGGAGCGTTTGCACATCTGCTGTACCGGCTGCGGCTGCACGGCGTCCCGGTGAAGGTCGAAGATGCGGCCCGCATCAGCTCGGAGCACGTATTCGAACTGGCACGCTATGTCACGCAGGCCAGTCCGGAGACGCTGCTGCGTGTCGGTTCGCTGATTGGGGAGCATCCCATTGGGCTGGCGACGGTCACCGGTACGGCGCTATTGGCCGCGCTCGGTGCCTGGCGCCAACGACCGCGCGACGGCGCGGCCGCCTAGCGAGCCGCCAAGCTCAGGCGCTGGCCATCGTCCGGACGGACTCGACCATCGCCGGCAGGTGCGTTGCGGGTACGCTCCAGCCGGCGGCTTCCCGGTCCGGGCCGGCGGCCAGGCCGCTGGCGGGTTTTGCATGGGCCGTCGACGTTCGGCTGTCCGTGGTCACGGCGCCGTGGACCCAGGGCCGCGGCACCATGCGGGCGTGGGCAGCGATCTGATCGCGCAGGCGGACGAAGTTTTGCGGCTCGCTTAGCAGGCGCATGCGGTCAGCCGCGCTCAATCGCGCCGTATCCTCGTTGACAAACAGTCCCCGCATGAGCAGGCGGCGGGCCTTGCCGCGCCGACCCCAGCCCGTATTGCGCGGGCCCATGGCCGAACGCACAACGTCGAACAGCCACGGATCGGTAAGCGCTTGGCGCCAATCGGCGGCCGGGGCCGCGATCTGTGCATGTGCCCAGGCCCGTTGCAGTACCGCCGGAGTGACGGACTCTTCCGGCGTGAGTAGCAGGCTGCGCGCACGCAATTGCTGCCCCAGGCTTGAGCGGCTGGTCCAGACGATCAACGGAATGGACAGCAGCAGCGGCAGGCCGATCGGCAACAGCCAGATGAGCACTTGCGGTTGCGTGCTCAGCGCCCATCCGGAAACAGCGGCGACGGTGGCGCTGATCAGGGCAAAGCGGCGCGCCGCGTCGCGCCAATAGACGTCGGCGGCCTCCCTGGGGGGGGACTTCCACTGCAGCTTGAGGCCGGTCAGCGCGACGACGACAAAGATGGTGTGCGCCACCATGCGCACGGGTGCCTGTAGCACCGACAGGCCGGACTCGAGCAGGGTACCGAGAATGAGGGCGCGCGTGCCGCCATAGGCCAGCTGCTCCCCGCGCGTCACGATGGCCAGCACGCCAAGGACACGGGGCAAGACCAGCATCATCGTGGTCGCCAGCCACAGCGGGGCCACCGACGCCGGCAACACGGACATCGCGCCGAGCGCTGCTTGGTCGCCAAAGAGCCATTGTCCGACGCTGACCAGAACGAAGGCCAGCCAAAGCGGCGCTGAGAGGTAGGCCATGGCACCGGTGAGCAGCATCGCCCGATGCACGCCGTGCAGGCCCGGCTCGGCGATCAAGCGCGCGTTTTGCAGGTTGCCCTGGCACCAGCGCCGGTCGCGCTGCAGTTCCTCGAGCAGGTTCGGCGGCTGCTGCTCATAACTGCCGGCCAGGTCCTGGACGACCCAGACCTGGTAGCCGGCCCGGCGCATCAGTGCCGCCTCGACGAAATCATGCGAGAGGATCTCACCGCTCAGGCCGCCGCGCCCGCGCAGCGGGGCCAGCGCGCAATGCTGCATGAAGGGTGCGACGCGGATGATCGCGTTATGCCCCCAGTAATGCGACTCGCCCAGCTGCCAATACTGCATGCCGGCCGTGAACAGCCGTCCGGCCACGCGCGCAGCAAACTGCTGAGACCGCGCGTGTACCGTGGCCAGGCCGCAGGTCTGCGGCGTGGTCTGCAGGATGCCGGTGCGTTCGTTGGCCTCCATCAGACGCACCAGCTTGACCAGGCCTTCGCCGCTCATCACGCTGTCGGCATCGAGTACCACCATGTAACGGTAGTCGCGGCCCCAACGCCGGCAGAAATCGGCCACGTTGCCGGCTTTGCGCTTGGTGCGGCGCTGACGCCAACGGTAGTAGATGCGCCCTTGTTGGCCGAATTCGAGGCGCAACCGGGCCCAGGCGGACAACTCGGCGGCCCGCGTGGCCGGGTCGCTGGTATCCGACAGCACGAAGAAATCAAACAGTTGGCCCTGCCCGCTCGCCGCCAACGATTCCCAAGTCGCGCGCAGCCCGGCGAACACCGTCGACACCTGTTCGTTGCAGATCGGCATGATGATGGCGGTGCGTGCCGCCGAGTCGATCGGACCGGAGCCAACCGAGCTCGCCGATAGCGCATGTGGATCGCCGCGCCTGAGCACCCAATACCCCATCAGGGCGGTATAGAACCCGGCCGACACCCAGGCGAACAGCACGGCGAACAGCCCGATCTGCAGCGTGCGCAAGGAGTCGTCGGCACGCGCCGGCAGACTGTCATCGAGAACGAGCGTGGCCGCCGTGGCCGAAAGGACGACCAGCAGCGCCAGCACCGCGCGTCGGCGTGCGGCTGCGCGCTCCCAGGCGAGCCGCGCCGGCCGGGACGGCCGGCATCGATGCCGCGCACGCCACGGTACAGCCCGACCAGCGCCGCCAGGGCCGCATCGAGCAGACTGCGCGTAAAGCCGCGCCACGGCCGGGCCACCATCGACCCGCGGTGCAGGCGCGGTGCGCTGGCGCCGGGAGCTTCGGCGCCGGGACCTTCCTCATGGCCCGCGGTGTGAGGGCCAGGCGCGGCAAAATGCGCCGTTGGAGCGTGAGGCAGGGGCAGGCGTTCGGCAGGATGTTGGTACATGGTTGCGTCTTGGGGCAGGGCTTCGCCGTAGTTGGCCGCGGTGGGCGCGGACCGGTGCGAAATGACCGGATTGCACTGTGATAAGCAAATCTTGTGCCATGTATTGTAATACTTTTAAAAATCAATGGATTACATGGTGTCGGCGGGGAATTGGCGGGGGCATCCGCGGGAATTCGGCGAATTGGACCGAATTTCGTCGCCGGCCGGCGACAAGGGCGCCGCGTGCAAGACGCAAGCGATTGAAAATTAAGGATTAGGCCGTGTCACCGCACGGCGACAGCTTAGTCCGCCGACGAGGGATCGGCGCGGAATTGACCCGGCGTCAGGCCGTGCTTTTGCAGCAAGCGGTAGAACTCGGTGCGATTGCGCTCGGCCAGGCGGGCGGCGTCGGCGGCGTTGCCGTCGGTGAGCTTGAGCAGGCCGACGAGGTAGTCGCGCTCGAACCGTTCGCGCGCCGCGGCGTAGCTCAGCACCTCGACGGAGGGCACGCGCAGCGCGCGCTGCACCAGCGCCAGCGAGATCAGCGGCGTGGTCGTTAGAGCGCAGACCTGCTCGACCACGTTGTGCAACTGGCGCACGTTGCCCGGCCAACTGGCGGTGCTGAGCGCCTTCATCGCGTCGGGCGCAAAACCGTTGAGGCGCTTGCCGTATTTCTCGTTCAGGCGCGCCAGGAAGTGGTTGGCCAGCAGCGGGATGTCCTCGCGCCGCTCGGCCAGCGGCGGCAGGCGCAGCGACACGACGTTGAGTCGGTAGTACAGATCCTCGCGGAACTGGCCCTGCGGCCATCGCCGCCTCCAGGTCGCGGTGCGTCGCCGACAAGATGCGCACGTCCACCGGCACCGTCTGCGTGGCCCCGACCGGGCGCACCGAGCGCTCCTGCAGCACGCGCAGCAGCTTGACCTGCAGCGCCGGCGGCATGTCGCCGATCTCGTCGAGGAACAAGCGTGCCGCCGTCGGCCGTGACAAACAGTCCGCGGTGGTTGCTCACCGCGCCGGTGAACGAGCCCTTGATGTGGCCGAACGAGTTCCGACTCGAGCAGGGCCTCCGGGATGGCGCTGCAGTTGACCGCCACGAAGGGCTTGGCGGCGCGGGGGCTGGCGCGGTGGATTGCCTGCGCCAGAAGCTCCTTGCCGCTGCCGCTCTCGCCGCTGATGAGCACGCTGGCGTCGGACGGGCGACCATGCGGGCCTCGGCCAGCAGGTCGGCCATGATGTTGGAGCGGCTGACGATCGCGGCGCGCCAGATCGTCGTTGCCGGGCCGCTCGAGCGCAGCCGAGGCCGGCGCGGCCGTGCCGGGAGTTCCAGCGCTTGGTTGACCTTGTCCAGCAGCGCCTTGCCGTCGAAGGGCTTGGTGAGATAACTGAACACGCCGCGCGCCGTCGCCTCGACGGCGTCGGGAATCGTGCCGTGCGCGGTCAGCAAGATCACCGGCAGCGCCGGGTGGCGCGCGCGGATCTCGTCGTACAGCGCCAGCCCGTCGCGTCCCGGCAGACGCACGTCGCTGACCACCAGCTGCGGCCGCGCCACGGCCAGTTGCGTGAGCGCGGCCTCCGCCGATTCCACGGAGGTGACGTGGTGGCCGGCCGCCGTCAGCCGCATCGATAGCAGCTTGAGCAGGTCCGGGTCATCGTCGACGAGTAGGATGTTGGCCATCGCGCGACTATTTCTGCTGCGACCGGCGCCGGAGCTCAAGGAGCCCGGGGACTGGCAGGCGCAGCTTCGCCGCCCGATGCGGTTGGCACAGGCAGCTTGGGCGCATGTGCCGACCGCTGCGTCATGCTGCGTTCGATCGCCTTTAACGCCTCGAGCTTTTCGGTCAGTTGCTGGATCGAGCGCTGCGTCTCGCGGCGCTGCGCCGCCTGCTGCTCGAGCAGGTCTTCCAGGCGCCGCTGCTCGGCGATGGGCCCGGCCAGCAGTCGCGCCATCGGCTGCCACGGCTGCATGTCGGCCGACTGGGCCTGGGTGATGGCCTCCAGCAGTCCCGAGGCCCGCGCCAGGTCGCCGGGTCCGTGCTGCAGCGCCAGCGCCAGCGCCTGGTCCAGTACGACGTCGGGCGCCGCGGCCGAGTTCGTGTTCGCCACCTCGCCGTCCAGGCGCGCAATCTCGGCGGCCAATTCGGCCGGCGTCATCTGCAGCAGCTGCTCATGAAAGGCGAGCAAACGGCGCGCGACCTGGTCGGCGGTGTTGGCCAGATCGGGCTTGGGTTGCTCGGTGGGCGGCGCAGCTGGCGCCGGCGCGGCCTGCGCAACCGGCGCCGCCACGGGCTGGGCCGGCACCGCGGGCTTGGGCGGGCCGGCGAGCAGTTCGCAGCCCTGCAGCCCAACGCAGGCCAGCAGCAGGGGCGCAAGGCAAGCCAGGCGCAGCGCCGGCACTAGGGTTGCTGGCACCGACCGGGTCGGTTCCCGGCGTTCCGAAAAGTCAACTGGCATAGGGTAGCTGGATATGAAAGTGGGCACCGGGCGCATCGTCGAGCAACTCGACCTGGCCGCCGTGGGCGGTGATTGTTTCGTTCACGATCGACAGGCCAATGCCGCTGCCTCGCGGCGCGTCGCTGGGCTGCCGTTCCCCGCGGTAAAACGGCTCGAACACCCGCGCCCGGTCCGCTGTGGCCACGCCCGGACCCTGGTCCACGATGTCGATGCAGGCTCTGCCTTGCAGACGCGACACCGAAAAGCGGATAGTAGCGCCCACCGGGCTAAAGCGTATGGCATTGGACAGCAGGTTACCCAGAGCAGCGCGCAGCTTGTCGGCGTCGACCTCGGCGGGCAGCGGATCGCCCTCGACCAGTACCTGCAGCTGCCGCGCCTGCCACTGCAGCCGCTGCTGGTCGACAACCTCGCGCACCAGGGCCAGCAGGTCGGTGCTTCGCCGGACCAGACGCTGGGCCTCGAAGGCGGCCGCATTAAAGCGCAGCAGGTCCTCGATCTGGCCCTGCAGGACCGAGGTGTTCTGGCGCAGGATCCGGATCACATCCATCTGGCTCGCGTTCAAGGTACCGGTCACGCCATCTTCGAGCAGCGAAACGCCTTCGCGCAGGGCCGACAGCGGCGTCTTCAATTCGTGCGAAACGTGGCGCAGGAAGCGCGATTTGTCCGAATCGAGCTCGGCCAGCCGCAGGCGCAGCCACTCCAGGCGGCGCCCGACGAGCCGCACGTCGGTCGGTCCCCGTATGTCGATCGGGTGATCGAGGCGGTTTTCGCCCAGTCCCACGACGACCTCCTCCAGGCGCTTCAACGGCCGCGCCAGCCACAGGCCGAAGGCAAAGGCCAGCACGACGGACACGACGATGGCACCGAGGATCTGCCGACCCAGCTGTACGCGCGCGGCGTCAAGTTCGTTCATCAGCTCCTGGTTGCGCATTTCCGTGGCAATGTGAAGCAAAACAAGATTTCCATCACGCCCGGGAAATCGGCGGCGTTGAAGGTCATATTAAGCAGCCGGAAATTCTGAATCCCGCCTGCCCGGGACGTCCTTGAAAATCGAAAGTTGCGCTTTTCGATTTTCAAGAAAGGCAGATTAACCTTGGACAGCTTTTGTCCAAGCGTCGCTGTTAAGATGCGCAAGAATATAGTTGACAATTGTCAAGCCATGTGATAACTAGCCAATCAATGTCCAGCATCCGATATGCCAGCAAGGGCAAAAACAGCCCGCCGCGATTTGGCGAATGGCTTCGCCAGTTGCGTGAGGAGCACAAGCTGCCGCTGCGCGCCGTGGCCGCAGCCGCCGAGATGGACCAGGCTCACTTGAGCAAAGCCGAGCTTGGCCAGCGTTTGCTCACTGCCGGCCAGGTCGCCGCCATCGCCAGGTTTTTCAAAGTGAACGCGATGGAAATGGAAGCCCACCGCATCGCGGAAAAGTTTCGCATGGAGCACGCGGACAATCCCGCCGCCGTCCAAGCCTTGCAAATCTTGAACGACTCGCCGTTGAAATCTGGCTAACCAAACAAAATTATGGTCCGCCCAAAGGAATCCAAAGCAGAAACCGAAGCCGCCGCCGAAACTCCGGCGGAGTTGAAGCCCGGCTATATCGTTGACTTCATTTCCGGTCTGCCGGTGAAGGATACGCCGGAGGAACGCGATGCCGTGCAGGTCTTTTCTCGTCGTCTCGTCGAGGATTACGGCTATCCCAAGGAACTCATCCAGACACGCCCGCAGCATCGTGTCCGCAAACGCCCGTCCGACGAGGAAAAATCCTATCCGGTGGACATCGCCGTTTTCCGCACGACTAAGAAGCTGGAGGACGAATTGTTCCTGGTTGTGGAGTGCAAGAAAAAGACGCGCAAGGATGGCGTGGCCCAGCTCAAACTTTATCTGGACATGTCCGCCGCCGAAGTTGGCGTATGGTTCAATGGCGACGAACATGAATACCTGCGGAAAATTCTGCATCAGAACGGCTCGCGCACCTACGAACCTCTGCCGAACATTCCGCGCCACGGCCAGCGCATTGAGGACATTGGCCTCTACAAGCGCAAAGACCTCAAGAAGCCGTCCAACCTCAAAGCCGTGTTCCGCGACTTGCGCAACCACCTCGCCGGCATGACCACCGGTATCACGCGCGACGAAGCGCTGGCGCAGGAAATCATCAATGTCCTGTTTTGCAAAATTCTGGATGAACAAGACACCAACCCGGATGAGACCGTCACCTTCCGCGCTGGTGTGGGCGAAACACCAGCAGCCGTGCGAAAACGGATTCTTCCATTGTTTGAAAAAGTGAAGACGGATTATTTCGAGGACGTTTTCGACAAGGCCGACACGCTCAAGCTGGACGACGAAAGCCTGGCCTATGTGGTTGGCGAATTGCAGAACTACTGCGTGATGGATGCCGACCGTGACGCGATTGGCGATGCGTTTGAAGTTTTCATCGGCCCGGCGTTGCGCGGCGCGGAGGGGCAATTCTTTACCCCGCGCAACGTGGTTAAGATGATGGTGGAAATTCTCGACCCGAAGCCGGGAGACAAAATCATAGACCCGGCGTGCGGCTCTGGCGGATTTTTGATCGCGGCGTTGGAACACGTCTGGAAACAGGTTGACGCCAAGGCCGACAAATATGAGTGGAAGGGCGAGCGGCGCTTCAGGGAAAAAGTCCGCGTGGCGATGGAATGTTTCAGGGGTTCAGACAAAGATGCATTTCTCGCCAAAGTCTGCAAGGCATACATGGCGCTGGTGGGTGACGGACGCGGCGGAATTTTCTGCGCGAATTCTTTGCAACCACCAGAGGAATGGTCTGAAGCAATGCAGGACAAAATCAAACTAAAATCTTTTGACATCGTATTAACCAATCCACCATTCGGAAAAAACATCGTGGTAAAAGGTGCGCCGTTATTGAGTCAGTTTGACTTTGGCTATCGCTGGAAAAAAGACAAAGCCAGCCGGAACATGGGAAAAGCAAACCGCATTGTTTGAAGATCAACCGCCACAAATTATTTTTATCAGCCGATGTCTTCAATTGCTTAAGCCAGGCGGACGAATGGGGATAGTTTTGCCAGAAGCCGTATTCGGAATGCCGACGTATGAATATGTCGTCGCTTACCTTCGTGAACGCATGAAGATTCGCGGCGTAATTTCAATGCCGGAAGCCTTATTCAAAACAAGCGGCAAAGGCGGCACTCACGCGAAAGTTTGTGTGCTTTTCTTGGAAAACACAAAGCCAGAATCAGACGATGATTGGCAAGTGTTCATGGCCGATGTGAAATGGTGTGGCCACGATTCGCGCGGCAATCCGACAATTCGGATACAACCTGACGGCACAGAGACTTTGTTGGACGATGTGCCAGGATTATCGGGAGACTTCAAACGCATCATCGGATCATGGTAATTATTTCCAATTCCAACCAAGCCTTCGCACGGAAAGCTTCCGAGATTCGAGCCGGGATTTTCCTGCCGAGGTATTACGACCCGATAATCGGGCAGCGACAAAAAGAACTAGCGGCGGAGTGCGAATTGTTCCGCCTCGGAGACCTCATCGAGAAAAAACAGATTGCTGCCAGCACAGGTGATGAGATCGGCAAGATGGCCTACGGCACAGGCCGAATTCCATTTATTCGAACTTCGGATGTTACAAACTGGGAAATCAAGGCGGATGCCAAACACGGAGTTAGCCCGGCAATTTTCGAAGCATATGGAGCGGCACAAGACGTCCAAGCGGGCGACCTGCTGTTTGTAAGAGATGGCACATACCTTATCGGCCAGATTTGCATGGTGACAGCCGATGATTTACCCTGCCTCTACCAATCGCATCTGTTGAAATTCCGGGTTGCCGACAATTCGCCTGTTTCAAACTGGTTGTTGCTCGCAGCAATGAGCACTCCATTCGTGAAGCGACAAATTCGTTCAAAGCAGTTTACCGCCGACATCATTGACACCATCGGCCACCGCTACCTCGAGTTGCTGCTGCCAATCCCGAAGTCGTGCAGTTCGCTGAAGGAGGCGCAAGTGCTGGGGACGGTCCCGGCGGCGACGTCCGCGAGGATCTCGGCCTTGGCCCGTTCCACAACGCGGCGCAGTTCGTCGGCGCTGAAGTCCGGCAAGCGCGGGTTGCGGATTTGCTCGGGGCACCCTTCTCCAGCCGGCTTCACCTCCGAGCGGAGGCGGGCGGCTGTGCGGATGCGGATCTCGCGGCCGGTGGCGAGGTTGGTGCCGTACCATCCGCCGCGTGGGTGTTCGCGCGTGATGCGAACCTTGGCCAGCGTGCCGCTGACCTTCACGATGTAGGTCGTGCCGATTTGTACGTTGTGTTTCTGCATGGTCAGTACTCCAGTCCTTTCTGGTCCACCGCGCTGCGGTCGCCCAGGCTGGCGAGGACGTAGGCCAGTTCTTCGGTGACGCGGCCGAGGTCGCCAGCGTACCCCCAGTTGGCGGGTTCCTGAGTCTGGTCCTTCGGTGTTGCTCCAGGCGGCTGGCGATGCGCTTCAGCAGGTCCTGGCACTCGGCGTGGCGTTCGGCGTAGCAGGCGGCGGCGGTTTGTTTGGTGGTCTTGGTGGTGCGTGGCATCGAACACATACATCACTTCAGTCGCGGCGAATAGCAACTCTGAAGTTCGGGTTTTCGAAAGAAAGATTCACTGGGCGAACGTATGGCGATGATGGGCATTTCTCTTCGGGCGTACGCGCGGATGCGCGGGTGCAGTCTGCCCGCCGTGCAGAAGGCCATCGCCAGCAAGCGCATCACGACGCTGCCGGACGGGAGCATCGATCCGGAGCGCGCCAACCAGGAGTGGGCCAGGAACACGTTCGCTGGCCAGACGGTCATCGAACGGCGGCCGTAGCACCGAAGGAACGGGTTTCCCCGATGCCCGAACCGCCGACAGCAACGGGCGATCCGGTCGCCCAATACCTGCGTGCCCGAGCGGTCAAAACGAGCTTCGAGGCGCGCACGGCGCCGGCCAATGGGAGACTGGTCGATCTCGATAACCTTGTCAAGATGCTCGATTCCCAATATCTCGCCGTGCAATCCGGGATCGGTCAGCGCCCGATGCAGCTTTCGGGAAAGCACTTTATAAAGGATATCCCCCACGAGCGACGATTTGCCTGCCCCGGACACGCCGGTCACGCAGGTGAATAGGCCGAGTGGAAATTCCACGTCGATGTTCCGGAGGTTATTGTGGTGCGCCTTCTTTACAACCAGGCGCTTCCCGTTTCCTTTCCTCCGCTCTTTCGGATATTGGATGCGAAGTTCCCCGGTGAGGTATTTTCCGGTATACGAGTTCGGCGCCCGCATGACATCCTGGATCGAGCCGGCCGCAACCACGTTCCCGCCGGCCCGTCCGCCTCCAGGTCCCAGATCCACGATGTAATCGGCGCTGCGGATCGTCTCCTCGTCGTGCTCGACCACCAGAATTGTATTCCCTATGTCCCTCAGCTCTGCGAGCGTATCGAGCAGGCGCCTGTTATCCCGCGGATGGAGACCGATTGAAGGCTCGTCCAGAACATACAAAACGCCTCGAAGCTTCGATCCTATCTGCGTCGCAAGCCGTATTCGCTGGCCTTCTCCTCCCGACAGTGAGGAAGCCGGCCGGTCGAGCGCAAGATACCCGACACCGACGTTCAGCAGAAATTCCATGCGGTCCTGGATTTCCCTGAGGATTTGACCGGCAATCTGGGCCTCCCTCGGCGTCGGCCTTATTTCGCCGAATGCCTTCTGAGCATTCTCGAGCGACAGCCGGGCATAATCAGAAATCGACAGGTTATTGATCTTCACCGAACGGCTCTCAGCCCGCAGACGGGATCCTTTGCAGGCCGTGCATTCCTGAACCGAAAAGAGCTTCTCGACTTCCTCCCTCGCTGCAAAACTTGCTTCAGGTTCCAAAACCGATTGCAGCCATTTGTCGATTCCTCCGAATCCGCCCGGATCGGAGCTTCCGAAGAAATAGGCGTCTTTGACCTTGGCCGGAAGCTTTTCGAATGGAGTCTTCGTATCTACTTTGAATTTTTTGACTACCTTGAGAAGTGATTCGTGCAGATAGCCGGCAATTCTATCGTTCTCGATCGAAAATTTCAGCGTGGCGACGGGCTGGCTTGGATCGAGAACGAGGTTGTCCGGATTCACGATCAATTGCGTTCCCATGCCTGCACAATCGGGACATGCACCATGCCGCGAATTGAAGGAAAAGGATCGCGGCTCGAGGGTCGGGATACTGACCCCGCAATCGATACAGGCCTGGCGCTCGGAAAAAAGCCTCTCATCCAGGCCCAGGGCGGAAACCGTTACCAGACCTTCGGCCAGTTCGAGGGCGGCTTTGACCGACAATTCCAGCCGCCGCCGGATTCCGGCTTTTATCAGGATGCTGTCGACCACAATATCGACGCTGTGATTGCGGGTTTTGCTCAGGCGGATGTCGTCCTCGAGGTCATGCATCTCACCGTCAACACGCGCGCGCAGGTAGCCCCTCTTCAGATAAGTCTCAAAGAGTTTCTTAAACTCCCCTTTCCGGTCTCGCACTACGGGCGCCATGATGATCACGCGGGTGTCTTGGGATAGGCTGTAATCAGATCGACAATTTGATCGAGGCTTTGGTGCGAAATCGGCTTGCCGCAGATGTGACAGACCGGCTTTCCGATCGAGGCGAACAGAAGGCGCATGTAGTCGTAGATTTCGGTAATGGTTCCGACCGTCGAACGGGGACTGCGGCTTGTGGTTTTTTGCTCAATGCTGATTGCAGGCGATAACCCTTCGGCACTGTCGACTTCGGGCTTTTCCATCCGTTCCAGAAATTGGCGGGCATATGCCGACAGGGATTCAATGTAGCGCCGCTGCCCTTCGGCGTAGATCGTGTCAAAGGCAAGGCTGGATTTTCCAGAACCCGACAAACCCGTAATTACGGTAAGTTTGTGCCGGGGTATTTCGACACTGATGTTCTTCAAATTGTGTTGGCGCGCGCCGCGCACCACTATCTTGTCTAGCATCGATGGACCAAATAGCTAATTCTACGGCTGGATTTTTACACGCGCAAGTTTACTGACAGCCAGCAGCCCGTGGTGAAAGTATTTCCTTCCTA
>CAVSPM010000017.1:0-131242 GCA_963729785.1 uncultured beta proteobacterium | reverse complement strand
GACGCTCACGCATCCCTCGTGGCTCAGGCGCCGCTCCAGCCGCAGCACCGCGTCAAACCGCCCAGCCGGCAGGGGTCCAAGGGTCGGTCTTTCCTGGGCGAAGTGCTCGGCAACGACGCGATCGGTCGTGCCGTGCAGCCGCACGTTGGCCACCGTGTCGAGCCAGTGGCGCAGTTGCCGATTCATATCTTCGATATCCAGGAAGCGGCGCGCCATGAAGAAGTCGGCACGGATGTACCGGTACGGCCGTTCGACCTTGCCCTTGGTCTGGGCCCGATACGGCTTGCAGGCACGTGGCACGAAGCCATAGTGCGCCCCGCAGCCCAACAGCTTGGCGTTGTAGATGATTGGCTTGTCGGCGTCGGGTTCGCCCAGCACCGCCGTCTTCATGCGGTCGTACAGAATCTCCCGCGGCACGCCACCGAAGTGCTCGAAGGCTTCCATGTGGCAACGCAGCACCGTCGGTAAATCCTGGTGCAAGACGTACTGCGCCCACAAGTACCGGCTGTGGCCCAGCACCATTGCGAACAGCCAGACCTTGCGCTCCGGGCCCTGTTCGCTGGCAAACTGGACACGAAACTCGGCAAAGTCGACCTGCGCTTGCCGGCCAGGCGGGGTTTCGAACCGAATCTCGAATCCCGGCACCTTCGGCGGCCGAACCTCGAGCAAAAAGTCGTTCAACGCGCTCTTGCCGCCCTTGTAACCGAGCTCTCGCAGCTCGCGCAGCAGTCGCGCTCCAGTCAACTGCGGCCAAGCAGCCACACGTTCGCGCAAATAGGCTTCAAACGGTTCAACCACGGTCACGCGCGGCGCCCGGGGTTTGTACTTGGGGGCAACCAGCCCCTGACGGATGTACTTGCGCACGGTCTTGCGGTCGTGCCCCGTGCGCTCGGAAATGGCCGACACCGACAGGCCCTGCCTGTGCAGTTCCAGGATCATCATCAACTCCTTCAGATTGACCACCCGGCCTCCCGATCGACGTCCGCAAAAACGTCAATCCTGGGGCATCGGGCAGATAGGCAAAGCCCCGGCGGGCCTCGGCCCGCCGGGGCTTTATCGATCAGACTGAGGAAATTTCAGTCGGCCAATTTGGGGAGTATTCATCCGGCGGTGACATTGGCCACTGAGCTCTTGTTCGCGGATATCGGCTTCGATGGCGAAGATCTCGCCGATGAGCCCGATGGCCTGGTCGGCCCGCTCGGGTTCCACATCACGAGCCTCGAAGAACGCACGCCTGGAATGCACCCAGCATTGCGCGTGGGCAATGCCCACCTTCTTGGCGTACTGCGCGTACGCCTCATAGCCATCGGTGAGCAGCACCGCCCCCTCGGGAGGCTTCAATCCCAAAGCGTCGATGACGTTCTTGTGCAAGCGATCCGGGTAGTAGGCAAAGCAGATCTCGTCATGCTCGCCGTAAATCGGCCAGAAGTACGCCGTCTTCATCTTGCCCACGCCGACCAGCCCGGCCTTGATCGGCGTCTCGTCCATCGCCTTGATCCGGCTGCTCAGCACCCCGGCCAGCTGCGCGTCATAGATCGGCTCGAGTAGCGCCACCGCCTGCTGCATCAACTGCGTGAGCCATTGGCGGCTTACCCGGAATCCGGCTGCCTGCAACCTCTGGTGCTGCCGGTACAGCGGCAGGTGGTAGGCCAGCTTGTCGATCATCATGCCGGCGATAAAGCTCACGTCGGCCCGGCTGCCTTCGAGTACCCCCAGCGGGGCCGGGGCGCACACCAGCTGCTGGGTATCGGAGCGCTTGAGCACGTTGCGCACGTATTTGAGAACCACGTAGCTGCCCGGGCGCTGGGCCAGGCGGTAGGTCACCTTCTGGCTCACCACCGAGAGCTGATCGGCCGGCACATCCGAGAATTCCGGGTTGGGCACCTCGATAACCTCGATCGGAACCTTGCCCTCGTCGAAGAAGGCGCTGGCCTCTTCGCCCGAAGCTAAGGGATTCTTGGGTTTGGTATCGCGCGCGTGCGCGCCGACCTTGACCTTCTTGCTGCCGGGCCCGTCGGTGGGAATCTCATCGAAGGATTGACCCAAGGTGCCTTGGGTCGGGTCGGCATCGACCAGGCGCCGCTCGCTCTTTTGCCCGAAGAACTGGCGCTCGAACCATTGCACCCGCCGCCGCAGCTCGTCGGCCGTGGCCTCCAGTTGCGTGTTGGCCTCGAGCAGCGCATCGAGTTGATCGCGCGTGAGCGTGCGCGCATCAAAGGCTTCGCGATACTGCTCGATGGACTGCGGTGGCATGGGTATGAATTATAGGTGCGCTTGCCCTCTACGAGAACACCTTTGCGCCATCGCTGCGCAAATTTTTATCGCACGCATCAACATGCCGATACCGCTTGCGCACGCGCTTGGGCTCGATGCCTTCGAGCAGCAGCTTCAACCCCGTCCAGTCCATCTGCCGCGTGCGCACCGCATCCCAGTTACCGAGCAGCCGTCCTTGCTCAAGTCGCTTTGCCCATGTGCACAGTCCGGTGCGATCAAAATATAAAATCTTCATCTGCGTAGCGCGCCGGTTGATGAACGCATTCAAACTGCCATCGAGCGGGTTCATCCCCATGCGGTTCTTGACCAGGGCGTACAGGCCGTCAAAGGAGTAGCGCATGTTCACCGGTTCCCCGTACACGAACACCCGCACCTGGCCTTCGGGGAAAAACATCAGCGCCTCAAGATGCGCAGCAACACCCCGGCGCCCAGATCGATCTGAACTTCCAAACCACCGGCCAGCGGCGTTGGCAACGACCTGACGGGCATCGGCGCCGGCCTGACCCGGGCTATGCCCGCGTCAACGAATCCGATAGCCCTCTTGCGCACGCGCACACGGGGCGGCGCAATCTCGCCTTGCTCCGACAATCTCTTGCGCCAGTGAAAAAAGGCCGGCTCCGACACCGCCTCCAAGGCGCAAAACGCGCGCACGCTTTGCTTGGCACCGGCAAAACGCTCCAGCCGCGCTCGCCACTGCGACTTCAGGACCTCGCCCCGAACACGACCTACCGCTCGATCCATCTCGCCCTCCGTGTTGTTCACCATGGCGGCGATTCTGGTCGATCACTTCGCGCGAGAACATAACGCCGTGGAATTACCGGTTACCGCTACGGGTCCCTTCAAAATCCCTTCAACCATTTCCGAAAACAGCTGCGCACTTCGCATCCAATTTTGCCTCTGCCCCCCTAAGCCCGACGATCGCGTAGACAAAGGTTAATTGCCAGCTAGCGCTCACGGCTGGGTTAATCAAGAAGTTACTTGCCGCCCGAAACTGAAGCGGCCCTAATTTGACCGAACCCGTCAACAACTTCCAAAGTCGCATTTGATCGCGTGATAGGGACACCCCGGTCGTGCAACCATGCAGTGTATTCCTGCACACCCGAAGCTTCGACATAGAACTGCCCCGTTCGTGCAGGTAATGGTAACCAAACGGACTGCACGATTCTCTTCCGAGCGGGAACATCGAAATCGAGGTCCGCGCGAGAATCAAACCCCACCCAGGGGTCGGGAGCACTCGCCTTAACGTCAAGTATTCGGGCGGCAAGTCTAAACTGACGCCCGTCAGTCGCCATGGAAGGAAGAGCGAGACTGCTTTCGTTGTCCAGTTGAAGTTCGACCTGCAGTCTATTCCGATAGGCCTTCAGAAAAACGATACTTACCCGGAGATTCTTGAATAACTCGTCAGGCAATGGGCCGGTGGAAGCGGTAAATGGAGGCATTCTCTCCTGCCAATCGGCCGCGCAATCACGAAACCCAACTGGGACCACGCGTTGCGCCAGTTGTAGGTATGCCTGCTCATTAAGTTGACGCTCAAAAGCCAAGACGCTCGCTATTCGTCGAGGATAGACGGAACAGGTGAACGGGTGATTCGAGGATATCGGCGGGTCGTTGCCCGAATATCCATTCAGAGTCGGCCAACCCAATTGCTGCGACAGCAACATTGCATCGATCTCTCCAAGAATTTCCTTTTCAGCATTCGTCACGTCTGGAGAAACAGCGAGAAACAGAATTGGATCTGAAGGGACAATAGGCGGAAGAAGCTTTTCGTAGCGAGCGAGTCTTTGCGCGGCAACCGTCTTTAAGTACCCTGGGTGTTTCATGAATATCACGTCGCCAAGGGTAACTAGGACAATGATTGTCGCTACCATACGCCACCACAACGCACGTGTCTTGCTGCTTATCATTGACTCAACGGTAATCGCGCAGACGACTGATACTGGCCACAATTCGATCAAAATGATGCGGCCGATTGCTCTCATGGCCGAAAACCCAGGGATCAGCATAATTAGCCGGTAAGGCGAATAATCTCCCATGTAAAGAGTAAAAACGAACAAACCCAGCAACGCGAGCAAATTGATTTTCTCTTGCGCAAAGAGCCGTGCATCGTCTGATTTCTTTACTGCGGCCAGGGCAATTGCCCCTAAGGTACCGAATCCAAGTAGAAGCTGGTGCTCCCAGGGTATTGGACTCTCGGTGAACCAAGAAGACGGAAACTTGTAGATCGTCGAATGCCAATTGCGCAGGTAGCTTGTCAGTCGCGGCAAAGAAGGAGCGACCTCATCCCACGTTCGATGGAAGCCATAGGAATGTGTGACGCGGAGGTATGGCAAAAACAGCAGGACCAACGCGAGCGCAATAAGGGCCAGATCGCATGACAGAACGAGCCGACGGGAAGCCTGTGCAGACCGCCATGCGTCCCCAATGCGGCTAGGCCAAAATCTCGCCGATTCCCAAAAGCGAAAATTACTTCCGAAAAGGGCGATCGCACACCCTAGGGCCGCTAGCAAAAGCGATAGTAAGAAGCCAAGGTAGATTTCGATGGCGAATTGCCAAGTCACCCAAAGCGCCATCCACACCAAGTGTTTGAGCCTGCGCTCTTCCGCAAGTTTCCACAGCGACAGGCAAGCTAGAGGAACGGCAAATCGATATAGCAACTGCGCATGCCCCGACTCTTCAACGAGTACCATGTTGAAAGAAAAAACAAAGGCTCCGAATGAAATTGCAAGGGCGCTTAGCTTTAATCGCTGCAGTGCAAACGCCGCTGCACAGTAGTTCAACGCAAAGCTAAGCAAATACCAGCATTGAAACGCCGTTTGTATATCAAAACCCAGCTGGCGAAATGCGGCGTAAAAGAGAACCGAGCCAAGATGGTTGCTGCTAAACGCAAGCACATCGGGGAACGGATAGAAGAACGGCGCATCCCAAAGCGCATGTTTCCCCAACAGCCATTCATAGACATGTTCGAGAATGTAATTGTTGAATCGATTGTCGGCCAAGTCCCCGGGAATGCGGCTCCCGCCATCAATTCCTGCCAATGCGGACCAGTAGAAACCTGCTACGAAGACGATGACAAGAACGAGAAATGCCCCAGTCACAAACGTTCCTGGCGAAGAATTCGGTATTGGCGCGTCTGTAGCGTCTGTTTGCACGAACGGCTAACCCTCGGATGTGTCCAGTAGCGGAAACCTTGGAATGACCTTATGAGAGGGGCGAATCCGCAACCGTGGGTTCGATGTCAAACGCGCAAATTGCCACGAAGGAAGCAGAATGCGACCCGAAAGCCATATCTTGCAGGCAGGGAAGTGGCGGGCAACTCAAGTCTTTAACGACATTCATAATCCGGCGCCTCTGCCGTATGTCGGAAGGGATCGATTAGAGCGTCCGAGTATTCGCCCATCAGAAGCCTTTGCTTCGGTAGCAAATGCTGGCGAAAGAATCTGCTAAAGCGAGCAAGTCTTGCGCCTCGTTCTGTTAGCTTGACACAGCCATCCTCAATCGTGATAGTTCCAGACTGCTGTTGCTCTGTTAGCCTAACCTCTACCAAGTGGTGTTCCTGCACGTACTCCTTCGTGAACACGTCCTCGAAGCGATCGAGGCGAATTCCCCCCCCCCCGCTGCTGAAGCTTCTCCAAAATGTAGAAGGATAGTGATCGGTCGATAACCGCTGGGAAGGAGATTGCAAAGATATAACCGGCAAGAACCCATATAACGATAAGTTGAATCTTTTCGAATGCGCTTAGCAAGCGGAAGAAGTGCAAGCCGCACAAAAGTGCGGCCGCAATTGCCGCAGCGACGATTCCATCAAAGGCGGCGCTGTATAGAACGACATCCACCTTGAACAGTGATATGTGGACGTAATACGTAATCAGTAGCAACGCGATAAAGAATAACGTCGCTAGCGTCGACTTAAGATATTTCATGTCCGGAATACCAATGCCTTGTTACCGAAGTAGCTGAACACCATCTGCAGGGCGGTTGCAATCAGGAAGCCGACGCGGTAATCCAATTTCGCCACATCGGTCCACTCGAATAGAACGGCGCCATGGAGGATCGCGATCAGCGCGTAAAGCGCACCGAACTTTGTGGCTTGGTGAAGAATTGATTCTTCACGCTTACGAAAGACAAAATACCGACTACCCAAAAATGACGTCGATATGCCTACCACAGCTGCCAACAAGTTGGCTATTCCCGCAGATTGCAGGCCGAGCACTCTTATATTTATCGTTAGAACCCCAAAATGCACAGCGGTAGCGGCTAGGCCATTCGCGATATATCGCGTGACTTGCGCGGGTTCGCTCAAATCAGGGCGTCGTGTCGGCGTGGGCATATGACACCGAATCGACAAAGTCTTCCCATTCAATGGTAGCGACCGAGCCGCCCCGGACGACACCCGTTAGCATCAAGATCACTAGCGTCAACGCACCAGTCTGCAGGAATACCAAAAGCAGGATTCCCAGAGCTATCGAAAACCAACCTGGGGTCGCATAGCCAAACACCTTCAAGAAGATGGCGACCGCGACGCCTAATAGAGATAGCGCTGCAACCAGCGCACACGCGATGCCCACCCGGACCAGCACGTCCTCAGCAAACACCATTAGACCTTTGAATCCGTGCAACACAAGGCCAACGAAATTCATCGTACTTCGTCCGGCGTAACGAGACCCTCTATCGATAGGGCGAACCGCGATGCGAAGCTTCGACAAGAGTACGCAACCGGCAACGTGAATGCCAAGTTCCTGCATAGCGACGATTCGCTTGAGCGACGCGGATTTGAGCGCGATGAAGTTGCCAAAATTTATCTTGCGACCGGTTAGCAGGCGGAAAAGCCATTTGTAGACAATGTAGAACAGTCGAAACCGCAGAGTTTCGACACGACTCCTGCGCCGCGCTACTGCGACGTCGACATCCATTGCTTCGAGCGGCCGCAATAGTTCCATTATGGATAGCGGAACATCTTCCCCATCCGAATCCATCACAACAATGCGGTTTGCATAACTAAGTTTGGTTGCAACATAGCTCAGTCCAACGGCGATTGCACGTTGGTGGCCGACGTTGCGTTTGAGTCGTATGACGAGACCGTCGAGTCCCGCAGCGGAAATGCCGGAAACGTCTACTGGCTGACATACGGAGCCGTCGTCGACTGCAACGACAAATACCTCCCCGCGAAACACATCCGCTAGTTCGTGAAAGAGGCATCTGGAAGCATCAGCATCCTCGAAGATCGGTGTGACCACCACGAGAGAGTGATTAGGAGGTTCTGTCATGAATGGTGGCGATTGCTGAGGCAAACCGTCGCCCTTCTTTTCGGTTTCGGAACGTGCCGGAAATTGCGTGTAATTGGTACGGCCATTTGGCGAATCATACTTTCTACTCAGTACCGGACGCTACCAAGGCTACGAAGCGACCGGCGAATGGCACACGGGGCTCTGCTCGAACTTGACCGAAAGGCCGGCGCAGGTGATCTGCGCAGATACTTTTTCGATCTATTTCAATCATTGGAATTTGGTAACCAATGCTTGACCATTGGCGAAAGAAAGCAGTGCGGGGAATCAGCCACTGGCTAGACAAACACTCGGTTCACCGCCAGGAATCCTGATTCTTCGGCAGCGCCCCGACGGGGTCGTGCACCTGCAGGGTGTCATCCGCGGCGAGCATCTCGTTGTAGAGAACCAGGTTCATGCCACCCGGCGCGAGCTTCGACGCGAAAAGTATCCCCTTCGCGCCGACGCCAAGGGCTTCGTCCGCAAGTACCCAGCTGGGCGGCTCCACACGCTGGTTGAGCCAAAGCTCCCGCCAGTCGCAGTAGAACTCCTCCCATAGGCCGGACCAGCGCGCGGCGTCGTAACCGGCGTTGAAATCGACAATTGGCGCCACTCGAACCGTGTAGCTAACCAATGTGCCCGGGGGCATTAATGGAGAGAGCTGCTGGTATTCACGGATTGCGGTCTCTGCGTCTAGGGCGAGGTAGAGCGCCGGCGTTCCGGGCCGGTTCGCACGGCCACCATGCGCTGCCGCGCCCGCCCCGCTGGTTGGGGCACTAGCCCATTTGGGCGTGTGCATCCGGTATGCCGTTGCCGGACCCAGCTCGGCCAGGATCATCCTGCCGCGCCAGCCTCGAGCGAGGTTATGTAGCGCAGCAGATCGTCTGTCCGGCCTTCCGATACTAGACGCTCGGCTGTTTTGTAGTCAAACACGGACAGCGGCTCGTTGCGGTACCAAAACACCGCCTTGTTCACATCACCGTTCAACTCTGTCGCCGCCTTGATGACGCGCAGGGCTTCGCGAAGGAAGTTCTGAACCCCGCGAGAGCTAGGGGCACGGCTTATCGTGTTGCGATGCACGTGTGCCTGCTCGGCAAGAGTCTGCAGGTCGATGTGCATTACCTGGCTGAAGCGCTTGGGCGACAGCACAGGGGCCGCCATGTCGGGATCCTTGAGGAATTCGACGAAGCGTTGAAAGCTACCGCCCAGCTCAAGCGGCTCAATAACCGTTGCCTCTGCCACGCTTGTGCTCCACAGGTGAATTGCACCTAATATGCAACATTAAAGCACCTTTTTTGCAGCACCACAAGACTAACCCTGAAATACCCGGGCGCGCGACCGCGCCTCTGCGGAGATAAGCCGCATGCCGGTCGTTTGCCACCTGTCTTCGCTCGAAACGAACGGGTCATTGGCGGCGTATGTAATAAAGTGGCCGACTCCGCCCGGCTTTCGGCATTTCAGATAGACGATAAGTATTGCTATCACGCGCTATGAATGGGCGAAGGGCCGAAATCCCCGGGACTTGGTTTTCCAGAAGTTGTCAGATCTATTAGGGCCTTTTAACACTATCTGAGCGCATCGGCGATCAGGGCGAAATGAATAAACGCGGTGAACATCACGTCGAGCTTCTCGAAGCGGGAGAAGATCCGGCGGAAGTCTTTGAGACGACGAAACAGTCGTTCGATTTCGTTTCGCCGTTTGTAGATCGCCTTGCTGTAGTGCCAAGCAGTGATGCGGTTGGCCTTGGGAGGTACGACGGGCGTGAATCCCAGGTCCAGGGCAAGTTGGCGGGTTTCTTCACCCTCGTAGGCCCGATCCATGATCAGGTGCATCGGACGGTCCGGACCGCCCAGCTCGGCGAGAAGTTTGCGACCCTCGGGTGCATCGTGCGCCTGGCCCGCCGACAACGAGAAAGTTATTGCCGTTCGAGCATTCGCGGCAACCATATGAATCTTGGTGGTCCATCCTCCTCGGGACTTGCCGATGGATTGCGGGCCGTTTTTTTAGCGCTCCCGTGCCGTCGGGATGCACCTTGACGATGGTGCTGTCGAGCGCAACTGATTCGATCTTGATGCGCACTATCTGAGCATGCTGCAGCTTCTCGAAAACACGATCCAGCACGCCCAGCTTGGACCAACGGTTCATGCGGGTGTAGATCGTGTGCCAGTTGCCAAAGCGTTTGGGCAGGCCACGCCACTTGCAGCCGTGCTCGCACACATACAAGATCGCGTTCAAGACCTGCAGGTTGGAAAGACTGACGTTGCCCCTCTGTCGAGGAAGGCAACTCTCGATTTGTTCGTACTGGGCAGGTGTGATTTCCATGCCCAGATTGTAATTGAAGATTAGGCATTAGTGTTAACACGCCCTAGCTGCATCGGCGGAATATTTCAAACTTGCTGCACCGCCTCAAAAACAATCTTTCGCGCTGGCAAGCGCAAGTCAGCTCAAATCGGCCGCAGGTGTTGTGCCACGGAGAGCCGCGGGAGTCATAGAGGTCTTCCCTAAAACGGAATGGTGAGGACAGGCGAATGCTGAGTGCCATGACAACAACCAAGACCTACCAACGCAGCGCCCGAATCGAAGCAGTAATCCCAAGGCATGCGCAGAGCCTTCTGAAACTTCAGCACCGCACGGCCGACGATGATCGTCATCACGGTGGATGCGAATAGTTCTGGACAGTGGCTGACTTCCCGCTGCAAGTCGCCGTCGCTGAACAATTCGAGTTGTGCCAAAGCGCAAACGAGGCCGGCAGAAGAATCGCATCGCAGGCACACGCGAGTCTGTACCCCGGCGAAAGCCTCTTCGAGTACAAGTCCACGTTTGTCCTATCTTGTCTCGACCCCTCACGGAACGCGCGGCTCAAAGAGACTTCAATCGGCAGATCGATTGCCGCCTTGTCGGCCTGCTCGTAAATCATCACCGAAACGCTCGTCCCCTGCTCCCGCAGGACCGCCAGGCGTAACGCGATCAGAGCAGCGACGCGTGTCGCGTGCCCTCCCTGACGCCCCGTTAGCGGTTTGTCGCTCCTTGACAGGCGCATTATGACCTGCGCACGAACGTCTCACCCGGCATCTAACTCGGCCTTGTAGCGCTTGATCTCGTCGTCCTGTCATGGCGCGGATCACGATCCCGCAACCTGTCGCGACAAGTGACAAGACGTCTTACCGTAGAAGTGGCGACAGTTCGGCGAAGCTGGGAGCGGTCTGAGGATTTTGTTCTTGCCGGCCGATACTGTGATTCGAGATTTGGTTTTGCTTGCCGCAAAGCTGCCCTTCGCGGAATATGAAGGGTACGGTTCTCATGCCGTGCCTGTTGCCAGCAACCAGCACAACGAGGAAAGCGACACATGAGGATTGCCCGAAGATCTGCTGGACAGTTACTTGTTTCAGTAACCCTCGGGGCTGGATTGAGAAGGCCGCGAAGCACGGTTGACAATCAACTTATCCGAATAGCATGCCCACGGCCTTCGCTTCACTGTGCGGCCATCTAAGTTGGCGTCCACAAAACTGACAACAGTCGATCCTCCAAAAGGAGGACGAACTTCCACACGTGCGGGATTTCACCGGTTCTATTTCAACTTATGATGGCTTATGAGCGGCAAGTCACTGACGACAGCACGCTCCGCAATCCTGAAACCGAGCGAACGCCCGAGTCCTCAAAAGTGTTAAGTGCATCAAAGTGATCGACGCAATTTTTCAGTGGGTAATGCAAGAGCGTGTTGATTCTTGTGGAGGTAGCGTATGAGCGGGACCATGGTGAGCAACATAACGGCACTTCGGGCTATTTCCAAAGCGACCTACTCGAATGTCCTCGTTTTCGGCTACTCTGCACAAGGCGATGGAGGAGGGGGAAATTATTGGTACAACTCTTCCGATACAACTAGCGCCGATAATGGTGGAACCATCATCGTCGCAACGGATGGAGGCCGCTGGTATCTGGACCTTCAGGGGCAAAGCGTAAATGCTCAGCAATTTGGTGCTACGGGAAATGGATCAACGGATGACACGACTGCAATCAACAACGCCACAGCCTTAAGTATTCCAGTTTACGTTCCTTTCACGGCAAATTTCTACAAGGTATCATCAATTACCTCAGCACAGGTTGCACTTCTTTACGGTCCGGGGCAAATTGAAGTCGGCGGTGTCGCACAACCAATTTCTGCAGTGCCTGGAATCAACTGGACCGCTGATGCTGTCGTGAACGTAATTCGCCCTTCTCTTGCTCCGGTAAATACTCTCGCTTCACAGGGAGAAACAGGGTCGGTTGGATTGGGCGCACTTAATTCATCAGTCACTAGGTCTGCCGGTTACGGACAATATGGAAACGTTTTGTCAGATTATTTGATCACCGCTCAAATAGGCGGAACCGGTAGAACTGGAGAACTCGACAACGGAATTACTTCCTGGATCACTGCAACAAATTTGCAGGCATCATCTTCTATATATTCTGGATGGTTTGCCGCCGACAGCCCGGCTGACATTCATATGAACGGAAGCACATACCAATGGGTCGCGGGGGCGGTTGTTGGTATGGAAATCGACTGCGGGAACCGAAATTTTGACTTCGGTCTTCAAGGCAATTTAGGCGGCACCCAGTACACAGTTGGATTACAAGTAGTTCCGGACGTCGGCCCTACGCCCGATTTGGCATCATATTCAGTTACGAACATTACAATCGCGAATCCCTGTGTCGTGACAGTCACGCCTGGATCACAGACCACGATTGCGAAGATTTTCCCGAATGGCACACCGGTCGTCTTTGGCGGTTCAGGCACCATCCCGGTCCCGCTGCGGTCTACGCCGACGTTCCCGAATCTTTATGTTGTAAATCAAACGGGCAATACATTTCAGGTCGCGCAGACGATCGGCGGAACGCCAATTAGTACGTCCGGGTATTCCTTTGCTACTCCCGTCACTGTTAATCCGTCACAACCCGGGACTTTTGGTCTTGCAATCGCCCACTCCGATTGGGCACATAAGTGGTGGACCGGATTACTTGTCTCCGAAGATACGATAATGCCTGGTGGATACGGTACCGTTCTAAATGGAGGATCGCTCTCCACGCAAAATGTTGGCGCTGCCGCTATTCAGATTGGTAATAATTGGCATTACGGCATCGATATGTCCGCAGCTTCGTTTGCCAATAGTGTTGCAATGAATCTTCCCTCCGGCGCGCTAATCGATTGGGGAGGGTCCTCGATTAACGGCAGTGCGACAACCGTTGGCATCTCCACTGGGGGTACAGGAGGAGTGGCGGGTCTATTTGGTAATAATTATTCGCAGGAATGCTTAACCTTCTCCTCAAACGGATCAGTAGGTCTCTTGGGTTTTTATAACTATGCGCCTGTCGCGCAAGCTAAGACGAGTGGCGCCGCGTCGACTTTTGCGGCAAATAGCGGTACGGCGGTCAATACCGCATCGACATTTGATGGGTACACTTTAGCGCAGGTTGTTAAGGCGCTCCGAAATATTGGAGTGCTCGCTTGAAATGCGAGATTTGCGTCAAAAGGCTCTCGACGTCGTGCTCTTCGGTCTTCCATAGATAACTATCGCGGGGGAATAATTCAATCTTTGCCTACCCTGTAGCCAGCGCGAAATAGTCACGTTCAATTTCGAGCTTGATTTCCGAAATTGGGCGGTCGAGAGGAAACGCCCGAAATGCCTCGGTGACGATCGTGCGAAGCCGCTCAAGTTCAATCAACTTTTCTTGCAAACCTTCGCACCACTTTCGCGCCCAGTGCAATCGCAAAAGGCAATAGATGTGATAGCAATAGGCATCATCAAGTTCCGGGTCGGAGATGTTTGCCATCAAAACATCGCTTCCTTCGTCCCTGAGTTCAACCGCAGCCGCCTTTGATGTCGCCGAGATCGCCTTTTTCAATAGCAATTGGCCTCTTGCATTGGCAATGAACGGGTTACGCGGATCAAGCGATTCGGCCTGTTCCAAGTAGTTTTGCGCCACGTCGAGGTGCCCCGCCTCCATTTCAAGCGAACCGTACTGAAGCAAGAATTGGGCGTTCTTGCTGAACTTGCTCAAGAGCAAGTCGTAGACCTGCCGCGCTTCGTCAAAGTTTTCGCCAAATCGCCTGAACACAACGTGGTGATGGATGAGCGACTTGTAAAGTGAGAAGGTTCTCGACCTCCGGGTAGACCCTTCGATTTCGCTCGAAAGAACACCTAGCAATCGAAAATAGGCTTCGCGCAAATCATCGCGTGGAGCCGCCCGATTGACCATGTGCTCCGCAATACGACGATGCCGCAACATCAAGAGATCGTCATTTGCACCCGCACGAAGGACGATGTCCTTCAAATTGCGACTGAGCAAGGATAGGCAATCCGCGGGAGGAACACGCGAGAGGCCGACGTATTCTTGCAGCGTGAGCCTATAGCCAGCTTCGGTGGCCAACGCAACACACATGTAAAGCAACTTAGCCTCTGGGGGCGTTAGCGATCTATATTCGTCTTCAATAATTTCGTCAAATCCGCGGCCAGAAGTCGCCTCGCGCATCGCAACCAAGAGCTGCTTGTTGGCCTTGTTTTCAAATTCGGCAATGCGCTGCGTCGCATTCATTCCTTTCAGTTGCCCGAGAAGATTCTCACGATCGAGAACATTGATCACGCCTCGAATTTCATCTCGAGACAGATTTGGCATCTGAAATTCAAGGGTGACTATCTCCTTTGGAAGCCTAGGCAACATTCGATCAAAATCGTTGGTCCGACAGGCAATCACGCAAATTGGAGGGTAATCGATCGTCAGCATCGCCCGGAAGAGGTGCGGCAAGAGCGACACGATCGTTTCCGCATTGTCAAAGAACAGAACTGCCTTCTTCCCGATATGCGTAAGCGCTAGCGCCACGTCCTCGAATCGAACCAAGCTTTCGGAATTCGTCAGAAAGCAAGTATGGCCAGCACGTGCAAGTTGAATCGCAACGCGACGAAGCAAGGTGCTCTTTCCGCTGCCGGCACTCCCAAGCAACGAAGCCATCACAACTCTATTCGGCGCTGAAAGAAGCCGACCCTCAATTTCCTCAATTACACGTTTCGAGATTTCGCGAGGTGCATCGCGGTCGCAGAGAATATCCTCCCATTTTGGCGTGGCACCTAGCAAGAATAGCGATCGGCCTTTTGTCGGGTTTCTGATATCCGTAGGTATCGTATGAAAGTGGGCGCCGAATTCCTTAACAGCGCGAATATCTTTCTCGTTGCCTAATTTGATGCTTGCCACTAGCTCGATCAATCCAGGGAACGAAACTTTGAGTACATCATCTTTCGGAGCAATCTCGCTTCCCTTTGCAGCGATCCAAGCCAGAAAGTCGCTTGTCGTTCCGATCACGGGGACGACATTCATAGCCGCAAGAAGTTGTCGCTTCGGAGGGCTAATGGATTGCGATATCAAAAACGATTTCGGTCTTTCCTCACCGATATCGGGGTGTCGTGCCTTCCGAATTTCGATGTATTGCCACAGGAGTGGTTCATTGAGCGCCGTGCCTATGAAGACGGTCGTCTTCGATGCATAGTCACGCACGAAATGATCGTAAAGATGATCGTGAGGTGTCGCCCGGCGCGCAAACTGGGAAAGGGAGAACGTCACCGCATCTGGATCACATGGAAGTCGACCGTGCAAGTGAATTGCCTGAATGCGATCGAGCAGAGCATCGCGATCTGGCAGTTCATCGTTCGGGAAGCTTCGCATGTCAAGACGCGGGGTCCGGATTCTTGCGTAAATCTGTTCGATGACGTTATCGACATTGGTCGTATAAATTCGCGACCAAAAAATCCTCGTTAAAGATTCGTATTCATGTGGCACATCTGTTGCCAATAGGTTTGATTCCAAGAAGTTGGCGATTGTCGCGACGGGCTTTCCGCTTGAAAGAAGCGCTTCATATAGTTCGGAAAGCATTGAATTCGGATCGAACGGATCGCCGTACCCAAGGAAACTCCACAACTGTTCTGCGAGTTGGAATCCGGTTGGAAGACTCTTTCCCAGGCGGTTCCTTGCCAGAGTAGAAAATCCTGATCCGAGGAAGAGTGTCACCTGATTGCGATTAATCGCCCTCAGCAAATACTGCTCGTCGCCGTGCTCAAACATATGACCTCCGACCGCCCAATGGTAGAAAGTGTATCCGGCAATCAGATCGGATGCGTCATCACATTTTGGCTATGTCTACTCACGTCCCCTCGGGGAATTGCCAAGAAGGTTGTCGAGTCGCATCTAAATCGGACCTACGTACGGTCGATTCGATTCATTGGTTCGTCTATCAATCGAGCGGCTCTGTCGGCGAAAGCCGAGCGGGCGCGGCAGTGACGCAAAGCGCTGGTGAAGCGCTGGTCTCTTTTGGACCACAAGCAGGTTTAGTTTTCGGCGTTCTTGAAGCTCGCGTGTCCTGACAAGGCGAGCGTTTCTCCCAAGGGCAAATTTCACCGGCCTCCTCGGTGAGGCAGCCAGATCGAAGGTAGTGCGCAGAAGGCTCGTCACCTATCCCCGCCATGGCGCTTCGACGCTTGACGATATTCCCAGCCGCGGCAGGGGTGATTGCCTCTGCAATGGTGGTCCCCTTTCGCACCCGCCTAAAATCGCCCCCCTCCTTCACCTGGCTAGCCACCAGCCAAGTTGAAAGCACCTCCGCCGCCCTCGCCGCCCTCGCCGCCAAGGGTTTGACATCCTGCGGCCGGCGCGCGCCGGGGCATTCGTCTTGGATCGTTCCAGGAAGTAGGGGTAGGTCCCGCCCCTGTTCCGCGCGACGTTTTCGAGCGTCGCCGCGGTGACCTCGGAGCGCCGCCGACCGCCGGTCCCCCAGGCAAAGAGCAGCAGCGCCCGATCGCGCTTGCCCGTCAGGGAGTCGTCGCAGGTGGCCAGGAGCGCTTCCAGTGGCTCCCGGGTCAGTGCCGACTTGCCCTTGGAAACGTCGCCACGGCTTAGCAAAGGCCTTGCGGTTGCTTACCAAATGCCCCCGTACGGCGGCCTCCTAACCGGTATTGGGGCGCCCCCGAGCTCGCGGAGCTTGGAGAGGACCGAAACCGGCGCGGTGCGTCATCGTGGCAAGGCTCAGGGGCCCGGTACGGGTCTTGCGACCTGCTCGTACGAGCTCGGAGCGTCGATCGCCAACGGCAGCTCGATTTGGAGCCCTCCCGCGGCCGTACGTGGTGCGTGATCCAGGACGAACTGGACGACCGTGGCGGGACCGACGGGAAGTTCCCTGGTCTGACCGTAGCGCAGGCGGAACCACGCGGTCCAGTAGCGCGGCGCTGAGGCGTAGGTGGCGACCGCTTTGGCCGACTCGCCCTCGGCGAGTAGCTGCTGCAGGGCGGCCTGCGGGTTGGCGTCGAGGCGCACTGGGTCCAGGAACTGGTGCGCGGGGTTAATTGGGGCAATTGACCCGGGTGGATCATTCATCTAACGCTACAAAGATTGTATGAAATATAGCGCTAAAAACATCTAGCTCACGATAATGCTTGATCATCGTAACTTAAGGCAAAAAGATGGCGAGCACATCGAGGCGTACCCGCCGAATCCAAGAAATTTTCTCGGGATAGCGTTCGCTAGGGTGCCACACCTGCGCCGGTTGAAGCGGCGCGTTTCCACCCCGTAGAGCGTGGCTAGGTCGGCATCTAGCATCACTCGCGCATGGCACACAATTGCTTTTCCCACTGCTCTTACTCGCTCCGCTCGAAATTAGCGCGGCAAGCCAAGCTCGCTGAGAGAACGCGCGCGATGGGTTGCTAACGCTCGCGCTCCCGATCACCACGTGGAACCCCTGGCGGCGTGACTGGCTCATCCCGATCCCATGACGATCGTTCAACCGAGGGCTTCTTCGATGCGTCCTTGTTTCGCTCTTTGAATTTCCTCAGCAACGTCTCCCGCCGCCTTATCGAAGGCATCTCCCGCACAAAATCAAGCACCTCACGCGCAAGAGCCTGATCCTCGCGATCTTCCGAACTCACCAGTGCTTCAGCAATGCCGCGCCAGGCTCGGAGTACCTCATCTTCCGTCGCTGCCGCGCGCTCACTTGGTTTCTCTGGCGGAGCACCGCGCTCCATGCCTTCGACGTGGTGCTCCCAAAGTTTCTTCGGGCGTTTCAGCTCCCCACGTGTTTGACGCCGCGTCGCATTCGCTGCAATCCCGCGCTCTCTCAAGCGCTCGGCAAACACCTCGCGCCAACGGGCAAGATCGGCTTTTCGGGGATTCAGGCGCTTGCCGTCCGCGCCCATCGCCCGCACGATGAGGTGCACGTGGGGCCGCTTGGTGTCCGGATCCGTCCCCGGCTCGTGCAGGACCATGGCGAACTTGTGCTCCGGGAACACGGCTCTTGCAAATTCCCGCACAGCACCCAAAACCGCCTGGGGATCGGTATCTGCAGGCATCGATAGCATGACGTGAAAAGCCTCGCGCCGGTGCGAGCGCGTAGGGATCTCGGCGCCCGCAAAACGCCATTCCTCGGCCAGGTCCGCCAGAGCCTCCTTGCCCAAAAAAGTATCTCCCCGCTCGTCCTCGACCGAAAGCTCACCGTGCCGGCTCATATAGACCATGTGGGCCTTGATCCCTCCCATCCCGCGGCCACCGCCGGTGACCTTGACCATGACCTCCGGGGTCCGGCGGACTACGGCCCTAATTTTCGCGCGTGCGCCTGCGCCCCATCGAATACGCAGATCCTTTTCCGGATACCCGTACCTTTTCAACCTGGGATAGAAAAGCTGCTCTTCCCAAAGGTTGAGTAGGTATCCGACTTGGGTTCGCCTCATCCAGTCTTCTCCCGTCGTCGCCACGGCTGGTGCACATTTTCCTGACGCCTGCACCTGCTGCTCTCCACCTCGGCCAGTACCCGGGCTGCGTTTGTTAAATGCTTGCGCAATAGCCCAAGCGCCTCGCGCATTTCATCGGACTCAAGAATGACAGGATTTGCCGGTGCTCCATTACTGCGCCTGGTAGCGTTGGTCAAAAGCCGGCCGATCCATGCGAGCTGCTGGTTAGACTGCATCAAGGCTGCCACGGCATCTTTGCCGGCGATCGAGGCGCCGCCCGATTCCACGGTAGATATGAGCGCGGCAAGATATCGGGACGCCGGCATGCCGGCTGCTGCCGATTGCCTGCGCAGGCACTTCAAGTCGTCGTCGCAAAGGCGCAGGGTAAAGCGCCGTTCTCGTTGGGGTTCCTTGACGCGTGTATTCGCTAAGGGCGAGTTGCTGGGGCGCGTGTCAGGCGTGAGGCTGAACGCGCCCTTTTCTGCCTGAACAAGAGCTGCGGCCACGAGTTCTCGCAGCGCCGCCGATCGCGTCTTGCCGCGTGCGCAGCACCACTCAAGGAATGGTTCCGATAGGGCAAGCAGGTCAACGGTGAAGGTGCGGGGCATGTCGAATCGGCGGTGGGTAAAGAACAATTGCGATGTCTTACCTTGGCGGCGGCTAGCCTATCCTGCAATTGTTCTTTTCTACATACCAACAGCAGTAGTTTGATAGCGTGTCCCTCGCACAGAGTCTGCGCAGTGTCGTTGGTCCGTCGTTGCTGCGTCGACGCATCTGCGTGTGACGTCGAAATCACTGCACTCTGTCATCTTGGTGTCGATGCTTCGTCGGCGCCGCGTCGGCGACGCGTCGTCAATTTAATGATCCTGGTTTACCTCTGGGCCCGGCTTTTGCATCGCGTTGGCGCTTCGCCGTCGTTGCGTCGGCGCAATGGCTGCAATGGGTCGCCGCGCTGACTATTGCGAACGCCCCCGGCTCCCGCCGCCGGTAGTTCAAAAGTGCACCGCCAGCGCGATCATCGCGATCAAGGAATTCGCCATGGTCGATGCAAGATTTCGTCACCCGCTAGGAAGATCTCGACACGCCATGCTGGTTGGACGCGAAGCATGGAGCGTTCAGTCGACCGGCGAAAAGCTGGCAGTCGCCCTCGTCCTGAACCGTGCCGACTGCTTGACCAGCATGGGCTACACCTTGGCCGAGACAATTGACCGCACGAAAACGGGCTGGCTTGCGCGGGTTCTCGAAGTCGCAAACGAGCTGGTCGCTGGCATTAGCAATTGAGGGCCGGACAAGATGCCAGCGCGCCGCCGTCCCCAGTCCTTTCGTGGCCTGATCCGCGAACACCTCGCGTACATCGAGCACGAACTCGAGCGCGGAATCGATCACCCGACAGTCAGGCTGGAGCTGGGCATCGAGAGCGTCTCGCCAAAGGCATTTCGCGACGCGCTGTACCACGCGCGCCGCCGTGCTCGCAATCGTCCCGCTCCAACGCTGAAAACACAGGCAAATTCGCCTTCCGGCGCAGCTCACGCCTCTTTGAATCCTGCGCCGGGACGGGGAACTGCTGCAGCACCGAGATCAAGGCCTGCGGTGCCGCCGTCGCCGAATGGCAAGCCTAAAACGCCTTCCGGTTCCAACCGGGGCGCAGCGATCAAGACACCGCGCGATTTCCTCGAGCTGGTCCGATCAACCGACGATAGTGAAATTCTCTGAAAGGGAGCATCCATGCAATCAGCCGCACCTCAAGAGTCTGCCAAGGTGCCTTCGCAGGTTCAACTCGTGGGCAGTCGCCCATATGTGCACTTCACGCTCCAGGGCAAGGGAGGCGTGGGCAAGTCCTTGGTCTCTTCCCTTGTCGCCCAGTACCTGCGCAGCACCGGTACGCCGGTGCGCTGCATCGATACGGATCCGATCAACGACACCTTGACGCAATTTCAAGGTCTTGGCGCAGAGCACCTCAACCTCATGCGAGGAGGAAAGGTCGACGAGCGCATCTTCGATGAACTGATGGACACCATCTTGTCGGACCCGGTTTCCTTTGTCGTCGACACGGGGGCCACCTCGTTCGTGGCCCTTGCCAACTACCTTCAGGAAAACAACGCCTTCCGGATGCTTCGCGAGAGCGGTCGTGAGGTGATCGTGCACACCGTCATCACCGGCGGCCAGGCCCGGCGGGACACCCTGATCGGATTTCGCTTCGTCGCCGAAGGCGCCGCACCGGGCAGCCTGGTCGTGTGGCTCAACGAGTACTTCGGTCCGGTCGACGGCGATGTCGAGATAGATGGTGAAACCGTCTGCAAGGGCTTCACCGAATTCAAGGTCTACGAGGAGAACCGCCAGGCGGTGCTCGGGATCGTGACCCTCGGGAAAAGGAATCCCGATACCTTCGGACGTGACATCCAGGAGATGGCCACGCAAAAGCTCACCTTCGAAGAGGTTCGCCAGTCCGATCGGTGGTCGATCATGGCCAAATCCAGGATATTCATCATCCAGCAGGAAATCTATTCCCAGCTCAAATCGGTCCTGGGATGAGCCAGATTGACAAAACCCAGCTGATCGCCGCGATTGCGGCTCGGCTCAAAGTCCGCCTCGACGAGAGAGATCCGGCCTTCATTCTCGTTGAGCTCAACCGTCTCGTGCTGGAGGAAGCGGTCGCCTGCGCACTGAAGGAGGCTGCTCCGCTGGCAGATCGCATCACGGCAGCCGGCAACAACATGGCGTTAAACATCGCCCGTGACGCAGCCAGAAGCATAGACGCCGAGGTGGAAGCTGCCCGCGAGACGATTGCCAGCGAGGCGCAGGCCGCCAGGAACGAAGCGGCCATTGCCATCAGCAAGGTCGCCAAGTCGCACGAAGAGGCGCATGCCGCCATATGGATCTTCCTTGGGATGTTGCTGGGCTGCCTGTTTGTAGCCGCTGGCATTGTCATTGGTTGCGTCTTCGCAATACCTCTGGGCAATCTCTTGGGCATTCGTTTCTGATGATGACATTGAAGCAGCTAAAAGCGCGGCGGGCGCAACTCCGCCGCGCTGCGGCCCACTGGACCGCATTTGGGGGCCTCAAGGGCAGATCGTGCTGACCGCCAGGTTCCACAGCGCCAGGTTGATCCGCACGTCCTCGCGGATCGCGCCGATCGCCCTGGTGTGAAGCTGCCGGCCGCCTTGGCTGCGGCCTGGCAGGCCGCCGCGCAGCAGGTTCTCCTGGACCCGGTTATAGACCCGCCACAGGTCCGAACCCTCGTCCGCCGGCCGGCGCACACCCAGCAGCCGATCGGGCAAAACCGGTGCATACCCCTCGTAGCGCAGCTCCAGTGCCTTCGCAGCAAAGCACTGGCGCTCGGCAACGCTCAAGTCCCGCGCGGCCATGGCCTCGCAGATTACCTGCATGTTGGCAAAGCGACTGGCCAATTCGAGTGCTGCCCGCACCACCTCCCCGACCAGGATATTTCGATGGGCAAGGCGTATGAAGCCGATGTCGGCAATGCGCATGAGAAGGCCATTGCAGCACACCGGCCGAAATAGACCCGCGTGCATGGCGTAGCTGCTCGTGCCGTCGTGGGAGTTGACGAGGACGATCTCCGGGATGGCATCGACCAGGGTCACCGATTCGCGCACCTGGCGCAGGCGCACGATGTGGCGCGCAAACCGCGGATCGCGCCGGCGCGCCCCGGCCTGCCGCGCTGCCGAAAGAACGAACCCGGCCTCGAGCAGCGCCCGGACAAGTTCGGCCGTGGAGATGAACGAATACGCCGGCCCTCGATCGGCGGCAGCCCCTGGCGCAAACGCCGCCGGTGCCCTGCTCTGAAGGTCCGCAAGCGAGATGGAGCGAAAAGCGTGGTCGTGAGTGGAAAGTGCGAATGACATGACGGTCTCCGGTTATGTCGGCGGGTTGCCGACACCGAAAACCGCCACGTCGCAGCGCAGCGCTCAAGGCCGCCAGCCGCGAGGCGGCCGAGCACGGGCCTTCAGGCCCGCGCGCAGGGCCTTGAACGCGAGAACGACGTGGCAAACTCGGAGGAAGACTGCAACCCGCCCCACCCTTCCCGGGTTTTCGTCACGTAGGACTCGCGGCGCAGCCGCGCTAGATTCACAGGTCGCGGAAGGCGCCGTTAGCGCGCCTGGCGACCAAAGACCGAAGGATGGGACTAGGCCTTTACCCGCACCGCCCCTGAGGGGTCGCGAACGAGCGTTCTTGCATTCACTGCGGCAATCACCGCCTGATGAAGAACCGCCTGAACCCGCTTCTTGTCTGCTGGCTCGAGCGACTTGCCGTATCCCTTGACGTCCATCACAGCGTGCACCACCTCCGCCGGCGGACGCATCGCGCGCCGCGTCACAAGGCGAGTCAACTTCGCGGTTTCACCACGCTCAAACCAGGACCGGCGCGTACTCGTACTGCTGCGTCGGGAGCCGTTACGTGCGCCAGAAGTCACCGCAATTGACTTGGTACAATTCTTTTGTGGCAGATCTTTTTGGCTGCTTCGTCTCGACGGCCCTTGCAGCTACCAACGCCAGTAGCTCCGTACATGTGCAACCACACGTCGACCAACATTGCAGAAAATTCAACACACATGGCCGCCAAGCTTGCGCGATACTACGACGGTGCCAAACTGCCATTTGCAAATCGCCGACACCAGGGGACTGGAATGGACCCGCGCAAAGCATCCAGCGTTGAACCTTCGAGTTTGTCTCTCAAGGAGGGCGGCTTTGATCGCAACTCGGACGAAACCATCGACGCCTACGAGGCTGCCAAGCTCCTACATTGCGACTTTGAGCAAGTCGAATATTTGGCGCGGCGCGGCGAGCTTCCGGCAACCAAGATCGGCCGTGGCTGGATCTTTTTGCGCTCCCAGCTAATCCAGTCTATTGCTGAGCGCGCGAAGATCGAAGCGCAGCTGCGCCGATCTAGCAGACCCCAGATGGCCGCTGCCCCTTGCGATACGGAGCAAAGCAGCCATGCGTCCTCGCCTCGCCCAAGGGGCCGCCCTCGAAAGAGGGTTTCACCGCCGCTTACGCGAGAAAAACTTCGCGAAACGACTGCTACCAGAGTTTCGGAGCCAAATCCGATCCTCGCAGACTAAGGTAGCGCTTTAGCATGCTCTGCGTCTTGTGCCCAGTAATTCGAGCAATTTCCGTATCCCGAAGGTCCGTGCGCTCGTAGATCCGGCAGGTTGCTTCATGGCGGATATCGTGAAATGTGAAATCCCTGACCCCCGCATAATTAAACAACCAGCCAAATCGCCGGGATATTTTCGAAGTAGTGCGTTTCAAAGCCTGAGGATCCCAGTCCCCGTCAAACAGATCCGGAAAGAGTCGATCCCCACCCACCTTGCGGGTTGTCTTTCGTGCACCACGAAAGGAATGGCCCCTCGCTTTGCCGTAGGCGATCAGCACGTCGATCGCAACAGAGCTCAACGGAACCTGACGGCTATCCCCGTTCTTCGTCTTGTCCAGAAACACCGTCCTCTTGGCAATGTCGATCTGATCGCTGGTAAGTGTGTACATCTCGCGCAAGCGCATCGCGCTCTCTAGCCCAAGCGTGAGGAGCATCTCGAGCTCAACACGATCCTCCAGGTATGGTGCGCGCTGTCGGTCGGGCCGCTTGAATCCAGCAAGCACAAGGCGGACCAATCGTTCTTCTTCAGCATCCAGGCGTCGATCCCGCTGGGTGTTTTCTTGCACCTTATGACCAGACTTCTGGATTAGCCGTTTCTCTTCGACGTTGATGGAGGCAAAGCCATTGGGTAGGCTGACAAACGAGTTCACTGTCGTAACTTGCGGCCGATCGGATATCAGCCACGCGAACAAGCGTCGCAGCGATCCAATCCGCTTTCGAATCGTTTCCGGTGTAAGTCGATCGACGACTTTTAGCTCACGAACGTGGGAAAGGCACCAGTCTCTATTGACTTCCGCAATGCGCGTCATGCCGATGGCGCGATCCAACACCGCAAGGGTTTCCAGATCATGGGCCCGAAGGTTGGTTGACGCTTTGTAGTCGGCGATCGCTTGGCTGATCGTGTCAATGTCGCTGCGTTTGAAAGCGTCCGCAAGCAGCTTCTGAACGCTGGCTGGAACGATGCCCTTCTTGAGCGCGGCTTCGATCGGATCGCAGTAGGTCTTCGCTTCGATCAGCGAATCGAAGGTTTTATATAACGGCCTTGGCAGCAGCTTGTGCCGGATGCGTGCCTGGATTCGGCCGGCCTTGTTGGTGTAGGTAGCCATGCGCGTAAGAATAGCGCATCGAACTCATGTAAGCGGATTTGCGATCCGATTCTCGGGTGGTACGCCACCCAAAATGCCACATTTTTAAGCATTTTTGAGCTCGAAAGAACCGGCAATAGCGATCTTTGCTCGGCGATGGCGCATAGGAGCAATTGCGATATCATTTTGAATATTCAGGGAAATCTTTGGAGGCGGGGGTCGGAATCGAACCGGCGTACACGGATTTGCAGTCCGCTGCATGACCACTCTGCCACCCCGCCATGCAAACACGAGAACCCCGATGCCGGCCGAAGGTTTCGACCGGCGCTGCACACCGAAAAAGAAGCCGGCTGAGCCGGCTTCCGCGGGGGAAATCTGGAGCGGGAAAGGAGTCTCGAACTCCCGACCTCAACCTTGGCAAGGTTGCGCTCTACCAACTGAGCTATTCCCGCAAGTGGGACCGTTGATTATAGCGGCACCGCTGGCGCTGTCAAAACCGGGCGCGACCGGGCTGCGGCGGCCTCACTTCTCCTTGGGACCGTTGGAGTCGTCCGCATTTGCCAGGTGCGGCCAGGCCAGGCGCAGGTAAAGCAGCATCGAATAGATGGTCAACAGTGCCGCCACGTAGATCAGGACCGTGCCGATCCGGCCGATGGGCAGCCCAAGCAGGGGGTCGTTGTAGAGCAGGACCGGAATGGCGACCATCTGGACGATGGTCTTGAACTTGCCCACCCAGTTGACGGCGACGTTGTGCGAGGCACCCAGCTGCGCCATCCATTCGCGCAGCGCGGAGACAGTGATTTCCCGGCCAATGATGACCAGCGCCACCAGCGCGTCCACACGCCGGAGCTCAAGCAGGACGATCAGCGCTGCACAAACCATGAGCTTGTCGGCCACCGGATCGAGGAATGCTCCCAGGCGGCTGGTCAGACCGTACTTGCGCGCGTAGTAGCCGTCAAAGCCGTCGGTGATGGCGGCCACACTGAACAGTACGCAGGCGAACAGATTCTTGTTGTGCGGCCCGATCCAGTCGTCGGGAAAATAGTAGACCGCGACCACAAACGGGATCATGACGATCCGCGCCCAAGTCAACAGCATAGGAAGATTGAAAAACCGACTGGACACTCTGGACCCCGGTACTCGGCGGACACGCCTGCGCTCGCCCAACGACCCCATCCGGCGCAGGCGCCACCAATTTGGCAGCCGGACCGGATGGCCCGGGCAAAACGAAAACGCCAGCACGACGCAAAGTCCGATGATAGCGGGCTAATCGGGGGGCGAGGCAGGCGCTTCGCGGGCGGGCACCGTGCCATGCAGTCCGGCATGGATCTGCTCGGCCAGGCGGCGCGAGATCCCCTGGACCTGCGCAATGTCCTCGATGGAGGCGCCCAGCAGGCCGCGCATGCCGCCAAATCGAGTCAGCAGGCGCTGGCGCCGCTTGGGGCCGATGGACTCCATGTCTTCGAGGGCGGAAGCGTTGCGCGCGCGCGCGCGGCGCGCGCGCATGCCGGTGATGGCAAAGCGATGCGCCTCGTCCCGGATCTGCGCGATCAGCATCAGGGCGGTCGATTCCGGACCCAGCCGCAACGGGGGTCGCCCGTCGGCAAAGACCAATTGCTCCAGACCGACTTTGCGTCCCTGCGCCTTGGCGACCCCGACCAGCAGCCCGGGATCGAGCCCAAACTCGGCAAACACCTGCCGCGCCACTTCGACCTGTCCGGCTCCGCCGTCGATGAGCACGAGGCCAGGCATCGGCCCTTCGCCGCGCGCTGCCGGTGCGTAGCGCCGCGTTAGCACCTGGCGCATGGCACCGTAGTCGTCGCCCCCCACCAGTCCCTCGATGTTGAAGCGCCGGTACTCGGCACTGCGCATGTCGTGCCCGGCATAGACGACGCAGGATGCCTGCGTGGCCTCGCCGGCCGTATGACTGATGTCAAAGCACTCGATGCGCAGCTTGCCGGCGTCCTCGACATCCAGTCCCAGCGCGTCGATAAGAGCCCGCGTGCGCGCCTGCTGCGATCCTTGTTCGGCGCGGCGGCGCGCCAGCGCCAGGCGCGCGTTGCCCACCGCCATCTCCAGCCAGCGTCGCTCCTGCGGCTTCCATCGCCTATCCTTGGGTCCGAGCATGCGCGCCGTCCGGTTGCCGGCGCCGAGGATCGCGTGCACTTCGCGCCGGTCCACAGCGACGTTCACGATCAGCAAGGACGGACAGGGTTGGTCGCAGTAATGCTGCGACAAGAACGCCTCCAGCACCTGGGCGAGATCGGCCTCGGTGTCGCCCGGTGCAACCAGGGGCGCCGTCGCCGGGGCCGCCGGAAAATACGCCTTGTCGCCGAGGTGGCGCCCGCCGCGCACCATGGCCAGGTTCACGCAGACGCTGCCCTGCTCGCTGACGGCAGCGACGATGTCGACATCAGCGTCCGATCCGGCCGTTTCCACCGATTGCTGATGCATGACCCGTGTTAGCGAGGTTAGCTGGTCGCGCAGCAACGCGGCCTGCTCGAAATCGAGCGCGGCCGAGGCCGCCAGCATGCGCTGCTCGATCTCCCTCGTGATTTCACTGGCACCGCCACGCAAGAAACGCAGCGCCGCATCGACCGAACGGGCGTACGCGGCGGCATCGATCAGGCCGACGCACGGTCCGCTGCATAGACGGATCTGGTGCAGCAGGCAAGGCCGGGTGCGGTGACGAAAGACGCTGTCCTCGCAGGTGCGCAGTTGGAACACCTTTTGCAGGACCTGCATGCTGTCGCGTACCGCCCAGGTGCTCGGAAACGGGCCGAAATACCGGGCACGCCGATCCGTCGCGCCTCGGTAAAACGCCATGCGGGGAAACTCGTGGTCGCTAAAACGCAGGTAGGGATAAGACTTGTCGTCGCGAAACAGAATGTTGTAGCGCGGAGCCAGCGACTTGATCAGGTTGTTTTCCAGCAGCAATGCATCGGTCTCGGAGTTCGTCACGGTCGTTTCGATCGAGGCGATGCGCGCCACCATCAGGGCAATGCGAGGACCCTGCGTACGGCCGAAGTACGACGAAACGCGCTTGCGCAGATCCACTGCTTTGCCCACGTAAAGCACGTTGCCCTGAGCGTCCAGCATGCGGTATACGCCCGGCAAATGCGGCAGGCGCCGCACCGCCGCGCTGGCGTCAAACTGCATCGCTTCCATGTGCACCATCGAGATCCGCCTTCATGCTGCCGCCGCGCCTTGCCGCACGCACCCGCCCCGCGTCTCAGGCCGGCGCCTCCGAGGTCTCCGTGCCGGCCGCGTGCCGGCCCAGCGCCGTCTCAAGGTCCCGCACGGCCCGGCGGTAGCGCGGCGTCTGCAGCAGAGCCAGCCCCGAAACGGCCAGGGTGCGCGGCCGCAAGCGCCCCACCCGCTCTGCAAAGTCCGGCGTGGGTTCCCAGTCCAGGCCCATGAGCACCCGGTCGGCGCCGGCCCCGTCATTGCAGACCAGGACCAGATCACAGCCGGCCGCTAGCGCGCGCCCGGCCGCCTCGAGCACGTCTCCGGCTGTGCGCGCACCCTGCATCGACAGGTCATCACTGAACACCGCGCCCGTAAAGCCCAGCTGTCCGCGCAAAATCTCCTGAATCCAGCGCCGCGAAAATCCGGCCGGCTGCGCGTCGACCGCAGGATAGACGACGTGCGCAGGCATGACCGCGTCGAGCCCGATGCCCAGGCTGGCGTAGGGCAGGACGTCGGCACGCAGGATCTGCTCGAGCGCACGCTCGTCGACCGGCACGGCCACGTGCGAATCGGCCTTGGCCCAGCCGTGCCCAGGGAAGTGCTTGCCGCAGTTGCTCATGCCCGCCAGCGCCAGGCCATGGTCCAAATGGCCGGCCAGCAGGCTCACGACGCGGGGATCGGAATGAAACGCGCGATCGCCGATCACGGCGCTGCGGCCCCAATCGAGGTCCAGCACCGGCGTGAAGCTCAGATCGACGCCATGCGCGCGCAGCTCCGTGCCCAGCACGAAGCCCGTCGCCAGCGCCGCGCGGCAGGCGCCCAGAACGTCGCGATCCCAGAGCCGACCCAACTCGGCCATGGGCGGCAGTTGAGTGAAGCCGCTGCGAAAGCGCTGCACGCGACCGCCTTCGTGATCGACCGCGATGAGCAGTGGCGGATCGCGCAAGCCATGGATCTCGGCGCACAGCGCCCGCAGTTGCTCCGGCGTAGCGTAGTTGCGCGTAAAAAGTATCACCATCCCGACCAGCCGATGGCTCAGGCGCTGACGGTCGGCGGCGCTGAGTTGCCATCCGGCGACGTCGACAACGACGGGCCCCGCCACGAATCAGTCCTGCACCGGCGACGGCCCGGCACCCGGGGCCTTGGCCCCCAAGGCCAGGCCCGTTGCCGCCGGACCAAAGACCGGATCCGGCGCGGCGGACTGCGCCGCATCCGCATCGAGCGTTTCGGCGATCGCATAGGCGAGCGCCATGCGCTCGAGGTCGGAAACGGAGACGTGCAGGCGCAGACCGCGCGCACGCAAAAAATCCCCCATGGCCTCGTCCGCGAGCACCTCGGGCCGGCCTGAGCGCGCGTTGACGATCTGCACGGCGCGCCAATGCATGGGCTGGCGCATGCCCAGCCCCAGCGCCTTGGCGATGGCCTCCTTGGCCGCAAACCGCGTGGCAAGGTACAGGATGCCTCGCTGGGAGGACCGGGCCGCGCGCGCGGCGTGCACCAGGCGCTCCCGCGGACCCAGGATGCGCTCGACGAAGCGGGCGCCGTGACGAGCAAAGCTCTGCTCGATGCGTGCCACCTCGATGGCATCGGTGCCGATGCCAAAAATCATGGCTCGCTGCCGCCGTGCATCATATGCGCTCTTCCGAACAGCACCGCCGTTTCACCTCGTTGCCATCTGCGCACGCCGGATCTGCGCCTGGTAGCGCTTGACCGCCTCGGCCAGGCCGAACTCGATGGCGTCGGCGATCAATGCGTGGCCGATCGAGACCTCGCGCACGCCGGGAACGGCAACCAGAAAATCAGCCAGGTTCTCCAGGTTCAGATCGTGCCCGGCATTGACATCCAGGCCGGCGCGGATCGCGGCTTCGGCGGCGCTGCGGTAACGCGCCAGGCTCGCCGCCTGCTGCGACCCGCCATGGGCCCGCGCATAGGGTTCGGTGTACAGTTCGACCCGATCGGCACCCAGGCTCGCGGCAGCCGCCATCGCCTCCGGGTCCGGATCCATGAACAGGCTCACCCGCGCGCCGAGCTCGTGCGCCTCGGCGATCAGGGGTCGCAGCCGATCACCGTCGCGCGCCAGGTCCCAGCCGTGATCCGAGGTCGTTGCGTCGGCGGCGTCGGGCACAAAAGTGCACTGCTGCGGACGCACGGCACGGACGTGCTCCATCAGCTGGTGCAGGGGGTTGCCCTCGAGGTTGTACTCGACCGCCGGCCAATTCTTGAGCAGCAAGGCGATGTCGCGCACGTCGCCCGGCCGCACGTGGCGCGCGTCCGGGCGCGGATGCAAGGTGATGCCTTCGGCCCCGGCCTCGAGCGCCAGGGTTGCGGCATGGCACAGGTTCGGAATGTCGAGCGGGCGCGAATTGCGCAGCAGCGCCACGCGGTTCAGGTTCACACTCAATGCAGTCATCTTGGCTTCATGCGGCACGGTTTCCTACAGCTTGCGCAGGTCGTTCAGGATCCGGTGGGTATTGAGGGGTCGGCCGCGCAGATGGTAGCCGATCAACTGGCGCAGCAAGACACGCGCCTCCGCCGCCGCGGCGATGGCCGCCAGGTCGCGACGCGCCAGTGCCTGCATGGTGCGGCCGCAGACGCAGTACTCGGCGCCAGCGTGTGGCTCGTCGATCGCCCGCACCCCCTGCTCCGGATCCACGCGGTACCAGGCGTCGGGATCGATCGGTGTGCCGTCACCGGCATGCTCGAACGAGGGCGCCACGCCGATCTCGCGCAACAAGTCGAGCTCGAAGCCGCGCAGGGCCTGCTCGCGGCGCCCCCGATCGAGCGAGATTTCGCGCAGCACACGGGCGTAGGTGAAGAACAGCTCCTCGTGCGGGTCGCCGCGGGCCAGCAGGCGCACGAGCAACTCGTTGAGGTAAAAGGCGCTGAGCAGCTCGTCGCCGCGCAGTGGGGTGAGTCCGCCGACCCATTCGGCGCGGATCAGTGTCTTGATCTCGGCACGCCCGCTCCAAGAGACCGAAATCGGCGAGAACACCGCCAGCAGGCCGCGAAACTGCGAGGTCGGACGCTTGGCGCCGCGCGCGACCAGGGCCACGCGTCCGTGATCGCGTGTGAGCACGTCAACGATCAGGCTGGTTTCCCGCCACGGGTATGAATGAAGGACAAACGCCGGTTGCTGTTCAATCCGCGCATCGGAAACGCGCCGTGCACGCCGTGTCGGGGCCGTGGCCACCGCGGCCCGCGCTGCAGCCTCGTCGGCCGCCACGACGCCAGCGCCCGCTCCGTTCACGACCTTGACGCCTCGACGCCGAGCCGATCCAGCGCCCGCGCGTCGTTGTTCCAGCCGGAGGCCACGCGCACATGGGTCTGGAGAAACACCGGCTTGCCCAGCAGGCGCTCGATGGCGACGCGCGCCTTGCGGCCGATGTCACGCAGCTTGGACCCGCCCGCACCGATCACGATGCCGCGCTGGGACTCGCGTTCGACCAGGATCAGCGCGGATACGACCGCGCGCCCCTCGGACTCCTCCCAGGCCTCGATGGCCACGGCCAAGCCATAGGGCAGCTCGTCGCCAAGCAGGCGAAAGGCCTGCTCGCGCACCAGTTCGGCAGCCAAGAAGCGCACGCTGCGGTCGGTGATGTCGTCGGCATCGAACAAGGGCAGCCCCTCGGGCAGCAGTCCGCGCAACGCCGCGAAGAGGTCATCGAGCTGCCAGCCGCGCGCCGCGCTGACCGGAACGATCGCGGCAAAGGGGTAGCGCGCGCTGGCCTGGGCCATCAGCGGCAGCAAGGCGGATTTGTCGCGCAGCGTGTCGGTCTTGCTCAGGACCAGGACGACTCGGCTCGCCGCAGGCGCCAGAGCCGGGTCGGCGCCGCCCGACGGCGCCGCAGGCCGCGGCAGCAAGCGCAGCACGGCGTCGTCCTCCTCGCGCCAACCCTGGGCGTCGACCACCATGACCACGGCATCGACGCCTTGAATCGCCGCGCCCACGCCGGCGTTCATGCGCCGATTCATCAGGCTGCGGTGCCGGTGCTGCAAGCCGGGGGTGTCGACAAAGACGTACTGCGCATCCGCGCGGGTGGCGACGCCCAGCACGCGATTGCGCGTTGTTTGCGGCTTGTCGGAAGTGATCGAAACATGCGATCCGACCAAGGCGTTGAGCAAAGTTGATTTGCCCACGTTGGGGCGGCCGACGATGGCGATCATCCCTGCGCGATATCCGGGGATGCTCTGTGCCGGATTGCTCACCGGCCGGGGTATCTCCGGGCTCAATTCGGTGCAGCCGGTTCCCCGGCCAGCGCATCGGCCGCGGCTGCCGCTTTGCCCGAAGCCGGCACGGGGGCCGGAGGCGGCGGTTCCGTGCTGGCCGCTTCGGCCGGCGCCGCGCTGACCTTGCGCTTGGCCCGGCGCTGCGCCTGCGCCGCCGCCTGCGCCTGCTCCAGAGCAAGCTTGGCCGCAGATTGCTCGGCGCCGCGCCGGCTGCGTCCGCTGCCGCGAACGCCCACGTCAAGCTTGGGGATCGAGCACTCGACCTCGAATTCCTGGTTGTGGGCGGCGCCACGCGTCTCGACCACGGTGTAGACCGGCAAGGGCAGGCGCTTGGCCTGCAGGTATTCCTGCAGCAAGGTCTTGCTGTCCTTGCCCAGGGTCTTGGGATCGACAACCTTGAGTACCGGTTCGAACAAGCGGCCGATCACGGCGCGCGCGCCCTCAAATCCGCCATCGACGAATACCGCACCGAAAACCGCCTCCAGGGTGTCGGCCAAGATCGATGGGCGGCGAAAACCGCCGCTCTTCATTTCTCCTTCGCCTAGGCGCAGGAAGTCGCTCAGGCCCAGCCGTTCGGCGATCTCCGATAGCGACTGCTGCTTGACCAGATTGGCGCGCAGACGCGACAAGTCGCCTTCGTCCAAGCGCGCGTACTTGAGAAAGAGCAGCTGGGCGACGACGCAGTTGAGCACGGAGTCGCCAAGAAACTCGAGCCGTTCGTTGTGCACGACGCCGTGTGAGCGGTGCGTCACCGCCTGCTGCAACAATTCAGCGCTTTGAAACTGGTACTGCAGGCGCTCTTCAAGCGCGGACAAATCCATGGGTGGCTGACCTACCGGGCGGTGGTTTCATGGCTGCAGGCTACGACCCGGATGATCCCGATTGGACCCGGCAAAATCGATCACGATGCGTACGTTGTCGAGAACCGGAATCGAGTAGGTGTAAGCGTACGAGACGATGACCCGGTCGCCGTCCTTGGTGATGTCCAGATCCTTGCCAGCGACCGATGTGATGTTGTCGACCGTTGCGTAGCGGTCGAAGGCGTTGCGTATGTCGCGCACGGTCAGGCCCTCGCCCGCGACCTTCTGCACGGCCCGATCGACAGCGAAGTATTCGGTCAGTGCAGGTACCGCTTTGGCGCCGATCAGCAAAAGGAACACCACGATCACGCCGACAAAGATCAGGCTGACCAAGCTCAGCCCGCGCTGGCGCGTGGGAGCAGCCGACCAAGTACCCGAACGCAGTCGGCCGCCGACTCGAGCGCCGCCCGAGTCAACGCAACTTCTAGTGGAAGCTACCGATTCTTCGTACATTGCCGAAATTCATCCATATAAAAAACGCGTGCCCGACGATGTTTCGATCCGGCACAAAGCCCCAAAAACGGCTGTCCTCGCTATTGTCGCGATTGTCGCCCATCACGAAGTAGCTGCCCTCGGGCACCGTGCATACCACCCCCCCCTCACTGTAGACGCAAGCACTCGGATTTGTTTGCGGCACTGCAGCAAAGGCCTGGGCGCCGTCTCCATCGGCCCAGATGACGCGGTGTTCGGTTTCGCCCAGTTTCTCGCTGTATTGCTGGTAGGTCTGCGCCCTGGCCGGCTCGTAGTAGCGGTCCATGGGCGTCAAGGCAACCGTTACGTCATTGATTTTCAACACGTGATTGCGGTATTCGACGCGATCTCCGGGCAGCCCGACGATGCGTTTTATGTAGTCCTGGGTGGTGTCGTGCGGATAACGAAAAACCACGACGTCGCCTCGCTTGGGTCGTCCGATTTCCACAACAGTGCGATTCGCGATGGGCAATCGAATTCCGTACTCGTACTTGTTGACGAGGATCAGGTCGCCGATCTCCAAGGTCGGGATCATGGAGCCGGATGGGATCCGAAACGGTTCGAAGAGGAACGATCGCAACAAAAAGACCAGCAGAATCACCGGGAAGAATCCCGCGGTGTATTCGAGCCACCAGGGCCGGCCGAGCATCTGGTCGACCATGGTTTGACGCTGCTTGGCGACGGCATCGGAGGCGCCACCGGCGTCTTGCGGGTTGTTGCGGTCGAATTCCTGCAGTTCGCGCGCCAAGCGCTCGCGCCGCTGCGGCAGGAACACGAAGATTTCCGCGGCGAAGTACAGACCACTGACCACGGTGCACAGGAACAAGAAGAGCGAGAAATCAGTCGGCAGATGACCGCTGACCATCGCCAGCACGTAGGCACCCAGCGCGCCCAGGATCAGCGCCGTCACGGTGCTCATTTGTCCCCCACCTGCAGGATGGCCAGAAAGGCCTCCTGCGGTATTTCGACGCTGCCGACCTGCTTCATGCGCTTCTTGCCCGCCTTCTGCTTTTCGAGCAGCTTCTTCTTGCGCGTGATGTCGCCGCCATAGCATTTGGCCAGCACGTTCTTGCGCAGCGCCTTGACGTTTTCGCGCGCGATGATATTGGCGCCGATGGCCGCCTGGATGGCCACGTCGAACATCTGCCGCGGGATCAACTCGCGCATCTTGGCCGCCAGTTCGCGCCCGCGATGCGCGGAGTTGGCGCGGTGCACGATCACCGACAGCGCATCGACGCGCTCGCCGTTGATCAGCATGTCGACCTTGACGACGTCGGCGGCGCGGTACTCCTTGAACTCGTAGTCCATCGAGGCGTAGCCGCGCGAGACCGACTTGAGCTTGTCGAAGAAGTCCAGCACGATCTCGGCCAGCGGCAGCTCGTAGGTCAGCTGCACCTGGCGGCCGTGGTAGGCGAGATTGATCTGCACGCCGCGCTTGCCGGTGCACAGCGTGATCACCGCGCCGACGTACTCCTGCGGCACGAAGATCGTCACCGTGACGATGGGCTCGCGGATCTCCTCGATCTTCGCCGGGTCGGGCATCTTCGACGGGTTCTCGACCGTGAGCACGCGTGCCGTCGCGCAGCAGAACCTCGTAGACGACGGTCGGCGCGGTCGTGATCAGGTCCATGTCGTACTCGCGCTCCAGACGCTCCTGCACGATGTCCATGTGCAGCAGGCCGAGAAAGCCGCAGCGAAAGCCAAACCCCAGCGCCTGCGAGACCTCGGGCTCGAACCGCAGCGACGAGTCGTTGAGCTTCAGCTTGTTCAGCGCGTCGCGCAGTGCCTCGTACTGGTTGGCCTCGACGGGATACAGCCCGGCGAAAACCTGCGGCTTGATTTCCTTGAAGCCGGGCAGCGCCTTGCTGTGCCGGCCGCTGCGGCAGCGAGGTGAGCGTGTCGCCGACCCTGCGCGTCCGCAGTTCCTTGATGCCGGCAATGACGAAACCGACCTCGCCGGCACTCAGCTGCGGGCGCGGCTGGGACTTGGGCGTGAACACGCCCAACTGCTCGCACAGGTGCACCGCGCCGGTGGCCATCAGCTGCAGCTTGTCCCGAGGGCGCACGACGCCGTTGACCACGCGCACCAGCATGACCACGCCGACGTAGTTGTCGAACCAGGAATCGATGACCAGCGCCTGCAGCGGAGCGGCCAGCGTCGCCGCGTGGCGGCGGCACGCGCTCGACGATGCGCTCGAGGATGTCGTCGATGCCCATCCCGGTCTTGGCGCTGCACAGAATGGCGTCGCTGGCGTCGATGCCGATCACGTCCTCGATCTCGGTTCTGGCCTGCTCCGGATCGGCCTGCGGCAGGTCCATCTTGTTGAGCACCGGCACTACCTCGACGCCCAGCTCGATCGCGGTGTAGCAGTTGGCGACGGTCTGCGCCTCGACGCCCTGCGAAGCGTCGACCACCAGCAAGGCGCCCTCGCAGGCCGACAGCGAGCGGCTGACCTCGTAGGAGAAGTCAACGTGACCCGGCGTGTCGATCAGGTTGAGGTTGTAGTCTTGCCGTCGCGCGCCTGGTACGGCAGCGCCGCCGTCTGCGCCTTGATGGTGATGCCGCGCTCGCGCTCCAGGTCCATCGAATCGAGCACCTGCTCGCTCATCTCCCGATCGGACAGGCCGCCGCAGCGCTGGATCAGGCGATCGGCCAGCGTGGACTTGCCGTGATCGATGTGGGCGATGATGGAGAAGTTGCGGATGTGCTGCATCGTGTGCATGGGGGACGCGCAATACAACAAAGGGGGCGAGACACCGGCCTCACCCCCCTTGCGCTGCGGTACCGAAAGAATCGTCAATTCTACCGTGTCGGCCGCAATCTCATCGTCCGGCTCCGGCGCGGCGCCCGACTCTGGGCTGCCTCGCCGTTGTCAGTGCTCCTGGGCATGCAGGATCAACCGGTTGGTCTGGTCTCCCCGGCGCACGAGCAGCGCCACCGGGTGGGTGAGATCGAGTTTACCGGTCAACTCCTTGAATTGTTTCACGTTTTTCACCCGAGAGACGTTCACGCTGAGGATCAGGTCGCCGGGCCTGACGCCGGCGGCGGCGGCCGCCCCATCGGCGCTTTCGACCTGCACCGCGCCATCGATGCGCAGTTCCTTGAGCTGCGCCGGATCCAGGTCGGATACGACCAGCCCGAGCACGTCCGGATGGCCTTCAGGTAGCTTGCCCGGACGCGGCCTGCGCGATTGCTGCGGCGCATCGTCGCGCATCTCACCGACGGTCACCGCCAGATCCTTGGCCGAACCGTCGCGCCACACGGTCGCCGTGACCTTGGTGCCGGGCGCCGTCGACGCCACGAAGCGGCGCAGGTCCTTGGAGCTTTCCACGGCCTTGCCGTCGTATTTGATGATGACGTCGCCGGGCTGGATCCCCGCCTTGTCGGCCGGTCCGTCGGACTCGACGCTAGAGACGGCGGCACCGGATGCCTTGGGCAGGCCGATGGCGCCGGCCACGTCGGCCGTCACCTCGCCGATGAGTACGCCGATCTTGCCGCGTACGACCTTGCCCTGCGTGCGCAGCAACTTGGCGATCTTTTGCGCCTCGTCGATGGGGATGGCAAAGGAGATGCCGGCATAGGATCCGGAGGTCGTGAAGATCTGCGAGTTGATGCCGACCACCTCGCCTCGGATGTTGATGAGCGGGCCGCCCGAATTGCCCGGGTTGACCGCGGCATCGGTCTGGATGAAGGGCAGCAGCTCACCGGTGTCGCGGCTCTTGGCGCTGACGATGCCGGCGGTGACCGTGTTTTCCAGGTTGAAGGGCGAGCCGATGGCGATGACCCACTCACCCACGCGAAGCTTGGCCGGATCGCCGATCTTGAGCGTCGGCAGGTCCGTGCCCTCGATCTTTACCACGGCCACGTCGGACTTCGGATCCGAGCCGATGAGCTTGCCCTTGAACTCGCGCTTGTCCTGCAACGTGACGATGATCTCGTCGGCGCCCTCGACCACGTGATGGTTGGTGAGCAAATAGCCGTCGGCCGAAATCAGGAACCCCGATCCGACGCCACGCGGGATTTCGCGCTCGCCTCCGCCATGCGGCGCGCGCGGCATCGGAATTTGGCGCTGTCCGGGCCCGGGCTGTTGCGGGAACATGCGATGCAAAAAGTCGTAGAAGGGATCGTTCTCGTCGAGTTCCGGCCCGGGCGCTTGCTGCCCGTCCACGGCGGTGCCGACGCGCGCCGCGGTGCGGATGTTGACCACCGCCGGTGCGGTGCGCTCAACCAGGTCGGCGAAGTCCGGCATCGTCGCCGGCTGGGCGTGCAGCATTGGGGCGCCCACCAGGAGCAAGGCCACGACCGCGCCACGCGTAAAGAAAGCTTTCATGATGTTCGACTCTGCAAAAGAAATAGGAGTGAGGGGAAGAACCGCACCAGTGGGCATCCAGATTCAGCGCGGGGGCGGGGAAGAGTGCACGACCGACTCGACGATCGACTGCGCAGTCGACGGCGGCACCTCGCCGACCACGGTAACGCGCGCGTCGCCCACCTGGCGCGAGAGGGCGGTGACCGGACCGCGGCGCTGCGATTCCTCCGGCTGGTCTATCACCGGCGCGCCCGGCTCGATGAAAACCGACACCGTCGCCAAGCCGTCCGTGTAGACCACCTGAAAGGCCTGGCGCTGGTCCGAGCCGCGCATCAAGTTGCGCATGACCTCCACCAACCGGCGAAATCCGCTGGGCGGCGTGACGCTCCATCCTTGCTGGCTCAGTTCGGTCGCCTGCGACTGCTGCCGCTCGACGATCCAGCCCGCCGTCGACCACGAGGGCTTGAGTTGCGCCGGATCGATCGGCTCGCCCACATGCACGTCGGTGAAAGCAACCTGCTCGAGGACGCCGCCGTTGTCGCCCAGGGTCTGCGCCTTGAACAGCAGCCCGCTCTTGGGTTCGACCCACAGACGGTAGCCGTAGCGCATCTTGTCGCGGGGCACCAGCGAAACCACATCACACATCCTGCCAGCAACCCGTTCGCTGCCCAGGCGCTGCAGCTTGTAGTGCGCCAGCACGTCGGCGGGCAACGGTTCGGCAAAGGCCGGGAAAATGCGCGCGCCCCCTCGCTCGACCACCACCCGGTGCAATTGCGGATACAGGCACCGCACTTCCTCTCCCTGGCGTATGAACTCGCGCGGCTGGCCGTCGAGCGTCAGAACGCGCTCGCGCGATTCACCGCCGCTGAAGGACTGGACCACGCGCGAAGCATGCACTTCGTCGCCACGCTGATAGACGATGGTGCCGGAAAAACTCTGGTGCCGGGCCGCCTCCTGGATCGACTGCAGCCAGGCCGCATCGCGTGCGTTGCCCGCCGGCGCGGGAATGGCGTCGGCCGCCCGCGCACCTGCCGGTATCGCCAGAATCATCATCGCCGCCAAGCCACTCCAGGCGGCCCCGTTGCCGAGCGCGCGCATCGAGTAAAGGCGCTGGGGCAAGACAAAAGGCATAACCAAGGACCGGGACAGCAAAGCAAAACTCACGGCTCACCCTCGTTGCCAAAACGCAGATAGACCGCGGCGGCGGGCATCACGCCGGCGCCGGAGAAGTCGCGATGGGCCTCAATGTACGGGTCGAGCCGCGGATTGTGCTGCGCCGAGGGCGAGGCGCCGGGCGGCACCGTGGCAAGAGCCACGGCGGCGCCCGGCTGGGCGGCAGGAGCGGCGACCTGGGCCACCAGCGACGGCACTGCGCCAACACCGCCACGCAGCTGCGGCAGGGCAAAAAAGACGACGACCGCCGCGGCCGCCGCAACGGCAACCCCGCTGGCGATGTGCCGGGTCAACGTCGAAGGCCGTCGGCGCCGCGCCGGCAAGGCCCGAGGAGCCAACAGCACCGGTTCGGCCTTCAGGGCATCGGCGATCCGGGCGCAAAGGCGCGGCGAGTGGCCGGCGGCGACTTCCTGCGAACGCAGCGCATCTCCGACCAAGCACCACTGCTCGAATCGGCGCCGGTCATCACCGGAAGCGAGCACTTTGACCATGAGGAGTTCGGCCGCCGGATCATCGACTTCCCCGTCGAGCCAAGCCGACAGGTCTTCGCCGCCCGAACCCATGACGCGCCCATCGTCGGCGGACGAATCCGTGGCCGTCGAAGCAGGACCGGACATCGGATCGGATGGAGCTGCGCAGTTCATCGTCTTCCCTCACATCTGATTCGCATCTAATTGCGCGCAAGCCACCAGCACCCCAATCGGGCTACCAGCGTTGCTCGTCAGTCGTGCCCAGCAACGGCCGCAGTTCCTGGGCAATGGCCTCCCGCGCTCGAAAGATACGCGAACGCACGGTACCGACCGGGCAATTCATCGCCGCGGCAATCTCGTCATAGCTCAGGCCCTCGATTTCGCGCAGCACGATCGCGGTGCGCAAATCCTCCGGCAGCTTTTCGATGGCCCGGTTGACCGCCAGGCCCACTTGCTTGGACTGGTACACCGAGTCGGGCGTCGCCGCGTCGCTCAAGTACACGGCATCCTCGCCACTTTCCTGGTCCTCGACGTCATTGGCGGTAACGGTCGGCGCGCGCCGGCCCTGTGCCGCAAAGTGATTCTTCGCCGTGTTGATCGCGATCCGGTACAGCCAGGTGTAAAAAGCACTTTCACCGCGAAAGCTCGGCAACGCCCGATACGCCTTGATAAAGGCTTCCTGGGCCACATCCTCAACGTCCGCCGGTTCCCGAATCATTCGCGACAAAAGACGAGAAATCCTGCGCTGGTATTTGAGAACCAGCAACTCAAAGGCACGCTTGTCGCCGTGCTGAACGCGACGCACCAACTGCAGGTCGGCATCGCGCTCGCTCATCGGGCTTCCCCGGGAGCCGGGTGACTCACGTGTTCCGGCATTCTGACAGTCGTCCGCTCGATTAGTTCTCGGGTTCGATGAAAAAACAACGGGGAGAAAGACCCCCCACTTCCTTGCACGTTCAATCGCCCTTCCCCCGCGGCGGCGTAAGCGCACGTCGCTTCGAACGCGCCGGCGCCGTACTGCAGCCCCGCGCGCAACGACGGACCCACGCAATTGGCAGCCGGCGCCACGTCCGTTGCGATGGCCAGCGGCGCCCGCGCAGCCAACCGTGGCGCCGGCCGCAGTTCAATAGAGTACAAGGAGGACGAGCAGTACAAGTGCACGGTGTCGTTGTCCTGGACACGGCCTCGTGTCCGCGCCGCTGGCTGCGTGCGAGACCGCCGGTGATGTAGGCGACAAGCCCGGATCAAGCACGCTTGAACACAAGCGTCCCGTTGGTGCCGCCAAACCCGAAGGAATTCTTCATCGCGTAGTCGATGCGCATCGGGCGGGCATGGTTGGCGCAGTAGTCAAGATCGCACTGCGGATCGGGCGTATCCAAATTGATCGTTGGCGGCGATACCTGGTGGTGCACCGCCAGCGCCGTGAATACCGCCTCGACCCCGCCGGCGCCGCCCAGCAAATGCCCAGTCATCGACTTGGTCGAGTTCACCACCAGGCGCCGCGCCGCATCACCGAAGGCAAGCTTGATGGCGCTCGTTTCGTTGGCATCGCCCAGCGGCGTCGAGGTACCGTGCGCGTTCAGGTACTGGATCTGATCGGCGTTGATCTGCGCGCTGCGCAAGGCAGCGACCATGCACCGCCGTGGTCCATCCACGTCCGGCGCGGTCATGTGATACGCATCGGCGGTCATGCCAAAGCCGACGACCTCGCAGTAGATGCGCGCGCCGCGTGCCTTGGCGTGCTCCAGTTCCTCGAGCACCACAATCCCGGCGCCCTCCCCCAGTACGAAACCGTCGCGATCCTTGTCAAACGGCCGGCTGGCCGCCGTCGGATCGTCGTTGCGCACCGACAGCGCCTGCATCGCGGCAAATCCTCCGACACCCAGCGGGCACACCGTACCTTCGGCGCCACCGGCGATCATCACGTCGGCGTCGTCGTGCTCGATGAGGCGGGCGGCAATGCCCAGCGAATGCAGCCCTGTCGTGCAGGCCGAGACAATGGCAAAATTCGGCCCCTGCAGTCCGAACATGATCGACACGTTGCCGGCGATCATGTTGATGATCGCGCCCGGGATCATGAAGGGCGAGATGCGCCGCGGCCCCCGAGTGATCACCTCGTTATGGTTGTCCTCGATCATCGGCAATCCGCCAATGCCCGAACCGACCATGCAGCCGACACGCGCGCGATTGGCGTCTGTCACTTCGATGCCCGAGTCCCGGATGGCCTGTACCGAAGCGGCGACACCGTAGTGGATGAAAGCGTCCATGCGCCGCACTTCCTTGGCGGGCACGTAGTCGGTCACCTGGAAATCGCGCACCTCGCCGGCGATCTGCGAGCGATATGCCTGCGGGTCGAAGCGGGTGATGCGACCAATCCCGGAACGCCCCGCGAGCACGTTCTCCCAGGCTTGGCCAATCGAGTTACCAACCGGGGAGACGATCCCCAGGCCGGTAATGACCACGCGACGCTTCGCCGTCATATCGAAACCCTGTCCAGACCTATCTAACCGGCCCGCCGCGCGGATCGCACGGCCGCACCGGCCCGCAGCAATCAGGCCTTTTTTAGGTGCGCGCTGACGTAGTCGATCGCCTGCTGCACGGTGCGGATCTTCTCGGCTTCTTCGTCCGGAATTTCGCACTCGAATTCGTCTTCAAGCGCCATGACGAGTTCCACGGTGTCGAGCGAATCGGCACCCAGGTCGTCGACAAACGCCGACTCGTTCTTGATGTCGGCTTCGTTGACGCCTAGCTGCTCGGCAACGATCTTTTTTACCCGCGGCTCAATGCTATCCATGACTTCTCCTCCGTTGCACGGCTGTCGCCTGACGACGTCATCCGCCTTATCAATCGCCTGCACGTCGGGTGCGTACCAGAACCGGCACATCGCCGCGCTCCGATCCGCGTCGCGACCGGACGCCGTTCCCCTCGAACTGCGCCACGCCCCCCGACCTTGCACCCCGAACAACCCCCACCCGCACCGCCCACCGCGGCCAAAATAGCGCGCGATTCTAACAGAGCGCACCCTTTCGCACCGCACCGGCGAACCTAACTCATATACATGCCGCCGTTGACATGCAGCGTCGAGCCCGTAATGTACGCGCCGGCCGGCGACGCCAAAAAAAGCACCGCGGCGGCAATTTCCCCCGTCCTGCCCAGGCGGCCGAGCGCGATCTGACCCAGCAAAGCCTGACTCTGCTGCGCCGTCAAGGACTTGGTCATGTCGGTTTCGATGAAACCGGGCGCAATGCTATTGACCGTGATGTTACGGCTACCCAATTCGCGCGCCAGCGCGCGGGTCAAGCCCTCCAACCCCGCCTTGGCGGCCGCGTAGTTGGCTTGACCCGCGTTGCCGCTGGAGCCGACCACCGAGGAGATGTTGATCACCCGACCGCGCTTGGCCTTCATCATGCCCCGCATGCAGGCGCGGGCCAGCCGGAAAGCGGCGGTCAGATTGGTATCGATGACCGCATCCCATTCGTCGTCGCGCATGCGGACCGCCAGCATGTCGGCGGTCACGCCAGCATTGTTGATGAGGATGGACAGCTTTTCGTAACGCTTCGCGACTTCCTCGACCAAGGCATCGCAACCCGGGCGGTCGCGCACGTCCAGCACCATACCGCCGCCGGCTGCGCCTAGTTCCTCCAGGCGTTGCGAGATGCCTGAGGCACCGGCCTGCGTCGTCGCCGTGCCCACGACCGTGGCGCCGGCGTGGGCCAAGGCCTCCAATATCGCCCGGCCGATGCCGCGCGAGGCGCCGGTGACCAACGCCACCTCGCCCAGCAGGGCGTCCTTGGTGAAGACTCCATGTTCGTTCACGCTTGGGCTCCTAGCGTGGACAAGGCACTTTGCAGGCTTGCCCGGTCATGTAGGGAAATGCTGGTCATCGACGGCGCGATGCGCCGGTTCAGACCCGACAGCACCTTGCCGGGCCCGCATTCGATGACGTGCGTCACGCCACGGCGCGCTAGGTGGGTCACGATCTCCGTCCAGCGGACCGGACCGGACACCTGGTGCGCGAGCGCCTCGCGGATCGCCGCCGGCTCCACCTCCTCGCGCACGTCGATATTATTGACCACCGCCAGCACCGGCCGGTTCACCTGGACGCGTTCGAGCCGCTCGCGCAGGCGCACGCGCGCGGGCTCGAGCAGCGAAGAGTGAAAGGCCACCGAAACGTGCAGCGGCACCGCGCGCTTGGCCCCCATTTCGCGCGCGATTTCGGAGGCACGCGCCAGCGCGGCGCTATGTCCAGCGATCACGACCTGCGACGGGGCATTGAAGTTGACCGCCTCGACCACCGCCGGTCGCGCCGCCGGGTCCCGGTCACGCAGCTCCTGCTGGGCCCGTGCGCAGGCCTCCCGCACGTGGTCGTCGTCCAGACCGAGGATCGCTGCCATACCGCTCGTACCCAGGGGCACGGCCTCCTGCATGACCTGAGCGCGAAATCGCACCAGCGGGACCGCCTGTTCGAAACTAAGCGCCTGCGCCGCCACCAAGGCCGCGTACTCGCCCAGACTGTGGCCGGCAACCACCTCCGGCGCCGGACCGCCGGCTGCGCGCCAGGCCCGATACATGGCAACCGAGGCGGTGAGCACGCAAGGCTGGGTGTTGACCGTCAGTTCCAGCTCCGCGGCCGGACCCGTGGCGATCAGGCGGCCGATGTCCTGCCCCAGCGCCTGCGAAGCGCTGTGCACGACCTCGGTCACGACTTCGTCCTGTGCGAACGAGTCGAGCATGCCGACCGTTTGCGTGCCTTGGCCTGGGAAAACGAAAGCGAGTTTCATGACGGCGATGACCTCTGCCTAGTTTAGATTCGGACTAGCACCGAGCCCCAGGTAAACCCGCCCCCGACTCCCTGGAGCAGGACATGATGCCCCGCCCGCACGCGACCGTCGCGGCAAGCCAGGTCCAGGGCCAGGGGCACCGAGGCGGCCGAGGTATTTCCATGCCGGTCGACTGTGACCACGACGCGCTCCATCGGTAGGTCGAGGCGCTTGGCGCTGGCGGCCAGGATGCGAACATTGGCCTGATGCGGGATCAGCCAATCGATCTGCGTAGCCTTCAGATCGGCCAGCGCGAGCACTTCCCGCGCCGAGGACTCGAGCACGTCGACCGCCAGCTTGAACACCGCCTTGCCATCCATGCGCAGGAAGGGATCGCCCACGGCGCTACCCTGGACGAGGTTACCGGAGACGTTCAGATCGCGCCGCGCGTGCCGTCGGCGTGCATACGGCCGGCCAGCACCCCCGGTGCAGAGCCCGCCTCGAGCACCACGGCGCCGGCCCCGTCCCCAAACAGCACGCAGGTCTTGCGATCGTTCCAGTCGAGGATGCGCGAGAACGTCTCGGCACCGATCACCAAGGCGCGGCGGTGGGCCCCGCAACGGATGAGCGCGTCGGCCAGGCATAGCGCGTAGACAAAACCGCTGCAGGCCGCCTGGACATCGAAGGCAGCGCCGCCAGCGGCGCCCAGGCGGGCCTGTACCTGACAGGCCGTGCTCGGGAAAACGTGATCCGGCGTCGAGGTGGCGACAATCACCAGGTCGATCGATGCGGGCGGCGCGCTGGCCGCCTGCATCGCCGCCCGCGCCGCACGCTCGGCCAGATCGACCGTCCCGACGCCGGGCCCCACGAGGTAGCGCTGGCGGATACCCGTGCGCGTAACGATCCAGTCCTCGGAAGTTTCGATGTTGCGCTGGGCCAGTTCGCGTACCAGTTCGGCATTGGACACGACCCGCTCGGGGAGCGCGGATCCGGTACCGGTGATGCGGGCAAAGATTGGCATGGCGGGCAGCGAGAAATCAGATCTGAGCTACGTCGGCCCCGGCGGCCGCCGGGGCCGCCTCGGGAGATTTTTTTAATCGCGCCAGCAGCGGCGCCATCGCCGCCGCCGTGCGCTCGAGCAACTGGTGATTCGCAGCATCAAAACCGAGGCGGATGGCAAACTCATAGCCATAGGCATCGGACGACCCATGGCTCTTGATGACGATGCCACGCAGGCCGAGCAGCGCCGCGCCGTTGTAGCGGCGATGATCACCGCGGCGCCGGATGCGCTGCAGCACCGGATAGGCCAGCAGCGCGCTGAGCTTGGACCAGACGTCACGCGTGAACTCCTCGCGCATGAATCCGACCAGCATCTGCGCCACGCCTTCCGAGGCCTTGAGCACGAGGTTGCCGACGAAGCCATCGCAAACCACCACGTCGACCGTCCCGCGAAAGATGTCGTCACCCTCGACGTTGCCATAGAAGTTGAGCCCGCTCGCGCGCAGCAGCTCCGCGGCGCGCTTGACGACCTCGTTGCCCTTGATGACCTCCTCGCCGACGTTGAGCAGCCCCACGGTCGGACGGTCCTTGTCGAGCAGGGCGGAGACGAATGCCGCACCCATCACGGCGAACTGCAGCAAGTGCTCAGCCTCGCAATCGACATTGGCCCCCAGGTCCAGGCAGGTGGTCATGCCACCGGACTTGTTCGGGATCGACTTGGCGATCGCCGGCCGGTCGATTCCGGCCTGCGTCTTGAGAACGTAGCGCGCAATGGCCATCAAGGCGCCCGTATTGCCCGCACTGATGACCGCGTCAGCCGCGCCGTCCTTGACCGCCTCGATGGCCACGCGCATCGACGAGTTCTTCTTGGAGCGCAACGCGGTAGCCAGCGTATCGTCCATCTCCACGACTTCGTCGGCGTGGACAACGCGGACGCGCTCGCGCACCGCCGCATATTGCGCGGCAATTTGGGAGGTGCGCGCAAGTTCGCCTTCCAGCTGCGGCGCGCGCCCGACGAGCAGCAGACTGGCCGCTGGCTCGTGAGCGGCAAAAGAAAGCGCGGCCGGAACCGTGACCGAAAGGCCATGATCCCCGCCCATGCAGTCGACCGCGATGCGCACGCTCATGCACGCACCCATGCACGGTTTCCTGTGCGACCGCACGCCCACCCCTGCCGCGCTGACGCTGCGAAGTTGTTTGCCATATCTTCTCGGCCAGCCGCCATCAGCCCGGCCGACGCAGGGACCTTGTCAATCCATGCCGCGCGCACGAAGCCCGTGAGCGGCCGCACCGTGACAGTCGCCTGGTGCACGGCCGAACCGCCGCGGGTCCCGTGCCGGCTTATTCGTCGGACTTGGTCGCAACGACCTTCTTGCCACGGTAAAACCCCGTGGCGCTGACGTGGTGACGACGCACGATTTCCCCGGTCGCCGGCTCAACCGCCAAGGGCGGGGTCGTCAGAAAGTCATGCGACCTATGCATGTTGCGCTTGGATGCCGACTTCTTGTTCTGCTGAACTGCCATGACGCTTATCCCAAAATTTTCCGTAATTTGCCATTTTAGACGATGAAGCGCTCCGGCGAAAGCCGCCGGGCAACCCCGGAGGGCAAAAATCGCCCCGGACGGCATAAAACCAACCTCTCAGCGGCTGGTGCGGCGCGATTTTGGTTCGGCCGGTGCCGATCCGTCCCCGTCTTGCGCTGGACCGGCCGCTGCACCATCCTTGCCGCGCAGTTGCTCGCGCAAGCCCCGTAACTGGGCAAACGGATTAGGGTGGGGTGCTGCCGCGCTCGCGGTCGCCTGCGCGACGCAGCCCGCATGGCGCGGCGACAGCGGCAATTGCAAGATGGCCTCGTCCTCGATGAGGCCGGCCAGATCGAAGTGGGAGCTGCCCAACAGAGGCTCTTCGGGAGCATCGTCGATTTCGATCGCCGCCAGCTCGGCCTCGCTAGCGACGAAGAAAAACCGGCGCTCGACCGACAGCGCAAAGTCGAGCTCGCGCCCGCACCGGTCGCAGCGCAGCGGCAGCAGAGCCCGTAACCACAGGTTCATCGCCGGACGCCCCTGCTCGTCGGTCAGCGCCTGGCACCGGTATGCCAGCATGCCATCCTGGCGCATCAAGCTGGCCCCCAAGCGGGGCATGCGCGTCATTTGCTGTTCGCCCGCCAACGTGGCGCCGGTGCGCGCCATCGCAAAAATATCGATCGGGTTCATTTTTACTACACTCGCTCCATGACTCGCCGAATCGTACTCGCCTCCTCCTTCGCGTTACCGCCAAGAGCAACTGGCGCGGTTGCATCTGCCTTTCATCGCCGATGCGCCCGCCATCGATGAAGTGGCGCTGCCCGGCGAAACGCCGCGCGCCACCGCCGAACGCCTGCCCTTGCCAAGGCGCAGTCCGTGGCGCAGCGGCAAGCCGACGCCATCGTCATCGGTGCCGACCAGGTAGCCGAACTCGATGGCCGATCCATCGGCAAGCCCGGGACCCACGAGGCCGCGATGCACAACTGCTGGCGATGCGAGGCCGCACGGTGCATTTTCACAGCGGCATCGCCCTGGTCGACAGCCGCGACGGCCGTTGCCGAGCACCAGCGTGGCCACCGAGGTTCGGTTTCGCGAATTCGACCCCGGAGGCGCTGGAGGCCTACTTGCGCACTGAGCTGCCCTACGATTGCGCCGGATCGGCGAAAATCGAGTCACTGGGCATCTGCCTGGTCGAGGCGGTGCACAGCGACGATCCGACCGCGTTGGTCGGCCTGCCGCTTATCGCCCTGACCTCGATGCTGGCTCGGCTGGGTGTGGCGCTGCCGGCCCATTAAGACCCTCATCAACGTCTTCCAGGACGCCAACCCGAGCGCACCGTGAGCGTACCTATCGCAGGTAGCCTGCATCTGGTCCCGGTGCCCATCGCGGCTGCGGTGCCTGCCCAGGGCGTCGATGAAGACACGCGCGTTGCCTGGACGAGCGCGTCGGTGCATCAGGTGCTGCCGGCGCCGGCGGTCGATCAGGTCCGGCGGACGCGCTACTTTCTGGTGGAGAACGCGCGCACGGCGCGCGCCTTTCTCAAGGCGGCCGGCCATGGGAAACCCATCGCCAGCCTGCAAATCGTTGAAATCGGGCATGAACCCCGGGCGGACCTGCTCGACCAGTGGCTGGCCCCGTTGCTGGGCCGGCATGGGCTGGCCCCGCTCGATGCCGTGGTGCTGTCCGAAGCCGGCTGCCCTGGAATCGCCGACCCCGGGGCAACTTTGGTGGCGCGCGCGCACGAACTGGGGATACGCGTGGTGCCCTGGGTGGGCCCCTCGTCGGTGGTCCTGGCCCTGATGGGCGCCGGCATGAACGGTCAGCAATTCCGCTTCCTGGGCTACTTGCCGCAGGAGCGCGACGGGCTGCGCGAGCGCCTGTTGGCCATTCAAGCCGATGCACAAAGAGGCGAGACGCAGATCTTTATCGAGACGCCCTACCGCAACGAACGTCTTTTCGAGGCCTTGTTGCTGCACTGCGATGCCGGCCTGCGGCTCTGCGTTGCCGTCAGCCTGACCGGCGCTGATCCTTGCTTACAAACGCGGTCGATCGCCCAGTGGCGCGCCCTAGCCGGCGCACAGCGACCGAACCTGCATCGGCGTCCAGCCATTTTCCTGCTACACGGCGGCTCCGGCGCCGGCGCGCCGGCCCGCCGCGCGCGCTGACCAGCCGCGATCAAAAGCGCTCCAGCAGCCAGCGATGCAACTGCGGCGGCGTGTCGAAGATTGCCAGCGGCCGCATGCGTTCGAGTTCGGCACGCGGATGCGCGCCAAAGGCCACACCCACGCCGCCGGCGCCGGCCGATTCGGCCATCAACAGGTCATGGCTGGTATCGCCCACCATCAACAGGCGCGCCGGAGCAACACCCAATTCTTCGGCCAGTTCCAGCAACATCGCCGGATGGGGCTTGGGGTGCGTCTGGTCGGCGCAGCGCACCGCGGTGAAATGCTCTTGCAGGCCGGTGCGATCGAGAGCGCGTGCCAGGCCGGCACGGGTCTTGCCCGTCGCAATGGCCATCGGCAATCGGCGCGCATGCAGCGCATCCAAGGCTTCGCGCACCCCCTCGAACAGGCGGATACCATCCTCGCCACCGCGAAAGTGAAACTGATAGCGCGCGGCAAACTCGGGGATCCGTGCCCGAGGCAGGTCGGGTACGACCTGCGCCAGCGCCTGGGCCAAACCAAGCCCGATGACGTGCGCGGCCCGCCCTCGATCGGGCACCGCCACGCCGATGTCGTCGGCCGCACACAAGATCGCCCCGGCTATGAGCGATGTCGAATCGACCAGCGTCCCGTCCCAGTCAAAGACCAGGACGTCATACGCACGATCAGGCTCTATGGCGGGCACGCGCCTCCCCCGTTGGGTCACGCGCCTGCAGCCATTGGGCGCAGTCGGCAGGCAACGGCGATTCCACCAGCAAGGGTCCCCCGCTGACCGGGTGCGCCAGCCGCACCCGGTAGGCATGCAGGAACATGCGCCCCAGTCGCGTGCCAAATTCGCCCCTCGCAGCGCGCCGATTCATGTCGAAGTCGCCGTACTTGTCATCGCCCAGGATACGAAAACCCGCATGCGCCAGATGCACGCGGATCTGGTGCGTGCGACCGGTCTTGAGCTCGGCCTCGAGCAGCGAAAAACCGTCCAAACGGGCGCGCAGGTGAAAAATCGTGTGCGCCTGGATACCGTCTTCCTCATCGACGAAAACACGTCGCTCGCCGCCGGCCACGGTCTTTTTCAACAGCGAAAAGCGCACGTGCTGGCGCTCATTGACCCAGTCGCCTATGACCAACGCGAGGTAGCGCTTTTCCACTTCCCCGGCGCGCATCTGAGCATGCAAAGCGACCAGGCAGCGGCGCGACTTGGCAAGAAGCAGCACGCCCGAGGTTTCCCGGTCCAGGCGATGGCCGAGCTCCAAGAACGTCTGATTTGGACGCGCCGCGCGCACCCGTTCGATGACGCCGTGGGCCACCCCGCTGCCCCCGTGGGCCGCCACCCCGGAGGGCTTGTCGAGCACCAGCAAATGCTCGTCCTCGTACAAGATCGCCGGCACTTGCGCCGGCGCGACCGGCCTGGCCGTCGCCTGTGCCAGGCGCATGGGCGGAATGCGCAGCTCGTCGCCCACGGCCAGTCGCGCATCGGCGCTGGCGCGCCCGCCATTGACGCGCACCTCGCCGCTGCGCACGACGCGATAGACGTGGCTCTTGGGAACCCCCTTGGCAAAGCGCAGCAAGAAATTGTCCAGGCGCTGTCCCGCCTGCTCCTCGCCGATCACCAGCCGGCGCACGCTCGCCGGTCCGTCACCCCACCGGCAGGCTCGACGGCCGCCCGCGGCGGCACCTCCGCGCCAACGGCTCGTCCCTTCGCGGAGCCGGGCACGCGCACCCCGGATCGATCCGGCTGCGGCGCCAGGCCGCGCTCACGGTTGCCCCCGTTGCCTCGAAAAGGGGCCCCGGAGCCCGTCTTCCTTTGCCTTGTCGGCGCCGAGCGCGTTTTGCTTTGCGGAACCATGTTGCCTATACTGGAGTCAGTTGAGGTCCGCCGTGCCGGGGAATTCCGCGGTCGGCCGGGCAGCGCGCAGTTGTCACGCGCCCTGCGCCGAATGCCAGATCCGGCCAAGCGGGCGTTTTTCAACCGGTCCTGATTGTAGCGACGCTCAGTGCGTCCTCGCCGGTCGGCAAGCAATACGCCGTGCGGGCTCAAGTCGTGGACCACGTAGAAGAGGAAATCCGGGCAAGAAGCCCGGATGGCAGACGCAGGTGTGCAATGCCGATGCGGGTTGCGCACAAAAAGAGTGCGGGTGCAGTGTCGCCGTGGGGGGCTTCGTTCCCCCGCGGAGCTCCAGCCCGGTGAAGAGAATGGGTGCCAGCCGATCATCGTTGCCGGTGCCCGCCGAATTCGAATGCAAGCCATGCCGCGCTTTGGAGCGCGGCTGCCAGCCACGCACCACGCCACGAAAATTTTGCCGAGTGCTCAACTTGTCCATGTACCGCCAACCATCGATCGCCCGGGCCAGCGCCGGGCTCCTTCGCCTCGAAGGAACCCCGCCAGACGCCCTCGCGCGCGCCCACGGGCGCACGGTTTGCGGCAGCGGACGGGCGGATCGCCGGCAGCGGTTTGTTGCGGGCCTGATCGAATTCGGCACGTTTTGCGCCCCGGAAGCGGCGCAAGGAGTGCTGATGAAACGCATGTTGTTCAATGCGACGCAGGCGGAAGAACTGCGCGTCGCGATCGTCGATGGCCAGAAGCTGCTCGACCTCGACATCGAATCCAGCGGCCGCGAGCAACGCAAGAGCAACATCTACAAGGGCGTCATCACCCGCGTCGAGCCCAGCCTCGAGGCCTGCTTCGTCGACTACGGCAACGATCGCCACGGCTTTCTGCCGTTCAAGGAAATCTCGCGCCAGTATTTCAAGCGCCGGCGTCGACGTCGGCCGCGCGCGCATCCAGGACGCGCTCACGGAAGGCCAGGAACTCATCGTCCAGGTCGAGAAGGACGAACGCGGCAACAAGGGCGCGGCGCTGACCACCTTCATCTGCCTGGCCGGTCGCTACCTGGTGCTGATGCCCAACAACCCGCGCGGCGGCGGCGTGTCGCGCCGCGTCGAGGGCGAGGACCGCGCAGGAACTGCGCGACGCCATGGACCAGCTCGACGTGCCCAGGGCATGAGCGTCATCGCCCGCACCGCCGGCATCGGCCGCAGCGGTCGAGGAACTGCAGTGGGACCTGAACTACCTGCTGCAGCTGTGGCACGCCATCGAGGACGCCGTCCAAGACCAGGTCAAGGCGCCGTTCCTGATCTACCAGGAATGCAGCCTGGTGATCCGCGCCATCCGCGACTACTTCCACCCGGACATCGGCGAGATCCTGATCGACACCGACGACATCTTCGAGCAGGCGCAGCAGTTCATGGCGCACGTGATGCCGGACAACGTGCAACCGCGGTCAAGCGCTACCGCGACGACGTGCCGCTGTTCTCGCGCTTCCAGATCGAGCACCAGATCGAGACCGCGTACTCGCGCAGGTGACCCTGCCCTCGGGCGGCGCCATCGTCATCGACCACACCGAGGCGCTGGTCGCCGATCGACGTCAACTCGGCGCGCGCCACGCGCGGCGCGCGACATCGAGGAGACCGCCTTCCGCACCAACCTGGAAGCGGCCGACGAAATCGCGCGCCAGCTGCGCCTGCGCGACCTGGGCGGCCTGATCGTCATCGACTTCATCGACATGGAAGAGCAGCGCAACCAGCGCGAGGTCGAAAACCGCCTGCGCGATGCGCTGCACTACGACCGCGCGCGCGTGCAGATGGGCAAGATCTCGCGCTTCGGCCTGATGGAGCTGTCGCGCCAGCGCCTGCGCCCGGCGCTGGGCGAAGGCAGCCACATCACCTGCCCGCGCTGCAACGGCATCGGCCATATCCGCGACACCGAATCTCCGCGCTGCACATCCTGCGCATCATCCAGGAAGAGGCGATGAAGGAAAACACCGCCGCCGTGCATGCGCAGGTGCCGGTCGACGTGGCGACCTTCCTGCTCAACGAGAAGCGCACCGACATCGCCAAGCTCGAGGCGCGCCAGCGCGTCTCCGTCGTGCTGATCCCGAACAAGTTCCTCGAAACGCCGCACTACAGCATCGAGCGCCTGCGCCACGACGACGAGCGCCTGGACACGGCCAAGGCGAGCTACGACCGGGTGATTCGCGCCGCCGACCGAAGAGCCGTACCCGCCGTGGCACAGCCGAATCGAAGAACCGACGCCAAGAGGCCATGGTCAAAGGCATCGTCCCGGAGACCCCGGCACCGATCATCGTGCACGAGCCGGCCGTGCCCGCCGCCACCGCGCCGCTCGAGCGCACCGGCTCGAGAAAAGTCGTTTTGGGCACGCTTGGTCTCCTGGTTTGCCGGCGACGAGCTGCCGCGGGCCAAGGCCCAACAGCAGGCCACAAGCGCTGGCGTCCCGGGACCGGCGACCGGGCGTGGCGCCGAGCGCGGCCGTGGCGGACGCAACGAACAACGCAACGGGGGCGCGCAAAGGCGAACGCGGCGCCAACCGCGACCGTCGGCCAGAGCGCGGTGCCAAGGGCGAGCGGCCGGAAACCGAACGCAAGGAGAGGGGCGAGACTCGCGGCGAAGGAAACGGCGAGGCTGGCGGCGAGGCTCTGCCGTTGGATACGCCGCGCGAGGGCCAGCGCGGCGGACGCGGGCGGCGCGACGAGGCGCAGCGCGAGCGCGGGCAGGGCCAAGAAGCATCGGTAGCCGGCGCGCAACCGCCCGCAAGGTGGTGCAGGCGGCCCGGAAGGGCAAGCGGCCACGGAACGTGCGGGCGGCAATCGACGCCGCGGCCGCGGTGGTCGGGGTCAAGGCGAACGCACGGGACCGGCGGATGCCGCCGCAGAAAACCCGCCCGATCGGGAACAGTTGGCCGAAGGCGAAGCGATCGGGCCGGTGGTCAGCCAGAGCGCCTACGCGACCTTGCCGGCTGTGGCCGAAGCCGGCGCCACGCCGTCGGCTGAGCGCGCGCTGGCCGGCAGCGAGGAAGAAAAGCGTGGCCGCCGGCGTCGTCGCCGGCGCGGGCGCTCCGGCGCGGAACGTGCAGAATCGGCCGCTACCGCTGCGGAGACCGCCGAGCTGGGCGATACCCATGACCAACACACGCCGAGGGCGTTGCCGGCGCGGAAGCGGGTTACGACGAGAGCGAAGAGCGGCTCGAACATGGCGAGCAGCCGGCCCAGGTAACCGGGCGGGCGGCCGAGGCGATGGCCGTTCATCGCGGCGCGCTGGCGCCCGAACCGGACGCCCACCCGGGCGCCGCTGGTGAAGAAGCTCCCTCGACGCAAGCCGCGGAACCGGTGGCGGCCCTCCCGCTGCCAGCTCCGAGCGCCGCGCCGATCGCTGCAGCCAGCGCAGGCGGCGCTCAGCACCTGCCGACTTCGGCCCCCGTGATCCCTGTAGAGCTGGACCTCGCACAACTGACGCCGGCACTGCACGCTGCCGGCATCGAATTGGCACAGACCGACCCGGCCAAGCTGGCTGCGGTCCAGGAGCGCATCGCAAGAGAGGCCAGACCACAACGCGTTGGACGCGAACGCCCGGCGCGCGCGCCGCTTGAGGAAACGCCGCTCATTCAGGTGCAGACGCGCAACTGATTCGCGCGACGGACTCGCGCAACTGAGCCGAGCGGCGAGAAGGAAAGGCCCCGCAGTTTGTCGGGGCCTTCTCTTTTGCGGCTTGGACCTGCGCGGCGTTGCAGCCAGGCGGCTGCGTGCTAGCGCTGGCGCGTCATGCGGTGCAAGACGCCGTCACGCAAGACGCGGTGATGGTATAGCGCCAGGCCCGCGTGCAGCAGCGCGACAATGACCAGCGTGTTGACCGCCAGCGCATGCAAATCCTCGCACCGCTCGCGCAGCGCTTTCGTTGTTTGGATCGAATTTGGGGATCGGAAAAGAGCTGGAAGATCGTATCGCCCCGCACCCAGACGTTGGTCAGGCCGAGGACCATGCCAGCCAGCGACAGCGCATAGAGCAGTACATGCCCGGCCCAGGCGGCCCTTTGCGCCGCCCCGCGCGCTTGGGGCGGAAGGCGCCGGCCGCCCGTCAAGCGCCACCACAGGCGAACGAGCACCAGCGCGAGCAGCAAGACACCCAGGACGATGTGCGCGCTGCGCACGCTAACCCTGGGCGTGCCGCGCGGAAACCAGTCGATGGACTGCCCTAGGCACCACAAGAGCGCGACGATCACCGCGACGGTCCAATGCAGGCCTATGGTCCGGCGGTCGTAGCGGAAGGTATCTTCAGCCGATTTTTGCATGGCGCGGATATAAATGAGCACCATGAGCCGCCGCGCTTGCCGCATCAAAATTCTGCAACCCGGCCAGTTGATCGCAGCTCATGCGCCGCCCGGCGCGTCGAGCAGGTAGCAGGGCAAGCGCTGGCCGGCTCGATAACTCGGCGGCCGGGCCCACCGCCACCAGCGCATCGGCCTGGCGACGGCACGGATCATCGCCGAACCCTGCTCCGGCAACAGTTCGAGCGCCGTCGCGCCAGCTTCGGTGCCACCAGCCGCGCCCGGCGCATTTCGATGCGCCCGGCGCGGTTGCGCAAGTCGGCGGCATGGGCAGCGTGATGGCGCGCGGCAGGCAGCCTGGCGCCGGCCCAGGCGCGCCAGCAACGGCCGTACCAGCAGGTGCAGCAGCACGAAGGCGGCCACCGCATTGCCCGGCAGGCCCAGCAGCAGCATGTTGCGTTCCGCCCCGCGAGCCGCCCTGCCCGCGCAGCAGCGATCCAGGCCAGGCCGCGCCCGGGCGCAGGTCGAATCGGCAGGAAGCCATGCCGGGCAGCGTCGCACGATGTCGGCTTCGCCCTGCGACGCGCCGCCGGTGACACCACCAGGCGTCGAGCTGGTCGCAAGCGCCTGATCGAGACCGCGCCAGCGCCTGCGGGCTCGATCCGGACAGATGCCCAGGTCGCTACGCTCGACGGCCGCGTGGCCGCCGAGCGCCGCCAGGATCATGGGCCGGTTGCTGTCGTAGGACGTGCCGTCGGCCAACGGCGCCGGCGGATCGCCAGCTCATCGCCGGTCGACAGCACGCCGACGCGCAGGGCGCGGAACACCCGATCTGCGCCGGCGCCGGCGGCGCCCGGCCAGCGCCAGGTCGGCGCGGCGCAGGCGCCGGCCCGGCGGCAACACCGGACACTGCCGGCCGTCAACGTGCTCGCCGCGTGCGGCGCCGGTTGAGGCCCGGCGCGACCGGCCCGGGAAGACGACCTGCCCGCCTCGGCAGGCAACCATGCTCCTGCATGACCACCGCGTCGCAGCCTTCGGGCATTCGGCGCACCGGTCATGATGCGCAAGCACTGGCCCGGGCCCGGCTGTCCGGCCCACGGCTGCCCGGCCAGCACGCGACCGGCAAGAGTCAATTTATTGCGTACCGCGGCCGCGTCGACGCTGCGCACGGCGTAACCGTCCATCGCCGCCAGATCCTCGGCCGGCAGGTCCGCCGCTGCGACCAGGTCCGCGCCAGGACACGCCCGCGCGCCAGCGCCAGGTCGACCTGCTGCGTCTCGTCGACCGGAGTGATCGCGCCCGCGAGCAAGCGCGAAGGCCTGCGCCAGCTCGCTTTCAGCCGTCACTGCCATGCTCGGGATCGATCAATCTCGATTGATGTTGGTAAACGCCGTCGCGTCATCAAAGTCGACCGCGACCGAACCGGCGCGGCGCAGAAAATCCAGCGGACGGCGCTCGCCATCGGCCATGGCCGCCCGCAGCGGGCCTGCCAGCGTGCGCGGAAGCAGACAAAAAACGGGCTGCAGGCGTCCGGCGCAGCGGGCCACGGCTGGCCTTCGCCCCATGCTGGCCTGGGCCAAGCGTGCAACCAAGTCAAGCGGCAGCTGCGGCGCGTCGCAAGGGACGATCGCCACCCATGGCAGGTGCGTGTGCTCGAGCGCGGCCAGCATCCCGGCTAGGGGGCCGCGCGAAGGCACCAAAACACGCCATATCGTCCGGCAAGACCTCGACACCGAGCGCGCGATAACGCTCCAGATTGCGATTGGCGCTGACCAGATCTCGCCGACCTGGGGCTCAAGCGTGCCCGCACACGTTCGACCAGGGCGCTGGCCCCGCCAGAGCACCCAGCCCTTGTCGCGCCGCCCATGCGCGCACCCCGGCCGCCGGCCAGCACCAGGCCGGCGACCGAGGCGGCAAGCAGCGCGCCCGGCGCCACTGGCGCGTCGTGCAAGTCAAGCATCCCTGCCATCCTCGGGGTGCGGCGTAGGCTATCCGCCGATGTAGGACATTTCGATGCGGCTGGCCTGCGAGGCGGCCGGCGCCCCGCCCGCGCAGCTCCGAATAGCGGTCATCGCGCTGGCGCCCACAGCGCGCCAATGGCCGCGGCGATCTGCTGATCGTCGGCGCCGGAGCGCAGCAGCGCGCGCAGATCGTGGCCCTGCTGGGCGAACAGGCACAGGTACAGCAGCCCTTCGGTCGACAGCCGCGCGCGCGTGCAGTCGCCGCAGAAGGCGCGGGTGACACTCGAGATCGTGCCGAACTCGCCGCTGCCGTCGCGATAGCGCCAGCGCTGTGCAACGGCGCCTTGCTGCGCCGTCGACGATCGGTTCGAGCGGCATATGCGGCATCGATGCTGGCCAGTATCTGTTCGGTCGGGCACCACCTCGCCCATCTGCCAGCGCGTTGGAGTTGCCCACGTCCATGTACTCGATGAAACGCAGTACGTGGCCGCGCTCGCGAAAGTAGCGCGCCATGGGCAGGATCTGGTCGTCGTTGAAGCCGCGCCGCACGACCATGTTGACCTTGATCGGCGCGAAACCGGCGGCCGCAGCTGCCTCGATGCCTTCGAGCACGCTGGCGACCGGGAAATCGACGTCGTTCATGCGCCGAAAGGCCGCGTCGTCGAGCGCATCGAGCGACACCGTGACGCGGCGCAGTCCGGCCGCGGCCAGCGCCTGCGCCTTGCGCGCGAGCACCGAGCCGTTGGTGGTGAGCGCCAGATCGGGTGCGACGCCGTCCTCACCGCGCAACTCGGCCAGCATCCGCACCAGGATCCTCGAGGTCGCGGCGCAGCAGGGGCTCGCCGCCGGTCAGGCGGATCTTGCGCGCGCCGCGGCGCACGAAGATGCGCGCCAGGCGCGTGATCTCCTCGAAGCTGAGCAGTTCGCGATGGGGCACATAAAAGTGCTCGTTGTCGAAATACTCCTTGGGCATGCAGTAGACGCAGCGGAAATTGCACCGGTCGGTGACCGAAATGCGCAGGTCCATCAGGGGCCGTTGCAGCCGATCGGTTAACCCGCTGCCCACTAGGGCGGCATTGCCAGGTAGGGGTAGCGATTTGCGCAGTGCCCGTACATGCAGCAAGGGGTAGACGCGATCGGTCATCTTCTGTTCCTTGCCGTCTGCGGCGCCTTCGTTCAAGCCGCCCAGCGGCGCGCGTTGCGGAACATCCGCATCCACGGCGAATCTTCGCCCAGTCCCGGCGGCTGCCAGGACATCTGCACGGTACGGCGCACCCGTTCCGGATGCGGCATGACGATGGTAAATCGGCCGTCCGCCGTTGTCATGCCGCAAATGCCGACCGGGGAGCCGTTAGGGTTTTCCGGGTAGCGCTCGGTCGGCTGCCCTAAGGCGTCGACATAGCGCAGGGCCGGGGCAACGCTGTCGAGCGACAGACCCGGGTCGAAGACGGCGCGCCCCTCGCCGTGGGCGTTGACCACCGGGATCCGGCTGCCGGCCATGTCGGAGAGGAAGATGGACGGGGACCGGGTCACCTCGACCATCACCAGGCGAGCTTCGAACTGTTCGGAAACGTTGCGCTCGAAACGTGGCCAGTGCGCGGCCCCGGGAATCATCGAGCGCAACTGGCTCATCATCTGGCAGCCGTTGCACACGCCCAGCGCGAAGACCTGAGGGCGCGCGAAGAAAGCGGCGAACTCGTCGGCCAGCTTCGGGTTGAACAAGATGGTCTTGGCCCATCCGCCGCCACCGCCGAGCACGTCGCCATACGAGAAGCCGCCGCCGGCAGCGAGCCCCTGGAAAGCGCTCAGCGATACGCGCCCCTCGATCAAATCGGTCATGTGCACGTCGACCGCGGTGAATCCGGCCCGGTCAAAGGCCGATGCCATTTCGTACTGGCTGTTGACGCCCTGCTCGCGCAAAACGGCCACGCGCGGCCGCACGCCCGTGCCGATCCAGGGTGCGGCGGTATCCTCACGCGGATCAAAGCTCAGCGACAGGCTCAGTTGCGGCACGGGCTCGCCATCGGCGCGACCGAATTCGGCATCGGCGCAGGCGGGGTTATCGCGCAGCCGCGCGATCGCCCAAGAAACCTCGTTCCAAGCTCCCAGCAATTCCGCCAGCCGATACGACACGAGCACCTTGGCATCGAGCCAGGCCTCCACGCGCGGATGCGCGTCGACGCTGCCGATGACGTGGCTCAGCGCGCCGAGGCCCGCCTCGCGCAGCACCTGCATCGCGACCGACCGGTCTGTCTTGCGGATCTGGATCAGGCAACCGGGCTCCTCGTTAAACAGCACCTGCTGGGCCCGCTCCTGGCGACGCACCGCGACCTGCTCGGCGCGGATCTTGAAATCGCCAAAGTCGGTGGCATACGGATCGACGGCGAGCACGTCCAGGTTGAGCGACAGGCCGCAGCGGCCGGCGAACGCCATCTCGCAGGCGGCCGCCCACAGGCCGCCATCGGACCGGTCGTGATAGGCCAGCGCGATGCCCCGGTCGGCCAGCACACGGATTGCGCGCAGCGCCGCACCGAGCGCCGCCGGATCGTCGACGTCCGGCGCCTCGTTGCCAATCTGGTTCGTGACCTGCGCCAGTATCGAGCCGCCCAGGCGCTGGCGCCCGGCGGAGAGCTCAACGAGCAGCAGCTGCGTCGGACCTTGATCGGCGCGCAGCTGCGGCGTCAGGCTGCGCCGCACGTCGCCGACCACTCCAGCGGCGCTTGCCACGAGCGAGACGGGCGCCGCCACCTGCCGGTCGCCATCGGCCGCGCGCCAGGAGGTGCGCATGGAGAGCGAGTCTTTGCCCACCGGGATCGCCACGCCCAGGTCGATGCAAATTCGACTGGCTGCCGCAACGGCGGCATACAGCGCCGCGTCCTCGCCATCGACCCCGCAAGCGGCCATCCAGTTGGCCGAGATCTTCACCCGGGGCCAATCGACGTCGGCCGCTGCCAGGTTCAAGAGCGCCTCGGCGATCGCCAGTCGCGAGGCCTTGGCGGCGTCGATCGCGGCCACCGGCGCCCGCTCTCCGATGGCGAAGGCCTCGCCCGCGTAACCGTCAAAGTCGAGCAGGGTCACCGCGCAATCGGCCACGGGCACCTGCCAGGGCCCGACCATCTGGTCGCGCGAACAAAGTCCGCCGACCGTGCGGTCGCCTATCGTGATCAAGAAACTCTTGTTCGCAACCGTCGGATGGCGCAAAACCGCCAGCGCGGCATCGGCGATGGTCATGCGCGTGCTATCGAGCACCGGCAGCGTCCTGTGGCGCCGGTGGACTTCGCGATGCATGCGCGGCGTCTTGCCAAAGAGCACGCTCATCGGCATGTCAACGGCCATCGCTTCGTGTACACCGGCCAGCTGCAGCCGGCCGTCGTCGCTGATGGCGCCTATCAGCGCCACCGGGCAGCGCTCGCGCCGACAGATCTCGACCAGCCGGGACCAGCGCTCCGGCGCGACCGCCAGCGCATAGCGCTCCTGCGACTCGTTGCACCAGATCTCCAGGGCGCTCATCGATCGATCCTCGATCGGAATGCGCGCCAGCTGTAGATGCGCGCCGCGTTCGGCGCTCTCGGCCAGTTCCGGAAACGCATTGGACAGCCCACCGGCACCGACGTCGTGGATCGAAAGTATCGGCGTGGCCGTCCCCATGCGCGCGCAGGTGTCGATCACCTCCTGCGCGCGCCGCTGGATCTCCGCGTTGCCACGCTGCACCGAATCAAAGTCCAACTGCTCCGTGTTGGCGCCCGCGCCCAGGCTCGAGGCGGCACCGCCTCCCAGGCCAATGCGCATGCCCGGACCACCCAGATGCACCAGCAGGGTACCGACCGGCAGAGCGCTCTTGGCCGTTTGGTCCATGCGGATATTGCCGACGCCCCCCGCCAGCATGATCGGCTTGTGGTACCCGAGCCGTTCGCCGCCAACGTTTTGCTCGTACGAGCGAAAGTAGCCGGCCAGGTTGGGGCGGCCAAACTCGTTGTTAAAGGACGCGGCGCCGATCGGCCCATCGATCATGATCGTCAACGCGTCGGCGATGCGCGCGGGAAATCCATAGTCCACGGCCGCGTCGGCGCCGCGCTGAGCGACCTGATCTGCAGCCGTGCCGGCAGCGCGCGTGACGTCGATGTCGCTTTCCCAGGAGCGCCGCTGCGCCGGCAGCCGCAGGTGCGAGACGCTAAATCCGCACAGGCCGGCCTTGGGCCGGGCGCCGCGGCCGGTCGCCCCTTCGTCGCGAATTTCGCCGCCGGCGCCCGTCGCGGCGCCGGGAAAGGGTGCGATCGCCGTCGGATGATTGTGGGTTTCCACCTTGAAGACCATGTGCAGGGTCTGCTCGCGGCGGGCATACTCCACGCCCCCGACCGCCCAGGCGATCGGGCCCGAACCCGCCCCCTCATCGTGCATGCCCGCCGAAGCTGCGGCTTGGGTGCCGGCCCCCGAGTAAGCGCCAAAGGCCTGGCCGGGGCGTCCCTCGATCACCGCCGCATTGTCGCGGTACGCCACCACCGTACCCTGCGGCGCGGCCGCGTGCGTCGCCTTGATCATCTCGAACAAGCTGGCCGGTTGCCGCTGCCCGTCGATCGTCCAGGCGGCGTTGAAGATCTTGTGCCGGCAGTGTTCCGAGTTGGCCTGCGCAAACATCATCAACTCGACATCGGTCGGATTGCGCTGCATCGCCCCGAAGGAGGCCGCCAAGTAGTCGATCTCGTCTTCGGACAGCGCCAAACCGAGCTCGAGGTTGGCCCGCTCGAGCGCGGCACGACCGTGTCCCTTGAGGTCGATGGCATGAATCGCCCCGGCCTGCTGCTGCGGCGAGGTCGCGAACACGGTCCTGGTCACGGCCAGCGGGTCGTCCCCGATTTCCAACACGGACTCGGTCATGCGATCGTGCAAGGCGCCGGCCAGCGCCTCCCAGCCGGCACCGCCGCGCCGCGGCCGGGGCGCACCCTGCAGCAGGCCGATCCGGTAGGCGACGGCCCGTTCCACCTTCTGTACCTGACGCAAGGCGCAGTTGTGGGCAATCTCGGTGGCCTTACTTGACCAGGGCGAGGTCGTGCCAAGGCGCGGTACGACCAGCAGTTGTAGGTCGGCGGCGAACGAATCCGGGCCTGCCACCTCGCCATAGGTCAGCAGCCGCTCGAGCCGCCCCTTGTCGGCCGCATCCAAGGGCGCCGACAAGCTGACCAGATGCTGATAGCGCGCCGTGACCTGCGTAACCTCCGGAACGAGTGTCTGCAGGCGGGCCAGCAGGCGGGCCCGGCGAAACGGAGCCGTGGCTACCGGACCGTCGAAAAGGAGTGAGGCGGGTTGGTCGTCGGAAACACTCATTGCGGCAAGCAACTCGAGGCGGCAGGGCTGGAAAACGGGACCGCAAGCGCGGCATCGATGGCGATCGAGCGCACGCCGCCGGCACCGCGCCATGCAGCGGATCGCCAACCGCGCCACGGCGCATGCCCGGCCCTAGATCTGGGTACCCGAGCGATAGCGTGAGCGAGCGATTATAGCCGGGACCCTCCGCGCACCTGCCAGGTTGCAGCCGTCAGCCGGGACTGGGCCCGGCTGGTCAGCGGCGGCGGATCGGCCCGAGGAGGAGTGGGAGGCGCGGCCTAGAGGTCGCCGTCGAGCATCTGCGCGGCCGCCAGGGACTGCAGCAGCGCCTCGTTGCAGCGCGCTATCGGTATGGCCAAGGCTTCGGCCTGTTTGCGCACACCGATCGGATCGCTGCGCTCGATGGCCTCGATCAGGTCCAGGTAGGGGCCGTAGGGGCCGGTGCGGTGCAAGATCGCTTCGACGATCGATTCGGAGAGCGAAATGAGTTCGAATAGGTGCGGAAACGGCGCACCGGTGATGCGATCGAGCAAGGAGAACGCGCCGGTGATGAACAGCTCGTCGCGCACGTCGCCCTGGGCAACGCTGGCGCCAATGTTCTCCAGAAAGATGCCGCGGCGTATGGAAGCGTGCATTAAGGGGAAGGTGTTCGTGTCTTTGGAGGCCGTGGCCAGCAGCAGCGACAGCCAGCGTATGAGCTTCTTGTAGCCGAGCATCATGACCGCGTGCTGGAAGGACGTGATCTGCACCGGCAGGTTGAATGCCGCCGAATTGACCAGCCGCAACAGCTTGAAGGCCAAGGCCGGATCGCGGCGCAACGTGGCGTCGATCTTGCCGATGTCCGCATCGTCGCGCACCAGGCGCAGCAGCTCGAGCACCACCGCCTGCCCGGGCTGCAGCGGCCGCACGTTGGACGCGCTTTGATCCTCCAGCGGCCAGCCGACGCAAGCGGCGGCCTCCCGATCGAAGGCCTCGATGGCATCGGCCACGCTTTGCACGCCGGTAACGATGAACGGGATCCGGCGCAGCATTCCGTGCTCGGCCTTGCCGGTATCAAATCGACGCCGATCTTCACTGACGTGTATCACCGCGTATTCGAAGCACGACACCAGCGCCGGCGGCAAGGGCGCAGCCGCCCGCCCTCGCAGCACCAGGCGCTTGCCGTCACGGAACAAGGCCTGCGCGATACCCTGTACCTTAGGGTCGAGCAGGGCGTTGGCCGGGATTTCCAGCAGCGTATTGTGCGGCGCCTGCCAGTCGAGGACCGAGTCGTCGAACTCCGCGTCCAGCGGCGCCACCAGCACCGGCACCGACGAATCGGGCAAGATGTCGTTGAGTTCAACGAGCAGGGGACCGACAGACGGGCGCCATTGCGGCTGCGTCGACAGGATCGTCAAGCGCGTGCCGATCGCCTTGCGTTTCTTGTCGATCAGCGGCGCATAGCAGATCCAGACCGAACCCAGAAGATCGGCCGTTGCACTGATTTTTTCTGGCGCGTTCATTGGTTCTTCTACGGGGGGATTTGTGTCCGCGGTTTACGGCTTGTGTGCGCAGTCTATGGGCCGGACGCGGGGACAAGTCCAAAGAACAAGCCCGTGAGAAGATTCGAATTCGCCGGTTCCAACCGATCCCGGCGGATTCGTCCCAGCGTTCCGGGGGATGCTGGCATCTACTTGAATTGGTTGATTTTTCCGGTTCGGTTCGGGCCCGGCGCATCGGCTCGCTGGGGCTGCCTGGACCGGCTGCTGGCGGGGCCTGCCATGACCGTGCTCTATCGTAGCGATGAACTGCGCCGGCTCGAAGAGCGGGCGGGCAAGGGGCTGCCCTCCGGCACGCTGATGCAGCGCGCGGGCGCGAGCGCGGCCGAATGGGTGCATGCATGGCTCGGTGCGCACCTTGCGCCGATTCGTCCACGCGCGGCCCAAGGTCAGCTGCTGGTCTTGTGCGGTCCGGGCAATAACGGCGGTGATGGATATGCCTGCGCCAGTGCGCTGCGCCGGCTCGGCCACCACTGTCTGTGCTGGGCGCCGCGGGCCGGCAACCGCACCGACGCGCTGGCCGCGCGGGCACGCTGGCAGCAGGACGGCGGACGCGTCACCACGGGCTTGCCCGAGAGCTCGCATGTCGCGGTAGTGATCGACGCGCTGTTTGGCATCGGCGTGCAGCGGCCCCTGGACGGACCGTACCTCGATGCCCTGCGCTGGGTGCAGGCCCATGGGCTGCCGCTGCTGGCGCTGGACGTGCCCAGCGGGCTTGACGCCGACACCGGCGCCTGGGTCGGTGGCGTCGCCGGCGCGCCGGCCCTGCAGACCATCACCTTTCTTGGCGACAAGCCTGGACTGCATACGCTCGAGGGCATCGATGCCGCTGGAGCCGTTACCGTGGCGCCGCTGGGCATCGAGGACCCGGGCAGCGAAGCCTTTGGCCGCCTCAACGAACCGGGCCTGTTCCCCCGGCTCCTGCAGGCGCGGCCGGCCAACTGCAACAAGGGCGACTTCGGCACGCTCGCGATTGTGGGCGGCGCGCCGGGGATGGTTGGCGCGGCGCTGCTCGCTGGCCGCGCGGCGCTGCGGCTGGGTGCGGGCAAGGTGTACGTCCATTGCCTGGGCGCGCCCACGCTGGCGGTCGACCCCATGCAACCCGAGCTGATGCTGCGCCCATGGGTACCCGCGGCGGCCGATGCCGCTGCAGGCCCGACGGTCGATGTGCTCGTTGCCGGTTGCGGCCTGGGCACGGACGCTGCGGCGCGCACCTGTGTCGAGCAAGCGCTCGCCCACGCGGGCGTGATCGTGCTCGATGCCGATGCGCTCAATTTGCTGGCCACGCATCAGGACTTGCGCGAGCGGCTCCTTGGGCGCGACCCGGCAAGCACCGTGCTCACCCCCCATCCGGGCGAGGCGGCGCGTCTGCTCGCAACCGACACCCGCACGGTGCAGCAGGATCGAGTCGGCCAGGCGCAGGCCTTGGCGCGCGACTTCAACGCCGTGGTCGTCCTAAAGGGCGCCGGAAGCGTGATCGCCATCCCGCCAGCGCAGTCGGGACCGTACGGCCGCTACGTCATTAATCCGACCGGAAGTGGCGCGCTCGCCAGCGCCGGCACCGGCGACGTTCTGTCGGGAATGATCGGCGCCCTGCTCGCGCAATCGACGCACGCCGGCCCCGCGGCGTTGCCGTCCGGGCCTGTGATCGAGGCGGTTCTGGGCGCGGTCTGGCTGCACGGGCAGGCAGCGAACGACTTCGGCGCTGCGGTTGGCCTGAGCGCCTCGGACATTGCGCCGCTGGCGGCCCGCGCGCTGTCAAATCTGTGCTCGCAAGCTTCGGCCCGCCCGGCGGGCTAATGGTCCTAAGGGCCGGTATCGCGTTAACCGTCCTGGTCGCGGATCCGTCCCGCATGCAAGGCGATACGGCGCGCGCAGCGCGCCGCGAGCGTGCCGTCGTGGGTGACCAGAACCAGTGTCGACCCCGCCTCGCGATTGAGCTCGAACAGCAGCTCGGTGATCAGCTCGCCGGTGTGCGCATCCAGGCTGCCGGTCGGTTCGTCGGCCATCGAGGATCGCCGGGCGCGCCACGAATGCCCGCGCCAGTGCGACACGCTGCTGCTCGCCACCGGAAAGCGTCGTCGGGTATTGGCGCAGACGATCGCCCAGACCGACCGCGCCAGCAGTTGGCGCGCCTGCATGGCGGCAGCCGCCGCGTCCCAAGCGCCGCCGCGCCGCGCAACGGCTCCCAGTTCCAGAGGCAGGAGCACGTTCTCGAGTGCGGTCAGATGCGGGCAGCAGCTGGAAGGATCTGGAAAACGAAGCCCAGCGTGCGCGCCCGCAGCCTGGCGCGCGCATCCTCGTCGAGCTCGAACAGTTCCTCGCCGAAGATCCGCACGGAACCGGACGTGGGCAGGTCCAGTCCGGCGAGCAAGTCCGAGCAGGGTCGACTTGCCCGAGCCCGAGGCCCCCAGGACGGCGAGCGTCTCGCCGCGCGCTGCGAGCCAGATTGATATCATCGAGTATCGTCAGGCTCGCCTCGCCGCTGGCCTGCGGGCCCGGCACCACCTTGCACAGCGCGCGCGCCTGCAATGCGAGATCGACTCTTGAATCTCTTCCGCGCACTTCGGCTCCCGCGTCTTCGACCGGCCTCTCGCGCTCTGGATTCAGCGGCGCGCCGCACGGCCGGTCTTGCACTTTTCTCGCGCGGTGGCAGGCGGCTGGTTCGGGCGCGGCGCGCCGTCCTCGCCTTGCGCGCTGTTGTTTGTCGGTGCGATCGGATTGATTGGATCTGCCCAGGCCGACGCACTAGGCCGCGCCCGGCCCGCGGCTCGCGCCGGCGACGATCCTCGTGCTGGGCGACAGCCTTTCGGCCGAATACGGACTGCCGCGCAACAGCGGCTGGGTCGCCCTGCTGGCCGCGCGCCTCGCCGAGGCAAGCGCCCCAGTATAGCGTCGTCAATGCGAGCATCAGCGGCGACACCACCAGTGGCGGACTGGCCCGCCTGGACGCGCTGCTGCGGAGCCCACCGCGCCCGTGATCACCATCATCGAACTGGGCGCCAACGACGGCCTGCGCGGCCTGCGCATCGACGCGATGCAAGCCAACTTGCAGGCGATGATTGATCGGTGCGGCGCGCACCAGGCGCGCGTGCTGCTGGTCGGCATGCAACTGCCGCCCAACTACGGACCCGGCTACGCGGAGCGCTTTCGCGCCGTCTTCGTCGAACTGGCGCGGCGCAATCACCTTGGCCTTCGCGCCGTTCCTGCTCGACGGATTTGCCGACCGCCTGGAACTGGTTTCAGGCCGATCACATCCACCCCTTGCCCAGGCCGAGCCGCGCATGCTCGACAACGTCTGGAGGCCGCTGCGGCCCGCTGCTGCGCGACGAGGGAAGCCGATCGTCGCCGGCGGCGCCGATGTGCGCCCGCCCGGCTCACCCGGCGGCGATCAGGGACTGACGGGCTTGCCGGCTCCGAACGCTTGGCGCCGAACCCAGGTCCGAACGCGTGGTCACCTTGGCGCCCAAGCGATCGCGCAGCGCCTGGACGTAGGCCGACTCCTCGGCGCTGGCGATACGATCCGTCAGGGCCTTTTGCAACTGGGCGCGCGCCGCCTCATCGCCGCCATCCGCGCTCGACGCGCTGCAGCACGTGGACGATGGCAAATCCGCCCTCAGCCTGTTCGACGCCCACGTACGTCGGCAGCTGCCCAACCGGCAGCGTCATGATCGTGTTGAGCGCCGCCGGCAGGCAAGTACTGCGCGTCGCGACGGCCCAGATCGCGCGCCGGCTCGAAACCCTTGTCGTCCGGGGTCTGCCGCAACTGGGCCAGGCGCGCGTCCCCGCCTGGCGCGCCAGCTGTGCTGCGGCGGCGTGCTCGAGCTTGCTCTTGATGCCGCGCTCTTGAGCGTATCGAGCGCGGGCATGGCCGCCGGCGTGTACTGCGTCACATGCACGGACACCAGGGAGTTATTGCCGATATCGATCGCCTTGGTGTTGTGGTGCTTTTCTATCGAATCGGGCGCGAAGACGGCATCGATCACGGTTGGCGTGAAGATGTTCGCCTTGTCCGGCCGGGGCTCCCTGGCGCGTCAAGCGTTCGATGGTCTGCACGGGAAGCTTGAACTTATCGGCCGCCGCGGCCAGTCCGTCCGACTGTTCGAAGACGAAATTGGTGAACTGGTCGGCCAGTTCGGCGTAGGTCCTTTGCGCAGCCTGCTTGCGCATCTCCGCCTCGATCACCGGTCGCACCTCTTCGAAGGGCTTGGGCTGCGATCCCTTGACTCCGGTGACCTCGATGATGTGGTAGCCAAAGTTGGTCTCGACGATGTCGCTGATCTGCCCCTCCTTGAGGGCGAAGGCCGCGTCCTCGAACGGCTTGGTCATCGCGCCGCGGCCAAACCAACCCAAATCGCCACCCTGCCCCGCCGACCCCGGATCCTTGGATTTTTCCCGGGCCAGGCGCGCGAAATCGGCCGGCTTGGCCCGCAACTTGCTGCAGCAGCGCCTGCGCCATCGCCAGCGCCGCCGGCCTTGTCCGGCGCCGAACCGTCCTTGCCGGCGGTGATCAGGATGTGACTGGCTCGGCGCTGCTCGATGCCGGCCCAGCGCGACGGGTTCTTGTCGTAGTACTCGTGCAACGCGGCTTCGCTCACCGGCGTGCGCGCCGCAATATCGTCGAGTCGCAACACCACATACTCGGCCTTGGCGTATTCGGGCGTCTTGTACGACTCCTTGTTCGCCTCGTAATCGGCCTTGATCGCCTGATCCGTCACCTCGGCTTTGGCCAGATAATCTTCTGGTCGGAACTGCAGGCGACGGATCTGCCGGCGCTCGCTGTCGATCGCGCGCAACCGGTCGAGGACCGCGCGCGGCACCATCGCGCCGGCGGTCACTCCGCCCGCCAGCGCCTGGCGCGTCAGATCCTCGCGCACGCGCGCTTCGAACGCGGCCTCGGTGTATCCGTTGGCAGCCAACATGCGCTGGTAGGTGGCGAGGTCGAACTTGCCGTCGACCTGGAATGCCGGCACGGCGGCGATCCTTTCCCTCATCACCGCCACCGGCGCCGTAAGGTGCAAACGCGCCGCTTCGATCGCCAAGGCCCGCTCGGAGAGCATGTTATCGAGCGTGGCGGCGCGCATCTGCGGCGTATCGAACACGCGCGTGTCGATGTTGCCGCCTAGCCGCTGCGCGTAGCTCTCCACGCGTTGGCGGTGGGCCGCCTCCAGGTCCTGCTGGTCGATTGACTCGCCATCGATCTTGGCAACGGAATTGTCCCCGCTGACAAAGCGCGTGAAGCCGTAAATCCCCGAAAAAACGAACGGGAGAAACACGACGCACGGACAACAGCGGCATCAACCACTTGCGGTGGTTTCGGATGGAATCAAACATGGATCTCGACGTCTGAACAAGGTTGGGCGGATTTCGGGTTGCCGTCGACACCTAGACTCACGCAGGCTGACAGCCGTCCCCGGGGCGCGGATCGCGCTTGGCGCAACCGTCGCGCCTGCAACCCGAGCCTGCGATGATAGCAGTACGGCTTGGGGCGGCATCGACCACGGCCGTCGAGGACGGCCGGTGGACCAGCGCCCGATTTCCTGCGCACCCTCGACCGGGCACGCGCCATCACCGTGCCGCGCCACCGGCCGCTCCGTGCGGCGGTGGCCGCGGGGCGAACCCGGCTGCCCGCCCGCGAGCTACCCAGACCGGCTCACCTCTTCACCGCCAGCACCCCGTCGCCGATGATCTGCGTGGTGAACCCGGCGCGCCGCAGCCGGCCGGCAACCTCGTTGGGCACGTCGCGCTCACTGGTGAGCTTGTTGGGCGTGCCGGTGTAATGGAACAGCCTGCCCCGGGGCTTGAGCGTGCGGGCCAACTGGTCGTAGAACGACTGCGAGTACAGCTCGCCCGCAATGCCGAAGCGAGGCGGGTCGTGCAAAGCCGCATCGAACCAAGCGCTGGGCAAGGCGCCGATCTGCTCCGCGATATCTGCCTGGGTCAACGTCAGGAGCTCGCCCGGCTGCGGTGACCATGGATTTAGGCCGCGCAGCCAAATGACATCGGGACTCTTCTCCCACGACAGGATCCGCCCGGCCCGACCTTGCAAGCACCACGCGGCAAAATAGCCCAGCCCGCCACAGGTATCGAGTACGAATTTTCCCTCGGGTCGTATCAGATCCACCTTGCGTTGCGCATCGACATAAGGAGAGATACGCGCAGTCGGCAGCATCTTGATCCCGTCGATCTCAAAGGTCGGCGGGCCCCAATCGGTCGGCACCAACTTGATCAGCGACGTCGCGTACCGCATCGCCGGCAAGAAGGCCTCGCCATCCCAGTAATAGATGGTCCGTTGCTTGCAAGAGTCCGGGTACGGGAATTGCCGGCCCTGCCAGCTCCAGGCTTGCGGTCCCAGCGCGACGGTGGTGGTCGATCGGTGCAAGTCCAGCGAACACTCGATCGCCGAGACACCGGCGCGCACGCCCGCGCGCAACTGCTCGAGCACGGCCAAGGTCAACAGCGGTCCCATGCATTCGTCTTCCGGGGATGTCGACGACGCGCAAGGATCACGCCGCGCCGGGAAAGAACACGTCGCACTCGATGCTGCCGTCGCCTCGACGGTGCGCCCAATTGACCGACAAAGTCGACGCCTTGCGGCCCGCCACCGCGCAGGTCGCGGTCGGCGAGCCAGGCGGCTCGGCAAGGGTCGATTTAAGCGTTGCTTCCGGCTGGCCACGGCGCCGCGGCCAGGGGCGCAGGAGCTTGTGCCGGTTCACAGAGGACCGAACGCTTCCCATAACTTCCCTGGGTTGCGATGCGCGGGCAGATCGTGTGCACGATTTTATTGGCGGAGTGGACGGGACTCGAACCCGCGACCCCCGGCGTGACAGGCCGGTATTCTAACCAACTGAACTACCACTCCTGACTAGAACCTCGCCGTCCCGGCACGCTCGGCAAGCAGTCGACGCCCGCACAACCCTGCACCTCTGCCGCACCGCTGCAACGGCAACTGCGGTGGTGGGTGCTGAGAGGTTCGAACCCCCGACCTTCGCCTTGTAAGGGCGACGCTCTACCAACTGAGCTAAGCACCCCGCTGGCTCCTGCCTACGCCTTGCGGGGCTCAGCCGCGGCAAACGCCATGGCCAGTCCCGACTGCGCAACCGGATACAACGAAGCCGGTCAGTTTACCGCATCCTTCAGAGCGCTTTGCCAGCGCGGAACTTGGGCACCTTGGCGGCCTTGATCTTGATCGGCTGCGCCGGTGCGCGGATTGCGGCCGGTGCGCGCCGCGCGCTTGCCGACGTTGAAGGTGCCGAATCCGACCAGCGTGACGAGTCGCCCTTCTTCAGCGTGGTTCGAATGCCGCCGAGCAGTGGCTTCCAGCGCGCGTCCCGCCGCCGCCTTGGAGATGTCGGCCTGACTGGCGATGTGTTCGATCAATTCGGTTTTGTTCACTGTAGCTCCCCTCGTGTCTGCGTGCGATAGACTGATCGCGCATCGATACGCGCCCGCTCGCGAACCTTGCGGCACGCGGCATTCCGCTGTGCAAGCCGCAACGCACGCGATTCATAGCACGCCGCGCAATCGCGTGTCAAGCAAACCTGCGCCAACTATCGCGTGCGCCACGACGCTCGAACGCATCGCGGCAACCCTGGCGCATTGCGATTGTCGATCGCGATCGCGCGGCGCGCTGCTCAGTGCTTGATGACGCCGGCTGCGAGCCGCGGTCGCCTGCGACGGCCGGCACGGCGTGCTCGCCTCGGCGCCTCGTCGGGCAGCGGCGTCGGTGCGCGCTCCAGCGCGATCTCCAGCACCTGGTCGATCCACTTCACCGGGATGATCTCGAGCCGGTTCTTGATGTTGTCGGGGATCTCCGCGAGATCCTTGACGTTCTCCTCCGGGATCAGCACGGTCTTGATGCCGCCGCGGTGCGCCGCCAGCAGCTTTTCCTTCAGGCCGCCGATCGGCAGCACCTCGCCGCGCAGCGTGATCTCGCCGGTCATCGCCACGTCGGCGCGCACCGGGATGCCGGTCAGCGCCGACACGATGCGCGGTGGTCAGATCGCCGATGCCGGCGCTCGGGCCGTCCTTGGGCGTCGCGCCTTCGGGCAGGTGGATGTGGATGTCGTTCTTCTCGTAGAAATCCTCGGCCTTGATGCCCGAGCCGCGCGCGAGCGACTGCGCACCACCGACAGCGCCGCCTCGACCGATTCCTTCATCACGTCGCCCAGCTTGCCGGTGCGTGATGGTCTTGCCCTTGCCGGGCATCAGCGACCGCCTCGATGGTCAGCAGTTCGCCGCCGACCTCGGTCCACGCCAGGCCGGTGACCTGGCCGACCTGGTTCTTCTTCTCGGCCATGCCGAAGGTGTAGCGGCGCACGCCCAGGTACTTGTCGAGGTTGTCGCGGCGTCGACCGGCACCTTGCTGCCTGCTCGCTCTGCTTGAGCAGCAGCGTCTTGACCACCTTGCGGCAGATCTTGCGAGATCTCGCGCTCGAGGCTGCGCACGCCGGCCTCGCGCGTGTAGTAGCGCATGATGTCGCGCATCGCCGTCTCGGTGACGTCCAGCTCGTCCTCGCTTCACGCCGTTGTTCTTCATCTGCTTGGGCAGCAGGTAGCTGCAGGGCGATGTTGACCTTCTCGTCCTCGGTGTAGCCCGACAGGCGGATCACTTCCATCCGGTCGAGCAGCGCCGGCGGGATGTTCAGCGTGTTGGCGGTGGCGACGAACATCACGTCGGACAGGTCGTACTCGACCTCGACGTAGTGGTCGACGAAGGTGTGGTTCTGCTCCGGGATCGAGCACCTCGAGCAGCGCCGACGACGGGTCGCCGCGGAAGTCCATGCCCATCTTGTCGACCTCGTCGAGCAGGAACAGCGGATTGCGCACGCCGACCTTGGTCATGTTCTGCAGGATCTTGCCCGGCATCGAGCCGATGTAGGTGCGGCGGTGGCCGCGGATCTCGGCCTCGTCGCGCACGCCGCCCAGCGCCATGCGCACGAACTTGCGGTTGGTCGCGCGGGCGATCGACTGGCCCAGCGAGGTCTTGCCCACGCCCGGGCGGGCCGACCAGGCACAGGATCGGCGCCTTCAGCTTGTCGACGCGCTGCTGCACGGCGAGGTACTCGACGATGCGTTCCTTGACCTTTTCCAGGCCGTAGTGGTCCTCGTCGAGCACCTTCTCGGCGTTGGCCAGGTCGTTGCTGATCTTGCTCTTCTTCTTCCACGGCAGGTCGACCAGCGTGTCGATGTAGTTGCGCACGACGGTCGCCTCGGCCGACATCGGCGACATCAGCTTGAGCTTCTTCAGCTCGGCCTCGGCCTTCTTGCGCGCCTCCTTGGGCATGCGCGCGGCCTTGATCTTCTTTTCGATCTCGTCGAGGTCGGCGCCCTCCTCGCCCTCGCCGAGTTCCTTCTGGATCGCCTTGACCTGCTCGTTCAGGTAGTACTCGCGCTGGCTCTTCTCCATCTGGCGCTTGACGCGGCCGCGGATGCGCTTTTCGACCTGCAGGATGTCGATCTCGGTCTCCAGCTGCGCCGAGCAGGTGCTCGAGGCGCTTGCCTGACGTCGAACATCTCGAGCACTTCCTGCTTCTGCTCGAGCTTGAGCGGCAGGTGCGCGGCGATGGTGTCGGCCAGGCGGCCGGCCTCGTCGATGCCCGACGAGCGAGGTCAGGATCTCCGGCGGGATCTTCTTGTTGAGCTTCACGTACTGGTCGAACTGCGCCACGATCGCGCGGCGCATGGCCTCGACCTCGTGCGTCGGCGCCGTCGTCGGCGGCATCGGCGTCGACCTCGGCGACGAAATGCGTCGCCGCGTCGCTCGATCGCTGTCGATGCGCGCGCGCTGCGTGCCCTCGACCAGCACCTTCACCGTGCCGTCGGGCAGCTTCAGCATCTGCAGGATGTTGGCGATGCAGCCGATCTCGTACATGTCCTCGGCGCTCGGGCTCGTCCTTGGCGGCGGACTTCTGCGCCACCAGCAGGATGCTCTTGCCGGCCTCCATCGCGATTTCCAGCGCCTTGATCGACTTGGGCCGGCCGACGAACAGCGGAATCACCATGTGCGGAAACACCACCACGTCGCGCAGCGGCAGCAGCGGCAAGCTGCGAGTCGGTTCGGCGGGGAGATTCAGTGACGTTGGCCATGACATGCCTCAGAGGCAATCGCGTTCTCAGGACGCGACAGATGCGGGCGCGCTGAGGCAGGCCAATGTCAAGCACGCGCAATATGCCGCGCGGAGCCGATGACGGCGCACCGCGACTCTTACGGCTCGGACCGGGACGCTCGGAGCGCTGCCGGCAGCCTTGCGGCTGGTCCGCGTAGATCAGCAAGCGGCTTGCCGTCGTCGATCGATCGTCGTTCTCGTCGACCACGACCTTGGCCACGTTCTCCAGCGTCGGCAGCTCGAACATGGTGTCGAGCAGCACCTGCTTCGAGGATGGAGCGCAGGCCGCGCGCGCCGGTCTTGCGCGCTCGAGCGCCTTGCGCGGCGATGGCCTGCAAGGCGCCGGGCGCGCATCTCGAGTTCGACGCCTTCCATCGCGAACAGCTTCTGGTACTGCTTGATCAGCGCGTTCTTCGGCTCGGTCAGGATCTCGACCAGCGCCTCCTCGTCAGTTCCTCCAGCGTGGCCACCACCGGCAGGCGGCCGACGAACTCGGGAATCAGGCCGAACTTGATCAGGTCCTCGGGCTCGACGTCGCGCAGCACCTCGCCGACGTCCTTGCGGTCGCTCGGGCTCGTGCACCTCGGCGCCGAAGCCGATGCCGCTCTTCTCCGAGCGGTTGCGGATGATCTTCTCCAGGCCGTCGAACGCGCCGCCGCAGATGAACAGGATGTTGGTGGTGTCGACCTGGACGAATTCCTGGTTCGGGTGCTTGCGCCCGCCCTGCGGCGGCACCGCTGGCGATCGTGCCTTCGATCAGCTTGAGCAGCGCCTGCTGCACGCCCTCGCCGGACACGTCGCGGGTGATCGACGGGTTGTCGGACTTGCGCGAGATCTTGTCGATCTCGTCGATGTAGACGATGCCGCGCTGCGCCTTCTCGACGTCGTAGTCGCAGTTCTGCAGCAGCTTCTGGATGATGTTCTCGACGTCCTCGCCGACGTAGCCGGCTTCGGTCAGCGTGGTGGCGTCGGCGATCACGAACGGCACGTTGAGCAGCCGCGCCAGGGTCTGCGCGAGCAGCGTCTTGCCCGAGCCGGTGGGCCCGATCAGCAGGATGTTGCTCTTGGCCAGTTCGACCTCGTCCTTCTTGCGCCGATGTGCTTGAGCCGCTTGTAGTGGTTGTAGACGGCCACCGACAGGATGCGCTTGGCCTGTCCTGGCCGATCACGTACTGGTCGAGGATCGCGCTGATCTCGCTGCGGCGTGGGCAGGTCGGACTTGGCGGCCTTGCCGCCGGCTCGTGCCGGCGCACTCTCGTCGCGGATGATGTCGTTGCACAGCTCGATGCACTCGTCGCAGATGAAGACCGACGGGCCGGCGATGAGCTTCTTCACCTCGTGCTGGCTCTTGCCGCAGAAGGAGCAGTACAGCAGCTTTTCGCTCGAGATCTTCTTGTCCGCCATTGCGCGTTCGCTGCCGTTGACGTACGTGTGCCGCCTGACTGCCGGCGATCAGCTCGTACGGCCTCGGCCGCGCTTGTACGAAGACCTTGTCGATCAGGCCGTAGCTCGACGGCCTCGTCGGCCGACATGAAGTTGTCGCGCTCGGTGTCCGCGCGCGATCTTCTCGACCGGTCTGCCCGGTGTGCTCGGCCAGGATGCTGGTTCAGCCGCTCGCGCAGGTACAGGATCTCGCTTGCGCATGGATCTCGATGTCCGTGGCCTGGCCCTGGAAGCCGCCCGAGGGCTGGTGGATCATGACGCGCGAATTGGGCAGCGCAGAAGCGCTTGCCCTTGGCGCCGGCCGCCAGCAGGAACGCGCCCATGCTGGCGGCCATGCCCGACGCACAGCGTGGACACGTCCGGCTTGATGAACTGCATCGTGTCGTAGATCGCCATGCCGGCAGTACACCGAGCCGCCCGGCGAATTGATGTAGAAGCGAGATGTCCTTGTCGGGATTCTCCGACTCGAGGAACAGCAACTGCGCCACGACCAGGTTGGCCGTCATGTCGTTGACCGGGCCGACCAGGAAGACCACCCGCTCCCGCAGCAGGCGCGAGTAGATGTCGTAGGCGCGCTCGCCGCGCCCGCTCTGCTCGATCACCATCGGCACCATGCCCAGGCCAACCGGCTCGGGCAACATCGTCTCGGACTTGTTCGTCATCGCCGCGCTATCCCTTCGAAGCTGTCCATCAGTTCGTCGAAAGCCAGGGCGCTGCTCGCTCACTTGCGCGCGCTGCAGCACCCAATCGACCACGTTGTCTTCTACCACCGACGCCTCGACCTCGGCAAGCCGCTCGCGATTGCCAAGGTACCACTGCACGACCTCCGCGGGTCTCTCGTAGCCGCGCGCGATCGCCTCGATCGCCTTGCGCACCTGGTCGGGACGCGCCTGCAGGTTCTGCCCACGCACGACCTCGCCGACGATCAGCGAAAGGCGCACCCGCCGCGCCGCGGCCGCGGCAAAGACGGCGGCTTCGGGAAACTGGCTGCCCCCGCGAGCCGAGATCTCGGCATGGGCCATCTGTTGGAGCTGCTCCTGTTCGGCTGCCACCAGGGCCTTGGGCAGAGGAAAATCGGCGGCCGCGGCCAAGGCTTCGAGCACGCTGGCTCGCGTGCGCGCGCGCAGCCGTGCGCCGACCTCGCGTTCAACATTGCTCAACACTTCGGTACGCAGCACATCGATGCTGCCGTCCGCGATCCCGACCGAGCGCACGAAGTCAGCGTCCAGCGCCGGCAGCACGCGCTCCTCGACCGCCAGCACGGTGATCTCGAATTCGGCCGTCTTGCCGGCCACGGCCGCGCCGTGGTAGTCGTCCGGAAACTTGAGCGGAAATCGTCGCGTGGCACCGGGCTCGGCACCGCGCACGGCCTCCTCGAAAGCCGGCAGCATTCGCCCCTTGCCCAACTCGAAAACAAAGCCGCTGGCGCTGCCGCCGTCGAAAGCGGCACCATCGATGGTGCCGCGGTAATCGATCTTGACCCGGTCGCCGTCGCGCGCCGCGCGCGTCACGGCCGAAAACCTGCCGCGCTGGCGCCGCATGACTTCGATGGTCTTGTCCACCTCGGCCGGCCCGACCGGACAGACGGCCCGCTGCACGGACAGCTTGGTTGCGTCGATCGCCGGCACTTCCGGGTACACCTCGAAAGTCGCGCGAAAATTCTGGTAGGCGACGTCCCCGTCGGGCTTGGCCTCCAGCTGCGGCCGCCCGGCAATGCGCAAGCGGTTCTGCTCGAGCGCGCCCGACAAGATGCGCCCGACTTTGTCGCTCAGGACCTCGGCTTGCACTTGCGCCCCATGCGTCTTGGCGATCATCTTGACCGGCACCTTGCCACGGCGAAAGCCGGGCATGCTGGTCTCGCGCGCCAAGCGCGCCAGCCGCTGCGCGACCTCGGCGTCGATCTCGGTCTTGGCAACGCTCACGTCCATGCGCCGTTCCAGCGTGCCGATGCTTTCAATGTTTTGCTGCATAGCTTTCGAGATTTCTGAGATGTTCTCTTTCATGCCGCACGTTCGAGTCTTCGGTACGTGCGGATCCAAAATACCAAGGTCGGTGCTGCGCGCTGCCGCGGCTCGGCGCTTGCCCGCACGAGTTCCTGGAGTACCCGCAACGCCCGACCGCTGTGGTCAGACCCGATGCGTTTTACGCCTTGGACCCAGCGCCGATTTCGCCCTTGCACTTTAACACATTGATTTAATGCGATTTTCCAAACGACGGTCCATCAAGACCCGGCGCGCCGCGATCCAGAATCCGTGACCCGCCGCCATCGGCACCGATGCAGCAATCGCACAAGACCGCGTGTCGTCTGATTTCGCACCACCGATGAAACCGGCCGCCGGAGATCTTGCGAAATCGTCCAACCTGAACCGACAGCCAGATCCCGCGATGAACGTTCCGCCGCGATTCCGCTATCCCTCCCGCTGCGTCGGCGAGCAGTCGATTGTACAGGGCTCAAAACGTCGATGGCCTGCCGTGCAAGCCGATTACCGACGAAAGCGCGCGCCCGTACGCCCCGGGGCGTGCGCCGGCAGCGGCACAGCGCGATCAGATTCGGGCCGAGCGCGTGTCGCCTTGGCAAGGCCCGCTCGCATGGGTGCGCATCGACCGCGCTGGCCCCGGCCGCGCGCGCGGTGCCGGCCCTGCGCCGGCCGCCGGCAAGCAGCCGAACACCAGCCCACGCGCCGGTCAAGCTGCCCGTCACACGGCTCCTGGGTTCGGCTGCACGATTGCTCTGGCACGCCGATTCAGCGTGCCGACGTGGCCGCGACCTTGCGCTGGCTCAAGGGACACTGCCGCAGGTAGGGGACGCGCGCATGAGATTCTGCACAGCAAGACCACCGTTAGGTGGCCCTCCGAACCCCATACGGGTGAACGGACGGCGCGTCGACCGCGGCTGTGGCATACGTAGGGATCGACACCGGGGTCGACCGCCCGGAGCCACGGATCCCGACAGGAGTCGTCAAGACACCGGCCACCGGGGTGCCCGAGGCCAACCCTCTGCCCGAAGTAAGCGTGGCCGCTGCGATGGCGGCGCCTCCACCAGCGCCGCCACCGGCACCTGTTGCGCGAGCAAGCGTGCGCTTCGTGACGGCAGCCGGCACCAGAACTGCGGCCCCATCCCGTTGCGTGAAAATCCGCCGTAGCGCCTTCCTATCGCCACTTCCTGGAGTCGGTTCATCGCGTATCGAATCCCGCATGGTCGCGCTGGCCGATGCAGTTGCGCGAGCGACGCAGCGAGAACCTTTCAGCGCGTCGACCCAAGTGCGTTTCGTGAACCCGGGACTCACGCGCGGCCGCTCGCCAATAAGAAACCCGCCCTCGGCAACTCGTTCCACCAAAGTGCATCCTCGACCGCGGGTCGGCGGATGCGCCACCGCGTGCTCGCGCTTGGCTTGCGGGACGTTCCCACGCTCGGTGCGCAGCAACGCCGCCGATGCAGACGGCGCTGATCGATGCGGGTCGACCCGGAGGCGTTGGCCCGCCGCTGCGTCGGTCGCTACGCAGGGCCGTGCCGCGGGCACCGGGGCGCGCCGCGCGCGGCGTAGCGCCTACCGCAGCCGGCCACACGTAGGGGCTTCCCCTAGGCGGATCCCGGCTGCGTCACGAAGGACGATTTGGTACTTGTTGCCTTTGATGAAGTCGAGCCAAAAAATGACTTGTCGATCCGACCGGCACGGCGGCCGCGTCCGCGGCGCCGCGGGCGCCCGCAACGATAGGAAGCCAGCGGGCATGCCGACACCAGGAGGCACGACCGGCAATGGGGCGCTGGCCCGTTCGCAAGTTCGGCGCACGGCTGCGTCTCTTGCGCACGCGATCGCCGGCAGCGTGAATCCGGCCTTGCGTCGGCACCCTCGGCGTTTCGCAGTCAGCTGACCCTTCGCCGGGTCACGATGCAACGCCCCTCGGCCCGAATGCCCCCCGCGATGCAAAGCGCTGCGCCCTGCATGGCCAAGTCCCGCGGCAGCGTGTGCCTGGTCGAAGACGAAGTCGCCGTGCGCCAGTCGCTCGCACTGCTGTTGCAACTGCACGGTTTCGCGACCAGCGAATTTGCCAGCGCCGAGGATTTTCTGGCCGCCCCACTTGGCTACCGCCCGGCCTGCGCGCTGGTCGATATTCGGCTCCCCGGCATGTCGGGCCTGGCCCTACAGGCGCGCATGGCATGCCAATTGCATGCTCCACCGGTCGTGCTCATGACGGCCCATGGCGACGCGGCGATCGCCCGTTCGGCGCTACTGCAGGGCGCCAGCGATTTCCTGGAAAAGCCCATCGACGAGACCGAATTGATCTTGGCGGTCGAATCGGCGCTGCGTTCCGACGCCGAGCGGCATGCGGCGAATTTGGAAAGCGACAAGCTCATCGCGCTGGTTGCCGCCCTGACGCGCGACGAACGGGTACTGTTCGAACACATCACCAGCGGACGCCAAATACGCGAGATCGCGGAGCAATTCGGCCTGTCTGTCCAGGAAATGGAGGCACGACGGCTGCACGTGATGCAAAAGCTGCAGGTACGCAGGCTGGCAGATCTGTTTCGCCTGCGATTTCGAGTGGACGCTGTGCCGGTCGGGCACAAGTGAGATAGCGGTGAGCGCAGGCGGCTCGTCCGGCAGCTGCGCCGTCTGGAGCCAGAAAGGCCAGCCGCACAACGCGCCGACGGCGCGCCGAACGGGTCGGTCCGCTGATGCGCCGATCAACGGCTCCGCCCAGGGCCCGGCAAGCGCCGACCGGTGGCTGTGCACGTGCCGCCGACCCCCACGGCGCCCGCCCACTCGCTCCCCCATCTTTGGACACGGAGCCGAGCGAAAAGATGCGCTGCTGCCCGGATCGTTCGTGGTGCGGACGGAGAGACTCGAACTCTCAAGCCGGTGAAGGCGTCAGGACCTAAACCTGGTGCGGTTACCAATTTCGCCACGTCCGCGCACTGCTGCCAAACCTGTTACCAACGAGGCTTCCGGGACCGTCCGAAATGCCCGCTCAGATCACCTGGCCAGGCACCGCAACGGCAAGCACGCCGGGCGGTGTCCGGCCCCGGCGTCGCGACCCACAACAGGTCGGTTCGGCCAAGCGGCGCCCAAGTACGCGCACGCCCCGCGTCCGCGCACGCCACGCGGCGCTCAGCGCCGATCGGTAACGTATTGAATTCTAATCCATCCGCCGATAAGGGGCGTGCGTCCGCATTGCTGGCATGACCGCGCCAATGCGCCGCCTCTTGCCGCGGCCGTGCTAGCTTCTGGCGCATGCAACTCGGCCTTCGCGCAATTTGCTCCCGGTACCTGGGTCCGTACGGCTTCGCGCCCGCGCTACACGCCATGCCGGATCGATCCGCCCGCACGCGGACCTCGCCGGATCGCCGCACCGGATCGATGCCTCGGTCCGCCGCCGAGCGCGTCAGCGAGGCGCGCCGGCGCGCCGGTGCGACGGTGCGGGCATGACGCCGGACCTGTATTGCCGCGAGCGCGCCGGTGCCAGCGGCTCGAGTCTTCATTACAGCCTGCTCTTCTTGCCGCCCGAGCGCCAAAGCGCGGCCATGGCGCTGTATGCCTACTGCCGCGAGCTCGACGACGCCGTCCGCCTGTCCAGTGAAACGGCGGTGGCCGCCGCCAAGCTCGACTGGTGGCAAGGTGAAATCGACCGGCTTTTCTGCCAAACCCCCAGCATCCCGTGACGCGGGCCCTGCAGCCGCATCTGGCCCGGTTCGACCTGCAGCGCCAGCGCTTGCTGCAGGTACTCGAGGGTGCGCGCGTGAACCTTGTGCAGACGCGATTTCTGGATTATCCGGGGCTGGCCGGGTATTGCCACTTGGTCGGCGGCGTCGTGGCCGAGATGGCTGCCGGCATATTCGGCGGCGACCGCGACGCGACCGGCGCGTACGCGCGCCGGCTCGGGCTGGCGCTGCGGCTCGTCGGCATCTTGCGCGGCGTCGGCGACGACGCACGCCGCGGCCGGATCTACTTGCCGCTCGATGAACTGCAGCGCTTTGGCGTCAAGCCGGCCGACATTTTGGCCGGACGCTACGTCGACGGCTACAGCGCGCTGATGCGCTTTGAGGCGCAGCGCGCCCGTGGCGCCTTTGCCCAGGCCATGGCAGACCTGCCTCAGGCGCAAAGGCGCGCACAGCGCCCAGGCCTCATCCTGGGCGCCGATCTATGCCAAGCTGCTCCAGGAGCTCGAACGCGATGACTTTCGCGTGCTCCACCAGCACGTCTCGCTCACGCCGCTGCGCAAGCTCGCGATCGCCTGGCGCACCTGGGTCTTCGGCCCGCCGGCGCTGCTGCTAACGGCCAGCGGTGAAATCGCCAGCCGCTAGCCTGTGGCCTCGGTGCAACCCCTGCAACGGCGATTGCCGGATTCGACCCCAAACCGCAGCCGTCCGATCGCGAGGTACCTGGCACACTCGGCTACCATCGCACCATGAGCCCGTTTCGCCCTGAACTCGAATTGCTTGCCCCGGCCGCCAACGCGGAGATCGGCATCGAGGCCGTAAACCACGGCGCCGACGCGGTCTACATCGGCGGCCCGGCCTTTGGCGCGCGCGCCAACGCCGCAACGACAGTGCGCGACATCGCGCGGCTGGTCGCGCACGCGCATCGCTTCCACGCCCGGATCTTCGTCACGCTCAACACGATCCTGCGCGACGACGAGCTCGAGCCCGCGCGCCGCCTGGCCTGACGAGCTGTACGACGCCGGCGTCGACGCGCTGATCGTGCAGGACATGGGCCTGCTCGAGCTCGACCTGCCGCCGCTGCAGTTGCATGCCAGCACGCAGACCGACATCCGCACGCCGGAGAAGGCGCGGTTCCTGCAGGACGTCGGGTTTCTCGCAGATGGTGCTGGCGCGCGAACTGGACGCTGTCGCAGATCCAGGCCATCGCCGCACAGGTGCACGGCAGGCCTGCCTGGAATTCTTCATCCACGGCGCGCTGTGCGTGGCCTACAGCGGCCAGTGCTTCATCAGCCATGCGCACACCGGCCGCAGCGCCAACCGCGGCGATTGCTCGCAGGCCTGCCGCCTGCCCTACACGCTGAACGACGCACAGGGCCGCATCGTGGCGCACGAGAAGCACCTGCTGTCGATGAAGGACAACGACCAGAGCGCAACCTCGCGCGCCTTGATCGATGCCGGCATCCGCTGCTTCAAGATCGAGGGTCGCTACAAGGACATGGGCTACGTCAAGAACGTCACGGCCCATTACCGCCGCCAGCTCGATCGCGTCCTGGAGCGGCGCCCGGATCTGCGCGCCGCCAGCAGCGGCCGCTGCCGCTTCGTGTTCACGCCCGACCCGCGAGCGCAACTTCCACCGCGGCCACACCGACTACTTCGTCAACGGCCGCGCAGACGGACATCGGCGCGCTTCGACAGCCCCAAGTACGCCGGCCGGCCCGTGGGCCATGTGGTGCGCGTCGGTCCGGACTTCTTCGACCTGGCCGTGGACGCCGGCGTCGGCCCACTGCACAACGGCGACGGCCTGACCTATTACGACCTGCAGAAGGAGCTGATCGGCGTGCCGGTCAATCGAGCCACCCGCCAGGCAGCGCCTGGACCGCGGGCCGTGGATCCGACGGATGCCAGCGAAAAGAGCCAAGCCCCCGCGCCGGCGCCGACGGTTTGGCGCATCGAACCCAACGAGCCGGTGGCCAGCCTGCGCGACCTGCGCGCGGGGGTCGCGATGAACCGCAATCGCGATCACGAGTGGAACCGGATTCTCGAAGGCAAGAGCGCCGAACGCCGGATCGAGCTCGACTGGCAGCTGAGCGAAAACGCCGAGGGTCTGCGCCTGCGCGCCACCGACGCCGATGGCTGCTGCGTCAGCGTGTTGCCGCAGGACGACTATCCGAAGGCCAACAATGTGCAGCGCGCCGAGGCGCGCGCTGCGCGATTGCCTGGGCAAGCTGGGCAACACGCCCTTCGAGGCGCGCCAAATCGAAATCGCCTGGGACGCACCGCGCTTCATCCCGGCCGCCGCCGCCAACGCCTGGCGCCGCGACGCCGTCGAGCAACTCGAGCTCGTGCGCGCGCAGCGCCTGGCGCGTCGACCGAGACGGGCCCCGCTGGAGCCGCCGGTGGCCTACCCCACAGACCACCTGAGCTACCTGGGCAATGTCGCCAACCGCTATGCCGCGGCCTTTTACGCGCGGCACGGCGTTCGGGTCATCGAGGCAGCCTACGAGAGCCACCAGGAAACGGGCGAAGTGAGCCTGATGATCACCAAGCATTGCATCCGCTACTCGCTGAGCCTGTGTCCGAAGCAGGCCAAGGGCGTGACCGGCGTGCAGGGAACCGTACGCGCCGAGCCGATGACCCTGGTCAATGGCAAGGAGCGGCTGACCCTGCGCTTTGACTGCAAGGCCTGCGAGATGCACGTCGTCGGTCGCATCAAAAAATCGGTGCTGGCGCACACCGCCGCCGTGCCGGTGAGCTTTCATCCGCGTCGCCCGGCACCTGCGCCGGATCGGCCCGGCGCCTAGTCGGCGGCGATCGGCGCCCGCCGCCTCGCGCTTTAGGGCGCGCGCAACACCGCCAGCGCCTCGTCGACGCGGTCGACGGCGATGATCTCCAGGCCCTCGATCGGCTGGCTGCGGCGCGTTGGCCTTGGGGATGACGGCCTTGGAGAACCCGAGCTTGGCCGCCTCGCGCAGCCGCTCCTGCCCGCGCGGCGCCGGGCGCACTTCGCCGGCCAGCCCCACCTCGCCGAACACCACCAGGCCGCGCGGCAGCGGCCGGTTGCGCAGCGACGAACCGACCGCCAGCAGCACCGCCAGATCGGCCGCGGGCTCGCTGATGCGCACGCCGCCGACCGCATTGACGAACACGTCCTGGTCGAAGCGTCGCGACGCCCGCGTGGCGGTGCAGCACCGCCAGCAGCATGGCCAGCCGCTGCGGCTCCAGGCCGACCGACAGGCGGCGCGGGTTGGGCACGTGCGCCGCGTCGACCAGCGCCTGGATCTCCACCAGCAGCGGCCGCGTGCCCTCCTGCGTCACCAGCACGCACGAGCCCGGCACCGGCGTCTGCCGTCGATCCGCGCTGCGACAGAAACAGCGCCGAGGGATTGGCCACCCCCTTCAGGCCCCGGTCGGTCATGGCGAACACGCCGAGCTCGTTGACCGCGCCGAAGCGGTTCTTGATCGCGCGGACCAGGCGGAAGCTCGAGTGGGTGTCGCCCTCGAAGTACAGCACGGTGTCGACGATGTGCTCGAGCACGCGCGGGCCGGCCAGCGCGCCTTCCTTGGTGACGTGGCCGACCAGCACGATGAACGATGCCGCTTTGCTTGGCAAAGCGCGTCAGCTGCGCCGCGCATTCGCGCACCTGCGCAACCGATCCCGGCGCCGATCCAGCTGCGCGGAGTACAGCGTCTGGATCGAATCGATCACCACCACGCGCGGCCGTTCGCGCTCGATCGCGGCCAGGATGCGCTCGAGGTCGATCTCGCTGGCATCTGCAGCAGCGGCACGTCGCGTGCCTCGATACCCAGGCGCTGCGCGCGCAGGGCCACCTGGCCCACCGATTCCTCGCCGCTGACGTACAGCGCCCGCGCCTGGCGCGCCACGGCCGCCAGCGCCTGCAGCAGCAGGGTCGACTTGCCGATGCCCGGGTCGCCGCCGATCAGCACCACGCCGCCGTCGACCAGGCCGCCGCCGAGCACGCGGTCGAATTCCTCGATGCCGCTGGACAGGCGCTCAAGCTCGGTCGCGGCAACAGCCTGCAATGCCGTGACCTCGGCCGCCGGCGCCAGGCCGGCGCGCAACCGCGCGCCGCCGCCGGAACCCGGACCCAGCGCCGCCGCCTCGCTCAACGTATTCCAGCGCTCCGCAGTGCGGGCACTGGCCCTGCCATTTCGCGCTGCTGCCGCCGCAGGCGCTGCAGACAAAGCGCGTTGCCACGCGGCTCACGCCGGCGCCCCGTCGACCTGCCGCCGCTTCGCGCACACGCGCCGGCAGGCCGCTGAGCAGCTCGTAGCCGACGGTGCCGACGCGCTCGGCCAACTCGTCCACCGGAATGTTCGGCCCCCAAAGCTCCACCGGGTCTGCCAACTTCGACGCCCTCGACACCGCGTCAAGTCGACCGTCAGCATGTCCATCGAGACCCGGCCCACCAGCGCAACGCGCCGGCCACCGGCCCACACGGGCGTGCCCTCTGGCGCCGTGCGCGGATAGCCGTCGGCGTAGCCGCAGGCCACCACACCGATGCGGCTGCGGCGCGCCGCTCGCCACAGACTGCCGTAGCCGACGCACTCGCCGGGCGCCACGTCCGCGTATCGTCAGCAGGCGCGCCTGTAGACGCATGGCCGCGCGCAGCCCCAGACTGGCCGCCGCCACCCCCGCCGCCGGAGACGCGCCGTACAGGCTGATGCCGGGCCGCACGAGCTCGGTCTCGCGCGCGGCGTGCAGGAACAGCGCCGCCGAGTTGGACACGCTCCAAGGGCCGCGCCAATCGGGCGCCAGCGCCTGCAGCGCGGCAAACTGGCCGGCGACCGTCGGCACCGCTGGCTGCGCATCGTCCGACGCCGGGCCCGCGGGCATGTCGGCGTTGGCCAGGTGCGTCATCAGCGCCGTTACGCGCACGTGCGCCAGCGCGGCCAGGCGGTCGCGCGCCAGTGCCACCTGCGGGCCGGCAAAGCCCAGGCGGTTCATTCCGGTGTCCAGCTTCAGGTACACGGCGCACCGGAGGCTGGGCGGGCAGCTGCTCGAGCATCGACAGTTGTTCGGCGCAGTGGACCACGACGGTCAGGTCGAGCTCCCGGACCAGCGCAAAATCACGCGACGCAAATGCGCCCTCCAGCAGCAAGATGGGCTTGCGCCAGCCGGCGGCGCGCGCGCGCTGCGCCTCGTCGGTCTCTAGCACGGCCAGGCCGTCGGCCTCGGCGAAGGCGCGCACGGCATTTTCGATGCCATGGCCGTAGGCATTGGCTTTGGCAACCGCCCAGACGGGACGCCCGCCGGCGCGCCGGCGCGCCTGCGCCAGGTTATGCGACATCGCCGACAGGTCGACCAGCGCCTGCAACGGACGGGAAGTGTGAAACTGGCTACGTGTCACGGGGGATTCCGATTGGCTCGACCCCGCAAGAATAGCCGCTGTCGCGCGCCCGCGCCGCCCCGGTGCCGGCAGCGCTGGGCCCGGTGCAAATCCGGCAGCAGCCGCGTGCTATAAATCGCGCCACCTACCGAGCCTGCCATTGCCATCGTCCTCTCCGTCCTCACCCGTCGGCGCGATCCCATGAACCGCGGCTTTTACGTCGTCATGGCCGCGCAATTTGTCTCCTCGCTGGCCGACAACGCGATGCTCATTGCGGCGATCGCGCTGCTGCAAGAGCTGCACGCGCCGGATGCCTCGCGGCCGATGCTCAAGCTGTTCTTCTTCGTTTCCTACGTCGTACTGGCCGCCTTCGTCGGCGCCTTCGCCGATTCCATGCCCAAGGGACGGGTGATGTTCCTCACCAATGCCGTCAAGCTGGCGGGCGGCGTCCTGATGTTCCTGGGGGTGCATCCCGCTGTTTGCCTTCGCGGTCATTGGCTTTGGGGCCGCGGCCTACTCGCCGGCCAAGTACGGCATCGTCACGGAGTTGCTGCCGCCGGAGAAGCTGGTCGCGGCCAACGGCTGGATCGAGGCCCTCACGGTCGGATCGATCGTGCTCGGCTCCTCGGTCGGCGGCTTGCTGGTTTGGCCGCACTTTGGCGCCTTGCTGCAGTCGGCCGGTGCCGCCCTGGGGCTGTCGGCGCACCTGAGTCCGAGCCGGGAAGCCATCGGCCTGCTGTGCCTTCTCTACGGGCTGGCGGCGCTCATCAACCTGGGCATCCCGGACACCGGCGTGCGCTACGCTGCGCAGCCGCTGTCGCCAGGGGTGATGCTGCAAGAGCTTCGGCCACTGCGTGCGCACGCTCTGGACCGACAAGCTCGGGCAGATTTCGTTGGCGGTGACGACCTTGTTCTGGGGCGCCGGCGCCGCGCTCCAGCTGCTGGCGATCGCCTGGATGCAGGACGACCTGGGCATGAGCCTGTCGCGCGCCTCGATCCTGCAATCGGTGACCGCGCTGGGCGTGGCCGTCGGCGCGATCTTGGCGGCAACCCGGGTATCGCTGCGCCGGTCCTTCTCGGTGCTGCCCTGCGGCGTCGCCATGGGGCTGGTGATGGCCTGCATATCGCAGGTCAATTTGCACCTGTTCCCCGCCGGCGGCCTGACCATCGGCTCGACGCTGGTCGGCTGGTCCACGCTGGTCGCCGCGGGCCTGATGATGTTCGTCGGCGGCCTTGCGGGCTACTTCATCGTGCCGATGAACGCCCTATTGCAGCACCGCGGCTACGTGCTGCTGTCGGCCGGCAATTCGATCGCCGTGCAGAACTTCAACGAGAACCTCAGCATACTGGCCGTGATGGGGATCTACATCCTGGCCATCGTCGGCGATCTACCCTCGCACACCACGATGTTCTGGTTCGGGATGTTCGTTGCCGGCGCGATGGCGCTGGTGATCTGGCGCCACCGCGCCAACCAGCGCGAGTTCGACGCCGTCGCCTTGATCGGGGATCGCCACCACGGCAACATTCCGCCTCCCTAGCCGACCGGCGAGCCAGTCGACGGCGCGGGCGCCAGCCTCTCGTACGTATCGCGCGCCAGGCACAGGTCGTCCCAGGACTTGGCTTTGTCGGCCAGCGAGCGAAGAAGGTAGGCCGGGTGATACGTCACGATGGCCGGGTACGATTGCTGGCCCAGCACCAGTTGGTGCAGCCGGCCCCGCAGGCTGGCAATTGACTCATCGGTTGCCAGCAGCGCCTGCGTCGCGATTCGACCCATCAGCACGATGATGCGCGGCTGCAGCAACTCGATCTGGCGCTGCAAAAATGGCTTGCACGCGGCCACCTCCTCGGGCTGCGGATTGCGGTTACCCGGTGGACGGCACTTGATCACGTTGGCGATATAGACCGGTTCGGGCCCGGCCGTCACGCCGCCAGATTCAGCGGCGGGCTGCAGACCGGCGCCCGCACCGGATGCTTCGCGACTCAGACCGATCGCGTCCAGCATGCCGTCGAGCAGACGTCCGGCCTGTCCCACGAAGGGTTCGCCGCGCGCGTCCTCCTCGGCCCCCGGGGCCTCGCCAATGAACATCCAATGGGCGCTCTGGCAGCCGGCGGCAAACACCGTCTGTTTGCGCGTGCGGCACAAGCCGCAGGCAGTGCACTGCGCAACCGCCTCCTCCAGGCCCTCCCAGTCGAGCGCGCCCACAGGCTGCGTCGCCGCCGCCGCAACCTGTGGGGGATGCGCGCGCACGTCGGCGCCAGTGTCGGCGCCAGTGTCGGCGCAAGCGGCGGCACCGGCATCCTGGTCCCCGGCCGGGGCGCGTTCGCGCCAGAGCGGACCCAGTCCCAGGTCGTGCCAAAGCCGCCTTCGCGATTCACTTTGCGTCACGGCCGGCTGCTCACAGCGCCACCCGCATCACGATCGCGTCCTCCCGGCCCCAGCGGGCGGGGTAGTAGCCGCGGCGCACGCCGATTTGCTCGAAACCATAGCGCCGGTACAGCCGCTGCGCCTCCAGGTTGCTGGGGCGCACCTCGAGCAGCAAGGAGCGTGCGCCGTATTCGTGCATCGTTCGAGCGATCCAATCGAGCATGCGCCGGCCGTATCCGCGATGCTGCCACGATGGGTCGACGCCAAGGTTGAGCAGGTGCGCCTCGTCCACGGCCAGCATCGCGACCGCATAGGCGATGATCTGGCCGGACGCCGACTCCAGGGTCCACGCGCTGTAGCCGCCGCGCAACGCATCTTCAAAATTGCCGATGGTCCACGGAAACGGGTAGATGCGCCGCTCCAGTGCCAGCAGTTCGCCTAGGCGATCGGGCTGCAGCGGAACAAAGCGCTCCAAGGCGGCATGCGCCTCGCTATCGGCGTTGCCCGATATCGATCCGTGCGCATCGCGCATCCGGCGGCGCCGTTTGCTGCGCGCGGCTGCTGCGCAATCGCTCTGAGTCGTTCTTGCATTCGAAGTCACACCGGGTCTTGGGCCGCTGGCCCGGCGTGCCATCACGCCGGCCGTCCCAGCCTGGCTTCGCGCCGTTGCGCCACCGTCTGCGCCACCCGGTCGCGCACGTACTCCGGGAAGGCCTGCTCCGGCGGTATCACCGCGCCGCGCACAAAGCGCTCCTGTGCCAACCGGGCGACGACGGCGGCATCGATGGCCACGTCGCGGACTGGGATGTCCATGGCGCCAATATACCTGTGGATCCACGCGGCGTTGCCCGCGCACATGCCGGGCCGCCAAATTTTGATTGCACGCAACAGCTCGTCGCGGCCGCCGACGGACGGCGCGGCCACGCACTCCCAGCCGCCGGGGCGCTCTTCGTGGACCGCCCAATAGGCCTGCTCCATCCGTGCATCCAGCACGACCAGCGCACGCGGCGCTGCTCCGGGCGAAGGTGCGACGTGCTCGCCGGGCCGGGCCTCCAGCGCGGCGCGCAGCAAAGCATCGAGGTGGCCGACCGCGACAACCGGGCGTCCCGTACCCAGCGCAAGGCCCTGGACGATGGTGCAGGACACGCGCAGACCGGTGAAAGAGCCCGGACCGCTGGCAAACGCGAACGCATCGCAGTCCTGGGGTCTGAGCGCGCAACGCGCGAACAGCGCCTCGACCATGGGCATCACATGCTCGAGATGCGTCTGTCCGGGCTCACCGGTGATGGACACCATGCTCGCCCGGTGCAAGAGCGCCAGCGAGCAGCATTCGCCGGCGGCGTCGATGGCCAGCAAGGTCGGGGCGTTCACGCGGGCGACTCAGGGGCGCTTGCCGGAACCGGGGCGACCCAGGCCGCGCCGTTCATGTTCCTCGCGGATCAGGGCGCGCAATTCACGCCGCTCGCTGGGCGTCAGGCGGGCCCCCGGTGCGCCCGCGCCGCCGGGACGCCCTCCCGGCGCCCTGTCCATGGCCCCGCGCTGCTCCCGGCTGAGCCGGCGGATCGCCTCGCGCTGCCCCGGCGACAGGCTGCGCCAGGAGCCCCGCGACGGGTTCTCGTTGGGGTTGGGCGGGCCCACCTCCGGCGCAGGCGACGGCGTCGGGGGGGGCGCCAGCGGCGGACGCGCGCTAGCGGTGGCAACAAGCCCGGCGGCAAGCAACGCGGCGACGATCGCGCGCAGCACAGCGCGCGCGCGCGCAAGACTGCACCACCGCGCGGACAGCGGCCAACGCGGCGGTACCGATTCCGGATGCTGTTGATTCATCGACACTGGCATGACGTCCTGCACGGGGACCTGCCGTCGGTCACCGCCGCCCGCGGCGGTAGCAACCTCCCGGCGGCAATCGCACTTGCCCCGATCTTCACCCACGTCTATGTTAGGCAAGGCGGGGCCGTACCGCCATGGGCAATGTCGACAAAAATCCCTAGCCCGCGTAATTTCTGTAACACTTTGTGCCTTGCGGCATCGGACGCACACCGAAGACGTACCATCGCGGGCGCGGCAAAAGCGGACCGTTTGCCACGGTATCGCAGAGGCAGTGCCGCCGCGCGCCGATTTCGGGAGCCAGGCGATGAACAAACCGTCACCTCATAAAGTCCTGGTCGTCGATGACGACCAGCGTTTGCGCGATCTGCTGCGTCGCTATCTCAGTGACAATGGCTTTTCGGTGTTCGCTGCCGAATCGGCCCAGGCGATGAACAAGCTGTGGTTGCGCGAGCGCTTCGATGTGCTGATCCTCGACCTGATGATGCCCGGCGAAGACGGCCTGACGGTGCTGCGCCGGCTGCGCGCCACCAACGACACGACGCCCGTCATCATGCTGACCGCCAAAGGCGGCGACGTCGACCGCATCGTGGGCCTGGAGATGGGCGCCGACGACTACCTGCCCAAGCCGTTCAATCCGCGCGAGCTGCTCGCGCGCATCAACGCCATCTTGCGGCGCAAGGCGCCGGCCGAGGTGCCCGGGGCGCCATCGCAGGAACCGGTCAGTGTCCACTTTGGCGCATTCGAACTCGATCTGGCAACCCGCAGCCTGACCAAGGCGGGCGAGGCCGTGCCCCTGACGACGGGGGAATTTGCCGTCCTCAAGGTCTTCGCCCGTTTCCCGAAGATGCCCCTGTCACGCGAAAAGCTGATGGAAATGGCGCGCGGTCGCGAATACGAGGCCTTCGACCGCAGCCTGGACGTGCAGATCTCGCGGCTGCGCAAGCTGATTGAGCCCGATCCGGGCAAGCCGCGCTACATCCAGACCGTCTGGGGCCTGGGCTACGTGTTCGTCCCAGACGGGACGCAATGACGCATCCGCGCCCGGCGCGGCCGGATCCGGGCAACCGGCCCGGGCACCGGCGCCGCACGGCCGGCTAGAGGCGGGCAGCCGTGAAACTGCGATCACCGCCGTTGTTCTGGCGCACGTTCTTGCTGATCGTCGGGCTGTCGGTCGCCAGCTTGGCTGCCTGGGTGCCAACCGTGCGCGTCGTCGAACGCGTTCCGCGCGCGCATCAACTGGCCGAGCAGGTGGTCTCCATCATCCAGGCCACGCGGATCGCCTTGGTCTACTCCGATCCGGACCGGCGACGTGCGCTGCTGGCCGACTTGTTCGAGAATGAAAGTGTGCGCGTCGTGCCGCTCGAGGCGAGCGATAGCGTGCAGGCGCTGAGCGATTCGGCGCTGCTGCGCCTGGTCGAACAGGAGGTGCGCCAGCGCCTTGGCGCCGGCACCCGAATGGCCTCGGAGGTCAACGGCGTACGCGGCTTCTGGGTCAGCTTCGCCATCGACGACGACGCCTACTGGGTCTTTATCGATCGCGATCTGTTGCGCCGGGACATCGGCAGCGGCTGGATCGCCTGGGCCGTACTGGCGACCGTGCTGTCTTTGCTCGTGGCCATCGCCATCACGCGCGTCGTCAACCGGCCGCTGGCGGGTCTGTCACGCGCGGCTGCCGACCTTGGGGCGGGCCGCATCCCGGTGGCGCTGCCCGATGCCGGTCCGATCGAAATACGCACCGTCAACCGCAATTTCAACCGGATGGTTTCGGACCTCGATAAGCTCAACCAGGACCGGGCCATCCTGCTGGCCGGTGTGTCCCACGACCTGCGCACGCCGCTCACGCGCATGCGCCTGGAACTGGAGATGAGCGATCTGCCCGAAGCCAGTCGCGCGGCGATGATCGGCGACCTGGAGCAGATGGATGCGATCGTGCGCCAGTTCCTCGACTACGCCGTGCCCAGCCCGCAGCGCGCCGCCGAAGCGATCGACCTATCGGCGCTGGTACGCGAGGCCGTGGTGCGCAACCGGCTGCAGACACCGGCAGCCGATCTCGAGGGGGCCACGCCGGCCGAGCCGGCAGCGCACAACCAGCGGCTGGTCGAAACCATCGAGGAGGGCCTGCACATCCAAGGCTACCGGCCCGAATTGGCACGCGTCCTGGACAATCTGCTGGGCAACGCCTTGCGCTACGGGCGCGATGCCCGCGGCCACCTGGACTTGGAAGTCGAACTGCACCGCGTGGCCGACGAGGCAGTCCTGGTGATCGCCGACCACGGGCCCGGCATTGCCGCCGAAGAACTGGCGCGTTTGATCCGCCCCTTCGAACGCGGCGATACCTCGCGCTCGGGGACGGTCGGCGCCGGCCTGGGCTTGGCCATCGTCGAGCGCGTGATCCGGCTGCACCGGGCGCACATTTCGTACCAACCCAACGGCAGCGATGGCCTGCGTATCGAGGTCCGCCTGCCGCTGGCGCCCCAGGACGTCATGAGGGCCGAATCGGCCGCAGAGGCGGCTGGGCCGCCGCGCTGATTTCATTGCCGGCGTTGCGCAGTGACACCTTGAGCCCGGCCGACGGGCGCCGCGGCCGGCCGCGCTGCCATGGTGGCGATGCGAGAGACCGAGACGTATTACGCGACGAGCCGGCCGCTGGATCAACGGCGTGTCGGGGCCGGGTCAGGGCCGGCGTCAGGTCCGTCAGGGCCTGTGGCGCGCGGATTGCGCTATCGTTGCGGCCGGCGCCGCAACGCGCCGGCTCCCGGGCCGCGACCAAAACCGCTGCCTTTCCCCGATCTTCGAACCCTCCAATGAAACAGCGCCGATGAAACCCCGCTACGCACTTGGCTCGGCTGCCCTGATGATCGGCAGCGCGTTGAACTACTTTGGCGATCGTTTGCTGGGGGTTCGACTCGAACTCTTTCACGACATCGGCACGACCTTCGGCGGTCTGGCGCTGCTCGACATCTTCATCGTGCCCTTTCTCGCCGGTCTTTCCGTCTCCTGGGTTTTCGGCCGGGGCGGCAAATGGCTTTGCTACTTCCCGCCGCTGATCGTGCGCTGCATCGCCTACGCCGAACTGGCCTTTGGCGGCGAACTGCCCGCGGGCCATTCGCTGCTGCCGCTGGGCTGGTGGGGGTTCTTCGTCATCCTGGTGATGGAGGCCGCGGCCTTCGGCGGCATCCTGGGCGAGATCTTCATCAAGCGCATCTATACGCGTTCGGAAGCCGCCAAGGCGGCGGCCCATTCGGCGGATCCGCGGGCATGAAGCGTCGCACCACACCGCTGAGCCCCGAGGAGCGCGAGCGCCGCTCGCGTTTTCTCGCCGCCACGGTGGTCACCTGCATGGCCCTGGTGGTCATCGGCGGCAGCCTGCACGTCGTCATGCTCGGTTCTGTCCGCATGGGCGAAATGCGCGACAAGGCCACGTACGACGTGCGCGACGAGGCCGCGCACGTGCGGGCTGCGGGGGAGGACATCGCCTTGCACGCGCGCAACGAGCACCTCAAGGAGCTGGCCGCCAGTCGCGTCGGCTACACGATCGAGGAGGCGCAGGCGCTGCTGCCCAAGGAGCAATGGGAAGAGCTCGACCGCACGATCAGCATCCCGGCCGGCCCGTTTCTGATGGGCACCAACTTCGATCGGGCCGATCCCCAGGATCGCCCGCAACACAAGGTGCAACTGCCGGAGTACCGGATCGACAAGTACCTGGTCACCAACGCGCAGTACGCCCGCTTTCTGGCCGAGACCGGACACCGGCCGCCGTCGACCTGGAAAAATGGCCGCATACCCGAGGGCGAGCTGCTGCAGCCGGTCACGCTGGTCAACTGGTACGACGCCCAGGCGTATGCGCACTGGGCGGGCAAGCGCCTGCCCACCGAGTCCGAGTGGGAAAAGGCCGCCCGCGGAACCGACGGACGCCGCTGGCCCTGGGGCAACACCATGGATCCGAAGCGCGTGAACACCTATTACAATCGGGGTTCGACCACGGATGTCGATGCCTACAAGAACGGCGTTAGTCCCTACGGCGTTTTCGACATGGCTGGCAACGTGACCGAGTGGGTGGACGACGATTTTCTGCCCTACGAAGGCACGGATGCGCCGGCCGATGTGTTTCAGGGCAAAGTCGCCAAGGTCCTCACCCCGGAAGATCGCGCGATGAAGCTGTCCGAACTCATTCCCGTCAAACAGCACTACAAAGTGTTGCGCGGCGGGTCCTGGAAGAGTGATCCGTTCTCCACGGCGAGCTATCACCGCAGCTACGACTGGCCCAACTACGCTTCGGATTTTTTCGGTTTTCGCTGCGCCACCGATGCCGGCGGACCGACACCCAAGACCCCATGACCCATTCGATGGCAACTCGTACAGGCTCCGCGGCAAGTCTCGTGCTGGGGGCGTCTTTGGGGCTGTGCGGCGCAGCCCAGGCCTCGGTCAATAGCTATCGCTTCTTGCACGTCACGATCGACACGCCCTGGCACATCTTCTTGTTCCTGCTGATCGGCGTGTTTGCGCCCTTCGTGCTGATGGTGGTGCTCATGTGGCGCAATTCGATCCGCAAGCGCGAAATCTCCAAAGCGCAGGAAGCGGCCTCGGCCGCCGAGCCGCCGCGGTCCTGACATGCGCCGGCTGCTGCACTCCCCGCTGCTGCGCTGCCTCTTGGCCTGCATGCTGCTGAATCTGGGCGCTGCGCTCGCACCGGCCTGGGCGGTCGATGCGCCGCCGGAAAACGACGGCGCCCGCGTGCTCCAGTCGTTCCAGACGCAGGCGCCGCCGGTGGTCACCGACAGCACCGACCTGACGCGCCGCTGGGTCATGTTCGGCCTCGGTGCGCCGCTGCTGCTGCTGCTGGTCAGCACTGCCGGCCTGGGCGTGGCCATGGGGGTCTACGGCAAGCCGGTGTACCTGGCGCACATGATCTGCGCCGGCCTGACGGTAACCCTGGCCGTCGTGCACGTGATCGTCGGTCTCGTCTGGTTTCGTCCGTTTTGACTGCGCTGCGGGACCGCAGACCGGCCCTGTCGGGAACGGCCGGGCTGCTGTCCGCGCTGTACTTCTCAGCGGCGCCACCGGCCTTTGCTACGAGGTCCTGTGGTCGCGCATGATCTCGTTCCAATTCGGCGTGAGTATCTTTGGCGTTGCCGCCACGGTCGCCGCATTCATGCTCGGTCTGGGTGGCGGCGCGCTGCTGGCGCAGCGCGCGCTGGCGAGGCCCTCGCTCGCCCGGGCGCTGCGCATCTTCGCGCTGCTGGAGCTGGCCGTTGCGCTGTACGCGCTCGGTCTGCCGCTGCTCAACGCCGCAGCGGGGCCCGCACTCGAAGCCCTGGGTGCCCGCTTGCTGCCGTGGCAGTGGTTGACCTTGCAAGGGGCCTGCGCCGTGGTCCTGCTGGCCCTGCCCGCGGCAGCCATGGGGGCGAGTTTTCCGGTGGTGCTGCAGGCACTACCGCCATCGGACGCGCGTCTGGGGCGCATCTACGGCCTCAACTGTCTGGGGGCAGCCGCCGGCGCACTGCTGGGCCTGGCACTGCTTGCCGGACTGGGCTGGACCGGTGCGCTGCGCGTCGTGGCAGCGTGCGGCGCGCTAGTCGCCGCCGCGGCCTGGTCCTTGGGCGCTCGCGCCCGGGCCGCCGAATGCGAGCCGGCGGCGCCCGGGCTGGTGGCGTCGACCGAAGGCGCCAGCGCCGTGCCGCGCTCGCTGCTGCTGGCGTATGCGGGCGTGGGCGCCTGCGGTCTGATACTCGAAGTGGCCTGGACCCGGCTCTATGGCATGGTGCTGCTGCGCACCGAATACGTACTGGCCATCATCCTGGCCGTGTATCTGGTCGGTACGGCGCTGGGCAGTTTGCTGGCGGCGCGCGCCGGGCGCCACCCTTGGCTGACCGCCGCCATCCCGCTGGTCGGCTGCAGCGCAACGCTGCTGGGCGTGGGCGTCTTGCCCTCGATGTCGGTGTGGCTGCAGCAGCGCAATTTCGATTCCCTATTGGGTGCATTGGCCCTGCAGTCGCTGGCGCTGAGCGTTTGCACGCTGCCCACGACCGCGGCCCTGGGCGCCTGGTTGCCCCTGCTGGCGCGGCGCCTTGGTGCGCCGCCAGCGGCGCCAGGTTCCCGGCTGGACGACGCAAGGCGCCCGGCGACGGGTCCCGTGACCGAACCCGTGTCCGGGCACGCGGCCTCGCTTTACGGCGCCAACTGTCTGGGCGCTGCCGTCGGCGCCGTTGCCACCGTGGCCATCGCCATCCCTTGGGCGGGGACCACTGCGACGATCTGCCTGGCCGCGGTCGCGCTGCTGGCGCTCGGAACGAGTCTCGCGTCGGCGCCTGGACCGCGGCGACTGTTGTGGCTGGCCCTGCCCGTGGCCGGCGCGGCCGGCTGGCTGCTGCACGACTTTCCGGAGCCCCAACGCATGCTCCCGGCGTCCGCGCAAGTGGGCCGGCAGCTGTTTCGCTACGAGGACGCGCTCACGCTCAATCACGTGACCGAGTCCGCCGATGGCCAGCGCACGTTGCTCACCGACCTGCAGCACATGGACGCATCCACCGAACCGGCGGCGGTGCAGATTCAGGCCGACCAGGCGCGCCTGCCCCTGCTGCTGCATCGGAGCCCACGCAGCATCCTGTTCCTGGGCCTGGGAACCGGGATTTCCGCCAGCGGATCGCTGGCTTATCCGCAGCTCGAGCGCACGGCGGTCGAACTTTCGCCCGGAGCCATCGCGGCCGCGCGCACCTGGTTCGCCGCGGCCAACGGCGGCGTGCTGCGCTCGATGCAGGTCGACAGCGACGACGCGCGCCATTACCTGGCGGCGCAGCGGCGCCGCTACGACGTCATCGTCGGCGATCTCTTCCACCCGGACCTGGCCGGCATGAGCAACCTGCTGTCGGTCGAGCAGTTTCAGCGCGCCCGCGATCATCTGAGCGCCGACGGTATCTTCGCCCAATGGCTTGCGCTCAACCAGTTCGATCGCGAATCCTTGCGCACGGTCCTGCGCAGCTTTCGCCAGGTCTTTCCCGACGGCGTGCTCTTCTTCGATGGCCTGCATCTGGCGATGGTGGGCTCGCCCACGCGTCAATCGTATGGGGCCAACGTGGCGGCACACCTGGCGGGACTGCCCGCCGCGCAGATCGACGCGCAAACCGGCGGGGAAGGTCCTTGGACCTGGCTGGGTCGCTACTTCGGTCCTGTCGGCGGCGGCATCGGCCCAGTGCAAAGCGAGATACGCCCGATCATCGAGTACCGCCTGCCGCACCTGCGCTACCTTGAACAGGCGCCGCTCAGCGAACTACTACTCGAGTTGCTGCGACAACGCCCTGCGCCGTCGGCGGCCGGCCGGCAACTGGCGATCGGCGTGCAAGACCAGGCTGCATTTGCCGACGCCTATGTGGCCACCGAGCTTGCCGCGCAAAGCTGGCTCGCGTCCCTCAATGACGACGCCGAACGGGCCGGCGAGCGCATGCGCCTGGCCTTCGAAGCCAACCGGCGTGATCGTTGGATCGCCAGCGCGCTGGCCGATGAATTGTTTGACCAGGCCGCGGCGCAGCAAAGGCTGGGCGATCGAGCGGTTCTGGAGCGCATCCTGGGCATCTTTCCGGACCACCTCGAGGCCCTGCGTGCGCTCTGGCATCTGGATCGAGCCACCGGCGGTGCGGCGGACCGGGACCGCGAACGTTTGCGAGCCTTGGCCCCGCTCGACAGCGAAATTTCCGCCGCGTCGGGACGCTGAGCGCAATACCGGTTTTTGTGTCCCAGATCAAACAGTATTGCCTTGCCGCGCCGAGCGCTCCCGGGGCCGATTGCAGCCGCTGCCGAATGGCGTACTCTTGCGCCGATGTCCACGCCCGCCCAAAGTCGCCTGCGGCAGATCCCCGTTCGGGTTCTCGGTGCTGCCCCTGCCCCGCCGCTGGCGGCGGATACGTACTTTCATCGCCGGCGGCGCGCCGTGCAGGCGCTGACGCTGGCGCTGATCGTGCTGGTGCCGCTGTCCGGGTTGTTTCGCATCGACCCGATCGCCGGCGGCCTGGTGATCCTGGACCGGCAGGTTTGGTTCTCCGATTTCTCGCTGTTCTTCGGCCTTTGGATCTTTCTGGCGACGCGTCATGGTTTTTCTTTACTCGGTCGCCGGCACCGTCTTTTGCGGCTGGGCGTGCCCGCAAAACAGTGTTGCCGAGTGGGCCAACTTCCTCACGCGCAAGTTCCTGGGCAAACGCGCCGAGGTCAGCCTGGACGGCGCGCCGGTGTTCGTGACCGCTTCGAAGAGACGCTGGCTCAACTGGGCCACGCTGGCTCTGAGCTTTGTCGGCGCTTCCATGCTCATCGCCCTGGTGCCCATGTTGTACTTTTATCCGGCCCCGGCAGTGCTGTCGTTCGTGACCTTGCGGCCGGACCCGGCCCTGGCTGGATCCTGTACTGGATCTACACGGTGTTCGTGCTCATCATCTTGCTCGACGTCACGGTGTTGCGCCACTTCTGGTGCCGCTTCATCTGCGTCTATCGGGTATGGCAGCACACTTTCAAGACGCGCCAGACCCTGCACATCGCCTACGACGCGAGCCGCTCGGCCGAATGCGAGGGCTGCCAGTACTGCCTGACCCAGTGCTTCATCGACCTGGACCCGCGCAGCACCGATGTCTTTGACAGTTGCATCAATTGCGGCGAGTGCGTCGACGCCTGCCATCGGATGCACAAGAAGCAGGGCACCGCGCGGCCTGTTGCGTTTCGAGTTTGGCCAGCGGGCCGCGGCCGCAACGCGCAACGCGCAAAAGCGCAACAACGAGACCTCGCTGCTGGGACGAGCACGCTGGGCGTTGCCGTTTTCGTTCCTGGGCATGGGCATGTTTGCCTGGGGCATTTGGAGCTACGAGCCCTATCACCTGTCCGTGGACCATGGCAGCGCCGGTCCGGGTCAGACGGTGACCGACTACCAGATCGCCATCGCCAACAAGCGGTACCACGACGGCAAGGTGCAGGTGCGCGTCAGCGGCATCGACCCACAAAACATCCACCTGAGTGCCGAAGCCTTGACGCTGGGCAAGGTCGAGCACAAGTCGCTTACCCTATCCATCTCGCCCCAGGTCCCTCGCGGCCTGTATCGCGTGCAGATCGAGGTCCGTTCCAGCGACGGCTGGGTTGGTCGCACCTCGATCCAGCACCTGGCTGGTTGAAGCACGTGCGTTGCAGCAACGCTGGGCGGCAACCGGCGCCATTTCGCTAAGCAGAGCCAACAAGGAGAGAACGTCATGAGCAATCTGCAACAAGCGCCGAAAGACGGTACGGCGGCAGAAAAGGCCGCCAAAGACACGGGCTTCGAACACCTGGGCCTGCCTCAGCCAATCGAGCCGCACTGGGGCGAGACGCCCAAGGATCATTTTGGCTACGCCTCGGATGCGGAACGCCTGGCCAAGCGCGGCATGGAGGACTGGGAACTCGTGACCAAGATCCCGGCGTCGCAGCGGCGCGTGCCCTACTGGTTCCTGGCGGTCGTCCTGATCGTGCTGCTGGTGGCGGTCGGCCTGGGCTTTCCCTTCTGGGGCCAGCGGCCGGGCGTGAAGGTGCAATGGTTCAACTGGGGATTTGTTGCCGCCATCGTGTACGTCGCCATCGCCGCGGCCTTCGTGTACTTCATGACCAACCTTTACGGTTCGGAGCGCGCCGGCCGCCTGGACAGCGACCCGGAAAGCCCCCAGTCCAAGAAGGCCGCCAATGCGGAAGGAAAACCCACCACGCAGGTCGGATAGACGACGCCGATGTCTTGCCAAGCCGCCGCATTCCCGGCGCGCCAACTCGACCCTGCGCGCGCCATGCGCCGAGCGCTGCGGCGCCTGCCACTGGTCTGGCTGGCCGCGGCCGGCCTGTGCGCCTGCGGTTCCTCCAGCGATTCGTACGTCGTGGGTTCCGGGCGCTGGGACGCCTACGACGTCAGCGTCGAATCGCGCCCCGCCCCGCCGCGCGCCGGCAACAACGAAGTCGTGGTCATCATTACCGGTGAGCGCCGGCAGCCGGTTTTCGACGCGCTGGTCCTCGTGCGTGCCCAACCGTCCGCACCCTGGGTGCAGGCCATCGAGGACGGACACGTCGGCGTTTATCGTCGCGCAGTCAATTTCGGCCACGGCAGCAGCGCCGCCATCGAGGTGAAATTGATCCGCGCCGAACAAGAGGCCATCCTGAGCTTTCCCGTGGCGATTGTTGCCGCGCCATAGGCCGTCTGCGCAGCGCGATACGCGGCCTCGAGCCTTGCGGTCACGCAAATGCGGCGGTCAAGAATGCCGTCCGGACCCAGCATCATCTATGCATGGGTAGCACAGATGAGAACGGTTTTTATCTTGCCAGATTACCGGCTCGCCATAGACACAATTGCAACGGCCTTGCGTATCCGCAGTACCTAAAGGCGCGGAGGCATGGCTATAATTAAAAAAGCGGTTCAACGCTGGGTTCAATGCTGATTTGGAAGGTGTGGTGCGCACGGTGCGCGCATCGCGTCATCCAATGCGACCTTCCAAGCGTTGAGTCGATGTCGGTATCGTGTAGGGCGGTACATCGGCAGCAAAGCAGCCGAAGCCGCGACGCGAGGTCAGGTGGGGTGTTCGACGTTCAAGCGCTAACGAACCTTGAGCGACCGCCTGGATGTGGCCGAGCTTTTATATAAAAAATCATTTCGCTTAAAGGAGACTACACAATGACCAATCGTCGCGAGTTCGTCTTGAAGCTGGTTCCCTTGGCCGGCGTTGCCGCCGTGCTGCCCCGTGTCGCGCTCGCCGATGTGCCGGCACTGACCGAGGCCGACCCGATGGCCAAGGCCATGGGTTTTCGCCTGGACACCAACGCGGTTGACATGACCAACCCGAAGTTCAAGAACCACACCAAGGACCAGTCGTGCGCCAAGTGCGTGCACTACACGACGCCGGGTGCCGATACGGCCAAGTGCGACCTGTTCAGCAAGAGCGTGCCCAAGGGCGGCTGGTGCACCGGTTTCTCGGCGCGCAAGTAAGCCGCAAGTAAGCAAGTAGACTTTCTTGGCACAATCTAACCTTCTTCGTAGAGGATATCGGTAATGTTCCCAATCGAACTGTTGGTTCCCATCGGAATTTTCGTGGTCGGCATAATCATCTCCGATATCACCAGCTCGGCCGCCGTCAAGCTGGTCGAAGATCAGAAGAAGTCGTGATGACCTGATCGCCTGCGCTGGACAGTGAAAAGGCCCGAAATTCTTCGGGCCTTTTTTCTACAGATGCGGTGCTCAGGCCTGCGTCTGCGTCCCATACGTCGCTGGAGCACTCGTCGGTGTCCGTCAACAATCATCGGATTTCCAAGTTTCTCGTCATATCCGCGCTGTCGCTGTGCATCGGCACCTTGCACGGCATGCTGCAGGTCATGCCGCCGATTCGGCGCTGGCTCGATTCCATCGGCAGCCCGTACGGCGGGCCTGGCCACATGATCGACCCGCTCGCCCACGCGCACATGAACCTGGTCGGCGGCGTGATCTTGTTTGTGATGGGCGCCACATTTCATTTGCTGCCCATCGTCAGCGGCCGGGCGATCTTTTCGCAGCGGCTGGTCAATGCCACGTTCTGGTTCACTGCGCTCGGCGCCTACGGGTTCTACGGCGCGCAGATGGGCTTTGGCATTTGGGAGGGCACCTTGATGCACTCCGCGCCTGAGCAGATCACCGCCGTCCATCGCTATTACGGGCCGACCGTCGCCGTCGCCGGAACCGTGATGGCGATCGGGTTCTTCTGCTACCTGGTCAACGTCCTGTGCACCATGCTGCGTCCGGCGAACCGACAGCGCGGATAAAGCGCCAACGCCCCCGCCAGGCGGGCTCGCGCCGCGCGCTGCCGTAGAGGCCTGGGCAGCGCGGCGATGGCGCCTGCGCGCCAACGCAGCCGCGGTGCAAGAGGCGGGCGCATAAACCCGCCCCGGCTCGCCGGAGCGAGCCGGTCAGCGCGCCCTAGCGCATCGGCGCCGCAGCCCTTTTCTTGGCAAGTCAGGTGGTCGCCACGCGGGCGCCGCCGATCGGCGTGGTCGTCACCTCGTTGCGCGCCATCGCGCGGCGCACGAGCACGAATGCGATGGCCAGCACGAGCAGCGTGACAATTACGTCGAACGCCCCGGTAAACGGCATATGCGGCCGTCCGAAGGGACCCGTGTCGACCGTGCCGGCGATCCAGGTGTAGCGCTCGATCCACGTGCCGATGATGACGCAAACGGCAATGCGGAAGATCGACACCGGACTGTGGCGAAAATACGTGAACACGAGAAAGCAAAATGGGATGAAGAACTTCAAGACCAGGAAGGTCCACCAGAGCACCGAGTAATCGCCGTTGACCATGGCCTCGATGCGGTTGCGCTCGTGCGGCAGGTTGCCGTACCAGATCGTCAAGTACTGGGCGAAGAACAGATAGGTGTACAAGATCGTGAAGGCCAGCAACATCTGGGCGAAATAGTTGAGGATCGATTCGGGCAGCGGATTGCGCAGCCGGTTGCGCCGGCTCAGAACGTAGCAGATCACGACCATGGTCGCCAGAAACATGCCGAAGTTGCTGACGAAGTGGTACATGCCGTAGACCGAACTCTCCCAGGCCGGCTGCAACGTCATCTCGAAGTCCCAGGCCACCATCGTGGCGTAGAGCACATGTGCCACCGGAACGAAGTTGGCTGTCATCTTGAAGCGCTCCCAGTCCGCCGCGGAGCGCTCGCTCACCTTCTGCAGGGAGAGAAAGCGACGGTACAGCCAGCCCACCAGCAGCAATCCCAAGATCTCGCGCCCAGCCAAGAAGAGCGGGTTGTGCCAGGCATTGAGCGCGTGTCCCTCGTGTCCTTCATGGGCTCCAGCAGCGCCGCCGGCCCAGGGAAAGGTCTCCTGCCGCACCGCGAGCAACACGATCAGCAGGACGAACACCAGCGGATACAGTGCGAACAACGATCCGGCGATGTCGCGCACGCGGTAGCGCCACTTGGCACTGGCCAAGTGCAGGATCGCCGAAAAGGTGACGCCGCTGATGGTCAAGTGCAGCAGGATGAGGAAGTCGGCCGTCAAAACCGACCAGCTGGCGTAGGGAATCAGGGATTGGGCATTCATTTGGATGCGCTCTTGGCCATGGCTGTCGCTGCGCCCTTGTTGCCGAATGCGGCACGCACGTAATTGACCACGTGCCAGCGTTCGGTCGGGGATAGATCGTTGCCGTAGATGGGCATCACCGCGCCGCCGAAGGTGATGTAGCCGAAGATCAGTCCGTCGGGAATTTGCTGCACGGAAGCGCTGGTCAGGTCAAAGGGACGCAGCACCAGCTTCTCGCCGACCAGGCCGTCGCCCGTGCCCGAGATACCGTGGCAGGGCACGCAGTAGATCGTAAAGAGCTGCTTGCCCTTGTGGACCGAATCGGCCGACGCCGGGATCGGATTCATCAGCTTGGCGGCAGCCTCCTTGTCGGCCACGTGCACCGTCGCCGTATCGGGTACCGGCACCGACCGCGCGGGAAACGGCAGTGGGTGCGACTGCGGCTTGATGGCGATGGACTCGGACATGTCGCGCGACCAGGGCCAGGCCAAGGCCGTTCCCGGCAGGCATGCGGCCACGGTCAAGACAGCCAGCAGCACCCTGAGGCGCCGTCCGTGTGCTCGCACGGGTGCAATCGCGGCCCGTGGCCGCAAGCGCGCATGCGCCTTTGACATCATGATGGGTTCTCGTTGGCAATTCATGAAACGCCCTTCACTGGACGACTTCTTCCTGCATCGACAGCACTTTGTGGCGCTCGAAGATCTTGCGCACCTCCGCGATGCAGTGCTGATTGGCTTTGACCATCACGCCGATCTGGTCCTCCGAGACCGACGTGTTGTACAGGTCGCTCTTCATGCGCGTGGGCAGGCCGGCGGCGATCAAAAAGCCCAGCACGGTGATGTACACGCCGCCCAGGATCAGCATCTCGTAGGTGAGCACGAAGTCCGGCGGAAACGGAATGATGGGTTTGCCGCCCTTGAGCTGCGAGAAAAAATTGCCTTGCGAGGTGGCGATGCCCAAAAATCCCAGCGAACCGCCCAGCAACGCCCCGACCAGCGTGTACTTGCGGATCGGGATCGGCCGCACGCCGAGCACGCGCTCCACGTCGTGGTGCTCGATTGGCGACTTGATGGTGACGTCGTCCCAGTTCAGGTACGGCAAATTGGCGTCCTTGAGCTCTGCAATTGCCGCCGTGGCCTGATCAAAGTCGTTGAACAGGCCCAATATCCGTTTGATGCTCATGCTTCCCTCGCGTGAATTTCTGCCAGCTTGCGATGGAACACCATTTCCTTGACCTCATACATCGATACGCTGGGCACGAGCTTGCAAAACAGCATGAACAGCATGCCGAACCAGCCGAAACTGCCAAAGACCATGCCCCACTGGACCCAGGACGGGAAGAAGGTGTGGTTCCATGTCCACGGGTAGTAGCCGTGGGAGAAGGTCGGCGTCACGATCATCCAGCGCTCCAGCCACATGCCCGCGTTGAGCAGCAGCGAGACGATCATCATCAGCGTCAGATTGGCCCGGACCTTCTTGAAGACCAGTGCGAACGGAACCACCGAACCGAGAAAGTTCATCAGCCACCAGTACGGCGAGTACGGCCCGGTGGCGCGCTGAATGAGCGTTTCCTTGGCGATCTGGTCTGCGCCATACCAGACCGTGGAATACTCGATCAGGTTCAGGTAGGTCCAAACCATGGCGATGGCGAAGGTCAGGCGCGCCGTCTTGTCCAGGATCGGCATCGTCATGTATTCCTCGAAGCGGAACGTATAACGCAGCATGATGAACAAGGTGATGATGGCGGCGCAGCCCGAATACAGCGCCCCGGCCACGAAGTAGGGCGGAAACGAGGTGATGTGCCAGCCGGGCTGCTGCGACATGGCGAAGTCCGAGGCCACGATCGAGTGCACGGAAACGGCCAGCGGGATCAGGAAACAGGCAATCACCAGGTAGGCAACGCGGAAGTTGCGCCACTGCCGGTCGGTCCCCATCCAGCCCAGCGACAGCTTGTCGTAGAAATTCTTGCGCCAACCGGTGGCGTTGTCGCGGCAAATCGCAAAATCGGGGATCGCACCCACGTACAGGAACAGAATCGACGACGACAGGTAGGTGAAGATGGCCATCGCGTCCCATAGCAGCGGCGACTGGAAGTTGGGCCAGACCCAGCGTTCGTTGGGGTAGGGCAAGGCGTAGTAGATCTGCCACACGCGGCCCAGGTGGACCGCGACGAACAAACCAGCGGTCATCAGCGAGAAAGTCGTCATCGCTTCGGCAAACCGATAGATGGGCTTGCGCCAGTCGGCGTGAATGATGTGCAAGATCGCCGACAGCAGCGTGCCCGAGTGGCTCATGCCGATCCAGAAGATGAACGTGGCGATGTACAGGCCCCAAACGTCGGGGTTGTTCATGGCCGAAACGCCCAGGCCGCGGTCGTACTGGTAGGCCTCGCAGGCGATGCCGACCAGGAACATCCCGAATGCGAGTGCAAACAGCGCCCAATACGCCGCGCGCGGCCGGTCCAGGCTCGCCAGCACGTCGCGGTTGATCTTGGCCCAGGCGATGTCCTCCTGGATGTCCTTTTCCTTACCTTGCGTGACGCTGTTCATTTGGTGTTCCGGCTCCAAGGCTCAGGCGGTTTGACGTTCGGGCCCGTTGGGTTCAGGCCTGGCCATCGCGCACGCGTTCGAGATACATCACGGAAGGATAGGGACGCAGATCCTCGAAGATGCGGTAGCCGCGCAGACCCGCGTGCGTACCCTCGGCGTCCTTCAGCTGCTTGTCCTTGTCCAATTCCACGCGCTGCAGGCGCCATTTTTGCGCGACCTGGGAGTGCAGATCGGACAGGTTGCCGAAGGTGATGGCGCTCGTCGGGCACGCCTGCTGGCAGGCGGTCATCACGTCGCCGTCCTGGACGTTGCGGCCCTCGTTGCGCGCGGTGTTCTTGGCATCCGTGAGCCGCTGCACGCAAAACGTGCACTTCTCCATGATGCCCTTCGTGCGCACGGTCAGGTCCGGATTGAGCTGCATCGGCAGCGGATCGGGCCAGGCCTTCTCTTGCTCGGGGTAGTCGTACCAGTTGAAGTAGCGCACCTTGTACGGGCAGTTGGCCGAGCAGTAGCGCGAGCCGATGCAGCGGTTGTACACCTGGGAATTCAGGCCGTCCGGCGTGTGATTGGTCGCACCCACCGGGCACACCGTCTCGCAAGGGGCGGCTTCGCACTGCTGGCACATCATCGGCAGGAACTGCGCGCCGTGGTCGGGGGAGTTCTCGTCGCTCTCGTTCCAGTAACGCTCCACGCGGATCCAGTGCATGGCCTGCCCGGCGGCGAACTTCTCCTTACCCACCACCGCCAGGTTGTTCTCGGCGTAGCAGGCGACGACACAGGCGTTGCAGCCCGTGCACGCATCCAGGTCGATCGCCATCGCCCATTTGAGGTCCGGGTGCGAACCCGGCAGCGGGTGGGTCCGGCGCAGCCGGGTCCAGTCGTTGAGCGTTTGTTCCAGACTCATTTCTTATACCTCTCCCGCGAGCTTGGCCTGGTCGGCGGTCAGCGTCACGACCAGCTTGCGACCGGCCTGGGTCTTCAGGTTGCCGGACTTCCAGCCTTCGTCCTTGACCACGTTGCTGCGCGCGCCGGTCTTGCTGACGCGCACCCGCGTGGCATACATCGCCAGCTCCCCGGTCTTGCGATCGAAGATCGGGTCGAGGATGCGAAACGGATTGACTCCGCCCGAGGCATAGCGCCCCATCCGCGGATCGTGGCCCTGGCCCAGCGGCACGCCGATGACGTCCCTGTGCAGCCCGGGAAAGATGTAGGCCTGCACCTTGATCGACCCGCTCGCCGAGGCCACTTCCAAAATGTCGCCGTCGGTGATGCCCAGGCGCTTGGCCGTTTCCGGATGCACTTCGGCCCAAGAATCCCAGACGATCGTGGTGAGCGAATCGGGCGTCTCCTGCAGCCACGGCAGGTTCGCGTGGCGCCCGTCGCGCAGGCCCGAGCGCACGGCCGGCGCGAGCACGAAGGGGAACTGCGCATCCTGGCCCGCCGCGCCGGCAAAATCGAGTTCGACGTTGCCCGCCTTGGCGGGTACTTTTTGCTCCTGGGCATTGACGCGCAGCACGCCGCGGCTGAGCGCCTCGGTCCAAAACTGCTCCTCATCGCCCGGCACACCCGTGAAGGCCGCGCGATTGCCCACGACCGCGGCCCGCAGATAGGCGTAGTAGTCGGCAAATCCGCCGTACTCCTTGGGCCGGCGCTGCTTGAGCACATCAAGCAGCACATCGCCCACCGAGCGCGTCTGGCCGGCGGAGCCCGCGGTGCCGTCGTACAGCCGTTCCATCAGCGGCTGCTGCAGCGTGAGCTCCACGCCGTCGGTCTGGTAGGGCGCCACGTGCGTGCCCCAGTCCTCCAGCGAGGAATCGATGGGCAGCACCAGGTCGGCCTCGGCGGCGGTCTCGTCCAGGTACTGCGCGAACACGACCTTGAACCCCGCCTTGGGCAGGATTTCCTTGAGCTTGAGGAAGGCCGGCGCTGAATAGACCGGGTTGGTGTCGTGAATGAAGACGGTGTCGAACTTGCCCTCGGCCAGCTGCGCGGCAAATTGGCGCAGCGACGCCGTATCGCCGGACTCCGGGGCGATCTGCGGGAAAGGGAGCTTGGGCGGCAGCAAGACCGTCTTGCCGACGTTGCCCAGCACCCAGTTGAGCGCCAAGATGGCCTGGGCATTGGACGACCCGTGCACGTGCCCCTCGGCCGAAGGGCCGGACAGCACGACACTGGGCGTGCGTTTTTGCAAGAGTTGCACGAGTCGGTCGAAGGCCTCCTCGCTCACCCCGGTCTGGGCCGTCACATGCTGCTTGTCGAAAGCGGCGGCGGCCGTGGTGATGGCCGCAGGCACCGTGCCCGCCGGCTTGCCGGCCAGCAACGCATGGGCCAGCCCCAGCGCCAGTATGCCTTCGGTCCCCGGGCGTATCCCGATCCAGCGGTCGGCATTGGCGCCGGTCAAGGTCATGCGCGGTTCGATCTGAACCAACGTGCCGCGCGGCTTTTCCTCGCTGGCGCGGCGAAAGCGTGCGTACTGCCCGGAGAAGTGAACCGGCGAGACCCAGGTGTCGAGGAAGTCGGCACCAAAGGAAACGATCACCTGGGCCTGATCGAGCAACAGGCGCGGTGATTCGGCACCGAACACCTGCTCGGCGGCCACGCGGTTCACCCGCGTCGAGAGCGCGTCGTAGCTGTAGTGGTGGCTCGCGCCGAAGCTCTCAGTGGCGTTGCGCACGAGCACCTTGAAGTGCCCGCTCACCGGTCCGGTCAAAAAGGCAAAGCGTCCGTCGCCGGTGGCCGCGGTCTTCTCGGCCAGCGCCTTGCCGGCCTCGGCCCACGCGACCGGCTTCAGCGTGCCGGCCTGACGCAGCAGGGGCATCTTGAGCCGGTCCGGGTTGTAGTGGTGCTGGACGCTGGCCTGCCCCAGGCCGCACAGCTTGCCCTTGTTGATGGCGGAGGCGACATTGCCCTCGAGCTTGAGCACGCGGCCGTCGCGCACGCGGCCAACCACGCCGCACAAGGCCTCGCACTGGGTACAGGTCGAAGCGTAGAAAACGCCGACACCCGGGATGTTGAAGTCCTCGGGGTTGACGTAGGACTTGACCGTTTCGACACCGGAATCGACTGAGGTGAAGCCACAGGCAGCCACCGAAGCCGATGCCCCGCTCCAGCCCAGCACCCGCAGAAAGTCTCTTCGCTGTACGTTCTTCATCGCTGCGCCTTGGTCATCGCGCTGTTTCTCGCGCTCGTCACCGCATGGATCATTTGTGGCACTGCCAACAATCGTTGGGGCCGTGAGAGGTTTCCGAAGTCTGCAGCTGCGTCGGTTCCTCGGTCGTTTCCATGCGCGGGAAGATCACGCGCGGGATGACCGTCGGCACGCCGGGCAAGCTGTTCGGATGGTCCCTCTGGTGACACGCCACGCACCAGCCCATGGAAAGAGGTTCGACTTTCTCGGCCACGGTCATGAAGCGCACGTTCCCGTGGCAATACCCGCAGACCTCCTCGACGGGCCGGCCGAGCTGAAAATAAAAGCGCTGAATGTGCCGCTCGTGGCTAAAGCGCACGAAGTCGGGCAGGTCGTGGACCTTCTTGAAGGGAATGGCCTCCTGCTTTTCCCAGTACTCGAACAGCTTCTTGATGCGCGGCTTTTCCTTGACCGACTCGATCGACTGGTGGCAGCCGATGCACTTGCGCAGCGGCGGAATACCCGACACGCGGCTGCGCCTTGCATAGGTATGGCAATACATGCAACTGATGCCCATCTTGCCGGCATGAATGTCATGCGGAAACTCGATCGGCTGCTCGATTTTGTCGCCAGCGATGGCCGTGCCGGTCAGCAGACCCAGCACCAGCGCCGCCCATCCAGCGACCAAACCCCGCACCACCCAACGCTTGTGACTGCGACCCAGGCCAGCCGACGCGACCCATCCACGAAGATTGTGCGTCTTCATTTGGCTTTGCATTCCTCCATCGCCACGAAACCTCCACCGCCGTGCGCACGCGTTGCCGCACCCTTGCACGGATGACTGCAAGTACGCGGAAAAGCCACCCGACCGTCCGTCACGAGCACCAGGTGCCCGTGCACGCCCCGCGATCCCGGCCAAAGCGGCGGTCGCCTAGCGTTGCCTGTGAGTAAAGTGTGCTCTCCCAACGAGTAATCACTACCCGCGCGTGCCAGCGTTCGAGTTCTTGTTTTCTCGATGTGTCTCGATCGGCCGCTACGCCGTAAAGGCGAATGGATTATGCATGGAAACAGTACCGACGAACAGTTCCCGCGGTGCCGTGATGCACGCAAAATACATGGCGCGGCGCACCATGCACGATCCGGAATCGATGAGAAACTTTCGCAACGCCGGCGCGGGTCGACCCACGCCCGATGCCTAGCGAATATCGCGCCAGAACACCGCGTTCAACCAGCGGCCAACCAGCAGGAACACCGCCATGAATCCCATCACCCAAACACCGATCTTGTAGCGTGCCGCCGCGGTGGGCTCGGACATCCAGTTCAGATAAGCGACGAGATCGGCAACATCCTCGTCGGTCGCCGCGGCGGCCTTGGCGTCGCTCGGCACAAAGACGACCTGCATTCCAGGCGAGCCGTGCTCGAGCACGCTCTTGGTCGTCCGGACTTCGCCGTTGGCATCGAACGCCGACACGGAGCGCACCAGGCGCGAGGTCACCGAGGCGGCGGCGCCCTTGGACGGCGGACATCCTCGACTTCGTCGCGCGTAATCGTCGCCGAGCGAGCGCCCTGGCGCTGCCACAGGATGTTGGGCATGGCGATCCTCGGATAGACGACGTTGTTCCATCCGGTCAAGGTGGAGTTGTCGCGATAAAAGCCGCGCAACAAGGTGTAGACGTAATCGGTGCCCCGATGCTCCTCCGTGTTGCGCGCGCGAATGATGACCGACAGGTCCGGTGGCGCCTTGCCAAACCAGTTCTTGGCATCGTGCGGGTGCATCGCCACGGTCATGGTATCGCCGACCTTCTGATCGCCGAAGATGAGCTCCGCCTTGATCTGCGCCTCGTCGATGCCGATCTCCACCAGGCGGTTCCAGCGCATCAGGTTGGCGCTGTGACAGTTAAGGCAATAGTTGACGAACAACTTGGCGCCGCGCTGCAGGGCGACGCGGTCGGTGGCCCGCTCGCTGGGCCAATGATCGAGCGCAAGCTCCTCCGCGGCCGTTGCCACCGGCGCCACGCCGACCCATAAGAAAACCCAGGCCAGCAAAGATGCCGCGCGGGCGAACCGTTTCCTTGCCATCGGCGTCATTCAAAAACTCCCATCAATGCGCTACGAAGTGCACGCGGTCCGGCACGGGCTTGAATGCTCCCATCCGGCTCCACCAGGGCATCAGCGCGAAGAATCCGAAATAGATCGCCGCGCAAAACTGCGCGATCACCGTTCGGCCCGGGTTGGGCGGCATCATGCCGAGCACCCCGAGTACGAAGAATGCCACCACAAAAAGACCCAGCACCGCGCGATGCCAGACAGGCCGGTAGCGCATCGACTTGACGGGTGAGCGGTCCAGCCAGGGCAACCCGAAGAGGATCATCACCGACGAGCCCATGAGCACGACCCCCCAGAGTTTGGCGTCCATGTGGGTCGGTCCCACCAGCAGCGCCAAGATCACCGCGGTGATCACGGCGATGCCGATGCGCAGGCGCAGGCCGCGAACGCTGAAGTACACCAGCGCGCCGTAGACAAACGCACACAGCGCGATCCAGATGCAGAAAACCCTCCGTCGTGGCGCGCAAGATCGAGTAGTACGGCGTGAAATACCACAGCGGCGCGATATGCAAAGGCGTCTGCAGCGGGTCGGCCGGGATGAAATTGTTGCCCTCAAGAAATACACCGCCCAGGTCCGGCGCAAAGAACACGACCGCAAAGAACGCCATCAGGAAGAACCCGATGCCGTACATGTCGTGCACCGTGTAGTACGGATGAAACGGTATGCCGTCGAGCGGGCGGCCGTCGGGCCCCAGGTGATCCTTGATCTCGATGCCGTCGGGATTGTTCGAACCCACGTCGTGCAGCGCGAAGATGTGCGCCACGACGATGCCGATCAATACCAACGGAAGGAAGAATACGTGCAGCGCAAAGAACCGGTTGAGCGTCGCATCCCCGATCACGAAATCGCCGCGGATCCAGGTCGAGAGGCCGGGTCCGATCACCGGGATCGAGTCAAACAGGTTGATGATGACCTGCGCACCCCAGTAGCTCATCTGTCCCCAGGGCAGCAGGTAGCCGAAGAACGACTCGGCCATCAAAGACAAGAAGAGGGCCGAGCCGGCCAGCCAGACAACCTCGCGCGGCTTGCGGTGGCTGCCGTAGATCATGCCGCGAAAAATGTGGGCATAAACCACGATGAAGAAGAACGATGCCCCCGTCGAGTGCATGTAGCGGATGAACCAGCCGCCGGACACCTCGCGCATGATGAACTCGACCGACCAAAACGCCAGGTTCGAATCGGGCTTGTAGTGCATCGCCAGGAACAGGCCGCTGATTAGCTGGATCAGCAGAACCACCAGTGCCAACGATCCGAAGAAGTACCAGAAGTTGAAGTTCTTCGGCGCGTAGTACTCCGACATGTGCACGCGAAACGCGTTCATGACGGAAGGCATGCGGCTGTCAAACCAGCCCAGCAAGCCCCGGTACCTTGTCTCATGCAAGCCCATGAACCTCTCCTAGCGCCAAATTTCCCGTCGTATTCTCGCCGCGCGCCCCGCGCGCGCCTTCGGCCGGCAACGACCGCCCCGCCCTCGTCAGGCCTTCTCCGCCTCGCCGATGCGGATCACGTTTTCTGACACGTAGCGATGCGGCGGCACCGGAAGATTGTCCGCGGCCGGCTTGTTCTTGAACACGCGCCCGGCCAGGTCGAATGTCGATCCATGGCAGGGGCACACGAAGCCGGGCTCGGCACCCAGTTGCGCGTTCGAATCGGCGGCAAACGGCCCGCTCGGCGAGCAGCCCAGGTGGGTGCAGATCCCGACCACCACCAGGTACTCGGGTTTGATGGAACGCAGCGCCGTGTCTTTGAGCGCGTAGGCAGGCGTCGGATAGGCCGTGCGCAGCGAGTCCGGGTCGGCCAGGCGGTCCGCGTCCTTGCGCAAGGTGTCGATCATCTCGGGCGTGCGCCGCAGCACCCAGATGGGCTTGCCGCGCCACTCGGCCACTTTCATCGCGCCCGGCGCCAGCTCGGAAATATCCACGTCGACAGGGGAACCGGCCGCCTTCTCGCGCTCGGACGGGCCCCAGGAAGCGACAAACGGAACCGCGGCACCCAACACACCGGCCCCACCGACAGCGCACGTGGTGGCGATGGCGATGCGCCGCTCCAAATCAACGTCGGCCTTCTCGGGGGCTGACACTGGCAGGGTGGAAGACATGGCAGATCCTCGCGGAATATCCAGAAAAAGGGCTATAGCAAAGCCCGGCCGTGATATTGCACCGAGCTGGGCGTACGCAAATTTTATAGAGCTTACTGCAATGCGGCAAAAATCTCGACAGTACCGGCCCCAAATTCTCTCATCCCGCGATCAAAAATCACGCGGATCTAACCTGGATCAAGCCTTCTGCGCCGAATTGACCCCGCGAGGCGGCGGTGCGATCAAACTTGCTCCGGTGCTTCCCTTATGCGTCAATCTTGCGGATTTGCCATGAACGCCTCTGACCCTGCCCAGTTCAAGACCAGCGGAGCCGACCAAGTCGGCGCGAACGTTGCCGGCGCCGATGCGACCGGCGCCAATGCGGCCCCGGCCGATCCGCGCAAGCGCGTCAAGAGCGGCATGAACTGGTTTCGCTTCTGGATGCAGATGCTCGCGGCGATGATCATCTTCAACATCGTGGCCGGTCTGGTCACCTGGTACTACATTTTCCCGCGGCTGCACCCGGCGCAGTAGGCCCGATCGCCCGGGTGCATCGGGCCCGACAGTCAAAAAAAACGCGACGAGCCAAGCAAGTTGGCCCGCCGCGCATTCTTTCTCGGGTGGCGGCCCTTTACAGGGTCCGCCACGCCGATGCAGCCGTGCTCAGTCCAGCGACTGCACGTAGGCCGCAACCGCCTCGAAGTCCGAGTCCGACAAGTTGGAAACGATGGCCTGCATCTGGTCAACGGCGCGCACGCCAGACTTGATGAATTGCAGCTGCAACTTCACATAGTCGGCATGTTGCCCGGCCAGGCGAGGAATGGGCCCTTGGCCATGACCATCGGGGCCATGACACATCTGGCAGGCGATCAGACCCTTTTCTGCGTCACCTTCCTGGAACATCGTCTTGCCGCGCGCCAAGTCGCCGGCTGCGGCGGGACGGCCGCGAAGCGGCGCCTGCTTGGAGTAATACTCTCCCAGCGCCTGCATCGTGGGCTCGTCCAGATCCCGCGCCACGCCCTTCATGAAGTCCCACGCGCGCTCCTCGTTGCGCGGTGCGTCGTCATAACGCTCGCTCTTGCGCAGCCCGGTGATGTTGTAAATCCACTGCTCGAACATCGTTTCGTGGGTGATCGCCCGATCGTCCTGGTTCAGGTTGTGGAAGAACTTGAGCTCGGTGGCGATGTACTCGGCGGTTTGCCCTGCCAAGGCCGGGAAGGTCGGCGCAACGCTGCGCCCTTGCGCGCCGTGGCAGGCCTGGCACCATTTGCCCGCCAGCAAGACCGCGCGCCCAGGCGCCAGCTTCGCCGCCTGGCCCGTGGCAGCCGGTGCAGCCGCAGGCGCAGCAGCCGCGGCCGGCGCGTCCTCGGCCCAGGCAAAGGTCACGGTCGCCAGCGCAAGTGCGATACCGCTCAGGATCTTGGCCGCGCGCGGCGCATTTCGCGTCATATTTTTTTGCATGTGAATTCTCCTTGGCCGCGACAGATTAAAACACCCACCAGATCGCGCCCGTCAGCCGATTCTGGCCGGATGCGTTGTTGCCTAAGCCGTCGAAGTTGCTGCTGCCGCCGTTGATCTTGGTGAAGACTTGGTACAACAACGAAAAGCGTATGTCCTGCAGCGGCAGGTAGTTGAGCTCGAGTGTCCACCAGGCGCTGCGCGGGTCACCGGTCGCCGACCCGCCGTCATTGCCCGCACCATAGAGTATCGGGTCCGAAGTGCCGTTGAGCGCGCTGTAGCCCAGCGTCGCACCGTACATGCGGTTGTAGTACGCCGTGCCCTTGATCTGGAGCTCGTTCACCGTATGGTCCGCCGTCGAGACCGGGCCGCCCGACTGCAACAATGCCGTCAAGTCGTTCGACTCGTGGATATACGAGCCGGCCACCGTGAACACCCACGGTTCTCCCTTGTTGTACTGGTACTGGGCATCGACGGCGATGTCCTTATACCGGTTGGTTGCGGTCAGGCCGCTCGTACAGGCCGTGCTGGCCGGGTTGCAGTTGTAGGTACGTGCATCCATGCCGAACAATCCGACCTCGATGGAGTGGTAGCCCCAGTCGTGGCTGTAGGCGATACGGTAGTAGGGGTTGTAGCCGGAAAGAACATCGGACGGTAGATCGCCCATGTCGGCCTCGGTGCCGCCCGCGCCCCAATTGAGCCAACTGAACGATCCCGTCGCTGCCCGGTACAGCTCCAGTTCCGCGTAAATGGACTTGTGCAACCAGACATAGCCACCGATGCCGACCTTGTTGTGGCCGCCGCTCGGGTTGTCGATGTACGGCGCTGCTGCCGCACCATAACCCGCCGGCAGATAGGGAAACCACGGAAAGCGCCACGCCGGAACTGCGTTCCAGACGTCCTGCATCGTCGGGTTGTTGTTGATATTGAACCCGACGACGTCATTGGGCTCCGCCGAACCGTCGCTCGAAAACCGATGCACGTAGCGAAACTCGGTGTTATCCGAAGTCGGGGAAAATGAGCCCCCGGCGACCGAACCACCGCCGGCGCCGATCGGAAACTCGGCGCCGGACATCTGGCCGAACATGCCCAGGTTTTCCGAGAGCTTGCCGCCGAAGAAGATGCTGTACTGAACCAGCTGGAGTCGATTGCAAGGCCCGTTACTGCTGCCGCCCGAGCCCGCGCACTCCGGTTGCCCGGTGCTGGCATCTTGAGGGGTCTTTAGCGTGTCGTACTCGGCCATGATGGCGGCAGCAAACGGAAACGGCTGCCCCTCGCCGAAGGTATACCCGTTGAGCTTGAACTCGCGCCCGTAGGCCGTCAGTTCCGGATAACTGATATGGCAAGCTTGACAGTTGTGCCCGGTTTGGCGCGCGAAGACCGGAATTGCCTGCGCGGGCGCCGAGAGTCCGATCCAGGCCGCGCCCGTGGCAATCCCGAGCGACAACCAGCGGACAATGCGATTCAGCCTCATGAATCTCCCTCCTACGATTGACGGGCGGATTTTGTAATTGACTGGCTCCAGCCCAATGAGCCGATTTGCCGAAGGACCTTCCACCAGCATCGGCGGTGCCCCAGGCAATCCGAGCCGATGATAGAAGACGCCGACAATTGCTCCAACCGATGATTCCGCACATCGTTGTTGGGACGCGACAGGCAGGCCGCGGTCATTACAATGCGCGTACGGCGCGTTGCCCGCCGTACGCAATTCCCCGTTGGGCGCGAATTGACTCTCGTGTAAGGCGGGTTTTCTTATGCTGCTTCGCACACACGAAACGTTACCGAATAGACGGTAGGTCCACGATGAGCGTAGAACCGAGCACCGAATCCGCGCAGGAAGAGGTGACCCCCAAAGCAGCGGCCGAAGGCGATGCACGCTCGCACAAGGAGCTGTGGGTTGTCGCCGCCCTGGTGGCCTGGGCGCTGGCCGTGGTTACCCTGCTCGATCGCACGCCCTACGGCCTGGACGAGGCCAGCGCGCGCGCCGTCTTGCTGCTCTGGTCGATGTCCGACCAGGTCCCGGCGCCGATCGTGACCCTGGGCGTGCCCGATTTTCGTGCGCTGTTTCTGGCGCCGGCCGGCGTGATGTTCTCCGGCAGCCTGCTGGCCGCCAAGATCTGCACGCTGTTCGTTTACCTGGCGACCGTCATCGGCATTTACCGCTGGCGGGTGCGCGAAGGCGACAGCGAGTCGCCGCTGCTGGCTTCGGGCCTGCTGCTGATCGCGCCGCTGGCCGTGAGCCAGATCGATCATCTGGCGATCGGGTCGTTCCTGCTTTTGAGCTTCATGCTCGGCGCCTGGGCCGACGAGATCTACCGCGCCACGCGGATGCGCTTTGGCGGCTGGTATTTTGCGCAGCTGCTGCTGTGCCTGGCGCTGCCCACCTTGCATCCGGCCGGCCTGGCCTTGCCCCTGCTGCTGGCCTATTCGTGGGTGCGCGATCCGCCAGCCGAACCGACGATGGCCGGCATCATCCCCGGGCGTGAGCGCACCCACGTGCTGGCGGGGATCGCCATTGCGACCTTGGGCGGGTTGCTGCTCGCGGCCGGCTGGCCACACCAGCGCTGGCTGGCCAACCCGGTGACCGCGCTGGCACGCGAGGTCTTCGCCTTCGAACCCGAGTCGGACCTGGGCGATAACCTCAGCGCCCTTCTGGGCATCTTGCTGGCGGCGGTATTGCTGGCCACGCTCTGGCTGACACGCGCCCGCTGGCGTGCCGATCGCCTGGGCAGCGTGCTCGCCCTCGGCCTGCTCATCTCGGCCTTTTGCGGTGACAGCAGTTTTGCCCTGCTGGCGCTGGTGCTGCTGCTGCATTGGGGATTTCCGCTGCTGCTGCATGTGCGCCTGGGACGCGCGCAAGGCTTCATCGGCCAGCGCGGCATCGCCATGGCCTTGCTGATGATCTTGTCCACTTCCTTTCTGATGGCCGATCGTTCCCGCTATGAAGGCCTGCAGCGAGGACCCGACCTTTCCGCCCAGGACCGGCTGATCGACACCCTGGCCGCGGACGTACGTCAGGATGCGCAGCAGGAAGCCGCGGCGAACGCCCAGCCGGGACTCGTCACCGGCGAGCAAAAGGCTCGCAGCGGCCCCAGGGTCGCCAGCCAATGGCCCGGCCGCACGATGATCGCCTGCCGCTGCAGTACGCTGCCGCTGCCGCCAGCGACCGAGGATCAAGCCCGCTTCGCCGGCAACTTGCGCGGCATCCGCTACGTGATCTTTGACCCGCGCGAAGCCGTCAACCGTCCGCTTTCCAACGCCTTTGCGATGCTCGGTGGCGCCGAGGCCGAGACGGTGGCACTGCAGTCGGGTGGCGTGGTGCTGCGACTGCGTTCCGAACCGGTGCCGGACCATGCGCTCACGCCCGAGCCCGGTGACGTCGAACCGCCCCGCAACTGAGAAAGCGCGCCCATGTACAAGGAGATCTTGATCTACGCCATCGTCGCGGCGAGCTCCTTGTTCCTGATGACCTTCGTCGTGCACATGCTCGTAGGCGGCTTGGTCAGCCCGCAGACCGAGCAAGCGCTCACGATCGGCTTGTGCAGTCTCGTCGCCTGCCTGATCGGCGCGATGGCCTGGGACGTGGTGCGCAGGCGGCGCAAGAAGTAGGACGGGATCCAAGGCAGCGGCCTCTTGGCTGCCGCTTGCGCTACTTCTTCTTTTCCGCCTTGGCTTGCAGGCGCCCGATCGCCTCCTGCAGCCCGGTGTAGGCGGACGCCTGGGCGAACTGGCCCCGGTGAAAGACAAACTGCAGCCGCTGGCCCTGGCGATTGAGCCCGGCAACGCCGAAACTGCGCCCAGCCATGTCCGCGTACACCTTGTGGCCCTTGACCAGGTCGACGCGCGAGCCGTTGCGCAGCTCGATCGACAGGCAGTCCTCGTCGAGCTCGACGCCGCGCGGCGCCGAGGGCAGCAGCATCAGGCGCGTCTTGAGGATGCGGTTGGCACCGACGAAAAAAAAGAAGCTGGCCAAAAAGGAGAGCAGGTAGGCAAAGCCGCGATCACCGCCGAACCACAGCTTCGCGCCCACCGAGGCAAGCGCGGCCACGGTCGGTACGTACAGCAGCAGATCCCAGATGGCGCCCTTTTGATCCGGGCGCAAATCGAACCGCTGGGCAAGTCGTTTCCCGTCCGCCATGACGCTGGGCCAGTTGCCGGCAGCGCCGGTTAGGAGACGGGTCTCGAAGGCGCAGGCTCGGACGCTGCGGCCGGCAAGATCTTTTGGATCGCCATTTCCATTTCGCCGTAAAGCATCTTGCCCGGATTGACCGCGCGCACGATGCCTTTGCCGTCGATCGCGTAGGTCCACGGATCGCCCATGACCCGGTAGGCCTTGTAGGCCTGTGGGTTCTGGTACTGGTCGACGTGGATGAAGATCACCTGGTCCTGGTACTTCTCCAAAAGAGCCTTGGCGACTTGCAGTTGCTCGTCGCACGGCGTGCAATGGCCGGGCGTAGCAAATTCAAGCAAGATGGGCTTGCCCTGCGCCAGCGCCTTGTCGACCGAGTACTGGTACATGCGCGCGTCAGGCTGGCGGTAGGTGGTGATCTTGCTCATGTCCCCGCCCACATCGGCCAGCGTCTTGGTGGCCAGGCTCGGTGCCGGACTGCCCACGGACAATCCCCGGAACGAGCCGCCGTAGCGCGAATCCTTGTCGCAACCTGCCAGAGCACCGGCCAAGCACAGCGCAATGCCGAACCATCCGGCAAGGGCGCGCGCAGCGCTGCGGCCAAACCGTCGATTGCGAACCATCATGACCAGGTACCTCAAAAAAGGATGCCGCCCAGCATCTGCAGGGCGCCAAACACGACGGCCACCGCAACGCCCGCGATGATGCCGGCGAACATCAACTTCTCGCCGAATTTAACCTCCTGGGGACGGTTCTTGCTGAACCAGAAGATCACGACGATGACCGAGAATACAAGGATGCCGATCAGCAAGAAGGCAAACACCGCCTCGCTAAATTGCTGGCTGCGCATGCCCTCAATGCTGAGATCGAGCTTGGGGGAGGTCTGCACGCTCATCGGATGACTGCCTCGCAGGCACTGGCGCGGCTACTGCCGCGTCTTCCAGCCGGCCGCCGTCCGGAACAGGTTGTAGCCCCAGATGCAATTGGCCAGCAGCACCAGCGTGCCAAAGATACCCATGTACCGCAGCAGGTGTCCGACCACGCGCTCGGGCGCGTCCGGATCCCCGCTCGTGTCGGGCATCCCCCCGATCAGGCCAGCCAGGGAGAAAAAGACCACCATGCCGATCAAGCCGAAGTTGTGCATCCAGAAATGCACCTTGACAAGCTTCACGCTGTAGATGGGCCTGCCCGAAAGCCGAGGAACGATGTAGTAGAGCGCCGAGAAGATCGCCATTTCCACCCAGCCCAGCAGGTTGATGTGCGTGTGCGCCCGGACGATCAGCCGGCCATAGGCCGAGTAGTCGACGAAATTGCGAAAGTCCTTGATGCCGCCCATCAGCGCGCCCCAGCCAAACCCGATGATGCTGTAGATGATGCAGGCAAAAGCGAACCACAAGGTGTAGCGCGTGTAGTCTTCCTGCTCGGTCTTGCTCAGTTCAATAGCCATTGCCGCTTCCTTGATTCTGTGCGTCCGCCGGCTTGGCATTGCCCGCCGGCTGGGCGCCGGCCCCGGGCTGCCCCGGCGCCGCGTCCTTGGCGTCGCCGCGCTTGTGCGGCTCTCCCGATCGCACATCGCTGAACATCATGCGCCAGCTGTCCGGTGCCCACATGTCGAGCATGGCGTCGATAAAGCTCGATTTGCCCGTAGGCGGCGCCGCCGCGGTCGGGGCGCCGCGGTCGGACTTCAGCTGCGACAAAAAGATGGCGATCGCACGCAGGTCATCGGGCGGCAGCTTGGCCACGTAGGCCGCCTCCTTGGGCGCCGGGCCGTGATCGACCGTGCGGCTGCCGTAAGTCGCTTCCGGATCGCGCAAGAAGGCGCTGATGTACGCCAGGTCATGGCGCGACCCGATGCCGTCCAGTTCCAGCCCCATGTTGGTGCCATTGCCCACCGCCTTGTGGCAATTCGTGCAGTTGTAGGTGCGAAACAATTCGGACCCGCGAAAGCCCTCCCCGGCGAACTCGTAGCGAGTGCGTATCGGGTACATCGGTTTGTCCGAGGACATGCGGATCCATTCGAGCACGATGTAGTTTTGGATCGTGATCAGGATCAGCAAACCTACGGCGCCAAACAGGACTTTTTCGCCCGTCTTGAGCCGCTTCCAACGTTGCCACATGCTTGCCACCTTCCCGCCCTGCCTACGCTACCCGAGGTCATGCCCGGCATCAACCCAATAGCAAAAGGCCGCGCCTACACATCTGCGCGGCCTGCTTGTCTATCGTACCGCACCCCGGCCGGCAAGCCGGCCGGGGTGGCGGAATGACCCTAGTGTACGACGGAAATATTCTCGAGCACACTCTGATTGTTGGGCACGAAGCTGTCACCAATGGTGCTCTTGGGCGCATGCGAAAGGAAAGCCGCCGCGTCGATGATGTCCTGGTCGCTCAATGCCTTGGCGACCGCGCGCATCTGTCCAAGCGGGTCGTTGGCCCGGCTGCCGTCGCGCCAGTGCTTGAGCTGGTTCACGAGGTAGACGAACTTTTGCTGCCCGATCGCGGGGTAGACCGGGTCCGCCCCGCGTCCGTTGTACCCGTGGCAAGACGAGCAGGCCGGGGCCTTGCCTATGACGCCGTAGCGCACCAGGATCTGCCCGCGATAGGGCTCGCCGACTTCCGTGCCGCCCGCCTTGAGCGCCGCCAGGTCGGAAGGCTCGCTCGCCGGCGGCAGCGTGTTCAGATAGGCCGCAACGTTGCGCCGATCCTCCACTGTCAGGGCCTTGGCGAACACGTTCATCACGCCAAGCGTCTGATCGGTGCGCGCATCGTCGGCGAAATTGGTCAACTGCTTGACGACGTAGGCATAGCCCAGGTCGGCCAGCCGCGGCGTCTGCATCGCGTCGATCCCCAGACCCTTGGGGCCATGGCAGCTTTGGCAAGGAGACACGCCTTCTTTGCCGTTTTCGAAAATCTGCTTACCCGCCGCGGCGTTTGCGGTCACCTTGGCCGTTTCGGCGTAGGACACCGCGGAGACAGTCGCGAGCACAGCGGCCACCAACATCGCCGGGATGCGCTGCATCCTTTGGTTACGAAAGCGCATTGATTTCACCTCTTGCCAGTATGTTTATTTTCTTTCGCGCGGTTCTTCCGTTGCGCATGACCTACTACGCCCGGTTCAGGAACTCTTGCCCTTGAACAAGATGGCGAGCAAAACGAGAATGAACGCAAACCAAATGCCGTACATCGTCAGCACTTCCTGCGTCGTGGTATCGGTTTCAAACAGCATGTCGGCAGTCCTCCTTCGAAGAAACGAATCAGCCAAAGATCACGAGCGGATCGGCGGCTTGCCCTTTTGGTACTTATCGACGAAGAAGCTGTAGAGCACCGGTGCCAGGAACGCGAGCAACACCACGCAAAAGAGCACCAGCGGCGGATTGTCAACTTCAATCATTTTCTTCCCCTTGTCAGAACCGGCCCAAAACCGCGCAGGCCGTGGATTTTTTTCAGTGATCCTTCGAGTGCGTCGGCTGCCAGGAGCTCGGCGGCAGGCGTTTGATCACAATCGTCACTCCAGTGAAGAAGAACAGGATGAAGAAGATGTCGATCGTGTAGCCCTTGTCCCACCACGGCTGCTTGCGCTCCGAGCGCATCCCGCCGGCGCCATCGGGGATCTTGTTACCTTCGAAGTTGGCCATCTGCACGCGGTCGCCGACCACGTTGTACTCGGCCAGATCCGCGCCCTTGCTCATGAGCGCTTCGATCTGCGGACGCAAAATGCGCAGGTCGTCCATCGTGACCGGGTGACGCTCCAGCAGCGCGTCATACTTGCCGCCCTCGGCGCCCTTGTTGGCCTTGACGATTTCGGCCATCGCTGCCGAGTCGTCGGTGATCGCCGCAATGCGCGCATCGCTCATCGACTTGACGTAGCCCGCGTAGATCGCGGCATTGGGCCGTTGGCCCCAAAGCGGGAAGGTGATCGCAAATGCCGTCAGCACCGTCAGGATGAGCAGCGCAACGATCGGCTGCGGCACACGATTGTTGTCCTCGGTGATACCACCGAGCGTCTCGCCCTCCCAGACGTCGACAGCCTTCCGGTTGAGATCGTCATCGCTCAACGTCTGAAGGGCCCGGCCAATAGTAAACGCCATGCTGTTCTCCCAAGTTTCCTAACTGTGCAACTGTCCCCGGGTGGCGGCGCCGCCGTACGACGGCGGCGCGGCCGTCCTATTTCAGGCTAAGGATGAAATCGATCAGGTAACGGATTTCCGAATCCTTCGCGTAGTTCGGGACGTCGGGCGGTACCACGCGCTTGCCCTCGTGGTACTCCAGATACTCGGCGCGCCACTTGTCAAAGTCGATCTTGTTGCCGCTGGCGTCCTTGTCGCCCCACAGGTAGTCAAAGCGCGGCATGATCGAGTGCGTCTGCACCAGGCGCGGGTTGAAGAAGTGCATCATCATCCATTCGCGCGAGCTGTTGCGCGAGCCCACGTGCAGCAGGTCCGGGGCCTTGCGGTCGGAACCGAACGCGGTGGGCGATTCGCCGTTGAAGTCGCCCAGCGAGGGCGGAGCGCCGAACACCTGCCAGTCCTGGGTTTCCTCAGGCAGCAGGGTATGGCACCACCAGCAGCCTTCGCGCACGAACATCGTCTTGCCCGCGCCGATGTGGGCTACATCCTCGTCCTTGGCCGTGAGCAGGATGTCGTCCGGAGTCCAGCCCTTGGTGGCCGAGAGGTTCTCGATATAGGGAAAGTCCTTGCCGTCGATCGTGCCGTGGGTTATCCCGAAAACGGCACCCGTGGCCTTGTTGGCGGCCCCGATCTGCCCCTGGGATTCGCTCAGCTTGGCCTGGCTCTCACCCAAAGTCACCGGGTGCAGGATGCCGCTCGGAAACGACGTGCCAGCCCGAAACACGTAGACATACCGCGCCTCTTCCAGCGGAGCGCCCGTCTTCGGATCAGCATGGATCAAGACCTTGAGCGGCTTGTTCTTGCCGAGCATGAACGGGTCGTCGATGTTGAAGCCCGTCTCGCGGCCGGCCGCCAACTGCTTGTCAATGGCGATGGACGTCGCGCCGACGGACCGAATGTCCAAGGACGGCATGACCAGGGTGATGAACATCGAACTTGCCAGCGAGATACCGAACATTCTCGCGCCGATCTTGTATTCACGGAACGCCATCTTGGCTCCCTCCGAGGATCAATTGTTCTAAACGTACTGTTCTGAGCGTTCTGTGTTTAGCGTTCGTACGCCAGTTCATGCGGCAGGCGGCCAGCCGGAACCACGGTTCCCTCGCGGGCCGTGAGCCACATGTTGATCAGCCACAGGATGTTGCCAGTGAACACCATCGTGCCGCCGATCCAGCGCGCGATCATGTAGGGGTGCTCGGCAATGACCACGTCGATGTACGGCACCTCGTAGATCTTGCCCGCACCTTGGATCAGGCCGGCGATGGTCATCGAGACCCAGTAGATCGTGAAGCCGATGAGCAGCATCCAAAAGTGCACGTTGCCCAGCGTCAGCGAATAGAGCTTGCGACGTGTAGTCGGCTAGATAACTTCCAGCTCAATTCGGGCGGTACGATCTCTGGACAAGTCAAGGATACGCTGGGCAATCCGTTAGCCAATATCCCGGTTAACATCGATGGGGGGAGCATTGGCCAGGAAACCTGTACGGATGACTCCGGCAATTATTCATTCGGGGGAGTGTCGTTGGGCATTGCCTATACAGTGTCAGCCATGAAGGTCGGGGATTCGAACCCGTGCGGTGGATCGATGGGTTACGTCATGCAGTTCTGGGATCATAAGGGGAATTGGGATGAAGCCGACACCATCACCCTGACCGAGGCCAGTCTCAACCTTACCGGCATCGACTTTAACCTTGATCTTGCCGGTGGGATCAGCGGGCATATTTACCGCGCCGACGGTACGACGCCGGTTGCTAATGCCATGCTGCTGTTTTTCGATGGCGCCACTGGCAATTACAACAACACCGGCAAATGGGGCGAAACGGGCAGTGACGGCAGTTTCACCATCTGGGGATTGCCGGTGGGCCCGGCCTACATCAGAACTTCGGCGAATTGGAATGGGATGAACCCGAACCTGGTCGATGAGTGGTATGCCCCAGGGGGAAGTGTCATCGATGGCAGCCAGGCCGTTCCGGTGACCATTGCTGCGGGAGTTTTGCAGTCGAACATCGACTTCCAACTTGCTACGGGCGGTTCGATCTCTGGACAAGTCAAGGATACGCTGGGCAGCCCGTTAGCCAAAGATTCCAGTCAACATCGATGGGGGGAGCGCTGGCCAGGAAACCTGTACGGATGACTCCGGCAATTATTCATTTGGGGGAGTGTCGTTGGGCATTGCCTATACGGTGTCAGCCATGAAGGTCGGGGATTCGAACCCGTGCGGTGGATCGATGGGTTACGTTATGCAGTTCTGGGATCATAAGGGGAATTGGGGTGAAGCCGACGCCATCATCCTGACCGAGACCAGTCTCAACCTTACCGGCATCGATTTTAACCTTGATCCTGCTGGTGGGATCAGCGGGTATATTTACCATGCCGATGGCATGACGCCGGTCGCTAATGCCATGCTGCTGTTTTTCGATGGCGCCACCGGCAAATACAACAATACCGGCAAATGGGGCGCGACCGGCGCCGACGGCAGTTTCACCATCTGGGGATTGCCAGTGGGGCCGGTCTATATCAGAACCTCGGCCAATTGGAGCGGGATGAACCCGAACCTGGTCGATGAGTGGTATGCCCCAGGGGGAAGTGTCATCGATGGCAGCCAGGCCGTGCCGGTGATGATCACTTCCGGTGTGCTGAGACAGGCATCGACTTTCAGCTCGATCAAGTTGCTAAGATTTATTTACCAATCATCCGGCGTTGAAAAATTCGGTAACAAATCTGAACAATAAAAAGAGGGATGAGAGATTTCATCCCTCATCCCTCATCCTTATCTTTTTACTTCATTGGCGCCGCCGGAGTGGCTGGCGTTTGGGTTTTATCATCTTTCTTTTCGGCCAGGCCCTGGCGGATTTCAGCGCGCAAGCGCTCGGTTTCAGGATTGACTTCGCGTGGCTGGCCACTGCCGGTGAGCTGCACACCCATCTTTTCGGAGAGCAGCATGGTCAGCAGGCCCTGCATCAAGTTGCTGCCTGATGCGCCGCCTTCCTCTCCTCCGCCGACCACCACCTTGGGCACCACATCCACACGCGATTGTTGGATTGCTTCGGAGAAGCGGTTGAGCACGGTCTGGGTGACCTGGTACTGCGGGCCGCCATAGGCCGCTACCTGCTCTTCGGTGGAAATAGCCTGGGCAATACCGGTGCGGGCGATCCGTTCGGCGTCTGCCTGGGCAAGCGCTTTGATCTGGGCAGCCTGCTGCAGGGCGCGCTCGGTATTCGGCCTTACCCTGGTTTGACTGCACGGTGATGCTCAGCTCTGATTTGGTGATCTTGGTTTGCTGTTGGCGTGTGCCTGGGCTTCTTTCAGCTCGCGCTCTTTGCCTGCCGCAGTTTGCTGCCGGGCATAGGTTTCGATCTGCTCGACGGCGATCTGCCGGGAACGCAACTGGTTCAGAATGATCTCGATCTGCTTGTCTTCGGGGTTAGCGACCGGCGTACCGATCAGCACTTCCTCCAGCTCCAGGTTGTAATGGGCGAACTTGTCTTTCATCTCCCGGCTGGAAATGTTCTGGATATCATTGGTTCCTGGATTAGTTGGATCAGGGTGCGTGTCTGCCCGATGTTCTTAAAAATAGGCCGACACCATTGGATCAAGGGTCTGTTCGACCAGCTTCTTTACATCCCCGAAACGCTGGATTACCAGCGGGGCTTCTTATAATCGATGTGCATGACTACGGAAAGTGGCAGAGATGGCTCGAAGGCATCCTTGGTGATCAATGAGAATTTCCGATAGGTTCTCGTCGAAACGGTGCGATCCCATCTGGCTCTTGATCCATTTGAGGATGACGTTGGTGGTTGGCACCACGATCACTTTGCCAGCGTAAATATTGAAGGCGTATTTACCCGGCAGGAGTGGTTCACTCCACACGCCGCGGCTGCCTTTCGATACCAATTCGCCGTGGCGGTAATCTTCGCCTGAAAGGTCTTCACCTACGCCGCCGTGGTAAGAGACCACCACTCCCACCCATCCGACTTCGATGATGGTTTTGGGGATCATCTCCACCGTGGCGAATAAGCGGTTGAGGTAATAGGTGCCTTCGACCAGCACCTGCAACTGGCGACCACGCTGCCCACCGGCCATCAAGAAGCGATCGGGCATCTGAAAGTTGTTATGGTAAGTTTCAGCGTTGCTGGCATCGCCGCCCACGTTGGGAGCGATGATCTCGCCTGGCGCAAGGGACGGCCCGTCATGCACGGTCACCACACCTATGGTGTCGTCCGAATCTTTGATCACCACCGGGGCAAAGCCGTTGCGTTCAGCGATCACCTTGACCATGTTTTGGATCACGGCCTCATCGTCCCGGCCCAAGGGCATGTAGTAAACCCTTTCCTGCGTGATCACTACGAACTGCGCCAGGTTGATGGCATAAGTTCCTTCACGCAGGATCTGGCGCTGTGGGCCGCGCTGTCCGCCCCGGGTGAGAAATTCCATCACATTCTGGAAGTCTTTAACCTTAACGTTAGTCGCCAACACCTGCATGGCGCTGAGCGGCTCACCATCCCGGGCAAAGATGTAGCCGATCTTACCCTGGGTGATCGTCACCAGGGGCATAATATGGATATTATATTGGATAGGTATAAAGTAATGCAGGCCGCCGCGCAGCACATCCGGTTGGTAACCCGCCTCACCTTTGAGGGCGATGAAACCACTCTTTACAGAGCGACCGCCAAAACGCTTCTCAACAATACCGATGCGGTTGTTGGGGATGAAGCGGATCCCCGCCAGGAAAAACCACACCACGATGACCGCCACCACGATGATGGCGATCGTGCCAAAACTGATTGAATAAAACATTTATCTCCTTATCTACACCAAGTCGAATTTATCTCTTAGCTATCAGCTAAAGTAATGAGGATACCTTTTCATTATAGGGCTTATTGAGTTGAATAACCAGTGATTATAAAGTCTAAAAAACTATAATCAGGCTTTAACCAGTGCAATGCAAAAGAACCATAACATGGTGGAAAAGAAGGCCGCCCATTCCAGGGTAGCGAACAGCCAGAAGCCGGGCCACGTGGGAGTATCTTCGGGATCGAGGATGCCTCCGGTTTGTTGCCCACCTTATGATCGCCCATTAAAATTTAAAAAGAAGCATAAGCGCCGAATGCCAGCAGGCTGAGGATATCGGCATATTGAGGAACAGCCCGGCGCCCGGCAGGTTGGGCAAGAATGGCGATGCCGAAGAAGAACACCGTGACCAGACACCACCGCGGAAATAGGATACTGCCGCCGCATGTGCGGGGTGATTTTATCCATCGAAAACACCCCCACCAAGATGATCGATATGGCTGACCACAATCCGGTGAGGATGCCCACGTGCCCCATACCGTATTCAGGGTAACTCCCAGCCCGATCATAAAGGGCAATAACAAAATGCCGCTGGCAATCAGCCCGGCATTGAAAGCCCACGCCTGGCGGGAGACGCCCACCTCGCCCAGTTCAGAGATGAAATGGTTGAACGGGGAGTAGGTTTCCTGACGTTTGCCACGATGACTAGAAGGCCTCCAGGCCTAGGCGATGGCGAGAACAAGACACAACCGGCCATGCCGCAGTAGCGGAAGGTTTCCAGTAAAAATCCAGCTCATGGAAGTCACTTATTGTGGCAGAGTTCTTTCGTCTGGCGAACTGTGCTCCAAACAGGGTGAGCGTATCGAGACGGGTAATGTAAACGCCCATAAACAAACTTCCCACCAGGGAGACAATACAACCCACGCAAGGAATGAGGCTTAAAATACCGCTGACCATACTAAAGGCGATGCCGATCACAATCGATGCCCCAATCCAGACAGCCCAGGCGGTGAGGTAATCGCTGGAAGCTGAAGAATACCAGGGCGAAGATCGCTTTGATTTTGAAGCAGGCCGCCAAATGAGTCAGTTTATAGGCCGAATTGGAACATTAACGCCGGGTAAAGACAAGATCCAGCCAGAGCGTGACCTTCTACCAGGCAGCCCAGTACACAGGTGACGCCGGTCAGTACCGTCGTCAAGGCATTAAGCAGGTTTAAATCGTTGTTGAATAAAGCGGGTATGCCACCCCATAAATGCTATCGGCAATCCGAGCAGCAGAAGACCCGGAAGAGAGTAGATCAGCATGGCAATGGCGAAAAACAAGCCATCCATGAACTTCTTGCCCAGGTCTGACCAGTCTGGTAAGGGCCACGGTTCACCGGCGATGGGATTTTTCTCTCCCACCGTGTAGCCGATCCAGGCAAAGTTCAGGATGGGCACCAGGCTAATTAAGGCGCCTAATCCCAACTTCGAAATCCATTGGTTATCTTCGAATGGGTAACTAAATGATTTTCCGATTTCCATTATTGCCTCCAATTGAATGTATAAATGAACGTAGGGGCAAAGCAGCCGGAGATGATATTATCTGTTTTCCAAATGTGTTATACCGGCTGCTTCGCCCTACCTCAACGGATTCTCATCGTCCGAAGGCCATTGCACCGGATTGGCGAGAATATACCGGCGGATATTGTCGAGAGCCTTCTCGTTGCGGACAATCCGGTCATAATAATTGCGTTGCCACAACAACGCACCTGAAGTACATTTTAATGCATTCACACGGCGGGTAGTCATGGATTTGAAATTTTGGATAATTGCTCCCCGCGATATACGGGGTTGGTGCCGTTGGGAGAATATAAATTCGGGTTGCGTTTTGATCGATGGTCAGGACGTGACAGGCAGACAGAAGTTAGTATGGTAGAATTCACACTAAACACTTGATAGAGGGTGCAGTCTTCCCTACGTGCATGCGCTTGGGAGTTATGGTTAATGATGATTATCCCATGTAAATGATTGGGCATCAAAACCCATGAATCCATTGATACCGGGAAATGCAAAGGCAGCGCTTGCCATAAGGCGGTTACCAGTTGACCGGTTGGGGTGAGTTTCATTTCACCATCGGCAATTTGCCCAAAGAGACAATCTCTTCTATGAGTAACAATAGTCACGAAATATTCACCTGGTAGAGTGTAATCATAACCCTTAATTAAAATAGAATAGGCGATGGTGAATATTTGGGTCGTATCGAGAGTTCATCTGATCCTACCAACATTAGCCATGCTATAAAAACGATATTCTGCCAATCTCTATTATTATACGCCAGCATGTTTCGATGAGCGTAATAATATCTTGAGGGTGTCTTCTTCGTGAATCCAGCACAAAAGATGCTTTAGAAAAGTCCTGGTCGGCGTTATAACGGTGGCGCAAAGCAAACACCCGCAAGCCAGCAAGCTACGGCAATTGATCCCGGCCTGCCGAAAGTCAAAAGCCACGGCCTCGTGAGAGTTTATCGCCAGGCGATCCAGGGCGATCTGGTATGGCCGCGGGTCCAGGTAACCGCGCAGCACATCTTCGGCAAAAACCTCGAATGCAAAGAAACCTGCCAGGCCGGTCCTGGACCGGGTAGAGGGCAGCCGATATCTGGAGCTGGATGTGACCAGCGCCAGGCCGATCATCCCGGGCGCTCAGCGCCAGCAGCAGCGCCTCCATCCCAGGGGTCGGATTGAGCTGACGTTCTGTACCAAATGATGATAAATTTCGCGATAGGCGGCGGTATATTCGGCTGGGTCAACTTCGGCACCGGCGACTTGCAAGAACGCCTTCCGCACTGCTTCATTCCGCTGGCCCATCACTCTTGGGTGCACCTCACCGCGGGCACCGGTTTGCCGAAGCGCGCTGCCGTTTTCACAGCATGCGCCGCCGCCTTGAGATGTTCGCTTTCAACAACCGCGCCGTCTGAGATCGAATAGTACTGCCCTGCGATCTTCGATGTCAATATGGGCGCCCCCCGATAACTTTCTAATTCGTCCAGCGATAAATCAGTCGGTTTGACCAGGCGATAATGTTTTTCGGCAACGACTTTTACCCCTTCATCAGTTGCTTCAAATTCAAACAACGCAATCACATCATTATCCATCAATTAAGCCGCAATAGAACGGCGGTTAAGATAGAAAATTTGTTCAGCACAACAGCACGTGTTGTTCAATCTGCACTACCCCAATATTGTCAGACTTTCCTTGGCCTGCGCAGGTAATATATAATGTGCACCACGTTTGTCGATGCCGATGTAGATTTCATCGATTTCAACTTGACCGATATTGGGTACGGTGGTTCGCAAGTGGTTTTGCAAAGAGTAGCAGGTGATGCCGGTGAAAATGTCAATAAGCCGGTTATAGCGAATTTTGGCTAGCAGCGCCTGTTCATCGTTCATCGGGTATCTGGCAATAATTCCTGGGGTGGCATCCGGTATTTTTGTTTTTAGACCAAGATATTAGATGGTGTAATAACTGCCTGTTTCACTAATACCAGCTTATATTG
>CAVSPM010000016.1:0-75447 GCA_963729785.1 uncultured beta proteobacterium | reverse complement strand
CCGGTTCGGCTTGGAGTCTTTTGCACTTTTCCGACGACAGTTGTACCAGTACGTCATCGCTCCCTTGGCGGTCAGTGTGGCTCCCGAAATGAAGGCTGCAACGACAAGTTCCTTTTCCTCGTCCTTGATCAGATCGTAGATGACTCGAGCTGCATTAGCCTTGGACCTACCTTCCCGGATCAATTCCTGTCCTCGAGAAATTGCAACCTGAACGTGGGGCTGGTCAAGGTTGACTGGCTTCTCGCCATATTGGTCCGTTGGCGGCGGATTCGTTTCTTCGATCTGTACAGGTTGCTCGTTCAATATTTCCACGGGCTTCGGTTCAGCTTCGACGTTGCTGATCTTGGCGGAGCGGTTGGGTTTCTTCGATGGCGACTTACGCATGGTAGATCCTCCAGAGTTCACAGACATATCGACTGGCCTTGGTAGGCGACAAGGTCTCGAAGCCTGGAAGATCCTCGAACGCACCAAGCATCCTGTCGGCGAATTCATTGAAGTCCAGGTTGGATCCAAACTCATCGTTGATATGTCGGACCAGTGATGTCTGCTGTTCTTTCGTCAACGTCTGCACTTGCGATCTCCTTCTTGACCACAAGCACACCGTCCTTTGGAAATTGAATAAGGGCAACAGCGACATAGACCCATACCTTGGGCTGCTGAAGCTGATGGCGTAGTGGAGAACGGTCAAGGAATCTGCACTGTTCCTGATCGTCGTGGCATCGTGGGCAGACTTGTCGGCATGGTCGTGGACGATTCCACGGTGGTCTTCATCATCGAAGACCTGGACCAGCGACATGGCTGAATCGTTGAAGACCTGGCTGTCCGGTCATTGGCACCCTTGGAAGGCTACCCGGGGATCTTGAAGCACGGTCCCAGTTCCATTGTCTCCACCTTCCATCCATATCGGCGAAAGGTCAACAGCCCATCCTCGCTCGGGACCTGATCCGAGACCGTGCTGCGGGGTCCCCGTGGCAGACGATGACAGCGGTCCAAACGATCAGGCTGGTCGTCCCGAACCGAAAGAGTCGTGGAAGTTTTCCCAGGCAGACCGTCGTGTTTTGCACCGCAGCGAAGCCGTGGCAGACCGTGTATTTGTCCTGACCTTTACCAATACCGCACCGGGCCCCAAATTCGGACCTATTCCGGAACGTGAAAAGACAGGGAAATGGGACTAGCAGCGGAAACGACGGAGGATCGATCTACAGCAACTTGTTGGGAAGCTGCCGTTCTACCATTGAACTACACCCGCAGGGTTGGCGATTCTACGCGATGGTGCACCGCATCGTCGAGGGTTCGACTTCCAACAGTGGGCACGATTCCCCTCTCATCGTCTTCACTGTCTCAAGGTTGTGACCGTCCAGGTCGATATCCCGAAATGGGACGGCTTAGAACCTCGGGACAGTTTTGCCAGAACGTTCTTGCCACTGTCGATCACGATGATGATGGAGACCAGTTACTTCTTCTTTTGATACGTAACCAAGTCAATCTGTACTCCGTCATCCTTGATCTTCAACTTTTCGTCAACTTCCTTCCCATCGATCGATTGGTAAAGCCCCCTTTGATACTTGTCCTCGCACGCTGAAAAATCAGGCTGCTTTTCGGAACAAAGTATGCGGGTCACCCACGTTCCAATGGGTGGAGCTATTTCAGCAGCAACCAAGTCAGCAGAAGTTCCCGCCATAAAGGTGCCGAACGCCGATGCGAAACTCATCTTCTCACCAAGATCCTTTGGAACTTCCGCATTGTAGAAATGGCTATAGAGACCCGGGATTCCGTTTGTCTTCACGGCAACCGATCCGATTGTTCGGTTGACATACCATTCTCGAGTGAAAGCCGGCTTAGCATCACCAATCTTCTTCAAGTAGTTGTCATATCGCTGGTTGCTGATCTTTTCATCAAACTTATGCAGCGACATAACGTTGCCAATGATGATTACTCGAGGGCCGCTTGCACTTGGCTGTGCAGCGTCGGTTGTTTCGGCGGTTGCTCCAACTTCAGACTTGCTTGCCTTTGCCTCCGGCGTCTCGGCTGGGGGGGCATTACGCTTATTAAAGTCAATCGCATCCGCCTTTGATGGTCCAGACCCGGAAGGTAATTTAATTCCTTCCTGCGTCGCACACCCAGCCAATCCGATTACTCCAACAGCCACAATCCAAATTTTCCAATTCAACGTTGTTCCGTTGCTCATCTTCTCTCCGCAAGCGTTCAGATTTGAATGAATTGAAGCATCACCCGTGCCCTCGACAAACTTGAGGGGGGTGGCGATCTGAGTTTCAATTTCCGCTATTTCACCACGGAGCCATAAACAACGTATGGCTCAACCCACTCAACATCGCTGCGGGCCTTCAATGCATTGAATGTGGATACGAATTCCACGGGAGTATGAGCTGTCACGACGTATACGTTTGGATTTGTCAGCTTGGCCATGGTAGGAAATACCGCTGGATCGAACCCACTCGGACCCGCCGTCCCTTTCAGTTTGAAGCTGATCTCCCCTGTCAAAGTCCCGTGGATCTGAAGCGTGTGATTGAAGACGACGCCCATTTGATTGCGCTCGAACGGGGTGCTCGCCTGAAAGGCCCGCAGCACGTGGTGAGCAGTTGGAGTTCCTTCACCTTGAGTCACCGCTCGAACGGTTGATAGAACCTCAAGCTGCGTGTTTCGGTCCCTTATCACCATTGACGTGTCGCCAACGGCTTGCTTATTTCTCAACGTCTCATGAGGCGGAGCAAGCTGAGCCATTGCTGGAAATACAACAAGGATCAAGCAAAGCATTGTCAGAAATTTCGAAGTTCTCATTTCAATGCTCTCCCTAGTGACCGGCGATGATCAACGTTTCTACGTCAGTCGTTGCAAGAACCGTGCTCGTTGCGCTTGCTCCACAAAAATCAAATACCGTAAGTGTCCAGGTACCAGCAGCCGTCTCTCCGTAAAAAGCGTTTGAAAGCAACCTTCCGTTCACAACAAGGCCCTGGTATGCGCCATTGGCGTAATAGCCGGTCCCAATGTGTAGAAGAATCGACTTGGTTCCTGATGGAGAGACAAGTTCAACTTGGTTGCAGTAGAGAGCTGGGGTTGACGAGAGATTAAGTACAAGTACAACCTGTTCAACAGTGGAAAATGACGGCGCTGCAACGAACGTCATGAAGCTGGGTGTCGTGGAGGCCGGTGGAACCGTGTAGTTTTGAGCGGGCGAAAACGGTATTGACGTAGATTGCTGGGCCGGAAGATAGGACGTATACGTCTTTGCCATATTTACGGCGGCAGTGGCATCTACTCCACCAAATCCGTACCACGTCGAGTACCAATACCCGGCAGCATTCTGAAACCACCCTCGATCCAAGACAACAGTTGTGCCAGATATGATGGTTGAGGAAGAAACGCCCGAGAACGTTGGATCAACTTTCTTGGCAGTCTTCGCAAGAATGAACTTGACATCTCTGAATCCAAGATTCGGATTTGCTTCAAGCATAAGAGCGACAGCCGCCGAAACGTTTGGTGTGGCTGAACTCGTTCCATTCATTACCGCTGTGTACTGACAATTAGCGGCAAATGCGTTAGAGCCTTGGGAGTCGAGAGCATTCAATTTGCCAGGTGCATTTTGGGCATTCGTGCAACCGTCTCGTGCTGTTGTGACAATTGCAGGCTTAATCCCGTTCGCAGGATCGAGCATCTGAGATGTCGGTATGTAATTTGAGTCGTAACCGAACTCTCCTCCGGGAGCAGAGACCCACAATGATGAGCCTGTTGTCGAATAGCTTGATTTTTTCCCGTCCGCATTTAGCGCACCAACGATTATCGGAGTAGTCCCACCTAATCGGGTGTCATGTGCAGGATCTCCGCAGCTCACTCCTAACTGGTTGGCAACGTTACAAGCGGTCGGGAGCGTCCCATCGGAATGTTCCCACCTTGTAAAGTCGTTACCTGCTGCATTCACAAGAATTGCACCAAGCCCTCCACGAAGGGTGTCGAGATTTCCACTTATAGCGATTTGTGTTTGATCGAGAGGCGGCAAGACTGTCCCTGCCCATACACCAGTTCCGGCCAACGTAAAACTGGCGCTGAAAATCGCGTTATCTGCCGAAGTCGCCATGCCGCCAAGAGCAGCTCCGTAATTTGTTAGATTGTAATTTGAAAGAAGGTTATAGCCGCGTAGCCGAGCGTTATATGCAACACCGCGACCTCCCTTTCCATTGAAGGCCACGGCGGCAATAATTCCGGCAACCTGCGTACCGTGATCAAATCCAATGGTCGCAGAGTTGGGTGTCGGGTCAGTAGTGCCCGTTACAAAATTGTATGAATTTGCTGTGTCAACGTTTGCAGCTAGGTCTTCGTGAGCTATTTCCAATCCCGTATCAACAACTGCTACTTTGACTCCCTTTCCCGTGTAGCCCGCAGCCCAAGCACCAGCAACGTTCATGTCATTGCCGGCTGTTGGAAAGGTGGTTGAAAAGGCGGTGCCTCCAGTATTCTGAATGTGCCATTGGTTAGCTAACAGGGGGTCCCCGTGCAACTGGACCGTCACTGTGCCGTTCGCTGTGGCCTTTCCATTGGAGACTGTCACAGTGAAGGTGTCGGAAGTGCCTGTTGTATTTCCCGGAATGGAGTAGCTAAAGGCTCCAGTCGACGAATTTACGGTAGCCGTTCCGATTGAAGGGTTCTGTGCGATTGAATATGTCAGCGCTAGGCCTTGGGGGTCTGTAGCTGTCACGCTTCCCGTGACCGTCGACGGCGCTGTGCCAATTACGTTTAGGGATGCTGTAGAAGCTTGGACGTTTGGAGGTTGAGGTGGCGTCGGGGCACCCCCACCTCCGCCACCCCCTCCTCCACATGCGGCGAGGCCCACCAGAGTCAAGGCCGCGAGTGAAATTTGAAGCAGTCTGTACTTTGCAGCAATGGTGCTGACCGGCATGACTTTCCCCAAAAGTTTCAAGTCCCCAACCCGATTATGGCTTCGTGTTCGCCGAAGAAGCAATAACTAACGGTTTGAAGCAACACGAAAGTCGCTGAAAACCTCCAGACGGGTTACCGAATGGAGGCAGCTTCAGGCTACAGCAGCGAGCTGTCCTTGCTTGCGTTGTCCGGATTTGGATGAACCTTGTTTCGGCTTGGCAGCCTTCGGTTCACGTCTCTTCCGCACAGGGGCTTCGATCCTAAGGCCAAGCTTCTTGAACTTAGACAGGCTACGGATAACGACGATCGATTTGCAATCGTTCTTCTTGCATACCTCATCGAACGCTGCCAGGAGTTTGTCCACACCGGGAGCAGCCTTCTCGATAAGGCCATCCGATTCCGCTTCCAGCTTCGCAAGTTGTGCCTTTAGGCTAGCAATCTTCTCAGCCTTGGTTTTCTTCGAATACGCCATCGTGGTCTCCATCATCATCGTGATCGACAGTGGCAAGAACGTTCTGGCAAAACTGTCCCGAGGTTCTAGCCGTCCCATTTCGGGATATCGACCTGGACGGTCACAACCTTGAGACAGTGAAGACGATGAGAGGGGAATCGTGCCCACTGTTGGAAGTCGAACCCTCGACGATGCGGTGCACCATCGCGTAGAATCGCCAACCCTGCGGGTGTAGTTCAATGGTAGAACGGCAGCTTCCCAAGCTGCATACCAGGCTCCCTCTGGAATATCGCCTCGACCAATCGCGCGCGATTGGCGAAACAATGACACTGCCGGGAATCGTCCCCAGCACTAGACTTGCCGGTGACCGCGGCGGCAGGGATCGCTTTGAATCGGCGCGGTGACCAAACGTCGCTCGACGCTATAGCAACAGCCGCACGGGCTTACGGTGTGGCCGCGGCCAGGTCGTTACAGCCTTGGCCACACAGGAAATATGCGTTGATCGCGCCGCGGTTTCCCGGCGTGAGTGCGTTTCCAGCGGTTTGGACCGACGTTTGAGGTTGAATTCGGGTCCTATGCCCGATCCGTGCAAGGTCCGGCACAAGCGGGCATCGCGGCGCCCGCGAAGGACGGCGCACCGACGGCACCTCGCCCGGGCATCAGGTTTCCTCGCGCTGTGACAGCCGCCGGCACTCCGCCTCGCGTCCGCGCACGACGCGCTGGCCGATCAGGGGTCCGCGCGTCTCGGTGACGATGGTGTGCTGCTGCTCGACATGGTCGTCATCGTAGAAGTACACGACGACCCAATCGTGCTCGCGGTGCAGTTCGTGGGCCTTGGCAGTGTTGGAGTACAGCGCGGTGAAGTTCCATGGTCCCCGGCGCGTATGCAGGACCGGGAGCCACGATTCGCCCCGCGGGTTAAAGCGGCGCGGTGCAATGGTCGGCAGCTCGCCCGCCTGCGCCTTCGCGCGGTATTCCCAGTCGACGTCGAGCAGCATCTCGACCGACACACCGGCATGGCTCGTCGATGGCGACGTGCGCCGCAATCCGCGCGTGCGATCGAGCATGCTCGTGAGCGCAGCGCGAATTGCGCTGGCGCGCCTTGCCCCGATGCGGCTGACATGCTCGAGCCGACCGTCGTGCGCCGCAACCTCCAGGGCCTCGAGCGAGTCGACCCCGAGCTCGTCCTGGATCCGGTGAGCGAGCTGACTGCCGATCCCAGGCACGGCCTGAAACAGGTGCGTTGCGTGGGCGCCGCCTCGCAGGCGATCCAACTGGCTCCAGCGGCCGCTGAGCAATATCTCGGAGATCGCGCCCGCGATGCCAGGTCCGACCGAGGGCAGCGCATCCAGACCCGCCCGGCCGTCACGCTCAAAGGTATCCCGCACGCTCGCGTCCAGGCCGGCGATCGTATCGGCCGCCTTCCGATAGGCGGCGATGCGAAACGGATTGGCATTTTGCGCGGCGAGCAGGCTTGCGGCCTCGCGCAGCATGTCGGCAATCTTTGCGTTGTCGGCGACGCTCTTGACGGCAGGACTGCTCATGAAGGTTTGGCCGAGGCGGTGCGACAAATGTCTATCAAAGCTTGCGCTGTCATCCAACGCATTGACGGGCGTCAACAAGGATCGAGACGGTCCGCGACGGTGCAGGTGAATCGGGTAATGTCTTTCCAGCGTTCGCGCGGGTGGGGGCAACGGTGTCGGTACCGTTCACCTTGTTCAAACGATGACACAAGCCGAAGCCATGCACAAGCTTCTTCCACGCCAAGTCGGCGCGCTCGATCCGGAGTTGAAGACGTCGTCGATTCTCGACGAGGATGAGGAATTCTCGCTCGACCTGAAACGGGAGAGGCCGGCCTGCTACTTCAACCGTGTCGCCTACCCCATCGGCCCATTCGTCTTGGACGGCAAGGCACTGCACCTTTGCGAGGAGCGTGCGGCCTTTGGGTGCGCAGCGGCGGGATGCGGACCGACCGAAGCAGCGCCGCCGGGGCGTCGACGGGCCTGCGCGCCGCGGTCCCGACGGCTGGGCAGGCACAGCGCGCAGATCCGAGCCACGGCAATATGACGCCCCCGTTGTTGGTTCTGCTGGCCGCGATGGTGCGGCATCGTCGCAACGCCCGCCTATCGCGCCGGCAATTCGAGGCCGAGCGGCTGCTGCGTTTTCGAGATCTTGTCCGCTATTCACGGGAGCGTTCGCCGTACTACGCGGCCATCATGCGGGAACGAGGTTTGGAGGCGGACAGCTGCGCGCCGCCCGACTTCCCGATCCTGACAAAACGCCTGCTCAAGGAGCACTTCGACGACATTGTCACGGATCGTCGCGTCACTCGTGATGCCATCGTGAACTTCTTGCAGCGTTCGCGCGATCCGCGCGAACTCTATCTCGGGGAGTTCCACGCGCTGCACACCTCGGGATCCTCCGGCGAGGTGGGTCACTTCGTGTTCTCGCACCGGGACTGGATGCGCGGCTATGCCGCTCTATCGCGGCTCAATCAGCCCCGGTTGGGGCGCACTCGGTGCGCGTTCTACGGGGCGACGGGCGGGCATTTCGGGGGAGTCTCGTGGGCGGTCACCGCCGATCAGGGAGTTGGCCGCCTGCTCTTTGACGTCCGATGCTTCGATATCAACGGGCCCCTGGCGCAGACGGTCGCGGCGTTGAACGACTTTCAGCCCCATGTCCTCGGCGGTTACGTCACCGGCCACAAGATCCTGGCAAACGAGCAACTGGCAGGGCGGCTGCGGATTCGTCCCGCGGCGGTCCTCTCCGGCGCCGAGGCGCTATCGCCCCGCGAACAGGCCTGGCTGGGACAGGCCTTCGGTTGCCGGTGCCTCAATTTGTATGGCGCCACCGAGTCGATGCTGATGGGCATTGCGTATCCCGGGGACGCGGGCATGACGGTCTACGACGACGAACTGATTCTGGAAGCCGGATCCGATCATCTCCTGGTCACCACGCTGTTTAACCGCACGATGCCCTTGATCCGGTACCGGCTGAACGACACGGTTCGCTTCACCGACCGGCAGAGCCCGCACGGGCCGTACCCGGTGATCGAGCAGATCGTCGGAAGGAGTGAATGGGTGCCGCAGTTTCGCAATGCAAAGGGCGAGGTCGATTTCATCAGTCCGCATTACATCAACGAAATCTTTGTTCCGGGCATCTGGCGATTTCAGATGCGCTGGGTGGACGAGACGTCGTTCCGCTTTGTCGTATGCCTGGATGCCGGATTGAGTGCAGCACAGCGCGACGCCGCAATCGCCGCGGTCCGGGCGCGCCTGCACGAGATTCTCGCCCAGAAGCGACTGCACAATGTGCACTTTGACGTGGAGGTGGCCGACGATATTCCGGTCGATCCGGTTACCGGCAAATTCCGGCTGGTGCTGCCGGGAACTGGGGCGCCAGCGCAGTGAGCCGCGGCCGCTGCAAGCAGGCAGCATGGCTCGAAGCCCGCGCCATGGGCCGTCGCGGGCGTCATCCATCATCCGGGAATCCCGCCAAGCTGTTCCGACCGTAACTCCTACGCCGCTCGGACAACATTTTTTGCCGGGCGCCGGTATGCCGGGCTGCCGGCCATTGTCAATACGATGGTTCGGCGCTCGGGCTCGTAAAGGATCCGGAATGCGTCATGAACCTTGCCGCCATCCGAATCGCATGTGAGCACCGGCATCGCCGGTAACCGGGGACGGATGGCTTTTACCGGCAATGAATTCGCTCTCGCGTTTTCCGCTGATCCGCTCGCTGCCTCAAGAAGCAGCGGCAAATGGTGGACGCAAGATCAAACAGAGTGCAAGGTCCCTGTCTCATCAGGGCGATCGCACCGTCGCAACCGACAAGCCCTAAAGGGCGTAGATTTTGGTCGTGGCATCTTGCGCTTGGGCTTGGGCCTGGGCCAAGCGCTCGTTCGGCCCTTGAAGACCAGCCCGCTTCGCGATTCGCTGCGATCGCCGCCGTGACCGGAGGCTTGGCCGCCGGATCCTGGGGGCGCAGCCGAGTTCATGTCGGTTGCCGGTTGCCAGCTGCCGGTTGTGACCGGGCATCGGCACGGCTACATCGATGCACTCAACGATCCTCGAGCACGTGGCAAAGGAGTCCGTCGGCCAGCTTGGGTTCGAACCAGGTCGACTTCGGAGGCATGACGTCGCCCCGGTCGGCGACCGCCATCAGATCTTGTATCGCGGTCGGGTAAAGCGCGAATGCCGCCGCCATGCCGCAAGCTACGCGGCGTTCCAACTCGTCCAGACCGCGTATGCCGCCGACGAAATCAATCCGGGCGTCGCGTCGCAAGTCATTGATCGACAGGATCGGTCCGAGCAGCTCTTGCGCAAGGATGCTCACATCCAGGCGTGCGACCGGATCGTGCAACGGAATGCGATCCTCGTGCACGCGCAGACGAAACCAGCGACCCGGCAAGTAAAGGCCGAATTCGGTTCGCATGGCAGGGCGCACCTGACCCGTCGCCTCGACCACGTCGAAGCGCTCGCGCACCTTGTCCAGAAAGGCCGACTCGCTCAAGCCGCCCAAGTCCGTAACCACCCGGTTGTAGTCCAGGATCCGCATCGCATGGTGCGGGAAGGCCACGGCCAGGAATCCGTCGAGCGCAACGGATGGTTCGGCGGCTGCCCCATTCTCACGACGCGCCGTCGCCACGCGCTCCGCGGCCGCGATACGGTGATGACCGTCGGCGATATATAGGGCCGGCATCGATTCGAACGCGCGCGTCAGCTGATCGATGACACGCGGCTCCGTGATCTGCCAGATGCTGTGGCGCACGCGGTCGCTTGCCGTGACAGTCATGTCGGGCGCTGCAACCGTCGATTCGGCGAGAAGGCGATCGACTTCGGGCGCAGGCGGATAGGCGAGCATGGCCGGACCGGTTTGTGCGCCAAGCGCCTCCATGTGCCGCACGCGGTCCGTTTCCTTGTCGGGACGGGTCAGCTCGTGACGCCTGATCCGGTTTTCTCGATATGCCGGCAGCGAGGCGACCAAGCCCAGTCCCGTCTGCACATGCCGGCCTGCTTCAAGCCGGTATGCGTAGTACGCGCAGGCCGGATCGCGTCGCAGTGCGCCGCATGCGATCAGCTTGTCAAGGTTGGTCTTGGCCTTTTCGTAGACGATCTCCGAGTACGGATCAACGTTGTCGGGCAGGTCGATTTCAGCCTTCGAGACGTGCAGAAAACTCCATGGATTGCCGGCGGCATACTGGCGTGCTTCGGCACCCGTCAACACGTCGTACGGGGGTGCCGCTACCTCAGCGGCTTTCTCGCGCAGCGGGCGCAGGGCGCGGAACGGACGGATCAGATTCATTTGAAGCGCAGGTGAAGGTGTTGGGGGAACCCGTTGGGCTCGATCGCCGGGGCCGGCTCGTCGTGCATAAAGGGCGCCAGCTCAGTGCGAGTGACGCCCAGTTTATTCCGCTCTTCCTTGCGGGAACAATCGAAATTGGGAAGCCCGGACAAATTGACACCTCGTCCTTTCCCGCTTTCTTTCTACTCGGGCAACTCGAATTTTGGGTCGAAGTTTGCGCCGACGGCTGCAAGTCGCCGACCAAAAGGGGAAGGGCCGGACGAGCCGGCCCTTCCTGGCAGGAATGCGAAGGGCATCCCCCTGGTTGCCCCCTCAGACTCGGTCGTGCAGCGCTACAAGGAGTTCAGGAAATTGACCAGGTCGGTCTTCTCCTGTTCCGTGAATCCGATGCTGAAGCGCTGGTTGTAGAAGTTCACGACGTCCCGCAGCGTCTGCGCGGAGCCGTCGTGAAAATACGGCGGATGGGAGGCCAGCGCGCGCAGCTGGGGCACTGTGAATAGTCCGATGTCGGCGCATAGCCCGCTGACGCCCGCCCGGCCCAGGTCATTGGTCAGCACGACGGGGCCCTGATAGCCGGGCGTGGCCGTTGCATTGCAGGTCACCCGGAAAACCGGGAGATCGGCCGCCGGGTACGGGCCGTTGAACTGGGGCACGTCACCGGCCACCCCGAGGTCGTGTTGCGCGTTCGGGAAGGTATCAGAGCCCGCGGCGACCTGGCTGTGGCAACTGCCACAGGTGCCCCCCGGGAAAGGATTCTGCCGGACGAGGTTGTTGAAGCCCTGGACGTTCGAGATCATGAATAGCTTGTTGTCGTAGATCTGCTGGCCGCGGTAGATCGACGCGCGCATCCGCGCGAGCGGCGAGTTACCGGTGATCGAGGCCCAGGCGCTGTACTGCGAAAAGACGGGCGGGTTGGGCGGAACGCCGGGAATGGCGAACCCGCCGATGCCCGCGGGATCAGTCGCCAGCGGGATCGGGCCCCCGGTGGCGCCCAGCGCAGTCAAGTCCCCGCCCAGGAAATCAAAGGCCTGGGCGCTGTAGATACCGGTTTCGAACGCAACCATCTGCGCCACCTGGGCAGGCGTCGGTGCCGTGAGAGCTTGTGCGTGGCCGAGCGTGGCGTCGATGGCCTGGGATTCCAGGGTTGGCTCGCGCCCGTCCCACATGATGTTGCCACTGGGCGGGGGTGGGCTCACAGGTGGGCCAAAGGAGAACGCCGTTGTCTTGAACTTGAGGTTTGTCGAGATGACCGGCCGGCGATAGTTCGAAAGGATCTGCGTCGCCTGGCCGGTCGCCGCGTCGACGACCTGGTTGTAGTTGGGGTCGGTGTTGCAGCCGTTCGGATCGCTCACGACCTGGACCGAGAATTCGGCACTCGCCGGGACGGGCAAGAAGATGCGGAAGACCCCTCGGTTCAGGATCAGGGAGTGCGCGGCGCGCATATCGCTACCCACACCGCGCCGACCTCCCAGCATTGAGGGCGCCGTGTACTGGACGGGTACTGCGTTGGGGCAGTTGGCGCCATCCACCGGGGCGAACAATGGATCCAATCCGCCCGAAGCAGCAAAGCGCGCAGCGATTGTGTCGTGGCTGATGCTCATCCCACTTGACGGCAGGTGGCAGGTTGCGCAGGTGCGGCCATTGGTGCCGAGCGACTGAAAGAACGCGTTCGTCGCCGTTACCGTCGGCCCCCCGGGCTGATAGGTGCCCAGCAAGCCTGCTCGGTTCGGATCGAGCTCGTTTGCGGGCACTACGGGACCGATCGCAGGTGGCTGCATCAGCGCCGGTAGCGGCGCGTTCATCGCCGAATGCCACATCATTGGAAAATAAGCCGGGGCGTTCGCCGGCGGACCCTGCAGGGTCGCCTGCGCGGCCGCCTGTCCAGGCAACAGGACCGCCAGCCCAGCCAGCACGCCCATCAGGGCGGCACCAGCCAACAACGGGCGCGACAGCCTGCCTAGACCGGAACCCAAAGCGAATTCCTGAATGAGCTGTTGTTGCATTTCAAGCCCCCTTCCCCTGTGCGATGTGTAACCGTTTGAGCCTAGATAAAGAGACCAACGGGCCGCCTATCTAGTGTCTGTTTCTTAATTGATAACTAATACGCGGTACTTTATTCTCGTTTTTATGAAAATGATAGCCATTTCGCGTAGTAAATACCCGCGGGTATCCTTCTTTAATACCATTTATAAGGTATGAGGTTGATAGGCAACTGCGGGTGTAGAGGGCAATGCCCGAAGCGGGAGGCTCGACTGCGCCGTTGCTGGGCGAATGGCAGAACTTTCTCGGCGCTCGATGCGGCCGACGCATTACATGGCGGTCGGTGAAGTGACACTTCCATTAGACGTTTTACGCATCTGTTTTTACTTATTATTTTCAATTGGCGGGCGGCTGTATCAAGGGCTACGCGGCCAAGCCGGGGCGTGACGGCAGCACTGAGCGAGTCGCCGGCAGGCGCGGGCCAAGGAATCCACTGGCACAGCACAAGCGCATTGCCGGATCCGCTGGCGTTCCCTCCACTGCGCAGCGTGGCATCGCGGCCAAGCGCAATCGGGGACGGGCCAATCGCGCCGACGCTCGATGCTGCGCAGCCGATCGGGACATACCCACCGATCGGCGTCCAAGACAGGGCGAATCTCACCCGGACTTAGCCGCTGGGTTCAAAGCGTCCAGGACGGGCCTTTTGCGCATCGAGCATGTGCAAGTGACGGCACCGGATGAGGACCGTTCCCGGCCGCCGGACGTTCTTCGACGATGACTGCGCGAATTGCTAGAACTGCGCACCGCTTGCAGGCGTCGCTCAACGCGAGAGCAAACGGCCGCACCGGCTGACCGCGTGGCCGAAACGGGGCCGGCATTCGCCCGGGCACAGGGACGGCCTGCGCTGGGATTGAAGGTTCCCCGCCGCTCTTACGCCGATCGGCCGAGTGAATGCGCCGGTCCGTCGAAGGCAGCGGCCAAGTTGGGGTTGCACACCCAACCCGGCAGTGGCCTGGACCATGCCGGCCCGGCACCGCCAGGGTTTCTTGTCTTCATTGATCGGCCGATGGCCTAAGAGGAGCGGGCCAGCGGCACGGGCACATTGGACACCTGTTGCTGGATGGGTCGAGTTACCTGGCGTATCCAGAGCGCCTGTCGCCTTGACCGCGCTCCTGGCGCAGCGCGGCCAGGTAGGGCCGCACCAGACTGCCGGGGTGTCGCAGCAGTCGAAGATTGGCAATCAACATCGGCAAGGGATCACTGCGCAGTCCTAGCATCGATACCCAGGGTGTTGCGACATCCACGTCTGCTGGGCCGTGGCCGACGCCGCGTGGGCCCGACAGGCGGCGGATGGTCCGTCCGACGAGGTACGGAATAACAAAGCGACACTCCATTTGCGGGTAGTTGTCCGGCAATGGGCGGCGCGCGACGGCGCCCAGCGTCGTGAGCCACCAAAGCCACGGGAGATCGTTGCCGATGGCCATGTCGAGCCGGATGAATCCGAAAGCACGTGGGTTCATGTCAATGGCCAACAGCTTGTCGTCATCGGCCAGAAGTTCCAGTTCGAAGATCCCGCGCGAGACCAACCGGTCCACCGTGCGCAGCCCAGCCTCAAGAATCTGCTGGTCATTGCATACGGATTGAACGGTGCTGGTTCCGACATGCGGTGGCCACTGCTCGAGCTTTCTGCTCAGGGCGGCGGTCACGATGCCGGTGTCCGCGTCCTTGATGCCGCTGACGCTGTAGACGCAGCGCCGCGCGGAGGGCAAGTACCGCTGGAGCAGCGGCCAGCGTAGCTCCGGATAGCTGGCGGCAATTTGCGTCTGACCTGGCGTCACCGCGTAGCGGTGATAAGCGCGCCTCAGCTCGGCCTCGTCATGCACCAGTCGGCCGCGCTCCGCGGACCCGACCACCAGGTGCGATTTGGGCTTGAGCATCAGCGGATAGCCCAGTTCCCGTGCCGCCAGGACCGCTGCCTCAGGGTCATCGGGTGCCGCGGTGGACGGTACCAATTGTCCCGCGGATTCGCACGCCGATGCGAAGCGTGTCTTGATGAGACTGCGCTCGATTTCCGCCAGCGGCGCGATTGCGCGCTGGACGTCTTTGGGGAAATCGTCGCGCAATACGGCGAGGTAGTAGGCCAGCAGGTCAGTGGTCGGGGCCAGGCGTTGGATCTCGCCAGACCGCACCCGAGCCTGCAGCCAAGGCAGAAAGGCGTCCGCCTGCTCAACGGGAGGGCAGGGACTATGCCGCTTGCAATAACGCGACCAACGCCCGCCGCCGTGTCCGAAAAGATGCAAAGGCACCTTGCGCCTGCCCAAGGAGGCCGCGAACGCCAGCGTTGGCGCCCAATCATTGTCGATCAGCGCGACCGGATGCGACGCGGCGATCGCCGGGTCCAACTCCCCCTGGGAAGAGTGGCCGAACTGCGCCGTCGACAGGACGGCAATATTGGGTATCGGATCCAAGATCGAGGGTTGGCGCTAGGTTGGGTTTCGTTCGAGGACGCAGGCCGGTGCGCGCGCATGGACGCCGCCAAAGCGGGCGCCGAGGCTACCGGCTGCGCAATGCGCAGCCGTGTCAAAGTGGATCACCGGACCCATTCGCTTCACTGAGGCCGAGCCGCAAAAGCGCAGGTCGTGAACCGACATTGACAACCTACGCTTGGGGGCCTGCATCCGCCTGACCCGGCTGAGTGGGCCGAAATCTCTGATACGAACGGTGCGTCTGTCGATTCGCGAAACCGGCACCTTGCCATTGAGCTCCGCGCCGCTTATCGCCGCACGGATCGCCAGTTCAACGCGCCCCCCGTTCGCCCTTCTCACCGGACTTGTTATGCGCTCGGTCTCGCGCTTTCGGATCATCCCGGACAATTCCTCTTCAAGACCGAGCCTCATTGAGTCCAGCACGACGATGCTGCGACCTCGGCAACTCTAAGTCGCCTGTCGTCGCACTGAATCGATTCAAGAAGGAGTTTTTGGGCATCTTTTCGATCTTTTGCCATCCGCCCGATGTGGGTCCCACGCGGCGTCGGCGACGGAGCCAGCTGACGTGGCTGTCGGAACACCGGGCGGTCGATGCTGTGACCGCGCAGCGGTCCCTTACCGATGTGGATGACCCATCTTCGACTGCGCCGACACGCCGGCGGTTTGGTGCGGCCCTGCTCGGCTGCACTGCGACAGGAGCGCAGTCAAGGCGGCAGGTCCGGCTGGGGCGCAAAGAGCGCCCCGCAGGACGCTATCGGCTACACCCCCGTGACCGACGTCATTTCCTTGTCAATCACGGTCTGCAGCGCATGACGGACCCGCGCAAACTCTCGCTCGGCCTCCGCGTGCCGGGCGGCACCGTCTTCGGTGGTACCGCTTCGCCCTACCGATTCAAGGAACTGGCAAATTGCCGCGAATCGCTCCGCACCCAGATTGGCGCTGCTCGATTTCAGCGCATGCGCGGACCGGCGTAGAGCCTCGGCGTCGTTCGACCCAAGGGCAGCGCGGATTTGTTCCATGCGCTTGGGCGCATCTTCGAGGTATTGGCCGATCACCTTCTCCAGCAGACCGTGCGCCATCGAGCGGATGGACTCCAGCGCTTGTGGATTCACGCACAAATCCGCTGCCTCGCTGAGGTCTTGCGGCTCTGTCTTCGTGGGTCCTGGCGCATTGGCTTGGCTGGCAACGGCCGCGGCGAACGCCGCGCCCGCCGTGCCCAGCGGCGCCCAGCGTTCGATGACGGTTGCCAGGTCCTGCCGGGTAAACGGCTTGCTCAGGTAATCGTCCATCCCAGCGGCAAGACACTGCTCCCGGTCGCCCTCGACCGCATTGGCGGTGAGCGCGATGATGGGAATATGGCGCGTGCCAGGACGCGCTCGCTCGCGCTCGCGCACTGCGGCCGTGGCCTCATAGCCGTCCATCCCCGGCATTTGGCAGTCCATCAGGATCAGGTCGAAAAAATGTGCATCGAGCGCCTGCAGCACTTGCCTGCCATCGGATACCACGGTCGTGCGCACGCCCATCAGGTCCAGCATCGCGCTGGCGACCTCCTGGTTGATCGGATTGTCCTCTGCCAGCAGGACGCTGCAGGAAGACCGGTCCGCTGGCTCGGCCGCAACGAGCGAAGACACATCGTCCGTCTCCGCCGGGGAGACCGTGTCCTCGAGCGCCGTGGCGATCGCGTGGAGCAGGTCGGATTGGCGCACCGGCTTGGTCAGCTTGCACCGGATCAGGCCATGCGGGAAGGCATCGGCTTCATCCTGTAGCGTGGCCGAGCTGAGGATGATCAGCGGCGTTCCGGCAAGCTGCGGCACCGACTTGATCGCTCGTGCGAGCTCCAGTCCGTCCATCTCCGGCATGTGCAGGTCGAGCACGGCCATCTCGAAAGGCTCGCCTCTGGCTTGTGCGGCGCGCATAAGCGCCAATGCCTCCCGCGACCCCTCGCAGCTGGTGCAGCGTATCTTCCACGCGTCCATCTGTTCCTCGAGAATTTCGCGGTTCGTGGCATTGTCGTCCACGACCAGAACACGCAACCCGTGCAATCGATCACCGACAGGGAGCATCTTGCGAGCGCTCGCGTCTTGTTTCACCACCTCAATCTCGAAGCAGAAGGTCGCGCCCTCACCCACCCGGCTGATCACCTCGATGCGGCCGCCCATCAGTTCGACGAGTTGCTTGGAAATTGCCAGGCCGAGCCCCGTGCCGCCGAAGCTTCGGGTCGTCGAATTGTCCGCCTGGGAAAAGGCGTCGAAAATCCGCTGTTGCTTGTCCTCGGGAATGCCAATCCCCGTGTCCCGGATGTTGAAACGCAACCGTGCCCGCCTGCGATCCTCCGCAAGCAATTGGACGCGCAGCGAAACCTCGCCCTGGCTTGTGAATTTCACTGCGTTGCCGACGATGTTGGTGATGATCTGGCGCAATCGCACCGGGTCGCCGCGCAGCGCGATCGGCAAGGCGGGGGGAACCAGACAGGTGATCTCGAGCCCCTTGGAATGCGCCGGCTGGGCGAACATGCTGCAGACGTCCTCGATCAGTTCGCGCAGATCGAAATTGATTTGCTCCAGCTCGACCTTCCCGGCCTCGATCTTGGAGAAGTCCAGGATGTCGTTGATGATACGCAGCAGGCTCTGTCCCGAGTGGTAAACCGCCTCCACAAAGCGTCGCTGGCGTTCATTCAGAGGTGTCCCGCGCAACAGGTCCGTCATACCCAAGACGCCGTTCATGGGCGTGCGGATTTCATGGCTCATCGTTGCGAGGAACTGACTCTTGGCCTTGCTAGCCTCCAGCGCAATGCGGGCGGATGTCTTGGCCTCTTCGGTGGCCAGTTGCAATTCCCGTGTTCTGTCCTCGACCCTGGCTTCGAGCGTGGCCTGGGCCTCGTCCACCCGATCGCGGTAGTCGCGCAATCGTGCCAGCATGTCGTTAAATGAGCTGGCCAGTTCGCCGATCTCCCCGCTGGCCCGCGCGTCGACCGAACCCGCCAGGTTGCCGCCCGCAATCTGGCGCGTCGCCCGTACGAGGGCTTCGACCGGACCCAGAATGCGACGCGTGATCAACAGTGTGGCGGTTACCCCGAGCGCGACCACCGCCAAAGTGAGCGCGATCGTGAAGACCACGATCTCCTGGGTCTTGTCCACCAGGCTGTCCTCGCGCACGCCGATGCGCACGTAGCCGAGTACCGGTGTACGCGCGGTCTCCACGTCGGGGAACAACTCGGAGCTATCGCCTCGACTCCTCACTGGGGCCACGATGTCGAAGTACGGTGTCCGGCTCTCGCCGATTTGCACCTCGGTCTGCCGCGTCTCGCCCTGAAACATCGCCGCATCTGCCGCGGGGATGGAGCGAAGGCCCGGTGCCACGATCTTGCTCAACAGCGGCTGCCGGTCCTTGTTGAGCAAGATCACGTAGCCGATCTTCGAGTTTGATGCGAGGTTGTCCAGATCGTTGCGCAGCGCTGCGCTGTCCTGGGTGTAAAGAGCAAATTCGCTTTCACGAGAACCCAATTCGGCAAGGCTCACGCCCAGTTCCAAGAGTTCGGCGCGGTCTGCGCGGATCTCGCGCTGGGAGATCAGCGTCGCGATGCTTGCCGCGGTGAGCAAGATCAGGAAAATGACCAGCAGATTCAGCTTGGTCGCCAGACGAGAGGGTAGGAGCGTCTTCATGTCGGCTTCACTCGTAAACGTTCGCTGCACCGCTGATCACGGATTCTTTTAGTACCACCCGCATCTCGCGGGCCGTCTTGAGGTTCACGGAATACGTGATCCGGCGGGCGCTCTCCGGCGGTATGCTGCCCGCGCGGGCTCCCTTCAGGATGCGCACCGCCATTTCCCCGCACTGTGAGCCGACGTCCTGGTAATCCCAGTCCAATGCGAAAAGCGCCCCGGCCTTGACCCAGGCCGACGACAGGCCGATGAACGGGATGCGGTTGCGGAAGGAATAGACGAGCAGCGTCTTGGCCGTTTCCGGCGAGACCACGACCGAGTCGGGGATCCCCCACAGGACGTCCACGCGCTTGGCAACGGTTTCGAGGACATCGGGCAGCGTCTGGGGCGTATCTACCTGGAATGTGACCAGCTTGAGACCCATCTCCCGCGCCGCACCTTCGGCGGCCTGGATCTTTTGGCGGTTCTGGGCTGGGTTGTAGAGCACGCCGACCGTCGTGTCTGGCGGCATCAGTCGTTGCAGCCACTCGAATTGCAGGTTCATCGGGATCTCAAGCACGACACCGGTGGAATTGGCTCTTTTCTTCAACGGATCGGCGCTAAGGATGAGGCCCGCCACCAACGGAATGTCGGAATTTTCGGCAAGCGCAGCCTGGGCGGCCACCAACCCCATCGCGAACACCAGCACGGCGCCGTCGCGCTTGGCCTTGAGCATCGCCGGAGCAACTTTGGTCGCGTCGCCCTGCAGAGCGACCACGTCCAGATCGACGTCGATTCCGCGTTGCGCAAGGGACCGTTCGAAGCCGCCAAGCGCCTCCCGATAGGGCGCCGCATCGTGACTGATGAGCACGACGACGGCCGGCTTGCTCCGGCCGGCTGCCGTTGCGCTGTCTCCGCCGAAAAGAAGAGCGGCCCACAGCCAAACCGCAGCCAGCATACGCAGGTACCGAACCATAGCGCTGGGCATGAGAATTAGAATGGGTAAGTTACTTTGACGAGGAAAGTCCGTCCGTCTTGAACGATGCTGGCCTCGAGGCTGCCGACCGAAACCGGGTCCGCATAGGTCTTGTTGAACAGGTTGTGGACGGACGCGGAGATCTCCATGCCGTTTTGGAGCCTGCGCTCAAATAGCGTCAGGTTGGTCAACACGAAGCCGCCGAGCGTCGTGTTTTGCAACGTGAGACGGGGGCTGGTGTACTGCATCTCCAGTCCCGCGAAAAGATCGCTACGCAAGATGGGTGCGCGCAAATCGATTTTCGCCATGTCGACCGGCGAATTGCTGATGGTCTGGCCGGTCAGTGAGTTCGTCGTCCGCTGCAGCGTATAGCTGGCACGGCCCTCCAAGCCGTTGGCCCAACGCCCCTCGATCTCGAGCTCGAACCCTCGGGCCCTGACTTGATCTACGTTCTGAAATACCACGGTGCCGTCGGGATTGGTGAGCAGGTTGATCAGCTGTTCGATGTTGTTGCTGTAAACGTCGACCACCCCGCGCAGATTGTCCGACAGGGTTCTTTCCAAGACCAGCTCAGCGGTCTTGATCTTTTCCGGCGCCAGGTTCTTAGATGGATCAAAGCCGACCGCGGCGCTTGAGTAGAACGTCTCATAGGCGTTCGGGGCGCGGAACGCGGTGCCATAGAGCAGCTTTGCTGCCGTATCCGCGTTCGGGTTGTAAATCAACGCCAGGCGCGGGTTGGTGGAACTGCTCGCGTAGCCGGCGGAATCGAGGCTGTCGTAGCGCACCCCGGCGGTCAGCCCGAGCGTCGGCGTAATGTCGTACTCGTCTTGCAGGTACGCGGCCCAGGTTCTGGACGTTTTGCGCGAATTCAGCAGGCCGGCGTAAGGATCCAGGTTGAAATTTCGCTGGACCTGTCGGTAGTCGTCGACGAATTCGGCACCGATGGTGGCCCGATTATTTTGGTCGAGACGCTTGGTGTATTGGTACTCCGCCCCCCACCAGCGGCCGTCAATGGCGTCGTAGTTGACCACTGGCGTGGCCTGCGCGATTGTGTAGTAGCCATAGTAGCCATAGAAGTCCTGGTAAAGGCGGGCGGTGACTTCCGAACCAGCGTCGAACTGATGTTGATACTTCAGATCGAAGTACTGCCGGGTATCTGTCGTGTACTCGTTGCCGTTGAACACCGTGCCGAACGAGGCAGTCGGAACGTCCTTGCGGCGAGAGCCGTCGAGCAAGCGCAGGTTGAAGTCGCCGAAGGCCAAGTTGGCGAGCAGGCTCTTGGCGCGGTCCGCATCGCGGTACACGGCAATGCCGTTGTTCGTGCTCGGCGTGTCGAATTCGGGGAAGAACAGGCTTCTGTCCCCCGCGCTGCGGTAGCCGGTCGCCGATAGCATCAGGTCGAGGCCGTTGTCGTAGCGCTTGCCGAAGCTTGCGCGCGCCTTGCTCGTCAGTTGATTACCGGCTTCGGCCGACAGCTCGCCGCCCTTGAAGTCGCGCGCCTGCTTGGTGATTACGTTGATGACAGCGAAGAAGGCATTGCTACCGTAAATGGACGAGCCGGGGCCGCGGATAACCTCTACGCGCTCGATGAGGTCCACGTCCATCGGAAATTCGGTCCCGAGCAAGCCTTGGGAGTAGATGTCGTCGTTGATGCGATGTCCGTCGACGAGGAGCAGGATGCGGCTGTTGTAGTCGCCAGGACGCCCAAAGCCGCGCACGCCCAGATAGCTGTAGTTGCGATCGTAGGTGACGTAAAAGCCGCGCACGCTGCTGAGGATGTCCGCTAGGGTCCGGTAGCCGTGCTCGCGGATGTCGCTGGCGGTGACGATGCTTACCGATGACGGTGCTTCGGTCGTCTTCTGCTCGTATTTCGACGCCCCGTAGACGGTCGGGATTTCTCCGAAGAACACGCTTTCGTCGCCTGCCACAAGCTTGTCCGCTTGCGCAACGGCTAGAACCGGCAGCAGGCAAGAGAGGCTAACTGCCCAGCGCACGCAAGCGATCGGTTTTGCTTTCATCTGCGCCCTTCTCAGCCGCCTGATCCACCAGGCGCGTAGTCGACACCCATAGGCAAGCGCCGCAAGCCCACGGCCAGCGGCCAAGGCAATGGCACCTTACGTCTGCACGTTTTGCTTGTGCAGTCCCCTCGACAGCACAGGATAGCGAGCGCGGGGCGCGGGCAACCGATGGAATGGCCCCCAAATCTTTGTGCATTTTTGCGGTTATCGGCAGCGACCGGGCCTCGTCGGTCCCCGGGGGCGCCGCCGCCCGGCCCGCTGACCCTTAATGTTTCGGGATTACTGCCGATAGGGAGGGGGATGACAAAGAGTTCGTCCTGCCTTGTGGCGGGCGGCGTCTGTGTGCGCGGCTGCGACCGCGTTTCGCGGCGCAAGGTGGATCGACTGCACAAGGCCAAACGAAGAAAGCCATGAAACCACAGAAGCGCCCCGTTCCCGCCCATCTGCTTCGCGGCAAGTCCCCCCAGTTCGCCGCAGCCCCGCTGCCGTTGAATGGCCGGAGGCGCCTAGATGGTTGGCTCGATCGTTGGATAGCAACGGTTGGAGACCTAGCGCGTCTGAAGTCCTCCCATCCGATGCTCGACGCTGTGATTGACGAACAGCGGGGGCGGCAGATTCGCATTGGCGAACGCTGGCTCACGGACTGGGCTTCGTGCAATTACCTGGGATTCGACCTCGACGAAGAGATCATTGCGGCTATCCCGGAGTACCTCGCGCGCTGGGGCACGCACCCGTCGTGGTCCCGCCTGCTCGGCAGTCCAAGGCCGTACATCGAGATCGAGGAGCAGCTCACCGCTCTGCTAGGCTGCGAGGACGTGCTGCTGCTGCCCACGATCACGCACATTCACATGTCAGTCATCCCCGTGCTGGCCGGGGACGGAACGATCTTCCTCGACGGTCGAGCGCACAAGACGATCTACGACGGGGCGATGGTCGCGGCGGGTCGAGGCGCGACCGTCCTGCGCTTTCGTCACGACGACGCCGAACATCTTGAGCAACTGATGCGCACGGAGTCAGGGCCCGGCCCTCGAATCATCGCGATGGACGGCGTCAACTCGATGACTGGCAATGCGCCCGATCTGGCTGCGTTCTCAAGCCTCGCCCAGAAGTACGACGCCCTTCTCTACGTCGACGACGCCCATGGCTTCGGCACGATCGGCGAACGCTCGCCCGACGAGTTGTGCCCTTACGGAATGAAGGGAAACAGTCTTTTCCGGCATCAGAACGTGCCGTACGACAACGCCGTTTTGGTCGGTGGTCTATCCAAGTCCTATTCCTCCCTCCTGGCCTTTGTGGCGCTGCCGACGCAACTCAAGGAGGCGCTCAAGGTGCTTGCGCCGCCGTACCTGTACTCTGGCCCTTCGCCGGTTGCTTCGCTCGCATCGACGTTGGCCGGACTTGCAGTCAACCGCAAGCGCGGTGACCAGTGCCGCGCCGACCTGTGGAGACGGACGGCAAGGGTACTTGACGCGCTGCGGGAGCTGGAGATTCTTACACCAAACCAGTCTGGCCTGCCCATCATCGAGATCCCCCTGGCGGACCATGAGGAGATCGATGCAGCCGGCTTGTTCCTTTTCGAGCATGGCGTGTACGTGACGCTCGCGGCGTTCCCGCTGGTGCCCAAGAACGAGGTTGGATTTCGCATCCAGGTTACCGCCGCCAATACGGATGAAGAGGTGGATCGTTTGATCGAGGTGCTCGGTGCGCTGCGTGAGCGGTTCGCGCTGCGTCAGGCCAAGAGCAGCGAGCGCCTTGTCAGCACATTGAGCTGAAAGATCGCAGGCGGCGGTCCGCACCCCGGTGCTACGCGGGCGGCCCAAGAATGCGCAACGGGCCAAATATGGGTGAGCTTTCAACTCGCATGAAGATTCTTGCCCCCCTACGGGTTCGGGGCTTCCGGATCCTTTGGGCCGGCATGACGATCTCGCTGGTCGGCGATGGAGTCACCTTCATCGCGATTGCGTGGCAGGTCTACCAGCTTTCGGACGCGCCAACCGCGCTTGGCCTTACCTTGACGGCAATGTCGGTCCCGCACATTCTCCTGCTGCTCTTTGGGGGGGTGGTGAGCGATCGCTTCGAGCGGCGCTGGGTGATGTTGGGCTCCGACCTGGTCCGCGGCGTGGCGCTGCTCGCAATGGGGATTCTTTCCATTACCGGAAGACCGGAGATCTGGCACTTGGTCGTGATTGCCGCGTTTTATGGCGCGGGAAACGCGTTCTTCGGTCCCGCATTTGACGCCTTGGTGCCCGATCTGGTGCCGGAACATCTCCTGGCCCAGGCCAATTCCCTCGACCAGTTTGTGCGCCCGCTGGCCGCCCGGCTGCTCGGCCCGGCACTGGGCGGGTGGATCATCGCCGAGGTTGGCGTCGGATGGGCTTTCATCGCCGATGCGGCGACCTTTGCCGTGTCGGTTGCTTGTCTGCTGCGGCTTGGCGCGGTGGGCTCGCTTGCTGTGCCGGCCGGGGCACGCAGGCCGGCGTCGGTTTGGGCGCAGATGCGTGAGGGCTTTGCTTTCGTGCGGTCCCGAGTCTGGCTGTGGGGCACGTTCACGTCCGCGACGCTCGCCTACCTCGCGTTTCTGGGACCGGCAGAGGTTCTCCTGCCGTATGTTGTGAAACGCGAGCTGGGCGGCAGCGCCAGCGACCTCGGCATGGTCTTCGCGATGGGAGGGCTGGGCGCCGTGACGGCGTCGGTCTTTATCGCGCAGCGCGGGATGCCCAAACACAACATGCGATTCATCTTCATCGCCTGGAGCATTTCGACACTGGCCGTTGCAGGCTACGGCTTCGCGCGTGCGCCGTGGCAGGTCATGATCGCCTGCTTCGCCTTCAACGCGTTCGAGAGTGCGGGATTGATCCTCTGGCTGACGACGAAGCAGTCGCTTGTGCCGATTCGCTTGCTTGGGCGGGTATCAAGCCTTGAATGGTTGATTTCCACCGGACTGATGCCGATATCGTATGCGCTTTCCGGTTCGGTTGCCGCCTACTTCGGAATCAGGGCAACACTCATCGGCGCCGGACTCCTGGGTACCGTCGTCACCTTCGCCTTCTTGTTCCTGCCGGGAATGCGGGCGGTCGAGGGGCTTGCGCCGGGCACCGGCGCGGAGGATTCGGCCGGGAAGGTTGGCGGTGGAACGCTGACCGCTTACTGACCCAAACGACGCTGGCGCGTTGGCGCCAAGGCCGGCAGCGCTCCGCGAGCGCCCGGTGGTTCACTTGCCCCGACGGGTCTCAGCCGGCGGAGTCCACCTGCCATTTTCTGAGCAACAACGCGGGAATGTCGGCGGCCGGGACCGGCTCGCTGAAGTAGTGACCTTGCAGCGAGTTGCAGTCCATATCGTTCAATGTCTGCGCTTGTTCGAGCGTCTCCACGCCCTCTGCCGTCACGCTGAAATCCAGGCTCTTGGCAAGGGAGAGGATCGCGCGCACGATGGCACGGTCTTTGGCCTCGCCCGGCAGTGCCATGACGAAGCGGCGGTCGACCTTCAGCGTATTGAGCGGCATGTTCCTGAGGTAGCTCATGGAGGAATAGCCGGTGCCGAAATCGTCCAGCGCTACGCTGATGCCGGCGTGGCACAAGGCCTGCAACGTGGCGATCCCGCTGGCCTCCATCACCGTGCTTTCGGTAACTTCCAGTTCCAAAAGGCTGGGGTCCAGCCCGGTCTCGGACAGCGTCTCGAGGACCGTCTTTATCAGATTCGGATCCCGGAACTGCATCGGCGAGAGGTTGACCGCGACCCGCACCGTTTGCCCCGCACGCTGCCAACTTGCCGCGTCGGCGCAAGCGGTGCGCAACACCCATTCGCCAATCGGAACGATTAGCCCGTTTTCCTCGGCGAGCGGGATGAAATCGAGAGGTCCGATCAAACCCTGCTCGGGATGCTGCCAGCGAATGAGGGCCTCCACCGCCAATATGCAGCCCTGATGAAGATCAAATTGCGGCTGATAAACGAGGTGGAATTCGTCTCGTGTCAGCGCAAGGCGCAAGCTGCTTTCCAGCGCCATGCGATGTACCGCCTGCTCGGTCAGCGACGCGCTATACAGCTGGCAGTTGTCACGGCCGCGGTCCTTGGCGTGGTACATCGCCGTATCCGCGTGCTTGAGTAGCGCCAGCGCGTCCTGGCCGTCGTTCGGATAGAGCGCGATTCCAATACTCGTCGTCACCGCCATTTCCCGCTTGTCCAGCGGGAACGGCCGGCGCATCAAGTCGCGGATGCGGTGCGCGATAACCAGCGCATCTTCGGGTCGCGAAATGTCCCGTATGAGTGCGGTGAATTCGTCCCCGCCGAGACGGGCGAATTCCAGGTTGGACTCCCCGGAGGACGGCCGCGATACCACATCCGTCGGACGCAGCGCCTGACGCAACCGGTCCGCCACCAACTGCAGGATCAGGTCGCCGGAGCCGTGACCCATGGAGTCGTTGATGTTCTTGAATCCATCGAGGTCCATGAACAAGACGCCCAGCGTGCGTCCGTCAAGGCGGGCTCGCGCGATTTCGCGTTCAACGATTTCGAGGAAGGCCTGCCGATTGGGTAGGCCGGTCAACGTGTCAAAGTAGGCCAGCTGCCGAATCTTTTTCTCGGCCGCTTGAAGGTCCAGCAGATTCTGAAACCCGCGATACAGGTACCGGACGCGATGACCGATCAGCGCCCAATTGATGGGCTTGCCGAAGAAGTCGGTAGCGCCGGCGTGGTACGCCTTCTCGACCGAATCCACGTCGTCCATGCCGGTCACCATGACGATCGGCAGTAACTCGCCATACTCCGCCCGCAGCGCAGCGCAGATTTCGTGCCCGCTGCGGCCGGGCATATCCACGTCGAGCAGGACCATGTCGCTAGGGCGGCGGCGGAACTTGTCCAGGGCATCTTCCCCATCGACGGCCGTCTCAACTTCGAAGCCGGCTTTTTCGAGCGCCGCCTGCATCAGCATAAGAGCCGCCGGATCGTCGTCGACGACCAAGATCCGCTTCGGCGGCTCCGCCTGCGCGCCCGATGGCGCGCTTGCTCCCGCTGGGTTCGACCCGTCCATCATGCGCATGCACTCTCAAAGATTGGCGAGTTCGACGCTTTCGCGAGAATCGTCCGCTGTTTCATTTCTCGGGCTAAGCGCGTTCCGGCTCGGGCTGGGCATCAGCAACCAAGATTTCCGTCCCGCGACGTCCCAATCCGGTCTGTCCTCTTCTTATCGGCACCGGCCATCGGAATCCTAAGCGCTAAACGCCGCCCGCAAAGTGTGGAATTGCTCGGCATTCAGCTCTCCGGGGCGACGATTGCACCCTGGTCAGCATGCTTGCTAAGACCCGTCTTGCGGGGTCTCCCATGGTGGGTCCGACGGCGACTTCCTTGCTTGCCCCGGCTCAACGGCGGTCCTTCGAGCACCCTATCTTCCGCTGGTCGATCTCTGCGCGTGGCAGTCCTTCATGGGCTTGGGTGCCTAGCGAAAAGCGGACCCGGATCAGGGAACTGAGCCGACGCAACGAAATTGCCCTACCACGCAACGCCGCTCAAGATGGCGCAGGCCGCGCTTTGGGCACGACGCGCCGCTACGGTAGCGGTGGGCGCTGGTCTTCGAATCCGCAAGGATGGCCATCGCTGTCATGGTGCACCACGATCCGACGCGCCGATTGCCACCGCAACAGATCACCCGCGTCTAGCCCAAGACGGAGCGCCAAGGCTTCGGTCGTTACGCATTTCGAAGCCCTTCGTCGCTCCCGCTTGTTGAAACGCCACCAGCTGGCGAGGGCCCATACGATCAGGCCCCCGCAAAGGACGCTGACGACGAGGCCGTAGGCCGGCAGGCGCTGCTCCAGAAGATCGATAGCTTCGGGCGTGAGCAGCATGCTGGAAAATCTCAGCCAGCCCAAGGTCCATAGCAGCAAGGTGATCAGCGGCATCAGGAAATAGGCCCATAAGCTCCAGATCGCCAGCGTGACGACGTAACGGGCTAGCGAACCGGGCGACAGAGTCGTGTCGCGCCGATCGATCACCAGGGGCGGGCGTTCGCGCTGGGCAAGCTGTACCAGCAGCCCTTCGCTGCCGACGCTTGGCATCTGCATCGCCGGGTTTGAGCTCCCCGCGGCCTGTGCGTCGGCCGGCGCCCTGCCATCGGCCGGGTCCGAAGGCCGCATCATGGAACCCCCCGATCGGGGCTGGTCCATCGTGCCCGGGCCTTTCGCTCGCGTAGTGCCGCCCGTGGCAAGGACACCATTGACGTGACGGCCGTGAGCAGCCAGAACGCAACCGGATACCAGATCGCCCAGTAAAACTGCCGGCCGAAGCGCAGGTCATAGCGGCGATCGAGGAACATGCCGACCCCAATCTGGATCAATGAAGTCGTTGCGATCAGCATCCCAGGCCACGTCGGGAGCAGGGTTGAGATGCGCCATTGCGCAGGCAGGTCGAAGAAATAGCCCGAGGCCCACAGCACGAACATCAGCGCGAGGCAATAGGCCCATGTGACACTGAGCATGTATTCGATATAGACGGGCCACATACGACGCATCCGCCAGTGGGCGATTTGCGGTAGGAACTTGAACATGACCTGCATGCCGCCGGTGGCCCAACGCAGGCGTTGGTTCCACAGTCCGCGAAACGTCTCGGGCATCAGCATCCAGCACAGCGCAGCGGGCTCCAGGCGTACGTCCCAATGGTGAAACTGCAGCTTCCAGGAGATGTCGATATCCTCGCACAGCATGTCCTTGCTCCAGTAACCCACGTCGTGCAGGGCCGCCTTGCGGAAAGCGGCGACGACGCCGGACACCGTAAACAGTCGACCGTAGGTGCGCTGTGCACGCTTGATCAGACCGATGATCGAGGAAAACTCGCCCACCTGGATCTTGCCCAGAAGGGTCGCGCGGTTGCGCACGCGCGGATTGCCCGTAACCGCACCGACGCGCGGGAACTTCAGCAGATGCCACATCATCCAGCAAGCGGCATGTTGGTCCAGCAGCGCATCCCCGTCGATGCACACGAGGTACTCGGCATCCGTCATAAAGGCCGCCGTGTTCAAGCTGACGGCCTTTCCCTGGTTGATCGCATGATGAATCACGCGCAGGCGCTCATCTGCCCTGCCCATTACGTCCAGGAGCTGCCCGGTACGATCGCTGGAGCCGTCGTTGACCGCGATCACCTCGAAATTCGGGTACTTTTGCAGCAGCAGATTCGCGACCGTATCGATCACGTTTTCCTGCTCATTGAAGCACGGCACAACCAGAGCCACCTTCGGATAGTGCGGCAGTGTCGGTGGATGGTCCGGCGTGCCGGCGCGGCGCTCGTAATGAAACCAGTAGAACATTCCGCCCGCCATCCAGAGGTATGCCATGAACAGTGGATAAAGGAAGAGAAATCCGAACAGCACATCGGGCAGGCTGATCGCCGTCGCGCTCATCGAGCCCCCCCCACCCGGGCGGCGAGTTGAGACTGCAGGGACAGCGTGCGGCGTAGCGCCGCAAGCATCGCCGGGTCGCCTTCCAGATCCAGGTCCACAACACCGAGGTTGGCCAAGCCCGAACGCAGCAACGCCTGCGCGCGTCGATCGGCGTCGGCCGCGCCGCCGGGCCGCACGGCCACGGCAACCACCGTGCGGGCGGCAGCATCCTGAACCGATCCAACCGCCTCTTCCAATTGGCCATCGCTGATGACGCCGCGATCGCGGGTGGTGTCGAGCAGCAAGTAAGCATGCTGCTGCAGCACCTGCCGGATCTGCTCCGGCAGGGCAGAGGCCTTGGTCGGCGTCAGATGCAAGGCGCTCAGCAGTCCAGGTTGCCAGGCGCGCGTGCGCTGTGCAAGGTGCGCGGCGCGCCGGCTGAGCGTCTCCAACGTCTCATCCGACGTGACCGGCCCCAGCAGCACGCCTTTGAGGTAGGCGGCCTTGCCGAGATCTTCGAACAGCTCGCCGATGCGCTCTTCGCGATCGGCATCGCCTGGCACCGGGTCGAGCGCGAAACCGGCGAGCGGCATCGAGGCAAAGACCCGGGCCGGGGTGGCGGTGGCGATGCGCCAAGCGACCCGCCCCAGAATGTCGGCACGCACCGGCACCCGCCGATTGCGAAAGTACACCGCGTCGATCTGCCCCGACGGCCCCGGCGCAGCGCACGCCGGAAGCACAACCGTCTCCGCGCCCAGCTGACGTATGCGGTCGATGAGGCTATCCAAGCGCTGCTCGAACGCGCCGGCGTCGACGCTCGCCAGGCGATCCAAGTCCACCTTGACCATTCGCACCGTGGGCGCATCGTCGTCCTGACGAACCAGTTGGGCAAAGCGTATTAGTCCGGCATTGCGGTCAATGAGCAGGCGACGTAGGCGGCTGATCGGCACCACCTGATCGCGCTGTCCGGAATCGAGAGTGAGGCCAATGGTCAGACCCACGCCTTGTGCGATCGTCTCCAGCTCGGCGTTGTAACGCCCATAGGGCCAGACGATGGCTCGCGGCGCGCGGCCCAGCCGCTCGGTAAGCAGCGCATTGTTGCGCTCGAGATCGGCTCGAACCCGCTGCACCCAGCCAGCGTCGTCTTCATAGCCGCCGGCAGCCAGCGCAATGTGCGTGGTGGCGGCCGGCTGCGAACTCCCGGCCGCATCGCCAGGCACTCCATGGTGCAGGTTCCAGCTGTGCGAGGCGAATTCAATCAGTCCCGACGCCTGCATTTCCCGGGCCTGCGCCCAGCTCAAGAAGCCCTCCCGCGCCAGTTGCCGCTCGCCGTACGGCACGAACTGGCCGGCATCGGTCTCCATCCACTTGCCAACCAAGGCCATCACGGCGGGCATGCGATAGGCGCGCAACAGCGGGAATACCTGCGTGTAGGCGCTTTCGTAACCGTCGTCAAAAGTCAGTAGCAAGGCCCGCTCGGGCAAGCGCGCCGTCCCCGCGTAGGCTCGCGCCAACAAATCTAGGTCGATGGCGACATAGCCTTCGGCCTGCAGCCAATTGAGCTGGCTAGCGAGCGTCGCGGTGTCTATCGTTTCGGGGTCTGCGCCGGCTGGCACGGCCGCCACCACGTCGTGATAGCAAAGCACGAGAACGTGTTGCCCGTCGGGCAGCCGCTGTTCGGTCGTCGGCGCGATGGCCGAGCGCGCCAGGGCCGGCTCCATTGCGGCCGCAAGCGACCAAAAAAGCACGGCCGCCCATAGGTGGCGGGCGCCGTGGCGCGCGCCGATCAAAATCGCCCCTCATAATTCAGCGACGCCGTGGTGCGCCATTCCTGGTTTCCATCGTAGGGATGGTGGCTACGGGTGATCCCAAAGCCGAATTCACTGTGATCGGACAACGTCCAGCGCTGTTCGTAGCGCAGCACGGCAGTGGTGTGGGTGGCAAACCCGCTCTGCTCATACCGACCGATCGACACCGTCAGGACATGCCAGCGCGATTTCTCGAGGCGCACGTCTCGTTGCCCGAGCCATTCGCCGCGCAGTTCGGTTTCCTGCGAGCTTGCGTGCGCCGGATCGAAGTAGGGTGCCAGCGCGGCGGCCAGCGAATCATGCGTGGTGCCTACGTAGTTGTTCCAGGTCATCTTGCCCAGGTTCGACGCAAACAGCCGCTGCGAGAAGCGCGCAATGGCGTTGATTTGCCGGTTGCCGTCGGAAAACCGACCCAGGCCCAGGTCGGCTCCGACCCCGGTCGATTCGTTGAAGTCGTAACCCGTGCTCAGCTGCGCAGTTCGCTCGCGAATATGGCTGGCACTGGCGCGCGCCGGCGTATCAGGGTCGGAGCTCGCCGCCTGCAGCCCGATGCGAGCTCCGTCGGCCGGCTGCCAGCTGCCCTGCGCCCGCACGCCGGGCGTCGGTTCACCGCTGATGTGGGCCACTTCCAGCGAGGCCGCCAGGCCTGGCCAGACGCCGTCCACGCCGAGAGCACTCCAAGTTCGTGACAAAGCCAAGGGGCTGACGTCGGTGTGGGCTTCCCGCAGATGCGCAAACAGGCGATACGCCGTGTCCATCGGAGAGGAATAGGCGCGTGTATCGACATGCCACTCTCGATTGACCGCGATCGAGGTCTCGGTACCGGTTCCGTAGCCCGATTCGATCGCAACCTGTTGCCGCTGGCGCCACTCTAGCCGGCTTGCGAGCTGCTGGGCGTCCCGGTCCGAAAGCGCGTTCTGCGCAATGGCCAGGTCCAAATGCGCGCGGGCCAGCGTCCAATCATCGAGCGCCATGTCGGTCTGTACCTGTAACGCCTTCGCATCGCGGTTGCGTGGCGCCGCCGCCAAAACCGCCTGTGCCTCGTCGCGCGCGCTCCGCGGCCAGCCGCGCCAGAAGTAAACCGCCCCCCGGGACGCGCGCGCATCGGCGCTGAACGGGGCCTCTTCCAAGATGGCGTCCAGGCGCGTCAGGGCCTGGGATGGCTGCTCGCCGTAGGCCCGCGCCATTGCCGCCGCGATGCGCACGCGCAGCTCGGCCTCTCGGTCCCCACCTGACCGAACGCGATCGAGCAGCCGATCGATCCTTTCGCGGGCCTGTGTCAACTGATCGGAATCGACAAGCGCGTAAAAAAGTTCGAGCTGGCTGTCTACGTCGTCGGGCTCGTCCTGCGCGAGCTGGCTCAGGATCGGGATCGCGCGGTCGATCTGCCCCAGGCGGACGTAGGCGACGGCTGCCTGCAAGCGGGCATAGGCCGGTAGCTCGACACCGCCGGCGATGAGCAATTCATAGTGTTGCGTGGCCTGCGCTTCCCGGTGCAACATCACGTAGGCCTGCAAGCGATCGAAAGGGGCGGATTCGCCCGCCTGTGCCGCCTTCAGCTCGCCGCCGGCGTCCAAGATCAGGCTGTCCAGCTGCGCCAGGACGCGCAGCAAGCGTTGCGTGCGTTGCGCCCGGTCTTCGACATTTTCGGCGTAGCGCAACTGGTGCGCGGCCAGTTGTGCAACAACAGCACGCAGTTCGGCATCGCGCCGCAATTCCGGATGCGCGTTGATCAGGGCCACGGCCGGCTCGGAGGCTCCCAACCGTTGCAGCATCAAGATCTGACCGCGCAGCGCATTGGCGTTGGCCGGATCGAGCCGGCTGGCGTTTTGATATGCGTCCAGAGCCCGCGCGTATTCGCCCGCCCCGCGCAGTACGTAGCCGGCGGCCTCCCATAGTGCTGCCGATTCCGCAAAGCGCTGCACGGCGATGTTGGCGAAGCGGACCGCTGCTTGCCGATCATCGCTTGCGGCGAGCCGATACAGGTGGGCCGTAGCCTCCTGCGCGGATCGCAACTCCGGAGCGGTGTCCGCGGCATTGAGCTCTTGGCTGATCGGTGCGGCGTTTGTCGCTATCTGCGCCCAACCGTGCGCTGGGAGCAGGCCGGTCAACCCGATGCAAAACAGCGCAGCTCTTGAATTGAGATCGGTCGGCCGCATCGATTGATCCACGGAGCCTATCGGTCGCCCAACCCTGATCGGCTCGGACGCGTATCGCGGAAGGCTCTTACGCAACGGGGCAAGGGACTCTACTAAAGAGCTCAGGATCGGCCGGAGGAAACGCTTTTGGCGGCACACTCGTTTACGAGCGAGGAGCGAGCCGCGCGCCAAGAGTTATTCTAGACATTATGCGGCCGTCGATCGAAGAAATAAGACGCCTGTTCCGTGCGTGTTTCAACTGATGTGCTTGCCTCCATCGTGCCCGAACTGGCCATGCGCCCCGCCGACGGAGGGCCGACGATCCTTGGAGCGCGGGTCTATCGCACATTGGGGCCCCAAGCGGCGCCCGCCTTTCGTCCGATCGCGCTTTCGCGCTTCCGGCGATCCGTTCAGCAGATGGTATCGACCCCTGCGTCCGGCGGCCGGGAGGTGCGCACGCAAGCGCGCACACAAGCGCGCACACAAAAAATGGCGCTAAGATCGCTAGTTGGAAGGCCCGCATGAATCCCGCTTTTCTCCCCTTGGAGAGTACCGTTTTGCGCACCGCGCAACCCGTGTCAATGCGACGACCCCGTAGATCGCTCGGGCGTTTGGTCGCGCGGGCTCCGATATGGCTCGCCGCAGTGCCGCTGATGGCCTTCAGCCTGATGGCTTACGCGGCATCCCAGGGGGCCCGTCTCGGCGTTTGGTCGCACGCGTTCGCCGAATACGGCGACGTCAAGTATTCGAAGGGCTTCGAGCATTTTGACTTTGTCAACCCGGATGCGCCCAAGGGTGGCACGCTCAGGTTGAGCAATCCGGACCGCCGAACGAGTTTCGACAAATACAATCCCTTTACCTTGCCGGCGAGTTCCCCCGCCGGCGTCGAGCTGTTCATGTTCGAGACGCTTGCCTACCCCAGTCCGGACGAACTTGCAACGATGTATGGGTTGGTGGCAAATGAGATGTTGACCGCGCCGGACTTCTCGTCCATCACCTTTCGCATTGATCCGCGCGCACGCTTCAACAATGGCGACGCCGTCACCGCAGCGGACGTGAAATATTCGTTCGACATGGCGGTCAGCGACAAAGCTGCGCCTTCCTACTCGGGACATTTTGCCGGGGTTCGGCAAGCCGTCGTCCTCGACGGCCGAACGATTCGTTTTGACCTCAAGACGCCCAGCCGCGACCAAATCTACCGGCTCGGCACGCAGTTGTGCGTGTTTTCGGCGAAATGGGGGTTGGATCGGGACGGCAAGCCCAAACCGTTTGACCAGATCATTCACGATGAGCCGATCACCACGGGTCCCTACCGCATCTACAAGGCGTCTGCACGCACGTTGGATCTGGTGCGCGACCCGAATTACTGGGCGCAAGACCTCGGCGTACGCAAGGGGTTCTACAACTTTGATCACCTCATCTATCACTATTTCATCGACAACGCAGCGCGCTTCGAGGCCTTCAAGGCCGGTGATTTCGACATTCTCCGAGAAATGCGGCCGCGCCGCTGGGTGCGCCTTTACACGGGCGGGAGATTCGAAGACGGGCGCATCACCAAGGCGCGTCTGCGTGACGGCATGGGATTTTTTTACGAAGGGTTCGTGTTCAATTCGCGCCGGCCGCAGTTGCAGGACCGGCGCGTTCGAGAGGCGCTGGTGTTTGCCTTCGACTGGACCTGGAGTTCCAAGCAGGCTTTCGATCTGGACGAGCGCTACGACGGTCTGTTCCAGAACACGATCTTCGCGGCCTCGGGTCTTCCAGGGCCCGGCGAGCTGAAGCTCCTCGAGCCCTTTCGCAAGGATCTGCCAGCTGCCGTGTTCGGGCGCTTGCCGGAAAATCCGCGAGACGATACGCCGCAGGCACTACGCCAGAATCTTCTACATGCGCGCGCCCTGCTGACCGAGGCCGGATGGACCATCGGGGCCGACGGTCTTTTGCGAAATGCCCGCGGCGAGAGCTTCGAACTTGAGGTTCTCGATGCCGACCTGGAGTTCGCGCCGATCGTCGGGCGCTGGGCGGAAGACCTCAAGAAGCTTGGCATAACGGTGCGCCAGCGCGTGGTTGATTTTGCGATCTACGAGAAGCGCATTGAGGCGTTCGACTTTGACGTCACGCTACTGAACTTGGGCAACGTCATGCTGCCGTCGGCGAGCGTCCTGGCGGACTGGTTCGGCAGCGCCGCGGCGAAAACCGAGGGCTCGAACAACGTCATGGGCGTCTCCCATCCGGCCGTGGATCACGCGATCGAGGCGATCGGCAAGGCGTCCAGCCTGGAGGAGGTCGCCGACGCGGCGCGCGTACTCGATCGGATCTTCGTAACCGGGTACTACGCTGTGCCCTACATCTACCGGCCGTTTCATATGGTCGCCTACTGGAACAAGTTCGGCATGCCCCGGACCTCGCCCAAGTACTATACGATCGAGGACGGTATCGATTCGATGCCTTGGCCGATCGCGACGTGGTGGATGAAGAGCCCAGATGGAACGTGACGTCCCGGCGTTATGCTGAAATACATTGGCCGACGCATACTCTTGATGATCCCCACCCTGTTGGGTGTGCTCACCGTCACGTTCGTCATTGCTCAGTTCGTCCCGGGCGGCCCGGTCGAGCAGGTCATCTCGGAGATGCGCCACCGCAGCGCCAGCGGCGCCACGATGACACACGAGATTAGCGCCGAGCAAATTGAGCAAATCAAGCGCCAGTTCGGCTTCGACAAGCCGCCCTTGGAGCGGTATCTCTTGATGCTGCGCGACTACTCGCGCTTCGACCTGGGCCGCAGCTTCACTTACGGCGACGACGTCTGGACCGTCATCAAGAGCAAGTTGCCGGTGTCGGTCAGCCTGGGCTTGTGGTCAACCTTGCTCGCCTACCTGATCTCGATTCCGCTTGGCATCGCCAAGGCGGTACGCGAGGGCAGCCGCTTTGACACCGGCACCACCGTTCTCGTGCTCGTGGGTTTTGCCATCCCGGGTTTCGTTCTGGGCGTCTTGTTGATCGTCGTGTTTGCGGGTGGCACCTTTCTGGACTGGTTTCCGCTGCGCGGCCTCGTTTCGGACAACTGGCAGGAGATGGCCTGGCCGCAGCGAATTGCCGACTACCTGTGGCACCTTACATTGCCGCTGATCTGTCTGACCATCGGCAATTTTGCGACCCTGACCCTGCTCACCAAGAACACCTTTCTTGAGGAAATTCGCAAACAGTACGTGCTCGTGGCGCGCGCCAAAGGGATGTCGCAACAGAGCATCCTATACAAGCACATTTTTCGAAATGCACTCCTGCCCCTCGTCACGGGCTTGCCGAGCGCGGTCGTTGCCGCGTTCTTTAGCGGCGCGTTGCTTGTGGAAACGCTCTTTTCGCTTGACGGCATCGGCCTGCTTTCGTATGACGCGGTGATGCATCGCGACTATCCGATTGTCTTGGGTACGGTCTACCTGTTCACCTTGATCGGCTTGGTGATCAAGTTGGTCGCCGATCTGCTGTACGTTGTGGTCGATCCGCGCGTTGAGTTCGGCAAGGCGGCGCGGTGACCGCGGACGACGCCGCGGTCACCGCGCCGGCACCGTCGCACGGTGTTGGGCGAAGCGCTCGCACGCCCTGGCAGCGCGCGTGGGGGCGGTTCAAACGCAATCGCGTCGGCTACGTATCACTATGGATCTTCGCGTCCTTGCTCGCAACGGCAACCTTTTCCCCGCTCATAGCCAACGAAAAGCCGCTCGTTGCCCATTACAACGGCAATACGTACTTTCCGGTGCTTGTCGATTATCCGGAGACGGAATTTGGTGGCGATTTCCGGACGGCGGCCGACTGGTTCGATCCGTTGGTTCGGGCGCAGTTCGAGAAAGACGGAAACTGGCTGGTTTTCACGCTGATCCGCTATTCGGCAAATAGCATCAACTACGAAGCAAAGACGGCCAACCCGTCGCCCCCCTCGGCTGCCAACTGGCTGGGAACCGATCCGCACGGCCGCGACATCCTGGCGCGCCTGTTGTTCGGTTTTGCGGTGAGCGTCTATTTTGGCATCGCGCTGACTCTCGTCGGCACGCTCATCGGCATGGCCGCCGGGGCCCTGCAGGGCTATTTTGGCGGCTGGGTCGACTTGGGCGGGCAGCGCCTCATCGAGATATGGAATTCCATCCCGATTCTGTACATCCTGATCATCCTGGCCTCGATATTCGAGCCGTCGATTCTGCTGTTATTGGTACTTTTTGCGATTTTTGGCTGGACCCAACTGTCGGACTATGTGCGCGCCGAATTCCTGCGCAATCGTTCGCTGGAGTTCGTCAAGGCGGCGCGCGCCATGGGTCTGTCGCACTGGCGCATCATTCACCGCCACATCCTGCCCAACTCCCTGACGCCGGTCATCACCTTCCTGCCGTTTCGCATGAGCGATGCCATCCTCGGGTTGACGGCGCTCGACTTCCTCGGACTGGGCGTGCCGCCCACGGTGCCGTCGCTCGGCGAGTTGCTGCGCTTCGGCAAGGACAACCTGGACGCTTGGTGGATCGCCGTCCCGACCTTCCTGGTGCTGGTCGCGACGCTCTTGCTGCTCACTTTCATCGGCGACGCGTTGCGCGACGCCTTTGATACGCGAAAGGCCTAGGATGGGCGCGGCGCAGGGCGGCGCTCTGCTGACCATCGAAAACCTCTGCGTCGACTTTGGAACATCGCGCGTTGTCGACGGCGTTAGCTTAGAGCTGGCGCCGGGCGAAAAGGTGGGGCTGGTCGGGGAATCCGGTTCCGGCAAATCAGTCACGGCGCTGTCGGTACTGCGACTGCTGGACGCGGCAAGTTATCAGGGGGCCATCCGCTTTGGCGCCGACGAGCTGCTGGGCAAGAGCGAGCGCTGGATGCGCGGCCTGCGCGGGCGCGAGATCGCCATGATCTTCCAGGAGCCGATGACCGCATTCGATCCGCTTTACACGATCGGCAATCAGATCGGCGAGGTGCTTCAATTGCACGAGGGGCTGCCGGCAAGTGCGGCGCGCGCCCGCAGCATCGAGTTGCTCCGAAAGACGGGGATTCCGGAACCCGAGCGCCGCATTGACGCGTTTCCCCACCAATTGTCGGGCGGGCAGCGGCAACGCGCCATGATCGCGATGGCGCTGGCGTGCCGGCCGAAGCTGCTCATCGCCGACGAACCGACGACCGCGCTCGACGTCACCATCCAGGCGCAGATCCTGGCCTTGCTCGACGATCTGCAGCGCGAATACGGCATGGCGATCTTGTTCATCACGCACAATTTGAATCTGGTGCGCCGATTTACCCACCGCGTGGGAGTCATGGAACGCGGCAGGCTGGTCGAGATCGGTCCGACGGAATCCGTGTTTACGCAACCTCGACACAGCTACACCCAGCGCCTTCTTCATAGCCAAGCCGAGCGCAACGTGGTGCCGCTCGGCGCCGACGCATCGACGGTGGTCACGGCCCGGGATGTGTGCGTCCAATTCTCCCGGTCCGAGGGCTGGTTTCGGAAGAGCCGCTTTACCGCGGTTCAGTCGGTCAACCTGACTCTGCGCTCCGGGGAGACCGTCGGTATCGTCGGCGAGTCGGGTTCGGGCAAGACCACGCTCGGGATGGCGCTGCTGGGGCTGCAACCGATCACGTCGGGAAGCATCACGCTGCATGGACAGAATCTGGAGCGCGCCACCGGCGCCGCGCTGCGCGCGCTGCGCCAGCGCGTGCAGGTCGTTTTCCAAGATCCGTTTGCATCGCTCAATCCGCGTATGACCGTGGGGCAGATCATCGAGGAAGGCCTGGCTTGGCACAAGGTCGAACTTTCGGCGCAGCAGCGACGACGGCGCATCCTCGATACCCTCGCGGAGGTCGGGCTGAGCCCCGATACGCGCCACGACGACATTCTGGCGCGCTACCCGCACGAGTTCTCCGGTGGGCAGCGCCAGCGCATCGCCATTGCCCGGGCGGTCGTGATCGGACCGGAGGTGCTCGTGCTCGACGAGCCGACCTCTGCACTCGACGTTTCGGTGCAGAGGCAGGTGCTGGCCTTGCTTGGCGATCTGCAAAGAAGACATGGCATGAGCTATGTCTTCATCAGCCACGACCTTTCCGTGATTCGCGCGGTCGCGCACCGCGTGGTGGTTATGAAGGACGGCGCAATTATCGAAGAGGGCGATGCCGAAACGATCTTCACGCAGCCACGCATGCCCTATACCCGCATCCTGCTTCAGGCGGTGAAGTACGCAGGGGGCATCGATGAACCCCGCGCCTAGCCGATCTTCGCGAAGTTGCCCTTTCGGCTGCCAGGCCTGACCCTCAAGCCGTATGCCGCCGCCCGAGTGTCGGCACCGGGAGCGCGCGCTTGTGCACCCGGGCCCGGCCGTTGCGGCTCATCGCTGACGGCGCCCGCAAGGCCGCGGCACCAAGGCGTTCCCGTCCAATGGGCGCGCCCGCGGCAGAACGGACGGGCAGGCCCCGGACGAGCCGGCAATCCCGGGGCACACCGTCAGCAGGCGTTCGCGTAGCGCGAACCTTTTCCCGACGCCAATTCAGGGAGTGAGCAGATTGGTGTACGCGGCGGGACAGGAAGGGTCGACATAATTCGCACTACTCGGATTCGTGCCCGTGGGAAACGGCCCGGAAGCGCCATTCAACGGGATCGTCGTGCTGCCCAGGTGCCCGCCCACGACCGCGCCAAGCTTGCAGAGTATCCCGAACCCGCCATTGACCGTGGTCGACGTATCGGGAAAGCCCTTTCCAGCGACGTCCACGCCGATCGACGCGGCCGAATTAAATGACGCGAAGATTCCGCCTTGCGTATTGGCACTGATGTTGTTGCCGCCGGTGGTTACCGACGAGAGCCCCGCGACTTCGATTCCGTACCCGCCGTTTGCCTGAATCGTGTTCGCATAGACCAGCACCGACGAGTTGCCGAGCACGAAGATGCCGGAAAGACCGTTGGATTGAATCAGGTTCGGTTGGTAGGTACCCGCCCAGCCGTATTCGAATTCATCGATCCCGATCCGCGCGCCGGCCAGCTGATACACCGAAATACCGTACTTGCCGTTGTTTTGGATCGTGCTGCCCAGGATCACCGCATAGGCCATCTGGTCGACAATGATTCCGGAATACGTGTTCTGTTGCACGGTGTCGCCGAGCAGGTAGCCATTGGCATTGCGCTGCACCGCGATGCCTTGCGAGCCGCCCTTCACGGTCATATTCTCGACGGCCGTCACCTTGCCTCTCAAGTCGATCGCGGGCGCCGCAGGGTTGGCCGCCAAGATGGTCGGCGAGGTGCCGGCCACGCCCTGGATGATCAACTTCACGTGCGAGTTGTCGACGAAGACGTTTTCGTTGCACGTGCCGCTGGTCCCGTCGACCGAGATGGTATCGATCGCCTTGTTGGCAGCGGTTACCGCGGCGCCGATCGTTGAGTAGGCCTGGCCGTTCGACGACAGCGTCGCCGTGCACGCCTGCGCGGACGGGCAGAAGATTGCGCCAAGCGCAGGGGCCAGGGCGAGAGCAGTCATTGCGAGGCGAGTTTGCATGGTGACCTCCAAGGGTTGGTGGGCAGGGTCGGTCCGGAGCTTGTGGGGGGAATGCCTGCGACAAGTCCGGCCCACCGCCGATGTGCTCCGGTCCGGCGCATTCGCGTCTTCGCGATGCGTTCGCAAAAAGTCAACCGGGCATAACCGCGAATCTACTGACGGTTTTTTTACGCCCAGCGCACTGAACTGTCAATGCACAGACAGACAAAAAGGGAGGCCCGACCCAGCTGCGTCTTTGATCCGGGACAAGACGCAGTTCGCAAAGAACTGCCCGCCCCCAAGATAAGTCCACCAGGAAAGCGGCTGCCGGTCGTGGCAAACGCCGCCGGCGTCCGCCCGCCCCGGTTTTGTGCCCGAGCGAGTCGATGCTCCTGTTTGCCGCGGCAACGTCACTTGTCAGGCACCTGGTTGCATTGAACAACGGCGTGCCTGCGGTGCGCCCTAGATTCGTCCGCCGGCAAGCGGATACAACCGATGAACAGAACAAGGGGACGCCGAACACGCGGCCTTTTTTCCACGTCGACGCCACCGGCAAGAAAACCCGAGGCAAAGACACGGGCCTGCGGGAAGGGCGCCGAATCTTCGGCGGCGATGGGCATCTGCTGGCGGGCAGAGCCTGGGCGCGGTTTCACGTGCCAAGGAGCGTGCCGACCGTGACGCCGGCGTCGGCACAAAATTGGCTCGCTGCAATCTTCTTTCCGTCGCCGGCCTTGATCTTGAAGATCTCGAGCTCACCGCCCTGGGCACAGACGTGGATGCTGTCGGCGCCGATGGCGACGCACTCGCCGGGCTTTCCACGGACGGCACCGAAGGTGCGCGTCGCATGCTTGCGCGAACCAAATAGCTGCAGTTTGCGGCCCGCAATCGTAGTCCATGCGCCCGGCGCCGGGTCGCAGCCGCGCACCAGGTTGTGAAGAAAGTCGACGTGCCCGTGCCAATGGATCCGCGCCTCGGCTGCCCGGCACCAACCTTCGTAGCTGGCCAACTCCTCGTTCTGCGGGTGCTCCTTTGCCTTGCCGGCGACCACCAGATCCGCGGCCTCCAGCAACGCCTGCACGCCCAGCGGAAAGAGGTGGTCGAAATACAGGCTGCCAAGCGTGTCGTCCGGCCCGATCGACACCTGTTTTTGCAGCAGTACCGGCCCCTCGTCCAAACCATCGGTCGGGCGAAAGATGGTCAATCCTGTCGAGGTGTCCCCGCGAATGATCGGCCAGTTGATCGAGCTAGGCCCCCGATAGCGCGGCAGCAGGGATGGGTGATACTGGATCGTGCCGTGGCGCGGCACGCCGGCGAATCGCTGGGGAACAAACTGCAACACATACGCCATGATGCCGATATGCGCCTCGAGCCCGGCAATCGCCGCACGGGCCTCCTCGCTTCTCAGGCTGGGGTACTGGAACAAACGCAGACCAAGCGCCTGCGCCGTCTGGCGCAGCGGATCGGGTTTGCTCCCCGGCTCCTCCGGAGCGCAGAAGACGCCGGCAACCTCATCCCCACGCGCAACGAAAGCCTCGCACACGGCCTTGCCGAAGTCCTGCTGACCAATCAACACGATTCTCATGCCTGCACCCTCGCACTTGGGCGGGCACTGCCCTACGCCCCACCGGACACCGTGCCTTCCGCGGCCAACCGGCCGGGCAGCGCAACGTTTGCCCTCCGGTGGATCGACACTCGTTGCTAGAACGAAATCGCAACCATTTTACCCCCCAACGACAGCGCGCAACCGGCGTCGGTCCGGGCCGTCCGGACGTTCATGCCGTACGCCTGCGCGCTAGAACGAAGGCAGGGCAGACCAACTTCGCCCAGACGCGCGCACTGCCCCAGACCACGCTAGAAGGCCCGCCGGGTCTAGGCAATCCTCAAGCTCGGGCCCGCGGTTTTGCCCCGCCGCGGTCTAGCCTCCCAGTTCTGGAGCCAGTATTCCTGTTGTAGGCCAAGCTTGGACAGAACGCGGATCGGTACCCGATTATCCGGGTGGCACCTTGCTTGGGCCCGATGCAGATGCGGCTGCGATAGCGCCCAGTCCACAATGGCCTGGCAGGCTAGCGTGGCGTCGCCCGACCCTCGATGCCGCCTCGCACGGACGAAGCCGATTTCGGCCTTCGGCGGGCCGATGCCTATCGCCACCAATCCGAGAAGCTCGCCTCCTTCTTGCCGTCACCGCCCAGGCAAAACCGGAGCCGCCTTCCCGGCAGCCCGCACACAGCTGTGCCAGTTCGACCGCCTGTTGTAGCGATGGTTGCCGGATCAAGTTCATCAAGCGGGTACCCGGCTGGCGATTGGGATAGCCACGGAAAATCTCCTCGACGTCCGATTCGACGATCGGCCGCAGCACGGTCCCTGCCGTCTTTAACCGACTCGTCGGCGGCAGTTCACACGCCGCGGATGGAGCTGTGTTCACCGAATCTTCACCCGAGTGTGACCCGTCCCGTTCTTGCACAGACCGGACAGCGCAACTCTCCTTATAGGCAGTGGGTCCATCCGCGGCAGATTGGACACAGGCGCGCAAGCCAGACCCGGGTTCCGGGTGCGCCGCAGCAAGCGGCTTCACGGCAGCGCTGCGGCTATCAGTCCGCGTTGGCGTCCTTCATGGAACGCAAGCCCAGGCGCTGATTGCCGGCCTGGCTTTCGGCGCGGACAGGAGAGAGAGGGCCGGGAGGATCCCGGCGAAGCCAAAAGGGCACGATCCGGTTGACCCGTACGCCCGATCGCCCAATACTCGGGGCTGCACGACGGGATCAGCTATGCCACAGAAAGCGGAGCGGACGGCGACTGCCGGTCGCACTGGCTGGAACGGCGGGCCGGGGTTTACGGCGACCGGGAGGCCGCATACGATAGACCGATAGACGACACAACCGGGGAGCAGTTGCGATGGGAAAGACACACTTCAAATCTGGCTTCGGTGTCGGTCTGGTAGCCCTTGCCCCTGCGGCGCTCGCCGCAACGCAGGAGGAGATGCTGGAGTTGATTACCAAGTCAATGCTTTACATATTCATTGCCTTCGTCCTCATCGCCATCGTTGGTGTGTACTTCATGAAATCGCGAGACAAGCGCCGAGACCCTTTGGGCAAATTATTTGAAGAAGGCGAGGCGATCCATTCCATCGCACCCAGCACCTTGGTGGCCGAATGCGTGCGCCTTATGACCGCCAACAGGATCGGCGCCCTGGTCGTCATGGACGGCAGGAGTCTGCGGGGCATTTTCACCGAGCGCGACGCGCTGAACAAAGTGTTGGCCGCTGGCCTTGATCCGGCCAGAACGGCAGTCTCCGAGGTGATGACGAAAGATCCCTACTGCGTTCCACCGACGATGTCGGTCGGCCAGGCGATGGAATTGATCACCAAACGGCGATTCCGACACCTTCCGGTGACGGAAAATGGCAAATTGCTCGCCGTCGTTTCCAGCGGCGATCTGACCCGCTGGGTAATACAAGACCGGGTCAGGGAATTTCCGGAGCTCGCCGCTCTCAGCGAAACATAAGACCGACCCGATCGGCATGCCTCGCTTTTCGAAGATGCGGCCGTAGAGCCCTCCCCGCTGCGCTAACTTGCACCGCCGCCCCGGGCTAGGGTTTGGACGCCCGGACCGGCATCGCGAAGCTGGTCCAGCGCCGACGCCGCCGGCTCGGAATTGCGAGCAATTTGCGCCTGTCGATCGCGCTCAAATTCGATCGGACCCGACGCTTGTCAACGATAGGTTGCTTGACGGGCGGGTAGACACGGCCTCCGAAGGCGCCGTCCCGCGCTGGCTGCCGGGCCTTTGGCAACGCCAGCCCATGCGCCGAACAGCCGGCGCCAACGGACTTACCGGCCGGGACGGCCCGAAGCGTTACCTCCGTCGGGAAACTCGACGCCGCGGGCCGGTGCGACGTCCCGACGACGACCGACGGCTCGGCATTTCATGGCAAGGCAGTTCCGTCGGCTGCTAAAACCCCGGGGCGCTGGAACCTGGAGCGGCGCATACATCATCCCCGACCGGAGCCAGCACCTCACGTTGGAGCTGCAAGCAATGCTCGTCCTGTGGGAAGGAGGCCGCGCATCCCGACCGCCCGCCCTCCGCTCGCGGCGATTTCTCCAGCGCGCAAAGGGCGCTGCTGGTTCCGCTATGCCGTGGATCCGAGGATTACGGACGCTTGGAGAAGCCGCTACACCAGCCGCCTTTGGGCACGATCTTGTTGAACAAGTCGCAACGCGCCTGATCCTTGCCCGGCTCGGTAAAGTGCAAGCACCCCGAGCACATCTGCTCCTCGCTGTGCTTGGGATACTTCTTTTGATCGGCGTCCTTGGTATGCAGACGAAAGCCCATGGCTTTTGCCATCGCATCGTTTTCCGTCAGCGGGGGGACTTCTGCGAAGGCTACGCTCGGGAGCACGGCGACAGCTCCGGCCAGTGGTACGAACTTCAGTACGAAATCGCGACGCTTTGTCATTTTCCGGTCTCCATCATGTTAAATACCTGTCTCTCACTGCAGGGGCGGTCAGCTCGGGCTGCCTGGAATTGATGTCGCTTGATGGTTCATCGGCGAGGCGCCTTGAGCCGCGGTTTGGCGCCCGGATCCCTGTCTTCCGATTCGCCGTTGTCTGCGAAACGAGCGCAAGCTTACATATTCCCGGCGCGGATGGGAATCATTGGCGCCGCATCCGGAAAGACGTCGGATCACAGACACACGTCGACGATCGACGGAGCCGTCGGGCCCCGGCCCGCTTCGCGCCAAAGACCATTCTGACGAAACTGATTTAGACCAAGATGGGAACTGGCGCACACAGGACGGCGTACGCGGTCGCCAGCGTCGATGATCCGAGCACGCTCCCAGTGCGGCTCCAGAACGGACAAACCATCTCCAGCTTCGCGCTCTGCGCGTGCCCAACGACCGTCCCGGCATTTGCAACACGCTTCCTCCAACGACGGAAGGGATCGGCAATGCGCCGCCCCCTTTTTCAAGCCGGAACGCGCGTCTTGGTCGCCGCGGTGGTCACGCCTGCGCCCTTCGGCTGACTCGGAGGTACACGGCGCCCCGGCGGCGGCATTGCGCATGCGTGTGTCGCCAGGGGCGGTTTGGCTGTTCCGTGCGGCGCCCTCGCGGCTGGCAAGCTCCGAGGGGGCCGATGCCCTCGTTCCAAGTCCGCAGGGTCCGGTGACAGGCGGCGCACTCGGCCGTCGGCGAATTCAAACGCTTGGCCGCATTCGCCCGCGGGAGGATCGATGGCGCTGGTGTAGACCTTCGACGTACTATGGCGCCTATTCGCGATGGACACCATGAGTGACGTGGCGCTCGACTTGCTTTCCAACCTGGGATACTTTCTGATCGGCATCTGCAATTCGGTCTTTGCTGTATTCCTGCGGCCTGGCGGCCTGCTGCGCACATCGGGCGTGGTCCGCCACCGGGCTCGCCGATTGCAGGCGTTGCCGCGCGGCGTCGCAGCGACCTTCCTGACGCTCGCCGGGTTGAACCCGTGCCGGTCGTTAGCACCATGAATATCACGTCAAGCGATCTGCGTCATCTGTGCGAAATCGCCCGCGCCGCCGGTCTGAGCATGATGGAGGTGTATGAGTCCGGCGTTGAGGTTTGGAACAAGGCCGACGCCTCGCCGCTGACCGAGGCCGACTTGCGCGCCGATGAAGTGATCTGCTCGCAATTGCAGCGGGCTTTTCCGGGGATCGCGATACTTTCCGAGGAGTCTGGCCTGTTGGGCGAGACGGCCCGGGACCCAATCTTCTTGGTGGATCCGCTGGACGGCACCAAGGAGTTTCTCAGGCGCAACGGAGAGTTCACGGTCAACATCGCCTTAGCTGCCGGCGGGACCGCCGTGGCGGGGGTCGTCGTTGCACCGGCGTTGGATGAATGCTATTGCGCCGCTCAGGGTCTTGGGGCATGGAAGTCGGTGGGCGACGACCTTGTGCCGCTCCGGGTGCGCAAATACGAACCGGGCGCTCCGCTGATCATTGTGGGTAGTCGTTCCCACGGCGCGGCCCGCCTGAATGTTTTCCTGGAGCGGCTTGCGATCCCGCATCGGTACGAACCGGTCGGAAGTTCGCTCAAGTTTTGTCGCGTGGCCGAAGGCCGGGCGGATGTTTATCCTCGTTTTGGTCCGACCAGCCAGTGGGATACCGCGGCTGCGCAGTGCGTGCTGGAGACCGCGGGAGGATGTGTCCTGGACCTGGATGGGGAAGTCATGAAGTACGGAATCGATCGGCCCGTGCTCAATCCTGAGTTTCTAGCGATGGGGGACCGATCCGTGTTCGCTTTCTTTCGATAGGTTCGCCGCATGTCAGCGTGTGGGTAGGGCCCGCAGCGACCCCGAACGGCGCGGCTACCAGCGCCGCAAGCGCCGGCAACCGCCGATCCTGCGCCGATGCGTAAACGCAGTCGCGGTTCTCGGGGGTGGCCCGGCACAAGTCGCCGATCGCGAAATAACCGGTCGGCCAGCGGCTGCGCCGCCCGAATAACACGTCGACGTCCGGGGACCTCGCGCGAGTCAGGCAGCGACGATCCCGCCGAGATCGCAGCCAAGGCGCATGGAACGGCGACGCCAGACCGCCCACGCGGCTAACGCGTGATGACCACGCACTGGTACAGCTCACCAAAGAAGAAGGTCTCGGTCAGGCGCACAGGCCCCGGCTGCGGGGGCAGAAAACTCTCGATGTCGTTCTTCCATAGATCGATTGCGTACGGCTCGAGCAAGCGAAAGACAAGGCGCAACACAGGACGCAGCGGATGCCATTTGACCGGTCGGTGGTAATCGACGACGACGATCTTTCCACCGGGTTTGACGATGCGCATCGCCTCCGCGAGGGTGGCGCGCCGCACCGCCTCCGGTTGCTCGTGCAGCAAGAAGAAGAGCAGCGCCTGATCGTAGCTCTCGCTGGAGATGGGTAACGCCGACGCATCGCCCTGATACAGCGTCACCCGGGGATCGGAGGGTAGCTTGCGCGCAAGGTTGTCGAGTTGGATCGGCAAGACATCGACGACGTCAAGGCTCGCGTCCGGCAGCATGCGCCCGAGCAGCCGGGCCGTCAGGTCACCATACACGCAGGCCAGCTGCAGCGTCGCGCCGCGCACGGGCTCCCCGAGCCGGGACAGGGCGACTTCGCACAGACGCCGATAGTTGCCCAGGAGTATCGCGTTGACCAGCCATCCGCGCTCGAAAACACGCACGGCGCGCGGATGGACGTAGGCCCACCAGTACACCTTCTGTAGGTATCGAGGGATCGGCCGTCCTGCCTGGACCGGAACGCTGGCTTGGGGCAATGGTGCGGTCATTGTTGTGAATCTTCGCAGTGCCCTTGGCATACCGAGGCGCATTTTACCGCCGAATCCACGTGTTCTACCGAAGGCGATGGAATCGCCGTTTCGGCCCGTGGGCTCACCATCCCACCCGTATCAGACTCACCGCCGCCACCACGGTTACCGCCAGAGCTCCACCATAACAGGCCAGCTTCGCCAACAGGCCTTTGTGAAAACCCAGATCGTGCAAACTGTGGAAGATCCTGTGCGCGGCGTGCCACGCAAAGAGCGCGATGACGGCAAACAACAGTGCCTTGCCCGCTGGATGCTGGGCCAAGCCTCTGACGTGCGTGTAGCCCAGCTGACCGCTCGTCGGTGGCCAGCCCAACGGCGCCGCGATGCCCGTCAGAAAGACCAGCATGGGGCCGAGCAGTGCCGAAAGCATGCCGCCGGCGCCAAACAGCAGCCAGAAGATCGGGGCCCGAGAGCGCTTCACGTCCGCCACCACCAAGCTGCGGCGAACAACGCTGCCGACGCCACCGCGGTTGCCGCCCACCCTAGCCTTGTAATCGTCGAGCTCGGCAGCCGTTTGCCGCCGATGAGGATCATCGGCATCGTCTTGGGCATGATGGCAAACCAACTCTTGGCATGAATGATCATAGAAACCAGGAGCACCAGGTGCAGCAGCAGCGCCCAGGGCGTGGACAACGCGGCCAGCCAGGCGCTCCAGGCCTCCTCTCCGCGGGCAAGACAGACCACGCCAGCGGTGAGCACGAGCGCGTAAGCGGCCACGCCGACCGCGGTGGCCTCGCGCACCATGTAGCGCGCGAAGTACGGGTCGCGCCGCCACCAGCGGCGCATCGAGCGCATATAGGGGCGGGCGGGCCGCTGGGCTTGGTTCATGTCTTGACCCCCAGCGGCGACAGCAAGCTCAGGAGGAAGTCCTTGGCGCTGCTGACCTTGTTCTGGTTCACCGCGTGTGCCGGATCCACATGCTTGGGGCAAACTTCCGAACAGTAGCCTACGGCGGTACAACTCCACACGCCCTCCTCAGCGTTGAGAATCCGCATGCGCTGACCGCGGCCGCCGTCGCGCGAGTCGGCGTTGTACCGGTGCAGCAGGGCCAGCGCCCCGGGACCGGTGAAGTCCGGATCGAGCCCGTACTGCGGACAGGCGGCGTAGCACAGCATGCAATTGATACAGGAACTGAACTGTTCGAAACGCGCCAGCTGGGCCGGCGTCTGCCGGTATTCGCCCTGCTCCAGAGCGCGTGGCGCCTTGGGTATGAGATAGGGCTGGACCGCCGCGAGTTTCTTGACGAACGGCTCCACGCTGACCACCAGGTCGCGTTCGATCGGCAGGTGCGCCAGCGCCTCGACGCGCACCGGTCCCGGGAACAGCTCGCGCAGGAACGTCTTGCAAGACAGCGCCGGCTTGCCGTTGATCATCATGCCGCAGCTACCGCAGATCGCCATCCGGCACGACCACCGGAAACTCAGCGTGCCGTCCTGGTCGTCCTTGATCTGCTGCAGGCCCTGCAGCACCGACATGTCATCGGTGAATGGAACCGTGTAGCGCTGCCACACCGGTGCATCCTCCTGCTCCGGCCGGTAGCGCAGCACGTCGATGCCGATGGTACGGTCGGACTCACCCACTGGGCACCCCCGTCGGCCGGCGCTCAGCGTCGATCCGCTCGCCGGCTGCGCCGTACGCGCGCGTGCCCGGCGGCGAGCGGGTGATTTTGACCGGTCCGTAAGCGATGCGCGGGGCATCGTCCCCGGCGTACGTGGCTAGGCTGTGCTGTAGGAAATTGACGTCGTCGCGCTGCTCGAACCCGTCCAACCGCTGGTGCGAGCCGCGCGATTCCGTGCGCGCGAGCGCCGAATGGGCCATCGCTTGCGCGACCTCGAGCTGGTACCCCAGCTCGATCGCCAGCAGCCACTCGGTATTCCAGGCCCGCGATCGATCGTCGAGCTGCAGCCGGCGCAGTCGCTGCCGCAGTTCCGCGAGCTTGTCGCAGGTGGCCTGCATGGCTGCCGCCGTGCGATAGATGCCGCAGCCATCCTCCATACTTTGCGCCATCTCCCGCCGCAACGTCGCGACACGCTCGCCGCCGCTGCCACGGTCTGCGACGATCGACAGCGCACGCCCGCGCGCCTCCTCTGCGCGCGCAGCCAGCGCAGCCACCGGCCCTTCGGTGACGGAGCGGGCGAACCGCGCTGCCTCGACGCCCGCTACCTTGCCGAACACGAGCAGCTCGGTGAGGGAATTGGAGCCGAGCCGGTTCGCCCCATGGATGCCGACGCTGGAACATTCTCCCGCGGAGTACAGACCCGGCAACGGCGCCGCCGTCCGACCGTCCGCGAGGATGCCGCCCATCGTGTAATGGACCGCCGGAAGCACCGGGATCGGCGACCGCGCCGGGTCGACTCCAAGGTATTCGACAGCCAGCTCGTAGATCTGCGGCAGGCGCTCGCGCAACTTGCGTTCGCCCAGATGGCGCAGATCCAGGTGGACGACTTCGCCGTGCCGGCTGCTCACGGTGCGGCCGCTTCGCTTTTCGTGCCAATACGCTTGGCTGAGCCGATCCCGCGGACCCAGCTCCATCGCCTTGTTGCGCGGCGTGGGCTCGGCGGGCCCCAGACCGTAGTCCTGCAGATAGCGGTAGCCGTCCTTGTTCAGCAAGAAGCCGCCTTCGCCACGGCAGGCCTCGGTGAAAAGCAGTCCGGTGCCCGGCATGCAAGTCGGGTGGTACTGGACGAACTCCATGTCGCGCAGCGGCACGCCGTGGCGAAAGGCGAGCGCCATGCCATCGCCGGTGACGATGCCGCCGTTGGTGTTCTCACGGAACACGCGGCCCGCGCCGCCGGTCGCGATGATGACGGCCCGTGCCTGGATCAGTCGAAACGCGCCGGTGGCGATATCGATCGTGACCACGCCCTGCACACGACCGTCATCGACGAGCAGGTCGACGCAAAAGTGCTCGTCAAAGCGCCGGATCGACGGGTATTTGATCGAAGTCTGGAACAGCGTATGCAGCATGTGGAACCCGGTCTTGTCGGCCGCGAACCAGGTGCGCTCGATCTTCATGCCGCCGAAGGCGCGCACGTTCACTTGGCCGTCCTGCCTGCGGCTCCATGGACAGCCCCAATGCTCCATCTGCACCAGCTCTTCGTGGGCGTGCGCCACGAAGTACTCGACCACGTCCTGGTCGCAAAGCCAGTCACCGCCGGCCACGGTGTCGTGGAAATGAGCCTCCAGGCTGTCGTGCGCCTGCTTGACGGCCGCTGCGCCGCCCTCCGCCGCCACCGTGTGGCTACGCATCGGGTAGACCTTGGAGATCAGGGCGACGTTCAGCGCCGCGTCCGCCTCGGCAATGGCGATGGCAGCCCTTAGGCCGGCACCGCCCGCACCGACGATCGCCACATCGGTCTTGAAGATTTCCATCGGCAACCCTGCGAAGCGCTCCGCCAGACCCCAGTGTGGGCTCCTGGCGCCCGCGCACCTTGACCGAGGTCAGCGCCGCGTCGTCCGCGGCCCGAGCGCCCGGCGAGCGCGGATCTGTCGCACCAGGCGCTTACCCCGCGGCGGTGGTCTTCGTGCCGGCCGTATCGCACCGGACCGGCCACCGCCAGATCCGCCCGATGACCGGCTTTTGCGGCCAAAGGCGAGCCGCTCAGCCGACCGTGAAGAACCCCACCGCAACCAGCACCAGCAACGTCAAGCCGACCGCGATCAGGGCCAAGCCGAGAATCACCGAACCTACGTGCATTGCCCGTGAGGGTGCATCGACCAGGTAGTGCTTGATTTCGCCCGAGTCCACCAGCCGCTGGTATTGCGCCGGGTGATCGAGACGGAACTCCTCCAGCGATTGCGTTCCCGTGAACATCACGACGTCCGGCGGCGGCAGTTTGTCGGGCCGGAAGTGATTGTTGAAAAAGTGCACGGTAAACAGGAACACCGCCGCCAAGAAGGCTTCCTCTCCGTGAACCAGCGTTCCGACGTTGAAGACCCAGCCCGGCAAGTACTGTGCCGTGACGTGCGGGTAGGCCAGCATCAGGCCGCTCCATCCGATGATGTTCACGCCCCAGAACACGGCCCAGTAATCGAACTTTTCGTAGTAGGACCAGCGCTCGAACAGCGGACGCGGCCCCTTGCCGACGAACCACTTGAACATGCCCCAGCAATCCGTGAAATCCTTCCAGTTGGGGATCAGCGAGTCGGGCCCAAACCAGCGGAACTTGCGGTTGGTCAGCAATTTGAACATCACGTACACGAAGTGGATGAGAAATATGCCGACGAACAGCGCCGCGGCGACGCGGTGCACAATGCCCACGATGTTGGGTCCGCCAAATAGCCTCGCCACCGCCGGCGCCCACGAGCTCTTGGCATAGAGCGCGGTCGTGCCGGTCAGGACGAGGGTCATCGTGACCAGGGCAAACGTCAGGTGCGCGACGCGCCAGCCCCAGGCAAAGCGCCGGAAGTGCTTGCTCGTATCGATGTTCAGGCCCTCGAGATTGATGTGCGGCCTGGTCTTGCCGTCGCGTCGGTCCTTCCATTCGCGGTAGTACCAGAGCCCGGAATGGGCCCAGAAGAAGGCGAAGACAAAGAGCAAGAGTCCCACCATGAATTTGGAGGCGATGTACATCTCCGGGTACTTCGCAAAGTCGTGCGCGTTCGCATGGGGCCCGAACGTGAGAAAACCCAGGGTGGCGGTATGCATGCCCGGCTTCTTGTCGCTGTGACAAGACTGGCAGGTCTTGAGGCGGTTTCTCAAATTGACCTTGGACTTGGGGTCGTCCACGGCCAGGATGCCGTGGCTGCCATGGCAGTCCATGCAGCGCGCGGTATACGTGAATCCGAGCCGATTGACCTGGCCGTGATAGGTGTCCGTATAGCTCTTGAGCTCCGGTTCGTGACAGCTGCCGCAGGTGTTGACGTTGGCGAGCTTGAAGGCCTCGGACGAGGTGTTGGAGATGCTGTGCGACGTGTGGCAGTCCGTGCAGACCGCGGCCTTGACGTTGCCTTTTTCGAGAATCTCTTCGCCATGGATGGAGGCGGTATAGGCCTCCAGCTGATCCTCATGGCACTTCTCGCCGCAGGTGGCGGGTATCGTCCTGTGCCAAGCGGTACGGCGCGCGGTGCCTTTTGGCGGCACGCTGAAGGCGTGCGAAGAGTGGCAATCCTCGCAAGTCGCTTTGGCGCGAGACGGATCGTCCTTGTCGGGCCTAGCGTGATAGGAACTCTTGTAGGCCTCGATGTTGGCCACGACCAGGCCGAGACGCTCCTTTTCGCCGGTCAGATTGTCCTTCTTGACCTGCTCCCACAATGCCTCGTGGCAGCTCACGCAGTTGGGTGCGGCCACGCCCTTGACCTTGGCGTGGCTCGCCTGGCTGTCGGTAATCTCTTTGTGGCAATCCACGCACCGCATGTCCCCGTGTAGGCTTTTTGCGAACTTGTGCGCGTCGACCGCCCGCAGTGTGCGCTTGGCGCCATCCTTGCCGGCCACTTCGAGCTTGCCTTTGCCGCCCTCGTGGCATGCAAGGCAGCCCGCATTGTCCAGCTTGTCGGGCGCCGCACCGTACGCCGGCAGCAGCACGCCCGCCAGGCAGGCAGCGCCCACCAGAAACCAATTCCTGAGATTCGCCGCACCCATACCCTTGAGCTCCTTTGCCTTCCGGCCCTCGCCGGGAGCGATACCGCGGTAACCGCGCATCGTTGCGCTTGAACGCCGCGCCGCACAAAGAACGGGTTGCGCGCCCGATCACGGCGCGCCCCGATCCGCGCAGCGGTCTGGTGCGCCCCGCCGGGCGCACCGGCTCAGACGCGGAACCGCGCGCCTCTCGTTGCTAGCCGATTACCCCCGTTGATGGCGGCAGCGGCCGTGTCGCTAGAAGGACGTGGTCACGGTCAGGCCAACCGCCTCCGTCTTCTGGTTTGAGGGCGAGAGCACCCTGGTTCCATCCGAGAATGTCCAGTTTGACCAGGCGTAGTCATCCAGATCTCGAAGATCGTAGATGTAGTCGAGCCGGATCTTTGTTAGCTTGCTGTAGGCATACGTACCGGAAAGCCTGAGCTGGCTGATCCGATAGATCGAATCGGGCAATGCCCCCGCGCCGGCCGGCACGGGAGACAACTGGCCGGGATCGGTGTAGTTGATGCCGTAGGAAGTCCGGTCACGCGAGTACAAGTACTTGGCGCCAAGGTCCCACTGACCCACGGCACCGTTCAAGCCCGCGCCAAACACCTGTCCCTGAATGTCCAGATCCGCCCCCCAGGGTACGCAGGTGTAGTTGTTGCCGGTGATCGTGCCCGACACGACCTTACCCGTGCCGTTGCAGCTCTGAACCCCGCTTGGCCGGGGCGTCTGCATCTCGTTTTGATTGGTCCCGTTCAGCGTGCCCGAGTAGTAGAGCGTCGCCTTCCAGTGGTTGGTGATGGCAAAAGCCGCGTCCAGGCCGTAGAGCACGTTGTTGTCCGTTTGCAAGCCCAGCGGTCCGACCAGGGCGTAGCCGGCCGTCGGCGGGCCCTCAGGCGACGAGGTATACCGGTCCCTTGCGTACTGCCCATACGCTTGCAACGACAACCGTGCCAGCGGGTTCCAGTCGAGCATCAGTTTCACCGAGTCCCGCGTGCGATCGGAGAAGTTGGTCGGCGCGGCCACGTAGGTGGCCGTCGGGAACGTCACCCCGGTGGTGCCCGCCGGAGGCTGCACCCAGGCACTGCCGGTACGTACCCCGTGGGCAACCGTCGCCGTGCCGTTGACCGTTTCGCTCATCGACTTGCGCAGATCCAGGTGAAACGTGTTCTCGGTGATCGACTCGCGCCATGCCAAACCGGGTTCGGCGGTCGCGATCGCCGCGGTCTCCGGCATCTTCTTCTGGTTGTAATCGTAGGCGCCCGACAGGCGGTAGTTGTCCGGCAGCCGGTAGCTCAGTTCCAGCTTGCCGTGGTTGGTCGTCGGAGAATAGGGGCCGTTCGTGTAGGCCGTCCCGCCGGAAATCACGTACGGCCGGACCGTGGTCCTGTCGTCCCGCCCATCGTAGCGCCACGAAGCCAGCAGATCGAGGTCTCGGGTCAGCCGGGAGGTCACCTTCGCCGCGGCGGTCGTCGAATCGACGATGGCGCCCAGGTTGGTGTTGGTGATGCCCGGCGCATAGACCACCCCGGACGGGTTCAGACCGGTGACCGTGGTGGGAGAAATGAAGTTGTCGTCCTGGCTCAGCCGTGCCCTGGTCACCTTGAAGCTAGCGTGCGTGGCATCGCTAAAGTTGTATGCGCCCTGCACGTACAACTGCTGCAGGTCGTTGCTTGGCGGCAGCGAAATCCAGGGAACCTGGACCGCCGCGTAGGCGACGGTGGCCGACGGGTCGGTGCCGGGCGTGACGTTGAGCGCGTTGTGGTTGTTGGTGAAGAAGCTGCTGTAGTAGCCGCCGCTGATCTGGAACTTCTTGGTGTAGTAATCCACGCTTGCCGAGACTTGCGCGTGCTTGTAGTTTTCCGGCTGCGGCGCGAAATACTCCGTGGCGTAGTTCTTGCCCGCCACGGGCACCCCGGCATTGGCGGGCGTCAGGCCGCTGCGCGTATCGCCCTCGGCGGCCGACAGGATGGCGCCCGTCTTGTCCTCGCCCTTGAAGGAAAAGTTGAACTTCCAATTGTTGCTGAGGAACTTGCTGGCGGACACGCTCGTGGACGTGCGCTCGAGCTTGAGGCTCGCATCCGGACCCAGGCCGTTGAATGAGCGGAAGTCCGAATTGAGGGTGACGCTGCCCGAATCGATACCGCCGACCTTCGTCTGGATTTCGTAGGGCGCGTACTTGGTGATTTCGTTGTAATCGACCGCGATCCGCCAGTCGCCCTGCTTCTCGTACGACGCGCCCGCCTCCTGAATGCCGGCCTTGCCAAGATCGCGGCCGTAAAACTTCAGCCAGTACCCCTCGGCATCGCGATTGACCAGGTCGACACCGAAGGTCGCATAGACGCCCGGGCTATTGATGCCCGAGTAGTAGCGATAGAGCGGATTGACGGCCGTCAGATCCTCGACACTCACCGACGCGCTGCGCGTGTTCGGATCGGACAAATCCTTCACGTCGTCGGCCAAAGCGACTCCCGCCGCAAACGTGAGCGCCACGGCGACGGCGAGCAAGGAGCGGTTGAAAACCACATTACGATTTTGCATGTTCATCTCCTTCACCCTAGCGCCAGAAGTGCAAGGCGTTGGTTGAATTTCCAACCGGGTTGTTGCTGCCGTGGACTTCCGTATGGCAATTCATGCAAGACAGGCCCTGGGTCTTGCCGGACGCCGTGTTGGTGTTCCAGTTGTCCGCCGGGGTGGTCGCGCCGCCGATGTTCACACCGGACGCGTTCTTGTTGATATTGGGGATGTTGCTCGAGACCCCCGGGATGTTGCCCAGGTGGCTGCTCGAGTCGTGGCACTCCAGGCACAGGAAAGGCGGCCGGGCCTTGAGCATGGTATCGGCGGTCGTTCCATGCGGGTTGTGACAATTGGTGCAGTCATCCGTCACCGGCTGGTGTTGCCACAGGAAGGGCCCGCGCTTTTCCGCGTGGCACATGTAGCACGTGTCGTTGACCGTGTCCTTGACCAGCAGCTTCTCGCCTAGCGTGCCGTGTGGATTGTGGCAATCCGAGCAGGTCATCTTGCCCTCGGGAATCGGGTGGTGCGACGGCTTTTCGGCGGTGGCGCGCTGGTCCTTATGGCAGCCGTAGCAGACCTCGGGCTGGGTACGCTTGTCGCGCACCGCATCGTGGGCCGTATGGATCTGGTGGCAAGAAGTGCAGGCGACGTCGCGAGCCTCGTGCGGGCTGCCCGCCCAGTGCATGCGGCCGGCGTCGGTCTGGTGGCAACCCATGCACGCCTCGTTGCGGCTTTGAATGGACGCGAGCGACGTCTTCTTGAACGTCACATCTGGCTTGGCCGGCTTCTTGGCGCCCGCATTCGCCTCCTTTTCATGGGCGTTGCTCTCGCCGTGGCAGCTTGTGCAGGACGGCGTGCGCGCATCGACTTGCGTGCCGTGCTTGGTCTTGCCGATGCGCAGGACATTGGGCGAATCCGTCTCGTCGTGACAGCTCGTACAGCGAGCGTCGCCCTTCAGGACCAGGTCCTTGAAGACCATCTTGGCTTCGTCGGCCCGCGTCGCTTCCACCGGGAAGGCCATCACGGCAAGCCACGCACACACCGGCAACAGATATCTAATTGATTTCACTTTATAGCCCCCCTTTGAACCATAAGGCCTGGAGTTGCAACACGCCGCCCGATGAGAGCGCTTAGCGCGAGAGAATGAAGTCGAACAGGTTGTTGAGTTCCTTCGGGTCGTCGGTATCGATGACCTTGTGCTTTTGCTCGGTGCCGTCCTCCAGCTTTACGGTCGGCTCCTTGGTGACGTTGTAGAGCAGCTTCTCGCGAGCGTCGGACTTGCCCTTGTACTTTTCCGCGACCTTCTTGTACGAAGGTCCCTTCTTCGTCTTGTCGACGGCGTGGCACTTGGTGCACTCGTTGCGCTTGAGCGTCTCCCAGGCCGCGCTTTCGTCGACCGCGGCACTGGCCGCGGCGTGAAAGACGCCCAGCAGCAACGCCGCCGAAACCGCGGAAATGATTTGTCTAACGTGATGCATCGTGGTTCTCCAGCTGGGCAGATGGGGCGCGCGTGCAAGCTTTTCGCTGATCGCGCCCAAACAACGAGGAAGTGAACGCATCGATCTGACGCTCCACATCCCCGGGGCGGGGAAGACGATGAGCGTAGGCGTCCGACATGATGTTGGTTTTCTTCTTGTTTTCTCAAAACGTACGGCGCGACTGTAACGAGCTGTTCCCTTGCCCCGCAAGAAGTGCTTCGCGCAACGTTGATCTGAGTCATCGTTTCACAGTCGGTGCGTTGCGTTTCCACCCTGCTTTGTCGGCAACGCACCCGGCGCAACATTGATCTAGATCATGTCTCGCCGAAGACCCAGCGGCACGTTCAGCTCCGATTCGCTCACGCGACGGGTACTGGCGCTCAAAGGACGTTCAAGTGCAGGCCGCGCGCCCGCGCCTTGCGTGCGCGTCCTGCAGCGGACGCTGCGCGTGCTGGATCCGTCGATTCGGACGGTAGCCATGGGCCAGTTTTTGGGATGCACGGCCGGTGGCGCGGCAGCCGGGGCTCGCAGTCAAGCCCGAGCGGTCTTCCGCCATGGGTGCGCACCCGTGCGGTGATCGATGGGATCGGGAACCGTGTAGCTACCGCACGAGGCAGCGGACATCGGCACAAAAATCGCCGCACGACTGGGTGTGCCATCGATAGCAGCCCAGGCGCGCGGTCGCATGCGCGCACCTCCGTTGCTTCCCACCTGCATCTGGTTCATGCGCACGCGCTTGCGTCGCGCCGGACCACCCGCCCCGCTCGTCGCAGAGGCTTGCCCTGTGCGCCGGTCGCGGTTTGCACGCCACCCGGCGCGAATGCGGGCGGGCGCGGCGCCTGCTTCATTTGCCGATCCATCATTCACCGACAACAAATAGATGGGAAACCGTCGAGCCGTAGCGGCGGACATGGCCAAAGCTGACAAGGCGCCAAGGCACGAGGTGGTCTGCCCGCAAATTTCCCGGGGCTCGTGTCCTGGCCTTTGGGCTCGCCGTTCTTCTGCTGTTGCCGCACGTCGACGCGGAAGCCACGCATCCTTGACCGCCGCCGCGGGCGCCACGGCACCGTGCCTTCCCAGGCGAACCGACTAGCCAGGCACAGTCCACCACCCGGCCCTTGACGTCTCTTGCGGGTCGGCCCTTTGAAGCGGCGCGGTCAGGCGATGAACCAGGCGTAGAGCAAGACCGCCGAACTGATGGCGGCCAGGATTACCGCCAACCCGACGAATCCGACCTCGGCGACCTTTTGTGCGGTGTCCAGGGTATGCCGCGAAACATGCAGGTTGGCCATGATTCCTCCTTGCGCAGGTTTCGCGGCCGGATCGATGCGCTCGCCGGCCGCCTTGACGAACCCGCTGGATTCACACTACGCCCCGGACAGGCAAACCGGTAGTCACCGGCATAGCGTTCGTTTGATCTGGGTCAACATCCAAAAGGAGCGCAAATTGAGCGGCAGGGGACGGTTGTCACGCGACCGCCTCGGCTTCGATATCCAGAAGGATATTGCGCGAGGGTCCTGGGGCCATTGCCCGACCGGGGGCCCAAGGCGGAGCGGGCATCCGATGCCGAACCCGCGTCGTAGCCTGGATGCGGCGACCCCTGCGCGCCACCGGCTCAGGTGGTTATAGCCGGTTGCACCTCCGTAGCTTTGCTGCACATTTGACGCGCTTGGCCAGGAGGATCGCATGATGCATGGGGGATTGGCGCGGGCGTCGTCCTCGCGCCGCAGTTTCGTCTGCGCTGCTGCCGGAGCCGGATGCCGGTTCGCCGCCGGCCTCGCCCCTGCAGGGACGGGCACGGCGGAGGGCACCCGTGATCTGCGACACGCCGGGCATCGCGGCCGGAAGTGCCTGTCCGAGCTGGTGCAGGCTCACCGCTGGCGCGGATGAACGGCGATCGGGCACCGTCTGGTAACTGTGCTTCCCGCCACGAGGCTATGCCGTGCCCACCACGGCGCGCCACCGCTCCCATCCGGCGGCGCGCAGCTCGCAGGCCGGACAGCCGCCGCAGCCGTAGCCCCATTCGTGGCGTTGGGCGCGCTGACCCAGGTAACACGTGTGGGTGTGTTCGACCACCAGGTCGATCAATGGCTTACCCCCCAGAGACTGGGCCAGGGCCCAGATTTGGGACTTGTCCATCCACATCAATGGAGTGTCGATGCTCAGCGGTTCGTCCAGTCCCAGGCGCAGCGCCGTCTGCATGGCGCGGACCGTCGCGTCACGGCAATCCGGATAACCGGAGAAATCGGTCTCACACATGCCCGCGACCAAAACGCCTATGGACCGGCGGTACGCCAGCGCAGCGGCAAGAGCGAGGAAGACCAGGTTGCGGCCGGGCACGAAGGTGTTGGGCAGACCGTTGGACTGCAATACGATGGCGCGCTCCTGCGTTAGCGCCGATTCACTGATGCTCCCGAGCACGCCCAGATCGAGAACATGGTCCGCGCCCAATCGAGACTGCCACCGCGGCAGCAACGAGGGGAGCTGTTGGCGCACGACGAGACGCTGATCGAGTTCGATGCGGTGCCTCTGGCCGTAATCGAACCCCACGGTCTCGACCTGCTCAAAGCGATCCAACGCCCACGCCAGGCAAGTGGTCGAGTCCTGCCCACCGGAAAACAGCACCAGTGCGCGCGGCGCGAGCGGTGGCCGCTGGGGCGATTCTTCGTTGGCATCGGGTGTCATGATGGTCAAGTTTGCCGCAAAAGGGGTCGATCGTGCCGGAGCGATGAGCGCGCCCAAAGCTCAGCGGCACGAGTGCGCGCGCAACAGCTCCTCGGCATGTCCGCGATCCAGCGCGGCCAGATCAGCCCGATCGCTCAACAGGAAATAACCGTCTTTTCCATCGCCCACGATCGCCAGCGTCAGGCGGGCACGCTCTTCCTCGGTCTGCGCATGCCAAGCTCGCGCGACCTGCCCGAAAGGGTTACCCCCCAGCGCATCGAGATGATCGAGCCGATAGCGGTGCCCCATCAGTTCCACGTTCGTGCCGTACGCCACCGGCTGCGGCACTGCGGCGAGGGCCGCCCGCACCTCCGGGCGGACGAAATCGATGTGCACGTGCAACTGAGCCTGGGAGCGGCCGAATCGGGAGTTCACCGCTAGGCCAAGATCGGCGCTGCCTGCGAAACCGGGCGCGGCGTCGGCTGCGACCGACCCCAGGCTGCGCCCGCGCTGCGCCCAGGCCAGGGCAAGGTAGTTGGGCTCATCCGCGCGCAACAGTTCGGGACTCTCGATGCCGGTGCGCCTTGCGATCGGCAAGACGAGGTAGTGGCTCTCGCCGCACCGGTCCTTGAGCACGGCATACCCCGCAGCGCGGTAGCACTGCAGGCCCGCGGCCGCGTCTTGTCCCTGGCGGCTCGCGGACCCCTCAGCCGGCGGCCCATGGCATCCGCTTTCGACCATGCGCCAGAGCGCCAGGTCCGGCGGATCGGCGCCGCGCACGCACGCAGCCAGCGTCAGGGTCACCAGGATGCACGCGAGCAATGGCCGGTGGCGGATGTCCATCCTTGGTGTGGAATCAGGGTTGCAATGGAAACTAAGCGCCAGTTTGCCTTGCCGGGCGCGGGCGCGCAAATTCGACCGGGCAACCATCGGCTGAACGGCCGATTGGCCTGTCGCGAAATCTTGGCAACAATAGACTTCAGGTGCGCGTAGACGCACGCCATTTCGGCATCGAGGGAGGGCGAAGAACATGTTGGCACGATGGGCGCGCGAGCCGCGGCTTGCGCAGGACACGGCCGCAGCGGCGGCGGGCGCGGGTCCGGCACTTCCATGAGATTGACGTCCACGATCTCGGTCTTGAGGTTGCGTCTCAGTGCCGCATAACGGCCGTAGAATGTCTTGAACAGGCCGACGAGAGTTGAATTGAGCACGGCCACAGGACGCGCCTTCGGCCGAACGTTGGCGGACCGGCATACGTCATACAGATTGTGATTGCAGATCAACCGCATCGGATTGGCCGCCGATAATGTGGCGGTACTGCTGGGCCATCGGCCAGAACGCGATGCCGGGACGCACAAGCCCGGTCAGATCGTACCACGGGTCGCGGGCGGCGCAAGTCGATCGTTTCGGAATCGGCACGGGCTTTGACTTGCTCGGACACAAAGTTGGCCGTCATCCCGTACTGGATGTATCGCCAGACCCAAGGCGATTTTGTTTTCAGCTTTTCCATCGGCTCACCGACGAGGAGTACAACCCGGTCGAGGTCGGCGGCGCGAACCACCGGTCGATCGACCTTCATCAGGCTATGCACCTCCGGCGCGAGATACTTCGCTTCGATCGGATGCACGCTTCCATCGCCGGCCTGAACGATCTTGAGTTTCCCCGATTCCACGTCCTTTCGCGGCGCACCGCCCGCGTTGCGGCGAAACTCGCGGTCGCTTTCGTGCGCGGCCAGCATTCGCGCCGTGATGTCCTTGGGCATGAAGAAGGCATCGCAACCGCTCTTGATGCCGAAGCGAATCATCGGCGATTTCACCCAAGGCAACGAAGCGGCTGCCGTAGCGGCGCATGATGTCGAAGTACAGGTCCGGGGCTCGGACGTAGCGGCCCCATTTGCCGGCGGCATACGTGCCCGTGCCGTTCCAGAACCGGCCATTTCCATTGCTGTCGCGGCGCGACATCTCCGCCTGCCTCGTCTTCAGCTTCTTCGGGCGATGCCGCCGCTTCCACGTCCCCGAGGATCGTGCCCGCGCGCACCCCGTCAGCCCAGAGGTCCTTCTGCGCCTTGACAATGATGCGCAAGTCTTGATCCTGGCAATCGTTCTCAGTCGCCAGATGCGTTTTCGCAATGCCTCGATCGCATCCTGCCGTGCATCTTCGTCTTGGCCCGGCGGAACCCCGATGATTCGCCAACTTGCGGCTGAATCGAACGAAACGAACGCGATTCGCCATGCGCGCGGCCTCGTCGTCGCAGCGTTGCAGGATCGTTATGCAGGTCTTCACGCGGGCGTCTTCGAACCACGGCTCGGCGGCGCTCTCCATTACCGCCAGGATGCGAAAATGACGCAGGATCCATCCCTGCAGGGCGAAGCCGTACTCCACGTCCAACCACGAAGAACTGGTGAGGAACCCGAAATATCCGTCCGGCTTTCAGCAAGCGCGACGCGGCCGGCCAGAAGTAACAATGAAGATCGCTTCGCCCGTTCAGCCGCAGATCGGGCCAGGCGCCGCTGGCAATCGCGCCAAAGCGGGATTTGTCCTCTTTGGCCACCTTCTCCTGCCGCACGTAAGGCGGGTTGCCGACCACCGCGTCCAGTTGGGGCAGCGCCACGTCCTGCGGTTCGCCGGTGTTGTCGGGAAGACTGCAAAACGGCTGGGACGGTCGAAATCGAAGAAGTTCCGCCGCACGATGCGCGGATAGTTCGCCTCGTCGTTGATTTCGCGGGCCGCCAGGTTCAGCGTGGCCAGGTGGGCCGGGTACATGGCGATGTCGCAGCCGAACAGTTCGCCGATCAAGTCCGAGGTGCTGGCGCCTAGGGTCCAGGTTCTTCTTTCGATAATAGGCACGGACCAGGAAACTCCCCGATCCGCAGGCCGGATCGAGGACCGCGTCGCTCGGCGCTGCGGATGCAGAAGACGTTGATCAGGTCGACCGCGATCGTCGCCGGTGAAATGCTGCCCGTAGCGGTGCCGCTCGTCCGGGCCGATGAGCTTCTGGAAGATGCGGCCCACCACGTCGGACGAGCACTTCGCGGAAGTCGACCGATTCGATGCCGTGCAGCAGCCCGCGCCAGGCATCCAGCGCGTTGGCCGGCCGGAAAACCGACTCCGAAGCCCAATCCCGCACGTCGGGCATCAACAGCGGTTCGTAGTCCCCGCTTCGCTGCACGGCCTTCTGAAAAAGGCTGTTGAAGGCCGCCGTCGCGTCCTCGGGCTTCTTCACCGATGGCCGCAGTTCGAGCCGCGACAGGTCGGGGAACCGGCTGCGCAGCGCCTTGTAGAAGATCAGCCGGTTTGCCCACACGTAGGCCAACGTCTTGGCCATGTTGTCCACGGCCTTGGCCCATTCTTCGTGAGGCGTGCGCACGAACGTCCAATCCTGGTCGGTCATCCAGCGCTGCACGCGCAGGTCGAACGGTTTGCTCTTGTTGGAGTGTTCGAGGAGGTACGCGCTGGTAAGTTGGACCGGCCAGTCCAGGTGGCTTTCCAGCGAGCGGATGAAGATGTCGTCCGGGGGCAGCCATTCCCGCCGCCGACCCGATATGATGTCGGCCAGGTCGCGAAGCAGGTCGGGCAGGAAATTGGTCTTGATGAAGTTGAGGTTTTCCTCCCGCGCGACCTCCTCGGGACTGGCAAGCGTGCGGCCCAGCCTCCGCTCCCAAACTCGCCGCTCCAGCAGCGGCCTATCCCATAGGCTGCGGTCCCAAAGCACGAAGGTGTTGACGTTCCAGGTGAAGAAGTGTTTGATGCCGGCGTCGTTGGCCTTCGCTTCCGCGTCGCCGGAAAGCTTGGCGTCGTATGGGGAACGGCCCTCGCGCGTGCCCGGCAACTTCACTTCGCCGCATAGGACGAGTTTGTCGCCGCGGCCGTAGAAACGCAGATCTTGCGCTTCGGCGCCCGCGCCCGTGCCGAACCCCTCCACCCGGGCTTCCCGAAATGGGTAGGCGTCGGGTTCTGGCCTATGAGGCAGGTTCGCGGCAGACGGCAATCTGGCTGCAGAAGTCTACTTCGTGGATCGTTTGTTTCGTGGAACCCACAGTCTGGCCCTTGCTTGTCTGGCGCTGCCGGCCGGAAAGGAGCGCGTTGTGCTCCCTATCCGGCCAACTTCAGTGTAACAAAATTTCGGCAGGAGGGAATACCGCCGCGAAACCGGGTCATTCACCGTGGGTGGGACAAGCTCGCGTAGCGATGCACGGCCCACCAGTCTTGCTACACCTCCTGTCATTCCCGCTCATGGTGGGCCCGCGCTCGCAAGCTCGCTTGTCCCACCCTACGTTTCAGTCGGCGTCGCCGCGCTCGTTGAGTTGCTTCTCGACGACCAGTCCCAGGTTGCGGAGTTTCGATCGCAAGGTGTTGCGGGAAATGCCGAGCAGTTCCGCCGCTTCCACCTGGTTCCCCTTGACGTGTTCGAGCACGGCGTTGAGCACGACCCGATCGACGGCCGCCTGCACGTGATAGTAGATGTTGCCGCGGCTTCTCTGCGAGCAACTCGCGGACCAGGCGGCCGACTTCCAGATCGCCGCCCGCAACGGCGGACGGCGGCTGGCCGGCCGCGGCGCCTCGCGCAAGTGGACGCGGCAAGCCGTCGGGCAACACGATGTCGCCGGGGGTATGAATCAAGGCGTGCTTGATGACGCTTTGCAATTCGCGGACGTTGCCCGGCCAATTGTGTTGCTTGAGAAGCTGCATGGCCTCGGGCGACACGCCGTGCACGTGGCGATCGAACTCGCGGTTCATGCGCCCGAGGAAGTAGTTCACCAGCAGGGGGATGTCGTCGATCCGCTCGCGGAGCGGAGGAATGCGGATCGTGAGGACATTGAGCCGGTAGAACAGGTCCTGGCGGAAGCGGCCGGCCGCGGCCAGCGATTCCAGGTCCTGGTTGGTGGCGGCGATGAGCCGGATGTCGGTGTGGATCGTCGCGTTCCCGCCGACGCGTTCGAACTGCTCCTTCTTGCAGCAGCCGCAGCAGTTTGGCCTGCGTGGCGGGCGCCATGTCGCCGACTTCGTCCATGAAGATGGTTCCGCCGTCGGCCTGCTCGAACTTGCCGATGCGGCGGCGGTCGGCGCCGGTGAACGCGCCGCGCTCGTGGCCGAAAAGCTCGCTTTCCAGGAGCGGCTCGGGAATCGCCGCGCAGTTGATGGCCAGGAACGGGGCCCGGCTGCGGCGGCTGTGCTGGTAAATGGCCCGGGCAACCATCTCCTTGCCCGTCCCGCTCTCGCCGAGAATCAGCACGGTGACGTCCTGCGGGGCGATCCGGCCGATCGACTTGTAGAGCTCCTGCATGGGCGGCGAGTTGCCCACCAGTTGGTCGCTTTCGACCTGCGGCGGCCCGTTCTCGTCGTACATGGCCGGCGTGCGGCTGATCTGGCTCAGATGGATGGCCCGTGCCACCACGTCGCGAAGTTGCCCCAGGTCCAACGGCTTGAGCAAGTAGTCGAACGCGCCGAGTTTCATGGCCTCGATGGCCGTCTCGGTGGTCCCGTGGGCGGTGATGATGATCACGGGCAGCCGGGCGTCGATCTGGCGGATCTGGCGGTAGGCGTCCAGGCCCGACATGTCGGGCAGGCGGACGTCGAGGATCACGGCGTCGGGCGACTCGCGGCGGACCACGTCGAGTCCGTCGCCGGCGGTGCCGGCCGTGAGGATCTTGAGCCGGGCGGAGGCCAAGACCTTTTCCAGCGTGTAGCACACGTTCGGTTCGTCGTCGATGATCAAGAGGCTTTGCATGATGTTCTTGTCGATAACAGTGGCCGGGTTTGCCGGTCCGTTCAGCTGAACGCCCTTGTCCTCCTGCGATTGCCGGGAAGCCGGACGGTGAAGACCGCGCCCCCGGCGGGGCCGTTGGCCGCGGTAATCCGGCCGCCGTGGGCATCGACGATGCGGCGGCAGATGGCCAAACCGAGTCCCAGGCCCGTCTCCTTCGTGCTCACGTAGGGCTCGAAGATCTGATCGGCCGGTTCCGCGGAGATCCCCGGTCCGTCGTCGGCGACCGTGATCGTGACCCCGTCGCCGCCGGCGGCGGTGACCTGGATGGCGCCGCCGTGGGGCAGGGCGTCGAGGGAATTGAGCACCAGGTTGAGAAACACCTGGCGGAGCTGCTCGTGGTCGGCCTCGATCACCAGGGGCTGCGGCGGAAAATCGCTGCGGATCGACACCCCTTGGCGAGCGGCGCGGGCGGAAACCAGCTCCAGGGTCTGGTTGAGGACCTGGCAGACGTCTGCCCGCCGCTTCTCCAGCCTCGGAGGGCGGGCGAAATCGAGGAAGGTCTGCAGCGATCGATCGAGCCTGCGCGGTCTCGTCGGCAACCACGGCCAGATCGCGGCCGCGAAGGCCCGCGTCCGGCCCCGCCTCGACCGCCGCTTGCACCAGCAGCTTCAGCGACGTCAACGGGTTGCGCAGCTCGTGGGCCAGCCCGGCGGCAAGCTGGCCCAGGGCCGACATCTGCTCCGCGCGGAGGACCTCGTGCTCGCGTCTGTTGCAAGCGGTCCACGACCGTTCCCACGTGGTCCGCCATGCTTCGCAAGATTTCGTCGAGGTGTTCGATTCCCCGGGCAGGGGCAATATCGACCGGGCCGATGACCTCCTCCAGGCGGCCGCTGGCGGCACGGATCGGCACGTAGAGATTCACGATGGAGTGGCTGATGCCGCGGGCGATGCCGAAGCCGGCGACCAGTCCGGCCACCGCTCCGCAGATTCCCAGCAGCCACAGGAAGACGGCGACCCAGCCCGCCATGTCTTGATTCTTGTCGCTGCTCTTATGGATCAGCCGTTCCTCCAGGGCGAGCAACTCCTTGGCCGGCGCCAGCAGGCTGTTGGCGGCCAGGTCGTCGTTCAACCGCGCGACGGCCTGCCGGGTCTTGTCGATCGGCATGGCGCCGGGAGGTTCTGCCACGGCTTTCTGCCATTCGGCAAGGAACTCCTGATAGCCGGCGCGAATTCGGCCCGCCAGGGCTTTCTCGTCGTCGTCATCCACCAGTTTTTCCGTTTCGGCGAGCCAGCGTTCGATCTGTTCGCAGGCGGCGGGAACGGCTTTCAAATGGGCCCGATCGCCCGTTGCCAGGAACTGGGCCAATTCCATGCGCGTCTCGCCGATCGCAAAGACCAACTGTTCGGCCGCTTGAATGGTCGACATGTCCAGCGAGACGGTCTGGGCGGTGCTCCGCTGCAAGCGCTGGACGATCCACCCCCCCACGCTGCCCACGGTCAGCAGCAGGAGGCTGATCATGATGCTCGGCGCGGCCATGCGTACGGTGAGGCGAATGCTCATGGAATCAGTTTTACCTCCAATTGCGCCACTACTCAAGCCTGACGCCGACTTCCGGGAAGTGCAAACCCCAAGCGAGGGTTGGGGGGTGGGCAGGGAGGTTGCCCTCGGTTGCACTTCGGGTTAGTATGGTGCCTTGTGCGCCGTGATCGGCGGGGCCACGATCATCGAGGAGATTCTTTGCCATGGGGATGTTTGACACGACCGGGACCGATTCTTCCGCCGCAACGCGGAAAGACAACACGCTGCGAAAGCTGGATCGCTTGAAGAAGGCGCTGCGACACGAGGAGCCGGACCGCGTGCCGATCAGCGATTTCTTCTGGGGCAGCTTCATCCGGCGATGGCGGACGGAGCTCGGCCTGCCGGAAGACGCCAATCCGTATTACTACTACGACCTCGATTGGATCGCCACGGTGCCGAACATGGACCCCTGGATCCGCTCGTTCGAGACGCTCAAGGAGACGTCCGAGGAGGTCGTGGTCAAGACGGGCTACGGGGCGATCCTGCGCAAGAAGTTCGACTGCCCCATGCCCGAGTTCATCGCCTGGGAAATCGACACGCTGGAGAAACTCGAGGCGGCCGTGTTCGACGATCCGTGCGACCGCCGGCGTTTCTTCGCGGCGGGCGACAACCAGATTGCCGGCGTGGGCGACGGTTTCGAGCGGAACTCGCCGGCGTGGGTCGAGACGGTCAAGTCGCTCTGGCCCGATTTCCCCGTCTACGGCAGCATGGGCGAGTGCTCCGAGTGCATGACCCGGCTCATCGGCCCGCAGAACCACATGATGTGGATGGCCCTGGAGCCGGAACGCTTCGGCGCGGTGCTCAACCGCGTGGGGCAGTTCTACCTGGATTGCTCCAAGGCGGCGATCGACGCGGCCGGTCCCTGGCTGGACGGGTTCGTCATCTGGGGCGACGTGGCGTACAAGAAAGGCACCTTCATGCGGCCCGACTACTGGCGGACCTACTACAAGCCCTGGGTCAAGGCGATCGTCGATCATTGCCACGGCAAGGGGCTGGACGTCATCTACCACGGCTGCGGCAACGTCAACGCGATCTTCGAGGACTACATCGAAACGGGCATCGACGGCTATAACCCCTTGGAGGTCAAGGCGGGCATGGACGCGCTGGACCTGCGGCGGCGCTTCGGCCACCGCATGGCCTTCTGCGGCAACAACAATATCCAGGTCTGGGAGACGGGCGACCGCGAGGCGATCCGCCGCGAGGTGCTGCGCAAGCTCAATGCGGCCCGCGGCGGCGGGTTCATCTTCCAGTCCGATCACTCGGTTTCCAGCGCCGTCTCCGGCCCCACGTACGACTACATCGTCAGCCTTGTGCGGCAGTATGGGAAGTATCCCCTGCAACTTGGCGAGTTCGACGAGGCCTGTTAATAACCCAAGAAAGCCGCCATGACTCCCATTCCTCCTAATCCCCTGCTTGGCGTCGGCTACCACTCGGTCGGCGCTTTCCTCTCGGCCAACTGCTATACGCCGCAGAAGTACATCCGCCGCTGGTCGTGGGAGATCTTCTGGATGACGCAGGCCGCGTGGTGCTGGCTGATCTGGCCGATCGTCGGCGCCATCTGCACGATTCCGGAACTCGGCGGCGTCCTGGCCGACTCGCCGAAGCAGTCGATGGTGGTTGTGTTTCGCCATGGGCATGGCATACGGAGTCGGCGGCACGGCCTTCAATATCTCGATCCGCTATATCGGCTTCTCGCTTACGTACTCGATTGCCGTTGGGCTTTCCGCCCTGACGAAAACCGTCGTCATGCCCTTGGTGAACGGCAACATGGGCGAGATCCTTGCCGCCAGCGGCTCAGATTGGATCGTGACCGGCGTGGCGACTGGCGTGCTGGGCATTGCGGTCTGCGGCGTCGCCGGCCGTTTGAAGGAAATCGACTTCCAAGGCCGTGCCGGCGGGCTGGGCGAGTTCTCCCTGTTTCGAGGGCTGTTCTTTTCGCTCCTTGCGGGCTCCTCTCGGCCGTCTACGGTATTGCCATGGAGGATGTCGCCAAGCCGATCGTCGCCGCGGCAGCCGAGCACGGTGCGGGCATCTGGAAGGGCAATATCGCCTATCCTTTCGTCAACAGCGGGGCCTTTGTTACCGCACTCCTCTATAGCCTCTTCCTCGCACGAAAGAACCGTACCTTGGGCCAATTGACGCGCCTGGCCGACGGCGAAGGCCGGGGCAGCCTGTGGACCAACTACCTCTTAGCGATGCTGACCGGCACGCTCTGGTACGGCCAGTTCTTCTTCTATAATCTCGGCCACGTCCGGATGAGCAACGCAGACACGAGTTGGGCCATCCACATGATCATGCTCGTCCTGTTCAGCAACCTGGTCGCGGTCGTCTTCCGCGAGTGGAAAGGCTGCCGGCTGCGAACCTGGTTCGCCATCGGACTGGGCCTGGCGGTGCTCATCGCCGCCGTGCTGAGCCTGACGTACGGGAACTACTTGGGTACATCGACAATTCTTACTCAACCCTAGAAGTGAAATCATGAAACGCTATGGTTCCGTTATCGGTCTAAGGCCGGAGAAACTCGACGAGTACGTCCGTCTGCACGCCGCCGTCTGGCCCGATGTCCTGCAGAATGATCCGCGAGTGCAACATCCGGAATTACTCGATCTACTTGCGGCGACTGCCCGACGGCTGCCACTATCTGTTCAGCTACTTCGAGTATGTGGGCGACGACTTCGCCGCCGACATGGCCAAGATGGCGGCCGACCCCGTGACCCAACGGTGGTGGGACGTCTGCAAGCCGTGCCAGGCGCCGCTGGCCGACCGCGCCCGGCGAGTGGTGGGCTTCGATGGACGAGGTCTTTCACCAGGATTGATGGCAGGAAAACGAGCGGACGACTCTTCGTTGAACATCTCGTTACGACGCTCCCGCGTCGTAACGCACTGGACGGACGCTCCGCGTCCCCGTTATCGTAAGACATGCAGAGCGTGAGCACGAGAAAAACCATATCCGGTTGGAGGAAGCAATTCACGATGCGTCACGCAATTCTCTTGATGTCAATTCTTATCGGCGCGATGGTTCTGCCCGGACCAGCCGCCGAGCCTGTCACCATTGTGCCGGCCAGGGACAACGCCATGCTCGTCAATCCGGGCAAAGGTTGGGTGCAGTACTACGGCCCCGACAAATACACCAAGGACTACATCAGCGTTGGATATACCCGCACGACGTGGTCGGCCGTTGAGCCCAAGCCGGGGCAGTTCAACTGGAAGGAGATCGACGACTTCATTCACGGTTCAAACGTTTCGACAAGAAATCGCCTTCGGCGTGATGAACGTCAGCACGGGCATTGGGCAGCAGTACGTCACGCCCCAATGGGTCTTCGACGCCGGGGCCCTGCCGCTGGCAGTCCCCGACGACTCCTCCCCCACGGGCCGGCAGATCATCCCGAAGACATGGGACGATCCGGTCTTCCTACGAAGTACAAGGCGTTCGTCGAGGCCCTGGGCAACGCTACGACGGCAATCCGGACATCGCCTTCGTCGATATCCGCTCGTACGGCAACTGGGGTGAAGGGCACATCGGCATGCTCAATGCCCCGGGCATCGTTCTCACCCCGCCGGAGAACCTCAAGATCAACTACTTCCTGCCTACCTGAAGGCATTCCCGCATACCCAGCTCATCATCCCTGGGGCGTCGGCTTCTACGATTCCGTCTACGACTGGGCGGTCGATCAAGGGGCCGGCATGCGCCGCGACGGCATCCTCAGCAAGTGGTCCAAAGATGGCTCGGAATGCCTGCGGGCCCATGGCCGTCATCCCTCGATCTTCGAGTATTGTGACGGTTACGCGGAGATGAAGAAGAGCGGTTGGTGGAAGCCCGAGATGCTGAAAAACACGTATTTCAAGGGCGGAAAACCAAGCTATATGCAATGGAACCCCGATACTTCGAGGAGAACCGCGACTTCTGCCTGGGGCTGGGCAATTACGTCGGCTATCACTTCGTGCTGGAGAAGGCCGTCCTGCCTGGTGACGTTCGGCAATCGGTCCCATTCCCGGTGAAACTGCATTGGCTCAACGACGGTGCGGCTTTCGTGTCTTCGCCATGTCACGTGGCCCTCGCCCTCCTCGATGCCCAGAATCGCGTGATGGAAAAGCAGTGGCTCACCGATATGAATCCGCAGCGCCCCGGCGCTGGACGAGCATAAGACCGAAACGGCCAAGGTGAAGTTCGCGACCGTCAATCCTGGTTCCGACAAAATGGCCGTTGGGCTGTTCCTGGACCAGAAGGAAAAGCAACCGGCCTACCGGCTTGGCATTCAGGTCGTATGTCCATGCTGGTACATCCTGAGTGCCCAATCTAGTGTAAGCCATGACCTGGCAACGATGAGTCTCAAATAAATTTGACAAAATCCTTGACAGCAATGTCAAAATAGGGTAAATTGAGCGTTATGTTCGCGAAGGACCTTGCGATGCAGGTTGTCCGCCGCGAGCGGGCTGCAAATGGTTGTCAGCCCCATCGCCGAAACCCAGATTTATTTGCAGGCAGCGATAGTGCGCGAGCCTCCGTCCGCAGCACGCAACTCGTGGCGTGAGTTGTTTTAGTTTGTGTGCGCCCGGTGACTCGATACGGTGACTCTCAAGCGAGTCTAGCACTGTGCCGCCTTTCTTGCCCGGGTTCGGTCTCCCTTGAGTGTTGTCCGTGGTTTCGGCTGGGCCGCAGCCGGAGTTGCTCTTGAATAGAAAGATTGAGATTTGCGTTTTTCTGGTAAACCCCAAGAGATTCAGCGTTGATAGGTGTTTTATGAAGTGCTTTGTTCGAACGGTTTCTTTTTGCCTGGTGGCTGCCGTCGTTTGCCTTACGACCGCGGCGCGTGCGGATACCTTTGCATTCACCTATTCTGACACCGCCGGTAATGCGGCCTATGGCCAAATCACGGCTGTGGCCACTACGGGCGACATCGAATGGGGCACGGGTGGCTACATGAACGTTACCGCCAGTGGAGGTACTCTAAATGGACCTGGTTGCGGGCTCTACGATTTGGAGACGTTGAACGGCACGACCACGATTGGCTCTGGGGTGGTTGACAAATTCGGGGACTGATGCCTTTGCCGGCTCACAGTTCTTTATTTGCGATAATCTTGTTTTTCCAAACAATGATGCGGCAAGCTATCCGCTGAACGGTGGTCTGTCAGGGCCTCTGTCATACCTTACCGAGTACGGCTTGATTTTCAAGAACGATCCGGTTGCTAATCCGAGCGGAGAGCCCGAGATTAACATCTGGGGCAACGGCGGCGGAGATTACGCGTTTGTCAGCGGAACAAATGGCACTCCGATCTTTAACGAAGGCACTGGCGGCACGTTCACGCTGAGCCCAGTTCCCGAACCGGCGACGCTTTCCTTGCTGGCAACGGCGCCGTTGGGAGTAGGGGCAGTCTATCGGCGACGTTGGAGGGCAAGAAAGGCCTGACGACAGCCAAGTCCAACGGCATAGCCATCGGCCTGTGAACGCACGGGCCGCTATCGGCTTTGATTGTAGTCATATCGATATGGAAGGTGCGCCTGCACCTCACTTGCAAATCCGGTTCATCCGCTCGAGCAACACTCCTATACCGCCCGCGGTTGAGATTGGTAAGATCCTTTGAAGAAGTGCGCCGTATCCGCCCTCGCAACTCCTGTAGTCGTTGCCGAGTTGATTCTTACCCTTTCTCTGCTCCGCATGGCGGAAAGCCACCATTGGCCATGGTGGTTTTCTGCCATGCTCCACTTATCTCCGGCAGAAAGAAATCCATCCGCCTATAATTGTTCCGGTTTACTCCGGCAAAATACTTGACGGCGTATTCAGAATATGGTTCATTGGTGCTTGTCGTGGTGGGCACACTTCCCGGGTGTGCAGGATTCTTTTCTCCGAAGTGGGCTAGTCCAAGCTGCGGGGCATGCAATAATACGGCTAGCGGTCCGGATCGCTGCGACTTTCGCAGATGGCCTGTCGGTTGACGACGCCCGTTCGCCATATAGTGAGTATGTAAGGGCACGATAAGAAACGGAGCATGGTAACATGTCAGCGGAGTGAAGTTACGACCCCACCGAGCTTGTCTCGGTCGGTGAAGGAGGCTGAAAGGCTAGCACGGGACAATTGCGACCCTCTCCCCATCCCCGCGGCCGGGGCCGCCTCGGCGGCCCGGCCGCGGGGATGGGGAGGATATGTGGGCGTGAGATCTTCTAGCTATCCAGCCTTGTTCACCGACCGAGACAAGCTCGGTGGGGTCCCATGACAGCACTTCATTCCGCTGAACTGTTACGGAGCGTGAACCCACTACCAGTTTGGAGGGATGTTATCGATGGAGCATGCCTTTAGTGTTCGACTGGCCAGGAAGCATCGTGCTGTTGTTGCTTCTCTTGGGGGAATCTGGTTCAAGCGGCCGACGCCCCGCCCGCGGAAAAACCGCTACTCTGGGCCGCCGATGCGGAAGGCAGTGCCCCACGTTTCCATGGACCCGGACCACCCCGGCCAGTATGTCGGTTTCGAGGTCGAACTTCGCGACGCCCTGCAAAGCGAAATCGAGCGGCCGATTGAATTCAAGCAATACTCGTTCTCCATGGTCGATTCCGGGTCTGGAGCGCGGCGATTTTGATTTCGCCATGAACGGCGTGGAAGACACGATTGAACGCCAGGAGCGATTCCGCCTTTCGCGGGCCTATTACATCTATACCCTGCAACTGGTTTGCCGCCGCGACGACGACCGTTTCCAGTCGTTGGACGACTGCAAGCGGAAGGCGTGGTTGTCGGCACCATGGCCGACACGGCCGCGGCCCGCTTGCTCGACGAGAAGGGCATCGAGAACCGTGCTTACGAGGACCAGACGAGGCCGTATACCGACCTGGCACAGAAGCAAGTCGACGCCGTCTCCTGATCTGCCGATCGCTTTGCAATACACGAAAGGCGACCCCAAGTTCCAGTCGAACCTGAAGTTTGTCGGCAAGCCGACGGCTCCGGGGAAACTACGTCATCGTCTTTCGCAAAGACGACGAGAAACTGGCCCGGCAGTGTGACAATGCCATCGAAAAACTCTACAATAACGGCACGCTGAAGCGGATCTACGAGCACTGGGATTTGTGGAACGACCAGCAGGGGTAGTGGTCACTGCCGATGGGGTGGCTTCAAGCCGCCATCAGGCAAAGCCGCCCGAGCGGCCCCGGACGTTCTGGCAATACTTTCCCGTGCTCCTCTCCGGGGCCTGGATGACGGTCAAACTCACCCTGCTGGGCTTCCTGTTGGCCATCTGCATCGGGTTGCCGATCGCCGCTGCCTGGCTGTATGGGCCGGCCCCGCTGCGCTGGCTGGCAACGATCTATGTCGAGTTCTTCCGCGGCATCCCGGTGCTGCTCCTCCTCGTTCTTTCTTCCTGATTACAGCCTTCCCCAGGTGGGCGACATGATGGGCCTGCCGACAAGCTTCTCGAAACTCAACGCCTTCCTCGTCGGCGTGATCGGCTTCGGCCTGAACTACGCCGCCTACGAATCGGAAATCTATCGCGCGGGGATTGCCTCGGTTCCGATTGGCCAATGGGAGGCGGCCGCCTCGCTGGGGATGCCGCCGCTGCGGATCTTCTTCCGCATCATCCTTCCCCAATCGATCAAGGTCATCTTGCCGCCCATGACCAACGACCTCGTGGCCCTCTTCAAAGACACGAGCGTGGTCAGCGTGCTTGCCGTTTCCGAGCTGATGAAGCAGTATTCCATGACAATGGCCACCGAACATTTGCAGTACGTTGAAATCGGCCTCGTGACGATGGTTCTGTACTTGTTGATGTCGGTGCCCTTGGCTGAATTATCTCGCTATCTCGAACGCCGCTGGGAGGGAGGACGCTAAACGCCATGAATGTCTACACATTTCCAACCTGACCAAGCGATACGGTGATCGCACGATCCTCGACAACATCAATCTGCGGATCGACGCCGGGCAGACTTTGGCCTTGCTCGGTCCCAGCGGTGGGGGGCAAGTCCACGCTGCTGCGTTGCATCAACGGCCTCAACTCCTTTGACGGGGGAACGGTTCGCGTGGGCGAACACGTCCTGGAACCCAATCACAATAATCAATCCGGCAAGCGCGGCCCGCGAGGTCCGCCGCGTTTTCGGCATGA
>CAVSPM010000015.1:0-6897 GCA_963729785.1 uncultured beta proteobacterium | reverse complement strand
TGTCGGTCGAGGCGTAGTCGAAGGTGACGTCCCTCCAGGTATCCAGCGCCGCCTTCAGCGGCGTGCACCATTCGCGCGGCGTCGCCAGGATCTCCGGGCCCTTCGGCGAGATGTCGCGGCCCTCGTTGCGCGCCTGGATCATGGCTTCGAGCGCGACGCGGTTGCGCCGTCGCGCCGGCCTGGATGCCCATCGGGTGACCGATCGTGCCGCCGCCGAACTGCAGCACCACGTCTTCGCCGAGATAGTGCAGCAACTGGTGCATCTGCCCGGCATGGATGCCGCCGGACGCCACCGGCATGACCTTGCGCAGGCTCGCCCAGTCCTGCTCGAAGAACAGGCCGTGCTCGAGGCTCATCGGTACGTGTGTCCTCGCGCAGCGTGTCGTAGAAGCCCTGCGATCGACTTGCGGATCGCCCTCCAGCTTGCCGACCACCGTCCCGGCATGGATGTGGTCCACGCCCGCCATGCGCATCCACTTGGCAGATCACGCGGAAGATCATGCCGTGGTTCTTCTGCCGCGTATAGGTGCGAATGGCCGGCGCGGTGCAGGTGCAGGATCATGTCGTTCCTGCGCGCCCACTTGGCCATCGACTGGATCGCGGTATAGCCGATCACCAGATCGATCATGACGATGACGCTGCCCAGCTCCTTGGCGAACTCGGCGCGCTCGTACATCTCCTCCATCGTGCCGGCGGTGACGTTCAGGTAGTGGCCCTTCACCTCGCCGGTCGCGGCCGAGGCCTTGTTCACCGCCTCCATGCAGTACAGGAAGCGGTCGCGCCAGTGCATGAACGGCTGCGAGTTGATGTTCTCGTCGTCCTTGGTGAAATCGAGCCCGCCCTTCAGCGCCTCGTAGACCACCCGGCCGTAGTTGCGGCCGGACAGGCCGAGCTTCGGCTTGATCGGTCGCGCCCAGCAGCGGCCGGCCGAACTTGTCGAGGCGCTCGCGCTCCACCACGATGCCGGTGGCCGGCCCCTGGAACGTCTTGAGGTAGGCGACCGGGATGCGCATGTCCTCCAGGCGCAGCGCCTTCACCGCCTTGAAGCCGAACACGTTGCCGATGATCGAGGCGGTCAGGTTGGCGATGGAGCCCTCCTCGAACAGATCCAGATCATAGGCGATGTAGGCGAAATACTGCGCCGGGTCGCGTTCGGGCACCGGGTCGACACGGTAGCCTTGGCCCGGTAGTGTTCGCAGGCCGTCAGGCGGTCGGTCCAGACCACGGTCCAGGTCGCGGTGGAAGATTCTCCGGCCACCGCCGCCGCGGCCTCGTCCGGATCGACGCCGGGCTGCGGCGTGATCCGGAACAGCGCGATCACATCGGTGTCCTTGGGCTGGTAATCCGGCTCCCAGTAGCCCATCTGCTGTATTTCAGCACGCCCGCCCTGTAGCGGTCTTTGCCTGTAACGGCACTTGCATTTGTATCCATGGGGAGAACCTCGTAGCCTATGGTTAGAAGTGCCCCCTCGAATGCTGTTACTTTACCCGATTACCCCGATGCTGCTGTAAGCCACCCCTCACCCGGCCGCTTTGCGGCCACCCTCTCCCGCAAGGGGAGAGGGTAAGGCTGCGAACACCCCTCTCCCCTTGCGGGAGAGGGGCTGGGGGTGAGAGGGCTTTGACGGTACGAGACATCGAAGCTGCCGGATTATCTAATGAGTTCCTTCGCAGCCTTGACCGCGGCGTCGACGGTGATGCCGAAGAACTTGAAAAGCTCCGGTGCCGGCGCCGATTCGCCAAAGCGGTCCAGGCCGATCACCCGGCCCCGGCTGCCGACGTATTGATGCCACAGTTGCGTCACGCCGGCCTCGATGGCCACCCTGGGCAGGTCCTGGCCGAGCACCGAACGCCGATACTCGGGCGTCTGGGCGTCGAAGCGCTCGCAGCAGGGCATCGACACCACGCGGGCACCGATACCGCGCTGCTCGAGTTGCTTGGCCGATTCCATCGCCAGATGCACTTCCGAGCCGGTCGCCATCAGGACCACCTGCACCTTGGCGGCAGGCCTCGTGCAACACGTAGCCGCCGCGCTCGACGGTGCCGGCAAGTGCCTTGTCGCGCACCATCGCCGGCAGCGCCTGGCGCGTCAGCAACAAGGCGCTGGGGCCGTCGCGACGCTCGATCGCACAACGCCAGGCCACGGCCGTCTCGACCACGTCACAGGGACGCCAGACCTGCAGACCCGGGATCAGGCGCAAGCTGGAGGCATGCTCGACCGGCTGGTGCGTGGGCCCGTCCTCGCCCAGGCCGATGGAATCGTGCGTAAACACATGGATCACCCGCAGGTGCATCAGCGAGGACATGCGGATCGCGTTGCGCGAGTAATCGGCGAAGGTCAGGAAGGTCGCGCCAAAGGGGATGAGGCCGCCGTGCAGCGCCACGCCATTGAGCAGCGCCGCCATGCCGAATTCGCGCACGCCGTAGCTCAGATAGTTGCCCGGCTGCGCGGCGGTGTAGGTTGTCGCCGATTTCCAGTGCGTGAGGTTCGATTCGGTCAGGTCGGCCGAACCGCCCAGCAACTCGGGCAGTTCGGCGGCCAGCGCTGCGATGGCCCGCTGCGAGGCCTGGCGTGTGGCCAGCTTCTCGCCTTTTTCCACCGCCTGATCGATGTACGCGCCGAAATTGGCGCCAAATGCCTTGGGTAAGTCGCCCGACATCACGCGCTCGAACTCGGCCGCGTCGGCCGGATGCGCGGACCGGTAGGCGGCAAAGCGCGCCTTCCACGCGTCCTGCGCGCTCTTGCCGCGCGCGCGCGCATCCATCAGCGCATACACCTCGTTGGGGATCTCGAAGGGCGCATACGGCCACTGCAGTTCGGCGCGCGCCTTGGCCACGCTTTCGGCGCCCAGCGCCGCACCGTGGATGCCGCGCCGCCCGGCCTTGTCCGGACTGCCCTTGCCGATAATCGTCTTGCAGGCAATCAGCGTCGGCCGGTCGGAGCGGCGGGCACGGGCGATCGCGTCCGACACCGCTTCAATGTCGTGGCCATCGACGCTCTCGGCATGAAAACCGTAAGCGCGGAACCGCCCCAGCGTGTCGTCGGTGAACCACCCGGTGACCTTGCCATCGATCGAAATGCCGTTGTCGTCGTACAGCAGCACCAGCTTGTTGAGCCGCAGCGTGCCGGCTAGGCTGCACACCTCGTGCGATATGCCTTCCATCAGGCAGCCGTCGCCCAAAAAGACGTAGGTGTGATGGTCGACGATGGTCGCATCCGGCTTGTTGAACCGGCTGGCCAGCACGCGCTCGGCCAGAGCCATGCCGACCGCGTTGGCCAGACCCTGCCCCAGCGGGCCGGTCGTGGTTTCCACCCCGGGCGTGACGCCCACCTCCGGGTGCCCGGGCGTCTTCGAGTGCAACTGGCGGAAGCGCTTGAGCTCATCGATCGGCAAGTCGTAGCCGCTCAAGTGCAGCAACGCGTACTGCAGCATCGAACCGTGGCCGTTGGAGAGCAAGAAGCGGTCGCGATCGACCCAGCTCGGATCGCTCGGATTGTGCCGTAGGTGTCGCTGCCAAAGCGCCATGGCGATCTCGGCCATGCCCATGGGCATGCCCGGGTGGCCGGAGTTGGCCTGCTGCACGGCGTCGACCGCCAGCATCCGGATGGCATTGGCGGCGAGCGTTTCGCCGGCGCTGTTTACATGGGCTGTTGCTTGCGTCATTTTTGCGCTACTCCTCAGCTGCGTCCCAGCGCCTTCTTGCGCCGTTCCATCAAACGCCAGATGAAAGGCGTGAAGATCAGTTGCATGGCCAGCTCCATCTTCCCGCCTGGGGCCACGATCGTATTCGGGCGCGACATGAACGAATCATGCAGCATGTTCAGCAGGTAGGGAAAATCGATGCCCTTGGGGTTGGCAAAACGGATCACCAGAAAGCTCTCGTCGGCGGTCGGGATGTCGCGCGCCTCGAACGGGTTGGAGGTGTCGACCGTCGGCACGCGCTGGAAGTTGACGTGGGTCCGGTTAAATTGCGGACAGATGAAGTTCACGTAGTCGTGCATGCGCCGCAAGATCGTGTTGGTCACGGCCTCCGTCGAGTACCCGCGCTGCGCCTTGTCGCGCTGGATCTTCTGGATCCATTCGAGGTTGATCACCGGCGTGACGCCGATCAGCAGGTCCGGGTGCTTGGCGACGTTGACCTTGTCGGCGACCACGGCGCCGTGCAGACCCTCGTAGAACAGCAGGTCGGTATCGGCATCGAAGCGCTCCCACGCCGTGAAGGTGCCCGGCTCCTGCGCCGTACGGCGCCGCTTCGTCGGCATCGTGCAGATATTTGCGAAAGCGCCCGTTGCCGGTCGCGCCGTACTCCCGGAAGACGCCCTCGAGCTCCTCGAACAAGTTGGCTTCCGGACCGAAGTGGCTGAAGACGTTGTTGTGGGATTTTTCGGCTTCCGCCATGGCACGGCGCATGTCGTTACGGTCGTAACGGTGGAAGCTGTCTCCCTCGATGACGGCGGCCTTGAGCTTCTCGCGCCGGAAGATCTTTTGGAACGTACGCGTCACCGAGGTCGTTCCGGCACCGGAGGACCCGTTACAGAAATAATAGGATACTTCACTGACATGGGTCAGCCCCCGAACGTGCGGAAAAGCCCGCGTTGTGCAAACAGCGGAGACCGGTCGCCGAGCGAATGCGGCTCACGGTAATAATCGGCCACTTCCTCGACTTCGGTCTTCGATCCGAAAACAGGGGAATGCGCTGGTGCAGCGAGGTTGGCTGGATATCGAGCATACGCTCATTCCGTTCGTGCAGGCGCCGCCGGCCTGCTCGGTCAGCATCGCGATGGGGTTCGCCTCGTAAAGGAGGCGCAGACGCCCCTTCATGTAGTCCTCACGGCTATCGCCAGGATAGAGATAGATGCCGCCCCGCATGAAGATGCGGAACGCCTCCGCTGCGAGCGAGGCAAGCCAGCGCGTGTTGAAATTGGCTTGGCGCGGGCCTTCGGTGCCGAGCGTACACTCGATCACATAGGCTTTGACCGCATCGTCCCAAAAGCGGAAGTTCGAAGCGTTGATCGCATATTCGCGCGTCGACGCCGGGATCTGCACGTCGCGCTTGCCGAGCAGGAATTCGTTCGTGCCGGGCGCGAGCCAGAAGATGTGCGTGCCTTGTCCGACGGTGAGCACGAGCGCGGTCTGCGGCCCGTAGATGATGTAGCCAGCGGCAAGCTGGTTGCGTCCCGGCTGCAGCAAGGGCTTATCCCCGCCTTCAGCGGGGGAGGATGAAGAGAAAATCGTGCCGAGCGTGAGGTTCGTGCCCCGATGTTGGAAGCACCGTCGAGCGCATCCACGTTCACGGCAAGCGGTGCACCCTGCGTTCAGAGCCATTCGGCTTCCTTGCCCTCTTCCGAGCCCACCCAGGCGACCGGCGAGTTCTTGAGCGCCCTCATCACCATTTTGTGGCTGACGCAGTCGAGCTGCTTCTGCTTGTCCATGCCGCCGCCTTGTCCGTTGCGCACGGCAGCCATTCGCGGCCAGCGGACCTTGGGCGATAAGGCGCGACAATTTCGACTCCAACATCGGCCAAGTTGACGATAGTTTCTGCGACGGCAGCTTTGCGGGCGTCGGCGCCCGCCCATTCCGTCACATACTTGCGCAATGCGGTGTGAACGCCCATGCGCTGATCCTCCTATCCAGTCCCCACTGTCCGGGCGCATCTCTAGCGCATTGCAAAAGGCTAGCCGGCTGCCTTTTCGTATATTGGGATGCCGTTAAAAAGTAAATTTTAAATGTGTTTCCCTTTGCTTAAGTTTTCCTAACGGCTATAATATTAGCATGAGGAATGTCACCCTGAGGCAGCTTCGCATTCTGTCCGCCGTGACCAAGACGGTCTCGATGGCGGGAGCTGCGCGCCAGTTGCATGTGACACCGCCGGCCATCACCGTGCAGATGCAGCAGCTTGAGGAGACGGCCGGCTTGCCGCTGGTCGAGCGGCTCGGCGAAGGCACGCTCCCGACGCCTGCCTGCGGAATCCCGTCGCGCACCGCGCACAAGATCGAGGCGATGCTCGCCGAATGCGAGCAGGAAATTCAGCAGCTCAAGGGAATCAAGGTGGACAGGTTGCGGTGTGGTCCGGGCCTTCAAGTCGCGTTTGTGAAAGGAGGCGGCACGCTTCCGTGCGCGTTCCGCTCAATCTTCCGAAAACAGGTATTCCAAATCCGTCGCGGTGAGGCGGTTGGATTTACGTTGCGAATTTGAATCGAGGCACGATGCGCAAATTTTCGCAAATTACTTTCGTAACCGTGAACAGATTGCGCGTGGTCGGGTCCCCCCGGCGGCTTAACATCCGGTGAAGGGCTTTTTCACCCAAGCCGGTTTGTTTCGAGAGTTCCTTAAAAGTGATGCCGGCGTGAACCAGATCGCGCAGCATGGAGAGACCCTCGTCCGTCTCGCCTTCGAGCAGGGCGTTGACGGCTTCGGCATAAAGCGCCCGCGCAAATTTGGGATCGCGTTTGATGCGCGCCAAAACGGTGGCTTTATAATTCCTGTGTCAGTGCCATGTTAATTCTTTGACTGTTTGTATCGTTTCCACCGTTCAATCGCGGCGGCAATATCGGCGGATTGCCGGCGCTTGCTGCCGCCGCCTAGTAAAATGATGATCGTCTTTCCGTCTCTTCCAAAATAAACCCGGTAGCCGGGACCAAAATCCAATTTTAATTCGGACACCCCTTCTTGAAGTAACTTCGCTGCTCCAAAATTTCCTGCTTCAAGCCGGCGAATGTATTTGTCAACGCGCGCGGCGGTTACGGCATCTAGCGAATCAAACCAGTTTGCAAATGGCGAGATTCCGGATTCAACGTATTCCTTAATTTCAAAGGTCGTTTCCATAATTTTCTAATTTTTGTGTTCATAGTGGTGAGTGGATGTTTCCCGGTAGCGCCGGGTCGCTGCGGTGTGTA
>CAVSPM010000014.1:0-21452 GCA_963729785.1 uncultured beta proteobacterium | reverse complement strand
ATCCGGCGCACCGTACCCATTCCTTGGTTCGCTCACCGTGCGCTCCATTTCACGGCGCATCGAGCCGTGCAGTTGTCAAACGCGGGGCGTAGCATCGCCGTGTCTTCCTTTCCCAAACCGGGCAAACCACCATGCCAAAGACGCATCTTCGCACCGAATATCTACGCTCGGCCCTGGACGAGCAGGCGGCTGGCGCCGATCCCATGGAACTATTTCGCCGCTGGTTCGACGATGCCGTCGGCTCCGGGGGGCGCGAACCCAATGCGATGTCCCTGGCCACGGCCGACGCCGCCGGCCAACCGAGCGTGCGCATCGTGCTGTGCAAAGAGTTCGACCACCAGGGATTCGTCTTTTATACGAATTACGAGAGCCGCAAGGGTCGCGAGCTGACACAAAATCCGCGTGCCTGTCTGCTGTTCTTTTGGCCGGAGCTCGAGCGCCAGGTGCGTATCAGCGGACCCATCGCCTTGGTCGCGGCCAACGAGTCGGACAGCTACTTCGCCCAGCGCCCGCTGGCAGCACGAATCGGCGCCTGGGCCTCGCCCCAAAGCGAACCGGTGGCCAGCCGGGAGGCCCTGGAACAGCGCTATGCGCAGGCCGAGCAGCAGTTTTCCGGTACACAGGCTCCCGCTCGGCCGGCACATTGGGGCGGGTATCGCCTGCGGCCAGCGCAAATCGAGTTCTGGCAAGGGCGCCCTTCCCGCCTGCACGACCGGTTGCTGTACGCGCGCACCCTGGGGTCCGGGCCGGCCGACGTGCCAGGCCCCTGGCAGCGAACGCGGCTGGCACCCTGAACGCCGGTCATGGCACGGGCCCGCGCGCGCCATCCGACCGTCCGTGCGTCTTCGCTTGGCGTCGGCGGGCCGTTGGCGGGATATGATATGCATATCCAGCCGGGGCGCGCCGAGCGAGGTTTTGCCCAACGGCAACTACGAAAGAGCGGGTGACCGAACATGAGCGCTGACCAGATTTCGATCATTATCGTCGAGGACGAGCCGGAGTTCCGGCGTCGCTTTGCGCAGATCATCGAAGGCGAGCCGACGATGCGCCTTGCGGGCGTTGCCGCCAACAAGCGCGAGGCCCAGGTGCTGATCGATCGCGAGGAATTTGACGTCATGCTGATCGATCTCGGCCTGCCGGACGGGACCGGCATCGATCTCATCCGCAGCGTCAGTCAGCGCAACCCGGACGTCGACATCATGGTGGTCACCGTCTTTGGCGACGAACAGCACGTGGTCTCCTCGATCGAGGCTGGTGCCACCGGCTACATCCTCAAGGATTCCACGCCGGCCGATGTGATCTCCTGCATTCGACTGCTGCGTGCCGGCGGATCGCCGGTCAGCCCGGTGGTTGCGCGCAGCGTTCTGCGCGCCATCCGTTCGCGCATGGGCGTGGCCGGCGCCAGTCCCGCGAGCGCTCCGACCACCCGCTCGCCCAGCGCTGAGAACAACCCGTTGTCGGCCCGCGAGACCGAGATTCTGCAACTGCTTGCCAAGGGGATGAGCTTTAACGAGATCGGCGAGATCCTCGGCATCTCACCGCATACCGTGACGGCGCACATCAAGAAGATCTATCGCAAGCTCGCGGTGCACTCGCGCGGTGAGGCGGTCTACGAGGCGAGCCAGATGGGGCTGCTCAAGTCCTGAGCTGATCCGATACATGCCGCAAAGCCCGCATCGTTGGCCTTGCGCCGCCGGCGATGGACCCGGAAAACGGACGACGCCGCAGGCTGTGACGCCGGCTCTGCGCGAAGCCTATGCTGCTGCCGCTGATCCTGGCTGGCCGCGAATGCCGCCGGCACGGCGGCCGTGGCGCAAACGATCCCCATCCACAGGCTTGAGTGGTCCTTCATCGCCCCGGATCCGGCCGCTTCCACGGAACCGGGCGCCGTCGAATCGCGCACGAGCTTTGCGCTGCCGTTGCGCTGGCGCTACGAAGCCGGCGCACCCCTGCGCACCGTCGCCCTGCGCCTGCACTTTGCGCTGACCGAACTGCCCGACCGCACCTATGCACTGTTGCTGCGGCGCGCCCACCGAGGGCGGGCGCTTCAGCGTCAATGGCCATTTCATTGGGGCGGTCGCCGACGAGAGCGAGTGGCGCCACGTCGCATGGCGCCGCCCGCAGTTGCTGGCGATCGATCCATCGCTGCTGTTGGTCGGTGACAACGAGATTCTCATCGAGTCCACCTACGGCCCGGGGGAACATCTGCTGGCCGGAATCGACGTCGGCTCCCTGAGCGAGCTCTGGAATCCGTACACGGTGCAGTTCTTTCTGGCCTACCTGTGGAACTGGGCTGGGGCGACCATCGCCTTGCTGATCGCGGCGAGTTTTCGTCGCGCTCTGGTTCCGACGCCGTGACATCCATTCCAGGCTGCTGGCGCTGGCCTCGGGCTGCTGGCTGGTGTACTGCGCGGCCCTGGGCCTGTAGAGATCATGCCCATCGGGATGCGCTTCGGCGTGCACTTGGCCAGCATGGCAGCAATTGCCGCATTCGTTGCCGTGCTTGCCGTGGCGTTGCTGTGGCGGTCCGCCTTGACTTGGCCGCGCTGGGAGTGGTTCATCTGGATATTCGCCGCCGCCGGCCCGCTGCTTTCGGTATTACGGCAACCTGCGCTGACCCGTACCTGGATTGGTCCTGGCAGCCCGGGCTGATCCTGATGATCGCCGCCACCGCCGGCATCGGCGTGTACCGGCGCACCCAAGGCCAGTCGGCACCGCAACCACTGGTACTGGTGGCGGCAATGATTCTCGTGTTTGCCGGCATGCTCGACTTCAGCAGCAATATCGGCCACAACGAACTAGACGGCGTGCAGGCCCTGAATTTTGCCGGCCCGCTCATGCTCCTGGCCTTGGCCACGCCGCTGATAGACGGGTTCATGAGGACGATGCACGAGACCGAGGCGGCCCGCGTGGAATTGGAGACGCGGGTGCGGGAACGCGAACAGCTGCTCAAGCGCAACTTCGAGCGCTTGCGGGAAAGCGAGCGCGGCAAGGTCGAAGCCCAGGAAGCGCAGCGCATCATGCAGGACATGCACGACGGGCTGGGTTCGCAACTGATGTCCTCCCTGATGCCCGTCGAGCGTGGCGCGGTCAGCAACGATCAGTTCGCCCAGATCCTGCGCGAGTCCATCGACGACATGCGCCTCGCCATCGACGCCCTGGCGGCCGACGACGCGGACCTGGCGGCGGCGCTGGGCAACCTGCGCTTTCGCATGGAGCCGCGCCTGCGCGCGGCCGGCATGGAGTTGACCTGGGACGCACGCCGTCTGCCCAGGACTCGGCTCGATCCTCGACCAGGCATCGCCGATCCTGCGCATTGTCCGAAGAAGCCTTGACCAACGCACTCAAGCACAGCCGCGCCAAGGCCGTACGCGTTACGCTGGCCACCGAGGGCACCGGCGATGCGCAGTGGCTCGATATCCGGATTGCCGACAATGGCTGCGGTATCGCCGAGGAGCGCGTGGGCGGTCGCGGGCTGCTCAACATGCGCAACCGAGCGCAAAAGATCGGCGCCCAGCTCAAGCTCGAAACCGGGATCAACGTCGGCACGACCGTGCATTTGCGCACGCGCATCGGCCCGACCCTCCCAGCCGTAAGGACCGGTCAAACCGTTCTGAACACGCAGGCCATCATCGAGCGCGCCCGGCAGGAGTAGCGACGGGCGGCGATCCCGCGCCCGGCCCGCAGCATGCGCGGCGATTCTTGGCCGGCTGGGAGAGTGCGCACGGCGGGCCGATGGCACCAGCGCCTCTTTGCATGACCGTGCAAGCCAACGGCCCGCAACCGGCAGCAGGTTGCGGCGACGCGGCGCTTGCTGGCGAACGTGCGGCGGAATTTCTCCAACTTCGGGCCGATCACGAACATGCAGTAGCCCTGAGACGGGTTCTGGCGGAAGTATTCCTGGTGGTACGGTTCCGCGCGGTAGTAGCGCTCTACCGGCAACAATTGCGTGACCATCTCGTCTTCATAAAGACGCGCTGCCTCGTGCAGGAACGCCGCGGCAATGGCCCGCTGTTCCTCGGAGTGGTAGAAGATGGCCGACCGGTACTGGGTACCGATGTCGCTGCCCTGACGGTTGGGCGTGGTCGGATCATGGATCGCGAAAAAAACCTCCAGCAGTTCGCGGAATCGAATGCGAGATGGGTCAAACTCGATTCGAACCACCTCCGCATAGCCGGTTTCACCGGTGCACACTTGACGGTAATCGGGGGCACCTGCGCCGCCGTTGGAATAGCCCGATTCGACGTCGACCACACCGTCGAGTTCCTCGCAGACTGCCTCTAAGCACCAGAAGCAACCGCCCGCCAAGGCGGCGAATTCATGGCCGGGGCGGGGCGCGGAGATCCTAGCGGGTGCTGAACCGACATGGGCGACTCCTCCTGAGACCGTCCGGGACAACCGCTGCTAGCTTACGCTCGCACGCTTTCTTTGGCGCTATTGCGCCGCAATTCGAGCCTTATCGCGTTCAAGCCGCCCCGACCGGCGCCGAAAAACTGGCTAGCGCGGGGTGGAAGCCACGGGGACCGGTGGCGCCCACCTTCGGGCGGCGGCTTTTCTTGCTGCACCGCGGCAGATCGGACCCCTGGTACTGCCGCCGCGGTAGCTCGGCGCCACGCGCCGTCCGCAGGGATTGCGATGGCACTTCATCAAGCCCTATCTCATCCGCTTGTCGCACTGCGACCCGACCGGCACAGTCTTCTATCCCAATTATTTTCACATCTTCAATGCCTTGGTCGAAGACTGGTTCTACGAAGCGATTCAGATTCGCTTTGACGAGTTCCTCATGACGCGGGACTGGCGTTACCGACCGTGCGCATGGAAGCGACCTTTGCCAAACCGACGAAAATGGGAGAAGTCGTCGACTTCTGGCTCACGCTCTCGCATGTGGGCCGCACTTCGGTGCGCTTCACAATGGGCGTGGACAAAGATGGCGAACAGCGCGTGCGCATGAACCGGATCGCGGCGCGCACCTCGCAGCAGACTCGGGAAGCCAACGGTCTTCCCCGAGGATGTGCGCGAGAAGATGCTCGAATTCATGCGCGAGTAGCCCGCAACCCCTACCTGTGCTGCGCGGCTGCCCCCACCGGGCGCGACCGCGCGCCCGCGCCAGCGCGCGATCGGCCGATTGCGCGGCCGGCACTTCGTCCCCCATACTTGCCTCCGGCACAAAATCCGCGCGGCTCGCGGCCCGTTCGCCCGCGACCGAGCGGGCGCCGGTGGCCAATAGGACGATCCAGGAGGCTCCCATGCTGGGACAAATGATGCAGGTACCGCTGACGATCCCTTCCCTTCTGGAGTTCGCCGCGCGGTACCACGGCGACTGCGAGATCGTTTCCCGCACCGTCGAGGGTCCGATCCATCGTTACCGCTATGCCGATCTGGCACGCCGGGCCAAGCAAGTTGCCAACGCCCTGCGCGGCCTTGGCTTGGGCCAAGGCGATATCGTCGGCACGCTGGCTTGGAACGGCTACCGTCACCTCGAACTCTATTACGGCGTCGCGGGCATTGGTGCCCGTCTGCCACACCATGAACCTCCGCTGTTCGTCTTGAACGAGATCACCGACATCATCAACCACGCCGACGACCGGTACGTGTTCACCGACCTGAGCTTCGTCGGCCTGCTCGAGGGGCTGGCGGACAAGCTCCAGAACGTGCGCGGGTTCATCTTGATGACCGACCGGGCCCACATGCCCGCTACCTCCCTGCCCAACGCAATGTGCTACGAGGACTTGCTGGCCGGCCAGCCCGACAGCTACGACTGGCGCATCGAGGACTGAAAACAGCGCAGCCTCGCTTTGCTACACCTCCGGTACGACCGGCAATCCGCGCGGGTTTGCTGTACAGCCACCGATCCACCGTGCTGCACTCGATGCCGTGAATTTCGCCGATGCGTTCGCCCTGACGGCCGCGATGCGTTCCTCCGTCGTGCCGATGTTCCACGTCAATGCCTGGGGTATCCCTTACGCAGCACCGGCGTCCGGCTGCAAATTGGTGATGCCGGGGCCCAACCTGGACGGCCCGAGCCTCGCGCAGCTCATGGAAGACGAGGGCGTGACCATCACCGCCGGCGTCCCCACGGTGTGGATCAACCTGCTCGCGCACCTGCAGAAGACCGGCCAGCGCCCGTCGCGCCTAAACCGCGTGGTGATCGGCGGGTCTGCCTGTCCGCCCGCCATGATGGACGACTTTGCCAAGCTGGGGATCCGCACGATCCACGCTTGGGGCATGACCGAACTAAGCCCGCTGGGAACCATCAACGTCCCGACGCGCAGGACCGAAGCGCTGCCCGGGCAGCAGCAGCGAGAGGTAGGGCTCAAGCAGGGGCGTCCGCTGTTTGGGGTCGAGATCAAGATCGTCGATGCCGCCGGCAAGGAGCTGCCCTTTGACGGCACGAGCTTTGGCACCCTGAAGGCGCGCGGCTACTGGGTCTGCGGCAGTTATTTCCGCCAGGGGCCGGTCGCGGCTCACGAGGAAGCGGGCTGGTTCGACACCGGGGACGTCGCGACGATCGACGCCGACGGTTTCATGAAGATCGTCGACCGCACGAAGGACGTGATCAAGTCCGGCGGGGAATGGATCAGCTCGATCGATCTGGAAAACGTGGCGATCGCTCACCCAGCCGTGCGCGAGGCCGCCGCGATCGGGCGACCTGACGAAAAGTGGGGCGAACGTCCGGTCATCGTGGTCGTCCTCAAGCCGGGCGCGACGGTGACCCCGGAGGAAATCCGGGCGTTCTATCGCGGCAAGGTCGGCAAGTGGTGCGAACCGGACGCGGTCTTGATCGTCGAGAGCCTGCCGCACACGGCAACCGGCAAGCTGCTCAAGACCGAGTTGCGGCGCCTCTACGCCCAAGCAGCGCAAGCGACGGATGGCCGCGCGCGGGGTTGATCCGCAGCCGGCGCCTACTTCTTCCAGGCTGGCGGTCGGCTCGACGCGGCGCTGCGCAGGTTGGGCCGAAAGATGGCCTTTTCCACGGCCGCATGGAGCACGCTCTCGTACAGTTCTGGCGGCGCGTCGATCAGCCGTGTGACCCAGGTCGATGGAATATCGCGGTACCGGCGCCGGTCCGGCTGATAGGCCGGTTCGCGCCAGCCCTGCTCTAGCAGCCAGTGCCAAAGATCGTCGCTCATGCCGGCCTGTATCGTTAGACGCAAATCGTCGCGTACGACGTAGGCGCCGATCGCCGGCTTGTTGCCGCGACGCGGCAAGCTGCGTTCCTTGCGCAGTTGCAAAAGGCTGCGAAGCTGGTCGCGAAGCGTACGAAACACCACTAACCCCTCCCCAACTGCCGCAAAATCGACGGCCCATTTTTGCGTCGACGCGTGTTATGGCGCCCTTGACAGGACACGTGACCCAGCACAGGCACCACCGGGTAGCACGATCGTACGGCACGCGCCAGGCGCCGAAGCGCCGAAAATGCACAAAAAAACACCCCGGCTTGCTTTGGCGCAAGAAGCGCGCCGCCGCCGCAGACTGCCGCTCGACGTCGGCCTCTTTCCGCCATCGTGCCGCGTCCGTGGGTCGGGCAAAATCCCCCGCACGCGTATCATCGTCCCATTTTCGGCGGCCAAAACCGCACCTGCCGGCGCCATGGCCGCGGTGGGGGACCGGTGCCGCCGAACAGAACGGAGGACCTGCATGGACGAGAACGCGCACGCGGGCGCGACCAGCGCTCAATTCCACTGGAACGACCCGCTGCTGCTCGACGAGCAACTCAGCGACGAGGAGCGCATGGTACGCGACTCGGCACAGCGCTACGCCCAAGAACGCCTGGCACCGCGCATCGTGGCGGCCTTTCGCAGCGAATCGACCGATCCGGAGATTTTCCGCGAGATGGGGGCGCTGGGACTGCTCGGATCCACGCTGCCAGCGGCCTACGGCGGCGCGGAACTCAATTACGTCTGCTATGGCCTGATTGCCCGCGAGGTCGAGCGTGTCGACTCTGGTTACCGATCGATGATGAGCGTGCAATCCTCTCTCGTGATGTTGCCGATCTTCCGCTTTGGCTCCGAAGCTCAGCGTCGACGGTATCTGCCGTCACTGGCCAGCGGCAAGGCAATAGGCTGTTTCGGCTTGACCGAACCCAACCACGGGTCCGATCCGGGGAGCATGGTGACGCGGGCCCGCTCCGTCCCCGGCGGGTATCGCCTGAGCGGCGCCAAGACTTGGATTTCCAACGCCCCGATCGCCGACGTGTTCGTCGTCTGGGCGAAGAACGATGCCGGACGGATCCGCGGTTTCATCCTCGAGAAAGGCACTGCCGGACTCAGCGCGCCGCCGATCCACGGCAAAATCGGCTTGCGCGCCTCCATTACGGGGGAGATCGTCATGGACGAGGTCTTCGTCCCTGCCGACCAGGAATTGCCGCAGGCCGATGGACTGCGCGGTCCCTTCACTTGCCTGGACTCGGCCCGTTACGGCATTGCCTGGGGCGCCCTGGGCGCGGCGGAGTCGTGCTGGCACACGGCGCGCCAGTACACCCTGGACCGTACCCAGTTCGGGCGCCCGCTGGCGGCCAACCAGCTGATCCAGAAAAAGCTCGCTGACATGCAGACCGAGATCACGATGGCGCTGCAAGGTTGCCTGCGCCTGGGTCGGATGAAGGATAACGGTACCGCGGCCGTGGAGATCACGTCGATGATGAAGCGCAACTCCTGCGGCAAGGCGCTCGACGTCGCTCGCCTGGCGCGGGACATGCTGGGCGGCAACGGCATCAATGACGAGTTCGGCGTCGCGCGCCACATGGTGAACCTCGAGGTTGTGAACACCTACGAGGGAACGCACGATATCCACGCGCTGATCCTCGGGCGCGCGCAAACCGGAATCCAGGCATTTTTTTAGTTTCCCGCCGTGTCGATCGACCAGGGTTTAATTTGCGTCAAAATTTCCGCCCCGGGGGCGGCCTATAGTCCTGCGCTTGGCCCGTAATCCCGGCCGTGCGCGATGAGGCGTGCCGCAATGTATCGTTCCCAGACGCTCGAACTGGTCTGCCCTGCCGGCAGCCTGCCGGCGCTGCGCACGGCCGTCGATCATGGCGCCGACTGCGTCTACGTGGGTTTTCGCGATCAGACCAACGCGCGCAACTTCGCCGGGTTGAACTTTGACGATGCCGCGATGGCCGAAGGCCTGCGCTACGCCCGGCGCGCCGGTGCCAAGGTACTGCTTGCCCTGAACACGTACCCGCAGGCCACCAACTGGGGGCGCTGGACCCAGGCGGTCGACCGCGCGGCCGACTTGGGGGTCGATGCGGTGATACTGGCTGATCCGGCACTGATGGCCTACGCGCGGCGCATCCACCCGCAGCTGCGCCTGCACCTGTCGGTGCAAGGCTCGGCCACCAATCACGAGGCCATCAATTTCTACCATGAGCACTTCGGTATCCAGCGCGCCGTCTTGCCGCGCGTGATCGCCGTGCCCCAGATTCGTCACATCGTCGCCAACACGCCCGTGGAAGTCGAGGTATTCGGTTTCGGTGGATTGTGCGTCATGGTCGAGGGACGCTGCGCGCTCTCGGCGTATGCGACCGGCGTCTCTCCCAATTGCGATGGAGTGTGTTCGCCGGCCAAATCCGTGCGCTGGACGCAGACGGCCGGCGGCCTGGAGGCACGACTCGATTCGGTCTTGATCGACCGGTTCGGACCGGACGAGAATGCAGGTTACCCAACGCTGTGCAAAGGCCGCTTCGAGGTCCAGGGGCACACGTACTACGCCTTCGAGGACCCGGCCAGTCTCAATGCGCTGGAACTGCTGCCGGATTTGATCCGTTCCGGCGTGCGCGCCATCAAGATCGAAGGACGCCAGCGCAGCCCGGCCTACGTGGCGGAGGTGACACGGGTCTGGCGCCAAGCAATCGACGCATGCCAGGCCGATTGCGACGACTTTCGCGTCGATCCGTCCTGGGCCAGTGCGCTGTCTCGATTGTCCGAGGGTCAGTCGCAAACCTTGGGCGCCTACGATCGGCCCTGGAAATGAACGCCACGCCCGTTGCGCCCTCGAACCGCTTGCGGCTTGCTTTGGGCCCTTTGTTGTACTACTGGCCGCGCGCCCGGGTGCTGGACTATTACCGGAGCATGGCGCAAGCGCCGCTGGACGTAATCTACCTGGGCGAGACGGTGTGCTCGCGCCGGCGCGAATTGCGCCCCAGCGACTGGATCGCGCTCGCCGATGAGCTGGCCAGCAGCGGCAAGCAGGTTGTGTTGTCGAGCCAGGTTCTGCTCGAGTCGGAGCCGGACGTCAAGGCGCTGCGGCATTTGACCGACAACGGACGCCACCTGGTGGAGGCCAACGACATGGGTGCCGTGCGCCTGATGCAAGGGCGCGTGCCGTTCGTCGCCGGAGCCTCGCTGAACCTGTTCAACCCAGCGTCGCTGGGGCTGCTTTCCGATCTGGGCGCGATGCGCTGGGTGGTTGCTCCTGAGATCTCGGCGGACGCGCTCGCCGCGATCCAGGCACAGCGGCCCGAACGGATGCAAACCGAGGTGTACGCCTATGGGCGCCTGCCGCTGGCGTACTCCGCGCGCTGCTTCACGGCGCGCCATTTTCGCCTGCAAAAGGATGTCTGCGAATTCCGCTGCCTCGAGTTCGATGATGGACTGCGTCTGCGCACCCGCGATGGCGACCCCTTCCTGGTCCTCAACGGCATACAGACCCTCTCGGACCACGTCCAGAATCTGATCGACGAATTGCCGCGGATAGCGCAACTGGGGGTCGACTTGCTGCGCATCAGCCCGCAGGCGCACCACGGCACGCGTGTCGTCGAGCTGTTCCGCGACGCGCTCGACGGCCGCATCACATCCGACGCTGCGCTGGCGCAAATGCAGGAACTCATGCCCGCGGAGCGGTGCAACGGCTTTTGGCGCGGACAATCCGGACTCAAGCAGGTGGCCGCATGAAGGGCACTTCCCCCGCGGAGCAACCGGTGCTCCTGCCCCCGATCGCGCGCTGGCTGTCGGCGCGGCTTCCGTCTTGGCCGCCTGCAGCCGCGCTGGCTGCGGTACTGACGCTGGCGCTGGATCGGTGGATCGAGCGCGAGCCGCTGCAAGCGCTGCGAGGCAAGTGCGTGGAACTCGTCGTTACCGATGCAGGGCTGCGTCTGCGGCTGACCTTTACGGGGCGCGCCTTCATCCCCGTGCTCGATGCGCGACCGGCCGACGTGACCATCGGTGCCAGCGCCCATGATTTCCTGCTATTGGCGCGACGCCAGGCTGACCCCGACAGCCTGTTCTTTCGCCGGAGGCTGACTATGGAGGGCGACACGGAGCTGGGCCTGCTGGTAAAAAACACGCTCGACGCGGTGGATTTCGCCGGGTGGCTGCGCCGGCGGGCACGCGGCCGATCCCACTCGATCTAGCGGCCGATGCTTGCGAGACTGCCTGCGGCATTGCGCGGCGGCATCACGGCGCTGACGCTGGGCTTGAACACCTTGCTCGTGTCCTTGTGCCTGATTCCGCCGGCCCTGCTCAAACTGCTCGTCGCGCACGAGCGCGTGCATCTCTTGTGCGACCGTGTGCTCAATGCACTGGCCTCGGCCTGGGTGGGCATCAACAACAACTGGATCGCGGCGGTTTGTCCGGCGCGATGGGACGTTGAAGGTCTCGATGGGCTGCACACCAACGGCTGGTATCTCGTGTCCAGCAACCACCAGAGCTCGGTCGATATCCTGGTCCTGCAGCGGATCTTCCACGGACGCATTCCGTTCCTGAAGTTCTTTCTCAAACGCGAACTGATCTGGGTCCCGGTGATCGGCCTGGCTTGGTGGGCCCTGGATTTCCCCTTCATGAAGCGCGGCCGGGGCAAGGGTGCGCACCAAAGCGACCTGGAGACGACGCGTGCAGCCTGCCGCAAATTCAAGCGGATCCCCACGTCGGTGATCAATTTCGTCGAGGGTACGCGCTACACAGCGGCCAAGAGCCTGCGCCAAAAGAGCCCCTATCGCCATCTGCTCAAGCCCAGAATCGGCGGGCTGGGCATTGCGCTGGCAACCATGGGCGAGCAGTTTGAGACCCTGCTCGACGTGACCATCGTCTATCCGCACGGCACGCCGCGCTTTTGGGACCTGCTGTGCGGACGCCTCGATGCGGTCATTGTCCGGGTGCAGCAGCGCCCGATCCCCGCGCAGGTGCTCGGCGGCGATCCCATCGGCGACAAGGCCTACCGGCAACGACTCAGCACCTGGGTCGAGGAGCAGTGGTCGGAAAAGGACCACCTGATCGGTGCGCTGCTCGAGCAGGCTCCGGCCGCGATCGGCGAAGGGCGCCCCAAGTAGCGGCGCACAAACGACGCACGCCGGCGAGCCTGATCCCCGTTGCCGCACTCGACGTCTGCGCGGTGGTGTCGATATCCGCTCGCGCGCGCCGCCTTGGCGCCGCGCCGGTGACCCCGCTGGCCGTTGCTACACTGGCACCGGTCCGTGAACGCGCACCCCCGCTCCCGCGGGGTTTGTCGCTCCCTTTCCGGCGCCGCCTCACATGTCTGTTGCCGAAGTCCTCGGGTATGTTGCCGCCATCTTGACCACGATCTCCTTCGTTCCCCAGGTCGTGCATACCTGGCGAACCCGTCGTGCACACGGCATCTCGCTCGGAATGATCAGCTTGTTCTCGCTGGGCATCGCGCTGTGGCTAGCGTATGGCGTGCTGACGGGCGCCGGACCGGTGATCGCTGCCAACGCGATAACGCTGGCACTGGCGCTGCTGCTCCTTGGGATGAAGCTGCGCTTCGATCCGTGAGACAGCGATCGCCCCGCGGTCAGCCGCAACGGCAGCAGAAGGTTGATCGAGTCCGCGCGGCCTCGGGGCTTGGCCGCACGCGCAAACCGTGGGTGCGAGCGGCCAGCCGCTGTACAGGTTCCGCAGGCAACGCCAGATCCGCGGCGACGGATCGCGGCATGCCGCGCGATCGTTTTGCCCTAGTTTGGTGCTTGCGCTGCGCGCGCGCTCGGCCGGACCGCAAAGCTCATCGGCCGGAAACCATCGGCTTCCAGTTCGAGATCGCCGCCGGGCGCAAGCGGCCAGCCGGGCTCCCCGCCGATCACTTGCGTCGTATTGGGCGCGATCACCGCGCGCCACGTACTCTGCTGCCCGCTGGGTGCGTTGCGGATCCTAAGCGTCAGCGCCAGTTCCCTGGTGCCATAGCTGTGGACCTGCCCGACCAATCCGCGTCCGCCCGCCGCCCTGCGCACCCAGACCTTGACCGGAAGATCGGGTTTGGCGAGGTCACGCTCGCGCTGCTCGGCCTGGGCCATCAAGGCGCGCTGCTGGGCCAGTACAGCACGCTCGTGTTCGCTGACCTGGGTAACGATCTTGCGCTGCTGCTCGTCGGCTTGCGCGACCAGCTCCTGGTTCTTCTTGTCCACCTGTTCGGCGAATTCTCGCTGCTGCTTCTGCAGTTCCTCGATGCGCTGATTGGCTGCGCTCAGACGCAGTTCGTTGGCCTGAGAGATCGCGGCAGACTGTTCATTGAAATGGGCGTAGGCCGCCAGATAGGCGGCCACAGCACCGGTCAATAGGCCCGCCAGCGCACCCAGCCAAAAGTTGCCGCTGCCGTTGGCGGGTACGGCTCCAGGCCGGGACCCCTCGCCTGAGGGGGCGATCGGGTGTCCCCCAGCCCTTGCAAGGAGCTTGCGTTCCTCTTCGGTTGCACCCATGTTGCCCCGCGCCAAGTTCTGTCGAGATCGCAACGGTAATTGGCGCGATTCCGGCCAAGTGAGAGGAGATGCGACAAAAAGCGCAGTCAATTGGCGCGATGCGCGCGGCGCGGCGGCGGGTCCGCGGGGGGGCCGCGCGCCCATCCAGCGGTCGGCGCCGACGCTGCGGATCTGCTACTTTCTGACGCGTCGGCGTCGCGGCGCCGGCCGACTCCGTCCGACTGGAACACCCGCCCGTGAACGCAACATCTGCTGCAGACGCCACCGCGTCGCCCGCCTTCGGCGACCTGTCCTCTTTGATTGCGGATCAGGCACGACGACGACCGCAGGCCCTGGCCGTCCGACTCGCCGAAGGCAGCATCAACTATCTCGAATTCGACGCCTTGATCGACCGGATCGCCGCGTCGCTGCAGCGCGATGGCCTGCGCCCGTGCGCAAAAGTCGCCGTTTGCGCCGCCTCAAGCATCGAGTACCTGGCCCTCTTTGCCGGGACCCTACGCGCCGGCCTGGCCGTCGTTCCGCTGGCCCCGAGCGCCACGCGGGCGCAACTGGCGGCCATGGCCGACGACGCCGAGGTCGGTAGCGTCTTCATCGATGCCGCCGTGGCCGCGATGCAGGTGCCGTGGTCGGCGCGCGCCGCGGTGCGACGGCTGGATCAGCTTTGCGCGCCGGCGGGCTGGTTGCTGCCGCCGGGCTCGCGTCCGGTCCCGGTGCCGATCGACCCGACCTGGCCGTTCAATCTGATCTACTCCTCGGGCACGACCGACGCGCCCAAGGGCATCGTGCAATCGCATGCGATGCGCTGGGGCCACATCCAGCGCGCCTTGCCTTCGGGCTACGGACCGGACAGCGGTAACGCTGATCGCCACGCCGCTATACAGCAATACCACCCTGGTGGCGGTGATACCCACGCTCGCCCATGGCGGCTGTATCGTGCTGCTGCCCAAGTTCGAAGCGCTGGCCTATCTGGAGCTCGCGCAGCGGTACCGCGCAACCCACACCATGCTGGTGCCCGTGCAGTACCAGCGCCTGCTGGCGCTGCCGGACTTTGACCGCTTTGACCTGTCCTCCTTCCGCTACAAGTTCTGCACCAGCGCGCCTTTCTCCGCCACGCTCAAGGCGCAGGTGCTAGCCCGCTGGCCGGGCGCGCTCGTCGAGTACTACGGCATGACCGAGGGCGGCGGCACCTGCATCCTGCAGGCGCACCTGTACCCGGAAAAACTGCACACGGTGGGACAGCCCGCCGAGGACCACGACATCCGCCTGATCGACGAACGGGGCAAGGAGGTCCCGCGCTGCCGGCGGAGCCAGCGCGCAGCGGCGAGATCGTGGGCCGCTCGCCGGCGATGATGACCGGGTACCACAGGCAGCCCGCCAAGACGGCCGAAGCCGAGTGGTCACGACGAGCAGGGCCGGCGCTACATCCGCACGGGCGACCTGGGGCGGTTCGACGAGGACGGCTTCCTGGTGCTGCTGGACCGGCGCAAGGACATGATCATCAGCGGCGGCTTCAACATCTACCCGAGCGACCTGGAGGTCGTGCTGCGCACCGTCACCCGGCGGTGGCGGACGCGGCGGTGGTGGGCGTGCCTTCGCTCGAATGGGGCGAGACGCCGGTTGCCTTCGCGGTGCCGCGCCCGGGCGCGGCGACACCCGGAGCGATCCGGCAATGGGTCAACGCCAGGTCGGCAAGACGCAACGGCTGTCCGCGCTACGGACGGTGGACGAACTGCCGCGCAGCGCGATCGGCAAGGTGCTCAAGCGCGAATTGCGCGAACGCTGGAATCCGTAGCGTGGGGGTAACCGGCCCGGAACAAAGCGGCGAAACCTAGGCGCCGCAAGGGCCTGATGGCACCGGGCGCCGCAAATCCGATCGACGCGCTTGCGTCTTTTCGGGGGCACATCCTGATCTGCGGGGGAAGTGCCTCGCGGGCAAGGGGCGGTCTGGGATGCAAACTGGCCGCTTTCCGGCGACTCGTTCGGAGCTGTCGAACCTATGCTAGTGCCGTTCGGGCACGTTGGCAGGCTCAGCGGCAGCCTGCCCGGCCCGTCGCAGGAAGCCCCATCCGATGGAATGTCGCAAGTCGATCGTCGCGTACGCGCGGGCAATCGCCTCGGCCAAAGCCGGTGCAGCCGGCGTGAGGCCGGGCCCCACTCGGCGCGCACCCTAGGGCCGGATCCCATGGCGACGGAAAGCCGCTCAAGCGGCCTGCGCTTCGGGCGATTTGTCACCAATCGCGTGCTCGGATCGGGCGGCGAGGGCACCGTCTACCTAGCCACCGATACGCAACTCGGGCGCCAGGTGGCCGTGAAAACCGTCGTCGGCAACGGCAAGCAGGGTCAGCCACAGGGCCTTGGTCCCGCCGGCGTCGACACGCTGTTGGACGAAGCGCGCATCGTCAGCACGCTGTCGCATCCGAACATCGTCCCGCTCTACGACGCCGGCCAACAAGACGGCGCGCCGTACCTCGTGTTCGAGTTCGTCGAGGGACAGACGCTCGCGGCGCTGATCGCCGAGCAGGGACGGCTCGCCATCGACCGCGCCGTGCAAATTGCGGCAGCCCTGGCCAGCGGCGTGGCCTACGCGCACGAGCACCGCATCGTGCACTGCGACATCAAGCCGGCAAACGTCATGATCACGCCGGACGGCAACGCCCGCCTGATGGACTTCGGCATCGCGCGCCATGCGGCAACGCCTGCGGACCATGACCTGCCCATCGTCGGCACGCCGTCGTACCTGGCGCCCGAATGTATTGTCCAGCAGCGCTACTTTCCATCCAGCGACGTGTTCGCCCTGGGGGTCGTGCTCTACGAAATGCTCTGCGGCGTGCCGCCGATCCGCGGCGCCAGCGCGCGCGAAACCGTCCGGCGCATCGTCGAGGAGGATTTCGAGCCGCCCTCGCACCACCTCCGGCGGTCGACGAGCGCCTCGACGGCATCGTCATGAAAGCGCTCGCAAAGAAGGTCAGCGAGCGTTTCGTCAGCGCCGTCGACCTGGTCCACGCGCTGCGCGAATACCTAGAGCCAGAGCCCGGCCCCGCGGCGGCGGCCAGCACCCAGGGTACGCTCGATTACCTGCTGCGGCGCATCCGGCACAAGGGGGACTTTCCCGCGCTGGCTTCGACCATCAGCGCGGTCAACCGCGCCGCCGCCTCGGACCGGGAACCGGTCGGCGTGCTGTGCAATACCATTCTCAAGGATTTTGCGCTGACCAGCCGTCTGTTGAAGATGGTCAATGCAACCCACTTTCACCAGTTTGGCGGGTCCATCAGCACCGTATCGCGCGCCGTCTCGATCCTGGGCTACGACACCGTGCGCAACATTGCGATGTCCTTGGTTCTCTTCGAACACATGCACAATCGCGCCAACGCCGCCGCGCTCAAGGATCAGGTCGTGGCGACCTACTTCAGCGGCCTGCTTGCCCGGGAATTGTGCGAACAGGCCGACCTGCGAGATGGCGAGCAGCCCTTCATCTGCGCGATGTTCCATCGCCTCGGCAAGCTGCTGACGACGTTTTACCTGCACGACGAGGCCCAGGTCATCGCCGCCATCTGGAAACCCGCGGCGGCCGCGAGGAAGACGCCGCCAAGGTGGTACTGGGCATCAGCTTCGAGGAACTCGGCGTCGGCGTGGCCAAGGCCTGGAACTTTCCGGAGGAGATCCTCGACAGCATGCGGCCCATTGACGGTCCGGTCAGGAGAAGGCCGACCCAGCATGCGGAAAAGCTGCGCCTGATCGCGAGCCTCGCGAACGAGTCTGCCGATCTCGTACGCGGAGGTGACCAAGCGCAGCGCAAGGAGAGTTTGCGTCCCTCGTCGACCGATATGCGGCGCCATCGGCATCAGCGACCGCAGCCTTCTGGCGGCGCTGCAGGCCTCCACCAGGAGCATGGTTCGCGACGCCGATACCCTGGGACAAGGGATCGGGCGCAGCGACTTCCTGCGGACCGCGCGCGCCTGGAGCGGATCGACAGAACCCGAATCCGCGCAGGAGGCAGCCACAGCCGATGCGCTTGCCGCGGGAGCCGCCGGCGCCAGCGCAGACTCGCGCGCCGCCGCACGCGCGCCGTGGATCGAGGGGCCGTCGCCATCGCGGTCGGACCCGGGTCGAGCTGCGGTGACCTGCAGGAAATCGCTGACACGCGCAAGCTGGCCACGGATGCACAGCTGGAGCGAACGGTCGCGGGCACGCTGCCGCCGCTTCGCCGGCACAGCCCGGCCAGCGCGATGCCGCATTGGCGGCCGGCGTGCAGGCATCACCAACGCATTGGTCGGCGAGCCGTCACTTAACGATATCTTGCGCATCATCCTGGAGACGATGTACCGCGCCATCGGCTTTGAGCGGGTCTTGCTCTTCCTGCTGGACCCGCATGCAGGCCTTGCGCTGCCGCTTTGGGTTTGGCAGCAACTCGGACAAGATTGTGCAAAGCGGCGTCGCAGCGCCGCTAAATGGCCCACGCGATCTCTTCTACGCCGCCGTTGTCATGGGTGCGGATCTGTGCATCGACGATCTGGATTCGGAGAAGGTGCGCCAGCACGTGCCGCAGTGGTACCGCAGCGCAATCGGCGCGCGGGCATCGTCCTGCTGCCCATCGTCAACAAGAAGCGCACGCTCGGATTGATCTATGCCGACAGCGATTCCCCGGCAACGTTGCGCTTTAGCGCGGAGGAATTGGGTCTGCTCAAGACCTTGCGCAACCAGGCGCTGCTGGCCATGCGCCAATTCGGCTAAGGGCGCGGCACGCCAGGGCCGCCACAGGGCGTGCCCGGCTCGAAGCTGCCGCCGATCTGGCGTCGTCGTGCCCGCTCGTCCCGCGGGCCGCCAGCCTCAATCGGCGTCGGGAATCGCTCCGGCGCTGCCCGCCGCAGCGCGTCCCAGGCGATCGTGGATCGCCTCCCACTGGCTTCCCCGTGGCGGCAGCGCCACGAGCAGGGTCCGCGCCCGGCTCGCATCCAGGCGATGTAGGTGTGCGTATAGTTCGTGGCGTAGGTCGGCGCATCGGCCGGCGCGATCAGGCGCAGCGCCAGCGCCTGCGCGGACATGCCGAGGAACGCGCCTGCGGGTGCCAGCACGCCGGTGGTCGACCGGCCGAGCGCGGCAATGCGCGCCGCCATCCCCCGATGGAACCAGCTCGAGGCGTTTACCCGGCGCGTAATGCCCGAGCACGCGCCTGGACGTGTGTGGCGCGTCGTCGGTATCGGCAGCGGTGGGCACGTCGGCATTCAGGCCCTTGCGGATTTGTTCGCACCGATGCTGCCCGGACGCAGGATGCGTGAACCCGCGCGCAAATCGACGATGGTTGACTCGATGCCGAGGGGACCGTCGCCCCCGTCGAGAATCAGATCGATCCGGCCCTCAGGCTTTTGACCGAGGTCCGCGCGCACATGCGCCGCGCTCGTCGGACCGACGCGCCGTAGCCGTTGGCGCTTGGCGCGGCGAGCGCCGCCGCCGGGTCGCCGCGGGCCGCACCAAGGCGCGTAGCAGGACCGGGCCAGGCTGCGCGGGCAGGGGATACCGACCGTGTCCTGCCCACCGGTGACCGCATCGCCGGCGCGCGCTGCGCGCGGCAAAATCAAGGTGAGCGGCCCAGGGCCAGAAGCGCTGCATGAGGATGCGCGCCGGTTCGGGGATGGCACGGGCCCAGGATGCCGCAGCCGCTGCCTGGGCGACGTGCACGATGAGGGGGTGCGAGGGCGGGCGCCCCTTGGCGCGAAAGATGGATTCGACGGCATCGGACTGGTCGGCATCGGCGCCCAGCCCATAAACCGTCTCCGTCGGGAAGGCGACGAGGCCGCCCGCCGAGCAAGAGCTCGACGGCCCGGTGCAACAGCTCGGGCGATGGCGTCCCGGCGACGCCGTGCTGGGCTTGAACTGGGGTCGCCATTGCGCGCCGGACGCCTCGGGTCTAGCCGCCCACCGAGGAGGCCGGACGCAGACCGAGGATCCGCGCCACCTCGTCCGCACCGGCGCCGGCACCACCTATGGTTTCGCCCAACACGGTGACGTGGCCCATCTTGCGCCCGGGCCGCGGGTCGCTCTTGCCGTACAAGTGCAGACAGGCGCCCGGAACGGCGAGCACGCGGTCCCAGGCAGGTTCGCGCACACGCCCCGACGCATCCAGCCAAAGATCGCCCAGCAAATTGAGCATCACGGCAGGCGCCAGCAGCCGCGATGCGCCCAGGGGCAGGCCCGCCCAGGGTGCGTACCTGCTGGTCGAATTGACTGCTGGCACAGGCCTCGATCGTCGCGTGACCGCTGTTGTGCGGTCGTGGCGCGATCTCGTTGACCAGAATGCGGCCGTCGTCGAGTTGGAACATTTCGACACACAGCACGCCAACGTAGTTTCAGCCCTCGGCGACGCGCACGGCGATGGTGCGGGCGGCCTGTGCCGACGCTGGCTCGATGCGCGCCGGCAGCCAGGTGCGTGAGAGTATGCCGTCGCGGTGCTGGTTTTCACAAACGGGAAAGCTTTCCGTGGCGCCGTCGCTGCCGCGCGCGACGATGACCGATAGCTCGCAGCGCAAGGCCAGGCGTTTTTCCAAAACGCAAGGAACCGAATGCAGCGCCTGCCAGGCTTCGGCCAGCCGGCCCGCATCCGCAACGGCCAGTTGTCCCTTGCCGTCGTAGCCTAGGCGCGCAGTCTTGAGGATCCCGGGGAACAGTCCCGCTTCGATGCCACTGGCCTGAGCCGCCTCGGTGACGGCAGCATGCGGCGCGACCTCGACGCCACAATCCCGGATAAAGGCCTTCTCGCGCAGGCGGTCCTGGGCGATGGCAACCGCCTCGGCGCGCGGCCGCACCGGACCCGTCCGCGCTAAGCGCGCCGAGACTCTGGGCCGGAACGTTCTCGAATTCGGTCGTGACGGCCGCGCAAAGCGATCCCAACTGGTCCAGCCCGGCCGGATCGTCGTAGGCGGCCAGGATCTGCCGATCGGCGACCGCGCCCGCCGGTCCCCCGGCGACCGGATCGAGGACGCAAACGCGATAACCCAGGGATTGGGCCGCCTGAGTGAACATCGGCCCAACTGGCCGCCTCCAAGAACGCCCAACCACTTACCCGGCGCGATGAAGGACGCTGTCCTCGAGCGGACTCAGAGGACGACATCGTAGTGCAGCGATTGCCGTGCGATCACAGCGGCAAGGTCATGTTTCGTGCCCGCTCGCCCTGCGTGGCACGGAACTGGGCAAGCTTCATTGCCAGGACAGGATCGTCCAGCGCCAAGGTCGAGATGGCGAACAGCGCCGCATTGGCGGCGCCGGCCTCGCCGATGGCGAACGTCGCGACGGGAATTCCTTTGGGCATCTGGACGATAGATGAGCAGGCTGTCTTCGCCGCGCAGGTAGCGCGACGGAACCGGAACGCCGAGCACCGGGATCAGGGTCTTGGCCGCCAGCATCCCGGGCAGATGCGCCGCGCCGCGCCCGGCGATGATGATGCGCAAGCCGCGCTCACGCGCGCCCTCGGCATAGGCGAACATGTCGTCCGGCATGCGGGTGTGCGGATATCACCTTCGCCTCGAAGACCACGCCGAACTCCTGCAGCACGTCGCAGCCGTGTTCATCGTGTCCGAGTCGGACTCGGAGCCCATCACCACGCCGACTATGGCCGGATTGCGGTTGCATGGCCGGCCCCTCCGAGGGCGGCGCCCTAAGCCGAGAGCAATTCCACCGGCCCCGGCAAGAAGCCGGGGCGCAGACATCAGATGCATGCTGTTATCCCGAGGTGAGCCGATCGAGTGCTTCGCGGTAGCGCGCCGCCGTCTTTTCAATGATCTCACGAGGCAACGTCGGTGGCGGTGGGGTCTTGTTC
>CAVSPM010000013.1:0-25056 GCA_963729785.1 uncultured beta proteobacterium | reverse complement strand
CGGGATCAGGCGCAGCTGCTGGCCCATCGAGGCCTGGATCCACTCCAGGTGGCCGGCGGCGCCCCGCCGGCCACACCGAGGCGCGCGCCCAGCTGCCGCCAGCAGGCCCTCCAGATCGCGGCGGCGGCGCCCCCGCCGCTCCTTGAGGCGCGCCACCGTGCGCACGAGGCGCTCGGTCTCGGCCGGCTTGAGGACATAGTCGACCGCGCCCGCCTCGAAGGCCTCGATGGCGAATTCGCTGAACGCGGTGACGAAGACCACGTGGCAGGCGGCGCCGATGTCGCGCGCCGCCTCGATCCCGGTGCGGCCGGGCATCTGGATGTCTAGGAACGCCAGGTCCGGACGCAGGTCGGCCACCAGTTGCACCGCCTCGTCGCCGTTTTTGGCTTCGCCGACGATTTGCAGCTCCGGCCAAGTCTCGGCCAGCCGCAGGCGCAGCTGTTCGCGCATGAGACGCTCATCGTCCGCAATGATTGCTCGAACTCGCCTCCACGCTTGCTTTGACGAAGAATTCCGCCCCGTTCCGCGTCCTGGCGCGGCCCCGGGCGCCGCTCTATAGCTTCGTTCGCGCCGCTTGCGCCGCGGCCGCAATAGCCAGTACAGAAACAATGAGGGCAAGACCAGTGGCAGCGCGCCGAGCCCGAGCAAGACGGCCAGCACCAAAAGCCCCAGCCCCAGCCCGAGGAAGCCGACGACCGCGCCGAGCGCCACCGTCTGCGGACAGCCGCGCGAGCGGCCGCCGCCAAAGCAACCAGGACCAGCGTACTCGACGAAGAACATGGGCCGACCGACAAAAGGATCATGCACGCCGCCCGCCGTTGTTCAAAGTCGCCTGGCGCGGCTGCGCGCGCGCCTTCATGCCGCCGCCTCACCCAGCCCCCGCGCCACCGGGTGCCAGGCCCGGCGGCCGGCCGCAATCGGCGCCGCCGATGCCGCGACGCGGATCGACGCTGTATGGAACGACGATCGTCGCGATGGTGCCGCCGTCGACGTTGGCCTCGATCTGCAACCGGGCGGCAGATCCGAACAGGGCTTGCAGGCGCTCGCGCACATTCACGAGGCCCACGCCCGTCCCCCCGCGCTGAGCCGCCCCGAAACCGAGCCCGCTGTCGGCGACCGAAACCTGCAGCGCGCCGTTGGCAATCACGGCGCTCAAGGACAGGCTGCCGCCGTCCGGCTTGGGCTCCAGGCCATGCTTGATGGCGTTTTCCACCAGTGTGAGCAACATCATTGGCGGGAACAGCGGCCGATAGCAGCCCCTGCGGAACATTGATGGAGAACTGGAGCCGCTCGTCCATGCGGACCTTAAGGATCTCCAGATAGGAACGGCATTGCTGAACTTCTCGACCCAGGCTGGAGCTGCCTTCGCGCATCTGCGGCAAGGCCGCCCGCAGATACCGGATCAGGTTCTTTTGCATGCGCGAAGCCCTTGCCGGATCGGTTTCGATAAGGTAATCCACCGACGCCAGGGTGTTGAAAAGAAAGTGCGGCTCCACTTGCGCCTGCATCATCTTCAGCTGCGCTTCGGCCAATTGCCGCTTCAGGCCCTCTTGGGCCGCCGCGGCACTGGCCTGTCGCGCCTGGGACTCGGCCTTGGTCTTTGAGCCGAGGACGACCTTTAGGATGATGGAAGCAACGATCGCCAAAACCGCCAGGGTCGCCAGCCAATTCTTCCGCTCCGCCCGGTCGCCCAGCTGCAGCGCTTCCAGCTTGTCGTCGACCTGCTCCTGCAAGACGCCCTGGATCCGGTCGCGCGCCGCCTCGATCGCCGGGGCGACCCATGCCGGATCCGTCCCTGCGCCCTTAGCGCCCGCAGTCGATGAGGCCGCATGCGGGCTCGCAGCAACATCGGCATCCTTGCCCGCCGAGACATTGCCGTGCGCCGCAGCAGCCGAGTCCTTGCCTTGAGTCGACTTGGGCTCGGCTCTTTCGATGCGCACGCCGTTATGATCGATGACCATCGACGCCTTGCCATGCTCATCGTCGGCGATGATGCGCACTCCCTGCCGGTCAATTCGCAGCGCCGGCTCCCTGCGCCCGTCGTCGGCATCGATTTGCAACAACACCCCGTCGTTGGGATTGGGAGCGCCAGACTCTGCCGACCCGCGCTGCTGCATGGCTCCCGGGTGTACTGCCGTGGAATTGTGCTGCTTGCCTTCGGCTGACTCGATCCGCAACCCGCCATCGTCTAGCGGCACCACGTGGACGTTCACGGTGATTTCGCCGCGATCAATTGCCGTTGCACGATCGCCGCGGGAGAAGAACAAAGAAAACGCTATTCCGGACAACATAAGCAATAAAATCGACAGAAGAAAGAACTTACCCCAACCTATCGAGACCAGCCACTCGGCAAATCCGGCCGCTCGCTGACGCGCAAACGGCGTCATCCGACGTGCCGTAGCCGCCAACTCGTCCCGGATGCCGCGAGCCACAGCGGCGTGCGCAGGCGCCGCTCTTGCCGCCGGGGCGCCGCTCGGCGCGGGACCCGGCCCGGGGGTGGCCGGGTTCTCTTCTGTCGAGTTCATGATGACCTGGTTGGTTCGCGTTAGGAATCGATCGCCGCGGCCCTCTTTCGTTGTCCGGGCCAAGCCCCGCCGTGTCCGTGGACCTGACCATTGCCGCCATCGGCGCCCGACCGACGCTGCAATCGATTTGCCGGGCGACCCGACAAATCTACGTGGCGGCACCCGAAATCGCGAGGCGCATGCGACGAAATGCCGAAATGTCGGGTCGGACCGGCGTCGGGCAAGACCGGTCGGGGACGATCAGCTGCCGCCGCCGATCGGCAACGGCGGCGACGCCGGCGCGCCAGGTACGGCCGGAGCCGTCGGTGCAGCCGAGGGAGGCAATGGCCGCCCCTGGCGTCTGGCAAACTGGGATTCGGGCGCCAGGCCGATGTGCCCGGGCAGGCTCCCTTGTTGGGACCCCGCAGCGGCCGCACCCGGGTTTTGCTGCCCAGCCGGCGCCCGGACGGCGGTCGCAACGTCGAGCGATGGCGCCGTGAGGGTTGCCCCCTCGCGCCGGTACGTCACGACCGGCACCGATGCCTTGGCCACCTCGGCCGGTGGCACGTTGTATTGCGTCCTAGCACCATCGTGCTCGAGTGTCACGCCGTCGGGGCGAACCTCCGCCAGGCGCACGCCCGCGGACAGATCTTGTCCGAGCAGCACCGCTCTGGGCGGCTTGCCATCCACGGAGATGACCGCCGAGGATGCCTTGCCGGCGGCAAAAACGCCGCTCACCTGGACATTTAGGAGGCTCGCCAGCGCCCCGGATCCAACATCCCCGAACATGCGCCCGGCCAGCGCGGCGTCCGGCTCTCGGGCAGCGGCCGGCAACGTGCTGGCCGGTGGAATCGGCGAGGCCGGAGCGATCAGCCGCAGGACCCAAAATGCCAGCAAAGCGCTGGCCAAGGCAGCGCCGAGCAGGTGCACCACGATGGGGGTGGGTCGCACGGTCATCTTCGATCCATTGAATCCAGGAAATTGCACGTGGCCGGCTGCGCCCCGTTCCCGCGCCGACCTGCGACCAACCAGGCACGCCCGCGCGAACGGTACCCGGCCCGAAGAAGCGGCCACGACCGCGCTGATATTATGCTCAAATGAATCCTTTCCACGAAGGCCTGCTCGGCCCGCATCTGCCCGTCCTGTGTCGGCCGGCCGTCGTTGCCGCCCCCGCTGCGCCGCACCGCCTCGATGGGGTCGGGCGCAAGCGCCCTGCGCGCGGCTTCACGCTGATCGAGATCATGGTGGTCGTCACCATACTCGGAATTTTGGCCGCGCTCATCGTCCCGCGCGTGATCGGACGCACGGACGATGCACGGGTTGCCGCGGCAAAGCAGGACGTCGCACAACTGATGCAGGCGCTCAAGCTGTACCGGCTCGACAATGGCCGCTACCCGAGCAACGAGCAGGGCCTGCAGGCGCTGGTCGAGCGGCCGACGCTGGAGCCGGTACCCGGAAACTGGAAGCAGGGCGGATACCTCGATTCCCCGACGCTGCACAAGGACCCTGGGGCAACCCGTACCAGTATCTGAACCCCGGCCTGCACGGCGAGATCGACGTGATGAGTTTCGGCCGCGATGGCCAGCCAGGGGGGGAAGGGCCGGACGCCGACATCGGATCGTGGACCCTCTAGCGCCCAGCAGCCGGCCATATCGCACGTGGCGCCGGCGCGCCGGCGGTGCGCGGCATCGGTTGTCGGTTGTGCACGCCGACGCCGGCTGGACGAACGGCTTCACCCTGATGGAAATGATGCTGGTGCTGGTGCTGATCGCGATACTGGCCAGCGCCATCACGATCAGCACCCGGCCCGACCCGCACCGCGCCCTGGTGCTGCAGGCGCAACGCATCGGCCTGCTCATGGACCTCGCCTCGGACGAGGCGCGGATGCGCCAAGAAACCATCGTCTGGGAAGCGGATCTGCATGGTTATCGCTTCGTCGACGAGAGCGCCAACGATCGGACGACCTTCTCCGGCGACGACATGCTGCGCGAGCGCGCCTGGGAACCTGCCCTGACCCGCCTAACCGTGATCGATCTGGCCACCGGATCGACGCGCTCGCTGGTCAATGCGGACGCGCCGCCGCTGCGCGTGCCGACCGCGCGCGAGTGGGTGCAGCCGCGCTGGCGGCTAGAACTGGGAACTGAGCTGGCTTCGGTCGCTGTGGAGTTCGACGCCCGTGGGCATGCCAGCTTGGTGCAGTAATCGAGGTTCCGGCGCTCCCGCGGATCGCCGAAGCCGGGCGCCCAGGGGTGCGTTGGGCTTCACCTTGCTCGAGGTCCTGGTCGCTTTGACGATCATCGCCGTGGCGCTGACCGCGGCGATGCGGGGCGCCATCGCGCTCACGGGCAATTCGCACGACATCGATCTGCGCCTGTACGCCACGTTAATTGCCCAGAACCAGCTGCTTGAATTGCGCCTGGGCCAAAAGCAGGTGGCGCCCGTCGACGCCGAGTACGACTGCGAACAAGGAGGCGAAATCTTTCATTGCCGCCAAAAGGTGATCCCGACGCCCAACCCGTTCTTCGACTGGGTCGAGATCCATGTTTCGGCCGGCAGCGATCCGGCACACGAACTGGCCGATATGATGGCCCTGCTGCGGGTGAACTGACATGCCAGCGGCCCGAGCCTTGATTCGGTGCGCCAGTTCCACGGCCTTGACGGGCCATCGTATGCGGGCGCGGCGCGCTCGCCTGCCCGGGCACGGCTTCACCTTGCTCGAGTTGCTCGTGGCCATCAGCATCCTGGCCTTCATTGCCGTCATTGCCTGGCGCGGTCTGTCATCGCTGACGGCCACGCGCGAGCGCTTGGAGCCACAAAACGAGCGGGTACGCGCCGCCCTGACGGGTTTCGGGCAGATGGAATTGGACCTGGCCCACGTTCCAATCAACGCCGCGATCTATGCACTACCGACGATGCCGGTGCGCATCGTCGTCGTCGAAGGACAGCGCAGCCTGCAGATCCTGCGCCTGACCGACTCCCCAGATGGCAGCCGCGCCAGCGCGATCCAGTTCGTGCTATACCGAATCCACGATGGGGCGCTCGAGCGTCAGTGCGCGCCTGCACAGCGCTATTACGCGGCCGAGGCCTCCGTCCAGATGGAGTCCGTGGCGCTCGTACCGGCGATCGATGATCTGCAGGTCCGCGTATGGCGCAGCAACGTGGGCTGGATCACGCCGGCCAGCGACGCCGATACCGCGGGCGCGTCCGGACTAGAAATTCGCCTGCAAAGGCACGACGGAACCTTCCTGCGCCGGGTCTTCACCATAGGCTAGCTGTCGCCAGCGCACGCGTAAAAATGCCGATCGCCGCGATGCCCATCGTCAACCGCCCCCGTCCCGCACACCAGCGCGGCGCTGCCATATTGCTGGCGCTCTTCATCGTCACGCTGGCGACGCTGATCGTCAGCAATCTCTTTTGGCGGCAGTTCGTGCTCTTCCGTACCGTCGAGAATCAGCAAATGGGCGCGCAGTCGCGCCTGCTGCTGACTGGCGCCCAGGACTGGGCGCGCATGATCCTGCAGGATCAGACCCATCCGGGCTACGACGCGCTAAGCGACCCATGGGCGCAGCCGCTGGCCCCTACCCCGCTCGATCAGCTGGGCAACACCGCCCCGCTGGTTGCGCAGGCCACGATCGAGGGAGCCATCGAGGACGCCCAGGGACGCTTTAACTTGCGCAACCTGATCGACGGCGCCGGCAACATCAACCCCGTGCAGCTTGCCGTGCTCGACAAACTCGCCACGCTGCTTGGCGCGCCGCCGGGTACGGCACGGCTGGTCGCCGGCTACGTTGCCCAGTCCTACGCCAGCGCGCCTGCGAACACCAGTCCCGGCGTGGCCGCAGCAACGGTCCAGGGATCGGCGCTTGCCAGCGGTACGCGGCCCTTGCCCCCGGTCCTGCCGGAGGACCTGGCCGGCATCCCCGGGATAGATCCGGGCGCAGCGCAGACCCTGGGCCAGTTCGTCGTCTTGCTCGACCAAGCCAACACGGCCGTCAATTTCAATACCGCCGGGCCGCAGATGATGGCCGCGGTCATCCCCGAGCTGACCCTCAGCGATGCCGACACGCTGGCCGCCGAGCGCGATCGCGCATACTTCGTCAGCGTCGGCGACATCCAGAATCGCCTGCGCGGGCGCGGCGGAAATTTCTCCCTTGCCGGGGTTTCCACGAATTCGTCATACTTTATCGCGCACGGCACGGTCCACCTGGGCCGCGCGAGCACCCGCGTGCGGACTTTGCTGCGCCGCACGGCTGGCGGAACGCAGGGCCAGGTGTATGCGCTATGGCAACGGGAAGAATGAAAGCAAAGGCTAGCGTGACGACCCTCAAAAAATCGCGAACGGCCACATGGCAGCGACGCTGATCTCCGCAACGGCTCCGCCCGACCCCGCGCTGGCGCGTGGCGTGTGGCAGCGCCTCCTGGTGTTCGTCCCGGGACGGCGCACCTGGCCCGGCGGAGCGCGCGGCGGCGTTGGCCCGGCAACCGTGATGCGCTACGTCACCTTGCACGCCGACGGGAGCTGGAACCAGGGATCGGCGCCACTGTCGGCCATGCCGCGGGCACGCGCGGTCGAGCTCGTGTTCGACAGCCTGGATGTCTATTCGGCGACGATCGACGCGCCGCGACTGGGCGAAGCCAGGCTACGCCAGGCCCTGCCCAATCTGCTCGAAGAACGCATGCTCGGCGATCCGGCCGATTACCATTTCGCATCCATGCCCAGCCGCGCGGAGGCGAATGCCGATGCCACGGCCGACGTCGACACCAATCGCACGCTCGGCCATGCGACCGCCGACACGGCAGTCGCCGCGGCCGGGTTGCGGCTGTCGGTAGCGGCCATCGACCGAACCACTTTGTCCCGCACCCTGGAAGCCTGCCAGCTGGCGCAGCTGCAGCCGCGCGCGGCTTACAGCGAGATCTACACGCTGCCGCGCCCAAAAAGTGGCGTTTACGGGCTGAGGGTCGATCGTGACCGGGGCCTGCTGCGCACCGACCTCGACCAGGGTTTCGTCTTCGAGCTGGATAAAAGCGGCGCCAGCGCGTTGGATCTGGCCCGCCGGCAGATGGGGATCTTGCAGTTGCGCCTGTATGGGGCGATGGCCGAGCCCGCGACGCTGGGCATCGCGACGCAGCAGAGCGATTGCGCGGTTGCCACGGACGCCCTCACCGATGCGGTCAACTTGCTTCAGGGATCCTACGCCTCGGCTGGCGGTTACGGCCTCGTGGGGCGCCTGCTCGCGCGACTGTCGCGCAACGGCGCCTGGAAGGCGCCCGCGGCCTGGTTAGGCATCTGCGCCGCAATTGGGATCGGCGGCCTGAACGCTTACTGGTTCAAGTTAAACGCCCAGGTCCAGGGCGTGCGCAGAGACATGCAGCACACCTTTCGCGACGCCTTTCCCAATGAGCCGCCGGTTGATGAATTGGCCCAGGCGCGGCGCAACGTGGCCGGGCTGCGCGCTCGAGTCGGACGCGCATCCAGCGACGATTTTTCCGCGCTCACCGCGCAAGCGGCGCAGTTGCTGGCCTCCGCGCCGGTCGGCGTGGTAGCGGCCATCGACTACGCCAATGGAAGCTACACCCTGCGCTTTGTGCCCGGCAGCATGGAAGGGGCGGCCATGCGCAACTCCCTGCAGGCCCGCGCGATGGCGCAGGGGCTGGCGCTGCGCTTTGGCGCCGACGGGTCAGCGCAGCTGACCCCGCTGGCCTCCTCCGAGGAATGACATGAGCCTGCAAAAGAGCCTGGCCAACTTCTGGGCAGCGCGCGCGGCGCGCGAACGGCGCGTCTTGCTGGGCGGCGGCATCTTGCTGGCACTGTTGCTGCTGTACCTCACGCTGGTCGCTCCGGCGGCCAGCGCGGTGGCGAACCTGCAGCGCCTCTTGCCGCAGACCCGGGCGCGCGCGGCGCGCCTCGAATCGCTGGTCACCGAGGCCAAGGCGCTGCGTAAGTTACCTCAGGTGGCCGCTCCGGGGCCGAGCCAGATGCGCGCCGCTCTGGATAGGTCCCTGGACGCAGCGGGCCTCAAGGCCGCGCGCGCCGAGGCGTTGCCCAACGGCGATCTGCACATCACCTTCGTCGACGTCCCGTTCGGCAAGTGGACGGCTTGGCTGGCCAACAGTGAGCGCACGATGGGCGTGCGCACGGTCGCCGCAAGCATCAAGGCCGGCGCCGGCGCTGCGGTCGGGTCTGCCGGCAGCGCCGGCAATGCCGACATCGAGTTGACGCTGCGGCCGCTGCGAGTCGGCTAGGCCTAGGCGCGTTGCTCGATTCGATCTTCATGCCAGCGGCCGGCACGCACCGAAATCTCGGCCGAACCGTTGCCATCGTGGCCACTGCGCTGGCGGCCGCACTGCTCGTGCTGCTGACGCAGGCGCCGGCCAGTCTGCTGGCCATCGCCGTGGCTTCCTGGAGTCAGGGACGCGTCGAACTGGGCAACACCACCGGTTCCGTTTGGCAGGGTCAGGCGGCGATCGTCCTGACGCCCGGCAATCCGGCCAACGCTGCGCGAACGCGGCTACCCGGCGAGCTCGCCTGGCGCATCCGGCCGTGGCAGCTGCTGCTCGGAACGCTGGACCTGACGCTCTCGGACGCCGCTGTCTTGGATGCGCCGCTTTCCTTGCGCATCGACCGCAGGTCGCAATGGCACAGTCGAGGCCGATCGCCTGCACCTGCCGGCGCAGGTGCTCGTCGGGTTCGGCGCGCCTTGGAACACGATCGAACCCGGTGGCGAACTCGACCCTGGGTTGGGATACGCTGCACGTCACTGCGAGGCCGCTCAACGGCGCGATGCGCAGTGACGTGCACGGCGTTGCGCGCCGAATGGATCGAGCGCCTCCAGCCGGCTGAGCCCGATTGTGCCCTTTCGGCCACTATCGGGCCGTGGCCGAAGGCGTCTTCCCCGGCGCCCAGGTCCGCCTGGAAACGATATCCGGACCCATGGAGATGACCGGCAGTGGCACAATCGCGGACGACAACCACCTGCGATTCCGGGGTATGGCGCAGGTGCGTGCCGGGACGGACGCGAAGGTAGCGACACAACTTTCGGGACTGGTCTCATTGCTGGGCCCACGCGATGGCGACGGGGCCGCCCTCAACATCGGACTTTGAAATGAGAAACCGGCTCGACGTGGCCCCACCTTCATCCGCATCGCCTCTGGCCCGTGCTGCGGCATGCACCGCGGCCCTGGCGCTGGCCGTGGCGGTGCATGCCGCGGGCGCTCCCACGCCCCCGGCCGCAGCCGGCGCGTCCCCGGGCAATCAAGCGGCCACCGCCCGTTCGACCGAAGAGCCGGTCACGCTCAATTTCGTCAACGCCGACATCGAGGCGGTGGTGCGCGCCATCGGGCAGTACACCGGACGCACCTTCGTCATCGATCCGCGCGTCAAGGGAACCTTGACGCTGGTGACCGAGCGCCCGGTGACCCGGCGCCAGGCTTACGAGGAGCTGCTGTCTGCGCTGCGCCTGCAGGGCTTCACCCTGGTCGAATCGCCCGATGCCGGCGGCGTCGCGCGCGTGCGTGCTCGAAGCCGACGCCAAGCTGCAGGGCGGGCGCGTGATCGCGCCCGACGCGGCTCCGGCGCGCGGCGACCAGGTCGTCACCCAGGTCTTCCGCCTGCAGTACGAGTCGGCGACCAACCTGGTTCCGGTGCTGCGCCCGCTGATCGCCCCGAACAACACGATCGCCGCCTATGCGGCCAACAATACGCTGGTGATCACCGACTACGCCGACAACCTGCGGCGCATCGCCCGCATCATCGAGGACATCGACTCGCCGGCCACGTCGGACGTGGAGGTCATTCCGATGAAGTACGGCATCGCTTCGGACATCGCGGCGATCGTCAACAAGGTGCTCGATGAGGGCGCGCGCAGCGCCGGGCAAGCGGTCGACGCCGGCCAGCGCGTCCTCGTGCAGGCCGAGACGCGCAGCAATAGCCTGATCTTGCGCGCCGCCAGCCGCGCGCGCCTGGAGCAGGCCAAGGATCCTGATCGACCAATTCGACCAGCCCAGCGCGACGCCGGGCAACATCAACGTCATCTACCTGCGCAACGCCCAGGCCATGAAGCTGGCGCCGCTGTTGCGCGCCGTGCTCGCCTCCGACCCCACGTTTGTCGCCCAAACGGCCAGCACCGCCAGCCTCTCGGGCGGAACCGGCGGCGCGCGGCGGGCCGGGCGGATCGAGCCTACCGGCATGGGCAGCAGCTCCGGCAGCGGCAGCACGAGCGGCTTCTCGTCGAACCCGGGCGGCGTCCAGCAGCTGCCGGCGTCGAACCCCGGCGACGAGCTCGAGCGCGAGCCGGATCGGCCTCCGGCGCCGGCAACGACCGCAGCGGCTTGGCCGGGATGATCCAGGCCGACCCGGCCACCAACTCCCTCATCATCACGGCGCCCGCTTCGCTATACCGCAACATCGTGGCCATCGTCGACAAGCTCGACGCGCGGCCGGCGCAGGTGCTGGTCGAGTCGCTGGTCGTCGAATTGAGCGGCGACAATGCCTCCGAGTTCGGCATCCAATGGCAGGCACTCAACGGCCTGAACAGCACCAACACGTCGGTGATCGGCGGCACCAACTTCGGCGGTTCGAGCCAGAACATCATCAGCGCGGCCACCAGTCTGGGCAATCTGGGAGCCGGTCTCAACATCGGCGTGATCCAGGGTTCGGTCAACATTCCGGGCATCGGCACGGTCACCAACATGTCCTTGCTCGCGCGCGCGCTTGAAACGACGGCCAATGCCAACATCCTGGAGCGCCCCAACATCCAGACCCTGGACAACGAGGAGGGCAAGTTCCTCGTCGGCCAGAACGTGCCCTTCGTCACCGGCTCGTACGCCAACACGGGCACCACCACGACCACCACGACGGGTTCTTCGGTCACGCCCTTCCAGACCTACGAGCGCCATGACGTCGGCCTGCTGCTGCGCGTCAAGCCGCAGATCTCCGAAGGCGGCTCGGTGCGCATGACGATCTACATCGAGGATTCCTCGGTCTCTGCCGGCACCAGTGGCACCGACCTGATCCTGAACAAGCGCATGTTCGAGACCAATGTCGTGGTCCAGGACGGCAACTTCATCGTCATCAGCGGCATGATCCAGGACCAGACCAACGAAAACCAGTACAAAGTGCCGCTGCTGGGCGACATCCCCTGGCTCGGCGCCTTGTTCCGCTACGACACGCGCGAGCATATCGAAGACCCAAACCATGGTGTTCTTGCGCCCGACGGTGCTCCGCAACGAGTCCGGCGAACGCACCGTGGCCTGGACCGCTACGACTACATCCGCAACGAACTGGCCAATGCGGCGCCGGCACACAATTTGGTCCTGCGTGACATGAACTTCACGACCCTGGGGCCTATGCCGGAGAAGGAAGCGACCGGGGCCGCGACGCAGCGCATCTTGGTCGCAACGGCTTCCGATTCGAAGCAGGCGCAGCAGATTCAGCACCAGCTTCATGACCTGGGTATGGACTCGCACCGGCTGGCCACCGAGCCGGTGGTCGGCACCAACGGCGACTCCGGCAAGGCCGTTCGGATCATCGCCAGCGTGGTGCCGGCCGAGGCCGATAGGACCCTGGTGCTGCTGCGCGGTCTGGGGTTTACGCCGACCCTGATGGATGCCGCCGGGGGCGCCGCGCCGACGGGGAGCCCGCATGACAGCGGGACGAAGCCGCAGCCATGACGAGCGCGCAGCAATACGTTCCCTACGCGTTCGCACGCGACAATTTGATCCTGCTCAAGCCGACCGGTGATCGGGAAGCCGAGGTCTGGATCACCGAGGCGACCGGCGTGGCGGCACTGCAGGAGGTGATGCGCGCCTTTCCCGGGCGCGTGCGGGCCAACGTGGTCGACGCCCGAGTCCTTACGGAGGCCATCGCCCAGACGTACTCTCGCCCGGAGGATTCGGCGCAGCAGATCGTCGGTGATATCGAAGGCGAAATCGACATCACGCGCATGATGCAGGACGTGCCCGACATCGAGGACCTGCTTGAGACCGAGGACGATGCGCCGATCATCCGCATGATCAATGCCCTGCTCACGCACGCGGCGCGCGATGGCGCGTCCGACATCCACCTGGAGGCTTTCGAACAGCACTCGCTGGTGCGCTTTCGCGTCGACGGCACGCTGCGCGATGTCGTGCGCCCGAAGCGCGCGCTGCACGCTGCGCTCGTTTCGCGCATCAAGATCATGGCCGCCATGGACATCGCCGAGAAGCGCCTGCCGCAGGACGGGCGCATCACGCTGCGCGTGGGCGGGCGCGCCATCGACGTGCGCGTCTCCACGCTGCCCACCGGACACGGCGAACGCGTGGTGCTGCGCCTGCTCGAAAAGGACATGACGCGCATCGACCTGACCAACCTGGGCATGTCGGATCGCACGCTGGCGATCTTCGACCAGATGTTCCACCAGCCGCACGGCATCGTGCTGGTCACCGGGCCCACCGGTTCGGGCAAGTCCACCACGCTGTACGCGGCGATCCGCCGCCTCGATCACGACACGTCCAACATCATGACGGTGGAAGACCCGATCGAGTACGACCTGCCGGGCGTCGGCCAGACCCAGGTCAACCCGAAGATCGACATGAGCTTCGCGCGCGCGCTGCGCTCGATCCTGCGCCAGGATCCGGACGTCGATCATGATCGGCGAGATCCGCGACCTGGAAACCGCGCAGATCGCGGTGCAGGCTTCGCTGACCGGCCACCTCGTGCTGGCGACGCTGCACACCAACGACGCGGCGACCGCGGTCACGCGGATGATCGACATGGGCATCGAGCCGTTCCTGCTCTCGTCCTCGCTGCTGGGCGTGCTGGCGCAGCGCCTGGTGCGCAAGCTTTGTCCGCGTTGCCGCAAGCCCGACCCATCGGGGCAAGGTTTTCACCCGGTCGGGCTGCGAGCACTGCAGTCACACCGGCTACAGCGGTCGCACCGGGATCTACGAACTGCTGCCGGTCGACGACGCCATCCGCGGGCTGATCCATGCGGCGGCCAACGACCAGGAGATCCGGCGCACCGCCGAGGCCGCGGGCATGCTGCCGCTGCGGGCCGATGCCATGCGCTGGGTCGAATCCGGCTCACCTCGCTCGAAGAAGTCCTGCGGGTCACGCGCGACTGACCGGCCAGCGACCCGCCGCCGCGCCGTGACCGCCTTCGCTATGCCGCCGCCGACGCCCTGGGCAAGGACCAGGTGGGCGTGCTCGAGGCCGACAGCGCGCGCCAGGCGCGCCAGCTGCTGCGCGGCCAGGGCCTGGTGCCGCTGGTGGTCGAACCGGTGGAGAGCGAGGCGGTGCGGCGCGCGGCCGGCCGACTGCGCGGGCGGCGCCTGTCGCAGACCGAACTGGCGGTGCTGACGCGGCAATTTGCCAGCCTGATGGCCGCCGCCCTGCCTATCGCTGATGCTCTGACCGTGCTGGTCGAGCAAAGCGAGCAGCAGTCGATGCGCGAGATGATGGCGGCGATCCGCACCGAGGTGCGCGGCGGCATGTCGCTGTCCAGCGCGCTGGCGCGCCATCCGCGCCAGTTCCCGGCGATCTACCGCGCGCTGATCGCCGCCGGCGAGGAATCGGGCAAGCTCGGCTCGGTGCTCGCCAGCCTGGCCGACTACGTCGAGGAGCGCGCGCGCCTGCAGCAGAAGATCACGCTGGCCTTTGTCTACCCGATCATCTGACCACCGTGTCCTTGCTGGTCGTGGTCTTCCTGCTGACCTACGTGTTCCGCAGATCGTGGAGGTCTTCACGCAGACCAAGCAGGCGCTGCCGCTGCTGACGCGCGGCTCTGATCGGACTGTCCGGCTTTCTGCGTTCCTACGGCTGGATCCTCGTCGCTTGCCGGGACGGCCGTCGTTTTGGCGGTCCGCCGCGCCCTGCGGGTTGAAGCGCTGCGGCCTACGTTGGCATCGACGCGTGCTGCGTCTGCCGATCGTCGGTGCGCTGTCGCGCTCCTTGAACACCGCGCGCTTTGCCAGCACGCTTGGCGATCCTTGTCGGCTCGCGGCGTGCCGATGTTGCGCGCGCTGCAGGCCGCCGGAGAAACCGTGACCAACCTTGCGCTGCGCCAGCGCGTTGCCGACGCCGGCGCAACACGTGCGCGAAGGCGCCTCGCTGGCGCGCGCGCTGCGCGCCGAGGATGGCGAGCGTCCGACGCCGGGGCGCTTGCGCCTGTTCCCGCCGGTGCTGATCCACCTGATCGGCTCGGGCGAAACGACCGGGAAGCTGCCCGAGATGCTGGCGCGCGCCGCCGACATGCACGCTCGCGAAGCCGAGCGCCGCGCCATGCTGCTCACGTCGCTTGCTCGAGCCGGCCCTGATTCTGACGATGGGCGTGGTCGTGATGATGATCGTGCTGGCGGTGCTGATGCCGATCATCGAGATCAACCAGTTTGCGCGCTGAGCGGCGCCGACCCAACCGTCCGAAGACAGCGCGCAACGCGCGGCTCCCCTGGACGCCCCCCTTCTGGAGAAGGCGATGTTTCGATTTCGCGCCCTGGCTGCGGCGGCCGCGACAGCATCACTCGGCGCCGCCGTGGCGCAACAGCGGCTGCCTTCGATCCCGCCGTCGGCTTACACCGCCGAGCAACAGCAAGCGGCCGCCGATTTCGAGGCGGCACGCCAGACGCCGGTGTTTGGTCCGTTCGAACCGCTGATGTACAGCCCCCATCTGATGAACCTGGTGCGGGCCACCGGCGATTACCTGCGCTATAAGTCCGCCATCGGCGCGAGCCTGACCGAGCTGGCGATCCTGGTCACTGCGCGGGAATGGACCCAGGATTACGAGTGGCACGTTCATCTGCCGCTGGCCCTCAAGGCGGGGCTGCGGCCGGCGATCGCCCAAGCCATTGCGGACGGGCGGCGCCCCGAGGGCTTGAGCGCGGACGAGCAGACCGTCGTCGACTTTGTAACCGAGCTGCATCGAAACCGGCAGGTCTCGGACGAGACGTTCGGCCGCGCGGAACAGCGTTTCGGCCGGCAGGGCGTAATCGATCTGGCGGGCATCTGCGGCTACTACAGTCTGCTGGCGATGGAATTGAACGTGGCGCGATACGGTTTGCCCAAGGATGGCAGGCCGCTGGCCCGCTTTCCGAAGTAGCGCCTGTCGGCGCCAGGGCCGTCCGACAGCGTCGGCCGGGCAAAGCGCCGACGGGGCCGAATCCTAGTCGCTGGCCTGGCCCAATGCCGCCACCTCGTCATTTCGCAGCCAGCGAAACTAGCCCGGCGCAAGTTCCGGCGGCAGTTCGAGCCCGCCCACCCGTGAACGGTGCAATGCCTCGACCTGGTTGCCGGCGGCCACCACCATGCGCTTGACCTGGTGATACTTGCCTTCGGTCAACGTGAGTCGCCAGGACGTGCGTCCCCACCGCCGTACAGGCGCTCGCCCGCACGGGGCGCGTCTCGCCGTTGAGCATCACGCCCTCGAGCAAATGCCCCACTTCGGCGTCGTCCACCGGACCGGTCGTGACGACCTCGTAGACTTTGGGCACGTGGTGACGCGGCGAATTCAGCCGATGGATCAACGCGCCGTCATCGGTCAGCAGCAGCAGACCGGTCGTGTCCTGGTCCAGGCGTCCGACCGCCTGCACCCCCGGAACGCCGCCCTTTTGCGGCCGCAGCCGCAACGGCATCGGCAAGAGCGAATACACGCTGGGCCATGTGCCGGGCTTGTGTGAGCACTCGGTGCCAGCCGGCTTGTGCATCATGAGATACGCCTTGGCTTGGTACGGCCACTCTTGACCCAGGACCGTGAACGCCAGGCCGGCGACGTCAAAGTCTTGCGCCGGCGCGCAGCAGACTTGGCCGCCCACGGTGACCGCGCCCCCCTCGATCAGCGCGACACAGGCGCGGCGCGTACCAAAGCCCTGCGTGTAAAGAATGTCCTGCAGTTGCATCCGCGGATGGTACCTTGCGCATCGGGGAGCAGCGCCCCCGGCCGCGCGCCGGGCCCCCCACGACGAACGCATCAGCAAGGCGCGCAGCCCGATGCGTGGCGAAACGGGTACGGCGACGATCGGTACAGTAAACTTAGCGGTTCCTACAGAACGGGCCAGCCGGATCAACCGCATGTCCAGTGCCTACGCCATTGCCCTCGGAGTTTTAGCCGGCATCGTGCTCTTCTTCGTACTGCAGCGCTTGGGTGTGATCGATCGCTGGCTCGATCGTCTCGAGCGCTGAGCGCGCGCCTGCCCGCCATGGGATGCGCCGGGTTTCTCCTCGCGCACGACAGCCCAGCCGGAGTATCCTGACCGCCTCGCAGCAATTCGGGTCTGCGCTCACCCACGAGGTACAACGATCCGGATGCGTTTTCTCGCACCCCGGCCCACCGGCCGCAGGTGTACCTCCAAAAAATGGTTTTTGGCGCGGGGAACCCGAATGAATGCACCTCTGACTGAGGCGGGCCGGATGGCGCCGGCCAAGGCGACCTTGGACGACAAGTGGACCGTCGAGCGCGGCCGCGCCTACCTCAATGGCACGCAAGCGTTGTTGCGCCTGATGATGCTGCAACGCCAGCGCGACGTGCTGAACGGCATCAACTCCGCCGGCTTCCTCACCGGGTATCGCGGCTCACCGCTGGGCGTTGTCGACCAGGCCGCCTGGAAGGCCAAGGAACACCTTGCGCGCAACCACATCCTTTTCCAACCGGGCCTAAACGAGGACCTGGCGGCGACGTCGCTCTGGGGCACCCAGCAGGTCAACATGTACGCGGGGGCGCGGTACGACGGCGTGTTCGGGATGTGGTACGGCAAGGGACCCGGGGTCGATCGTTGCGGCGACGTCTTCAAGCACGCCAATGCCGCCGGTACCAGCCCGCACGGCGGCGTGATCGTCGCTTGCGGCGATGATCACGGCGCCAAGAGCTCGACCCTGGCGCACCAGTCCGATCATCTGCTCAAAGCCTGCATGATTCCGGTGCTATTTCCGGCGTCGATCCAGGAGTATTTGGACATGGGCCTGCACGCCTATGCGATGAGCCGCTATGCCGGCGTATGGGTGGGTTTCAAGTGCGTCACCGAGGTGGTCGAGGCCTCCGCCTCGGTGGAGATCGACCCGGAGCGGGTCGAGATCCGCCTGCCCGCGGACTTCACGATGCCGCCCGGCGGCCTGAACATCCGTTGGCCCGACCCGCCGCTGCAGATGGAAGCGCGCCTGCTCGACTACAAGCTGTATGCGGCGCTCGCATATTGCCGCGTCAACGGCCTCAATGCCACGCTGATCGATTCGCCGCAACGCGCGCTTTGGCATCGTCGCCAGCGGCAAAGCCTACCTGGACACGCGCCAGGCGCTGGCCGACCTGGGGCTGGACGACGCCACCTGCCGCCAGATCGGCATCCGCCTGTTCAAGTGCGGCATGGTCTGGCCGCTGGAAGCGCGCATGATCGGCGAGTTCGCCGAGGGCTTGACGGAAATCCTGGTGATCGAGGAGAAGCGCCAGGTCATCGAGTACCAGCTCAAGGAAGAGCTGTTCCAGTGGATCGGCAGCGGCAAGCGCATCCCGCGCGTCATCGGCAAGTTCGACGAGAAGGATGGCGGCGAATGGGCCGTGCCGCAGGGCAACTGGATCCTCCCGGCACACAACGAGTTTTCCCCGGCCATCGTGGCCAAGGCAATCGCCACGCGCATCGGCAAGCTGGAGCTGCCGACCGACGTGCGCGCGCGCATCGATGCGCGCGTAGCGCTGATCGAGGCCAAGGAACGCGCGTTGCAGGCGCCGCGCATCGCCGTCGAGCGCAAGCCGTACTTTTGCTCCGGCTGCCCGCACAACACCTCGACCCGGGTGCCGCAAGGTTCGCGGGCCATGGCCGGCATCGGCTGCCATTACATGGTCATGTGGATGGATCGCAGCACTTCGACCGTTACCCACATGGGCGGCGAGGGGGTTCCCTGGATCGGGCAGTCGCCGTTCACCGACGAGGCGCACATCTTCGCCAATCTCGGCGACGGCACCTATTTCCATTCCGGTAGCCTTGCGATACGAGCGGCGGTCGCCGCAAAGGTCGCCATCACCTACAAGATTCTCTACAACGACGCCGTGGCGATGACCGGCGGACAGCCGGTGGACGGCGTACTCACGGTGCCGCAGATCACGCGGCAATTGGCCGCAGAGGGTGTGCGGCGCATCGTCGTGGTAACGCAGGATCCCGCCAAATACGCCCCGGGTGACGACATGGCACCCGGCGTGACGATCGAACCGCGCGAGCGGCTCGACGCTGTCCAACGCGAGCTGCGCCTGTACCGGGACGTCTCGGCGCTGATCTTCGACCAAACGTGCGCAGCCGAACTGCGCCGCCGGCGCAAGCGCGGCTTGATCCCTGATCCGCCGCGGCGCGCCTTCATCAACGAATTGATTTGTGAAGGATGCGGAGACTGCAGCGCGAGCTCCAATTGTCTTTCCGTGGAACCGGTCGAGACCGAATTCGGGCGCAAGCGACGCATCAACCAGTCCAGTTGCAACAAGGACATGTCCTGTGTCGGGGGTTTTTGTCCGAGCTTTATCACCATCGAAGGCGGAGAGCTACGCCGCCCCGTGCGAGCACGCTGCAGCCGCCCGAGGTCCCGCCACCGCCAGCCGTGGACGCGACAACCGAGCGCAGTTACGCCATCATTGTGGCCGGCGTCGGCGGCACCGGGGTCGTGACGATAGGCCAGTTGCTGGGCATGGCCGCGCACCTGGAAGGGCGCGGTATCTCCGTCCTGGACATGGCGGGTCTGGCGCAAAAGGGCGGCGCCGTGCTGTCGCACGTCCAGATTGCGGCCGGAAACGAGCACCTGTATGCCACGCGCGTCGCGATGGGCGAGGCCGACCTGCTGGTCGGTTGCGACATGATCGTCAGCGCCGCGGCAGAGGTGCTGAGCAAGTTTCAATGCGGCCGAACGCGCGCACTGCTCAACACGGCCGAAGCGCCCACCGCGGATCTTATGCAGGATCGCGACTGGCGCTTGCCCGCGGCCGGCCTGCTGCGCCAGGTTCGCGACGCGGTGGCCGGCGACGCCGACTACGCCCTGCTCGATGCCGAGTCCATCGCCAGCCGGCTGCTGGGTGACGCGCTGTATGCCAATCCACTGATGCTCGGGGCCGCCTGGCAAAAAGGCTGGATCCCATTGCGCCACGATAGTCTGATGCGCGCCATCGAGCTCAACGGCGTCGCCGTCGAAGCCAATCAGCGCGCTTTCGAGTGGGGACGCGCGGCAATCCATGATCTGCCCGGCGTCCTGCGCTTGATCGATGCCGGCGGCCAGACCGCGCCCACTCCGGCTGCGGCGAAGCCCGGCGGCGCCAGCGCGCTCGAGTCTTTGCTGGCGACCCGCGCTGATTTCCTCGTTGGGTATCAGGACTCGGCGCTGGCGCAGCGCTACCGTCGACTGGTGGAGCGCGTGGCCGCGGCCGAGCGCTCCTGCACACCCGGGCGCACCGACTTGGCCGAAGCCGTGGCACGCAACTACTTTCGGCTGCTGGCCGTGAAAGACGAGTACGAGGTGGCGCGCCTGCATCGCGATCCGCAGACGCGCGCACGGATCGCGACGATGTTCAGCGGCCGCTATCGCATACGCTACCATCTGGCGCCGCCGCTGCTGGCGCCGCGCGACCGGACCACAGGACACGCGCGCAAGCTGCGCCTGGGCGCGTGGATGGGGGCAGTGTTCGCGATTCTGGCACCGCTCAAGCTCCTGCGCGGCAGCGTCCTCGACCCATTTGGCCATACGCAGGAGCGGCGCATGGAGCGCGCGCTGTGCGCGCAATACGAACAGCTGATGGAGGACGTCCTGGCCAAGCTGACCGCGCAAAACCACGATTTGGCTGCGCGCCTGGCCGACTGGCCGGCGCAGATCCGTGGCTTCGGGCATGTGAAGCAGGCCAGCGTCGAGCGCGCGCGCCCGCAACTGCAACAGTTGCTCGCGCAATGGAACTGAGCTCGACTGCGCGCTGTTGCGCTCGCTAGGCGGCAACCGAGCCTCGAGGCCCGGCCGATGGCGAGCTCCAACGGATCGAATGGATCGCGCCGCCGACGCGCTCTACGCGTCGGGCTTCGGCGTCGGTTCGACGGAGCACCGGCTCAAGACAGGTCCGAGGATTGCAGTACCGAGTCGATGATCGATCCGTTGCGATCGACCATGCGGATGCGAACCGGCATCCAGCGCAGGTCGGCCCCCAGCCAGATGTCGATGGTTTCCGGCGTGGCTCCGACCATCCGGCGCGCCGAACAGCGCACGGCGCGCATTGATCCGCCATCCGTATCGATCCGCTCTTCGGGACCCACCGTGAAAGTCCAGGGATCGACGTCATGCGTCCCGATCAGGCGGATCTGATGGGCGCTGCCGGCGGCGAAGCGCTCGGGGTGGCGCAGGCGCAGACGCGCGAGTTCAAATTGCAGGCTCAGCCTGTCCTGCGCGCCCGGCGGCGGTGCAGGCCCTTTGGCATTGGCACCGAATTGCATTTGGGCGCCCTGCCAGTCGATGACAACTGACTCGGGGCTGTGAAACGGCCGCTTTTCTGCATACTGCGACGGGGCAAGCACACCCTCCGGTCCGAATCCGCCCTTGGAGACCTGGTCGAATTCGACCGTATCCGTGTGCAAGTGCGCCTCGTAACGGTCCCCGTCGCGGCGCCAGGTGGTCGTGGTGCGCGCACTCATTTTCAACGGCAGCCCGGCCAAGCGGAATTCGGCCGTCGTGCGGTAGACAAGATTGACCGCGGGCACAAGATCGGGCATGGCGCTGGCCCGCGGCGTTTGCGCCAGCAACGGCGGCGCGGACCCGGGCAAGAGCACCGCCAGCGCGCCGGCCAGTGCCAGTGCCCGCGTCATGGGGCGTGCACCCGAGAAGAAAACCCGGACGCGAACCAAAACCGGCTGCCAAGCAATCTTCAATTCCGTGGTCTCCAACGCGGCACGGCCGACGGCCGCAAATGGGGGAAGCGAACCATGGTAGCGACCGCGCAAGCCGACCCGGTGCAACCAGCCGGCCGGCTTGCACCGCCATCGGCGGTGCGATAGTCTGGCACAGTTGCCCATCGACTCGAGCGCCGAGCCCGGACCGACCGGTCGACGGCTCGTGCTGACCCGGCCGCCGTATTTGCCGAACGTTCCCGCGCATAGGGCGGGGAGAGGAAGACGCCGTGACTGACCCCAAGAAGAAGAGCGCTTTGCCATTGCCCGAGGCCATGGCTGGCAACTTCCAGGATGCCGCGCGCTGGTTCAACCAGGTGTGGGCCGCTGGCACCGATCCGACCGGCGCCGCGCGCACGGCCGCCGGCGCCTTCCCCTCGATGATGTTGCCGACGATGGATGTCAAGGAGTTGGAGAAACGGGTTGCCGACCTGCGCAGCGTGGAGCATTGGCTCGAATTGAATCTGGCGCTGTTGCGCACGACCATACAAGGTTTGGAAATGCAGCCAGCGCCCTGATGGCGTGGCAAGGGATGGGCGGCGCGGGCGCGGGCGCGGGCGCGGGCGCGACACCGCCAGGCGCCAACCCCTTCGCCGCTGCGGGCGGCGCTGCCGGCTCGGGCTCCGAGAACCCGGCATTCCAGCCGGCGATGTGGTGGAACGCGCTGCAACAGCAATTTGCGCAAATCGGCGAGCGCCGTGGCCCAATGCGGTGCCCGAACCCCCGCGCCGCCTGCTAATACCGGTGCGAAGCCCCCTTCGGGCAAGGCCAAGTCCTGCTGGCGCTCGCTGACGCGCACGCGAGCGCTGCATCCGCGCGCCGTGAGGTGAGCGCGGTCAGCCGAGCTGCGCTCGCGGCGTAGTCGGGCCAGGGCGGGACCAATATCCGATAACTGGCGCAAGCGCTGGACACCCTCGATCGAGCGGCGCTCCAGAATCGGACACGTGCCACCGACCCAAATGGCAATCTCGCGCGGGATCAGCGCACGCAGTTCCTCGATGCCGCTGGCCGCCTGATTGACGTTCATCACGTCGCTGAAGGACAGAGCGACAATGTCGATTTTTTGCATGCGAGCCGCGCGGGCAATGTCCGGCACCGGCGTTTGCACGCCCAGCGAGATGCAGCGGCAGCCCTCGACTGCAAAGAACGCCTCGGCCATCAAGAGCCCCAAACCATGGGACTCGCGCGGAAATGTGGTCAACAATACGATCGGCGGATCGACACCGGGACGCGGGATGCCGTTGATGGCCGCACGCAAAATTCCCTGGATTGCCTCGGTGCACAGGTGCTCCTCGAAGATCTCCAGCTTGCCCCGAGCCCACTGATCGCCAACGCGTGCGTTGAGCGGCGCGACGACCTCGGCGACGAATCGCGCCAGTCCCAGGCGCAGAAGAAATTGCGCCAGTTGGCGCCGCAGCTCGTCGACGCGACGCGCCAGAATCAGGTTGAGCAACAGGTCAATATCAACGCCGCCGGTCGACTCCTTTTCGCGAGGCTGGGTCGAGGCCGCCGCAGCCTCGGCCAACTGCTGCAGGTGTGCGACAGAAAGCGACAAGATCTTGCTGGGGCGGTAACCGTGATCGAGCAGGCGCTTGGCCAAGCGCAGCTTGGCGACGTCGTCCGGGTGTAAACGCGCTGACCCGTCGTGTCGCGCTTAGGGGAAGGAAAACCGTAACGGCGTTCCCAGACCCGCAACGTGTCCTTGGATAGGCCGGTATCGCGTTCGACCGCCGCAATGTTCACCGTGATGCTTTCGCCAATACCCATTTGTGTTTATACCCGGCAATAACCACCCGCACCAGAGCGCGGGTACGGCCCGGAACGAAGCCATGGCTCGGGCCCGCCGCCGCCAGGGCGCTGCCCCGTCAACGGCAGCCCGCTTGACGCCCGCCATCGACCGCGCGATCCCGCTCTTGGCACGAGCCCACGCGCCAGTGCGCGTAACGGGACAACTCGCCATGCTAGATCCGTCGCAGCACCCTTCAATCCAAAGAAAGACCGAACTTTTCAAACCCTGGTCGTCAAAACAAAGGGCGTGGTTGTGGCAATGCCGCCGCAAAGCCCCAGGTGCGCCATTTGCACGTATGGTCGCCGTGCGGCAAACTGAGGGTCGTCTCTTTTCTGACTAGAATAGTAGGATACCGTGCCGGACGGAGCTCGAGCTGAGCGGCCCGCCTGGGGCGGTCGCTTCAGCACAAGATCCGACCCGGGGTCGGCATCGCCCCTCCCGAGTGGGACGGATGATGCCCGGGCCGATGCGCCGTGCTCAGGCAAGGCCTATTGGAAGCGCCATGGACGACTCTTCGAGGGTGCGCGCGCACGCCTCGCCGAGGCCGATATGCGCTTCGATCGACTCCCGCTCGCCGGCTGGACAAGCCTGGCGGGTACCCGTAGGAAGCGCCCGAACTATGAATGCACCGGAACCCGTGCTGCCCGGTTTCCAGTCGTCGATCGACGGGCGAAATATCGCCATATCCCGCGTGGGCATCAAGAGCCTGCGCTATCCGCTGCGGATCGCCGGAGCCGGCGGTCCCGTGCCGACTGTGGCCTCGATCGATATGTTCGTGGCCTTGCCCGGCGAGCGCAAGGGAACGCATATGTCGCGCTTCATCGAAGTGCTGCAGGAACAAGACGAGCCGTTGAGCCTGGCGTCGCTGGGCCACTTGCTGCATCGCATGGTGCGGCACCTGGATGCGCACGACGGCAACATCGAAATGCGCTTTCCGTATTTCATCAACAAGTCGGCCCCGATCTCCGGCGTGCAGAGTCTGATGGACTACGAGGTGACCTTGGGCGGCCTGATCGAGGCCGGCTCGGTCCGCGTCTGGCAAAGAGTCGTCGTCCCGGTTACCAGCCTGTGTCCATGCAGGAAGAAGTTTCCAATGACGGCGCGCACAACCAACGCTCTGCATGTCACGATTGAGATCGAGTCCAGCGAGCCGATCGCCATCGAAACCCAGGTACGCATGGCCGAGGACGCGGCGTCGTGCGAACTTTGGGCGGTGCTCAAGCGCTCGGACGAGAAGTACGTCACCGAGCGCGCCTACGACAACCCAAAGTTCGTCGAGGACGCCGTGCGCGACGTCGCCGCGGTCCTGGAAAAAGATGCGCGGGTGCTGGCCTACCGAGTCGAATCGGAAAACTTCGAATCGATCCACAACCACTCTGCGTACGCTCGAATTGAACGCGACAAGCGCCGGCCGCGCTAGCGGCCCGGGCCACGTACCGCTCGTGGCCACCACGCGGGGATACGCAGGGACCGAAGCGATCGAGTGCGTGCATTACGGCTCGGTCGCGATCGTCGACCCCAGCGGACGGGTGGTTGCCGGGGTGGGCGATACGGCCGGACTCAACTTCACCCGCTCAACGCTCAAGCCGGTACAGGCGCTGCCGTTCGTCGAGGATGGGGGCTTGGCCCGCTACGGCATGGGCTCGCACGAACTGGCGCTGATGTGCTCGAGCCACAGCGGTGCAAACGGTGCACGTGCGGCTGGTCCAATGATCCTGGCGCGCATCGGCGCGCATCCGGCCGATCTGCAGTGCGGGACGCATCCGCCGCGCTGACACCGACGTCATCGGCAAGCCTTGTCCGCCTGAGCTCAAACCCAGCGCCTTGTTCCACAATTGCTCGGGAAAGCACAGCGGCTTTCTGGCGTATTGCTGCATGCACCGGCACCGGACCGACGACTACCTG
>CAVSPM010000012.1:0-7103 GCA_963729785.1 uncultured beta proteobacterium | reverse complement strand
CGCACGCCGCACACAGCACGATACGAGCCGCCCGCTGCTGAACGCGCCCGACCGTTTGGCCCGGATCGAAGCCTTGCTCGAGCAGCGTCTGCCCCTGTATCGCCAAACGGCACACTTGCGTTTTCGCTCGCCCGCCCGCAACCCGCGGCGCTTGGTGGCGGCCATCCTCGAGCATCCAGAACTGGCAGCGCTGCTGCCGGGGGCGACCGCGGGCGCGCCACCGGCCGCCCCCCAGGAATAGGCCAGCACACGTAAAATGCGGTTATGCGGAAAATCTCCGTCCAACTCGCCGGGCGCTCTTACGACATCCACATCGGCCCGGGCCTGATCGGCCGTCTGGGGGAGTTCGTTGCGCCTCTGGCGCCGACCTCGATCCACATCGTCTGCACGCAAGTCGTGTCACCGCTGTACGCGCAGGCGGCACTGGACGCCTGCGCCGGTGTTGCGCCGGTCCATCTTTGCGTTGTGGCCGACGGGGAGGCGGTTAAGAACCTTGCCACCGTGTCGATCGTCCTGGATGCGCTGGTGCGCAACCGCGCCGACCGGCGCAGCGTACTCGTCGCCTTGGGTGGTGGCGTCATCGGCGACATCGCCGGGTTCGCAGCCTCGATCTACATGCGCGGCATCCGCTTCGTGCAGGTGCCGACGACCTTGCTGGCCCAGGTCGATTCGTCGGTGGGCGGCAAGACCGGCGTCAACCATCCAAGCGGCAAGAACCTGATCGGCTCGTTTCACCAGCCCAGCGCCGTCGTCTCTGACACGAATCGCTGGCGACCTTGCCGCTGCGCGAGGTGCGCGCCGGTCTGGCCGAAGTCCTCAAGTATGGGCTGCTGGCCGATCGCGAGTATTTCGAGCGCTGGGTCGAAGATTTGCCGCGCTTGCTCGCGCTCGATGCCGATGCCCTCACACAGGCGGTAGCCGGATCCTGCAGATCAAGGCGGCGGTGGTCGGTCGAGACGAACGCGAAAATGGCGGGCGCGCGCTGCTCAATCTCGGTCATACCTTCGGGCACGCCATCGAGTCGCTGACCGGATACGGCGCTGGCTGCATGGCGAGGCCGTGGGTTGCGGGCTGTGCTTGGCGGCCGACCTTTCGGCCCCAACTCGGCCTGATCGGAGCGGACGCCGTCGACACGATCAAGTCCGCAGTGGCGCGCGCCGGACTGCCGGTGCGGATCCCTGGGATTTCACTGACCGCAGCCTTCGCGGCAATGCGCACCGACAAGAAGGCCTATGCCGGGCAAGATCGATTTCGTCGTTCTCGAGCGCATCGGGCAGGCGGTTCGGCGCCAGGTGGACGACGCGCTGGTCGAGGCGACGCTTCGCGATGGCGGCTTCGTGTGATGCTCGATCGCGAGTCGGACCTGGCGCCGTTTGCGGCCCGCTCGAGCAGGTCGCCGGGGCCGGCTGGTCGACGAGCAGCCGCCGCGTTCGCGCTCGCAGTTCCAGCGCGACCGCGACCGGATCGTCCATTCGACGGCATTTCGCCGCCTCGATACAAGACCCAGGTGTTGTCAATCACGAGGGCGACTTGTTTCGCACGCGCCTGACGCATTCGCTGGAGGTGGCGCAGATCGCGCGTTCGGTGGCGCGCGCCTGCGGGTGAACGAAGAGCTGGTGGAGGCGATCTCGCTGGCCCACGATCTCGGCCATACGCCCTTCGGGCACGCCGGGCAGGACGCGCTCAACGAATGCATGCTGCCACTTCGGCGGGTTCGAGCACAACCTGCAGTCGCTGCGCGTGGTCGATGAGCTCGAGGAGCGCTACGCGCGCCTTTGACGGGCTGAATTTGTGCTTCGAGATGCCGCGAGGGAATCCTCAAGCACTGTTCGGCGGACAACGCGCGCCGCCTCGGAGACGCTGGGGGAGCGTTTCTTGTTGCGCCGGCAGCCCAGCCTGGAGGCGCAGATCGCGAACCTGGCCGATGAGATCGCCTACAGCAATCACGATATCGACGACGGCATACGCTCGGGTCTGCTCGACGCGGCGCAGCTCGAACAGGTGCCGCTGTTGCCGACCAGCGCAAGGCCGTGGCCGAGGCAGATGCCCGGCATCGGCGACACCGGCGTGCGATCATACGAGACGGTGCGCCGCATCATCGACACGCTGGTTTCCGACTTGATCGAGGAGTCCTCGCGGCGCATCGCCGCGGCGGCCCCCGGCTAGCATCGAGGACGTGCGCGCCGCGCCGCCGCTGGCGGCCTTCTCCGAGCCCGTTCGGGCGCAGACCGACGCCTTGAAGTCCTTCTTTTCGACAATCTGTACCGGCACCCGGAGGTCATGCGCATGACGACCAAGTCCGCGCCGCATCGTGCGCGAACTGTTCGCCTTCTACGCCGACCGCGGCTGCTGCCCATGGAGCATTGCGCGCGAGTCGACCAGGCCGGACCGCGGGCGATCTCCGACTACATTGCCGGCATGACCGATCGATTCGCCATCCGCGAACACCGCCGGCTTTTTGCCGTGGGGGAAATCTGAACCGCGGCGCCTCGGCGCGTGGGGTTGCGATCGCCGGCCCAGGTGCCGGGCCGCCCGCGATGGACGGTCGTGGCTCGACAGCGCGAAATCCATGGCTCGCCTAGCTCGCCTTGCCCTGGCCGGATGCGTGCATCATGTTGTGCAACGCGGTCTGGACCGGCGCGCCATATTCCGCGACGAGGCCGACTTTCGGCGCATGCTGGCCGATCTGGGCGAGCTTTGCCGCCAGCAGGCACTGGCGCTGCACGCCTACGTGCTGATGCCCGACCATTTCCACCTGCTCGTCTCGCCGGAGGACGGCGCGCGGCTGAGTCGGGCCATGCAGAACTTGGGACGCCGCTATGTGCGCTGGTTCAATGCACGCTACGCGCGGACCGGGGCGCTATGGGAAGGGCGTTTTCGCTGCACCAGTTGTCGAGCCAGCCGCGTACTTCATCGATTGCATGCGTTACATCGAACTGCATCCGGCCCGCTCGGGCCTGGTCGAGGAGGCCGCTGCCTACCCTTGGTCCAGCCTGCAGCACCACTTGGCCGAATTCCGACCCTATGATCACCGACCACGCGCAGTTTTGGGCGCTGGGAAACACGCCGTTTGAGCGGCAGGCCGCCTACGCGCGGCTGTGCGCAACGCCGGTCGAGGCGGCGCTACTGGAGCGCATCGGCAAAGACACGCACCGCGGCTGGCCGCTGGCCTCCGAGGCGTATATCGAGGCCTTGAGTCGCGACCTCGATCGACGCCTCGTGCGCAGGCCGGTGGGCCGTCCGCGCCGCCCGACATCCGGTGCCGCGTCATGACCCGCGGGCGACGGGCTGCCGCCAAGAGTCTGTCCGCCGTGCGGCGGCGCCTGGGGCGCTTTGCCCTGGCACCCAGCGATTTGCTGCGCGACCCGGTCTACCGGCGGCTGTGGATTTCCATCCTCATCAGTTCCCTTGGCGGACAGATCACCATGCTCGCGGTGCCGCTGACCGCGGCGGTGTTGCTCGACGCCACACCGACGCAGATGGGATGGCTCACGGCCATGGAGACGGTGCCTTTCGCGCTCTTCGCCCTGCCGGCCGGCGTCTGGCTCGACCGGGTGCGCAAGCTCCCGGTTTATGTCGGTGGCGAGCTCACGATGGCCGCGGTGGTCGGTCAGCGTGCCCCTCGGATGGTGGCTGGGCAGACTGTCGATGTCCTGGCTGTATCTGGTGGCCTTCGGCATCGGTTTTCTGTATACCACCGCCGGCAGCGCGGCGCAGATCGTGCTGACGCAGATCGTCGCGCGCGACCGGTTGGTTGAGGCGCATGCGAAGAACTCCTTGGCATCTTCGGCGGCGGAGGTCGCCGGACCCGGGGTGGCCGGGGCGCTCATCAAGCTCACGGGTGCGCCGCTGGCGTTGCTGGCGGACCTGACGATGCTGATCGGCTCGGCCGCGATCTTGCGCGGCATCCGCGTTCGAGAGGGCGCGCCGGGACCGGCACACGCACTTTTTGACGGCCATGCGCACCGGCCTTGGTATTCGTCGTGCGCCACCGCCTGCTGCTGACCATGGCCGTCATTGTGGGCGTTTTGCAGTTGCTACCAGGCTGCGCTGGTCGTGCAGATCTTGTTCGCCACGCGACTGCTGGGTCTGTCCGAGCATCAGGTGGGCCTGAGCTACGTGGCGCTGGGTGTGGGCACGATCGCCGCCAGCCCGGTCGGCCAGCGCGTGGCAAGGCGATCGGGCCCGGGCCGCGCTGGTACTCGGCATCGCGCTCTGCGGCTCGGGCTGGTTGCTGCTCGCGCTGGCCCCGGTCGGGCCGCTGCGGCGTGCTGCCTTCGCCGCGATGCTGGCCAGCTTCGGCGTCGGCGCGGTCTTTCTCTTCATCAACTTCTGGCGTTGCGCCAGGCGGTGACGCCGGCGCCCCTGCTGGGCGCATGACCAGCACCATGCGCTGGCTGGGCATGCTGCCGGGCATTCCGGGGGCGCTGATCGGCGGCTGGCTGGGCGAGCACGTTGGCTTGAAGGCCGCGCTGACGTTCTCCGGGAGCATTGCACTGTTGCTGGCGCTGGTTCATTCGCCTGCCCGTCCTATGGGAAGTGCGCAGCTTACCGCGGATTGACCGCGAAGGCAGCGGGCTGGTTCGCTCGCTGGCGCCGACGCTGGGGCCGACTGTTCAAGAAGGCACGTACGGCCGGCCGATGCGCGCCCAGGGCGGCTGCGCCTTGGCGCCGGCGCGGCACACCTGGCGGTAGCTCGGCGGTAGCCAAGCCGGGGCGCAGCCAGTACGCTGGCGCCTTTCTCGAGCCCCGGTACCGCCTCGTCAGTGCAGACTCCGGCATCACCGCCGCCACCGACGTCTTGCCGCACGCGGCTTCGCCCGACGTACCGAGCGAATTCTTCGGCCACCCGAAGGGGCTCTTCGTGTGTTTTTTCACGGAGATGTGGGAGCGCTTTTCCTTCTATGCATGTAGCACTGTTTCTATTGTACATGCTCAAGCGCCGCCTGTTCGGAGACCGCTCGGCTATCTCGTCCTGGGTGCTATGCGGCCTGGTGTTGCGGTTCCCGTCATCGGCGGCATGCTCGCAGACCGGCTGCTGGGGATGCGCAAGGCGGTGGTCTTCGGCGGCATCCTGCTGTCTTCGGACACCCTGGCATGGCCTACGAGGGCAGCCCGGCGACGGTTGACGCCTTTGGCAAGTGCATCGGGATGCGACTGGGTTGCTGGCCTTTTACCTATCCTTGTCGCTGATCATCTGCGGCGTGGCTTTCTCGACCCGACGTGGCCACCATGGTGGGCCTGCTCTACCCGGCCAACGATCCGCGCCGCGATTCGGGTTTCACGCTCTACTACGCCGGCATCAACCTAGGGGCCCTGTACGCCAGCTTGATTTGCGGCTACCTGGGGGAGGTCTATGGGTGGCGCTACGGATTCGGCGCCGCCGGATCGGCATGCTGGCCGGACTGGCCGTGTTCTTGAGCGGGCAGTCACACCTGCGTGGCATGGCCGAGCCGCCGGATCCGGCGCGCCTGAAGGCGCGGGTCGCCGGATCCTCAGCATCGAGCGCGCCTTGTCGCTGCGACGGTGTTGGCGGTCTCTTGATCGCCGGACTGCTCAACTTCCCGCGCGTGGTGGCCGGGCGCAGGTGGGCGTGCTGGCGATCTGGCTGAGTTGGTTGGCCTGGTACCTGGCTCGCCACACCGATACCGTACAGGCGCGGCCGACGATCAGCGTCATTTTTTTCATCACCTTCGTGCTGTTGTTCTTTGCGCTTACGAGCAAACCTACGCCTCGTGGGTGACCTTCACCGACGGCATGCTGGAAAAAGATTATTGCCCAGCATGGTCATCCGCGACGGGCAAAAGCATCTGCCCTGGTCTATCTTGCCGCTGGCCGTGTGCCGTTTCCGTTGCCTTTGCCCTGCGCCGGTTCGGCCAAAGCTTCTGCAGCGGCTCTGGCGATCCTTACGTGGCGGCCTTTTGATTCGTTTTGGCGATCGCGTGGTGCTGCCGCAGACCGCCGGATCGCTCACTACCTGGGGGGCTCTCTTCATCGTCCTATTGGCACCGTGTTTTCCTGGCTGTGGCCATATTTGGGCGCGCGCAGCTTCAATCCCACAGGACCACAAGTGCGTCATCGGTCTGGTCGCCGGCGGCCTGGCCTTCGTGCCACTGGTCTGGGCCAACGACGAGGCGGCCAGCGGGCACTTGGCCAGCGTGTGGTGGTTGGCATTGGCCTACGTGGTGATCGAGGTGGGGGAGGTTTGCCTTTCGCCCATTACGCTGGCGGCGATCTCGGAACTCACCATGCCCAAGGTGGCGGCGGTGATGATGAGCGGCTGGTTGCTGGCCACCTCTTTTTCGGAGCAATTGGCCGCCCTGTTCTCGAGCTTTGCTTCGTTTGGATATCAAGCCCGGCGAACGGGTCAACATGGCCGAAGCGGCGATCAAATATGGTGACCTGTTCCACGATATGGTCTGGCTCGGACTGGCTTCGGCTGTGCTGGCGCTGGCGCTCAGTCCGCTGCTGCGCCGCTGGATGCACGGGATCCGATAGGCGATCCCGGCACGGCGCGCACCTCCCCGAACGGCGCCGCAGCGCAGAAGGGGTCGTCGGGAAGGTCCCGGCGGGCCGGCGGCGCGCAGATTAGCGAGGTTGCGGCCCATCTTCCGGCCGGCACTTGCTTTTGGCCGTTGCCGCGCCGCGTTGGCTCTCACGGTTTGCCCGGACGATCCACGGGGACTCCGGGCCCTCCTGCTTTGTTCAGGCACGTCCGGCGGCCGGCCAGACCGGCGACTGCGCACCGAAATCGGCGTCTCCGACTGGCCGCCGGGTCGGGTCAGTGCGGCTACCGCAATCGCGCCACCGTCGTCGAAGATCCTGTCTTGGGCACGGACTTGACCCAGGCGGCGATGTCGAAAGCGGTCTGTCCACGGCCAGCTCCGATACGGATGGGATTCCGAACAGCCTGCATATCTAATTAATTATTAATGTATTTTCCATTAAACACGATTAAGAATTATATAAATCTTGTCGCGGAAAAATAATTGACTACGACCCTAATTAATATTGATTGAAGCGGTTGGTGCATTGCGATACATTTAAAGAAATCCGACGATTCATTGCAGCCCAGGGTGAAAGACGGGCGAGGAGTGGTAATG
>CAVSPM010000011.1:0-73317 GCA_963729785.1 uncultured beta proteobacterium | reverse complement strand
GATCGACGGTTCGTGGCCTTCGACTTCGGTGACCTCGATCGGCGTGCTCAGCGCAGAAACGGTGATCGGGTCGGCGATGTTGAGCTGGGTGTTGACCGGCGCGGGTGTGGACGCGGGCGCTTGGCGGCTGGTCGCGGCCGGGACCGGCGCCGGGGCCGGGGCCACGGTCGCGCGCGGCACCGCGGCAAAGGCCGCCGGGGCGCTCGTATCCGGACCCGTCGGGCGTTTGGTGGCGGGCGGTTGCACCGTGGCCGGGCTGGTCTTGGGGCCGACCGTGGTTCTACCCTCGATCCTTTGGTGCGTGACCGGATCCCAGGAGCTCATGTTCCAATCGGCTTCGCTGCGGCGGCGGGTCGAGAGCAAGAACGCGGCCACGGCGGCGCCGACGGCGCCCAAGATGGCCAGCACCCAGTTGCCGTTGGGATGCCCCTGCTGGGAGACCTGGGCCAGCATCTCGGTCTCGTGCTGCTTTTGCGCGGCCAGTTCGCCGCGCAGCTTGACGATCTCCTGGGTCAGATCCTTGACCCGCTGATCCATTTCCGCGATGTGCTTGGCTTCGGCCTCGGCGGGGTTTTCCGGTGCGGTTACCACCAGGCGGTCGGGGGCAGCCGGCTTGGCCGGCGCGGCGCTGGCCTTCTCGCTTGCCTTGGCCTTGGCAGCAGCCGGGGCGTGCGTCGGTTCGGGGCCGGGGTATTGACCGGCGCGGCGGCGACGGTCGCCGGCGCCTTTTGCGCAACCGTCTTGGGCGGCTGGTTCTTGGTCGATGGTTCTTTGGGCGCGGGCGCCTTGGCGGCCGGCGCGGGCTTCGACGGCTTGGCCGCCTCCGGCGGGGGCGGGGCTTCGACCGCGGCGGCCTTGGGCGCCGCGGCCGCTGGTGCCGCCTCGGGCATGCCCGATCCGGCGCTGCCGCCTCGTTGCCGGGGCTCGTGGCCGCTGGCTTGGCAGCGGTCGGGGCCTCGAGCAGCACGCCGTATTCGCGTCGCACCGTCATCGAGGGGGTGGCCAGCTCCACTTCGACCCGCAGCGTCGGGTCGGCAACGGCGCCGGCCGTGGCCAGCTGCAGCGTCGCGCTGCGATCCGAGCGGGTGAGCCACTTGTGTGGCGCCAGGCAGCGGCGCGCCGTCGGCCGTCAAAAAGCGCGCCACGCGCACGCTGGCATCGTCCAGACTGGTGGCGGCGGTGCCGGTGATGGGGATCTGCACGAAAACGGGTTCGCCCACGCGGCCCTGCACGGCGCCACGCCCAGTTCCAGCGCCGATTTGTCGCCGACCTGGCCGGCGATGGTCTCGTCGGCCGGACCGACATTGGTGCTGCCGCTGGCGCTGAGGGTCGCGCCCAGGACCGGGCCGAACACCGGGGATTGGCTGCTGGCCACGGGGGGATCGAGCAGCAAGGTGAACTCGCGCCGCAGGTGTTCGCCGCAGCCGGCGTCGACGATGACGCGCAGGATCGGCTCGTTGATCGGATTGAGGCTGTCGATGCGCAAAATCCGGTCCTTGCCGTTTTCCTCGATGCTCAGGCGCGCCGCGGTGAGGGTCGGCAGCGCGTCTTGCGGGCTGCCCAGCAAGTGCAGGCACTGCGGCGACAGGTCAGCCGAGGCGTCGGCCTGCAGCGGAATGCGCATCTGCAGCGGTTGCCCCAGTGCGCTCAGGATCTCGGGTTCGCCAAGGCCGAATGCGTAGCTGTCCTCGCTCGCCAGGCCCAGGCTCAAGGCGAGCCAGATGGCGACGGCGATGGTGGACCGCTGCGGTAGTTGGTGCGGCGCGATTTGTCGGTTTTTCACGAAAATATTTTCAATGTTCGATGTACGGACAAAAAGAAGGTCGCCCGGAAGAGCTGCCCTGCACGGACGGGACGTTGGCCAACGCATCATTGCCCAACTGGGCGTTCCGGCTTGGCCCGATTAGCGGGCGAAATCGGCCGCTTTATTTGCCTTAGACGAAACCGGTAGTGCCCGCGCTAATCCGTGCGGCGAAAAATGACCGGCAACGCCCGCCGCCGGCCCGCGCCCCCTAGGTCCCGGCCTGCGACTCGAGCCAGCGCTGGGCATCGAGCGCCGCCATGCAGCCGGTGCCGGCCGACGTGATGGCCTGACGGTATACGTGGTCTTGCACGTCGCCGGCAGCAAACACGCCGGGTACGCTGGTCATGGTCGCCAGGCCTTCGTTGCCGCTGCGCGTGACGATGTAGCCGTTTTTCATCTGCAGCTGCCCGTCGAAGATCTCGGTATTGGGCCGGTGGCCGATGGCGATAAAGCATCCTTGCACCGGCAGCTCGTGCGCCGATTCGTCGCGCGCGTCGCGCAGCATCACCCCCTGCACGCCGGTGTCGTCGCCCAGCACCTCCTCCAGGCGCTGCCACAGGTGCAGCTCGATGCGGCCCGCCTTCACGTGCTCCATGAGCCGGTCGACCAAGATCGGCTCGGCGCGGAAGCGGTCGCGCCGGTGGATCAGGTGCACCTTGCTGGCCAGCTTGGCCAGGTACAGCGCCTCTTCGACCGCGGTGTTGCCGCCGCCGACCACGCACACCTGCTGGTTGCGGAAGAAAAACCCGTCGCAGGTCGCGCACCCCGAGACGCCGCGCCCCATATAGGCCTGCTCGGAGGGCAGTCCCAGGTACTGCGCCGAGGCGCCGGTGGCGATGATGAGCGCGTCGCAGCGGTACTCGCCCGAGTCTCCCGTCAGCGCGAACGGGCGCCGGCCAAGGTCCACGGAGCCGATCTGGTCGAACACGATCTGCGTTTCAAAGCGCTGCGCGTGCTCCAAAAAGCGCTGCATCAGGTCGGGCCCCTGCACGCCGTGGACGTCGGCGGGCCAGTTGTCGACATCGGTGGTGGTCATCAGCTGGCCGCCCTGGGCCAGCCCGGTGATCAACGTGGGCGCCAGGTTGGCCCGTGCGGCATAGACGGCGGCGGTGTAGCCGGCCGGGCCGGAACCGAGGATGAGTACGCGCGAGTGCGTGGGCGTGGCCATGATGAGCACGAAGTCCTGTGGCTGGTTCGTCGGCCGGAGGCCGGAATGAGCAAGGCGCCGCGGTCCCCGGCCGAACCGGGGCCGCACGCGACGGGCAAGCAGCACATTATAGGAGGCGCACGCCCCTCCTATAATGACGCCATGGCAGTCGGACCGGAGTCGCGGGGCTTGGAGGATGTGCGCGCACAGCGCGGCGCGGCTGCGCGCCGGCCCGGGCGCGGCCGCGCCGGCGTGCTGGCCAAGGCCGACCCGCTGGATCGGGGCGCGCGGCTGTTGGCCGAGGCGCGCTGGATCGCGCTGGCGCTGGCGGTGCTCGCCTTGGCCGCGGTGCTGGTCTCGTATCACCGCGAGGACCCGGGTTTCACCAATGCCGCCGGTACCGCGCACGTGGCCAACTGGGGCGGCAGCGCCGGCGCCTGGGTGGCCGATCTGCTGTTCTTCCTGTTCGGATTCTCCGCCTGCCTGTGGGTCGCGTTCCTGGCCAGCTGGGTGCTGCGCGGCTTGGTGCGGCTGCACGGCAGCGCGGACCCTCGGCCGGACTCTCGCCCTGGGTGCGTGCGCCGGCTTCTTGCTGCTGCTGCTGGCGGCGACCGCACTCGAGGACCTGCGCCTGCAGTCGCTGGCCCACGGCCTGCCCGGCGCCGCCGGCGGCCTGCTCGGTTCGAGCGTGGCGCCGTGGCTGGCGCAGGCGCTGGGCGGCACCGGCGCAAGCGTCGCGCTGATCGTCGCCTGCGCGCTGGGCGCGAGCCTGGCCTTTGGATTTTCCTGGTTGTCGGTGGCCGAGCACCTGGGAGCGGCGATGGAGCGCCTGGTCAACGGCGTGCGCGCGCTGCGCGAGGCCAACGTGGATCGGAGCATCGGCGAGACAGCTTCCGAGGAGCGCGCGGCGGCGCTGGCGGCGCAGCGCGAGAGGCTCGAGGAGCACGAGCCGGTGCACATCGAGCGCAGCGCCGCGCACGCGCCGGTGTCCGACCGCAAGCAAAAGGAGGCGCAGGTGCCGCTGTTTGCGGAGCTGGCCACGCCGCTGGAAAACGGCCTGCCCGCGCTCGGGCTGCTGGACGAGGCCGAGAGGGCCGGAAGCGGTTTCGACCGATACGCTGGAATTTACCTCGCGCCTGATCGAGAAGAAGCTCAAGGACTTCGGCGTCGAGGTGTCGCGTGGTCGCGGCCTCTCCCGGCCCGGTGATCACGCGCTACGAGATCGAGCCGGCCACCGGCGTGAAGGGCGCGCAGATCGTCGACCTGGCCCAGGACCTGGCGCGGTCGCTGTCGCTGGTGAGCATCCGCGTCGTCGAAACGATCCCGGGCAAGAACTGCATGGCCCTGGAGCTGCCGAACGCGCGGCGCCAGATCGTGCGCCTGTCCGAGATCCTGGGCTCGGCAGGTCTACAACGCGTCGACTCGCCGCTGACGCTCGGCCTGGGCAAGGACATCGCCGGCAAGCCCGTCGTCGCCGACCTGGCGCAGATGCCACACCTGCTGGTCGCCGGCACCACCGGTTCGGGCAAGTCGGTGGGCATCAACGCGATGATCCTGTAGCCTGCTCTACAAGGCCGACGCCGCGCGAGGTGCGCCTGATCATGATCGACCCCAAGATGCTCGAGCTGTCCGTCTACGAGGGCATTCCGCACCTGCTGGCGCCGGTGGTCACCGACATGAAGCAGGCCGGCCAACGCGCTCAACTGGTGTGTCGGCGAGATGGAGCGGCGCTACAAGCTGATGAGCAAGCTCGGCGTGCGCAACCTGGCCGGCTACAACAAGCAAGATCGCCGAGGCGGCCGAGCGCGGCGAGACCGCTGCCCAATCCCTTCACGCCGACGCCGGAGGCGCCGGAGCCGCTCGACCGCCTGCCGCATCGTGGTGGTCGATCGACGAGCTCGCCGACCTGATGATGGTCATCGGCAAGAAGATCGAGGAGCTGATCGCGCGCCTGGCGCAGAAGGCGCGTGCCGCGGGCATCCACCTGATCCTGGCCACCCAGCGGCCCTCGTCGACGTGATCACCGGGCTGATCAAGGCCAACATCCCGACGCGCATCGCCTTCCAGGTCTCGAGCAGATCGATTCGCGGACGATCCTCGACCAGATGGGTGCCGAAGCGCTGCTGGGCCAGGGCGACATGCTCTACCTGCCGCCGGGTGCCGGCCTGCCGCTGCGCGTGCACGGCGCCTTCGTCGTCGACGCACGAGGTGCACCGCGTGGTCGAGTACCTGCGCAGCGCAGGGCAGCGCCGCGAGGACGTCGAGGGCGTGCTCGACGCGATCCCGAGGCTGCCGGCGACGCGGCGGTGCGGCCGCGGCGGCGGGGCGCCGAGGCCGATCCGATGTACGACCAGGCGGTGGAGATCGTGCTGCAAGCAACGGCGCGCCTCGATCTCGCTGGTGCAGCGGCACCTGCGCATCGGCTACAACCGCGCCGCGCGCCTGCTCGAGCAGATGGAGCGCGCCGGCCTGGTCTCGCCCATGCAGGCCAACGGCAACCGCGACATCCTGGTGCCGGCGCGGGAAGCCAACTGATGCCGATTTGCGGCGCCAGCGCACGGTGCTCGGCTCGCTGGCTCGCGCGGTGCGCGCGCCTGGCTCTGCGACGATCGCCGCCTCATCGGCTGGCCGTCGGGCCGGGCGCGCCCTGCTGGCGGGCGCGGCGCTGGCCGCAGCGCTGCTGCCCTCGGCGCCGTGCGCGCCGCTCCGATCGACCAGCTGCACGAATTTCTCTCGCGGACCACGACCGCGCGCGGCGACTTTACGCAGCAAACGTGCCCGCGCCGTCCAGGCCGAGCCGGCGGGCCGAGCACCCGGCAGCGTCGCGCACGGCGAATTCGAGTTCCTGCGCCCGGGCCGCTTTCGCTGGACCTACCGCACGCCGTACGAGCAGCTGATCATCAGCGACGGCACCAACCTGTTCTTTACGACAAGGACCTCAACCAGGTGACCAAGCGCCAGCTCGCACGGCGCCTTGCCCGCGTCGCCGGCCTCGATCCTGTTCGGCTCCAACGACTTCGAGCACGACTTTGCCGTCGACAACGACGGCACCGAGGGCGGCGTCGATTGGATCAAGGCCACGCCCAAGGCCAAGGACGCGGTCTTCGAGCGCATCCGCATCGGCTTTGCCGCGGGCCTGCCCGTGGCCGATGGAACTGCGCGACAGCTTCGGCCAGTCGACCCGGCTCGCCTTCGAGCACGTGCAACGCAATCCGCTGCTGGCTCCGGAGCGCTTTGCCTTCACGCCGCCGGCGGGCGTGGACGTGCTCGAGGACAAGTGAACGGCCTGACATGAACGACCTGTTCGCCGACCTGCCCGAGGGCGCGCCGCCACAGCCGGGCCAGCCGGAGCCCGCGCGCGAGGGCCTGCAGGTGCCGCTGGCCGAGGCCATGCGGCCGCACAACATCGACCAGGTCATCGGCCAAAAGCACCTGCTCGGCCCGGGCAAGCCGCTGCGCATGGCCTTTGCGCGCCACCGGGCGCATTCGATGATCCTGTGGGGCCCGCCGGGCGTGGGCAAGACCACGCTGGCGCGGCTGATGGCCGGGGCCTTCGACCTGGATTTCATCGCCATTTCGGCGGTGCTGGGCGGCGTCAAGGACATCCGCGAAGCCATCGAGCGGGCCAAGGCGACGCAGGCCCAGAGCGCGCGCTCGACGCTGGTGTTCGTCGACGAGGTCCACCGCTTCAACAAGGCGCAGCAGGACGCGTTCCTGCCGCACGTCGAGTCCGGGCTGTTCGTCTTCGTCGGCGCCACCACGGAAAATCCGTCCTTCGAGGTGGTCGGCGCCTTGCTCTCGCGCGCGGCGGTGTACGTGCTCGAGCCGCTGTCGGGCGAAGATCTGGCCGAGCTCATCGAGAGCGCGCGCCAGCGCTTTTACCCGCAGCTGCACATCGACGACGGACGCGCGCCAGATGCTCATCGACCTGGCCGACGGCGACGCCCGCCGCCTGCTCAACGCGCTCGAGGTCGTGGCCACCGCGGCGCAGGACCGGCGCGAGCCGATCGACGTGGATTTCTTGCGCGAGACCCTGCCGGCGACGCTGCGCCGCTTCGACAAGGGCGGGGATAACTTCTTTGACCAGATCTCGGCGCTGCACAAATGCGTGCGCGGTTCCGACCCGGATGCGGCGCTGTACTGGATGGTGCGCATGCTCGACGGCGGTACCGACCCGCTGTACCTGGCGCGGCGCATGGTGCGCATGGCCAGCGAAGACATCGGCCTGGCCGATCCGCGCGCGCTGCAGATCACGCTCGAGGCGGCGCAGGCCTACGAGCGCCTGGGCTCGCCCGAGGGGGAGCTGGCGCTGGCGCAGGCCGTCGTGTACCTGGCGGTGGCGCCCAAGTCCAACGCCGTGTACTCGGCTTTCAAGGCCGTGCAGGCCTTCGTCGCCGCCGACGGCTCGCGCCCGGTGCCCATGCACCTGCGCAACGCGCCCACGCGCCTGATGAAGGAGCTCGGGCACGGCAAGGGCTATCGCTACGCCCACGACGAGGCCGATGCCTTTGCCGCCGGCGAGACCTACCTGCCCGAGGGTCTGCAGTCGCAGCGCTGGTACCAGCCCACCGACCGGGGTCTGGAGCAGCGCATCGGCGAGCGCCTGGAGCAGCTGCGCCGGCTCAATCGCGGCGAGCCCGCCGGGCCCGGCGCGCTGGAGGCGCCGCACGGCGAAGAGTAGCCGGCGGGAACACGCGATAATCGCGCTTGCCCGCCCGCCGGACCCGGACCGAACCGAGGAAAGTCTGCAATGCTCGACATCAACCTGCTCCGCAAGAGCGCCCAGCAAGTGGCCGACCGGCTGCGCACGCGTCCCTTTGAACTTGACGTCGTCGGCTTTGCCGCAGTCGAGCACGAGCGCAAGTCCGTGCAAGCTGCCACCGAGGAGCTGCAGGCGCGGCGCAATGCCCTATCCAAGCAGGTGGGCATCCTCAAGTCGCGCGGCGAGGACGCATCGGCGGTGATGGCGCAGGTGGCGGCGATTCCTGCGGGGCTCAAGGAGCTCGAGGTGCGCCTGGCCGACGTGCAGCAGCGTCAGCTCGACTGGCTGCTGGGCGTGCCCAACCTGCCGCATCCTTCGGTACCCACCGGCGCGTCCAGCGACGACAACGTCGAGGTGCGCCGCTGGGGCGCGCCGCGCGACTTCGATTTCCCGGTCAAGGACCACGTCGACGTCGGTGCCCGCCTGGGGCTGGACTTCGATCTGCCGCGCGCATCTCGGGCGCCCGCTTTACCGTGCTGCGCGGCGCGGCTGCGCGCCTGCACCGCGCGCTGAGCCAGTTCATGCTCGACATCCAGACCATCGAGCACGGCTACACCGAGTGCTACACGCCCTACCTCGTGACGGCCAGCACGCTCGTGGGTACGGGCCAGCTGCCCAAGTTCGAGCAGGACCTGTTTCGCGTGCAGCGCGGCGGCGACGAGGCCGCCGAGCCTTTGTACCTGATCCCCACCTCCGAAGTGCACGCTCACCAACCTCGTGCGCGAGCAGATCCTGCGCGAGGCCGATCTGCCGCATCCGCCTCACCGCGCACACGCCGTGCTTTCGCTCCGAAGCCGGCTGCTACGGCAAGGACACGCGCGGCATGATCCGCCAGCACCAGTTCGACAAGGTCGAGATGGTGCAGATCGTCCACCCGGAGCATTCCTACGAGGCGCTCGAGCAGATGGTCGGCCACGCCGAGACGATCCTGCGCAAGCTCGAACTGCCCTACCGGGTCATGCTGCTGTGCACCGGCGACATGGGCTTCGGCGCGGCCAAGACCTACGACCTGGAGGTGTGGCTGCCGGCGCAGAACACCTACCGGGAGATCTCCTCGGTTTCCAACTGCGAGGCCTTCCAGGCGCGGCGCATGCAGGCGCGGTTTCGCAACGCCCAGGGCAAGAACGAATTCGTGCACACGCTCAACGGCTCGGGCCTGGCGGTGGGCCGCACGCTGGTGGCGGTGCTGGAAAACTACCAGCAGCCCGACGGATCGGTGTTGATCCCAGAGGCGTTGCAGCCCTACCTGGGCGGCCTCGAGCGCTTGCTGCCGGCGAAGATTTGATAAACTTGCAAGTTGGCCGTTCCAAGCCGGAGAGGTGGCAGAGTGGTCGAATGTACCTGACTCGAAATCAGGCGATGGGGCAACCCATCCGTGGGTTCGAATCCCACCCTCTCCGCCAATATATCAATAAAATCAACAACTTAACTGATATTTTTGATTCTGCCCGCCATTTAGCCCCCCAATCCTGAAAAACATCCAGCTGCCTCGTTGTTACGAAGCTCTCCTGGTGGTCCTCTTACACAGTGATGTGGGGTGGAGCAGTCAGGTAACTCGTTGGGCTCATAACCCTCACAGGTTCAAATCCTGTCCCCGCAACCAATCAAATCAACGGCCTACTTCGGTAGGCCGTTTGATTTTTTGCCCTTCGGGTTTTTCACCCGATGGTCACGAGCGGATGCGATTGATCCTTGCATCCCAATGCCTCACCGAATCGACGCCCGTTGCCTTGGCAACGTGTCGCTGTCGGAGACGATGAAAGCCGGCAATCGACCCGTGACGATCTTCTGGACTGAAAAAACGGACGTTCCGGGTTCTCAACGTAAAAAGAATTGAAGCGCCCACGCTTTTCGGCCATACCGGTTGTTGATCGTGCGCAATGCAGATAGACCGCGGGTGGCTATCGTGGCGAACTCCGATGCAATGGTGCTCGTGGTGATTGGTGTTACGAGTGCGATTCGAATTCGAAGCCCCGGACACATAAAGGAGCCAGATATCATGAGGTGCAGGTACCTTACCGTTGCCATTCCGTTTCTCGCCTGCGTGTTGGCGAGCGGCTTTGCCGAAGGTATTCTCGCAGCGGAAGGCGCCGGACTTCCCGCGAAGGCGGACCGACCCGACATCAAGCTCGGCGACCGATGGAAATTCGCGTGTGCAGAGGGCCGCAAGAAGTCCGATCGGCTGTGGGTGGTTACGTCCGTTGACTCAACTGGCGTGAAGGGTAAATGGAACTCGGAGTCACTCGCTTTGACCTCGGATTTGAATGTAATCGAATCACCCGAAGACAAGAACTCTGACAAGAGGCTGCTGAGCTTTCCGCTCGAGGTCGGCAAACATTGGAGCGCAAACAACAATTTTGTGGACCATACCAATAAGGATGTGACTGGCTCCGAGAAATATACCGTCGCGGTTACTGGCGCCGAAAAAGTGAAAGTGCAGGCGGGTGAGTTCGACGCGTTCAAGCTCAAGGCTAAAAGCTATTGGAGCGAGAGCGACGGTGGTATCGGGGCTCATGAATTTACATACTGGTATGCGCCTGCGGCGAAAGCGGTCGTAAAGGAGAGCGAGCTCGTCACCTGGGCAACAGGCAGCTCTGCGACCACATGCGAGCTGGTGGAGTTCCAACTGCAACCATAAAATTTGCGTATTTCCGCAGGTCGCCGCTTTTCAGTCGGGTTAACAGGTTCGACAACGGCGTGCGCTCTCAGGTAACAGCCGCGCCAATTTTCCTTTGGTCGCGCCATTCTTTTAGATGGCGCAAGTCCACGTCTCGACTTGATGACCGCTTACTGGAGATCGCGAATACGTCCGATGTTGGCCGACAGCGTCGATGGCCGTTACATTTTGTCGTTTCCCAATGGGTGCTATTTCGTTCAATGGAAAGTCTACCGGCGCTCGCCTGTTTGGAATCCGCGGCCAGGGGGAGCTTGATATTTACGCAAATAGCGTATATATTTACGCGAAATGCGAAATATTGGATTCCTCGATGCGTTGCTCCCGAAGACCCGTCAAGGAATCCTGGCGGCGCTGCTCGGCCGGCCTGAAAAACCCTGGTACGTATCGGAGCTGGCCAAGCGCATGGGCGTGCCATCCTCGAGCCTGCAACGCGAACTTCGAGACCTTACGGACGCTGGGATACTCAAAGCCCACCGACAGGGACGTATGGCCTATTACCAGGCCAACGTCGATTCGCCGATCTTTCCCGACCTGCGCGGATTGATACTGAAGACCGCCGGTCTGGTCGACGTACTGGTCGAGGCGCTCAAGCCGCTGGCGGCTAGACTGCAGCTTGTCTTCGTTTACGGGTCAATCGCCAGCGGCACGGAGCAAAGCGATAGCGATCTCGACCTGATGGTTGTCGGCAAGATCGCACCGGCAGATCTTGCGATGCCGCTGCGGCGCGCCCGTGAAACGCTCGGCCGCGAAATCAATCCGACGGTCTATTCGCCGGCAGAATTCGAAAAGAAGCGCGCGGCACAAGATCCTTTTCTTTCAGGGGTGCTGGCCAAGCCCAGGCTCATCGTGATTGGAAGCGCGGATGCCCTGGGCGCAGCTTCTCGCAAATAACACCGTCAGCGCGCTTGCGCCGATGAAGGCGGAACTCGACAATCTGCGTTCGATCGTTGCTCGAAGCCTGAAAGATGTCGCCGTGCCGGGCTTATCTGCGGACGCAAGATTCATCATGGCTTACGACGCGGCGCGGACGCTGTCGCTCATCGTTGTGCGCGCGGCGGGTACCGCCCCAGGGCCCTGGGAGGACACTACAACACCTTCGTAGCTTTGGAGACGGCCGATCCGGCATTCGCCGTCTTGTCAGCGTATTTCGACGGCTGCCGAATCAAGCGCAACAGGTCGGAGTATGACGCCGCGGGCGGGGTAAGCGAGACGGACGCTGCCGGCTTGCTGGTGACCGTGCACCGGTTCGCGATTGACGTGGCGGACTTGCGAACTTCTAGCTGGTAGGGCTGGCGGGGGGCAGGTCAGGCGAGCTCGCCGATGGTGCTCGCCCGATGTCGGCCAGACGCTGGAACCATTGCTGAGCTTTGCCGAGGGGGCGACGATCTTGGGATCGAGATCTGGTGGTTGAGGTGCGCTGGGTGGTCGAAGCGCCAAGCTCGTGGTTTGCCCCCGGCTGTATCATCGATCGGCGTGACGGCAAGGTTGGGGGCCTGGTAGTACCGCGGAGCGCTACGGCTCATATCGGCCACGTAGTAGGCGCCGAAAGCAACGATGGCGGAGGGGGAAAGCGAACGGCCTGCAACGCCTGCAGACTTCCTTGGTCATTCCGGTCGGTCAACTACGCTGGAACCGATTCGCGCGGTACAACCTTACGCACGATGTCCTTTCGCGTCGGCAACTTCTTGAGATCGTAATCGGCTTGCATCGCCAGCCACGAAGCTGCATCGCCTCCAAAATACCTTGCCAACCTCTCGGCCGTGTCGGCCGTCACCCCGCGGCGTTCCTTGACGATTTCGTGAATCCTCGTGGCGGGCACCCTGAGAGACATAGCGAGCGCATTGACGCTAAGGCCCAGCGGTGTCAGAAACTCCTCGCGCAGTACCTCGCCCGGATGTACCGCCCGCATACGATTAATCGGTCGATTCACCATCATCCCTTCTCAGTGATAGTCCACAATTTCTACATCAATCGGGCCAGCCTCGGTCCATGCGAAACAAACCCGCCATTGGTCATTTATGCGGATGCTCCACTGACCGGCCCGGTTGCCCTTGAGCGCCTCGAGCCGATTGCCTGGTGGTGACCGCAAGAATCCACCGTTTTCGCCGCGTCCAGCATGGCAAGCTTACGAGTGGCCACGACCTCGATTGCTCGGAAGCGTTTCGGATGTCCACCTTCGAAAACAGTCTGCGTGTCCTTGCAGCGAAAGGTCTGGATCATTTGGAATATGTTATTACGGCATGCGTAATACGTCAAGCGGAATAATTGGCATTCTGCAATCAGGCAGACACATCTATCGGAGTCCGGCGCGCGGCGGTCGTTTAGGTTGCTCTTCCACCTGTCGTGTCTGACCCAGACGTACGTCTTCGCTGTTACCTCGTAAAAAATTCCCTGGTTGATCTCTTGTCCAAGTCGCAAAATTGCAGCCAGATCGAAGCGGGATGCGAGTTGTTGGACGACACGTGGACAGGGAAGACGGCCAGCTTGGCAAAAAGTCCATGCATTTTTCCCTGTTACCGGGAATTTTCACCAGAGACGGGTTCGGGTTGGACTGCGTCCACCGCCAAGTAGTCTGTGTCCGACCCGGTTACATGGGTGACGGAACGTACCGCCGGTACGTTCTGTGACCCATGTCTCGGGCCGCTCACTGTCTTTCTTCGGTCTCTGGCCTCCATCTGGCCAAAGGCGCGCGCGGTGCGGCTTGCCGCCGGGTAGGGCCGTCTCTGTTCAAGGATAAGAGCCAAGATTGGCGCCAGGTTGGCGCCCGGTCTGAGTTCGCGCTTTCCGAGGTACCGATAGCCGACGGGAGCGGTCGCGCTGCCGCTTGGATTTCAGAAGGGATTTGAAGCCAACGCGGTCCCAGGAATCGGGCAGCGGCAACGTCTGCATCCGGCGCTGGCGATGAAAGGCGCCGTCGACACGGCGTTGAATGACGGCCTGAGCGATGTCCGGCGCCAGGAAGCAAAGCTGGATCGCCCGGGTGACATAAGAGGACGAGACCGAATTCGCAGGCAAGCTTGCCAATGGTGTTCGCACCGAGGGTGGCAAGGCGCGGCAACTCGCGCGGGGGGGCAGCGGCTGGTGGTGCACCTTGTTGTGCGGTTGATCTAGGCTGCGTAGACTTGAAAGATGACCCAGCCTTCCGACTACACGCCGCCGCGCGTTTGGACCTGGACCAAGTCCAACGGCGGCAAGTTCGCGAACATCAACCGCCCAACCGCCGGTCCGACGCACGAGAAGGACCTGCCGGTCGGCCGCCACCCGCTGCAGCTGTATTCGCTGGCCACGCCCAACGGCGTGAAGGTCACGGTCATGCTGGAGGAACTGCTGGCGCTCGGCCATCACCGGCGCCGAGTACGACGCCTGGCTGATCCAGATCGACGAAGGCGAACAGTTCGGCAGCGGCTTTGTCGCGGTCAACCCGAACTCCAAGATCCCGGCGCTGCTGGACCGCAGCGGACCGGAGCCGGTGCGCGTGTTCGAGTCGGGCGCGATCCTGCTGTACCTGGCCGAGAAGTTCGGCGCCTTTTTGCCGGCCGGCGGCCGGCGCGCGCCGAATGCCTGTCGTGGCTGTTCTGGCAGATGGGCAGCGCGCCGTTCCTGGGCGGCGGTTTCGGCCACTTCTACGCCTACGCACCGATCAAGATCGAGTACGCGATCGACCGCTTCGCGATGGAAGTCAAACGCCAGCTGGACGTGCTGAACCGCCGCCTTGCCGAGAGCCGCTACCTGGCTGGCGATGAATACACGATCGCCGACATCGCCGTCTGGCCATGGTACGGCGCGCTTGCCAAGGGCCAGCTTTACGAGGCGGGCGAGTTCCTGTCGGTCAACGAGTACACGCATGTGCATGCGCTGGACCGACGAGATCGCGCAGCGGCCCGCCGTCAAGCGCGGGCGCATGGTCAACCGCACCTGGGGTGAGCCGTCCAGCCAGCTGCACGAGCGCCACGACGCCGCCGACTTCGAGACTCGCACGCAGGACAAGCTGGGCGCTTGAACCAGATGCTGACGCTCTACGACTGTGCCACCGCGCCGAGCCCGCGCCGGGCGCGCATCCTGCTAGCGGAAAAGGGCGTGGCGCACGAGACGGTGCAGGTCGACCTGCGCAGCGGCGAGCAGTTCGGGGACGCATTCCGCGCCATCAACCCGCAGTGCACCGTGCCCGCGCTGCGCATCGAGAGCGGTCGCACGTTGACCGACAACGCGGCGATCATCGCGTACCTGGAGGCGCGCTTCCCAGAGCCTCCGCTGCTGGGCACCACGCCCGAGGAAAAGGCCGACATCGCCAGCTGGCAATGGCGCGTCGAGTTCGAGGGCTTGCTGGCTGTCGCCGAGGCCTTGCGCAACAGCTCGCCCGCGATGGCCAACCGTGCGCTGCCGGGCCCGATCGATTATGCGCAAATCCCGGAGCTGGCGCAGCGCGGTCTGGCGCGGATCCAGCAGTTCCTCGCCACGCTGGAGGCCCAGCTTGCCACGCACGACTACGTCGCCGGCCCCGCCTTCAGCATCGCCGACATCACCGCCGTCGTTGCGGTCGACTTCGCGCGCATCGTCAAGCAAAAGCCCGACGAGCGCCACCCGCACCTGCTTCGCTGGCGCGCGCGGCTGGCGGAACGGCCGTCGATGGCGCTCTAGAGACCGCAGAACAGATCCAAGGAGGTTGGCGGCCGCCAGAAGCGGGGGGCTCGGTGGAAGTCGCGGATGGAGACTTCGAGGGGCGTCCTTGCAGGCGGTTCTCGCCGAGTCCGGTATCAAGGACAGGGGGACGCCGGCAGGTCGTCACCCGTCGCTCACCCGGCCGCGTGTCCGCACAGAGCAGAGTTTCTGGTCCATCGGGAGCCAACGTTCGCTATGGCCGGCGTTGCAGGCCCGCATCGGGTCCTTGATCTAGCCGGGGCTTTCCCTGCAGGGCGACCCGAAATTTCCTGCGCAATATTCGAAGCCGTGAAAGCAGGGCAGGGTGATATCCGGGTCCGGCGCGCTGCTTGTCGGGAATTCGGGTCGGGATGGACCGCCAAGGGCGTCGAAATTCGCTGAAGTTTTCGCGGTTGCAGGGAATTTGCGCCTGAGACGGGTTAGCGACAGCCTGCGTCCACCGCCCGGTCGTCTGTCGATAGGCGGTCGCTAACCGCTATCTCGCGCGCCCCCCGCACGGCGCGGCCTGCCGCGGGGTGGGGTGGTCTCTGTTCTTGGATAAAGGCCAAGGTTGGCGCCAGACTGGCGCCCGGTCTGAGTCCGCGCTTTCCGAGGTACCGATGGCCGGCGGGATGGGTCGCGCTGCGATCCGGATTTGGGCCGGGACTTGAAGCGAACGCGCTGCTCGTCCCTCGTGGCCGGCAGCCGCAGCCTTTGCATCCCGCGCTGCCGATGCAAGGCGCCGTCGCTGCGGCATTAAAGGATGGCCCGAGCAAAGTTCGGCGCCAGGAAGGCAAGCGCGATCTCCCGTGTGACGTAAGAGGACGAGGCGGAACTCGCGCGCGATCTCGCCGACGGTGCTTGCCCCTTGGGCGGCAAGCAAATGGAACCATGCCTGAGCCTTGCGCAGCAGGGCGACGAGCTTGGGATCCGGACTTAGCGGTTGCGGTGCAGCGGGTGGTCGTAGAACCAAAGGAGCAGGCCAGTTTGCAGAACTCTGGGTTGTCGTCAACTCCGGCAAGAGCTTGCACGAATCCGGCGCACGTTGCGCATGAGCACGATGCTGACGATCCGACCGGCGATCAACAACGACTGGCTTGCAGTCAAAGCACGGCTCGAGCAATGCCAGTTGCCGCTCGATGGCGCGCGCGAGCATTTGGCCGCGCATCGAGCCATGCTCGCCCGCGCGCTTGAGGGCCTGCGCTGCGAGCTGCGTGCTCGTGCTTTGGCGCGCGTGGCGTTGCTCGGCCCTGGCCGAAAGCGGCCTACGCTTGGGCGTCTGCGCAGAGCCAACGGTCGGGCAATCTCGAGACGAGGGTTAAAGCAAACCGCGGCGATCAGGCCGTTTGGTCCGCGGCGGGGAACTGCTCAGCGCGCTTGCGTTTGATGGCTCTTGCAACTTTCGTGATCCGCGCCTCCGAGTCCGTGAACACGGCCCACAGCAACCAAAGCGCCGAGGCCACGATGCCGGTAATGAAGCCCCAATCAACGGCCGTCTTCCATGGGGACGACAGTAGCGGAGCGATGAATTGCAGCAGTACGCCGTAGGCGATCGCAACGACGACCAACGTGACCAGCGCTAGCTCCCAGGCCGAAAGAAGTCCGGCCGGACCGCTTACTCGACGCAGCTGCATCGACAGCCGATAGCCCAGCGCCCAGAGCAGCGCCAGCGCCCCGGCGTGCGCGGTGAATTCCACCAATGCACCGGCGCCGATTCGGACCGCACCGAGCGACGTGCTCTTTAATGGCTGCAGTTCCGGAAGGACCGAGCCCAGAATAAGCGCCACGACGATCACGATCAGGTACTTGCCAATCCACATCCAGTCATTCTTCATGTGCAACTCCAGCTCTTCGGTCCCTACGAGATGTTGCGGCAGTTCGCTGCGTTCGTTCGCTGCGTCCGTTTGCTGCGTCAGTCGCGGCCGCGCCCGCGCTCTTCGCCGTCGTGACCTGCGTGCCGGCCGCGATCTTCGTCTTCCCGCCCGTGCTCGTGGCGGCGCTGATCGTCGCGGCGCGCCTCAGGCCCGCCTGCGCGCGCGATGACGTTTCTCTTGTACCAATCGTGGCTGACGAAGTAGACCGGTCTGCCGCAGGCACGATATTCCCTGCAATGCTCGCGCCAGTGCATGCGATGCTCATCAGGCACCCAAAGATATACCGGCTCGGGATGCATCATCGCCGGTGGGGGCGCTTCGATCATGACGGGAGCCGGAGCAAGTAGCTGCGGCTGCGGATACTGGCCGATGTCGATGCGTCCGAAGACGCCTGGTTGACTAAATTGAATGGATAGACCAACGTCAGAGGCCACGGCGCCGGTGGACACCGTGATGCCGAAGGTTGCAATAGCAATCAAACGCTTCATCATTGGTTCCTTTCCAAAAAAACGCAGGTGAATTATCCGTTGTACATCGTCAATTTGATCCGTCGAATTGAGATCTGCGTCATCCGTCCAGGCTAGCCGCAAGAGGTAGAAACGGTATCGATGCCGGCCGTGCGGCGGACGATGCCCGGCCCTAGACGGCTTGTCGGAGGAGAGGTCGATTTTGTGATGCGGGGACAAATCCGTCGCACAGCAGATAGACGCCGGGCGCGCGATGGCCGTACGTACCTGCAAGAGGAAGCGAACAGGCGTCGGATCATTCCGTCGCTTTGTTGCCATGCGGCGCTGGCCGCGGCCTTCGTCGGCCTGACCGTTCTTTCAGCAGCTCAGCAGGTTGGCCATTTTCGGCAAGCCGCATGCAAATGCCGTCGCCGACCGCCGCTTCGAGCTTCTGGACCGCTACGCGCTGGGACCGGCGGGAACATGGACTGACCGATGACCGCAAAGCGCCGATAGGATCTTGGATGCAAGCGGTCAGTGCCCGCCTTGAGTCCTGGTGGCGAGCCGGTTACGATACTCGCTCCATGCTGAGGCGAACCAAATGACCACAGGTATGCAATCGACGCGGCCCCTGGAGCGCGCTCCTGGATTGTTGCGGCAAATGCTGGAGCTGCGCGCATTCTGGGAGCACTACAGCGCAGTGGCGCTGCGTCCGGTTTGGCGCTTGGCACCTCACGGCGACGGGCACCCTGTCTTGGTGCTGCCGGGTCTGGCCGCCGGCGATGCAAGCACGGTCGTCATGCGCCGGTTTTTGCGCGCGCGAGGCTATGCCGCCAGTGGGTGGGGCCAAGGTCTGAACCTCGGGCTACGGGAGGGGGTTTTGGAACGCGCGCATCACACCTTGCGCCAGCTCTGGGCAGAGCATCGGCGCGCGGTGAGCATCGTCGGATGGAGTCTGGGCGGCCTCTACGCACGGGAGTTGGCCAAGCAATCGCCCGAGGCCGTGCGTCTGGTGATCACGCTGGGCTCGCCATTCGCGGGTCACCCGCGGGAAACGAACGCCTGGCGGCTATATGAGCTTGCCAGTGGCCACCGTATCGACTCGCACGACTTGCACGTTCCGCTGCGAACGGCGCCGCCCGTGCCCACGACCTCAATTTGGAGCCGCAGCGACGGTGTCGTGTCTTGGCGCTGCTGCGTCGAATCGCGTCACGACGCGGCAGAGAACATCGCAGTCGAATCGAGCCACTTAGGTCTTGGCGCGCACCCCGCCACTTTATACGCGGTGGCGGATCGACTAGCTCAGCCCGAGGGCGCGTGGCAACCGTTTCATCGCGAGGGATGGAGACGGCTTGTCTATGCCGATACGAAGAAACTGCGCGCCAAACAAGCAGGCTAAAGGGTTGCGTTCCGCAAAACCGCGAAGAGACGGCGTACGGATAACCCGACGCCGTCAATGCTTGCACAGGCAGCGCCCAATCGCCTGGCACGACGGGAAGAGCCAGCGCAGTCTTTCTTGTAGCGCGTCGGCGCGGCGCGCCCGCTGAGAGTGGGCCAGCCGAGCGCACTGCACGGAATGCAGTCTTTCGGGCTGGTTTGCCTCGCTTAGCCTCGACGTTTCATGAGAACACGTTGAATTAGAGCAACCCGCGACCGGACGCGCCGGTTTGGCGTCGTTGGCATCAACGCTGGCTTGTCCGCCGGTCGCCGGCCTCGCGCGTCGATGGGCTGCTAGACTCGATCTTATTGTCTCGGTGCGGGGCCCACATGGCGGCGAAAGCGGGGAATCCCGGTTCCGTCCTTATCACCGGTGCGTCGTCGGGGATCGGCAGGGAGTTTGCCAAGATCTTTGCAGCCCAAGGGTACCAGCCGGTGCTGCTCGCCCGCAGTCGCGACAAGCTGCAGCAGCTGGCGCAGGAGTTGAAGACGGCGCACGGCAGCAAGGTCACGGTGATTTCGGCCGACCTCAGCGAGCCGGAGGCGCCTCGGGCCGTCTTCGAGACGCTGCGCAAGCGCCGGATCGACGTCGACATTCTGGTGAATGACGCGGGCCTGTTGTTCGAAGGCGATTTCGCCGCGGTCGCGCTCGATGACCATCTGCGCCTGCTGCACGTCAATGTCGTGGCACTGACGGCGCTCACTCGATGGTTCCTCGAGCCGATGTTGCGCCGCAAACACGGCCGCATTCTCAACGTCGCATCGGTCGGCGCCTTCCTGCCCATCCCCAGCCTCGCGACCTACGCCGCCTCCAAGGCCTATGTCCTGTCTTTCAGTGAAGCGCTTTCCGAAGAGCTGAAGGGAACCGGCGTCACGGTGACCGCCTTGTGCCCCGGCTTTACCAACACGGCCATGGTGCGTGGATCGCCACGTGCGGCTCGGCTCCCCGCGGTGATGGTCATGGACGCGCAAGCGGTGGCGCAGGAGGGTTATTCGGCATGTCTTGCCGGCAAGGCATTGCATGTCGCCGGCCTCTCCAACGACCTTGCTGCGTGGGGCATTCAGTATCTTCCCCGTTCGCTCGTGCGCACGGTGGGCGGCTTGGTCGCCAGGCAATGGACCTGACCGGCGCCGATGGCGGGATCACCAAAGCGAAGTAGCACGCGATGCCAACGGTTCGGGCCAACGGCTTAAGCATCGAATACGTCGAATCCGGTGACCAGCGGGCACCGACCATCTTGCTCATCATGGGTCTCGGCATGCAGCTGATCAGCTGGCCCGATTCGTTTTGCCAAGGCCTTGTCGAACGCGGCTTCCGCGTGGTGCGCTTCGACAATCGCGACGTCGGCCACTCGTCGAAGATGAGCGCAGGCAATGTTTTTCTTCTGGCTGCCGCGGTCATCCGCGCGCTAAGGGGTGGCCGGGTCGCGGCCCCTTATACCTTGCACGACATGGCCGATGACGCCGTCGGCGTGCTGGATGCGCTTGGGATCGAGCGGGCGCACGTCGTCGGCGTGTCGATGGGCGGCATGATCGGGCAGGTCATCGCCGCCGAGCATGCCGTGCGGGTGAGGAGCCTGGTCTCGATCATGTCCTCGAGCGGCGATCGGCGGCTGCCGCGCGGCAACGTCCGAGCGCTGCTGCCGGCGCTGTGGCCGAACGCGCCGCTGTTGGGTCGCAAGCGCGCCGTCGAGCGGGGGATGCGGCTCTTTCGCGCCATCGGCAGTCCCGGTTTCCCGACCTCGGACGAGGAGCTGCGCGCCAAGGTCGAGCGGGCGATCGCCCGTTCCGACTATCGACCTGGCGTCGCCCGCCAGATGCTCGCCATCGTGGCCTCCGGCAGCAGGGTGGAAATGCTGCGGCGGATCCGAGTGCCGACGCTAGTGCTTCACGGCGCCGACGACCCGCTCGTTCCGGTTGCCGCTGGCGAGGACACCGCCAACAAGATCCCGGGGGCCAGCTTGCGGATCATTCCGGGGATGGGCCACGACTTGGCGCCTGGGCTGGTGCCGCTTCTGGTCGAGGCGATCGCGCAGCACTGTCAAGCTGCCGACCGCAGCCCGGCCCATGAGGCGCGCGGCGCCGCGCCAGGCGTGGGCGGGCCGCAGAGCCGCGCGGCCTGAAGTTGGCGCTGGACCGGCTGTCGGCGCCGGATGTCGGCGCCGGATGCCCGGTTCCTCTGCCAGCCGACGCCGGAGACGCCGATGAATATCGGCGGCGTCACGATCTTCGCGCCGACGGCCGCCTCTGGCGACACCATCTTTCAGCGCTTGCGTGACCCTGCCGCGGCACGGCTTGAACTGCTCGCCCGATACCGCCGGCGGCTGCAGGTGACGCCGCTGGCGATCGACCACCCGCTATGCGTCGACGGTGGAAAAGCCCGACTTCCACTACCCCATCCGGCGCCGTGCGTTGGCCTACCCCGGCAGCATGCAGCCGCTGCTCAGCCGACCGGGGAGCTGCGCACAAGCCTCTCGATTATGCGCGACCGCGGCGAGTGCCACGTCGCGCCGAAGCTTCGCCCGCAGCGCGCACGGGCCCTGGCCGGCACCCTCAACCCGAGTGCCAGATCACTTTCTTGCGCGTGCCCTCCCACTGCTGGTAGCTGGCAGCGAAGCGCTCTTCGATCCGGTTGCGTTTGACCTTGAAAGTAGGCGTGATCAGATCGTTTTCGACCGTCCAGGCCTCGTTCGTGACAACGATGCATTCGAGCTGCTCGTGCGGGTCAAGCGTGGCGTTGATGCTCTGAAGGTACTCGGCGAGCGAATGCTCCAGCGCGCTGCGTCCGTCGGCTGCGGCCGCTTTCTGCATCGCCTCGACGTTGAGCATCACGATCGCGAGCGGCTGGCCGAGGTTCGCGCCCGTCACGCAGCAGGCCTCCACCGCGGCGTGCATCACCAGCTTCTCCTCGATCGGCGCCGGCGCGACGTACTTGCCCTTGCTGGTCTTGAACAGGTCCTTCACGCGGCCGGTGATCTTCAAGGTTCCGCCGGCGTCGATCGAGCCCTTGTCGCCAGTGCGCAGGAAACCGTCGGCGGTGAACACCTGCGACGTGAGTTCGGGCTGCCGGTAGTAGCCCGTCATCGTAGCGGCGCTCTTGACCAGGATCTCGCCATTGGCCGGGTCGATCCGGCATTCGACGCCGTCGTACGGACGGCCGACGGTGCCGACGTCCTCGCCAGTTCCGGTGATATGGCTGAGCGCACAGTTCTCGGTCAGCCCGTAGCCCTCGGCGATCTTCAGGCCGAGGCGGGCGTACCAGCGCAGCAGGTCGGGCGGGATCGGAGCGGCCCCGCTGATGGCCATCACGCACTGGTCCAGTCCGAGCGTCGTCAGGATCTTCTTCTTCACGATGCCACTCACGATCGGCAGCTTGAGCAGCAGATCGAGCTTCTTCTGCGGCATCTCGTGCAGCACGGCCTGCTGGAACTTGACCCACAGCCGCGGCACGCTGAAAAAGACGGTCGGCCGCGCGCGCCGCATGTCGTCGGCGAAGGTCTCCAGGCTGTCGGCGAAGTAGACACGGAACCCTCTGCCGAGCTGGCCGTGCTCGACCAGTGCGCGCTCGAGCACATGCGCAAGCGGCAGGTACGACAGCATGCGCGAGTCGGCGCTCAGCGGCAGGCGCGTCAGGCCCGTCTGCACCGCGAAGGCCAGGGTGCCAAAGGTGTGCATCACACCCTTGGGCATACCGGTGGTGCCCGACGTGTAGATGATCGTGCACAGCTCATCGGCCGGTCGCACCGGCTCGCCAGCCAGCGGCGCGGTGCGGGCAACGATTTCGTCCCACTGCGGATAGCTCCTTCTTGCGTCCTCGCTCGCCAGTGGGTGCGCGATGCAGGGCAAGCCTGCGGGGATGCCCGGCTTCATGTGCTCCCAAGCGTCCAGCTTGCCGACGAACAGCAGCTTGCTGCCGCTGTGCTCGAGGATCTGCCGGATCGTCGTCGGCGCCAGTGTCGGGTATAGCGGCACCGACACCGCGCCGATCATGAAGATGGCGTAGTCGCTCAGCATCCAGTGGACGGTGTTCTTGGACAGGATCGCCACCCGGTCGCCCGGGACGATGCCCAGCGACTGCAGGTGGACCGCCATGCGGCGGGCCTGGTCGACCACCTCGCCCCAGCGGTAGTCGAGCACCGCACCGCCTCCGACCGGCTGCGTGAAGGCGATCCGCTCGGGAGCCGTCTTTTCCCAGTCGTACAGGCGTTGCAGCGCAAGGGTGTCGGGCGCGGCAAGGACAGTCATCGCTAACCTCCACTCGTGTTGCGATGCTGCGCTGCCTGTCACAGGACGTCAAGCGTCACCGGCGCATACCTTGAGCTTGCGCAATCCGGCGGCGGCCGGGAAGGTCGTTGCCGGATGCCCGGTCTTAGAGCTCCTGGACCTCGTTTTGTTCGGCCATCTCGAGCGCGTCGTCGACTTCGATTACTTCGATTCCCGCGTAACGAACCGTTGAATCGATCTTGGAGTGCCCGCGCATCCGCTGGACCGCAAGGAGATGCTGCGTGCGCTGGTAGATCCGAGGCGCCTTCGTCCTGCGCAGGCAGTGCGTGCCGTTACCAGCCGGATCCAAACCGAGATCCTTGACCCAGCCGCGCACGACCCTGGCGTGCTGGCTCGTAGCGATGGGATGGCGGCGGTCTCGGCGGCTCGGAAACAGATCGTCGCTCGACTCGAGGCGCGCCGGGCGGATCCACGCCTGGACCGCCTGCCGCGCCGGCGCCGTGATCTCGAACGGCACCGATCGTTGCGTTTTGCACTGCAGCACGACGGCGCGCGACGCAATCGGGTCGCCGTGGCAAACCTCACGGACCGGCGATGCGGTCAGGTCGCCGGCGCGCAGCTTGCTGTCGATGCCAAGATGCCACCGTGGCAGATGCCGAACGCGCTTGGCGATCTGCAGGCGCACCCGCATCGCCCAGATTTCCTTGGGGTCAGACGGGGCCTTCTGTCCGACCGGTTTTGCCTGGTTCCAAGGCGCACGCTTCGCGTTTGCGTTGACGCCGATCAGCCTGCAATCTGCGGGTGCTCGTAGCATCGGCTCCATCGATGCTCCTGCTCGGTTGCCGGAGTGTCGCTGGCGGAGGGCATGCAATGATGTTGCACAAGATGGCGCCGGTGGACGCGGCGTGGTTCCACATGGACGGTCCGGCGAACCTCGCGATGGTCACGAGCGTCGCCCTGACCAAGAAGCCGCTCGATTTCGCCAAGGTCAAGGCCTTGTACGCGGCGCGCCTGAGCGCTTTCCCGCGCTTTCGGCAAAGGGTCGTCGAACGCGGCTTGCCGCTGCCCAGGCCGCACTGGGAGGACATGCCCAACTTCGACATCGGCCAGCATCTGCACCACGTGGCGCTGGCCCAGCCCGGCGACCAGCGCGCGCTCGCGCAACTGCTCAGCGACATCGTGAGCACGCCGCTCGATCGCCTGCAGCCGCTGTGGCAGGTGCACGTGATCGACGGGGTCGAGGGCGGCAGCGCGCTGGTGACGCGATTTCACCACTGCATCGGTGACGGCACGGCGATGACGGCGCTGTCGATGATGCTGTACGACAAGGCCGCCGATGTGCCGCCAGACCGCGCGCGAAGCCGCGGCGCCGAAGACGGGGCGCGGCGCGACCGACGGATGGCTCGGGTCGACCTTCGACGCATTGGGGGCGTCGGTCAGGGCCGTCGTGTCGACGGCGAACGCGGCGCTCGACGTGGCCACACACCCGCAGGCCTTGCTCGACAAGGCCGCGCTGATCGCCGGTGGAGCGGGGATGCTGCTGTCCGAACTGCTAAAGCGCGACGACCCCGAATCGCCGTTCAAGGGGGCGTTCTCGCTGGCCAAACGCGTCGCCTGGTCGAAGCCGGTGGCGATCGCCGATGTCAAGGCGATCGGCGCGTTGGCCGATGCGAAGGTTAACGACGTGCTCGTGGCCGGCATGACGGGTGCGCTGCGCGCCTATCTGAGGGGACGGGGTATCGACGTGGGCAAAACGACGCTGCGCGCGTTGGTGCCGGTCGATCTGCGGCCGCCGGAGCGCGCGCTGGACCTGGGCAACGACTTCGGCCTGGTGCTGCTCGAACTGGCGGTCGGCGCCAGGACGACGCTCGAGCGGCTGCGCGTGACCAAGGCGCACATGGACGCGCTGAAGCGCTCGCCCGAGCCGGTGGCGATGCGGGTGCTGTTCGACATCTTCGGCCGGACACCGAAGCTGGTGGCGGACATCCCCTCGTCGATGATCAGCAGCAAGGCGAGCGTGGTCATGACCAATGTCGCCGGTTCACCGCATACGCTGTACGTGGCCGGCGTGCCGATCGAGCGGGTCATGTTCTGGGTGCCGCACCCGGGCGAGCACCTCGGCATGGGCATCAGCATCCTCAGCTATCGCGGCTACGCGACGCTGGCCATCGTCGCCGACGCGCACCTGGTGCCCGACCCGGAGACCATCACGCGCCGGTTCCAGCAGGAGTTCGTGACGATGCTGTCGGCGGCGCGACGCTCCGAGGGGCGCGGGACGGCCGTCGGCGGACGCCCGGCGAAGGTCGCCGCCCCCAGGAAGGCCGCGGTCGCGAGCAAGTCCGTCGTGCCGATGCAGGTCATTGCGGCCGGCAAGGCGGCGGCGCAGAAGAAGGCGGCGAGTTCACGCAGGCCGGCCGGGGCCAGCAAGGCCGCGGTCGCGAGCAAGTCCGTCGTGCCGAAGCAGGTCATCGCGGCCGGCAAGGCGGCAGCGCGGAAGAAGGCGGCGAGTTCACGCAAGCCGGCCGGGGCCAGCAAGGCCGCCACGACGCGGGCGCATCGGCACCCGAGCGGGAAGGAACGATGAAATCCCTCAGCGGCGTCGACGCGGCGTTTTTGCACCTGGAGACACCCGCGACACCGATGAACGTTGGGTCGGTGAGCCTGTTCGACCTGCCGGCCCGGTACCGGCGCGACTTCCACGCCGAGGTCAAGCGGCAACTGGCGCAGCGCTTGCACCTGGCGCCGGTGCTGCACCGCAAGCTCTCGCCGATGCCGCTGCAATTTGCCAACCCCGTCTGGGTCGACGACGACGCGGTCGACCTCGACCACCACGTGCAGCGCGTGACCCTGCCGCCGCCGGGCACGAGGACGCAGCTCGACGACTGCGTCGGCCGCCTGCACGCCGAACTGCTCGACCGTAGCCGCCCGCTGTGGCGCCTGCGCGTGATCGACGGGCTCCAAAGCGGCCAGGTCGGCTACTACTTCAAGGCCCACCACGCGGCGCTCGACGGGCAGGCCGGCATCGTGCTCGCGCGCACGCTGTTTGACTTGTCGCCGCGCTCGCCGCCGGTGCCACGCGCGAAGGACATCATTGCCGCAGAGCATCCGGGCATGGTCGAGCTCGGCGCCGCCGCGCTGCGACACGACGCAGGCCAGTACATCAAGCTCGTGCGCCACCTGCCCGAGGTGGTGCGCACGCTCGCGGGCCTGCTGGGCCCCGCGAAGGCCGGCGGCTCGCCGGGCCGGTTGCGGCAGAACTTCGCTTTCGGCCCGCCGACGCCGCTGAACGTGCAGATCACCGCCGAGCGGGGCTTTGCCGGCTTGTCGCTGCCGCTCGACGCAATGAAGGCGCTCGCCGCGGCCCATGACGCCAAGCTCAACGACATCGTGCTGGCGCTGTGCAGCGGCGCGCTGCGCCGCTACCTGGCGCACCACGGCGGCATTCCGAAGAAGCCGCTGACGGCGGCGATGCCGATCTCGCTGCGCGAGGCGGGCAACACCGACTACACGACGCAGGCGATGATGCCGCTCGTCAACCTGCACACGCACATCGCCGATCCGGTGCGGCGCCTGTGCGCAATCCGCGATGCCGCCGGCGCCGTGAAGGCGCTGGTCCAGAAGGGCAAGGGCGTGGTGCCGATGGACTTTCCGTCGATTGGCGTGCCCTGGGTGCTCCATGGCCTGGCCGAACTCTATGGCAGAGCGCACGTCGCCGGCGTAATGCCGGCGCTGGCCAACGTCGTGATCTCGAACATACCCGGTCCGCAAGTGCCGCTGTACGCGGCCGGTGCGCGCATGAGCGACTACTGGCCGGTATCGATCGTCGAGCACGGCCTGGGACTGAACATCACCGTGATCAGCTACGCCGGCTCGATGGGCTTCGGCATCACGACGGCGCGCGCGGCGGTGCCCGACGCGCACCGGCTGACGCAAACCCTCGTCGAAGCCTTCGAGGAGCTGCTCGCGAAGACCTGCAAGCCGCCGGTGGCGGCCTCCCGTCGAAAGGTTGCCGCCTCGGCGACCGCCCCGAACAACTCGCGATGAACGCCACCGCGCAAGGCCCGGGGTGGCGGCCATCCGTACCTCGAGATGGAAGCCTGTCGGCCGGTGCATCAACTTCACGATGGCGGCGCTCACGGCGCCCGCGGGTGCCGGCGACGGTTTCCCAGCAACGCGCAAATTGCGCGAGGTATCGACTTCATTCGTAGCAAAATCTCTCAGTGCTTGGATTCGCTTTCCGCGCGAGTACTTTTTCCCCGACTTGTCATACGGGAACCATCCCGAACCCGCCATCGGCTCTTTGGGCCAGTCAAGCGACTGCGAAATCGAGTTCCCGCCTGGCCGTCATAGCGGCCCATTGGAAAGGTCTTCCGCTCAAACGTCTTGAACTCAAGCACAGGGGCTTCCAGCCAAGTCGCGGTTTGGGGACAGAGCGCGACGCCATTTTTTGCGGCGAACCCGTTGAGCCCGCGATCGCCGGCATCGGCTCGGCAAGCACGCGCTTGAGCCTGGCCTTCGCGCTCTACAGGCTCTTGCGCTTGCGGCATCGGCAACCTCGATGCCGCCGTCTTTGCTGCGTCGGCGATAAAGGGTCGACGCCGTCGCCTTGTGTTTGCGGCAGTCCTCCTTGATCTGCAGTCCCGAAACATCGGCTGCCCGCAAGATCCCGGTGATCTACTCTGCCGTATATCGCTGCTTTCTTTGCAAGTCCCCCGGTAGAAATTGGCATAGGACGCACGAATGTCTCGACGACACCTTCGGTACCCAGGTCAAACGCGCTGCGCGACCCGGGCGAGGTCGACGAGAGCGAAAGCTACATTGAGGCGACGCTTGCCTCGGACAACCGCCGGTGGGGGCGAGATTGGCAAGAGCCGCCGCGGCGGGGGCCTGCAGATCGTCGCGATCCTCGATCGACATGGGATGCCGCCGTCGGCGAGCCGGCAGGCGGCGAACCATCACGGGGCCGCCCTGGTGCGTTGCGCTTCGATCTTTACCTGATCGAAGCCAAGCCGCTGCAGCTGATGGGGGACAATGCCTGCGACAACGACGGGTTGGACAAAGAACGGAAGAAGGTCGGTGGGGAAGGGATCGCGCCGCATCGGTCCTGTCGCGAGGAAAGACGCAGGACCGCCGCAGCCTGCGCCGCTATGCGCGGCGCTGAATTGTCGAGAGGGTTATCGAGAGAGCCTCCGCGTGGGTCCAACGGCGGGGTCGCCTGCTCGGTCGCTGAGTGCGCTACGCCGAGAACTTCCTCGGATTCGTTCCGTACGGCTCAGGCATGAGGCGACTAGAGCGGTCTTGAGATAGGTTCTAGATCCATGGGGACCGCAGGAGTCACCGCGTTGGTCGATTCAAGCGTTGGCCGCCCTCATCGCCCGCCGAAATTGCCGCAACCCGGACCGAATGGCACCAAGTGGTAACGGGTGCGCCTTGCTGAGGTGGCCGTAGATGGCAAGCAGAGCGCAGGGTCGTATGGCCGCACGTGCCGGAGTGGTGGCGGATGGCGCAACGCCGAGTGCAACGACGACGTTGCAGATTGATATCCGTGGGTCGGTTGCCGTGGCTGTGAGGCGCCCGCCGCGGAAGCCACCTTGGCCTGGGAATGCAGGCTGCCCAAGGGTTGTCGTGATCGTTGCCTTGCCGTACGGCTTGCTGGCGGTAGGCCGGGGGCGACGAAGTAGCGGTAACGCGGGACTTGGCGACTCCAGGGCGATTGCCGCTTGACAAGAATCAAGCAAATCGTTTAGCGTTAAAAACGGGAGAATACAGTACATATATCTTCACCTGCTGCCAGTGTCGCCAGCGGGTGAATTGGCCGCGAAGGCCCTATTGGACGTATCGCGTTCAATAGGGCCTTTTGTATTTGCAGCCTGCGTATGGGCGCAGCGACGAACTTCAGCGTGGCAACAGAGTTGCTTTGTCATAAGGCGCAGGGCTTCCCAAGAGATACTTTGGGTGGCCGGTAGAAGAAGGGTGTTGAATCGGCTTCGGAGGGTCGGAAGGCGATTGAGCAGTTCGTTGAAAACCACAAGCAAAGGAGGCAAGCAATGAGCACTGGTCGGCGTCGCTTTATACAGGTTGGTGGCAGCCTAGTTGCAGCCAGCGCAGTTCCTACAGCAGCACTATGGCCGAAGATCGGTCTTGCGGCCGATACGGTCAAGATCGGTCTGCTGCATTCGCTCACTGGCACGATTGCCATCGCGGAGTCTGCCATTGTCGACGCCGAGAAGATGGCGATCGACGAGATCAATGCGGCCGGCGGCGTTATGGGGCGCCAGATTCAGCCGATTGTCGAAGACGGTGCCAGCGATTGGCCAACGTTCGCCGAGAAAGCCAAGAAGCTCCTGGCAAGAGACAAGGTTGCAATGGTGTCCGGTTGCTATACATCGGCCTCGCGCAAGGCTGTCCTTCCCGTCTTCAATCAATACAAAGGCTTGCTCTATTACCCCACGTATTACGAAGGACAGGAAGAGGACAAGTATGTGATCTATACATCCCAAGAGGCTACGCAGTCCGTTATCGCGGCCATCGAATGGATGGCGAAGCAGGGAGGAAAGAGTTTCTTCCTGGTCGGGTCCGACTATATATACCCGCGCACTTGCAACAAGATCGCCAAACCCACGATTGCCCGTGTCGGTGCGCAGGTCCTCGGCGAGGAATACGCGCCGCTCGGTCACACGGAGTTCTCATCGATCATCAACAAGATCAAGGCCGCCAAACCCGACTGGATATACAGCACCGTCGTCGGCGGCAGCAATGTGGCGTTCTACAAACAGCTCAAAGCCGCCGGGTTGGATGGCGCCAAGCAGAATCTCCTATCCACCGTGGTTTCGGAGAACGAGATCGACGGCATCGGCAAGGAGAACGCCGTGGGTTACTACGCCTGCATGGGTTACTTCCAGAGCATCAAGAGCCCGGAGAACGAGAAATTCGTCAAGGCGATCAAGACGAAGTATGGGCAGGACAGGGTTGTCGGGGACCCGATGGAGTGCGGCTATAACGACATCTACCTATGGAAATTGGCTGCGGAGAAAGCCAAGTCGTTCGACGTAGACAAGGTCGTCGCCGCGTCCTCGGAACTCGAGTTCGCTGCCCCGGAAGGAAAAGTCAAGATCCACAAGACCAACCATCACGTATGGAAGAAAGTTCGCATGGGAAAGGCGCGAGCGGACGGTCAGTTCGACATCATGTATGAGACCGGATTGATCGAGCCGAACCCGTTCCCGAAGCTCTGACGCGGCGAGAGTCGATCCCCCTTGGGCGGGTGGAAGTTTCCACTCGCCCGGGGTGGATCGTTTCGGCGAATTATCCGCAGAGGCGTGCATGAATTTCGACATCCTGGTGATGCAGCTTTTCGGCGGGATCAGCCTGTTTACGATCCTGTTGCTCATGGCGCTGGGTCTGGCCATCGTGTTCGGCCTGATGGGCGTGATCAATATGGCCCATGGCGAGATCATGGCGCTGGGTGCCTACTCGACTTATCTCGTTGCCCATTTCTTCGAGCGGCACCTGCCGTCGCTGATGGGCATCTACCTGTTCGTGGCGGTCATTTTCGCGTTCTCGGTGACGTTCGTGTTCGGGTATGCGCTGGAGCGCGGATTCATTCGCTGGTTCTACAACCGACCTCTGGACACGCTGCTGGCGACGTGGGGATTGAGCCTCATTCTGCAGCAGTCGTATCGGTCGATTTTCGGCGCGCAGGAGGTCAGTGTTCCGTTGACGGCTTGGCTGTCGGGAGCGTGGGAGCCAGTTGCCGGAATTCAGATTCCTCTGAACCGCCTGTTCATCGTTGCGCTCACGGCCCTGGTTGCGCTTGGTGTTTGGGCGATCCTCTACAGGACGCGGTGGGGCTTGCGCGCCCGCGCCGTAACGCAAAATCGCGCGATGAGTTCCGCAGTTGGCATCGATACGGATCGGGTGGACGCGCTGACCTTTGCTTTGGGATCGGGGTTGGCCGGGATTGCCGGCAGCGTTTTCACCATGGTCGGCTCCACCAATCCGGGCACCGGCCAGCTCTATATCGTCGATTCGTTCATTGTCGTCGTGTTCGGCGGCGTACAGAGCCTAATTGGCACAGGCCTGTCCGGTTTCCTGATTGCCCAGTCGCAGACTTGGCTCGAGTATTTGATGAGCGGCTCGATGGCCAAGGTGTCGATTCTGCTGATGGTGATCGCCGTCCTGTATTTCCGTCCCGCCGGACTGTTTGCTTCGAAAGTGAGGAGTTGAAGGATGGCTCTTCTGGAGAAGCATGGCGAAGCCGGTGCGCACGTCGCGGTGGGGCTTGGGTTGCTGGTGCTGATGCCGCTGGTGCTGGAAGCCTATTGGCTCAACCTCTTAGGGAAGTATCTTGCCTTCGCCTTCGTCGCGATCGGTGTGGTCTTGTCATGGGGCTATTGCGGGATTCTCAGCCTGGGACAGGGCATTTTCTTTGGCGCGGGCGGTTACGCGATGGCCATGTTTCTGAAGCTTGAGGCGTCCTCCCCGGAACTTCCAGATTTCATGGTGTGGAGCAGCGTGGAGCACCTGCCCGCATGGTGGGAACCATTCACCAGCTTCACTTTCACCCTGATGACGGTGATCCTTCTGCCGATCTGCACGGCTTTTCCATTCGCATATGCGATCTTTAGAAAGCGCGTGAGTGGCGTCTATTTCGCCATTGTCACGATCTCGCTAGCGCTGACGGCCACCGTGCTGATCATTGGGCAGCAAGGCGAGACCGGGGGCGCTAACGGCATCACCGATTTCAAGACCTTGCTTGGCATGGACATCATCAGCGACGATGGGAAGCTGCGGACCTATCTGGTAGAGGCGTCGATGCTTATCGTCGTCATGGCTCTGGCTGCCCTGCTGCTTCATACGCGATTCGGCAAGCTGCTGATCGCTGTGCGCGACCGGGAGGATCGCGTACGATTTTCGGGCTACGACACGGCTATGATCAAGGCCTTCGTCTTCACCCTGGCGGCGGTGCTGTCTTCGATAGGCGGAGCCATGTACACCCTACAGGCGGGACTCATCACACCGGGGTTGGTGGGGGTCGTGGCCTCCGTCGAGATGGTGATCTACGCCGCGGTGGGCGGACGCCTGTCGGTGGTCGGCGCCGTGATCGGAGCTCTCGTGGTGGGTTTCATGAAGTCGTACCTCTCCGAGAGCTTTCCAGAGATTTGGCTTTTCTTCCTGGGCGGGCTCTTCATCTTCGTTGTGTGGGTTTTGCCCAATGGCCTGGCAGGCGCGTTGCACCGCGTGTTCAAATTCCGGAGTTGAGCGGGCACAATGCATGAACGTTGCAGCGAAAATGACTGATCTGAGCAGCATGGAACAGGTCGCAATTTCCGACGTCACAGATCTCCGTGGATCGCCGCTGGCCGAATCGGAGCCCGCCAGGGCGATACTGGCCGTCGAGGGGCTCACCGTCTCGTTCGACGGATTCAGGGCGGTTGACAATCTCAGCCTGTCGATTGACGAGAACGAGCTGCGCGTCGTCATTGGTCCGAATGGGGCTGGCAAGACGACACTGCTCGACATGATTTGCGGGAAGACCAAGCCGACCGCGGGCAGTATTCGATTCCGCGGGCTGGAGCTGTCACGACTGTCGGAGTACCAGATCGTACGTGCTGGCGTTGGCCGCAAGTTTCAGACTCCATCGATCTACGAAGATCTCACGGTGGGTGAGAACCTCGAGATATCGATCCCGGAGGCGCGGGGGGTGTGGGGCTCGATCTTCTTCCGGCGCACGAAAGAGATCCGGGAGCGCATCAGGAACATGGCGGAGCAGGTGATGCTTGAAGATCACCTGCGTCTGAAGTCGGGGAAGTTGTCCCACGGGCAAAAGCAGTGGTTGGAAATCGGGATGTTGCTAATGCAGGATCCGGATCTGTTGCTGCTCGACGAGCCGGTCGCTGGCCTTAGCCAGCGTGAACGCGAGCAGACGGCGGAATTGCTCAAGAGGATTTCCGTTGGCAAGTCGCTGGTGGTGATCGAGCACGACATGAACTTTGTCAGGTCCATCGCCAAGAAGGTGAGCGTTTTGCATCAGGGGCGACTCCTCAGCGAAGGCAGCGTTGACGAGATCCAGAACGATCCGCGCGTCATCGAAGTCTATTTGGGGCATTGAGAAGGACCATGCTCAACGTCTCCAACCTGAATCTTTTCTACGGCGAGAGCCATGTCGTGCACGATGCAACCTTCGACGTGCAGAGCGGCGAAGCCGTTGCCGTGGTTGGCCGAAACGGCATGGGCAAGAGCACCCTCTTGAAGGGGCTCATCGGAATGATTCCATCCAAGGGCGGGTCGATCAAGCTCGACGGTGTGGAACTCCAAGAGCTGCAGAGCTACAAGCGAGTGCAGCACGGGCTCGCGTTTGTGCCGCAGGGACGCATGATCTTTCCGCTTCTCACGGTTGAGGAGAATATCTCCGCGGGCTTGGAAACCGGGCGCTACAAATCGATTCCTCCCTTCGTATATGAGTTCTTCCCCGTACTACAGGAGATGCGCCATCGCAGGGGCGGCAATCTCTCGGGGGGGCAACAGCAGATGTTGGCAATCGCAAGGGCACTCGTGTCCAAGCCGCGATTGCTGATTCTCGACGAACCCACGGAAGGCATACAGCCTTCGATCATCAAGGAGATCGCGCGCTCCCTGAACGCTCTGCGCGCGGAATTGAATCTTGCGATCGTGGTGTCCGAGCAGGTCCTTTCGTTCGCGCTGGAGGTGGCGGACCGGCTGTTGATCATCGATCGTGGACGCATAGTTCAGGAAGCTGAAAAGAGCAAGCTGAATCTTGACGAGGTGCGGTCCTACCTGACCGTCTGACCGAGCCTTTTTTCTCAACGTGGAAGGAGAATGCAATGAGACACGGTGACATTTCGAGCAGCAACGATTGCGTGGGCGTGGCTGTCGTCAACTACAAGATGCCCCGACTGCACACCAAGAGCGAAGTTCTCGAAAACGCGCGCAAGATCGGCGAGATGGTGGTGGGCATGAAGCAGGGCCTACCGGGAATGGACCTGGTCATTTTCCCCGAGTACTCGACACACGGCATCATGTACGACTCCAAGGAGATGTACGAGACGGCCGCGAGCATACCCGGCGAAGAGACCGAGATCTTCTCGGCGGCTTGTCGCAAGGCCAATGTCTGGGGCGTGTTTTCCCTCACGGGCGAGCGTCACGAGGAGCACCCCAAGAAAGCCCCGTATAACACGCTCATCCTTATGAACAACAAAGGAGAGATCGTCCAGAAGTACCGCAAGATCATGCCCTGGGTGCCGATCGAGGGGTGGTACCCCGGAGACTGCACCTACGTTTCCGAAGGGCCGAAGGGTCTCAAGGTTAGCTTGATCATCTGCGATGACGGCAACTATCCGGAGATCTGGCGCGACTGCGCTATGCGTGGCGCTGAACTCATCGTACGCTGCCAGGGTTACATGTACCCGGCCAAAGATCAGCAGGTGCTGGTGGCCAAAGCGATGGCGTTTATGAACAACGTCTATGTCGCCGTGGCCAACGCCAGTGGCTTTGACGGCGTCTATTCTTACTTCGGCCACTCGGCCATCATCGGTTTCGATGGGCGCACGCTGGGCGAATGTGGCGAGGAGGACATGGGCATCCAATACGCGGAACTGTCCATGTCCCTGATTCGGGACGCGCGCCGCACGATGCAGTCGCAGAATCATCTGTACAAGCTGCTGCATCGCGGTTACACGGGAAAGATCAATTCCGGCGAGGGGCCGGAAGGCGTGGCCGCCTGTCCCTATCAGTTCTACGCCAAGTGGGTCAACGATCCGGAGGGCACGCGCAAGATGGTGGAGGCACTCACGCGGACGACAGCGGGCACGCCCGAGTGTCCGATCGAGGGCATTCCGAACGAACCTGTCCTGCATCGATGATCGAGTAGGGCTTTGCGGTGGAAGCCCCCTCAGCACGACGAGGGGCTTCCTCCACCTCGGCGGGGGCGCGTCGCTCGCCCGCCGGCGGTGGCGCGATCAAATGGGAGTTGCGACGCCTTGCTGGAGCCGGCGGCTGCTCCTAGGAATGCATGCCCCCGGTTGCGCCAGGCAGGGCCCCCGGGTGTGGGAACCGGTTCACTCTCACAAACAAGGAGCCAATCATGGGCCTTCGGCGTCCATCCAGATCAGACATCTCGGCGATAAGCGCCTCGTACCATCTGAGTCTCACCGAGGTCGAGCTCGATGATTTCTACGATTTGGTCTGCGGCAACCTTGCACTGTACGAAGAACTCGATCAATACCCGGATCCGGTTCGCGAAGCCGTACCCGCTATAAGGGTGAGTGGCGGGCGATTGTCGCGCGGCGAGGATCCGCTGAACGCCGTCGTTCGTACTTGCTCGGTGAAGCTCCCCGGCGCCCGGGGCAGACTCGCCGGAAAGACGATCGGCGCCAAGGACACGATCTGCATCGCGGGAATACCGATGTCTTGCGCGTCCCGGCTGCTTTATGACTTCACGCCGGATATTGACGCAACGATCATCACGCGGGTGCTGAAAGCCGGAGGGCACATCACGGCCGTGCTCAACACGGACGATTTCGCCTTCTCGGGCGGCGGCCACACCAGCGCCTACGGGGCTACCTATAACCCCATGGATTCGAATTACACCGCCGGCGGGTCATCTTGCGGGTCTGCGGCTGCCGTGGCGACCGCCAGGGTGGATCTTGCGATCGGCGGCGACCAGGGAGGCTCCATCCGCATTCCTTCGTCGTGGTGCGGTACCGTTGGCCACAAGCCCACCCACGGCTTGGTGCCGTACACGGGCATCGTCGGCTTCGATCTGACCATCGACCACATCGGCCCGATGGCGCGCACCGTTTCGGACGCTGCACTATTGCTTTCCGTGATCGCCGGCAAGGATGAGGAAGATGCCGATCCACGGCAGCCCGAAAAAGTCAGGGTGGAGGACTATCCGAAGGCGTTGGTTGGAGACCTCAAAGGAATGAAGATCGCGGTGATTAAGGAGGGCTTCGGTTCGCCTTTGTCCATGTCCAGCGTCGACGCCGCTGTGATGGATGCCGTCAAGCTCTTGACGAAGCTGGGGGCTCAGCTGACGGAAGTGTCAGTACCTGAGCATCGCATGGTCGTGCCGGTCTGGAACGCGGTGGCGATCGAAGGCGGCATAACCAGCTTTTACGCTGGCCACCACAGCTACCAGAACAAGGGTTGGTACTACCCGCGGCTGATGTCCGCAATGGGGCGCGGTATCAAGACGCATGGCGGCGATTTTTCGCCAACGGCGAAGCTTGGCGCTCTTGTGGCCGGGTATATGAAGGAGCAGTACCACGGTGTTTTCTACGGCCGTGCGCGAAACTTCGCTCGGCAGATCACGGTTGCCTACAACAAGGTATTCGATGAGTTCGATCTGGTCGTGATGCCGACTACGCCGCAGAGCGCCCATGTCGTCCCGCCGGCGGCGGATACCGATCGAAAGACCTACGTCCGGCAGGCGCTCAACATGGTCGCTAACACAGCGGCGTTTGATCTGACCGGACATCCATCGATCTCGGTTCCCTGCAAGGACGTCAAGGACATGCCGGTGGGCTTGATGATCACTGGACGGCATTTCGAAGATTCTGCCGTGCTGCGTGCTGCACACGCCTATGAACAGGCCTGATACACGAGAAGGATGGGCATGATGAGTGTTTCATCGCCGCAGACGCTCGAGCCGTTTCGGATCGTGGCGGAGCCTTACTATCGTTCCGTCGGAAATGAGGTGAAGCTGTTCGAGGCCGCCTACCATCTGCGTATGCCGATGATGCTCAAAGGGCCGACGGGCTGCGGCAAGACCAGATTCATCGAGTACATGGCGTGGAAGCTGGGCAAGCCCCTAATCACCGTCGCCTGCAACGAGGATATGACCGCCTCCGACCTGGTGGGCCGTTATCTGCTCGACGTTGGCGGCACGGTGTGGCACGACGGACCTTTGACGACGGCGGTGCGCGGAGGGGCGATCTGCTATCTCGACGAGATCGTCGAGGCTCGACAAGATACGACGGTGATCATTCACCCGCTGACGGATGCTCGACGCATTTTGCCGCTGGAGAAGAAGGGCGAGATTCTGCACGCGCATAGGGATTTCCAACTCATTGTTTCCTACAACCCGGGCTACCAAAGCATCTCGAAGGATCTAAAGCAGTCGACGAAGCAGCGCTTCGGAGCGATCAACTTTCACTACCCCGAACCGGCGCGGGAGGCGGAGATCGTTGCCCACGAAGCGAACGTCGACGGCCATGTGGCGCAGCAGCTGGTCGGTATCGCACACAAGTCGCGCGCGCTGAAGGGTCGGGGATTGGAAGAGGGGATCTCTACGAGAATGCTGATTTACGCTGGCGCCCTTATCCGCGACGGGGTGGCGCCGTTTGATGCCTGCAAGCTCGCCATGACGCAACCCATCACAGACGACGACGAACTCTATCGGGCTTTGGACGGGTTCATCGAGGCGTATTTCGGGTCGCCCTGAGTCGGAACGCGCAGCGATCGCGATGTGCGGTCCGCGGCCATGAAAGCAACCGGAACCCCCATGCTGACGGAAGCGCCCCGTCCACAGGTTTCCCGACTTCCCGGGCTGCGTGCCATTACGGAAGTGGAAAGCCGGTTCGGAACCAGTGCCGGACAAGCGCTCGGGCGGGCCTTCAGGCAAGTGGAGGCGAGAGCGGATCCGCGCGTTTGCGATGTGCTGGACCAGAAGTTGCCCTTCGCGGTATCCAGGGTGCGCGACGCGAAGGAGCTATTGGAATTGCTGGATCTGCTCGTTGAGCTGACGGATCTCGAATCGGAGCAGTACATCGAGATCGCCTCCCGTTTTGAGTTTCTTTTCGCGCACCTGTCGCCGCGCGGACTGCGCCGTTGGGTGGTCACCGGATTGCGGTGCTACGAAAGCCAGCCCGCGGCACTACTGCGCTATCTTCGTCTCGAAGATTCGATGTCTGCCCAGTGCCTGTCCTACGAAGAATCCGGCGGACATTTTGAGCAGTTTCAGGGCTATTTGCAGCACTATGTCGACGGCTTTCTAGGCGCGCACGTCCAACTTTCGTGCCGGAGGGCGAGCGCGTTGAACGGCCCGCCACTGCGCCCGGTCGTGGCCGAGGGCGGCGTGTTCCTGCCCGAAGGCTACACACCCTTGGACGGGCCGGAGCCCGAAATGCTGTATCGGGCGGCCGTGGCACACGCGATCGGCCACTTGCTGTATTCGCCGAGGCGTCAGGCCGTCGGAGGCCTCAAGCCGATGTCGATCGCCGTTATCTCGTTGATCGAGGATGCCCGCGTCGAGCATCTTATGGCGCAGTCGTACCCTGGATTGCGGTCGCTATGGGGGAGGTTCCATCGGGGGCACCTGTTCCGCCAGAGCCTGTCGTTCCGCGCGCTGATGATGCGATTGTCCCTGGCCCTGCATGACCCGGGCTACGCAGACGACAATTATTGGGTCAACAAGGGCGCGCAACTCTATCGAGAACAACTCTCGCAGTCCAAGGATTGCGCCGCCTTTCGGCGGATCGGTTCCATTCTCGCCAACGACCTCGGACAGATGCGTGTGCGGTTCTTACCGCAGCAGTATGCCGTCGAGCCCGCCTACCGCGATGACAACTCTTTTTTGTGGGACTTTGGCGATGCGGACCAATCCCTTCCCCAGGAGGAGCCGCTGCACCTCGATGCCGTCCGGTTGGAATTAGAGCAACGGGACGAGCCAAGTGACGCGGCGATGCAAGCGGTGCGCAAGTGGGTGGAATCCTCGCTCGCCGAAAGCGAACCCACCTTTCATTATCCGGAGTGGGACTTTCGCGCCTCGGCCGACCGCCGCGACTGGGTAACGGTGATTGAGCGCCCGCCCCCGCCCGGCCCAGCTCGCCGCCTGGAAATCGACATTCCCCGGATGCGGGAGCACCGGACGATCTTTTCCCTCGTCAAGGCGAACCGCTTGAACCGTGCACTAAAGCTGACTCGCCAATGGGAGGGCGACGACCTGGACCTCAACGCAGCCGTAGGCGCCCAAGTCGCTCTGCGCTCGGGCCTGCCGCCCGATCCGAGGATTTTCAAGAGAGCTGGCAGGCGCGCGCCGCATCCTGCGATCCTGGTTCTTCTGGATATCTCCGAGTCAACGAATGATCGCATCTTCGGCCGATTCGAGTCTGTGCTCGACGTCGTCAAGGAGGCCTCGATCGTTCTCGGTGCAGCTGTCCAGGAGTCGGCTGAGCGCATGGCGATTCATGCCTTCTGTTCGAATGGACGGCATGATGTTTCGTATTACCGGGTAAAGGATTTCGACGATCCATTCGGTGCCGGCGAGCAGAACCGTGTCCTCGCCTTGAAGGGGGGGTATTCGACGCGGATCGGCGCCGCCCTCCGCCACGCAGGCTGGAACCTCGGCCAGGAGCCGTGCGACAAGAGGATACTTTTGCTGGTTACGGACGGCGAGCCCGCGGACATCGACGTGAAAGACCCTGAGTACTTGGTTGAAGACGCAGCCCGCGCAGTGCGCGAGCTGTCGGGCGCAGGCATCATTTGCTACTGCCTGACTGCCGACAAGAAGGCTGAAAGGTACGTGACGCGCATTTTTGACCGTAATTACCTATTGATTGAGGACATTCGCAAGCTGGCCCTTCAGCTTTCTCGGGTCTTCGTACGGTTGCTCAACAAATGATTCCGGATTCCGAAGATCTGTTCCTGCGAAGCGAGCTGCCGCAAAGAGTCGCCTAGCCGTTATGCGCAAGTCATTGAGGGTGTATCTGCCATGCCGCTCCGGTGCAACCCCACGGTCGCCACGAGGCGTATCCTTTCTCATTCGCGGCTCGCGTAGCGAGGCGACAGAGGGCCGCCGAACCTGCGGACCGCATCGGAGACACGATAATTTGTATTGCAGTGGCGGCCAGAGGGCTGCTTTTCGGCGACAAGGGACTCTGGAGAGCGGCCTGCCGTGACGTGCATCTTTTGAGGGAATTGAATTGTCTACCCAGCAACCAATTCGCGTTGGCGTGCTCTTTTCCGAGACAGGCGTCACCTCTTCGATCGAGAAGTCGCAGCTTGGGGGTACGCTCCTCGCGATCAGCGAGATCAATGCCGCTGGCGGAATCAACGGCCGTGAGATCGTGCCCGTCAGCTATGACCCGCAGTCAATCCCTGCACAATTCAATGCGCTTGCCGAGCGTCTGATTCTCATCGACAAAGTAAACATCATCTTTGGCTGTTACATGTCGAGTACCAGGAAGGCAGTCTTACCGGTCGTGGAGAAGTGGAATCGGCTGCTGTTCTATCCCACCATTTATGAAGGCTTCGAGTTTTCGAACAATGTCATTTACACGGGTGCCGCACCCAACCAGAACAGCGTGCAGCTGGCGGATTTCATGACGGCTAAGTTTGGTTCCCGGGTCTACATGGTCGGATCGAATTACATATATCCTTATGAGTCCAACCGGATCATGTCCGACCTGGTCTTGCAGCGGCGCGGAGAGAAGATCGCGGAGCGCTATGTTCCCCTGGACGCGAAACTCGACGACTTCCTGCCGATCATCGAGGACATTAAGAATGGGCAGCCGGATTTCATCTTTTCAACGGTCGTGGGGAGTTCTACGCAATATCTGTACAAGGCCTATGCCGAGGCCGGCTTGGACCCGCAGAAGATGCCGATCGCCAGCCTGACCACCAGCGAGACGGAAATCGCGGAGATGGGGGTGGAGTTTGCTGCAGGGCACTTCACGTCCGCCCCCTATTTTCAGTCGGTCGACTCGGAAGCGAACCGACGCGTGCTTGCGTCCTACCGCAGTATTGCCGGGGAGGATGTCGTCACCAACATGTGCTGGGAGGCAGCCTATTTCCAGGTTTATTTGTTCGCCAACGCGATGACTCAGTCGGGTTCAGAGGAACTCGATGTTCTGATGCCCCACCTGCTGGGGTCCGAATTCGTTGCTCCACAGGGGCGTATCAGGATAGATGCGGCAACCCACCACACGCATCTGTACCCCCGCATTGGCCGTGCCGACGACCGAGGTCAATTCACCATCGTTCGCGAGGCAAACCGCTCCATTCCGCCCGATCCTTATCTTGTCACCTGTTCGCTGGGTGATTGGACCACGCAAATCGATACGACGAGCCTTTGACACACGGGGTCGGCATGCTAGGCCAGCGACAACACAGTACGCCGGAGCTGCTCAAAGACCTTCGGACGCTGAAGGTTGCAGTGTTCCATCCGCGCGATAACGATGGGGAACAGCTGATTAGGCAATTGCAGCGGATCGGCTGCCAAGTTCAGGCCTTTTGGCCACCCCAAGCGGAGCTGAGCGAGCCATTCGAAGTCGTTTTTCTGGCGGTGAATCCGGATACGATTTCTCTTGAACTCCCATGGAAGGATGCTGATGCCGCGCCGACCTTGATCGCTGTTGTCAATTACGAGAATCCGACCATCGTAGATGCGGTGCTAAGGTTTCGAGCGGGCGCCGTGGTGGCTTCGCCGATACGGTCCTTCGGCGTGCTGTCATCTCTGATCCTGGCGCGCCGGCTATCCGGCGAAATCGGTCGCCAGAAGAAGCGCATCGCGAAGCTGGAGTCGAAGCTTCTGTCGGTGCGCAAGATTTCCGAGGCCAAGACGATACTGATGAATACGCGCAAGCTCTCCGAGCAGGACGCCTATTCGGTCATTCGCGAGCAGGCGATGTCCAAGCGCGCATCGATCGAGGACATTGCGACAGCGATCATCAATGCCAACGAGATTCTCTCTTTGACGCGCAAGGGCGGCTGAGGTCGCTCGCAAGCCAAAGGCTCCTTGCGTGATCGCTTGTGGGGACGTTGCTGACCGGACAGCGTGGTTCGACGAACACACCCGTTCGGCAGGCAAATTGCTTTCTTCTTTTCGATCTATGAAATCTTCCTCGTTCGCGTTGGAGCCACTTCCGGGAAATGGACGGCTCGAAAGATCGGGATCCGCTCCAGGCCAACAAAGCTAAGCCGTTCTGGCGGGACTTTATCGGTAGGCAGATCGAGAATTTTCGACCGACCCGTTGCCGGTTCGGTGGTGGACGCCCGCGCGAGGTTTTCGTCGTCCCTCGTGCCGCATCTCTCGATCAGCCTTCCTCCTTGCTACGGCGGAAGAAGCTTTCTGATTACGTTTCGCGTTGAAGTCGGTCGGGTCGAGCAAGGTGTTGGTTCGGTGCGGGTAACTGCGGGTTGGGCGTAGAAACTCGGCGCTGCGTGGTGAAATTCTCGGCTTTTCTTCCGCTTACAGGGAATTTGCAATCGAGAAGGGCGAGGCTAGGGCTGCGACCACCACCCCTCGTATCAATCCCGCAGTTGCACGTCCGCGCTTCACGAGTTGAATTGGAAGAAGCAGACGTGAACCGCCGGCGCGGCGGCTTCAAGTGACCAGATTTTGCGGGTTACCGTCCGCCCAGGCGTCAACGTTGTCGATCATCTGGTCGGCCAGGAATTGCATCGCTCCTTCCGACGCCCAGGCCACGTGAGGCGTCAATAGGAAATTCGGGCGACGCACTTCCAGCAGCGGGTTGCCCTCCACGGGAGGTTCGACGGTCAGCACGTCGAATCCGGCCCCGGCGATCCAACCTTCGTCCAGCGCCTGAATCAGCGCGGTTTCGTTGACCAGCCCGCCGCGTGCCGTATTGATCAAGATCGCGTTGCGTTTCATCCGTTTGAGCTGATCCAGGCCGATCAGGTTGCGCGTGGTATTGGTCAGCGGCAAGTGCAGCGTGATGGCATCGGCCGTTTCCAGGACCTGCTCAAACGGCGTGAACTGCACGCCTTGTGCCTTCGGTGGCTCGTGGTCGGCAAAAAGGACATTCATCCCAAATCCGCGGGCGATGGCGGCGGTGCCCTGGCCGATGGCCCCTTCCCCGATGATGCCCAGCGTCGAACCGAACAGATCGCCGATCGGATGGGTCAGGAAGCAGAACTGCTCCGAGCGCTGCCACAGACCCCGTTCGACATCCTGCCGGTAGGCGAGCAGGCTGCGGCGCAGGGCCAGCAGCATGCCGAATACATGCTCGGGTACGGTGTGAACCGCATAGTTTCGGATGTTGGCCACCGCGATGCCGCGCCGCCGGCAGGACTCGATATCGATACAGTCGTAGCCCGTCGCTGCCATTGCGATGAGTTTGAGGTTCGGCAGCTGCGCCAGTGTCGATTCGCGCAGCGCCACCTTATTTACGATCGCTACCGTCGCATCGCGCAGCCTTTCGACGACGTCGGACAGCCCGGTCTTGTCGTATTCGACGTAGGACTCAGCGCATCGAGGCCGGCGCACGGCCGCCTTGACCGATTGGCGATCGAGGAAGACGATGCGATGCTTCATGTGCGCACTCCCTCGCTCGAGCCGGTCGAGTGCGACGCGTAGAGAACCTCGCTGCGCGACACCTTCTTCTTCTGGATCGTATCGTGGGTGCGCCAGTATTTCTGTGCTGCGGCGACGCCGCTGCCGGCTTCGATCTGGATCCCGACATCGAGCATCGCCATCTCGACGCCTCCCAGGGCGCCCAGCAGCATGATCTCGTTCAGATCGCCCAAATGTCCGATGCGGAAGACCTTGCCGGCCACTTTGCTCAGACCTGCGCCCAATGCAAGGTTGTAGCGTCGAAAGGCCACATCGATGACGTGCGCGCCATTGACCGTTGCCGGCACGACAATCGCCGACACCGTATCCGAGTGCCACTTGGGTTCCTTCGCGCACAAATTCAGCTTCCACCCCTCGAGGATCGCGGCCCGCGTACCGCTGGCCAGATAGTGGTGCCGTGCAAATACATTTTCCAGGCCCTCTTCCTCGAGCAGGATCTGCAGCGACTCCTTCAGGCCATACAGCATCGGCAGTGACGGCGTGTAGGGGAAATACCCGGTAGCGTTCGCTTTGACCATGTCACCATAATCAAAATAACAACGCGGTTGCCTCGAGGATTCGCGCGCCGCCAGCGCTTTGGGGCTCACGCAGCTGACCCCCAGGCCGGCCGGGAGCATCAATCCCTTCTGGGAGCCGGACACGCACACGTCGACGCCCCAGGTGTCCATTTGGAAATCGATGCTGGCCAGCGAGCTGACGGCGTCGACGAAGAGCAGTGCCGGGTGCTGGGCGGCGTCCATCGCGCTGCGGACCGCGGCAATATCGCTTGTGACGCCGGTGGCAGTCTCGTTATGGCAAGCCAGCACCGCCTTGATCTTGTGCGCCTTGTCGGCCTCCAGAAGCGCGAAGTATTGCTCGACGGGCACGCCGGTTCCCCACTCGCAATCGACAATCTCCACGTCGAAACCGAGCCGCTGTGCCAGGTCTATCCACAGGTGGCTGAATTGACCGAAGCGTGACGCGAGCACCTTATCGCCGGGATTCAAGCAGTTCGTGAGTGCCGCTTCCCAGCACCCGGTACCGGACGAGGGAAAGATGATCGGCGTGCCGGTTTGCGTCTTGAAGACTCTCTTCAAGTCGCTTAAAAGACCGAGGGTGAGCTCCGGAAACTTCGACGAGCGGTGGTCTTCCATCGCGACGACCATGGCGCGTTGAACCCGATCCGGGACGTTGGTGGGACCTGGAACGAAGAGAAAATTGCGACCAGCCATCCGCTACCTCCTTGCGAACATTCTTGTTGGGTTGTAATGAACCGTAGACCGGCGAACCCCTGGACCAGCGCCAGGGCAGGATCTTGTCGTCGGAAAGGGATGCGGCAGTTTCTTGATATCGCCCTCGCTCGGCTCCTGCCTTCTTGCGTAAGTGTCCCTGAAATCGCGCTTCATGTCTCGCCTGTTCTCTGCATCCGTAGCCCTGGCCGGGCGTTGGACGCACGTGCAAGGCAAATCCACATGGCTTCAAGGGTTGTTTGCGCCAAGGGGCGCTTTTCGAGAAAGATCTCGGGCCGGAGTAAGGCGTAGCAAGACCTAGCCGGCAAGCCTCATCCATCGCGGTGACCGCCTCCCCCCCTTTGCCCTGAGCGGAGCGCCATTTTGCGGGGTTGAATCTCTTTGCTGGATGGATTTTGAGCCCGGCCTGCAGGCCATCCTCGTCCCTGGACTGGAATGGAATGGACCTGGCGCTGGATACTGGCCTGAGCGATGTCGGGTGCCAGGTACGCCCGCCGGATCCTCCGCGTGACCCAAGCTCAGCAGACGGAACTCTCCCGCGCGCGAACTCGCCCGTGGGGATCGCTCCCTTGGCGCCAAGGCCGTGGAACGCCCCACTTGAACCTTGCACAACAGGGCGGCGGTTTTGGGATCCGGACCCAGGGGTTGCGATGCACCGGGTGGTCGTATAAGCAAGCGGGCGGCGCTCCGTGACCCGAGTATTTCGCCGCAAGCACGATGGGGATGAGGCCCGGGAGTGTTCGAAAACGCTTCGCCAGCGCTTTGGCCGCAGACCCGAGCACGGCGAACGAGCCGCCCGGCGTTCAGTGCGTCAAGCGCGTGTTGCTGATGACGCCTGAACCGGGGTTTACAACGTTGTAGAGCGCATCGATGTTGGCGTCCGGTGAGGAAACCTGGAAGACGGCGCCGGCGCGCGTCGCGGCCGAAAAGCCGCTGACCACGCTGCTTGCATTGAGCACATACATGCTCTGGGCCGGAATCACGCCGGAGGTGACGTTGAGCGTGGCGGTGTTGTTGGCCTCCGGAAGAATCTGCACGCTGAACGGTGCGGCCTGCGAGGAGCGGTTGACGAACACGAACCGGCTGACGTAGCCCGGGAAGGTCGTGAACCAGGGAACGACGAACGGCGTCGAACCGGTGTAGCCGCTCGGTCTGGACATTGGCGTGTTACTCATCGCGCCGGTGCTCAGATTGGTGACCTGATACAGGCCTTCGATGTTGTTCGTCGGCCCGCTGATCGTAAAGATCGCCGATCCACGGGTGTTACCGGTAAACGACGAGACGACCGTCGCCGCCGGTATCGCCAGCTGACTGTTTGCGGGCAGCGTCAGGCTCGTCGTCCCGAGGTTTGCGCTATTGCCCTGTTCCGTCAATACGCTGATCGCCACCGTGGCCGCCTGGCTGCCGCGATTGGTCAGATAAAAAGTGCTGTTGTAACCGGGGTAGGTGGTGAACCAGGGGGCGATCAACACGGTCGGCGAGCTGCTTGCGCTCTGTGGACTCACCAACTCCGAGGTGCCTACCGCGCCGGTTGCAACGCTGACGATCTTGTAGATCCCCTTTACGTAGCCCTCCGGGGCATTGAACGAGAACAGCGCAGCGGCCACCGACGGCCCGCCGGCTTGCGCATAACCACTGACCAGGCTGCTTGCGGGCAAATCAAATTCGCTGGCAGGAGGAATCTGAAAGCTTGTTTGGCTGGGAAAGACGGCATTTCCCACCGTTGAAAGCAGCGTGACCGTGCCGGTGACCGTCTTCTGGCTGCCGTTGCTGAAAACAAAGTCACCGGAATAATTGCTGGCCGTCGTAAAGAACGGAGCTTCGAGCACCGAACCCGTCGACGAAAAATCCATGTTGGGCAGCAGCGAGGTGTTGGTAATGGATCCGGTGGACGGCTGTACCAGGTTGTAGATCCCGTAGACGTTCAAATCGGTCCCGCCGGTCGTGATCTGCGCGGCCGCCCGCGGCTTGAGGGTAATCGACGGGACCAAGTCGCTCGCGTTGACCACCAGCTGCGAGCGCGGGGAGATCGTTCCCGACGCATAGTTCGGATTCACCAGCACCGTATTGCCGGTTTCCGGAGTTACGTTGATCTGGTAGGTGGCAGGCGAGGTTCCGGTATTCAAGAAGACGAAACGCGATACATAGCCCGGGTATTCGGTGAACCAGGGAATCGAGAAGTCGGTAACCGGGCCCGAGATCTTGGCGATGAATGCACCATAGTTCTGGCTGCCAACGGGGAAGGCGGTTTGAAACGCACCCGGCGTCGTCGGCAGATCCCCGCCGTTGGTCATGCCGGCAACGTAAATGTTGCCTTGCGGATCCACATCCAATCCCGCGGGAAACTGGGTCGACGCGCCGTACTGGCTTTGGCCCGTGGGACTACCCAGCAGCGTGGAAAAAAGGACTTTGCTGCCGGTGGGATCGAACTTGGTGATGCCCACCTTCGAGTTCAAGTCCGTAAAGGTCTGCACCGGATTGACTTCGGGGTAGCCGCGGCTGGACTGGACCTGCACGTACACGTTGCCCCACGCATCGAGCCGGGGCGGAAGGATCGCCGAGATGGTTTGGTGGCCGACGACGTTGCTCGAGTAGCCCACCAGCGTGGACCAGGCCAGGGCACTGCCGTCCGGCGTGAACTTGGTGAGAAACCCGCCGTTGCCGCAGACGCCGCCGTTTTGCACGCCGCAAGGCCCGGGGTCATAGGCGCCGGGCGTCGTCGGAAAGCCCGGATTCTGCGTGTAGCCCGTAACGTACGCGCTGCCATTGGCATCGGCGACGATGCCGGCGATCTGGTCCGATGCGTTGAGGTTCGCGTTCATCGCCCCCAGGTAGGTGCTGTAGAGCAACTGGGGCCCGTTGGCCGAATCGACGGAGCTGAATTTGGCGACGCAGCTGCGCGACGCCGTGGTGTAGGCGACGTAGGTCGTCTGGAACGCATTCGGCGTCACCGGAATGAACGGGTCCGCGGTCCAGCAGGCAAGATAGAAATTGCCTGCCGGATCAACGGCGACACCCGCGGCGCGGGTGAAGCCTGCATCGACATTGTCATGGACCCAGGGTTCGGTATCGCCGAACAGGGTCGAATACACCAGGCTCGATCCGTCGGCGCTGAAGACGGTGAGAAACGCCATGCCCGGGCTGGACGTGCCCGGATGCTGTGCCTGGTCGACGATCGACGAGGGCAGCAGCGCATTGCTTGTCGTCGGGAAGAAAAGGCCGGAGGGCGTCGAGCTGCTGGCGCTGTTGCCGTAGGCGGTGTAATCGCCCGCGACGTAGGCTCGGCCTTGCGAATCGACGGCCACCGACCGGATCGGGGTCCCGGAAGTGGGCGTGACCAAGTACGTGGAATAGGCGAGGCTCTGGCCATCGGCACTGAGCTTGGTCAGAAAGGATGCGCCGCTCGACTGGCAATAGGTCAGCACCGGCGGGCCGGGAGCCTGCACCGGACACTGCGACACGTAGGAGCCCGGCGTCGTCGGAAAATCGCCCGAAAAGGTGAAGCCGACGACATACGCGCTGCCTTTGGCATCGACGGCAATCGCGTCCGCTTCATCGTTGACGCTGCCGCCCAGATAGGTCGAGTAGACGAGGCCCGTGCCCGCTGGATTGAGCTTGGTCACATACGCATTCCACTGATAGGTCGACGTGCTGGCCGTCGCCTGGATAGGATTCTTCGTCGGGAAGTTCGTCGTCCACGTCTGGCCGGTCACGTAGACGTTGCCGCTGCCGTCGACGGCAATACCTTGTCCGCGTTGCGGGCTGAAGCCCGGAGGGCAGGCGTTCGGGCGGCAGGAAATCGACGTCACGGCCGGATTGCCGTGTATCCCGGTCGAGCCGCCCAGATACGTCAAGTAGGAGATGACCGGGTCGATCACCAGCGGCTGACGGTGATCGTAGCGGCCGACGCGCACCTGCACGCGATTGCCCGCCACGAGGTAGCTGCCGTCGACGGATCTCTTGCTGCTGCCCTCGCCCTGATAGAGCACCGGCTTGTGCAGCGTCACCGTCTCGCCGGCCAGGGAAAGAAGAACGTTTCCGGTGCGATCGAGCTTCGGACGCGCGCCGGAAAACTCCATCGTGATCTGCCTCGTGTCGGCGCCGGGAGCGACCGTGAAGTCATACTCGAGATGGCGCTGATTGCCATAGAAGACGGCATCCACGCCCGAATAGATCCCGCGGTAGTACACTTTCGCAAAGGTGGGAACGCCGGTATGCCATTTGGCGCGGTCGTTGCCCACGAAGTAGTTCACCGTACCGGTGAGCTTTTGCGCGCCGGAAACCTCCCCGCCATCGCGGGCGCCGAGCAGGCGCATGCGCAGTACCGACGGCGCGCTCTTGGCTACGGCTCCGCTGGCAAGCTGGAAGACGGCATCCTGGGACGTTAGGAACAGCGCGTAGCCATCGCCCCGGGACAGGAACTTCACCGAACGGTCGGCCTGACCCTGATTGGCTTCAAAACTCAGCGGCACCTGGAGCAGCATCTGTCGGGTCGCCGAGTCCCTTGCCAGCGGCTCCTGGCTCTGGACGTCGGGCTCCAACGCAACGGCCGAAGCGGCCTGGACGATGACCGTGCACACCGTCAGGTAACGGATCGCTCTTATCATGACCATTGCCCCTTTTCCCCCCCGGTGTCGATACGGCGCCGACGGATCGATCCGTCCACGCAATCGGCAGCAAACGGCAAATCCCGCGTCGCATCAATGGGATTGGTAAAATCCTAGGGTGCGGCGCACCGCGCGTGTTGATATAGCGCAAGGTCCGAAGGCGTTCGAACAGCGAGCGCGTGCGCTGCATCGGAACCGAATCCAACCCTCGGCGCTGCATCCCGGAGCCGCCGGGAGGCGGCTGCGCCGGGCTACCCGAGACCGCCGAGGCTCGAAGGTGCGCGTCCGCAACGGCGTCGTCTAAGTTTTGCCCGCGGCACACTTGCCGCGAGGACCGATCCGGTGCGACACCACGGCGCACCTTCTTTGTGCGCGCGCAGCTTTGGACCGCTGGAGCGTTTGGCGAGACCGGTGCGGGTTCGAAGGCGCGGACGTGACAACCTCGTGCCGAACGGGATATCGACGGGTTGCAAGGTTTCTTGTTGCAGATCGATGAACCACCGATGGTTCCCCAGTGAACGTCCGCGGTGCATGTCCAAGGGGAACCATGGCGCCACGGCGCGCGGAGCCGGCACGCGGCGAGCGAGGGCCTGTGCGCGCTGCCATGCCTTCTCAAGAGCGCAAGAAACGCGCGGTGCAAATCAAGATCTTGGTCTGCGCGTCTTTGCCGCCGCCGACCGTTGCGGCTTTGTGCCGGGCAAAAGCACGGCATCGCGGCCCACCGTGATCCATCCTTGACACCCCGCGCAATTGCATGCATAAGATCAGGGTTCGCGCTGGGGCACGGAGCGGGACGATGGAGATTCCAAAGATGGGAGCCAACGACCTTTCGAGACGCCCCTTGCTCGAAGTCGATCGTGTTTCGGTTCGTTTCGGTGGGGTCGTCGCGCTCGATCAAGTCTCGTTCTCGCTCGACAAAGGACAGATCTGCAGCCTGATCGGCCCCAACGGCGCCGGAAAGACCACGCTGTTCAACTGCATATCCCGGCTGTACCAGTGCAGTAGCGGCCGGATCCTCTTCGACGGCAAAGAGCTGACGCGCCTTGCGGCTTGGCGCGTGGCCGCGCTGGGGATCAGCCGGACGTTTCAAAACCTCGCCTTGTTCGAGTCGCTGAGCGTGCGCGACAACGTGATCGTCGGCCAGCATCCCCGATGTCAGAGCGGCTTTGTGGCCAAGGCATTGCGTCTGCCCGGGGCGCGACGCGAAGACGCGGCTCTGAGGCGCGACGCCGAGGAGCTGATCGAGCTGCTGGGTCTTGGAGCCGTCGCCGATCGCAAGGTGACGGAGCTTTCCCTGGGGCTGCGCAAGCAAGTCGAGCTGGCGCGCGCGCTGGTCTCGGCGCCCAGCCTGCTGCTGTTGGACGAGCCCGCCGCGGGTCTCAATTGCGAGGAGGTTGGCGTCCTGGGCCGGCTGATACGCCAGACGCGCGACCGCCTGGGCATCGGCATCTTGCTGGTCGAACACCGGATGGGGCTGGTGATGGAGCTTTGCGACAAGGTCGTTGTCCTCAATTTCGGCCGCAAGCTCGCGCAGGGAACGCCGGCACAGGTGCGCGAGCACGCGGACGTGATCGAGGCCTACCTGGGAGCGCCGGCGTGAACGGCGCCGATCTTCGCCACGGCGGGGCGGCGCTGTTGAGTCCCTTGCTGGACGTTCAGGGGCTATGCGCGTTCTATGGCCCCAGCCAGGTGCTGTTTGGCATCAGCTTCTCGTTGCGCCAAGGATCCATCACGGTGTTGCTGGGCGCCAATGGAGCGGGCAAGACCACCTGCCTGCGCGCGCTCTGCGCGATGGTGCGCGCCCAGGGTTCGGTGACGCTCGATGGTCGGCGCATCGACGGCGTTGCGACCGAGGACATCGTGCGCCGGGGTGTGGCCCACGTACCCGAGGGGCGGGGGACGTTCGTCCAATTGACGGTCGAGGAGAACCTGCGCCTGGGCGCGTACACGCGCCGCGACAAGTCGGCGGTGCAAGCCGACTTCGAGCGCGTCTACGACTACTTTCCGCGCCTCAAGGAGCGCCGGCGCCAGCAAGCCGGAACGCTGTCGGGCGGCGAGCAGCAGATGCTGGCGATCTCGCGGGCACTGATGCTGCGGCCGAGCCTGCTGCTGCTGGACGAGCCGTCGTTCGGGCTGGCGCCGTTGGTCGTGCTGGAGATCTTCGCGATTTTGCGGCGCATCAACGAGACGGAACGCATGACGCTGCTGCTGGTGGAGCAAAACGCGTCGCTGGCGCTGGATCTGGCCGACAGCGCCTACCTGCTCGAATCGGGGCGCGTGGTACTGGGCGGCTCATCGGCGCAAATGAAGCAATGCGACACGGTGCGGCGCGTCTACCTCGGGGCCTGAGCCCATGCGCTCGTTGCCGGCGGCGCCCAGGCGTGGCAATCGAACTTGACGCAGGTTGAGGCGGCGATGGACGCGTTCCTTCATCAAGCATTGGCGGGACTGGCCACCGGGAGCATCTACGCGAGCCTGGCGCTGGCGCTGGTGATGATCTACCAGGCGACGAACCTGGTGAATTTCGCGCAAGGCGAATTCGCGATGTTTTCCACGTACATCGCCTGGTGGCTGATGCAGTCGGGTTTTTCCTACGAGGTGGCCTTCCTGGCGACCGTCGCGATCTCGTTCGTGATGGGTGCGGCCATCGAGCGGATCCTCATCCGCCGCTTCGAGCACGCATCGGTGCTGTCGGTCGTGGTCGTGTTCATCGGCCTGCTGGCCATCTTCAACAGCGTTGCCGGATGGCTGTTCGGCTACAGCATCAAGCCTTTTCCCAGCCCGTTTCCCAAGGCGCTGGGCAACACCTACCTGTCGGCGCATGAGCTGGGCGCGATCGGCGTGATGGCCGCGGTCCTTTGCTTGCTCGTGGTCTTCTTCCGCTGCACGTCGATCGGCCTGGCCATGCGCGCCGCGGCCCACAATCCCGCATCGAGCCGCCTGGTGGGCATACGCGTGGGCTGGATGCTCGCGCTGGGGTGGGGGCTGGCCGGAGCGATCGGATCGATCGCCGGAATGATGGTCGCGCCGGTCGTGTTCCTGGAGCCCAACATGATGTCCGGTGTGCTGATCTATGCGTTTGCCGCGGCGTTGCTGGGCGGAATCGACAGTCCGCTGGGAGCGGTGCTGGGCGGCTTTTTGGTCGGCGTGCTGGAGAACCTGCTCGGCGCCTACGTGATCGGCAGCGAACTGAAACTGACGTTCGCGCTGGTCATCATCGTCGGCGTGTTGGTGGTGCGCCCCGCCGGTTTGTTGGGCACCGTGCACGTGGGCCGGGTCTGACGGTGTCCGACGAACCGAAGGATCCGCAGATCAGCGCGCCGGCCGCGGCCCGCGGCCGCGCGCGGCGCGCCATGCCCCGCGCGGCCGTCGTCGGCGTCGTCCTCGTGGGGCTGGCCTGCGTGCTGCCCTTCGAGCTGCGCAATTACCAGCTCTTTCAGCTAACGCTGGTGATGGTCTATGCGATCGCGCTGCTGGGCCTGAACATCCTGACCGGATACAGCGGCCAGATCTCGCTGGGGCATGGCGCGTTCTACGCGGTCGGCGCCTACGTGGCCGCGATCTTGATGGACCGCTACGGGATCGCCTATTGGGTGACCGTGCCGGCGGCGGGCGCCGTGTGCCTGGTGGTCGGACTGCTGTTCGGTTTCCCGGCGCTGCGGCTCGAGGGCCTCTATCTTGCGCTGGCCACGTTCGCGCTGGGCGTTGCGCTGCCGCAGCTGCTCAAGTCCCGGCTGCTCGAGCCCTGGACCGGAGGCGTGCAGGGGATCCTGATCTCGAAGCCGGATGCGCCCTTTGGACTGGGCATCGGTGCGGACCAATGGCTGTACTTTTTTACGCTGTTCTTTCTTGTGCTCGCGCTGGTGCTGACGCGCGAGTTGGTGCGCAGCCGGGTCGGGCTGGCGATGACCGCGATTCGTGACCAGCCGACGGCCGCCACCGCCATGGGCGTCGACACGGCGCTGTACAAGACGGTCGCGTTCGGCGTTTCGGCGATGCTCACCGGCGTCTCCGGTGCGTTGGGTGCGATTGCCGTGCAATTTGTGGCGCCCGACAGCTTCCCGGTGACGCTGTCGATCACCTTGCTGGTCGGCGTCGTGATCGGCGGGCTGGGGTCGATCTGGGGAGCGGTGTACGGCGCGGTGTTCATCCAGTTCGTTCCGAACTTCGCCGACAAGATCTCCAAGGCGGCTCCCTGGGCGATCTACGGCGTGCTGCTGATCGGTTTCATGCTGCTGATGCCCTCGGGCATTGCAGGCGCCGTCCGAGCGGCGTGCCAACGTTTCGTCAAGTGGCGAAACGGCCTGAAATGACAGTCCGCCACATCGGGCTTTATCCCAGCGTAGAAGAGGAGACTCAAATGAAAAGAACCCTGCAGCTTGCCGCTACCGTTGCCGCCTTGCTTTGCACGCTCTCGGCGCAGGCCGAGAAAAAGTACGATCCGGGCGCAACCGATACCTCGATCAAGATCGGCCAGTCCATCCCCTACAGCGGTCCGGCCTCGGCCTACGGCCAGATCGGCAGGGCCGAGGCGGCGTACTTCAAGATGATCAACGACCAGGGCGGCATCCACGGTCGCAAGATCGAGTTCATCTCGCTCGACAACGCGTATTCGCCCCCGAAGACCGTCGAGACCACGCGCCAGCTGGTCGAGCAAGAGGAGGTCCTGCTGGTGTTCGGGACGCTGGGTACGCCGACCAACCTGGCCATCCAGCGCTACCTCAACGGCAAGAAGGTCCCGCAACTGTTCATCGCCAGCGGCTCCTCCAAATGGAACGACCCGAAGAACTACCCCTGGACGATGGGCATGCCGCCCAATTACCAGACCGAGGGGCGCGCCTATGCGCAGCAGATCCTCAAGACCAAGCCGGACGCGAAGATCGCCGTGCTCTACCAAAACGACGACTTTGGCAAGGACTACGTCAAAGGCGTGAAGGAGGAGCTCGGCGACAAGGTCTCGCTCATCGTCGCCGAGCAGTCCTACGAGGCGACCGATCCGACGATCGACTCGCAGATCGTGGCGCTCAAGGCGTCCGGCGCCAACGTGCTGCTGGACTTCTCGCTGCCCAAGTCGGCCGCACAGGCCATCCGCAAGGTTGCCGAGCTCGGCTGGAAGCCCGACCACTACCTGGCCAACGTGTCCGCGTCGGTCGGCTCCGTGCTCACGCCGGCCGGCCTGGACAACTCGGTCGGGCTGATCACCGGGGTCTACACTCAAGGACCCGTCGGACAAAACCTGGGACAGCGACGAAGGAATGCAGACCTGGCGCAAATTCATGAAGAAGTACCTGCCGGACGCCGATCCGACCGACGCCAACAACGTCTTTGGCTATGTCGGGGCGCAGGCGCTCGTCCACGTGCTCGAGCAGTGCGGCGACGATCTGACGCGCGATAGCGTGATGCGGCATGCGGCCAGCATCAAGGATCTGCAGTTGCCGATGGTCCTGCCGGGCGTGAAGATCAACACGTCCCCGGACAACTACGCGGTGATACGTTCGGTGCAGCTGGGCCGGTTCGACGGCAAGTCCTGGATCCGGTTTGGCGACGTCCTGACGGGCAAGTGAAGCCATCGGCGCGCCGCCGCTTCGCGGCGCGCCCACGGGCCGTGGCGATGCCTGGGACGGGCCCGCCAGGCGATCGAGGAGGGCGGCATGAAGTCCTGGGTGCACTTCGGCGGCGACGGCGTCGACGCGCAAGAGTTCCAGCGGCGCTGCGACCGGTCCGCCGCGGCGCTGCGGGCGGCCGGCATCGGCACCGGCGATGTGGTCGCCTTCATTTTGCACAACGAACCCGTGCTGCTGGAGTTGATGCTCGCCGCCAGGGCGCTGGGTGCGCACTACTGCCTGGTGAACTGGCATTTCAAGGCCGCCGAGGTGCGCCACGTGCTGGTCGACAGCGGGGCCAAGATCCTGGTCGTTCACGCCGACCTGCTCGCTCCGGTGCAAGAGGGCATACCCGCGGACGTCAAGGTCTTTGTCGCCTGGCCGCAGCAGCGCACGCGCGCGGCATGGAAAGTCGAGGCGCTGCCGCAGCAACTGGCCGACGCCTATCCGGCGTGGGAAGCCTTCCGTGACGCGGCCGACCGTCCGCAGGTGAGCCCGGGCCTGCTGGGCAATCCGATGGTCTATACCTCCGGCACGACCGGGGTGCCCAAGGGCATACGGCGAGAGCCGTTCAAGCCCGAGCAAGCCGAGGCGATGGCGCAAACGGCCCGGATCGCGCTCGGCATCGAGCCGCAGATGCGTGCGCTGGTGAGCGCGCCTTTGTACCACTCGGCGCCTGCCAGCTACGTGCTGCAAGCGGCGCTGCAAGGCGCCCACCTGTGGATCGAGCCTCGATTCGACGCCGAGCAAACCTTGCGCCTCATCGACGCGCACCGGATCACCCACGCCTATCTGGTCCCTACCATGTACCGGCGCCTGCTGCAGCTGCCGCAGGCGGTGCGACGCCGCTACAACGTCGGCTCGGTGCGCTTTGTCGCCAGCACGGGTGCGCCCTGTCCGCAGCTGACCAAGCGCCAGATGATCGATTGGTGGGGCCCCGTCCTGCACGAGTGCTACGCCGCGAGCGAACTCGGATGGATCACGCACATCGACAGCCAGGAGTCGTTGCGCAAGCCCGGCTCGGTAGGGCGGGCGCTGCCCGGCACCGTCGTGAAGATACTCTCGGACAAGGGCGAAGAACTGGCCCACGGCACGGTCGGCCTCATCTATGCGCGCCAGCGCGCGGTGCCCGACTTCACCTACGCCAACAACGACGAGGCGCGCCGGCAACTCGAGCGCGACGGGCTGTGGACGCTGCGGGACCTCGGCTATCTGGACGCGGACGGCTATCTGTACGTCGTCGATCGGCAGACCGACATGGTGATCAGCGGCGGCGTCAATATCTACCCGGCGGAGATCGAGGCGGCCTTGCTGGCGATGCCCGGCGTGGCCGACTGCGCGGTGTTTGGCGTGCCCGATGACGATTTCGGCGAAGCCTTGCTGGCCGCCGTGCAGCCGGCACCCGGTGCCCAGCTGGATGCGGCCGGCGTGCAGTCCTACCTGCGCGAGCGCATCGCCGACTACAAGGTGCCGCGCCGGGTCGTCTTTGACGAGCAGTTGCCGCGGGAAGACACGGGCAAGATCTTCAAAAGAAAGCTGCGCGAGCCGTATTGGCAGGCAGCCCAAGCGGCGGATCTGAACGGCGAGGCCCGCATTCGACAAGGTCCCCATCGGGGCTGGCTGGAGCAGGCCCGCTGGGCGGCGACCGCAACACGCGCGCTGACCGCCGGACGGACGTGGAACCGGGCCGGGCGAGTCCCTCGGCGAGATGGATGGTGCGGGCGGGCCTGTACGTAGCGCCTCTGTCCGCACGCTGACGCCTGCCCGGCATTGCGTGATGCCGCGCTCCGAGTTGAAGCGGCGAGCGCCAGCTTGCCGACGCAGGGTTGTCGGCCGGGTCAGCCGGGGCCGGGCTGGCGGCAAGCCGCCGGAGCCAGCGCCGCCTCCAATTCCTCGGCGGCGACCGGCTGGCCAACAAGTAGCCCTGGAACTGCTCGCAGCCGCTGCTCAGCAGCAGCGAGCGCTGCGCGGCGGTTTCCACGCCTTCGGCGATGACCTCCATGCCGAGGTGTTGCGCCATGGCGACGATGGTCTGCACGATCGCCAGCGTCGTTGGGGTCGGCGGCGATGTCGCGCACGAAGGTCTGGTCGATCTTGAGCTGGTCCAGCGGCAGCCGCTTCAGGTACGGCAGCGAGGAGTAGCCGGTGCCGAAATCATCCAGGGAGAAGCGGACGCCGAGCTCGCTGCAGCGTGGTCATCTTGAGATGGTGTCATCGATGTCGTCGAGCAGCAGGCTTTCGGTCAGTTCCAGCTTGAGCCGCTGCGGGTTGATGGCGGTGCGCTGCATGACTTGCGCACGTCTGCTCGACGAAGTCGGCTGGCGGAACTGGCGCGCGCTGACGTTGACCGCCAGTTGCAGATGCGCTGGCGGCGGCTCTCGGCCCAGGGCTCGAGCTGCTGCGCAGGCCGTTTCCAGCACCCATTGCCCGATCGGCAGGATCAGATCGATTTCTTCGGCCAGCGGAATGAACTGCGCCGGCGACACCAGGCCGCGCTCGCGGATGCTGCCAGCGCATCAGCGCCTCGGCGCCGAACGGTCGGCCGTGCGCTGTCGACCTGCGGCTGGTAAGTGCAGGCGGAACTGGCTCTTCTCCAGCGCCCGGCGCAGGTCTCTCCAGCTCGATCGCGCGAGTGATGACGCTGCCTGCATCGCCGGGTCGAAGAAGCGGATGCTGTTGCGCCCGGCCTTCTTGGCCTGGTACATGGCGATGTCGGCCTGCGCAGCAGGTCTCGACCGGTCGTTCTCGCGGCCGCTGAACAGGCTGACGCCGATGCTGGCGGTGCTGTGGTACTCGTGTGGCCGCCAAGCCGGTAGCTGGCGGCCGCAGCGTGCCGAGGATCTTCTCGGCCACGGCCTCCGCCTGCTGCGCGGCCTCGAGCGGCTGCGCGGCTCAGGTCCTCCAGCATGCACCACGAACTCGTCTCCGCCCAGGCGCGCGACCGTAGTCGCCCTCGCGCACGCAAGCGCGCAGGCGCGCGGCCACCTGCCGCAGCAACTCGTCGCCGATGTCGATGGCCCAGGGTGTCGTTGAGCGTCTTGAAGTTGTCCAGGTCGATGAAGAGCAGGGCGCCGTGCTTGCCGCTGCGCGCGCTGGCCGCCAGCGCCTGCGCGAGCCGGTCCAGCAGCAGGCGGCGGTTGGGCAGATCGGTGAGCGGGTCGTAAAAGGCCAGGCGCCGGGCTTCGTCCTCCGATGCCTTCTGCCGGCTCACGTCGATCAAGAAGGCGACCGTCACCGGACCGTCGGGCAGCAGCACCTGGCGCGCCGAGATGAACAGCGGGAACTCGGTGCCGTCCCTGCGCAGGCCCAGGATCTCGTAATCCTGCTCGACCGTTTCACCGCGCCCGCGCCGCCCGATGCGCTCGGCCAGTTCGGCGCGGCATTGCGGGGCGATGCGCTCGAGCACCGAGCGGCCGCGGATCTGCTCGACGTCCTGCAGGCCGAAGGTCTGCAGGTAGGCGGCGTTGACGTCGAGCACGATGCCGGCGCGGGCAAATACCATGGCCACCGGCGACTGCTCGACCACCGCCCGAAAGCGCGCTTCGCTGGCGCGCAGCGACTCTCCCGCCCGCTTGCGCTCGGTGATATCGCGCGAGGAATTAAAGAGCACCGGCACGCCGTCGGTCTGCAGCGGGTAGCCGCTGATCTCGACGTCGATCAGCGTGCCGTCCTTGCACCGGTGACGAGTCTCGAACTGCGTGCGCTCCTGACGCGCGAAATTCTCGCGCAGCACCTGCGCGAGCGTCGCCGAATCGAGCATTGCGTCCCATTGCGACACGTGCGCCCCGATGAGTTCCTCGCGCGTGTAGCCCAGCATCCGGCAGAACGAATCGCTCGCCTCGACGAGGTGACCGCCGGTGTCCAGCACATGGATGCCGTCGCTGGCGCTGCGCAGCAGGGCCCGGTTCTTGGCGCTTTCGCGCTGCAGGGCCATCCGGGCCTGTTCATGTTCGGCGCGGGTGCGCAGGGTCCGGATACCGTAGGCTAGATCGGCGGCGAGCTGCTCGAGCAGCTTGGCCTCGTCCTTGCCGAAACCCAGCGGGTCGGCCGAATAGATCAGGATCGCGCCGATCGGCGCCTGGTCGATCAGCAAAGGCAGCGCGATGCACGAGTGGTACCCGCGCTGCAGGATCGCGTCACGCCAGGGGGCGACAGACGGATCCGACGGCAGGTGCTGCACGATGACGGGCTTGCGCGTGCGCACGGCGACGCCAAACGGACCGCGCCCGCGCTCCGAGTCGCTCCAGCTGATCGCTGCATGCTGCAGGTAACCGTCCTCCAGGCCGTGCCAGGCAACGGCATGGACCGACCTGGCAACGTCGTCGCCCATGAACCCGACCCAGGCCATCAGGTGGCCGCCGACTTCCACGGCCAGCGCGCAGATCTCGCGCAGCAGATTGGCCTCGTCGGTGGCGTGCACCAGCGCCGAGTCGCAGCGGCTGAGCAGCTGAAACGCGCGGCCCATGCGCCGCTCGCGCTCCTGGAAGCTCTTGGCTTCGGAGATGTCGAGCGTGGTGCCGGCCATGCGCAGCGGTCGCCCGTCGGCATCGCGCTCCACGATGCGTCCGCGGGTGAGCAGCCAGACCCAATGGCCGTCCTTGCCGCGCATCCGGTATTCGAATTCGACGCGCGGTGCGAGCCCCTGCAGGTGCGCCTGGAACGCGGTTCGGGCGCGTCCCAGATCGCCCGGATGCAGGCGCGCCTGGTATGCCGCTTGGTCGGTATCGATCTCGCCGGGGGCAAAGCCGAGCATGACCGGAAGCCGCGGGCCGTTGCTGAACCGCTGCGCGGTGATGTCCAGTTCCCACATATCCAGGTTCGCGCCCTCGAGGGCGAGCTCCACGCGCTGCTGGCTGTCGCGGCTTTTTTGCAGCAGCGCGTTTCTGGCGGTGACGTCGCGCAGGATCGCCGTGAAATATCTTTGGCCGTCCAGTTCGGTCTTGGCGATCGAGACCTCGGCAAAAAACTCCGTGCCGTCGGCGCGCAGCGCCGGCACGTCGCGCAACTCGGTCATGAATCGGCTGTCGACCTCGCGTTGCGCAAAACGCGCCAGATGCTGTCGGTGCGCCTCACGCATCGGCTGCGGAATCAGCCGGTCCAGCGATTCGCCGTACAGTTGGTCGGCGCGATAGCCGAACAGGCGCTCGGCCGTTGGGTTGACCAGGCGTATGCGCATTTGCTCGTCGAGGCAGACGATGGCGTCCATCGCCGAGTTCACGATGCCCAGCAGCAGCGCCTGGCTTTGCGAGAGCTCTTTTTCGGTGCGTTTGCGCTCTGAAATGTCCTCCGCGGCGATGACGATGCCCCCGACGCCGCCGGATTCGTCGTGCCAGGGCACGACCGCCCAACGCACCCAGACCTCGCGCCCGTCGGCCTGGCGCCAGAGCTCCTCGTCGCTTCGGACCGATTCGCCGGCCAGCGCGCGCTGGTGCACCGCCCGCCAGCCCTCGGGCTGGTCGGGGTGGATCTCGTAGTGGTCCCGGCCGAGCAGGTCCTGGTGCCCGCGGCCGAAGGCGGCAAGCCAGAGCCGGCTGTAGGCGAGGTAGCGCATGTCGGGGTCGAACATGGCGACGCTCGTGGGCGCCTCGCCCACAAAGCGGCTCAGTTCCGGCTGATAATTCCGGAGGGGTTCGTGCAGCCAGTTCTGGAGGGAGAGGAGCATGCCGGTTTCCGCCGCCGGGGCGCAATCGCGCCGATTCGTCTTCGGTTAAGACGTTTTCGGCTCAGACCAGGGTACGAAGCGCATCGCCAAACGGGCTGCGAGTCCTATCCTAGCCATTTCGGGTGCACGGGCAGATCACGATAAGCGGCGTAAAAGGGCAGCGAATTGCCGCGATCCTGGGCCAAGCCGGGGTGCGCGGCCCTGGGGGCGGACGGATCGAGCGCATTTTCGGCCGAAAATTGCGCATCCTTGTCCGAGAGCGACCGGGTCTTGTTGCTGCGCGGTGCACTGCCCCGTGCCGAAGATCGAGCCGATCGAGCCGATCGAGCCGTCGAGGGCGCGTGCGCTCGACTGCGTCCACGTGCGGATCGTCGTCGAGTATTTCGCGTGCGCGCGTGCGCGCCTTGCTGCTTCGGTCGAGGCGGCTGGCAAAGCGCGGTGCCGGCGGGCCGATGCCCGCCTCATCCGCTGCCCGTCCAGATCGTCCAGATCGTGCAGATCGTCGCCAGCCTCGTTGACCCGGATCGAGCGCGGCCTTGCCGCCTAGAGCAGGCGCAGCAGCGTCCGGTCGTAGGTTTCTATGTGGCGACTGAGCCATCCGTACAGGTGGCGGGTAGCCAGGGCGAGGTTGCTCCTTTCATATCCCGTCAAAAGGCTGGACGTGTCCTTTAGCAGGCACTGGTGCGCCTCCTTGTGCTGCGCATCGATCGGCCGGGGATTCAGATACCATGAAATCCTCCTCGGTCTTGAAGTGCGCGACCAGCGCTTCGAGCAGGGAGTCGATCTGCCCGCGCAGCTCCTTGATGTCGCGGCCGTTGGCCAGATCGCGGCCGATCGCGTTGATGCGTTCGACGAGCTGCCGATGCGCCTCGTCGATTTCGCGCATCCCGATCTGCGCATCGGCGTTCCACGCGATGGGCTCGAACGCGAGGATCAGATCCTCGGTCGCCTCGGCGAAGGCGTAGCAGTCCCTTCCGGCACCCTTGGCCAGGTAAAGGGCCGCGTTTGCGCGCGCCAGCAACATGCTTAGGTCGGAACCATCCTGCGGATACAAGGCGATGCCGATGCTGGCGGCCAACTGCATCGTGCCGTCCATCACGACCGTTTCGCGCAAGGCCTGGTTCACCCGCGAGGCGACGATGGCCGCGTCGTCGATGTGCGCCATTTCGGTCAGCACCACGAGGAATTCGTCACCGCCGTAGCGGCCGACGATGTCCGCGCCGCGTACGCACTGCTTCAGGCATTCGCCGATGACCATCAGCGCCGTATCGCCGGCATCCGGCCCGAAGTCGTCATTGATCCGCGAGAAGTTGTCCAGATCGACAAGCAGGAACCCAACCGGCACGTGGCGAGTCTTTGCGCGGATCAGCGCCTGAGTCGCCGAGCGCAGCAGCGCATTGCGGTTCAACAGTCCCGTAAGGGAATCATACGATCCCAGAAACTCCAGTTGCGAGCGCTGCCGGGCCTGAGCCGTAAAGTCTGTGACGATCAGGGCAAGGGTTGCGGGAGCCGCGCTATCGATGCGCACTCCCTCCACGTGCACCAGGACTTCATCCAAGCCGGATGTTGCCAGCGCGCACTCCACCGAGAACTCGACGCCGCCGTCCTCGGCCGCCGCCATCAGACGGTTGATTCTGGCTCGATCGGCTTCGCAGACGGCGATGGAAAACGGCTTGCCACACGTCAGATCGGGGCAGGCGCGCCCGACGATATCCCAGAAGCCCGGCGATCCGTAGATGATGCGGCCCCGGTCGATCGCGGCCAGCGCGAGGCGGCCCGAATCGATCAGTCCGCGGCAAAGCGTCGCCGAAATCCGTGCGTCCCACCAAAGCGCGCGCCCGACTCAGCCATCGGCCCGAGGCGTTCGTCTGGGGAGAAGGGATCATCGGACGCCGGTAACCGGTGCTGCGGCGGCTCGATGCGCGCCGGCTCTAAGATTGTCTCGCTCATGCTGGACCTCCCTAATGTGCTTCCTTCAAAGAGGTTTTCGTGAAATCTGCGAGGATGCTGATGACGCAAGTGCGGGAAGAATCGCTGAGGCTTGATCTAAATCAAGCGACGCGGCGATCCTTGCGCACTTCAGGCTAAGTAAATGAGTGATTCCAGATACTCAGTGGCTGGCGATGCACCGATCGAGCCCCCGGAGTCGGCTTGCTGCGGACCGGGCCGTGACCGAGCCGCCCTCTTGCGGTGCCGAGCCAGCGCGTTGCCCGGAGCATCCCTGAGTGGACCGAGTCACGGCGCGTACGCTCTTCACGGATCAAGGACCGCGCGAAAGATGGGCTGCCGGACCGGCTCTCAATCGAGCCCGCAGGAATGCAGGATCGGCCGCACGCTGGCCTTGAGGTCGGCAACCGCCGCTTCGGGGCAGACGCGCAGGATCGGGCCTGGCCGTGCAACGCCTCGATGCGCGACCGGATCCGGATGGCGGCGGTCGGCACGCGCGAAGTCCTCGATGGCGTACGCGAACGCTGGCCCAGGCGCGAAAAGCGACTTGAAGTTGCTAAGCCAGCAGGCCATCGGCTTTGCGCCGAGCATCGATGATCCGTGCGTTGCGCCAAATGGGGCAGATCAGTCCGATGCGTTGCGCGCGCAACCGTCCGACCTTGCCATGGCTGTCGCGCCGATGCCGGTACGCCAACGCGGATCGAACGCGGCGCTGGCTTCCGGGACAGGTTGGCTCGGGCAGAGGGAGGCGGTTGCTGTTGCAACAACCGCTTTGCATTCACGCGGGCGCTCCCCGGACGGGATGCTTTGACGAGCGCACGCTGACGGGCGCGCCGGATCTGCTGCCGACCGGATTGCCGGCCGGTCCAACGTCGCCATGACTTTCTATGCTCCCTCGGCACGTCTTTTCTGTCGTACCTGACCTGCACCGACTTGCCGGCTCAGTCAGCGTCGAAGCTCCGGGCTCGATCTTCGGTTCAAAGTCCCCGGCAGCGGATCGGCGTCGCGCTGCGGTGCCCGTAGGCATTGCGCCGGTTTGCAACGCGCATCTTCCAGCGGGTAGAGCGCAGGCGCTCGACGGCCTCACGTGTACCGGATTTCAGCGACGGCTTCTTGGCGGAACCTGTCGGCTGCGAACAGGGCAATGGCGTTCACGTCATCGCAAGACCGAAAGATCGGTGTATGTTCCGCCAGCAGCGCGCCACAGGGTGGACAGGGCCGGTGGCAACAAGTGTGCTGGCGAAGCGAAGCGCAGCAATCGCGCTAAGCTACAGTGGGCTCGAGCCCTTCTTTTTAAAGGAGAAACGATGAAAAAGGTTGCCCTTGTGTTGGTTTCGGTTCTTTTGGCCGCAACGGCCTTTGCCTTCGAGTTCAAGCACCCCAATTTGAGGGATGCGCATCAAGCTGCGGAAGCGGCAATCCACCACATCGAAATGGCTCAGCAAGCGAACAAGGGGGTTGAATTCGGCGGCCATGCTGAAAGGGCGATTGAGCTCTTGCGGCAAGCGCAACATGAACTGGCCGAAGCGGAAAGATATCGGGATACGCACGGGCGCTAAGCCCTGGTTCGGCGCTGGGTTGGTCGCACGCCTTCCCGCGCCGCGCCAGGAGCATGCCGAGTCTGAAGGTGGCCGGTTTCGGCCACCTTCAGCAGTCATGCGTTTGCGTCCGGGGAGCCGGGCGGCATCGGCTCCGGCGCACGGGTCCGGCGCGCACGTCCGGCGCGCAAGTTCGGCGCGCAAATGATGGCCCTACCGGGGTCTTGCGCCGATGACGGCTCGCGTGGCCGTAGGAGCGCGCAACGGCGCAAGCGTCCGGGCCGATACGCGCTATGCGCGTCGTATCAGTTTCATCGCTTCGGGCAGATTGGCGATCACGGCGTCCACATCCAGCGCGGCGACCGGTTCGCCGTGGTTGTAGCCATAAGGGACGCAAAATACCGGGCATCCGGCCGATCGGGCCGCGAGCGCATCGCTCAGGGAATCGCCGATCAACAGCACCTGCTCCACCGGCACGCCGAAGAACTTGGCGGCGTGCAGCAACGGCATCGGGTGAGGCTTTTTTTCCGGCAAGGAATCGCCCGAAAGCACGATGCGGAAATAGTGGTCGAGGCCGACGCCGCGCAATAGCGGCTCGGTGTAGCGCGCCACCTTGTTGGTGATGCACCCCAGCGGGAAGCCCGCCGCGCTGAGCGCGTCGAGCCCCTGTACCACGCCGTCAAAAGGCTTGCTTTGGAGCAAGAGCTCGGTGTAGTGCCGCTCGAAAATCGGCAGCGCCTTGTCGTAGAGCGAGACATCGGGCTCGGCATGCATGTCGCCGGTCAGCGCGCGTTTGACCAGCCACGAAATGCCGTTGCCGATGTAGCTCATCAACAAGTCCTGCGATACGGCGGGCCGATCCATGTCGCGCAACATGCGGTTTGCCGACTCGGCCAACTGCGGCGCGGTATGCAGCAGCGTGCCGTCCAGATCGATCAAGATCGCGCCGATGCGCAGCGGAAAGTGCGTTTGGGCCATGGTTGAGATCCCGTAGGCGTTGGGCGCGGCACGTCGACCCTCACGGCATTGGCCGCGCACGCCGCAGCGTAAGTATAGGTTGTGTCGATCTTGCGGCGGCCTTTTCTGGCCGGAGGGCCAGGCGAGTCGACCGATGCGGCCCGCCGGCGCCGGCGTGGGCGCCATCCGGGCGGTCGCGGTCAAGGCGCGTCGGCCACCTGCGCCGCGTCCTCGCGCAGGCGGGTCACGGCGGCCATCACATCGTTGGCGACCCGGTGCGGCGGGCTTGCGTAAAACGCGTTCCAAGCCTGGGCGACCTGTTCGCCGTATGGGCCGTCGCTTGCGTCGTGCGGGGTCTGCTCCCAGGCCAGGCGCACCGCCGTGCCGATGACCACATCCACCACGATGTTGCCGTCGATCTTGAGGTCGGGGTTGGCGCCGGCGATGTCCGACAAGGCGAGCAGCGTCTCGACGGTGAGCCGGCGATAGGCCGGCGACTGGATCTTGTTGAGCAGGTCGTCGACCCGCAGCGCGAAGCTTTGCTCCGCCGGCGTCGTGTCGGCGTGCGCCAGCGCGCTGTCGAGCCGGTTGCGCGTATCGAGCTGATCGCCGATCACGATGCCGCGGCAGTGGTGCAGCAGTTCCCAGATCCGGGCGTGGAAATCCTCCGGCACGCGGGTCATCACGCCGGTCATTTCGCGCCACGCGTGCCAACCGTCAACGTCTTGCGCCAGTGGCGCATCGTTGCCGGGGAGGAAGACAACCTGGATCAGGCAGTCGTAGCCCGCGGCAAAGCGCAGCGATTGCATCCGCGCCATGTTGCGCATCATTTCCTGTTCGCCGGCGACGGCGCTCCTCAACCGGCCCAAAATGGCGTAAGGGCTCAGGTCCAGCAGATGGTCGAATGCCTCCGCCTCGGTCACGCCGTGCTCGCGTGCCAGCCCGCCGGTGATCAGCAGCAGCAGGTGCCAGGCGCGCAGCGTGATCGTGCCCTTGAACAGTTCGGGTTCGGCGTTGATCAGCATGCCCAAAAAGAGCACGATCTCCTCGATCAGCACCCGCGTGCGCGCATCGTGCCCGCTGTGCGCTTGCAGCCGGGCGCCGATTTGGGCGTTGGGCAGGCAGCGGCCGATGACGGACTCGGCGATGTCGTCGCGCCCGACGGCGATGCGCTTTTGCCGCGCGACGATCTGGGCGAGCGCATCCTCGAGCGTCTCGTCCTGGATCCGTAGCAGTCCGGCGGCGCGCCGTATCACGCCCCACAACCGGGCCCGGCAGGCGCGCAGATAGATCGCTTCCATCAGCTCGCTGACGCTGCCACCGCATTCGGTGGCAAAGTCGGCGCCCAGCCGTTGCTGCAGCAGGCCCAGGATCTCGATTTGTTCGTACGGGTTGCGGCTCCTGGCCAACTGCCGAAGCAGCGCCGGATGCTCCGGCTCGCGCTCCAGCGCCTGGGCACGGGCCGCGGTGAGCGGGCGGGTTGCCGCCTCTTCCCAGGGCAGGATCGCCTCGTCTTCGGTGGCGCCGCTGGTGCCGCGCGTCTTGCTCAGCGGTACCTCGTCGGTCCAGTCGATCTTGTCCCGGCCGGCGGCACCCAGCAGTGCGCACAGCTTGTCGACGGCGACGCCCTCGGCCGCGCCCTGCTGCAACTTCGTAAGGTAGTGCAGCAGCACGTCGGCGCCCGGAGCATCGAGCATCGGCGTGGTCAGCAACAGCGAGAGCAACGGCCGGCCCGGTTGATCCCAGTGGCGCTGCAGGTGGGTGATTTCTCCCTGGATGGTCTCGGTGAGCAGCCGGTTATCCAGCGACAGGTAAAAATCGCGCCGGTTCAGGCACGCCGGCAAGACGAGCACGCGTGCGCGGCGCAGCTCGAATACCTGGCTGGTGACCAGAGTGCCCAGGCGCGCGCGCGGGCGGCCGGACAGACCCAACGCGCTGTTGGCGCCGAGTTGGCCCAGCGCGGCCTCGAGTTCGTCGGCGTAGTGCACGCGGATCGGGGCAATTTGCCGCAAGGTCTCGGCCGCGACGCCCTGGGCGGCCAGACGCATCTGCACCGTGTCATCTTCAGCCAGCAGGGCGATTTGCACGCCGGCCTCGCGCGCGGCGCCCACGCGCGCGCGCCGCTCCAGCGGATCGATATCGGCGGCCCGCACGTAGCCCTCTTGCAGCAGCGCGCCGACCAGGTAAAGGCTCTGCGCCCAAACAAGCGGCACGTTCTCGTTGGGCAGGCGGTCCTGGCTGCCGGGACGGGCTCTTTCGAGTTCGATCCGATCGGCGGGCACGTAGTACAGCTCGGGCAGCAGGCGCTGCTGATCGCGCACCTGGAACAGCGCCTCGAGCCGCTCCCGGTAGTCCCGGGCCTGCTGCTCGTCGCCGCGCAGCGCGGCGTCGACGAGCAGGTAGGCGAAGAACAGCGGCCACTCCGATTCCATGTTCTCGAACGCGCGCAGCTCGCCCGGTTCGTAATGCAGGCGGTTGTGGTCCTCGAGCACCGTCTGGTGGCCGTCGCGCAAGAACCGCTTGCAGCCGTAGCGCCCCTGCAACTTGGCGACGATCTCGGCGCGCGTGCGCCCGACCAGGTCCGGATCCTCCACCGCGTAGGCGGGAAAGCCGATGATGGACAGCAGCGCGGCATCGGTTTCCTTGGATTCGGACTCGTGCGGCAGCAGGCTCTGCAGCGTGTTGCGGGCCTGGGCGATGTCGTCGCCTTGCACGTGGATGGCCGGCGCCTTGCCCGGCAGCGGCTCAAATCCCTGGATGGCCTCCAACGCCGCCTTGGCCGCGCCCACGGAACTGGCGTTGACCTCGGCCACGCCTTGATTGCGCTTGTGACCGCGCTCCCACATGCCAAAGTCCGGCGTGCGGTGCGTCTTGGCCAGGTAGTAGACCAGGTTTTGCACGAGGTCCACCTCGTCGCGGGTCTGCACGATGCGCAGGCCCCCCTTGGACATCTGCGCCAGCATGAGCACGAAGATCGCGGTGGCATCGAGCTGCAGATGGCCCCACGCGTCATCGCCGACGACGGGCTCGCCGGTATGCGTGTCGTACTTGGCGTGCAGCGCATCGTGCGGGTCGCGCGTGCGCTTGAAGGCCTCGACCTTGCCGGCTTGCTTGAGCATCGCCGCCAGCAGACCGCGCATGAGCTTGACCACCGCCGCCTGCAGCCGCGCCGACCGCTTGCGGTCTTCGCGCCGGTAGGCGAGCGCCAGCGCCCAGACGGCCAGGATGCTGTAGACGTTGTCGCGCACCCAGGCATGGGTGTAGTCGCCGTGCACGGTGACGGCGGTGCTTGCCGGCAGCAGGCCGGTGACCGGGTCCTGCCGGGCAAGGATGATCGCTTCGACCTGACCGTAATAGTCATCCAGGCGCAGGCGCCGTTGATGGCTGTTGGCAGGTTGGGATCTGGCTTTCATGGGCCTCTTTGCACGGACGAAGTGAAATCTCGAGCCAGCGGTCGCGGCGCGCCGCGGCAGATGATCTGATCGCGGCACGCAATCGGTGCCGGCGCCAAATGACCGGGACCCGGGGGCCTGGGACCTGGGCAGCGAACGCGGGCGCGGCGGTCGGCTCAGGGCCGCCCATTCTCGGCGGCGCCCACGCCTGCCGTGGCCCGAGTCCTTGGCGTGCCCCGACCCAGGCCGGCAGCTTGCGCACCCGCAGGACCCAGCCGACGGGATGTTGGCGCAACGCCGGCATCCGTTCGCTGCCGGCGGATCGCGCGCCGGTCGCGGAGCGCTTGCCGACCTCAGGCGGCAGCGGAGCGGTGCTCCGGCGCGGCATCCAAGGCAATTGGTGCGATGCAGCATAGCATGCGCCAGCGCCACGCCGGGGCGATAGAGCAGGTCGTTGATTTTACGAAGGTTTTGTCGTTGACTTGGGGACGGCGAAGGTGGCCAACTGCGCCGCCCGGCTACCGTCGAGCGACCCGGCCGAGGCGGGCCAAGTTGGCATCCCGGCCCGTGGTGCGCGTCGTGCGCCTCGTGGGGAGGGGCGCTTGCGGCCGGGGGCCTGGGCGAAGCACAGCCGATGCGGGTCGCATCCAGGCGGCGTGCGCCGCCAAGCTGGCGCTAGGTCGGCCGCGTCATCCGGAACAACTGGTCCGGACCGATCGTGTAGTAGTCGGCGGGACCGCCGCCGCGCAGCACGGGATGCGCCGCGGCCGTGTCGTAGACGCCGTCGACGAGCAGGCTCCTGGCGATGTGGACGCCAACGACCTGGCCCAGTATGAGCCAGGTTTGCGTCTTGGCGCCGCTGAGCGTTCGCAGTTCGATGAGTTGCGTGAGCCGGCATTCAAAGGACACCGGGCTTTGGGCCACGCGCGGCACGGCAACCATGCGCGAGGCAACGGGCGTCAAACCGGCCAGGGCGAACTCATCGACGCCGTGGGGCACCGGTGCGCTGGTCTGGTTCATCGCCTCGGCCAGCGGCCGCGTCACCAGACTCCAGGCGAACTCGCCGGTCTGCTCGATGTTTTGCACCGTGTCCTTGTGCCCGACGCTGGCAAATCCGATGATCGGCGGCGTGTAGTTGAAGGCATTGAAGAAGCTGTACGGGGCCAGATTCAGGCGACCTTGCGCGTCGCGCGTCGAGATCCAGCCGATGGGCCTGGGCGCGATGATCGAGTTGAGCGGGTCGTGGCGCAGGCCGTGGCCCTGGTCGGGCTCGTAAAAATGGATGTCGTCGTTCATGATGGGAGCTTTCTGGGTCGCGCGCTGTCAGGCTATGCCCTGCGCCTTGAGCTGGGCGTAGGTCTGCTCGTCGATGCCCACGGTGGCGAGCACCTCGCGGGTGTGCTCGCCCAGTTTCGGGCCCAGCCACTGGATCTTGCCGGGAGTCTGCGACAGCTTGGGCACGATGCCGGGAAAGTCGACCATCTTGCCGTCGGGCAACGCAAACGCTTGGATCATGTCGCGCGCGCGGTAGTGCGGATCGGCGTCGATGTCGGCCGCGGTGTATATCGTGCCGGCGGGCACCTCCGCGGCCTGCAGCGCGGCCAGCACCACGCTCGCATCGCGCTGGCGCGTCCATTGCGCGATCGCGCCGTCGAGCAGCTCGGTGTGTTGGGCGCGACCGTCGTTGCGGGCAAAGCGCGGATCCTCGGCCAGGTCGGCCCGGCCGATGGCCTGCATCAGGCGCCGGAAGATGCCGTCCGAGTTGCCGGCAATGATGACAAAGGAGCCGTCGCGACACGGATAGGTGTTGGACGGGACGATGCCGGGCATCGAGGCGCCGGTTCGCTCGCGTATGTGTCCCAGGCCGGAGTACTCGGGGATCAGGCTTTCCATCACGCTAAACACCGCCTCGTACAAGGCGACGTCGACAAACTGCCCCTTGCCGCCGTTGACCTTGAGGTGGTGCAGCGCCAGCAGCGCGCCGACCACGCCGTAAAGCGCAGCGAGCGTGTCGCCCAGGCTTACGCCGACGCGCACCGGCGGCCGATCGGGGTAGCCGGTGACATAACGCAGGCCGCCGAACGACTCGGCGATCGCGGCAAACCCCGGCCGATCCCGATAGGGTCCGTCCTGCCCGTAGCCCGATACGCGCACCATCACCAGCGATGGATTGATCCTCGACAGGTCGTCCCAGCCCAGGCCCCATTTCTCCAGCGAGCCGGGCCGGAAGTTCTCGATGACGATGTCGGCGTCGCGCACCAGATCGCGGACGATCTGCTGCCCGCGGGGGTGCTTGAGGTCCAGGGTCACGGACTTCTTGTTGCGGCTTTGCGCGTACCACCACAGCGACGTGCCCTGGTGCAGCTTGCGCCATCCGCGCAGCGGGTCGCCGCCGTCGGGCGCCTCGATCTTGATCACTTCGGCGCCAAACTGTGCGAGCAGGCCCGCCGCGTACGGGCCGGCAATCAGCGCACCGAGTTCGATCACCTTTACACCGGCCAGGGCCAGCGGCGCTGCCTTTGGTTCCATCGCGGCGGTCCCCTTCGCGTGTCGATCGATAGCCGGGATTGTGCCTTGCCGGCGCGGCGGCCGCTGCTGCAGGCCCCCGGCGGCGCCACAGCGCGGCGCGGCCGGGCGGGCCGCTACTCGGGCAGCGGCTTGCCGCGCATCTCCGGCAGGAACCACGGGACGATGAGCCCGACGACGTAGATCGAGCCCAGCGTCATCGCCGCGTGCGCGATGCCGCCGAAGGCGTGGATCAGGCTGCCGGCGATGCATCGGCAATGGCTTTTGCAATTAATTGCACTGATTTAAGAGCGTCATCGTTGGCGGGAATTGGATAATCAATCGGATCAGGATCGGTATTTGTATCAACGATTGCAACCACAGGAATGCCCAGACGTTTTGCTTCCTTCACTGCAATAGCTTCTTTTTTAATATCGATAACAAACACAATACCTGGCAAACGTGACATCTCAACGACGCCGGACAACACTGCTTGAAGTTTGTCGCGTTCTCGTGTTAAAAATAGCCGTTCTTTCTTCGTTATGTTTTCGAAAGTGCCGTCAGTTTCCATCTTCTCAATATTTGTAAGACGCTTGACGCTTTTTCTTATTGTGCTGAAATTTGTAAGCATACCACCCAGCCAGCGTTCCGTCACATAGTGTGCATGACACCGTTGTGCTTCCTGTTTCATCACATCACTTGCTTGTTGTTTCGTTCCAACGAAGAGTGGTTTTTTACCATCGGCAATACTATTGGAGACAGCGTTACACGCCGAATCGAGCATCTTCTGGGTTTTCTTTAAATCGATAATATGAATCCCATTGCGCTCCATAAAAATATAAGGCTTCATTTTGGGATTCCAACGGCGGGTCAAGTGTCCGAAATGGGCACCAGATTGAAGCAACGCATCGAGTTCTACACGAGGCATAATAAAACATCCTTTCAGTTAGACTGCTACTCTCGTCGTCTTCTTCCGGAATCCTGATGAACTGAGTTCATCGGGACACTGCCGGTCGAATCAGAGAATATGATTTGTGATTAAACTTCTGCCATGGTCAAACGACAATTGCAGATTGAAAATACAAATTAACGTTTGGAGAACTGGAACCGCTTGCGAGCTTTTTTCTGCCCGTATTTTTTTCGTTCTACCATACGCGGGTCGCGCGTTAGAAGTCCTGCACCGCGAAGCGCTGTGCGGGCATCTTCATCAAGAGCCACTAAGGAGCGTGCAATGCCGAGTCGAACTGCACCAGCTTGTCCATTAGGTCCGCCGCCATTGACGCGTATCATTACATCATACCGGCCCATTGTATCGGTAACCTTAAATGGTTTCAAAATTTCGTCCCGTTGAATCTCAAGCGGAAAATAATTTTCAAATTCTCGTTTGTTAACCGTAATTTTCCCGGAACCATCGATCAGTCTTACTCGAGCAATGGCATTTTTTCTACGGCCAACTGAAGTTCTTGGTTGCATGGAGTCGTTCATTCCTTAATTAAAAGAAATCGGTTCTGGTTGTTGTGCGGCATGGGGATGTTGCGCTCCCCGATACACTTTCAGTTTCTTAAACATTTGGCGTCCCAGACGGTTATGCGGAAGCATCCCTTTTACAGCATGTTCCATAACCTTCTCTGGATTTGTTTTTATCAATTCTTTAAAAGATTCAAATCGTGCGCCGCCTGGATAACCCGTGTTATGAAAAAGTTCTTTTAACTCAGGCCGTTTTCCAGTCAACTTCACTTTTTCTATATTAACGATCACGACAAAATCTCCCAAATCATGATTTGGTGTAAATTCCGGCTTATGCTTGCCGCGCAGAATATGTGCAACGTGCGATGCTATGCGGCCTAAAGTCTGTCCGTTTGCATCAACAAGAAACCACTTCTGATTTATTTCCTCCGGTTTAAAAAACCGTGTTTTCGGTGACGTGTTCAATCGAATTCTCCTGCTATAAATCTTGATTCAATAATAATTTCTGTACCCAGAAGGTCTCTCAGTTTACATCAAAACAACGAGTCCACTATTAATTAGTGCACCCACCAGGACTCGAACCTGGAACCCACTGATTAAGAGTCAGTTGCTCTACCAATTGAGCCATGGGTGCAAATGACTACTTGCTACCCGGTATTGGCGATGCTGGTGCTTGCTGTGTTGGTGGCAACGCTGCTGAAGGAGGTCCGGTTTGAATAACGCTTTCTTTCTTCACCTCGCCACGCGGTAATAACCACATATTGATAACTAATGCAAGAATCATAAAAATGCCAGCCAGCCATTGCGTTAGCTTAGTGAGGAAATCTGAAGTTCGCCGGACTCCAAAGACAGTACCGATGTTAGCACCGCCAAAACCACCTGCCAATCCACCACCTTTGCTCGACTGCATTAGAATCGCAAGCATTAACAAAATTCCAATTACAACTTCAATAATAACTACAAATGTGTACATTGACGTCGTTCCTTAAGCGAAAAAAATCCCCACCAACAGTGGGGTTTGTAAACTATAGTATAAAAAAAAATGGCTCAAAATGCAAGAACGAAA
>CAVSPM010000010.1:0-31080 GCA_963729785.1 uncultured beta proteobacterium | reverse complement strand
GTCGCTGGACGCGCCGGTGGGTACCGAAGGATGCGGCAGGTTGGGCACGCCCAGCAGCCAGTCGAGCTGACGCTGCTGCACGTCGGCCAGGCGCACCTCGAGCTCCTTGAGCCCCGCAGGAATCGCCGCCACCTGCGCCATCACCGCCGATGCGTCCTCGCCGCGCGACTTGAGGATGCCCACCTGCTTGGATAGGGCATTGCGCCGCGCCTGCAGCTCCTCGGTGGCAGCTTGCACGGACTTGCGCTCGTGCTCGACTGCGGCAAAGCCGACGACGTCAAGTTCAAAGGGACGCGTGCGCAGCCGGTCGGCCACTTGCTGGGCGCTCTTGCGGAGCAGGTTGATGTCGAGCATTGCAGACTTTCCTCGGTTCGGTCCGGGTCCGGCGGGCGGGCAAGCGCGATTATCGCGTGTTCCCGCCGGCTACTCTTCGCCGTGCGGCGCCTCCAGCGCGCCGGGCCCGGCGGGCTCGCCGCGATTGAGCCGGCGCAGCTGCTCCAGGCGCTCGCCGATGCGCTGCTCCAGACCCCGGTCGGTGGGCTGGTACCAGCGCTGCGACTGCAGACCCTCGGGAAAATAGCTCTCGCCCGCGGCGAAGCCGCCAGCTTCATCGTGGGCGTAGCGGTAGTCCTTGCCGTAGCCGAGGTCTTTCATCAGCTTGGTGGGCGCATTGCGCAGGTGCATCGGCACCGGCCGGGTGCCGTCCCTTCGACCAGCGCCTTCGCCTTGAACGCGGTGTAGACGGCGTTGGACTTGGGCGCCACCGCCAGGTAGATCACCGCCTGGGCCAGGGCCAGCTCGCCCTCCGGCGATCCCAGCCGCTCGTAGACCTCGGCGGCTCCAGCGCCAGCGCAGCGCGCGCGGATCGGCCAGGCCGATGTCCTCGCTGGCCATGCGGATCAGGCGCCGCGCCATGTAACGCGGGTCGGCGCCCCCGTCGAGCATGCGCACGAACCAGTACAGCGCCGCGTCCGGATCGGAGCCGCGCACCGCTTTTGTGCAGCGCCGAATCGTGTCGTAGAACTGCTCGCCGCCCTTGTCGTAGCGGCGCAGCGTCGCCGCAGCGCCTTCGCGCAGAATCCACGTCGATCTCGCTCGCGCCGCTTCCTTCCGCCGCGGCGGCCACGATCTCCACGTGTTGAGCAGGCGGCGGGCATCGCCGTCGGCATAGGCCACCAGCCTCTTCCGCGCGTCCCTGTCGCTGCCGGCACCGGGCAGAGCGCGCTGGCGCGCGCGATCGATAAGCTGCGCCAGTTCCGCTTCGGCAGCGGCTTCAGCACGTAGACCGCGGCCCGGGACAGCAGCGCCGATTGACCTCGAACGAGGGGTTCTCGGTGGTCGCGCCGATGAAGGTGAACAGCCCCGACTCACATGCGGCAGGAAGCGTCCTGCTGGCTCTTGTTGAAGCGGTGCACCTCGTCGACGAACACGAGCGTCGGCGCGCGCTCTGGCGCCTGCGCGCCTGGGCCCGCTCGACCGCCTCGCGGATGTCCTTGACGCCCCCCAGCACGGCGGAGATCGCGATGAACTGGGCGTCGAAGGCGTCGGCCATCAGCCGGGCGAGCGTGGTCTTGCCGGTGCCCGGCGGGCCCCAGAGGATCATCGATGCGGCTGGCCCGATTCGAACGCCATGCGCAGCGGCATGCCCGGCCCCAGCAGATGCTGCTGGCCGATCACCTCGTCCATGTTCCGGGACGCAGGCCTCGGCCAGCGGCTGCTGGTGCGGCGGGTACCTGCATGTTCACCGTGCCATGTAGAGCGGAGGGGGTTATTAGGAAGGATCTTTCGAGCGCGTCGTCGGGCGGGTCGGCTCTGGCCCTCTCATTTCTCAGCAGCCGGCTACTGCCGCGACCACGTCCGCGCCCTCGGGCGGCGCGAACGGAACTGCGCGGCCGGAGGCCGCGTTGAGCTGCACGCGGCTGAAGGCGAGCACGAGCGCTGGCCGAAGCTGTCCAGGATCTCCACGCGCGCCAGCTCCGCCGCGAAAGCCGATGCGGCGCGCTGGGCCCTCCTTGGCCTTGGGCGCGGCCTTGCACCCACTCCAAACCGTCCTTCTGCCGGCAGTCGTCGACGGCGAAGCGCACCGAGGTCGCTGCGCCGAGCAGGATCGACGCCGCCGGCGCGGAGGCGACCGTCGAGCTGCTCACGGGTCACCTGGTTCAAATCCACGTCGTAGAGCCACAGTCTGGCCGTCAGCGACGATGAGCTGCTCGAACGGCCTCTCGTAGTCGAGCGAAATCGGTCGGGCCGCGCGAATTCGAAGGTGCCCGACGAGGTCTTGCTGCTGGGCTCTGCCGTCCCGGGCCGGGCCCGTGACCGCCTGGGTGAATTCGGCCGGGCCGGTCTTGGTCGGAGAGTATTCCTCCAGGCTGTCCAGGCCGGAGGCCCGGGCCGACAGCGCACGTGGCAGCCCTCACGGCGCGATTGCGACCGTCTCACGGAATCCCATAGGCCGATCGGGCGCCCGGCCCGCGCCACGCCGATCCGCGATGCCGGGGTCGACACGGCGCCGAAAGTTCGATATCGAGTCAGTCCCCCGCCGGGACCAGGATTTCGCGGTTGCCGTTGGTCTGCATGGCCGAGACCAGGCCCGCCTTTTCCATGTGCTCGATCAGCCGCGCCGCGCGGTTGTAGCCGATGCGCAGGTGGCGCTGCACCAGCGAGATCGAGGCCGGCGCGTTCTTCAGCACGATCTCCACCGCCTGGTCGTACATCGGATCGGCTTCTGCACCGCTCGCCGCCTTCGCCGCCGCAGCCGCGCCTCGCCGCTCGTCCTCGACGGCGCCCTCGAGCATGCCTTCGATGTAATTGCGGCTCGCCGCGCTGCTTTCATGTACTCGACCACGCGGTGCACTTCGTCGTCGGACACAAAAGCGCCGTGCACGCGCACCGGCAGACCGGTGCCCGGCGGCAGGTACAGCATGTCGCCCTGGCCCAGCAGCGCCTCGGCGCCCATCTGGTCGAGGATGGTGCGGGAATCGATCTTGCTCGAGACCTGGAAGGCGATGCGCGTCGGGATGTTGGCCTTGATCAGGCCGGTGATCACGTCCACGACGGGCCGCTGGGTGGCCAGGATCAGGTGGATGCCGGCGGCACGCGCCTTCTGCGCCAGCCGGGCGATCAGCTCCTCGATCTTCTTGCCCACCACCATCATCAGGTCGGCCAGTTCGTCGATCACCACGACGATGATCGGCAGCTCGTCCAGCGGCTCGGGGCCTCCGGGCGTCAGGCTGAACGGGTTGGTAGCTGGACTCGCCGGCCTCTGCCGCCTCGTCGATCTTTGGTTGTAGCCGGCCAGGTTGCGCACGCCCAGCTTGCGCATCAGCTTGTAGCGGCGCTCCATCTCGCCACGCACCAGTTCAGCGCGTTGGCGGCCTGGCTCATGTCGGTGACCACCGGCGCCAGCAGATGCGGGATGCCCTCGTAGACGACATCTCCAGCATCTTCGGGTCGATCAGGATCAGGCGGACGTCGCGGCCTCGGCCTTGTAGAGCAGCGACAGGATCATCGCGTTGATGCCCACCGACTTGCCCGATCCCGTGGTGCCGGCCACCAGCACTGCGGCATCCTGGCCAGGTCCGCCACCACCGGTTGCCGACGATGTCCTTGCCCAGCCATGGTCAGCAGCGACCGGCTCTCGTTGTAGACCTGCGAGCCCAGGATCTCCGACAGCTGGACGATCTGGCGCTTGGCGTTGGGCAACTCGAGCGCCATGTAGTTCTTGCCCGGGATGGTTTCGACCACCCGGATCGCTGACCAGGCTGAGCGAGCGCGCCAGGTCCTTGGCCAGGTTGACGATCTGCGAGCCCTTGACGCCGGTGGCCGGCTCGATCTCGTAGCGGGTGATCACCGGTCCCGGGTGGGCCGCACCACCCCGACCTCGACGCCGAAATCCTTGCAGCTTCTTCTCGATCAGCCGCGACGTGAACTCCAGCGTCTCGGCTCGCACCGTGTTCGGGCCGGCGCGGCCTCCTCCAGCAGGTGCCGAGGCGGGCAAAGGCGAATCCAGCGGCGTGGGAGCTCCGGGAACAGCGGCGGCTGCCGCCTCCTTCTCGCTAGCGGGCGGACATCTGGGCGTTGCGGGGAGGCGCGCTGATATTCACCGTCGGGGGGGTCTCGAACTTTTCGCGCTGCGCCGCCACCGTTCTTTCGCGCGCTGCCCCGGCACCTGCTCGCCCACGCTCCGGTCCGCGTTGGGGTCGCGCACGCGCGTGCACGCCTATGACCTTGCGCTCCATCGCCGCGCCCAAGTGCTCGGTCACGCGTCAACCAGGAAAAGCCGGAGAACAGGCTGGCGCCCAGCGCGCAGACGACGATCAGCAGCACGTTGCGCCGGTGAAGCCCAGCGCCTGCGCCAGCCATCGGCCGCCACGCTCGAACCGAGCAGGCCGCCGGCGGCCCGGGCAGCGTGGTGCCAGCGACTGCAGGCGCAGGTCCTCGAGCGCGGCTGCGCGCCAGCAGCAGCAGCAAGAAGCCGAGCGGACGGACCCAGGCGGAGTCCGGCCGAGGGTCCGCGCCGGCCGTGCAGCCGCACCAAGCGCGCAGCACCCAGCTGGCCAGGAACGCGACCCACCGGCAGGCGGAGAATCCGAACAGGAAGAACAGCAATCGGCCACCCAGGCGCCGGCGATGCCGCCCCAGTTGGCCACGTGCGCGGTACCGGCGGCATTGGTAAAACCCGGGTCCTCGCGGTGATACGAGACCAGCACCGCGGCCCAGGCGAGCACCGCGAGCGCCAGCGCGATCCAGCGCGCCCGGCGAACAGCCGCGCGCCCCGATCCAGCGGGTCGGCCTTGGCCAGCACGCCGGCGCGGCCGCGCCGGGCCGGCGCGCAGCCGGGCCGCGTGTGCGCGCACATCCTTCAAGCTCCGCGACTCCGTTCCGACTGCCATGGCGTCATTATAGGAGGGGCGTGCGCCTCCATAATGTGCTGCTTGCCCGTCGCGTGCGGCCCCGGTTCGGCCGGGGACCGCGGCGCCTTGCTCATTCCGGCCTCCGGCCGACGAACCAGCCACAGGACTTCGTGCTCATCATGTCCACGCCCACGCACTCGCCCGTACTCATCCTCGGTTCCGGCCCGGCCGGCTACACCGCCGCCGTCTACGCCGCACGCGCCAACCTGAAGCCCGTGCTGATCACCGGCCTCGCCCAGGGCGGCCAGCTGATGACCACCACCGAGGTCGACAACTGGCCCGCCGACGTCCACGGCGTGCAGGGGCCCGACCTGATGCAGCGCTTTTTGGAGCACGCGCGAGCGCTTCGACACCGAGATCGTGTTCGACCAGATCGACACGGTGGACCTTGGCCGGCGCCCGTTCGCGCTGATGGGCGACTGCGGCGACTACACGCTGCGACGCGCTGATCATCGCCACCGGCGCCTCGGCGCAGTACCTGGGACTGCCCTCGGAGGAGGCATATCATGGGCCGCGGCGTCTCGGGCTGCGCGACCTGCGACGGGTTTCTTCTTCCGCAACGAGCAGTGTGCGTGGTCGGCGGCGGCAACACCGCGGTCGAAGAGGCGCTGTACCTGGCCAACATCGCCAGCAAGGTGCACCTGGTCCACCGCCGCGACAAGTTCCGCGCCGAGGCGATCCTGATCGACAAGCTCATGGAGCAAGGTCGCCGGCGGGCAAGCATCGTGCTGCACCTGTGGCACGACGCTGGACGAAGTGCTGGGCGACGACACCGGCGTGCACCGGCGTGCGCTGGCGACGCGCGCGACGAATCGGCGCACCGAGGACTCGCGCTGCAAGGGTGTTCATCGCCATCGGCCACCAGCCGAATACCGAGATCTTCGTCGGGCCAGCTGGAGATGAAAGACGGCTACATCGTCACGCGCAGCGGCACCGAAGGCGGCTGCGCCACCATGACCAGCGTCCCCGGCGTGTTCGCCGCCGGCGACGTGCAGGACCACGTCTACCGGCAGGCCGTCACGTCGGCCGGCACCGGCTGCATGGCGGCGCTCGACGCGCAGCGCTGGCTCGAGTCGCAGGCCGGGACCTAGGGGGCGCGGGCCGGCGGCGGGCGTTGCCGGTCATTTTTCGCCGCACGGATTAGCGCGGGCACTACCGGTTTCGTCTAAGGCAAATAAAGCGGCCGATTTCGCCGCTAATCGGGCCAAGCCGGAACGCCCAGTTGGGCAATGATGCGTTGGCCAACGTCCCGTCCGTGCAGGGCAGCTCTTCCGGGCGACCTTCTTTTTGTCCGTACATCGAACATTGAAAATATTTTCGTGAAAAACCGACAAATCGCGCCGCACCAACTACCGCAGCGGTCCACCATCGCCGTCGCCATCTGGCTCGCCTTGAGCCTGGGCCTGGCGAGCGAGGACAGCTACGCATTCGGCCTGGCGAACCCGAGATCCTGAGCGCACTGGGGCAACCGCTGCAGATGCGCATTCCGCTGCAGGCCGACGCCCTCGGCTGACCTGTCGCCGCAGTGCCTGCACTTGCTGGGCAGCCCGCAAGACGCGCTGCCGACCCTCACCGCGGCGCGCCTGAGCATCGAGGAAAACGGCAAGGACCGGATTTTGCGCATCGACAGCCTCAATCCGATCAACGAGCCGATCCTGCGCGTCATCGTCGACGCCGGCTGCGGCGAGCACTGTGCCAGTTCACCTTGCTGCTCGATCCCCCCGTGGCCAGCAGCCAATCCCCGGTGTTCGGCCCGGTCCTGGGCGCGACCCTCAGCGCCAGCGGCAGCACCAATGTCGGTCCGGCCGACGAAACCATCGCCGGCCAGGTCGGCAACGAATCGGCGCTGGAACTGGGCGTGGCGCACGTGCAGGGCCGCGTGGGCGAACCCGTTTTCGTGCAGATCCCCATCACCGGCACCGCCGCCACCAGTCTGGACGATGCCAGCGTGCGCGTGGCGCGCTTTTTGACGGCCGACGGCGCGCCGCTGCCTGGCGCCACACGAGTGAGCCTGACCCGCTCGGATCGCAGCGCGACGCTGCAGCTGGCCACGGCCGGCGCCGTTGCCGACCCGACGCTGCGGGTCGAAGTGGAGCTGGCCACCCCCTCGATGACGGTGCGACGCGAATACGGCGCGCCGCTCGATGCCCAGACCGCTGCCAAGCCAGCGGCCACGAGCCCCGGCAACGAGGCGGCAGCGCCCAGATCGGGCATGCCCGAGGCGGCACCAGCGGCCGCGGCGCCCAAGGCCGCCGCGGTCGAAGCCCCGCCCCCGCCGGAGGCGGCCAAGCCGTCGAAGCCCGCGCCGGCCGCCAAGGCGCCCGCGCCCAAAGAACCATCGACCAAGAACCAGCCGCCCAAGACGGTTGCGCAAAAGGCGCCGGCGACCGTCGCCGCCGCGCCGGTCAATACCCCGGCGCCCGAACCGACGCACGCCCCGGCTGCTGCCAAGGCCAAGGCAAGCGAGAAGGCCAGCGCCGCGCCGGCCAAGCCGGCTGCCCCCGACCGCCTGGTGGTAACCGCACCGGAAAACCCCGCCGAGGCCGAAGCCAAGCACATCGCGGAGATGGATCAGCGGGTCAAGGATCTGACCCAGGAGATCGTCAAGCTGCGCGGCGAACTGGCCGCGCAAAAGCAGCACGAGACCGAGATGCTGGCCCAGGTCTCCCAGCAGGGGCATCCCAACGGCAACTGGGTGCTGGCCATCTGGGCGCCGTCGGCGCCGCCGTGGCCGCGTTCTTGCTCTGGACCCGCCGCCGCAGCGAAGCCGATTGAACATGAGCTCCTGGGATCCGGTCACGCACCAAAGGATCGAGGGTAGAACCACGGTCGGCCCCAAGACCAGCCCGGCCACGGTGCAACCGCCCGCCACCAAACGCCCGACGGGTCCGGATACGAGCGCCCCGGCGGCCTTTGCCGCGGTGCCGCGCGCGACCGTGGCCCCGGCCCCGGCGCTGGTCCCGGCCGCGACCAGCCGCCAAGCGCCCGCGTCCACACCCGCGCCGGTCAACACCCAGCTCAACATCGCCGACCCGATCACCGTTTCTGCGCTGAGCACGCCGATCGAGGTCACCGAAGTCGAAGGCCACGAACCGTCGATCGACCAGTTGTACACGCTCTTTTACGACATCGGCGGCAACACCACGCCGGCCGGGCCACCGACGGTCCCGGGCGCGGCGCCGCCGAGCAAGCCGCCGCCGCCGACGACGCTGCCGCCAACCGTGAATCTGGACTTCAGCACCGGCATCCCCGACTCGCTGCAATCGAGCCGGGCCGCCCGCGCGCAGGGCGCGATGAAGGCCATGGCGCCCGCCTCGTCGCTGGCGCCGGCGGCCGCAGCCAAGGCCGCACCCGAAGCCAAGGCCCCGACCGAACCCAGCCGCGCCTTCACGTACGAGGAAAAGACCGCGGCCGCCGACGAGGAAGCTTCCAAGGGGAGCGATTCGATCCTGGACCGTCCGACCAACGTCGGCCTGCTCACGCAGATCCCCAGGGACTCGGACTTTTCCCAGACCAAGCCGGGCACCCTGGAACTGGACCTGACGACCAACCTTGGCGGCCCGGGCACCTACATGGGGCCGCTCACGCAGGTTCCGCGCGACTCGGAGGCCGCCAAGCCGGGCAGCACGCCGGCCGCGCCCAAGAACGATGAGCTCGAACTGGACCTGTCGACCCAAGCCGGCTCGTTGACCCAGCTGGGCCCGATGACGCAGATCCCGTTGGAAAACGCCGAGGATCCGCAGACCCGGGTGGAACTCGATCTGGACTTGAACACCAACGTGCTGCCGCTGTACGACCGCGAGCACGGGGCACCCAAGGATCCTTACGCCGATCCCAAAGATCGCAATCCGAAGAAGAACAAGAGCTAGCGCCGCAGTAAGCGCCGCAGCAAGCCCCGTAGCAAGCCCGGGCGCGTCGGCACGCGCCCCGGTGCTGGCGCCAGCCGGCGCGCACGCTAGACCGCGGCTTCGCCGGTCTCGCCGGTGCGGATGCGCACCACCTGCTCGACCGTGGTGACGAAGATCTTGCCGTCGCCGATCTTGCCGGTGCGCGCGGCCTTGACGATGGCCTCGATGGCGCGCTCGACATGGTCGTCGGCGACCACGACCTCGATCTTGACCTTGGGCAGGAAGTCGACCACGTACTCGGCGCCGCGATACAGCTCGGTGTGGCCCTTCTGCCGGCCGAAGCCCTTGACTTCGGTGACGGTCAGCCCGGTGACGCCCGACTTCGGCCAGCGCCTCGCGGACTTCGTCGAGCTTGAACGGCTTGATGATGGCGGTGATTGCTTCACGGACTCTCCCTGCGGATGGTACAGTTTACCCAAGCGGCTCCGACTCAGGTAGCCGGCCGGTCATGTGACGTGTCCGCCGGCCGCTTGCGCCGATAGGCGCCGGCCTCGTCGTCGCGGAATCGGTTGGTGATCGGGTAGCGCCAGTCCTTGCCGAAGCCGCGGTGGGTGATGCGGATGCCGACCGGCGCCTGGCGCCGCTTGTATTCGCTGCATCCGATCAGGCGCACCACCCGCCGCACGTCGGCCTCGGCGTAGCCGCCGGCGACGATCTGCGCCGACGCTCGCGTCCTGTTCCATGTAGCGCTCGATGATCGCGTCGAGCACCTCGTAGGGCGGCAAGCTGTCCTGGTCGGTCTGGTCGGCGCGCAGCTCGGCCGCTGGGCGGCGCGCGTGATGATGCGCTCGGGAATCACCGGCGCCCAGGCGTGTTGCGGTAGCGCGACAGGCGGTAGACCAGGGTCTTGGCGAGGTCCTTGATCACGGCGAAACCGCCGGCCATGTCGCCGTAGAGCGTGCAGTAGCCGACCGCCATCTCGCTCTTGTTGCCGGTGGTCAGGACGATGGAGCCGAACTTGTTCGACAGGGCCATCAGCAGCGTGCCGCGGATGCGCGCCTGGATGTTCTCCTCGGTCGTGTCCCAGGGCAGGCCGGCGAACTGCGGCGCCAGCGTCTGCAGGAAGGTGTCGAACGCCGGCCCGATCGCGATCTCGTCGTAGCGCACGCCCAGGCGCGCGCACCATCTCGCGCGCGTCGATCCAGGCAGATCTCGGCGGTGTACTGGCGAGGGCATCATCACCGCGCGCACGCGCGTCGGCGCCCAGCGCGTCGACGCGCGAGCGCCAGCGTCAGCGCCGAATCGATGCCGCCGCGACAGGCCGATGATCGCGCCGGGAAAGCCGTTCTTGCCGAGGTAGTCGCGCAGCCCCAGCACCAGCGCCCGGTAGGCCTGCGCCTCGACCGACGCGGCCGCGGCGCAGGGCGCCCGGCTGCGGCACGCCGTCGACGAAATCGACGCACAGCAGGCGCTCCTCGAAGGACGGCGCCAGCGCGCGTCAGCCTGGCCCTGCGGCGTCCAGCGCGAAGGAGGCGCCGTCGAACACCAGTTCGTCCTGGCCGCCGACCAGGTTGCGCATAGACCAGCGGCAGGCCGCTGCGCGGCACACGCTGGCGCGCAGCACGTCGTGGCGCGTGCGCCGCTTGCCCAGGTGGAAGGGCGAGGCGTTGAGCACGCAGCAGCACCTGCGGCGCCCGGCGGCGCGCGGCGCACTGCGGCGCGTACGGCGAACCAGATGTCCTCGCAGATGTTGATCGCCGAAGCGCGTGCCGCGCACCTCGAACACGCAGGGCCGGTTGTCCGGCCGCGAAATAGCGCTGCTCGTCGAAGACGTCGTAGTTGGGCAGGTCGTGCTTGCAGTAGGTGCCGGCGACCACGCCGCGCAGCAGGACCGAGGCCGCATTGAAGCGCTGGCCCTCGCGCGCCAGCGGATGGCCGACCACGACGCGCAGCTCGGCAGCTCGGCCAGCTCGGCGGCCAGCTCTCGCAGCGCCGCGTCGGCCGCGCCGTAGAAGGATGCCGCGCAGCAGCAGGTCCTCGGGCGGATAGCCGCGACAGCGACAGCTCGGGCGTCAGCAGCACGTCGCGCCGGCGCTGCGCCGCGGCCGCGCGCCGCCTCGGCGATGCGGCTGGCGGTTGCCGGCGAAATCGCCGACGGTGCAGTTGATCTGCGCCACACCCACGCGTACGATGGAGCTCACGATGCGCGCACGTCCGGATCGGCCGGCCGCGCTGGCGACAGCGGCGACGAGTCCATCAGAACGCCGGCTTGACCGCGGCCGCTCTCGTAGCGGCTGGACGCCGGCGACGATTTCCGCCTTGGCCTCCTCGGCGCCAGTCCAGCCCACGATCTTCACCCATTTGCCCGGCTCCAGGTCCTTGTAGTGCTCGAAGAAGTGCTGGATCTGCGCCAGCCGCTCGGGCGCCAGGTCCTGCGGCGACTTCCAGTGCTTGTACCAGGGCAGGACCTTGTCGATCGGCACGGCCAGCAGCTTGGCGTCGCCGCCGCCCTCGTCCTCCATGGGCAGCACGCCCAGCGGCGCGGAGCGCACGACCACGCCCTGCTGCAGCGGAAAGGGCGTGATGCACCAGCACGTCGATCGGGTCGCCGTCGTCGGCCAGCGTGTGCGGGATGTAGCCGTAGTTGCACGGATAGTGCATCGCCGTGCCGATGAAGCGATCGACGAACAGCGCGCCGGTCTCCTTGTCGACCTCGTACTTGATCGGGTCGGCGTTCATCGGGATCTCGATGACGACGTTGAATTCCTCGGGCACCGTTCTTGCCGGCCCCCACCTTGCTCAGTCCCATCGCGACCCTTCGATTTCGTTGCGGCGCGTGCGCGCGCCGGGAAGCGGCGGCCCGCCGGTTTACCTGGCCGCCCGCGGCCGCCGATGCGCCGATTGTATCGGCCGGCCCCGCGCCGCGGCGCCGTCGGGCGCCGCGCGCCGCGCCCTCAGAGCGTGGGTTCGCGCCGGAACCGCGCAGGCGACCGGGCGCCTCGGCTCCGTCGCGCCGCGCCAGTCCCTCGGCCGCCTCGCGGAAACGCTGCGCCGCCTGCGCCTCGTCGCCGACCGCCTGCGCCAACTCGGCCAGGGCCAGCGCCGTGTCCGGATCGTCCTCCAGGTGCCGGCTGTCCTCGAGGTAGGAACGCGCCTTGCCCCAGAGACCGGCGCGCAGGCAGATGCGCCCCATGCAGCGCAGCGCCGCGGCGTTGCGCCCGTGCGCCTGCATCCATTTCTCGAGGTGCGCCAGCGCCCCCGCCACCGGCACGTCGGCGCAGCGCGCGTATTCGTCGAGCAGGGGCTCGTCCCACTGCTTCTGCAGGGCCGCCTCCAGCGCCTGGGCCGCGCTCGGCCCGCGCCCGAGCTTGTTGAAGCAGCGCGCCGCCTCCAGGGCCAGTTCCGGCACCGTGCGGTCCGCCGCCGGCACGCCGTTCCAGATCCGCTCCAGGCGCGGCGAGGTCCTGCGCGTTCTCGCGCAGCAGGCCGCGGTAGGCCAGCACCTTGTAGGCCGAGGACGCCGGCGCCGGCAAGCCGCGGTGCTTGTCCAGCGCGCGCACGATGCGCAGCGCCTCGTCCCAGTGCTTGGCTTGCAGGTGCGCAACCAGGGCGATGCGCATGGCGTGGATGTGGCGCGCGCCGGCGCCATGCAACTGCTCGATCACCTGCAGCGCGCGCCCGCTTTCGCGCTGCTCGGACCACATCTCCGCGCTCAGCACGAGGCGCGCCATGGTCAGGTCGGGTCCTGCTCGGCGCGCGCGAGCCATTGCTCGCGCCGCTCGTATTCCTGCATGCGGTGCGCCGCGCGCGCGCCCACCAGCGCCGCCAGGCCGGCCACCGGCGCCACCTCCTGGGCGCGCCGGGCGGCGCGCTCGGCGCGCGCGAAGCGCCCTTCGAAGAGCGCCTTGAGTCCCTCGCGCAGGCCGCGCAGGGCGCTCAACTCGGAGCGGCGTTCCCGGTAGGCGCGCACGCGCTCGGGGAAATCGCTCAGGCGCTGGAAGATCCGGCCGGCCCGGTAGGCGAGCCAGAGCAAAGCCAGGGTCGCCAGGAGGAAGAAATTGAGCGAAACGTCGACGCGCCAGGGCGGCACCAGCGCCACGATCGAACCGGCATTGCCCTGCAAGCCGACGGCGATGAGCGCCGCCAGCGTCGCCAGGCCCAGGGCCCAGAGCAGGGTCTTCACCGGCGCGTCGTCCCGCGGCGCATGGACTCAGCTTCCGCCGGCCGCGCGCGCCGCGCGCAAGGCGGCCAGCGTCTCGTCGAGCGAGGGCATGGCGCCGCCGCTGGCCGCCGCCGCACTCGCGCGCAGCAGCGCCAGCGCGCTGGCCACTTCGGGCTGGTTGGCGTCGAAGTAGCGTGTCAGCAGGACTTCCAGAGCCGCCTCCTCGGCGCGCACCGTGCGCTCGTCGCGCGCCAGGATGGCCTCGCGCAGGTCGAGGATGCCCAGGCGGAATCGATCGCGCAGCAACCGCTGCTGGGCCGGCCCCAGGCGTAGCGCCTCGGGCGTGTCGATCTCGCGGATGCGCAGCAATCGCCGAACTCGCGCGCATCCAGGCGCGCAACCGCGCCCCCACGGTCGGCCCCTCGTCGCGGCGCCGCCCGGCGCCGGGCCGGCCGCGCGCGCCGGCGCGCCGGGCAGGACCGGCGGCGCTCCGCCGGGTGGCTGGTATCGGCCGGGCATGCCATTCGTCGACGGCGCGCAGCAGCGGATCCAGGCGCGCCGCGAGCAGGCCGCGGTCCACGTCCGGCGCCGCCTTCAGGCGCGCCAGGTCGTGATGCAGCGCCGTCTTGCACGCGGCCGGCCGCCGGTCCGGACAGGCGCTCCAGCCGCGCGTCCGCCGCGGCCAGGGCATCCAGGGCCGCGCTTTGCGGCGCGCCCGAGCCGCAGCTGCACCTGCACCAACTCGACCAGGCGCTCGATGTCCAGCAGCGCCAGGACCTCGCGGCGCCGGCGCACTTCCCCGGCGCCCAGCCGGCCGGGCCCAGGTCGTCCTCCGCCTGGGCCTGGGCCCATGGCGGCGCAGTCCTCGACTGGCGCTCGCGCTCTGCCGCGCGCTGCTCGCGCGCCTCGCCGGCCCGCTCCTCCTCCAGGCGCCGCTCCACGTCGCTGGCCCGCTGCAGGGCCATCCAGCCCAGCAGGCACGGCAGCACCGCGGCCAAAGGGCGATCGGTAACCCTCGGCCGGCCAGGCGCGCGCAGCGTGCCGTCGCGCATCGGCGCTCGGCGCCGCGCCGGGCGGCGGCGGCGCCCCGGCGGACCCGCTCGGACCCGTGCGCCGCCCGGGCCGGCGCCGCGGCAGGACGGGCAGCGGGTTCGCTCATGACGGACGCGATGGTACGGAATCCGCGCGCGACCGATGCTCTCGCCGACCTCACAGCAACAGATCCACCGTGATCGCCGGCGCGACGGGCGGCGCCGGTCGCGCAGCGCCAGCTGGATCGATTCGACGTCCAGGCTGCAGCGGCGCACGTCGGTGAAGCCGCGCGCACGCAACTCGCGCTCGATCCGCTCGTGGATCGCCAGCGCGATCGCGTCGCTGAGGTATCGGCCAGTCGGCCTCGCCCTCGAACTGGCGCCCCAGGATGGCGACCGCCTCGCTGCTCGTGTACAGCACCGCCAGGCGCACGCCCGCACGGACGCTGGCATGCAGCACCGACCACTGCGCATCCGTCGGCACGTGCTCCACGCGCCGGTAGGCGACGGCCTCCGACGCCCGCGCCGCGCCCCTGCAGCCACTCGACCAGGCGCTGACGCCCGCTTTGCGCGCGCACCAGCAGCACGCGCGCGGCCGGCGCCCAGCGGCGGATCGCCGATATGAGGGCGTCGGAACCGCCTTCGGCTGCCGTATCGCCGGCCGGACAGATGATTTACTCTTACCGCGCACCGGGAGCGACACCATGGCCGCGTCGCGCGTCGCCACTGCCGACGGCGGCGATGGCGTCGTCGCCGGCCAGATGTACCGATCGGTGCTGCCGTAGAGGCGCCGATACCCGGGGCGAAAGAATGCACCGCGGCCGGGCTGACAAAGATCGCCAGGTCAAATTCGATCAGCCGTGCGATGGCATCGCGCAGCCCCTGCGGGTCCTCGGGCGGCAGCAGGTCAAAGGCCGGCCACCAGATCGCATCACGGCCGGCGGCGCGCAGGCGTGCCGCCAGGGTGGCGCCCGACTCCTGCGGGCGCGTCACCAGAACCAGCGCCTCTTTTTCCCTGCGTTTCAAGATCTTGCCTCCGCGCCTCGCCGGCTGCGGCCGGTTGGCGCACCCGGCCCACTGCATCATTGGATCATCGAACCCTGGAATCATCGAGCCTTGGCATCATCCAACCAGGGGAACCATCGCACGCCGGCACCCTTGCACCCTTGCACCCTTGCAACCTTGCACCATAGAACCATAGAACCATCGACCCACAACCTACCGCGCTGCCCGCGCCGGGACTCTTCGGCAGCCGGCAACAGGCGTTCGACGCCCAGCGCCCAAGCCGCTCGACCACTTGCAGGCCGACCTCTTCGGCCTGCGCCGCCGGCCTCGGCCTCGGCGCGAGCATCTCGCCGCTTTGCGCGCTGCCGGCCCAGGCCCGCAGGTGCAGCCGATCGGCCTCGATGTGCGCGTAGGCCGCGAGCGGAAACTCGCAGCTGCCACCCAGGCCGCGCGATACCGCCCGCTCGGCGCTGACAGGCCCGTGAGGCGCATGTTCCAAGTGCGCGACCCGCGCCGCCGTGGCGCGTCGCCGGCGCGCGTCTCGATGGCGAGCGCGCCCTGGCCGGGCGCTGGCAAGAACAGTTCCGCGGGCAGAATCTGGGCGATGCGCTGGCCCAGGCCCAGGCGCTCGAAGCCGGCCACCGCCATGAGCAGGGCATCGAAGTCGCCGCGATCCAGCTTGGCCAGCCGCGTGCCCAGGTTGCCGCGCACGGCACGATCTGCAGGTGGGGAAAGCGCGCGCGCAGCGTCATTTCGCGGCGCAGGCTGGAGGTGCCCACGCGGGCGCCCGCGGCATGTCCTGCAGGCGCGCGTAGCGCGAACTGATCAGGCAGTCGCGCGGATCGGCACGCTCAGCACGGCGGCCAGCACGAACTGCGGCCCCAGCACCATCGGCACGTCCTTGAGCGAATGCACCGCCAGGTCCGCACGGCCCTCGCTCAGCGCGGTCTCCAGCTCCTTGACAAACAGCCCCTTGCCGCCCACCTTGGAGAGGGTCCGATCCAGGATCTGGTCGCCGCGCGTCGTCAGCTCGAGCAGTTCCACCCGCAGCGTCGGATCGGCCTGCAGCAGCCGGTCGCGCACGTGGTGAGCCTGCCACAAGGCGAGCGGACTGGCCCGGGTGGCGATGCGCAGGGTCGTCGTCATCGTGGACATGATCGGGCGAGTTTAGCAAGCGCCCGGCACGGGCAGCGGCTACAGCCCCGATGCCGCCTTGACCGCGGGCCATTGGCGCCGGCTGATCGGCAGGCGTTCGTCCAGACCGCGCAGCAAGATCTCCCAGTGGCCCTCGGCCGACTCGCCCTCGCCATCGGCCTTGCCGCGCACCCGCTCGAAGCCTTCGATGAAGCGGCGCGCCACCAGCGCATTGCGGTGGATGCGCACGAAGCGATCGCCGAACTCGGACTCCAAGGTGGTGAGCGATTCCTCCGTCAGGTACTCGCGCTCGCGCGTGCGGATGGTCACGTACTTGAGCTCGGCGCGCAGGTAGACGATGTCGGGCACCGGCACCAGCACCAGGCGGCCGCGCTCGGTGACGCTCAGCTGCGTGCGTGCCGCGCCCATGCTCTGGGCCAGCCGCTCCAGGCGCGGCTCGTGCGGCAGGATGCGGCGCGCGCGCTCGAGCGCCGCCAGCAGGCGCTCGGCCCGTACCGGCTTGAGCAGGTAGTCGAGCGCGTGGACCTCGAAGGCGCGCAGCGCATGCTCGTCGTGCGCGGTGACGAAGACGATGGCCGGCGGCTGCGCCAGTTGTGCCAGGTGGCGCGCAACCTCGATGCCGTCCATGTCGGGCATCGAGATGTCCAGCAGCACCACCTGCGGCTGCAACCGGTCGACGGCCTCGAGCGCGGCGATGCCGCCATCGGCCTCGCCCACGATCTGCAGCGCCAGCCGGGGCGCGCAGTCGCCGAGCAACTGCTTCATGCGCTCGCGCGCCAGCGGCTCATCGTCGACGATCAACACCTTCAACATGCAGCACCCACCGTGCGATAGTTTCGCGCAAGCGTCGCGCAAACGTCGCGCAAACGCCGTTGTGCCAGCGCCCGGGTCCCAGCCGGCGGTGCCGCAGCGCGCCGGCCCGGCCGGATCAATCCAGGTTCTTCGTTTCCAGCGGCAGCGTCAGCGTCAGCTCGAAGCGCTCGCGCCGCACCTTGGTCTCCAGGCTCGCTTCCAGATCGTATATCAGCGCCAGGCGCCCGCGGATGTTCTTGAGCCCGATCTGGTTGCCTTCGCGCTGGATCGGTTCGCGCGCGATCGGGTTGCTCACGCCGATCTCGAGCTTGAAGCCTTGCTGGCGCACGCGCACCTGGATCTCGCAGCGCCCGGCCAGACGCTCGGCGCCGTAGCGCACCGCGTTCTCGATGATAGGCTGCAGCAGCAGCTGGGGCACGCGCGCGCGCGGGTGCACCGCGCCCACGTCCCAGACCACGTGCAGCCGCTCCCCCAGGCGCGCCTGCTCGATCTCGACGTAGCGCCGGCACAGCTCGAGCTCCTGCTCTAGCGGCACCAGGCGCTTGACGTCGCCCATCACCGCGCGAAACAGCTCGGCCACGCTCTCGAGCATGCGCTCGGCGCGCAGCGGATCGGCGCGGATGACGCCCAGCACGGCATTGAGGCTGTTGAAGAAGAAGTGCGGACGGATGCGCGATTGCAGCGCCTGGAACTTGGCCTCGTCGATCGCCGGCGAAAACGCCAGCGCGCGCAGCTCCAGGTAATGCTGCGCCGCCATCCCGCCGACCAGGCCGATAAGCATCGCGGTCCATTCGGTGCGCGGCAAGAACAGGCCGTGCGCCGCCAGCGCCAGGCGGATCATCAGCCCGGCGGCCAGCGCCGGCAGCGTCCAGGCCAGCGCGCGCTGGGTCCAGGCCGAGGTGGCGCCCAGCAGGCGGCGCATCAGACACCAGCCCAGCAGCGTGAGTAGCGTGGCCGGCTCGACCAGCGCCGCGTCCTCGAGGAAGGCGGCCGCGTAGGCGCCGGGGCCGGCCTGCGCATCCAGGCCGCGGGCGGCGGCCACCGCCACGGCCAGCACCGCGTTGACGCCGACACCGACGCGCAGCGCGATGCCGGCGTTGCATCCGTCCGGAATGAGTGGGTGGGCCTCGGGCACGAGGATCGATTATCCATGGTTTGCCGCCCGCGCCAAGCGCGTCGGCGCGCGCGCTAGAATTTCCCCATGACGAACCCCCTCAGCGGCAAGCCCGGCGAAGCTTCCAGCAACGCCGGGGCACAGCGCGGCAGTGCCGCCCCAGCAAGCGCCACCGACGCCGTCGGGGCCGATGCGGCGCCGGGTGCCTCCTCGTTGCATGCCAAGCACGAGGCCTGGTCAGGGCGTTTTTCCGAGCCCGTGGCCGACTTCGTGCTGCGCTACACGGCCAGCGTCGGCTTTGACCGGCGCCTGGCGCCGGCCGACATCGAGGCCTCGCGCGCGCATGCCGCGATGCTCGCGCGCATCGGCGTGCTGAGCGAGGCCGACCTGCAGGCCATCGAGCAGGGCATGGAGCAAGTCCGCGCGGAGATCGAAAGCGGGCGCTTTGTCTGGCGCCTGGAGCTCGAGGACGTGCACCTCAACATCGAAGCGCGGCTCACCGAGCTCATCGGCGACGCCGGCAAGCGCCTGCATACCGGCCGCTCGCGCAACGACCAGGTGGCCACCGACATCCGACTGTTCCTGCGCGCACGCATCGACGAGATCTTGGCCGAGCTGCGGCGCCTGCAAGCGGCGCTGGTCGCGCTGGCCGGCGGCGCACACCGAGACGATCATGCCGGGCCTGACCCACCTGCAGGTGGCCCAGCCCGTGGTCCTGGGCCATCACCTGCTCGCCTACGTGGAGATGCTCGAACGCGACGCCGAACGCCTGGCGCAAACGCGCGCGCGCCTCAACCGCCTGCCGCTGGGCGCCGCCGCGCTGGCCGGCACGACCTACCCCATCGATCGGGAGTCGGTGGCGCGCCAGCTGGGTTTTGACGGGGTCTGCCGCAATTCGCTGGACGCGGTCTCGGACCGCGACTTCGCCATCGAGTTTTGCGCCGCGGCCGCGCTCGCCATGGTCCACTTGTCGCGCTTTGCCGAAGAGCTGATCCTATGGGTCAGTCCGCGCTTTGATTTCATCGCCCTGCCCGACCGGTTCACGACCGGCTCGTCGATCATGCCGCAAAAGCGCAATCCGGACGTGCCCGAACTGGCGCGCGGCAAGACCGGGCGCGTGGTCGGTGCGCTGGTCGCCCTGCTCACCCTGGTCAAGGGCCAGCCGCTGGCCTACAACAAGGACAACCAGGAGGACAAGGAGCCCCTGTTCGATGCGGTCGACACCTTGCGCGACACGCTGCACGCCTTCGCCGAGCTCGTGCCGGGCATCGTCGTGCATCCGCAGGCGATGCGCCAGGCGGCGCTGCAGGGCTATGCGACGGCCACCGATCTGGCCGATTACCTCACGCGCAAGGGTCTGCCGTTTCGCGACGCGCACGAGGCGGTCGGCCGGGCGGTGCGCTATGCCGCGGCCAAGGGCTGCGACCTGGCCCAGCTGTCGCTGCAGGAGCTGCGCGGCTTTGCCGCGCAGATCGACGCCGACGCGCTGGCAGCGCTGACCCTGGAGGGCTCGGTCCGGGCGCGCGCCCATTTCGGCGGAACCGCACCCGCCCAGGTGGCCGCCCAGGTGGCGTGGTGGCAGGCGCGCCTAGCTGCCGCCGACGGTCATTGATTCGATCAGCACCGAGCCGGCGTTTTTGCCGCCGCGCACGACCGTGTCGGCGCCGACCGCGACGATGCCGGCAAACATCTGGCGCAGGTTGCCGGCGATGGTGATTTCCTCGACCGGGTAGGCGATGGTGCCGCCCTCGACCCAGAAGCCGGAGGCGCCGCGCGAGTAGTCGCCGTTGACGTAGTCGACGCCCATGCCGATGAGCTCGGTGACCAGCAGGCCGGTGCCCAGCTTGCGCAGCATCGCCTCGAAGTCGTCGCTGGCGCGGGTCCGCGTGGACAGCAGCTCCAGGTTGTGCGCGCCGCCGGCGTTGCCGGTCGACTTCATGCCCAGCTTGCGCGCCGAGTAGCACGACAGGAAGTAGCCCTCGAGCACGCCGGCGGCGACCACGTCGCGCACGCGACCGCGCACGCCCTCCTCGTCGAACGGGCTCGATCCCATCGCGCGGCGCACGAACGGGTTCTCGCGCACGCTGATGTGATCGGCAAAGAGCTTCTTGCCCAGGCCGTCGACCAGAAACGAGGCCTTGCGGTACAGCGCGCCGCCGCTGGCGGCCTGCACGAAATTGCCCAGCAGGCCACAGGCCACCGGCGCCTCGAGCAGCACCGCGCACTTGCGCGTCGTGAGCTTGCGCGCGCCCAGGCGCGCCAGCGCGCGCTGCGCCGCGTAGCGGCCGATGGCCTGCGGGTCGGCCAGCTCCGCGGCTCAGCCGCGTCGACGAATACCAGTCGTCGCGCTGCATGCCGCCGCGGCCACGCGCGATCGGCGCCACCGAGAGCGCATGGCGCGACTGCGGGTAGCCGGCCACGAAACCGCGCGAATTGGCCAGCACGAACTGGTCGCAACCGGTGTGCACGTTGGCGCCCTCGGAGTTGACGATTTGCCGGCTCACCGCAAAAGCGGCGTCCTCGGCGCGGCAGGCGATCTCGATGGCGCGCTCCGAATCGAGCTCCCAGGGATGGAACAAGTCCAGATCCAGCGGGTGGCGCTCGAGCTCCTCCGCATCGGGCAATCCGGCGGCCTCGTCGACGGCCGTGTGGCGCGCGATGTCGTAGGCCGCCTGCGCCGCCTGGCGGATCGCCGGCCCGGCAAAATCGGACGTCGAGGCATGGCCGCGGCGCTGGCCCAGGTACACGGTGATGCCCAGCCCCTTGTCGCGCGTGTGCTCGATGGTCTCGACCTGTCCCTTGCGCGTGGTCACCGACAGTCCGGTCGATTCGCTCGCCTCGCAGGCGCAATCGCTGGCGCCCAGCTCGCGCGCATGCGCCAACACCTCGAGCGCCAGTTCGCGCAGCCGCTCCTGCGTAATCGAAAAAGGGTAGACCATGTTCGGGGGTTCGGGCCTGGCCCGCTCCTGTTTTTGCCGACAACGCTATCATAGCCGCCGAGACCGTAGCCCGACTCGCAGGCTTGCGCTCTGGCCGCCGGCGCACCCGTGGGGGCGCCGGTCCGGCCGGATCGGATCCGACGCGGGCTGCGCAGCATCGGCGTGCGGTCGCATCCGGCTGCTCCCACCCAGGCGCAAGAAAGCCCGTGAACCAACCTTCGACCCCGCCCGATGAGAGGCCGAGCAAGTCCCAGCGCAAGCGCGAGATGCACGCTCGCCAGGACCTGGGCGAGCAGCTCGTGCGCTTGAGCGCCGAACTGCTGCGCCGCCTGGCACTGCCCGAATCGCTGCGCGATGCCATCGTCGAGGCCCAGCGCATCAAGGGGCACGAGGCGCGGCGCCGGCAGCTGCAGTACATCGGGCGGTTGATGCGCGAGAACGACTACGAGGCGATACACGCGGCCTACGACGACCTGCTGGGCGACTCGCGCGAGTCCGTCGACCTGATGCACCGCTGCGAGCGGCTGCGCGATCAGCTGATTGCCGACGAGTCGGCGCTGAGCGGGTTTTTGGCGCAGCACCCCGGCATCGATACCCAGTGGCTGCGCGCCAAGCTGCGCGCGGTGCGCTCCGAGCGCGCCGCCGCCAAGCCGCCGCGCCACGGGCGCGAGCTCTACCAGTGGCTGCACCAGCGGCTCAAGCACGCTAGCGCTTCCTCGTCCGATGCGCTCGATGTTGCGGCGCCCGGCAGCGACGACGAGCGCGACGAGCGCGGCGTCCCGGCACAAGCCGAGGGCCAGGGCGCAGGTGGCACCGCCGGGGTCCCGGCGCTGGGGACCAGCCGGTGAGCCAGGCAGCGCAGCCGCAGCGCACGCCGGGCAGCCCGGGCACGGACGCCGAAGCGCAAACCCGGACGCCGCTCGATGAGCATGCAAGCGCCGGGCGCCGGCATCCGGACGAGCTGCTGATCGGGCTGCTGGTCGCATCCGACCGGGCCAGCACGGGCATCTATGCCGACCAGGGACTGCCGGAGCTGCGCCGATGGCTGCAGCGGGCGCTGCGCTCGCCGTGGCGCGCCTTCGAGCGCCTGGTGGCCGACGAGGCGGCGCTGATCGAGCAGGCCCTGATCGAGCTCGTGGATCGGTGCGGCTGCGACCTGGTCCTGACCCACGGCGGCACCGGTCCGGCACGGCGCGATGTCACGCCCGAGGCCACGCTGGCCGTGGCCACGCGCCAGCTGCCCGGCTTTGGCGAGCAGATGCGGCGCATTTCGCTCGAGTTCGTGCCCACCGCGATTTTGTCGCGCCAGGTCGGCGTGCTGCGCGAGATCCCCGGACACAGCGCACTCATCTTGAACCTGCCGGGCCAGCCCAAGGCGATCGAGGAAACGCTCGAGGGGCTGCGCGACGCGCAGGGCAAGGTGGTGGTCCCAGGGATCTTCGCCGCGGTGCCGTATTGCATCCAGCTCATCGGCGGACCCTACGTGGAAACCGATCCGCAGGTGGTGCGCGCACATCGGCCCAAGTCGGCGCTGCGCGCCGGCGGCACGGCCCCGGCGCCTTAGCCTCGGCAGCGCGGGGCCGCTAAGCGGCCCGATCCAGGCCGGGGTTGGGCGCCGACGACAACCCGGAGGCTCCCGGCAAGATTTCGATGGACGCGGCGGCCGCCACCAGCTCCGAGGGCGTGGGAGCAAACACCGCCTGGTTGCCGCCAGCGCTCTTGGCCTCGTACATCGCCCGGTCGGCCAGGCTCAGCAAGGCGATCGGATCGCGGCCGCTCTCGCTGGCCATGGCGATGCCGACGCTGGCCGAAATGCTTTCGTGCACCCGGCCGCTAAGGTGCACCGGGCGCGACAGCTCGTCGAGCACGCGAAAGGCGATGGCCTCGATGTCCTTGCGCGTGCCCGCATCGGGGATCAGCAGCGCGAACTCATCGCCGCCATAGCGGGCCACGGTATCGGGCGGCCGCACCACGCGCTGCAGCCGGTGCGCCATCTCCTGCAGCACCTCGTCGCCGGCCAGGTGGCCGTAGCGGTCGTTGATCTGCTTGAAGCCGTCCAGGTCGATGACGACGATGGCGCAGCCGGAATTGCGCAGCGCGCTCGTGGCCAGGGCCGTGCGCGCACGCTCGGCAAACAGGCGCCGGTTGGCCAGCCCGGTGAGTTCGTCGTGGCGCGCGTCAAACAGCGCGTGCGCCTCGCGCCGGCGGATCGAGTCGATGTCGGCCAGCGCCACGACGTATTCGCCCTGCTCGACCGCGCGCAGCGTGAGCTGGCACCACAGCGTCTGCGGCTCGGCCGCGCCCGGCTCCGTGCGCCAGAGCTTCATCTCGCGCACCACGGCCTGGTCGCTGAGCATGGCGCGATCGGCGTCGGCCATCGCCGTGGCCCATTCGATCCGATCGGCGAAGATCTCGCCCACGCGCATCCCCTGGAGCTCGGCGGCGGTGCGCTTGAGCAGCTGCAAGAACGCCTCGTTGCATCGGATCACCGCGCCGGCGCGCACCACCGCCAGCGCCTGGCCGGCCGAATTGAGTACCGTGCGCTCGACGTGCAGCGCCTCGGCCAGGCTGGCCTCGCGTTCCTTGAGCGCCGTCATGTCGACCATCATGCCGATGGCGCCGTTGAAGCTGCGGTTGGAGCCGGCCAGTGCCACGGCGCTGGCCGAAACGATCAGGCGCCGTCCATCCTTGGTCACGTGCGACATCTCCACGTCGCGCATCACCTTGCCGTCGCGCAAGGCGACCAGCGCGCGGCGCGCGTTCGTCTGGTCGGCGGCCGGGTTGAGCAACACGCCGATCGACACGCCGACCAGGTCCTCTACGTTGTAGCCGTACAGATCACGGCAGGCGCGGCGGCTGACGAAACTAAAGCGGAAATTGGCGTCGCACGACCAGATCAGGTTGGGGCTGGCCTCCACCAGCGACTTGTAGTGATCCTTGCGCTGGCGCAGCCGCTCGTACTCCATGAGCTCGCGCGCCGAGGCGATGGTGTCGAGCACCAGCGCCGAGGGCCTTTGCTCGCCCCTGGCATCGGGCCACATCACCGGCACGATATGGCTGCGCAGCGCCAGGCGCCCGCCCGAGTGACTGGCGCGCTCGACAAACAGGTCGTAGGTCGGGCGGCCGGCGATCGCCGAACGCACGGCCCCGAGGAAGGACTCGCGCGAGCGCGCCCGATAGACGAAGGCGTCCCACCAGCGCGGCCGCATCGTGGCACCGATCTTCATGCCCCAGCGGCGCACTTCATCGCAGTGAGTGTGCAGCACGCGGCCCTCGGCATCGATCACCCAGGCCAGCACGGGCAGCTTGCTCATCATGTCGGGGACGATCGCCTGCGCGGCCTTGTGGATCAGGACCTGGCCCGGCGTCGGATCCGCACGCCGCTCCGGCGCCGCGGCCGCTGGCGCCACTGGCGTCACTTGCGTCCCCGGCTGCGTCGGTGCCGCTGGCGCGCCTGCCGGCGCGGCGCTGGCGGCCCCCGCGCCGGCCTTGCCCGCCGCGCTGGCCGGGGTGCTGGATGCTATGCCAGCCGGTGTGCTGTCCGCTTTACCGCTGAGCAAGTTGGGCAGCTGCGTTGCCGCACCGTGCTCGGGCACCCGGCCGATCTCGGCGCGGCCTTCGGTCACCTGGACGATCTCGGCGCCGGCCATCTTGACCTTGGGCAAGGCGGTCGGCGGCTCCGCCTGGTGCAAGCCGGCCGGCACCAGCACCGTGCTGGGCGCGACCGCGCGGCTTGGCCCCTGCAAGGCCAGCACGACGATGCGTTCCCCCTCGCGCGATTGACCGAGCTTGATGCGCACTTCGATCGGATCGGCGTGCGGCTGGTTGGCCGGCCGCAGGCTGATCGAATCGGGGATCTTGCCGCTCTTTTGCGCCTCGGCAAGCACGTCGGGCGGGTCAAAGACCACGAGCTCGCGGATGCGCCGGCCGACGCAATCGAAGGTGAGCATGCCCAAGACCGCGGCCGCCGCCGGATTGATCTCGAATACGAATCCGTTGAACACGCCGATCATCGGCGTCGTCGAGGCCTGGATGGCCAGTTGCACCCCGCGTCGGGTCGATCCGCCGGAACCGGCCACGGTCTGCTTGGTGCGTGCCATCGGCGTCGTCGGCAGCGGCCCGGGCAGGGGCCGCGTCGCACCGAGCCAGACGACACTGCCGACCCACAGCAGCAGGCCCAGCGCAATGATCGGACCGCTGCTCGCATGCAAAGCCACGGCCATGATCGGGATGGTCCACGAAAGCACCAGGCCCAGCGGCGTCGATCGGCTGGCCGACGACAGCGAAGAGATCAGCATCGCCCCGGCCAAGGCCCCGCCCACGCGCGTCGCCATCGGCCCGGGCAACGGCGTGATGGAGACCACGAGTCCGGACCACAGCGCCGCGTCGATCAGGTACGACAGCGCGCGCCAACGCGTCGAGGGCAAGGAGCCCGGCACGCCGGCCCCGGCCGTTGCCGCAGACGCATCGCTCGGGAGCGCTCCTCGTTCGGTATCAACAGCCGCGCGATGACGTTGATCGCCAGCGCGCAGATCCATATCCAGGTGTTGGCGCTGCCCGGGGCCAGGCCGCCGCCGATGAACGCCAGGATCAGCAAGCTGGCCGGCGCCACGTGCCACTGCGAGGCCGTCGCGTTGTGCTCGGCCGCGAGCTCATAGGCGATCTCGCGGCGTGTCATATCCCGGGCCGCGGCGTGCGGATCGTGCGCCGAAGTCATATGGACGTCTGCCTTATTGTGCGAGCTCTGCGGTCTTCCAGCCGTTCGTGCATCCCGTGCTGCCATAGTTGCGGTACCCTCAGCCGCGAACCGTGGCGGTCGGGCCAAATGCTCCCCGAGCCGCCGCGCCGTGCCCACGCACGACCCGATCTGCACGCGCGGCCAGCCTGCATCGGAATTTCCCGTAACCGCAGTATCGGTCGAGGTTGCTGGTCACGGCCCTGGGAGCGATTGCTTTTTTTTGCTTTGCCTTTCGATGGCCCGGTTCCCGCGATATCGCTGTTGGTAGCCACCGAAATAGAAATCCGACTAAAAAAAATTAGCATATTTGCGGGACCCCATTATCGCCTTCCGTCACCATGGAAACAACCGTGCAAGGTAAGGAAAATTTGCAAAGCGGTGCAGCATCGGCGGATTCGGACGGGTCCGCGCCGACCCGCTACCGCGGTCGCTTTGCGCCGTCGCCGACCGGACCGCTGCACCGCGGTTCGCTCGTGGCCGCGCTGGCAAGTTGGCTAGATGCACGAACACATGAAGGTAACTGGCTGATTCGCATTGAGAACATCGATGCGCCTCGGGAACGCAGCGGCGCCGCGGCGGAACAGATCGCGCAGCTGCAACGCTACGGCATGATTTCCGACGAGCCCATCTGGTTGCAGTCCGAGCGCTCCGCAGCCTACGAATCGGCGCTGCAAAAGTTGCATTCAACGCACAGCACCTATTACTGCCGCTGCACGCGCGCGATGCGGGTGAACGTGCAGGAAGACCCTACCTATCGCGCATATCCGGGTACGTGTAGGGGGAGGGGTTATGCCCCCCCCGGGGCGGTGCGCCTGCGCGTCGACACCGGTCCGGTCGACTTCACCGACCGCGCCTGCGGGCGGTTCGTCCAGGACGTGGCGCAGGAGGTCGGCGACTTCGTCCTGCGCCGCAGCGACGGCCTGTGGGCCTACCAGCTGGCGGTGGTCGTCGACGATGCCGCACAGGGCATCACCGACGTCGTGCGCGGCGCCGATTTGCTCGACAACACGCCGCGGCAGATGCTGCTGCAGCGGGCGCTGGGGCTGCCCACGCCGCGTTATCTGCACGTGCCGCTGGTGCGCGACCCAGGCGGGCAGGAAGCTGTCCAAGCAGGAGCTGGCCCAGCCGCTGGGCAGCCGCGACGCGCTGGCCGAACTCGAGCAGGCCTGGCAGCACCTGGGTTTTGCCCCCAGCGGCGCCGGCACGGTGCACCGCTTCCAGCAGGTGGCCATCGAGCAGTGGAGCGCGCGTTTTTGCCGGGGTCGTCCCGGCGCAGCGCCGGCCAGCGGCGCCCGATCGGCGGCGCTGTCGGCGGCCGAGCAGGAGTCGACTTGAGCATCGCCCTATTGACCGATATCCACGCCAACCGCGAGGCCCTGACGGCCTGCCTGGCCCATGCCGAGGAGCACGGCGCCACGCAGTTCGTCTTTCTGGGCGACTACGTGGGCTACGGAGCCGATCCGGCCTGGGTCGTCGACACCATCCGCCAGCTACGTCGAGCAGCGCGGCGCCGTCGCCCTGCGCGGCAACCACGACGAGGCCGCGGGCGGGTCCGAGCAGGTGCGCTTGAACGAAGACGCGCGCAAGACCATCGTCTGGTCGCGCGCCCAGCTGTCGGCCGACCAGCTGGACTTCCTGCGCGAGCGGCCGCTGACCGTCACCGACGGCAACTGCCTGTACGCGCACGCCAACGGCTGGGATCCGCAAGGCTACGAGTACGTGTTCGGCGCGGCCCAGGCGATGCGCAACATGCATGGTGGTGCGGGCGCGCATCACCTTCTGCGGCCACATGCACGAGCCGGTGCTCTACCACATGGGCCTGACGCAGCGGGTGGAGGTTTTCGAGCCGGTCCCGGGCACGCCGATCCCGCTGAGCGCGGCGCGGCGCTGGCTGGCGATCCCGGGCTCGGTGGGCCAGCCGCGCGACGGCAATCCGGCCGCCTGCTACGCCAGCTTCGACGAGCTGACGGCCTGCTGACCTTCTGGCGCGTGCCCTACGACCACGACCTGGCGGCGCGCAAGATCCGCGCGGCCGGACTGCCCGAACGCTTTGCCCGCCAGCTCAGTCGGGGGTTAGTCGTGGCCACGCAAGCGCGCGCCCGCGCGCCTTCGAACCGGGCGAAGTCATCGACGGCTACACGCTGGTCGAGCGCATGCACGTGGGCGGCATGGCCGAGCTGTGGCGCGTCACCCACCCGCAACGGCCGGCCCCGGCGATGATGAAGATCCCGCTGCTGCGGCGAAGACCCGACGGCCATCGTCGGCTTCGAGGTCGAGCAGATGATCCTGCCCATGCTGCACGGGCCTGCATGTGCCGCGCTGGATCGCCGCCGGCGGCTTCGAGACGCCAGCCCTACATCGTCATGGAGCGCTGCAGGGCCAGTCGCTGCGCGCCCGCCTGGACGAGCGCCCGCTGCCGGTCGACGAGGTCGCGCGCATCGGCACGCGCGTGGCCGACGCCCTGCACGACCTGCACCGCCAGCACGTGATCCACCTGGACATCAAGCCGAGCAACATCATGTTCCGCGCCCGACGGCCGCGCGGTGCTGGTCGATTTCGGCCTGGCGCGCCACGACCGGCTGCCCGACCTGCTGGACGAGGAGTTCCGCCTGCCCATGGGCACCGGGCCCTACATGTCGCCCGAGCAGGTGCTGCAGCATCCGCAACGACCCGCGCAGCGACCTGTTCGCGCTGGGCGTGATCCTCTACCTACCTGGCCACCGGGCACGCGGCCCTTCGGCGCGCCGACCAGCGTGCAGCGGCCTGCGCCGGCGCCTGTACGAGCAGACCGGTGCCGCCGCGCGCCCTGCGAGCCGGACTGCCGCCCTGGCTGCAGGAGATCATCCTGCACTGCCTGGAGGTCGATCCGGAGCAGCGCTACGGCACGGCCGCGCAGCTGGCCTTCGACCTGTCCCATCCGGACAGCGTCGTGCTGAGCGCGCGCGCGGCAGCGCTACGAGGCGCAGTCGACATGGACGCGCTGGCGCCGCGCTGGCCGGACGCTTGGGCCAAAGCCGGTCGCCGCGCACGATCACCCAGCAGCTGGGGCGCGCACCCATCGTCATGGCGGCGGTGGACCTGTCGCAGGAGTGGGAAGCGCTGGGCGAAGCGCTTGCGCGACGCCGCCGGCCAGTCAATGCACGCCGCGCCCCAGGCGCGCCTGGCCTGCGTCACGCGTGCTGCGCACGCGCGCGCATCGCCGCTGGAAAACACGATCGACGCCGACGGCGTGCACCGGCACGTGCAGCGCCTGGTGCAGCTGCAGCACTGGGCCCGCCCGCTGGGCCTGCCGGCGCGCGCGTGACCTTCCATGTGCTCGAGGCAGCGATCCGGCCGACGCCATCCTCGACTACGCGCACAGCAACCAGGTGAGCCATATCGTGATCGGTTCGCGCGGCGCGCTCGGCGCTGCGCCGCTACCTGGGCAGCGTCTCGACCCAGGTCGTGGCGCGAGGCGCGCTGCTCGGTGACGGTGGTGAAGGTGCCCAGCGCCGAAGCGGCGGCCGAGCCCGAGCTGAAGCCGCCGGAGCAACGCCCGACGGCGCAGCGGCGTCGCCGGCGCACGGCATAGCGCCGCGGCGCGCGGCCTAGGACTCGGTCGTGGCCTTCTTGATGCCGCCCAGCAGGGCGCCGCGACGCGCCGGCTTGCGCTCGATCGCGTCGCGCACCGCCGGCTGCGGCGCTGGACCGGCGCCGGACGGCGACCGCCGCCGGGCCCGCTTCCGGTTCGTAGGGCTTGCAGAAAGAAATCGTCGACCGGCGCCGCCGGCCGGGCGCCGCGCTCGCGCGCCGGCGCCGTGGCGCTCCTCGCGCCCGCGCCCGCGGCCCTCGGAGCGACCTTCGGAGCGGCCCTCGGCGACCCTCCGAGCGGCCCTCGCTGCGCCCCTCGACCGGCGCGACCCGCCGGCGCGCGCCGCGCTCCTCGGCGGCCGCGCCCTCGGGCCGCGCGCGCGCCGCCGGCCAGCTCCAGCGTCACCGGCACGATGGGCACTTGATCAGCCGCTCGATCGCCGCCACCGCCTTGTCGTCGGCGCCGCTGGCGATCGTGATCGCGCAGCCCGACGCGCCGGCCCGGCCGGTGCGGCCGATGCGATGGATGTAGTCCTCGGGCGCGAAGGGCACGTCGTAGTTGATCACGCCGGGCAGCTCGCTGATGTCCAGGCCGCGCGCCGCCACGTCGGTGGCGACCAGCACGCGGATCGAGCCCGCCTTGAATGCCTCGAGCGCCTTCATGCGCTCGTCCTGCGTCTTGTCGCCGTGGATCGCGTCGGCGTTGATGCCGTCGCGCTGCAGCTGGCGCGCCAGCCGGCCGCGCGCCGATCTTGGTGTTGACGAACACCAGCACCTGCGCCAGGTCGCGCTGCTGCAGCAGCGCCGTCAGCGCCGCGCCTTTCTCCGACTCGTGCACGTGCACGAGCTCCTGGCGCACGTTTTCGGCGGTGGCGTTGCGCTGCGCCACCTCGACCAGCACCGGGTCGCGCAGGAAATTGGCTGCCAGCCGCTTGATCTCCTCGGAGAAGGTGGCCGAGAACATCAGGCTCTGGCGCTCCTTGGGCAGCAGCTGCAGGATGCGCGAGATGTCCGGCAAAAAGCCCATATCGAGCATCCGGTCGGCCTCGTCGAGCACGACCGTCTGCACCTGCCCGAGCGAGGTGTTCTTCGACTGCAGGTGATCGAGCAGCCGGCCTGGCGTGGCCACGATGATCTCTACCCCGGCGCGCAGCGCCTGGGTCTGCGGGCACCATGTCGACGCCGCCGTACACCACGGCGCAGCGCAGCGGCGTCTGCGATGCGTACTGCTGCACGTTGACGGCGACCTGGTCGGCCAGCTCGCGCGTGGGCGCCAGGATCAGCGCGCGCACCGGATGGCGCGCCGGCGACATGCTGGTGCTGGCATGGGAGATGAGCCGGTGCAGGATCGGCAAGGCGAAGCCGGCCGTCTTGCCCGTGCCCGTCTGGGCCGCACCCATCACGTCCTTGCCGTTCAAGACGATGGGGATGGCCTTGGACTGGATCGGCGTGGGCTTGAGGTAACCCATGGCGCGCACCGCCGCCACCAGGCGCGGATCGAGCCCGAAGTGATCGAAATCAGAGTAGTCGGACATCAGTCGATCTTTGTCCAGGCGGTCCGGGCCTGGCGCGCCGCGCCAGGGGCGCTGCTGCACAAGCGGTGCAGGGCTGGAACCAGTAACGGGAAATACACGCCGAAAGAAGGAGCGGCAAAGCTCATATGCGAAGTCTCATCGATCGGATGTTACTCGCTCCGGCCGCGGGTCGCTCGGGCCGGTTTTGCCGGCCAGCGCCGGGCGGCGCCCGCCCCGGCGGCGGCCAGCGCCAGGTCGCGCGGATGCCCGCAGCGGGG
>CAVSPM010000009.1:0-42460 GCA_963729785.1 uncultured beta proteobacterium | reverse complement strand
CCCACGCCCTGCATCATCGCCCCGCCGCTGTGCATCAGCACCGGCGCTTCGGTCCAGAAGTGATCGTCGTCGGGCGCGACAAATAACTCCTCGGTTTCCAGGCGCATCGGCGGTCGGTCCCGGTCGCCCGCGCGGGTCACCACCACGTTGCCGAACATCTGTACCGTCGCCCCGTTGTTGTGCACGTGGGCAATGCTTGCCGTCGCCTGCACCTGCGGCTCATCGGTGCGCAGGCTCAGCAGGTGCGGATGGGTCAGGTCCACGTCATCGCTGCTGCCAAAGTGGTTCATGCGATCTGCAAACAAGCGGTAGTGGCCACGTCCAACCGCGTCAAAACCGGTCAAGGCGATCTTTTCGGCAAAGAAGTCGATCTGGCCGATACGCCCCGAATCACCGCGATCTTGGTCGCGCAGGGTCTGCGCATACCAGTAGCTCGACCCCAGAACGATCAGCATCATGACAACCGCAAACCACGAGGCGGCACGCTCACCCATGAGCAAGCCCCAGAACCGCCGATTCGCGCGCCGCCGCGAGCATCGCGTCATACCGTTGCTGGGCGCGCAGGATCAGGCCGGCCAGGTCGCGCACGGCGCCCCGCCCCCCGGCGAAGGCGCCACCCAGTGCACGCAGCGGCGCACCTCCTCCGGCGCGTCGGCGACCGTCGCCGCCAACCCGACCGCACCCAGCACTGGCAGATCCGGCCAGTCGTCGCCCATGTAGGCGCACTCGCTTGCTCCCATGCCGGTTTGCGCCAGCAGGCGCCGCAGCGAGGCCAGCTTGTCGCGCTGTCCCTGCATGACCCGCCGTATCCCCAGGTCGCGCGCGCGGGCGGCAACAATCCCCGAAGTGCGGCCCGTGATGAGCGCGATCTCTATGCCGGCATCCTGCAGCCATCGCAGGCCCAGGCCGTCGCGCACGTCGAACGCCTTGAGCGCTTCGCCGCGAGCGCCAAAGTACAGCCGTCCATCCGTGAGCACGCCATCGACGTCGAGCGCCACCAGCCTCACGGCGGCGGCGCGCCGGATGACAGTAAGAGCCGGCCGGCGCGCCATCAGATCACCTTGGCCGCCATCAGGTCGTGCATGTGCAGCGCGCCAACCAGCCGTCCCTGCTCGTCGGTGACCAGCAGTTGGTTCTTCCTGCCGGCGTCGAGCATCTGGGCCGCCTGGGCAGCCAGCGCATCGGCCTTGATCGACAACGGCGTCACGGTCATCACGTCCGCGACCAATGCGGTGCGCACGTCGGCGCCGCGCTCGAGCAAACGGCGCAGGTCGCCATCGGTAAAGATGCCCAGGATGCGGCGCTGCTGGTCAACGATCGCGGTCATGCCGATTTGTTTGCGCGATATTTCCTGCAGTGCGTTCATCACACTCGCATCCGGTCCCACGACCGGTATGGCCGCGCCCGTGCGCATGATGTCCGAGACCCGCATCAGCAGGCGGCGGCCGAGCGCGCCGCCCGGATGGGAACGCGCGAAATCCTGCGCGCCGAAGCCGCGCGCATCCAGGCAGGCAATGGCAAGTGCATCGCCCAAGGCCAGCATCGCCGTGGTCGAAGACGTTGGCGCCAAATTGAGAGGGCAGGCCTCGCGCTCGACGCGGCAATCGAGGTGCACGTCGGCGGCCTGTGCCAGGGCCGATCCGGCCGATCCGGTGACCGCGATCAAGGGCGTGCCCTCGCGCTTGAGGATCGGGACGATGGTCATCAACTCCGGCGACGCACCCGAGTTCGAGAACGCCAGGAACACGTCCGACGGCGTGATCATCCCCAGGTCGCCGTGCGCCGCCTCTGCGGCGTGCACGAACATCGCCGGCGTTCCCGTCGAGGCCAGGGTCGAAGCCACCTTGCGACCGATATGGCCGCTTTTGCCAATACCGCTGACCACCACGCGCCCGCGGCAGGCGAGCAGCAGGTCCACGGCAGCCAGGAAGGTCTCGTCCAGGCGATCCGCCAGCCCCGCTACCGCTTGCGCCTCCACTTCGATGACGGCGCGCGCCAGCGCCAAGGCCGAAGCACCTGACTTGACATGCGGGCCGACCGCCGTGCGTGCATCCGCCGGGCCAGGGTTGGGAAAAGTGCTCTGGGTTTTCATGTTGGAGACTGGCTGCCGATGATACTCTTGGGGTGTGTTGTTGGCACGGGAATTGCTCTACCCGTGCCCGATCGCTGATGCAACGCAGTGGATCACGACCGGATCGCAGGATCCGGCACTTTGTTTCTTGATTCGACCCGGCTCGTCACACCCCCGTCCGTCCGACCCGCCGACCGCCCATGCCCAGCGCCCTTGAATTGACTTTGCTCCTCCTGGCGACCTCGGTCATCGGCGTCGCCGCGGTGCGTCTTTTTCACCAGCCGCCGGTGCTGGGCTACCTCATCGTCGGCATGGCCATCGGGCCGCATGCGCTGGCCCTGGCGCCGGATGCACCCGGGACGCATCAACTCGCGGAACTTGGGATCGTATTCCTGATGTTCTCCATCGGCCTCGAGTTCTCCCTGCCGCGGCTCAACAGCATGCGCAGCATTGTGCTTGGACTGGGTATGACCCAGGTCGTGCTGACGCTGGCTTCGACCTTGGCCGCCGGCTGGCTGCTGGGGTCGCGCCTGGGCATCGGATTGGCCGGGGCATTTGCGCTGGGTGCCGCGCTGGCCATGTCGTCGACCGCGATTTTGATGAAGTTGCTGGTCGAGCGGATGGAGCTCGAGACCGAGCATGGTCGACGCATCGTCGGCGTGCTGCTGCTGCAGGACCTTGCCGTCGTGCCGCTACTGGTCATCGTGCCCTCGCTGTCGGCCCCCGCCGCGCAGATGGGCCTGGCTCTGTTGGCGGCCTGCGCCAAGGCCGGCCTTTTGCTGTTCGTGCTGCTGTCGGGCGGGCGCGTGTTGCTGCGTGCCTGGCTGCACCTGGTCGCCAAGCGGCGGTCGCAAGAACTGTTCATGCTGAACCTGCTGCTGCTGACCCTGGGGCTGGCCTGGATGGCTGGACAAGCCGGGCTGTCGCCGGCGCTGGGTTCGTTCGTGGCGGGCATGCTGTTGTCCGAGACCGAGTACCGTCACCACGTGGAGCAGGACGTCAAGCCGTTCCGCGATGTACTGCTGGGGCTGTTCTTCGTGACCATCGGCATGGCCCTGGACCTGCGTGTTGTCTTCGCCCAGTTTCCATGGGTGATCGCCGCGCTGCTGATCCCGTTGGGCTTGAAGTTCGCGCTCACCTTGGGCCTGGCGCGCTTCTTCGGCGCCACCCCGGGTACCGCGATCCGCACCGCGCTGCCACTGGCGGCCGCCGGAGAGTTCGGCTTCGTGCTGATCAATCTGGCCGCCGAACACGGGGTCCTACCGGAGCGCCTGCAGCAAATCGTGCTGGCCGCGATGTTGTTGTCGATGTTGGCGACACCCTTCTTGCTGGGTCAGGGCGCCCGCTTGGCGCTGCGCTTTGGCGGCTCCGAGTGGATGATGCGCGCGCTGGAGCTGCACCGCATCGCCGCACGTTCGATTTCGACCGAGCGCCACGTGGTGATCTGCGGCTACGGCCGCAGCGGTCAGCATCTGGCGACGATGCTCGAGCACGAGCACATCGGGTATATCGCGCTGGACCTGGACCCGGACCGCATTCGCGAGGCCGCCGCGGCCGGGCACGCCGTTGTCTACGGCGACGCGGCACGCGCGGAAACTCTGATGGCGGCCGGCCTTACGCGGGCCGCGGCGCTGGTGGTGAGCTTTAGCGATGTTCAGGCCGCCTTGCGCATCATCGCTGTGGCGCAGGAATTGAATCCCGCGGTACCGGTCATCGTGCGCACCCAGGACGACGCCGACCTCGATCGCCTGCTGGCGGCCGGCGCCACCGAAGTGGTGCCGGAGGTCTTCGAGGGCAGCCTGATGCTCGGTTCGCATGCGCTGGTGCTGCTGGGCGTCCCGCTGGCGCGCGTCATCCGCCAGGTGCGCGATGCACGCGACTCGCGCTACCGCCTGCTGCGCGGCTATTTCCACGGCTCGGACGACAACGAGGGCAGCGTGGACGAGCCCTTGCAGCTGCGTCTGCACACCGTGGCGCTAGACCGCGATGCGGCCGCCGTCGGCCGGACCTTGCAGGAGGTCAACCTGGCCGGCATCGGCGTCGAGGTCTCGGCGCTGCGCCGGCGCGGCAAGCTCCATGAAAATCCGGCCGCCGATCTGCTCCTGGAGGAAGGCGATGTCGTGGTGCTGCGCGGGAACGTCGGCACGCTGGAGACGGCCGAGCAGCGCTTGCTGCTCAAGGTCTGAGACCGCCCCGGCACGTGCTGCGGCGCGCGGTTCCGGTACAGTACCCGGTCGACGCGATCGCTTGTCCCATTCAACGCAACCCCCAGCGAGGCACTTGCATGAACCAGCTTTCCAGATCTGCCCCGATTTGCGTGCGCAGCGTCCCTGCCGGACGCGGTTTCTTCTGGTGGAGCGCGGGCTTCACGTGGCTGTTCGGCAATCTGTCCAACCTCCTCACGTGGGTTGCGATGGGGCTGTGTCTGGTGGTCGCCACGGCCCTCCCGCACCTATTCCCGGTGGTCGGCTCGATCGCGTCGACGCTGCTTTGGTTTGTCCTTTCCGGCGGGTTGATGAACGCTGCGCACAAGACGGCCCAAGGGCAACCGGCCGCTTTCAGCGATCTGTTCAGCGGCTTTGGCTCCTGTTTCGGCGCCTTGGTTGGAGTCGGATTGATTGCGCTGATCGTCAGCGCCGTCATTGTGGGCGTCATGCTGGTCGTTGGATTCGGCGGAACGCTTGCTGAGCTTGGGGTCGCGTGGGCGCACTTCGGCTTGGCGATGGACCCGACCGTCGCAATGACGCGCATCGGTGGCACGACCATCCTGATCCTTCTGCTGTGTACTTGCCTCTTCATTCCGCTGTCGATGGCGATCTGGCTGGCGCCCGCGCTGGTGGTCCTGCGCGGCGCGAATCCGCTCGATGCGCTGGGCTTGAGCTTGAAGGCAAGCTGGCGCAGCGCCGGCGCGCTGACCCTCTACGGCATCGCGTTCTTTTTCATGTCCGTCGCGTCCACCATCGTCATGATGATCGGCTGGATATTCTTGCTGCCGCTGCTGTTTCTGACGACCTACGCCGCCTATCAAGACTTGTTCGACGCGGCCGTCGAGGTCCTGGATGCCGATCCGGTGGCGCGCGCCTGAGCCTCGGCCCGCGCCAGGGTTGCCTTGAGATAGCGCCCGGTGTAGCCGCGCTCGGCCTCGGCGACCTGTTCGGGGGTGCCGGCCGCCACGATCGCGCCGCCCCCGGCACCTCCGTCCGGACCCAGGTCGATCACCCAGTCTGCGGTCTTGACGACGTCCAGGTTGTGCTCGATGACGACGATCGTGTTGCCCGCGTCGCGCAAGCGGTGCAGCACCCGCAGCAACAGGGCGATGTCGTGGAAGTGCAGGCCGGTGGTCGGTTCATCGAGTACGTACAGCGTGCGACCGGTTTCCCGCTTGGACAGTTCCTGCGCCAGTTTGATGCGTTGCGCCTCGCCGCCGGAGAGCGTGGTTGCACTTTGGCCCAACCGCAGATAATCGAGACCGACGTCGCTGAGCGTGCGCAAGCGCCGCTCCAGGGCGGGCACGGCGCCGAACAACGCGCGCGCCTGTTCTACGCTCAGGTCGAGCACCTCGGCGATGTTGTGCCCCTTGTACAGCACTTCCAGCGTCTCCCGGTTGTAGCGCCGCCCCCCACAGCTTTGGCAAACCACGTACACATCCGCCAGAAAATGCATCTCCACCTTGATGACTCCGTCGCCCTGGCACTCCTCGCAGCGGCCCCCGGCAACGTTGAAGGAGAAGCGCCCGACGCCATAGCCGCGCTCGCGTGCGGTCACCGTGCCAGCGAAGAGTTCGCGTACCGTCGAAAACAGCCCCGCATACGTGGCCGGATTGCTGCGCGGTGTGCGACCGATCGGGGCCTGGTCGATGTTCACGATGCGATCGAAATGCTCCAGGCCTTCAATTGCCGCGTGCTGGGCCGGCTCTTCGCGGCCGCCGTGCAGGTGTCTGGCCACCGCCAATGCGAGCGTATCGTTGATCAAGGTTGACTTGCCGGACCCCGACACCCCGGTCACGCACACCAGGCAACCGACCGGCAGCTCCAGGTCGATCGCGCGCAGGTTGTGTCCGCTGGCGCCGAGCAGGCGCAGCCAATGGCTGCCTGGTCGGACCCGCGCCGGTGGCACTTCGATGCGGCGGCGACCGCAAAGATAGTCCCCCGTGAGGGAGTGTTCATTTGCCATCACCTGCGCGGGCGTGCCCTGTGCGACCACGGCGCCTCCGTGCACGCCCGCGCCCGGCCCCATGTCCACGACATGATCGGCTGCGCGGATCATTTCCTCGTCGTGTTCGACGACCAGAACGGTGTTGCCCAGCGTCTTGAGGCGCTGCAAGGTGCCAATGAGCCGATTGTTGTCGTGCTGGTGCAATCCGATCGAGGGTTCGTCCAGCACGTACAGCACCCCGGTCAGGCCGGAACCGATCTGCGAAGCCAGACGGATGCGTTGCGCCTCCCCGCCGGAGAGCGAATCGGCAGCCCGGTCGAGCGACAGGTAACCCAGCCCCACGTCGTTAAGAAACTGCAATCGCGCGCCGATCTCTGCCAAGATCGGCTGCGCGACGTCACGGCGGGCACCCTCCAGATCGAGGGTGCGCACGAGTTCCGCGGCGCCGGCCAGCGGCAGCGCTTCGATGTCGTAGATTGCGCGCTTGTCCTGACCATGCTCCAAAAAGACATAGCGCGCTTCGCGCCGCAGACGCGTCCCTGCGCAGTCCGGGCAGGTGCGCAAGACTCGCAAGGAACCCAGGGCTTCGCGCACGGCGGCCGAATCGGTTTCGCGCCAGCGCCGCTCCAGCGTCGGCAAGATGCCGGCAAACTGCGGCTTGGCCCCCGTCGGCTCGTCCGCGGCGCCGTAGAGGACCTGGTGGCGAAACGCCTGCGGCAACCGACTCCACGCTTGCTCCAGATCGATTCGGGCGTGTTCGGCCAGCGTCTGCAAGCGAGCGTAGTTCTGGCGATTGCGCGCGTCCCAGCCGGCGATGGCGCCGCCGCCAAGGGTCAATTCCGGCTGGGTGACGACGCGCTCCGGATCGAAGAACTCCAATTTGCCCAGTCCGGCGCAGGTGCCGCAGGCACCCTGCGGACTGTTGAAGGAGAACAGGCGCGGCTCCAGGTTCGGCGGCGCATAGCCGCAGCGCGGACACGCCTGCCGGATCGAAAAGACCGCCTCGGCGCCCCGGTCCGGATCCAGCAACAGCACCTTGCCGTCGGCAATGCGCAGCGCCGTCTCGATCGAATCGGCCAGGCGCGACTGCGCCGCGGCCTGGATGCGCAGCCGATCGACGACCACTTCGATACGGTGCGTTTCATTGCGCGCCAGCTGCGGCAGATCGTCGCCACCGACGACGGCGCCGTCAATGCGAAAGCGCACGAAGCCGCGCGCGCGCAGGTCGTGCAGCAGCTCTGCGAAGGCTCCCTTGCGTCCGTCGACCATCGGCGCCAGAACCTGCAGCGCGCTTCCCTGTGGCAGGTTCAGCGCAAAGTCGACCATCTGGGCGACACTGTGGGCGCCGAGCGGCTGCTCGGGGTGGTCGGGACAGTGCGCCCGGCCGGCACGCGCAAACAACAGCCGCAGGTAGTCGTGGATCTCCGTCACCGTGCCGACCGTCGAGCGCGGATTGGCGCCAGCACTGCGCTGCTGAATGGCGATGGCCGGCGACAGCCCGTCGATGTGGTCGACATCGGGCTTGTCCATCATCGGCAGGAACTGGCGCGCGTACGAGGAAAGCGAGTCGACGTAGCGCCGCTGGCCCTCGGCGTACAGCGTATCGAAGGCCAGGGAACTCTTGCCCGAACCCGACAGACCGGTGACGACGATGAGCCGCCCGCGCGGCAAATCGAGGTCTGACGTCGCGCAGATTGTGGGTGCGCGCACCGCGCACGCGGATCTGGCCCATCGGCGCGCGTAGCGGCGGCGAGCGCCGCCGCTACTCCTCCGAGCCGGCTCCGCCGGCCGCCCCTTGTATGGCGCCGACCGGGGTGTCTGAGCGCTCCGTGCGGCGCGCGCCGCGGCCCAGTTCGACCCCCAGCTGCTTGAGCTTTCGGTACAGGTGCGTGCGCTCGAGACCGGCGCGATCGGCGACCCGGGTCATGCTGTAGTTTTCCTTGGACAGCTGGTACTCGAAATAGACGCGCTCGAATTGGTCGCGCGCTTCCCTCAGCGGTTGGTCCAGATTGATGGACAGGGCCTGCGCGGGCAGGGATCCGCCGTCGCGCGCAACGCCGGCCTCCGCCGGTGCCGGCCGCGTGCGCTGCGACGTCGCCGGCTCCTCCCCTTGCGCGACGATTGGCGTCGCCGGCCGCGGACTGCGCATGCGCTGCCCGTGATCCAGCCCATTGCGCACGGCCCCGAGCAGACGCGCGAGGGCAACCGGTTTTTCGAGAAAATCCAGCGCACCCAGGCGCGTGGCCTCGCCGGCCGTCTCCAGTGTCGCGTGCCCCGACATCATGATGACCGGCGTGCTCGTCTGGCCCCCGGCCACCCATTCCTTGAGCAGCGTAACGCCGTCGGTATCCGGCATCCAGATGTCCAGCAAGATCAAGTCCGGCGCGGACTCGCGACGCAGGCGTCGCGCGCTGTTCGCGCTGTCGGCGGTCGTCACAACATGGCCCTCGTCGGAAAGAATCTCCGAAAGCAGCTCGCGGATCCCGATTTCGTCGTCAACAACCAGTATGTTTGCCATTTGCGTCGATTGCGTGTTGTCTGGCTTGCCCCAGGCGGTCCTGCCTCAAGCCGTACGCGGCGGCCGGCGATGCCAGCCGATGCAAAACGATCGTCACCTTCGCGCCGGACCCGCCTTCGCGATTGACGATCTCGATCCTGCCATCATGCTCATCAATGATCTTCTTTACCAGCGCCAGTCCCAGGCCGGTTCCACGGGGCTTTGTCGTGACATAAGGCTCGAAGGCACGTCTAAGTATATTCGCCGGGAACCCAGGGCCATTGTCCTCCACCGACAGGCGTACCGCCTGGCTCGGGGCCTCCCGGGCCGCTGACCCGGGTTGCTCGATGGCAACCACTTCGGTCCGAACCAGTACGTGCGCCGCGGCGGCGCCCGGCGCGCGCGCGCCGGCATCCGCCTGCGAGGCGGACATCGACTCGATTGCGTTGCCGAGCAGATTATGTAGCACTTGGCGCATCTGCCCGGCGTCCGCCTCCACGCGCGGCAACTCGGGCGCCAAGCGCAGCGTCACGCGGACCCCCGGGCCGTCGCCCGCGGGCTCTGCGCCGCCATCGGCACCGTACAGGGCGCCGACTTCCTCGACGAGGGCATTCAGGTCGAGCGCCGCAAACCGCGGCACGGGCAGCCGTGCGTAGTCACGAAACTCGTCAACCATACGCTTCATCGCCGTGACTTGATTGACGATCGTAACCGTACCGCGTTCGAGCACGTCGCGCTGCTCCGGGTTAAGCGCAGCCGACAGTTTCATCCGCAGCCGCTCGGCGGCCAGCTGGATCGGCGTCAGCGGATTCTTGATCTCGTGCGCCAGTCGCCGCGCGACCTCGCCCCAGGCGACCGCGCGCTGTGCCGAGATGACTTGCGTGATGTCATCGAAGACCACGACGTAGCCAAGACCGTCCTCCAGCGGCAGGCGCGAGCCGCGCACCAGCAGGGCCAGGGGCTCGGCCCCCTCCGCCGCGCCGACGCCGCCGCACCTGCATCTGCCGCTGCCACGAATCCTTCGGGCGTCGCGGCCAGAGCTTGGTCGCGGAAGGCATCCGCCAGCTGTTGCGCCAGCTGCGGGACATCCTCCTGCAACGCATGCCCGGCGTGCTGCGCCAAGGTCACGCCCAGTATCCTGCCCGCGCCGTAATTGGCGGTGACGATGGCAAAGTCCTCGTCCAGGACGATGACGCCGGCCGACAGGTTCGCCAGCAGCCGCTCCAAGTAGGCGCGCGCGGCCTCCAGCTGACGCGAACGCGTCTCGACCGCGTTGCGCGCCTCGGCCAACTGGCGCGTCATCGCATTGAACGATTGCGGCAGCAGATTCAGCTCGTCGTTGCCGCGGAACTCGCGAACCGGCCGAAAGTCGCCCTCGGCGACGGCCTTCGTCCCGGCCGCCAACTCGACGAGCGGCGCCGTCATCGCGGTCGCCAAAAGCACCCCGGAGCCGATCGCGGCAAAAACCGCCAGCAGCAGCGTAAGGGTCAAGGTCAGCAGGTAGATGGTCTGCAAGCCGGTGCGCGCCAACGACAGTTCTTGGTACTCGCCGTAGCCCGTTTGCAATGCCTGGGCGTTGGCCGCCAGGGCCGGCGGGACCGCCTGCGTCAGCTGCAAGAAGCGCGGCTCTTCAATGCGGATCGGATTGATTCCCGGCAATCGCGCTGCAGACCGCAGGCGCGGCAGCGCATCGGCCAGCGAGGTCGGATCGGCGCCGCGCGCTTGCGTCCCCAGCGGAATCGGTACGATGGCGCGCGTGCGCAACCCCTTGATCGGCTCGACCGCCAGTTCGTCGCCCTCGATCAGCGCGTATCCGCCGGCCGCCAGCGTGCTGCGCAGCAGGCTGGGACTGGGCAGGGTGGGCGACAAGTCCAGGCCCGGCGCGCTGCTTGACCAGACCAGATTGCCGCTGGCGCTAACGATGGTTGCCTGTTCCACTCCCGCGCGCTCGCGCAGTCGCTCCAAGGCCCGCGACCTTTCCATCGCAGGGGCGTCGGCCAGCTCCAACGCCATCGTGCGCGCCTTGGCCTTCAAATCGTCGCGCTGGATTTCTAGCACCGCGCGCCCCAGCGCCAGCCCCGATTCGAGCGCGCCCTCGACCTTGACATTGAACCAGGATTCGATGGACCGCAGCAGAAACTGCGAGGAAACGACGTAGACGAGGACGCCGGGAACGACGCCCATCAGCGCAAAGGCGATCGCGAAGCGCGCCATGAGGCGCGCGCCGAAGCGCTTGGCCCGCACGCCGCGCAGCAGGCGAACGCTCAGAAACACCACGAGCACGAACAGCACCAGGGCGATGGCGCCGTTGGCTGCCAGCAATATGGGGTAGTTGCGCTCGAAGGCGCGCGAGTTGCCGCTGGCCGAGGTAAGAATGAACAGCAAGCACCCCGGCGAGGGCCAGGCCGCCGATCAGGCCGTAGCGGATGATGCGTGACATGGAAGCAGGCGCGCGACGGCGGCGCTAGTTTGCGTCGTCGTTGAGGACCGCCAACTGGGTCCATTCGGAGGCCAGCGTCCAGTCACGGTCCGTCAGGGCGTTGACCTGGAACGGCTTGGGCAGCATCGAGGTGTCCAACCGCAAGCGGATGCGCGACTGCACCTTGCCGCCATCGAGCAGCGCGGCATCGCCGACGCGCCACTGCGAAACGCGCCGCATGGTAGCCAGGGCCTGGTCGAGGGTATCGAACGGCTGCGCCAGTCCGCCGCGCGTCAAGCGATACTGCCGAGTGAGCGGGCTGAAGCTGAGCCGGTATTCGATGGCATCGTTGAGCAGGCGCTGGTCGAACCAGTACCAGCGGCTGCGGGAGACCTCCAACTCGATGACGAAGTACAGGGCGATGCCGTGGTCGATCGCCTCGCGCAACGACCGGGCATGGGCAGGTCGAACTGCGCATCGACGATAGGTGCCCGGATCGGCGCCATGGCTCACGCGCAGGTCCGCATGGGTCACGACCGACGCCGCTCTTCAGCGCTGGACCGGGCGCCGCGAACAAGCCCAAGGCGAGCGCGCACAGCACGAAGCAAGCGGCGGCCATGGCCGCGGCGTGAGCATCCGGCAGGCGGCGGGAAGCCATTCTCTGACTCCGCGCCAGTCGGGACGCACCGATGCGCGCATGATCTTCTTAGGTCTTTTCGATTAGCGCGTAGAAAAAGCCGTCGTGCAGCAGTGGCAACGCCGCCGTGGCCAGGCCCGCGCGCGCCGTGCGACCGCCGCCACGGAGTTGGGCAACAACTGCAGGCTGTTCGGATCACCGGGCGGTCCGGCTACGGGCAGCGGGATCAGGCGTGCCCCTGGCTGACGCCGCACGAACGCCGCAACCTGCCGCCGGCCTTCCTCGGCAAACACCGAACAAACCACGTAAAGCAATCTACCAGCCGGAGCCAGCAGCGGCCACAGGGCATGGAGCATTTTGGCCTGTTGCGTTGCCAAATTCGCAACATCCGCGGGCCGCCGCAACCAAACGATGTCCGGATGCCGCCGCACTACGCCCGAAGCCGTGCAAGGCGCATCGAGCAGGATGCGGTCGTAGGGCCGACCGTCCCAGTAGTCGCCCGGCCGCAGGACGTCGGCCACCTGCACGCGCACGCCGCACCGGCGCGCGCCATCGTGGCCGGGCTGCGCCGCCAGGCCCGAGGCGCTGCAGATTCTCGCCGATGCGGCTTGCGCGCTGCGCATCGGCCTCGACGGCGTCGACCTGGCAGTCGGCGATCTTCGAGCAGGTGCGCCGTCTTGCCGCCCGGCGCCGCGCAGGCATCGAGCACGCGCATGCCCTCGACGGCGCCGAGCCAAGGCGCCGCCAGTTGGGCGCCGGCGTCCTGCACGGACACCCGTCCCTCGGAGAAACCCGGGATCCGTTCGACCGGCACCGCCCGGTGCAGCCAAATCGCCCACCGGTCCGACCCGGCTGGCGGCAAGGTTCGCGCGCCGCAAGCTGCTCTAAGCTGCGCCGCCACCGTCGCGCGCCGCACGTTCGACCCGCAGCACCAGCGGCGGCTCCTCGAGCTGCGCGCGCAGCACGGGTTCGGCGCGCGCGACCCGTATTCGGCTTGCACGCTTCTGCAGCCACCACGCCGGCACGTTCCAGCGGCGCGCCGGGTCGCTCAACGCCTGTTCCTCGAGCACGGCTCGTTGGCGCAGAAAGCCGCGCAGGACGGCATTGACCATGGCGCCGGCGCTGGCCGTCTGCGGCCATCGGCGCGCCGCCTGCACCGCCTGGTCGACCACGGTGAATTCGGCATAGGAGCGCGCAAGCAACTGCGCCAGCGCGACGCTGAGCAGGGCGCGCACCGGCCGGATCCGGAGGCCGGTGCGGCGAGCACTCCCAAGAGGTAGTCGAGCACTGCGCGCCGGCTCGCAGCGGCGATACGTAATGTCGCGCGCCGCGCCCTGCCAATGCGGCGTCGTTGCGCGCCATCGCGACGGGCGGCTCCCGCAGGCCCGTGGGCAGCGCGCGGTCGAGCGACTGGCCCGCTGCAACCCTACCCAGGCGGCAGCGGAGCCCAGCAGCGCGTCGGCCAGCGCGGGCGCCGCGCCGCCGAAGCCTCGGCAGCGGGGGCTTCAGCGTGCATCGCCACCCGCGGCGCCGCGACACAGCTCGTACCCGAACGGCGATGCGGCGTGCCAGCCAAGAATTCACGCGCATCCAGCCGCCGGCCGCCGGGCCGCTGCAACTGCGTCAGGCACAGGCATCGGCTGGCTGCCGGCTGTGTCGGCGGGACCGCAAGCCACGACGATGCCTTCGGCGCGCCGACATCGACGATCGAGCCAGGCGGCCGCGCCGCGGCGCCGGCGATGGCCGCCAGCCGCGACGCATCGACGACATGGGCTCGCCAGATCTTCACGACCTGCGCCGTGCAGCAGGCCGCAGGCGCCGGGAAAGGATCGAAAGCGCGCACCTGCGCGGCCATCGCGTCCGGCGGGCGCCGACCAATCGATCCAAGCTTCGCGCTTCTCTACCTTGTGGGCGTAGGTCGATGCCCGCTCGCCGGCTGCGGCTGCGCGCCGCCAGCGCGCCCTGCTGCGCTTGCGCGCAAGGCGGCGACCAGCAGTCGCCCGCCCAGCTGCGCCAGCTCTTCGGTCAGCGCTCCGGCGCTGCACCGTCGGCCCGATGTCGATCGCCTCGGCCATCAAGATGGGCCCGGTATCGAGGCCGGCGTCCATCTGCATGATGCTGATGCCGGTGCGCGTGTCGCCGGCTTCGATGGCGCGCACGACCGGCGCGGCGCCGCGCCAGCGCGGCAACAGCGAGGCATGGATGTTGATGGCGCCGGCCGTGTCCCGTCCGCCAGGGCCAGGCCGCGCGGTATCTGCAGCACCGCCTCAGGCAGCAGCAGGCCGTAGGCGGCGACGACCAGCACGTCCGGTCGCCCAGCGCGCAATTGCGCCAGGGCCTCGTCGGCGGCGGCACCGCCGCGTTCGGGGCGCAGGCTGGGCGGCGTCAGCGACGCGGATGCCGTGCGCCTGGCGCCAGATCGCTTGACGGGGCTCGGCCTGCAGACTGCTGGCCGCGCCCGCCGGACGATCCGGCTGGGATAGCACCAGACAGACCTCAAAGCCTGCATCGAGCAGCGCGGCCAGGCCGGTGGCGGCGAATTCCGGGGTACCGGCGAAGGCAATGCGCATGGCTGGTGCCGCGTCGGCGATGCAGCGCGCTGGCGCCGCGTCCGCGTCGCTTGCGCAGCTTCGCGCGCGCGCCGGCGCCTGCTTTAAGCAGCGAAAGACGCTCGACGAACACCGTGCCCTGCAGATGATCGATCTCATGCTGTATGCAAACCGCCAGCGTATCGCTGCACTCGAGCTCGAATTCGGCGCCGGTCACATCCTGGGCACGCACGCGAACCTGCGCCGGACGCCGCACCTGTTCGTAGATCCCCGGTACCGACAAGCAGCCCTCCTCGCAGGAGACGAGTCTCGTCGGAAGCCCAGACGATGACGGGATTGACGAAAACGCGCAGTTCGTCCTTCGCCTCGGAAACGTCGATGACCACGACACGCTCATGCACGTCGACCTGAGTCGCGGCCAGGCCGACGCCAGGCGCCGCGTACATGGTCTCGCCCATGTCCTGGATGAGCTGGCGCAAGCGCTCGTCAAAGACCGTCACCGGCCTGGCAACGCGATGCAAACGGGGATCCGGGTATTCAAGTAATCGTCAGAATTGACATACAAAAGCGGGTAATCGTTGGAATACAAGGGTAATAACCTGATACTGGGAGCAATGCATGCGCAAAGATCCGTTGCGACGGAATCTCTTTCGGTGGAAAATTTCGGCTCCGGGTCGACCGCCATGCGCTTCGACGCAATTTCGACGCAACTGAGGCCAGCGCTGCGGAACCATTCGATGAAAGCTCTAGCAAACATGACGATTCCCTGCGCCACCTCCCCTGATCCCCGGAGCTCGCTTTCCGAGCTCGCCGGCCCCGAGTCTAACGCCGCGCGGGCGGTACACCGGCGGGCCCCGCCGCTGCTGCGCCACTGGCGGCCGCAGGCATTGGCGGCCGCGGCGCTGGCCCTGGCGGTGGGCGTTGCCCATCGTCCAGCTGCCGCCGAGAACTTCCCGATCACGCCGCGAGCAACGCGAGGTCGCCGACAAGACGGCAAGCAGCGGCGTGTTGCTTTCGGATCTGGCGCCGGGCGCCCCGGCAAGCTACACGGTCAAGCGCGGCGATACCCTCTGGTACATCGCCACGTTGTACCTGAAGTCGCCGTGGCGCTGGCCGGAATTGTGGGGGATGAATCGCACCCAGATCCACAACCCGCACCTGATCTATCCAGGACAGACTCTGGGTCTGGTCAAGACCGCCGATGGACGCGCGCTGCTGGTCATGGGCGGCGCACCCTCGACTGCGGCCTCGGCCGGTTCGCCGCCGACGCCGGCCGCTGCGGGCACCACCGCTGTCCCGACGGTGCGCCTGAGCCCGCGTGCTCGCGAGATCGGATCGGGCAACGCGCTGGCCATCTCGAGTATCCCGAACAACCAGATCGAACCCTTTCTTTCGCGGCCGCAGATTCTTGCCAGCTCCGATATGGATCAGTTTGCCCGCATCGTATCGACGCAGCAGGACCGAGTGAATCTGGGTCTTGGCGATACGGCCTATGCCAAGGGCGTGTCCGATCCGCGGATCGAGAACTACAACATCCTGCGCCCTTCCCGGCCGCTGTACGACCCGGACGATGTCCGTCATAGCCATCCGCTCGCCTACGAGGCGGCGTTCCTCGGCACGGCGCGCGTGACCAAGCCCGGTGATGTGACGACCCTGACCATCACCAGCAGCAAGCTGGAAATCGGCGTCGGCGACCGTCTGGTGCCGGTGAGTCACCAGGAGCTGATCAACTATGCGCCGCACCGCATGGAAAAGGACATCAGCGGGAGGATCATCTCGGTCTACGAGGGCCTGGAGTCGGTCGGGGCCGGCAGCATCGTGACCTTGAACCGGGGTCGCGGTGACGGCCTGGAAATCGGGCACGTCTTGGCGGTACTGCGCAACGGCGACCAGGTGGTCGACCATACGCAGCCCGGCGAGGAGAAGATCCAGTTGCCAGACGACTACGTGGGAACGGCCTTCGTTTTCCGCGTGTTCGACGCCATCTCCTACGCCCTGCTGGTTTCGGCAACGGGTCCGATACAGGTCGGCGACCGCGTCGGGCCTCCTGACGCCATACCCGTGACCGCGCACTCCCTGCCGGCGCGCTGACCCGCGCATTCCTGCGCGCGCGGGTCCCACTTAGCCCGCGCGCCGCCACCGGCACCCGCCCGGACGCGGCGTTGCCGGCGCCGCACGAAAGCAACCGGCCCCTCGGCGCAGCCAGCCAGCCGACCGGGGGCGAAACCGTCCACGAAGAGCTCGTCACCCGAGCACCTCGATGCAGGGCGGCGCACGACGACCCGCATCGGACCGGCACCGGCTCGCGGCCGCCGAAAATTGCTACCGCTGCCGGTCTAGACGGCCCGCGCGCCCCCGTTCAAGATGCCCAACATACGCAGCGTCGACGCCGGTTCAGCCCTGCGCGACCGCGTCGGCGCACGTCGCGCGCGCGGCCGCTCGCCTCGGTCCGGGGGCGCGGTCGGGTAATGTCCGGCCATTGGGGGTGCGCAGTGCCAGGCGCGGACGAGATGATTTGGACCTTGTAGCCTCGCGCCGGTACCAGGCGGCGCCGGCAGCCCCGATGGGCAACCGGGGACCACCGTTTCGGTCCGCGCCGGCGCTCTTTTTGCATTTTCCGGACCCGCGCATTACAGTGTACTCATCCATGTTTGATGTCCTCGTTTACCTGTACGAGAACTATGGCGCGTTCGAGGCCTGCCCCGACGCGACGGCCCTCGGTCGCTCCCTGGCCGATGCTGGATTCGACGACGAAGAAATCCGCGACGCACTCAGCTGGCTGCAAGGCTTGGCGCAGATCGTGCAAGACACGCAGCGCCTGCCGTTGGAGAGCAGCCGCGGCACCCGTGTCTACACGCCCTCTGAAATTTGCGCGCCTTGGGACCCAGGCCGTCGGATTCCTGATGTATCTCGATTCGGCCAAGCAGCTCAGCGCCAAGCAGCGCGAGATCGTGGTCGAGAGGGCGCTGGCAATCACGGACACGCCGTTGTCCGTCGCGACGATGAAGATCATCGTCCTGATGGTGCTTTGGAGCCATTCGGCGGACGTCGACTTCCTGCTGCTCGAGGAATTGCTCGACGACGACGAACCGCACTCGATGCACTGAAAGCGACAGGCGCGCGGGCCGGTTCCTGGTCCCCACGTGCAGGTTTTGCGTTTCGTTGTTATCCTGAAAAAGGGCCAGCTGCCGCCGAGCCCCGATTTGCGCCCCCGGATCGACCGTTTTTGCGCGGTGGCCGGGGGGTCCAAGCGCTTTACCGCCGGAATCCATGAGCAAGAAAACCCTGATCATCGCCGAAAAGCCCTCGGTCGCCGCCGACATCGCCCGCGCCCTGGGCGGCTTCACCAAGCAGCAGGACTACTTCGAGAACGACGACTATGTCCTGTCCTCGGCCGTCGGCCACCTGCTGGAGATGCACGAGCCCGAGGAGTACGAGGTCAAGCGCGGCAAATGGAGCTTCGCCCACCTGCCGGTGATCCCGCCGCATTTCGCCCTGCGCCCGATCGAGCAAGGCCGAGAGCCGCCTCAAGCTGCTCACCAAGCTGATCAAGCGCAAGGACGTCGGCGCGCTGATCAACGCCTGCGACGCCGGGCGCGAGGGCGAGCTGATCTTCCGCTACATCGCCCAGCACGCCGGGGCCGAAGCAAGCCGATCCAGCGCCTGTGGCTGCAGTCGATGACGCCGGCGGCGATCCGCGACGGCTTCGCCAGCCTGCGCAGCCGACGAGCGAGATGCAGCCGCCTGGCCGACGCCGCGCGCTGCCGCTCCGAGGCCGACTGGCTGGTCGGCATCAACGGCACGCGCGCCATGACCGCCTTCAACTCGCAAGCGACGGCGGCTTCTTCCTGACCACCGTCGGCCGGGTGCAGACGCCGACGCTGGCCATCGTGGTCGAGCGCGAGGAGAAGATCCGCAAGTTCGTCTCGCGCGACTACTGGGAGGTGCACGCGCAGTTTCGGCGCCGCGCCGGCGAGTACGACGGCCGCTGGTTCGACCCGAAGTTCAAGAAGAACGCGGACGACGCCGAGCCGCGCGCCGAACGGCTCTGGAACGACGCCGACGGCCGAGGCCATCGCCGCCGCGGTGCCGCGGCCAGCCCGGCACCGTCACCGAGGAAGCCAAGCCGAGCACCCAGGCCTCGCCCGCTGCTGTTACGACCTGACCTCGCTGCAGCGCGAGGCCAACGGCCGCTTCGGCTTCTCGGCCAAGACCACGCTGTCGCTCGCCCAGGCGCTGTACGAGAAGCACAAGGTGCTGACCTACCCGCGTACCGATTCGCGCGCCCTGCCCGAGGACTACCTGGCCGCCGTCAAGCAGACACCTTGGGATGCTCGGACCGAGGCGAGCCGAAGGCGCCACTGCGCGAGCTCTCGGCCGCATGCGCGAAGGCATCCTCGAACAGGGCTAGGTGCAAGCCGAACAAGCGCATCTTCGACAACGCCAAGATCTCCGACCACTTCGCCATCATCCCGACGCTGCAGGCGCCCAAGAGCCTGACCGAGACCGAGCAGAAGCTCTACGACCTGGTCGTACGCGCTTCCTCGCGGTGTTCTTCCCGCGCGGCCGAATACCATGGTCACCACGCGCATCACCGCAGGTCGCAGCGCGAGCACCGTTCAAGACCGAGGGCAAGGTGCTGGTCGAACCCGGGCTGGCTCGCCGTCTACGGCAAGGAAGCGCAGGGCGAAGACGCGCAACCTGGTCGCCGGTCGCAGCCGGGCGAGCTCGTGCGCGACCGAGCAGGTCGAGGCCGTCAGCGCCGCAAGACCAAGCCGCCGGCGCGCTACACCGAAGCGACGCTGCTCTCGGCCATGGAAGGCGCGGGCAAGCTGATCGACGACGACGAACTGCGCGAGGCCATGGCCGAGAAGGGCCTGGGCACGCCGGCCACGCGCGCGGCGATCATCGAAGGGCCTGATCGCCGAGAGTACATGCTGCGCGAAGGGCGCGAGCTGCATCCCCACGGCCAAGGCCTTCCAGTTGATGACGCTGCTGCGCGGCCTGGGCGATCGAGGAGCTGACCGCGCCCGAACTGACCGGCGACTGGGAATACCAGCTCGCGCAGATGGAGCACGGCAAGCTCGCGCGCGACGACTTCATGGCGCGACATCGCGCAGATGACCGAGCGCATCGTCGAGCAAGGCCAAGGAGCTACGACCGCGACACCATCCCGGGCGACTACGCCACGCTCAAGACACCCTGCCCGAACTGCGGCGGCATGGTCAAGGAAAACTACCGGCGCTTCGCCTGCACGTCCTGCGACTTCTCGCTGCCCAAGATCCCGGGCAGCCGCACCTTCGAGTACGAGGAGGTCGAGGAACTGCTGCTCAAGGAGCGCAAGATCGGCCCGCTGACCGGCTTTCGCAGCAAGATGGGCCGGCCTTTTGCCGCGGCGCTCAAGATCTCGCCGGAGTTCAAGCTCGAGTTCGACTTCGGCAACAGCGACGACGGCGACGGCGACGGCGCGGTCGACTTCAGCGCGCAGACGCCGCTGGGCCGCTGCCCCAAGTGCGGAGCGCGCGTGTTTGAGCAACCATGGCCTACGTGTGCGAGAAATCCGTCGGCGCGGACGCAGCTGCGACTTCCGCTCAGGCCGGGTGATCCTGCAGCAGCCGATCGAGGCCGAGCAGATGCGCAAACTGCTCAGCGAGGGCCGAACCGACCTGCTGCGCGGCTTCGTCTCCAACCGGACGCGGCGCAAATTCGCCGCCTTCCTGGTCCGCAAGCCCGACGGATCGACCGGCTTCGAATTCGAGCCCAGGCCGGCACGCGCTGGCAAGGCCGAAGTCGCCGCCTCGGCCACGCGCGCGAAGCAGGCTCCACTGCGCTCGAGCGCAAAGGCAACGACGGCCCCGGCGGTGCGCAAAAGCGCGTCTGTGCCGAGCAAGGCCACGAAAACGGCAAAGACCGCGAAGAGCGCAAAGACCGCAAAGACCGTCAAGACGGGTAAGACCGTCAAAAAGGCCGCCTCGGCGGCCAGGGGCGGGAGTCCCGCGGCCGCCAAATCGACCGTCGCCAAGACCGCGACGAAGACCGCCACGAAGACCGCAACCGCAAAAAAGGCGGCCAAGCCCGCGAAAACGGCCGCCCGCGGCGCCAAGGCCGCAAGCAAGCGGCGACCGGCGTAGGCGTATCCGACCCGACCGGATTGCGCCATGCACCTTGGGCGAACCGTCGGACGCGGCGGCCCGCAACGAAACCTGCCCGCGCCGTACGCAATTGCCGATCCACCTGAGGTGCACCCCGTCGGGTCCCGGTTGACAGCGCCTCCTGGGGCGGCCCCGATCTTCTGCGATACTTGCGCCCCGGGATCCACCCATCGCACCGATTGCAACCTGCCTTCAACCCCAGACGCACATGCCCAAATCCACTGCCGAGAAATCGTCTTCCGCGCACCGCAAATCAGCCGGCAAGTCGCCCGCCAAGACGCGCCAAGCTCCCCATGCAAGACTTGACGCACCGTCGCCCCGGGCACGCAGCAACGCGGCACCCAGGCGCACCGGACGCAGCGCCAAAATCGAGGTGCGCGACTCGCCTATCCATGGGCGCGGCGTATATGCGACGCGGGACATTCGCAGCGGCGAGAAGATCATCGAATACACCGGCCGGCTCATCTCCTGGAAGGAGGCCGATCGCGTCCCACCGTCCGATCCCAACGATCCGAACCACACCTTCTTGTTCTCCCTGTCCGATGGCAAGCGGGTCATCGATGCCAGCGTGAGTCGCAACGCGGCTCGCTGGATCAACCACTCCTGCGACCCCAATTGCGAGACCGAGGAAAACGAAGCAGGACGCGTGTTCATCGAAGCGCTGCGCGACATCGCCAGCGGGGAGGAATTGCACTACGACTACTGCCTGGTCGTCGACGAGAAGATCAACAAGAAGCTCAAGCGTCAGTACCGCTGCCTGTGCGGGGCCGAGCAGTGTCGCGGCACGATGCTGGCCCTGAAAGAGAAGAAGAAGAAGAAGAAGAAAAAGGATTAGCCGGCGCCAAGACCGCGTCGCGTGCTGCAGTTTGGCTGGATTTCAGCGCACGCCGCTCTTTTGCTGAACCTGCGGTGGCGTATCGTCCAGGGACATGGCGGCCAAATACAGCAGGCGCGCCGACTCCAGCACCATCCAGGCCAGTAGCGTTGCGCACACGGTCCGCAGCGCGGCGTAACCGAACGACTGGGCGGAAGATACGCTCCCGCCGAACAGCCATTCGAATGTAATTCCCAAGGCGAGTGCAAACTTGATCATCGGTCTTCCAGCTATCCCATCGGGTTGTTCGGCCGCGCCCGCGAAAACTTTAACCCGCGTTGCCGCGAACCTGCCGCCGGGACGTCCATGACGCTACTTTCCGTGATCCGCGCCGAGCTGGCCTTTGGCATGACGCCGCTGCTGGACTCGGCGTCCCTGACCGTCCTAGAGGGCGAGCGCATCGGCTTCATCGGCCGCAACGGCAGCGGAAAATCCTCGCTGCTCAACGCGCTGGCCGGCCGGCTAGCGCTCGACGACGGCGAGGTACGGCGGCGCGAGGGTTTGCACGTCGTCTTCGTGGAGCAAGAGCCCCAACTGCCGGACGCGCCGGACCTGCGCACTAGCCTCGCCATGCGCCGAGGCGCCGGCCCCGCGCCGACTTCGGCGCAAACCGACGCCAACATCCTCCATCACGACACCGAAGCCTGGCGCCACGGCGCCCGCCTCGAGGAATTCTTGCAGCGGTTTGGGCTCAATGCTGCGATGGACCCGGCCCTTTGCTCCGGAGGCGAACGCAAGCGCGCCGCCCTGGCCCTGGCGTTGGCGCTGGAGCCCGATCTGCTGCTGCTAGACGAACCCACCAATCACCTGGACCTGGGCGGAATCGAGCTGCTCGAGGATCTGCTGGTTAGTGAGCAACGCGGACAGCGGTCGGCGATCGTCATCACCCATGACCGCCGCTTCCTCGATCGGGTGGCGACCCGAATCCTGGAGCTTGACCGCGGTGCGCTGCGCTCCTATCCGGGCACCTTCGCGGCCTACGAGGCACGCAAAGACGAGCAACTGCAGGCCGAGGCCGTGGAACAACGCAAGTTCGATCGCTACTGGGCGCAGGAAGAGGTTTGGATCCGCAAGGGAATCGAGGCGCGGCGCACACGCAATGAAGGTCGCGTGCGGCGGCTCGAGGCTTTGCGCGCGCAGCGCGCGGCGCGCCGCGAGCGCATGGGATCGGTAGCCATGCGCATCGACACCGGTGATCGTTCCGGACACATGGTCGCCGAGCTCGAGCACGTCAGCAAGCGCTACGGCGAACGGCCCATCGTCACCGACCTAACGCTGCGGCTGATGCGCGGCGACCGGCTGGCCCTGATCGGCCCCAATGGCGCAGGCAAGAGTACGCTGTTAAAGCTGATCCTGGGGCAAATCGCCCCGGATTCGGGCACGGTGCGCAGCGGCACGCGCCGCGAGGTCGCCGTGTTCGACCAGCAGCGCGCCGCCCTGGATCCGGACAAGTCGCTGATCCAAACCATTTCTCCCGGTTCCGACTGGATCGAGATCGGTACTGCGCGCAAGCACGTCATTGCCTACCTTGGGGACTTTCTTTTTCCTCCGCAGCGCGCGGAGGCGCCGGTGCGCACGCTGTCCGGTGGGGAGCGTAATCGCCTGCTGCTGGCTCGCCTGTTCGCGCGACCGGCCAATCTGCTCGTGCTCGATGAGCCGACCAACGACCTGGACATGGAGACTCTCGAACTGCTCGAGTCGACGCTGGCCGACTACCAGAGCACACTGCTGCTGGTTTCGCACGACCGCCGATTCCTCGACAACCTGGCCACGCAATGCCTGGTCGCCGAGGGCGAGGGACGCTGGCGCGAATACGCTGGCGGGTACAGCGACTGGCTGCAGCAGCGCGCGCCGGCTGCGAGCGGCCAGGAGGCGAAGCCGACGTCAGGCCGAGTCGAATTGCCGCCGAGCCGAATCAAACCGGCGAGAACCGGCAAGCTCGGCTTCAAGGAACAGCGCGAACTCGATGTCTTGCCGGGACAAATCGAATCACTGGAACAGGAGCAGTCGGACCTGCATGTGCGCATGGCACGCGGCGACTACCACCGGACCGAGCCCGAGACGATGCGCGTCGACGCCGCACGCGCCACGGAGCTGGAGCTTTTGCTCGAGCAAAAGCTGGGGCGCTGGATCGCCCTGGAGACGCTCAGGGCCGGCGGCTGAGCACCCGCAAGAGCATGCTGTTGCCAGCCGCCGCCCGGGCCGGGGCGTCGCCGGCGCGCTCAAACGGCGGCAAGCGCATCCAGCACGGCCTGGGTGGAAAGAATCTCCGGCAACACGTGCTGGGCACCCTTGCGGTCGTAGAACACGTACACCGGCACTCCACTTCTTTGCAGCCGAGCCAATTCGCGCGAGATCGCGTCGTCGCGACGCGTCCAATCGGCCTGCAGCGGCACCACCCCTTGAGCGCGAAACGCCGCTTCGACGCGCTCGTCATGCAGCACCAAGCGCTTATTGGCCTGACAGGTGATGCACCAGGCCGCCGTAAAGTCGACAAAGACTGGACTGCCTTGCGCCAAAGCACGTGCCTGCGCGTCTTGCGTCCAGCGCACCCATTCGACTGCCGAGCCTGGTGGCGTTTGCGCGCTCGAACCCAGGGAAGAAAAGCGACGCGCTGCGTCCGGATGCAGCGCGGCGCGCAGCAGCGGGGTGAGCGTCAGCCCCGTTGCCAGGACCGCGGCGCCCGCCAGCCATCGGTAGCGCGGTGCGCCGCGCTGGACCAGCCCCGTGGCCCAGGCCCACAAACCGAGCCCGACCAACGTCGCCAGCATCCCGGCGACCGCATCCATGTCGATCTGCTGGCCGAGTACCCAAAACAGCCAGACACAGGTCAGGAACATCGGGAAAGCCATCACTTGCTTGAGTCGCTCCATCCAGGCACCGGGACGCGGCAGCCGCTCGAGCCATGACGGCACCATCGTCAGCACGAAGTAGGGTGCCGCCATGCCGGCGCCCAGGGCTGCAAAAACCAGAAGGGCGACCGGCGCCGACTGTGTGACGGCATAGCCGAGCGCAGCCCCCATAAACGGCGCCGTACAAGGCGCCGCCACCACGGCAACCAGGACGCCGGTGGCAAAACTGCCGCTCAACCCCTCAGGTTCAGCGCACCGCTCCGGCGACGCGGCTGCGCTGCCGGCAACCGCGTCGACCGCACGGTTGACCATCCCGGAGCCCAGGGTGAATTCGAAGGCGCCCAGCAAGTTCAGCCCTATGACGAAGAAGAGGCCAATGAGCCCCGCGATGACCAGGGGCGATTGCAGCTGAAAGCCCCAGCCGATCTGCGACCCGGCCGCGCGCAGCGCGATCAGCATGGCGGCCAGGCCGACAAAACTCAGGACCACGCCCAAAGCAAAAGCCGCCCCTTGCAAGCGGATCCGCGATGGCGTTTCACGGCGGTGACGTACCAAGCCGATGAGCTTGAGCGACAGAACGGGAAAAACGCAGGGCATGAGGTTGAGGATCAGGCCGCCCAGGGCCGCTCCGGCCAACGCCACCGTCAGCGAGAGCGCGTTCGCGGCGGCGGGACGCTGCGCATCGGCGTCCAAAGGCGTCGGAGCCAAGGCCGGACCGGAGTTGACCGTGGCGCTGGCCGATGTTTGCGCATTGCCCGGCACCGGCGTCTGCCGCGCCGGCGCGGAGCTGGCCACGCCCGTCCCAACGCTGACGGTCGGCGCCGCCTGCGACGAGGCGAAGGCGGACAAAGGCAGATCGATCGTGCCGGCCCAACCATTGGCTCCGGGACCGGCGTCGGCCACGAGCACACCGCGCAACGCTTTGAAGTCATCGGCCGGCGGGGCGGCCGCGCGCAGCTCCAGGCGCACGTGCGACCCCTGGAGTTGCAAAATCTGGTCCGCCGCCGCCTCGATCCGCCCCGCCTCGAAGGGGAAGAATTGGAGCGAATGGGGCAGCGCACGGGACGGCACATCGGCAGCGTCAAATTCGAGCGCGATGCGCTGCCCGGTACGTACGGCCCTGCCGCGCCCCAGGCTCACCGGAGCCGGCACCAGACGGCGGGCGGCAGCGATGGCGGGCGCGTCCGGCACCGGACGGACGTTCGTCGCGGAACGAATGGGCATATCAATCGATAGATCCGCGCCGCCGGGTATGCACAAATCATTGCACACCAGCCAGTCAACATGCGCGGCAAGCTTCGCCGTACCGCCCAGCGGCGCCGTCACGGGCACCTGCACCGTGACGGGCAGCAGGACCGTGCCTTCGTAGCCGTAGTTGGCCAAGCCGCCCACGCGCAACAAGGTGGGGATGGGCCACTGCAGCGACCCGGCAGCGTAGCCTGGATCGAGTTTCCATTGGATCCGCGTGGGCAACCCGGCATCCCCGGGCATCTCCCAATACGTGTGCCAATGCGGCGCATGCCGCAAGCGCAAACCGAGCGCGACAGTCTGTCCCGGAACAACGCCGTCTTGCTCCGCGACCAGCTCGGCCCGGACAAAGTCCGCGGTCGGGTCCAGCGGCAGGGCCGCCCGTACAACCGCCGCCGGGCTCCCCAGGGCAGCGGCCAGCAGCAGGCCCGAGGCCAGCCGGCGACAAGAGTTCCCAAGGCCATGGCCCGGCTGGGAGGATAGGAGGACAAAACCTTGCATCGCTATGCCACCGTGAAGGACATTGCGGCGGCGGATGAGCCGCGCCGATCTGCCGCGTCGCTTACATCGGGCCCGTTGCCCTACTTAACATTTGACCCGGGCGCGGCCGCCGAGTTTCGCACGCGCACGGGGGTTCGCAAAGACGGGCAGGCGGCGTGCGCGAGGCGCCTTTTCACCCTTAGCGCTGTTGTCCCCCCGGGGGTGCCAAGCGAACTCTCGTCTCGATCGCCAAGCACTGCGGGTGCTGCTGGTTCATCAGCCTCGGGGCCTGAAGCACGCTCGGATGGTCGAAACCTCCCTGGCCCGCCCGTGGCCGGTCGAGGTCGGGGCCCGAGTACCGTCCCCGGCCGGCCGATGGGCACGATCCGAACAAGGCGCAGCGCCAACCGGCCGCGCACAGCACGCAACACGCGAGAGCCGCGCAGCCGACCCCGCGGGTGGATAGACTGGACCCGGGCAATTTGCCCCGGCGCACCCACCGACTGCGCCGCACCCGCCCAAGGTACGCAGGAGTACCCTGATCTATAGGGTTTGCCCGCCTTATTTCCCCCGACCGGGGTAGTTGTCAGCCGATTGCAGGGGTAGTAGTCTTAGCCTCCCTAAAGTGCGATATAGCGCGTCCACGGTATGGATCATTGCCCCGGACGCGCGGACCCGGGAAGGGTTCGACAGCGCAAGCGATCGGTTCTTCAACCGCCGGCTCGGCGAGACCGCTGCCCCGGATGCTTCCATCAGGAGTCGGCCGTGCCTTCGTTCTTGCCTAGCTCTCGCCTCGGCCACGGCCATCGCCGCCGTTTTGCATCGCCGGCCCAGCCGGTCCCCATCGGGGGCATCTCCCACCCACGGGCCATGCCGCTCGGGCGCCGTGCGCCCGCATTTGCGTTCATGGAATTGCTGGTCGTGCTGGTCATCGTCGGTCTCATCGTGCTGCTCGTGGCCCCGCGGTACATCGGCCCGCCCGCCAAGTCCAATTCGACAATCGCCCGCACGCAGATCGACGGCCTGAGCAAGGCGTTGAATCAGTACCGGCTCGATGTGGGTATCTATCCGAGCACCGACCAGGGCCTGCAAGCGCTGGTCACCATGCCCGAAGGAGTCGAGCGCTGGCAAGGCCCCTATCTGCCGAATCCGGTGCCGCCGGACCCTTGGGGCCGGCCGTATAACTACAAGGCGCCCGGCGACCACGCCGACTACGACTTGTATTCCTACGGAGCCGATGGCCGAGCAGGCGGCACCGGTGAAAATCTCGACGTGACGTCCTGGGACGCCACGCCGGCCGCGAAGTCGCAGTAGATCCGACGCGAACGCACTGTTGCGAGAGAGAGTCCTCATGAAGAACCGACTGCTGATCGCCGAGGACCACAACTTGCTCCGCCAGGGACTGCGTTCGCTGTTGGACGCGCTGCCGGACTTCGAGGTGATTGGCGATTGCAAAGATGGCAAGGAGGCCGTGCGACTTGCCCTGACCATGGTCCCGGCCGTGGTGCTCATGGACCTGTCCATGCGCGGGCTCAACGGTATCGAGGCCACGGCGCAGATCAAGCGGCGCATGCCGGAAATCAAGGTGGTGGCGCTGGCCTCTTACAAGACCGACGAGTACGTACGCGAAGCGCTCGAAGCGGGCGCGGACGGATACGTGCTCAAGGATGCCTCGTACGAGGAGCTGGTGATGGCCTTGCGCAGCGTAGCCAGCGGCAAGAAGTTCCTTTCCCCGGACGTCTCCGGACAGTTGGTCGACGGCTACCTCAACGGCAATCGGCCGGAAACCAAGACCGCGCTCTGGGACAAACTCACGGCGCGCGAGCGCAGCATCCTCAAGCTCATTGCCGAGGGTCGCACCAATCGCGCGACCGCCGAATTTCTCAACGTCAGCCCGAAGACGGTCGAAAAGCACCGCGCCAACCTGATGCGCAAGCTCGGGCTGCGCAACGTTTCGGAACTCACGCTGGTCGCGCTCGAAAGCGGCCTCATCGAGAGGCCGGGCACGGTTTCGCGGCTGCTCAGCGGTGGCGAGGCCGAGCGCATCCGCAATTTGTCATCCCAAGAAAACCAGATCCCCGGCGGCTAACCGCGGGGCACCGGCCGATCGCGCAAGGCGGCGGGCTAGCGGCGGCCGACAGCCTCGGGCCTCCACACGGCGCCAATGCGCGTGCCGCGCTGCTCCTGGGATTCAAACAGGAAGCGGCCGCCGGTCGCCTCGACGCGAAAGCGCATCGACTGCAAGCCCAGGTGCAATCCGCCATCGCGACCAGAACCGGCGCCCGCCGGGTCAAAGCCGGTGCCATCATCCTCGATCTGCAAGATAAGCTCCTCGCCTTCGGCTCGCAGCGAGACCCCGGCACGCGTCGCGTGGGCGTGCTCGAACGACGTTACTCAGAGCTTCTTGCACGATGCGCAGGATGTCGAGTTTGAGCCCTTGAGGCACGTCGGATTCGGACAGCGTAAGGCTGCACTCCACGCGCACCGCGCGCTCTGGTTGCCCATCGCCGCGGCAGAGCCATTCGAGCGTCCGCAGCAGACCCAGATCATCGAGCAGCCGCGGCCGCAGACCGGTCGCAATGCGGCTCAACTCGTTGAAGACGCCGCGCAGCCCCAGCGCCGCGTCGCGCAACAGTTTGGTTGAGTCGGACGGAGCATCGGGGCCCAGCCGGGCGACGGCGTCCTCGATCATGTACTTGGCCATCACGACGCTCGGCGCGATCTCATCGTTCAGTCCCGCGGCCAGACGACTGCGCTCGCCCTCCTGGGCGTGCAGCAAGCCGTAGGCCACGCGCTGCAGATCTGCTTCGGCATCGGTCGGACGACCGCTGCGGCGAAGGCGGCGCTCAGACCAGGAGATCACCGCCCCGCCGGCACTGTTTGGCGTCGATCGAGCCGTCATCTCGACCAAGGTCCGGCGTCCGCTGCGACCCTTGAGCGCCAACTCGAAGCTGTCGGTGGCGCCAAAGCGCACCCGTGCCGCTGCCACTTCGGCGGCGGCCTGCCAGCCTTCCAGCGCTAGGTCCTTGAGCGAACGGCCACGCAAATCCTGGGGTTCGAACCCGAGCATGGCAGCGGCCGAAACCGTGGCATCGCTGATGCACCCCTGCGTGTCCAGGCGGATCGTGGCCGTGGAACTGGCGAGCGCCGGCACACCGAGGCCCGGGTCAAAGGGCTCGCCGCGCACAGCGGCCTCGCTCGGACCAGCTTTCATCCTGGAAGATGCCTTTTCAGGGTTGCCGACGCACAGCCCGCCGATCAGCGGGACTGCTAGCGCCCGTGGCGCCACTGTACCAAGGCCGGGGATTTGCGTTTGCCGCGCTCGTGATGCGGCCGCGCACCCGGAAAGATCTTATCTTTCGCAAGCAGGGTCGATGCCCAGTACATGGGATTGCCCAATCCCTTGTGCTCAACAATCGCCCAAAGCAGCGCGGGCCGGCGTCGTCCCGTCGAACACCGGCGGGATTATCGCGCACCCGCGATCCGCGTTTGCGAAAACCGGCCGCGCTCGACCCGGGAGGCACTCAGCCGCGGCGGATTCCGATCTCTTGAGTACGTGCTGGCGCGGCCGCCCAAGTGGCGCGGTCGGACGTGGGCATCGCCGCGGCGGTGGTTTGCGGGGCCGATCCCGCAGCGGCGCCTAGCCAGCCTAGCAACACCACGTGCAGCACCCAGGCGATGGCAAATCCCAGCGTGCCCAGGCTGAGTACCGTATCCTTGATCGTATTGCGCTCGGGGGTCATCATTGTTTCTCTCCTTGTTTGGGTTTGCCCGCATCGGGCCGTCTGAGCCACCGCAAATCGATGAGAGAAATCTACGCAAGCCGCGTCAGGGCCGCACGCGCCATGCGACGAAACGCACGAGTGCGATGATGAAACGCATGTCAGCGGGCTTAACGGCCTAAGCCCATGCAAGGGATCGGCACAAATTTCCTGCGAAGTTCCGGTCGACACGGAAACCACGTTGCGGCGGTCTCGTCTAAAGTCTCGTATTCCGTATTCAACTCTCGGGAGATCTCGCATGACCACACTGCACCGACGTGCCCATGGCCTTGTTGCGGCCACCGGTTTTGCCGCGGCCTTGTGCGCTGCCACCGCCTGCCCGGCGGTCGCATCTGCCGAACCAGCGGCTAGCGGCCCAGCGCGCGAGGTCGCAGCCGATTCCGCCGCCAAATCGACAGCGGATTTTTCAGCCGAGGCCATGGAACAGCGCGTGACCCAGCGTGTGCGCATACGTTTGGACGAACTGGCGGCTCGGCTCGAGATCAAGGCGTCGCAAGAGCCCGCCTGGCAGGCCTTCGTCGCATCCTTTCGCAGTCTTCTCGCCCCTGGCCGCCAGGACGGCGCAAGGGGCGGCCGACCCGCCGACCTCGACGCCGCGGCGTTGGCGCGCGATAACGCAGAGCGCGCCGCGCAGCACGCGCAGTTGCTGGGCCGCGTTGCCGAGGCAACCGCCAAATTGCAGTCGGTCCTTAGCGAGGATCAGCGCCAGGTTCTCAACGAAGCGGCGCGCCGCTTTGCGCGCGGGCATTCGGCGTATCCCGCAATGGCCCACGACGGGTTGCCCCGCCGTGACGGCATGCATTGCCGGGGCGAGGACGATCGGACACGCAGCTGGGAGCCGCATGGACCGGCCGAGCAAGGGGGGATGCCGGGCGAAATGCGCCGCGACCGCGGGCTTGGGGACAGCGTTCCCAACGGGGGCTGACGTTGCTGGCCGTGGCGTCGCCAACACCGCGCATCGAGCGCCTTGCGGCCGCGGCCGGAGCGCTGTTCGGCTGTGCCGGGGTCGCCGCCGGCGCCTTTGGCGCACATGCGCTGCGCGCCCGGCTTGCGCCGGACATGCTGACGGTCTTCGAAACCGCCGCCCGCTACCAGCAGCTGCACGCACTCGCACTCATCGGCGCGGCCTGGGTGGCGCACCAATGGCCGGGCCGCTGGGCCCAAGCCGGCGTCCTGTTCTTTTGCGCCGGCATCACGCTCTTTAGTGGCAGCCTGTACCTGCTCGTCTTTACGGGCGAGCGGCTTTTCGGAGCCCTTACCCCCGTGGGCGGGATGTTGCTCATGCTTGGGTGGCTGGCAATTGCCATGGCGCCGCTGCGCCGAGCGGCGTAGCTGTGCCGCGGGCAGCGTTTCTTGATGCGCGATACGTGCGTGGCCGCCAGTGCAGTGCGGCGCGGCCAGAGCGATCGTAGAATCGGGCGATGTCGCCGTCATTTGCCTACGCCCCGCGCAGCGCCGCCACCGCTGCTCGCCGACGGCCTCCGCGCCGAATCGGCGCGCTGATGCTTTGCCTTTGCCTTGCCTGCGGCCTGGCGCCTTCGGCCCGCGCGGCGGGCAACGACCTGCCCGCCCCCTCCGTGTTCCTGGAGGACCTGACCTGGCCGGAGCTGCGCGAGGCGGTGCGCCTCGGCAAGACGGTCGCGATCATCCCGATCGGCGGTACAGAGCAAAGCGGCCCGGCGCTGGCCCTGGGCAAACACAATGCGCGCGTGCGCGCGCTGGCCGAGCGCATCGCACGCGAACTGGGCAACGCGATCGTTGCCCCGGTCATCGCCTATGTGCCCGAAGGCGCGATCGACCCCCCCAGCTCGCACATGCGTTTTGCCGGCACGCTGTCGGTGCCCATCCCGATATTCGAGGCAACGCTGGAATCGGCTGCACGCAGCCTGCGCGCGCACGGCTTTCGCGATATCGTCCTGCTCGGCGATCACGGCGGCTATCAGTCGCAGCTGGCCCGCGTCTCCGCACATCTGAACCGCGTCTGGTCCGCCGATCGGGCACGCTTATGGGCCCCGCCCGAATATTTCGAGGCATCGACCAAGGGCTTCGCGCGACTCTTGCGGGAACGCGGGTACCGCGACGACGAAATTGGCACGCACGCCGCGCTGTCCGACACGTCGCTGCAGCTGGCGTTGCGTCCGGACATGGTGCGCCAGCAGATCCTGAGTTCGGGCGAGCGGCTGGACGCCGGCGTCGGCGTCTATGGCGGCGATCCGCGTCGGGCCAGCGCCCAGCTGGGGCAGCTGGGCGTCGACGAGATCGTGCGCCAGAGTGTCGTTGCCATCCGTCGCCTGATCGAGCACGGGCGCGATCCGGTCAAGGGCGCGCAGCGCATGACGCGCCCGCCTGACGACGGTCCGGACAACTAAATCGTGCTCCTTTGAACGGTTTTCCTATGCAAGCGTATCCACCGCAAAGCCTAGCGACGAACTCAGGTTCTCGCATCCACAACCAAGAATCGGAACGGATGAATTCGACTCGCCGCAGGGGCATACCGACAAGGGCCGCCGCGGGCGCCACGCTGTTGTTGCTGGCGATCTGGGCCGGCTCCCTGCGGCAGGCGGCTGCGCAGCCCACGCCCTCCGCCGCCCAGGCGGGTAGCAACGCACCGGCCGCGGCTTTTCCCGGCATGCCTGCCGTGCTCGACGCCCACAATCTGTACGGGGCGGCCGGCACGAACCTGCTCAGCGATGCGGTGCGCGGTGACCTGCCCAGGGTGTACGTGCCGGAACTGCGCTCCAACGATGTGGTCGTCATTGATCCGCAGACGCGCAAGATCGTCGATAGATTCCCCGTCGGTCGCAATCCGCAGCACATCGTTCCGGCCTGGGATCTACGTACGCTGTGGGTGACGAACAACTCCGAACGTCGCACGGATGGCACGCTGACGCCGATCGACCCGGCGACCGGCAAGGCGGGCAAACCGATCGCCGTCGACGATCCCTACAACATGTATTTCATGCCCGACGGCAGCGAGGCCATCGTCGTCGCCGAGGCGCACGAGCGCCTTGACTTTCGCGACCCGCACACCATGGCCCTGCACTCCTCGCTGCAGGTGCCCGGTTGCAAGGGAATCAACCACGCCGACTTTTCCTTGGACGGTGGCTACGCCATCTTCACCTGCGAGTTCACCGGGGCGCTGGCCAAAGTCGATCTGGTGCACCGCCGGGTGCTGGGACTGCTCAAGCTGGCGACCAAGGACTGCGGCTCCATGCCGCAGGACATCCGCATCGCCCCGGACGGCACCGTCTTTTACGTTGCCGACATGCTAGCCGACAGCGTGCTCCTCATCGACGGCGAGCGCTTCGTGCAGATTGGCAAGGTCTCCACCGGCACCGGCGCCCACGGCCTGTACCCGAGCCGCGACGGCAAGCAGCTCTACGTGGCCAACCGCGGGTCCAACAAGGTCCACGGCGGGCGCCGCGGCAAGGGCGGCGTGTCGGTGATCGACTTTGCCACGCGCAAGGTGGTAGCCAACTGGCCGGTCCCGGGCGGTGGCAGCCCCGACATGGGCAATGTCACGGCCGACGGCAAGCAGTTGTGGCTTTCAGGCCGCTTCGACGACGAGGTGTACGTGTTCGACACCCAGACCGGCAAGGTGGATCGCATCGCAGTCGGGCTGGAGCCGCACGGGCTGACCGTGTGGCCACAGCCCGGTCGTTACAGTCTCGGCCATACAGGAAATATGCGCTAGTGGACGCGCGGTTTCCTGGGTTGAACGGTTTTCCAGCCAAACCACGACGCCTTTGCCATCTGGGTGGTTGGATTTGGGTTCCAAGCCGCTTCCGGGACAGGTCTGGTCGGTGACTCCACCGTTGCTGGGACGGTTTTCACCTCGACCGTCACCCTGACGGCGTCGTCTCTCGTGGTTTTACCCTGCCAAACACACCTAAAATTCTATATGGGAGGTGAGGCGAAACTTTTGCTGTGGCGGGCCGACTGCCAGCCGGTTGAACCGGGTGGGTTTGAGAACTACCCGTTCGAAGTGGAATCGCGAAGGATTCCACCTTCGAATCGCGCAGCGCATGTCTCTGCCATCACCCCATGGCGAAGAAAGCGGATTCCACAGTGAATTTGGGCTCGAGGAGTTGATGAATCCAAGCTGGCTCCGCGCGAACCTGGCCCGTTGTCTTTTTCCCAAATCGGGTGGATGGTGCCTATAGTGAAACGGGTTTTGTCGTCTTAAATAGCCGCGGTGCTGCTCAAGACGCTGGATCTGATTCATCCGTTGACCCAGTACGCCCATTTGGCCTTGTTCGTTGCCGATCCGTTGCACCGTTGACTTTGAAGCGCCCGATTTTCCGTTCAATGTGTCGCAATCGGGCGCGCAAGACCTTATCGGGCTGGGCGGCACCGGCGCCCTGGGCGCGGACATCGAGCAGGCGCGGCCGCAAACGCCGGAAGCCGGCGTACTCCGGCGCGTCCTGGTCGGCTCCGAGCGCGCCTGGGTCGAGGCTGAGCCGGCCCGCCTGCTACACGATCTGGACCGCCAAGCAGGCGCTGCTCATGGCTCACGGAACGGGCATCCATCTCGCGCCGGACCGCCTGTGCCGGGCGCCGACGGTGTGCCGTGCCGGCTCCTTGCGCCGGCGCAGATCGCCGCGGCCGCGGCCCACGTTTGGGCGGTTCCTGCACCGCCGGGCTACGCTGCCGCACTGGCCTGGGTCGCCAGTTCAAGGACATGAGGACGTCACGATCAGCGTGAAACAGGTGCAGCAAAATCGGCGGTGATTCCACGCCAAATCTGGAATTTCTGCCGCAGGCATCTGAGCATAATCGCGGGAAGGCCTGACGGGAAGGATTGCGTTGGGCGGGAGTGAATACTGCCGATAGGACGTTCGTGGACCGGATGGAGGGTGCGATTGCATATCCGGCGTGGCGCGGGCGTTTCCCGTGCGCTTGGCGGGGCTTGCGGTGAACGATTTTCCAGCGAATCTTGATCGCCAAGCCGGCGCCAGCGGGCCGCGCCAGCGCCGCTCCGATACGCCGCCGCTCGGTGGCGCCTTGGCCGCCGAGGCGCCCGGCCCCGGCGCTGCCGCATCTGGCGGCACCCTCGTGCATAGGCTGCGCGCGCAGGCGCAGCGCCACCCCTCCCGGACCATCTTCCGTTTTCTCGGCGACGAGGACGGCGACGAACTGTGCATCGACTATGCCGAGCTCGATCGCCGGGCTCGCGCGGTCGGTGCGCAGTTGCAGGCTGCGGGCGCGGCTGGCCAGCGCGCGCTGATCCTGCACGCCCCCGGGCCGGACTACGTCGCCGCCTTGCTCGGCTGCTTCTACGCCGGCGTGGTGGCCGTGCCGGCCTACCCGCCGCGCAATCGCGGGCTGGACCGCCTGCGCGCCATCGTCGCCGATGCTGGCGTGCGTTACGCCCTGGCCGGCGCCGCGGCGATCGCGCGGCTGGCCGATCGACTCAAGTCCGAACCGGAGCTGGCGGCGCTCTGCTGGCAGGCCACAGACCAGGCCGACGTGGCCGGCGCCGAGCGCTGGCAGGCGCCGCAACTGGACGAGTCCTCGGTCGCCATGCTGCAGTACACCTCGGGCTCGACTGGCCTGCCCAAGGGCGTGCAATTGACGCATGCCAACTTCCTCGACAACATCGACGCCCTGACGCAGCTGCGTGGCGGCGGCGTCGAGGACCGCATCGTCTCCTGGCTGCCGCCCTTCCACGACATGGGTCTGGTCTTCGGCATCCTGATGCCGGCCTGCACCGGCGTCGAAAGCACCCTGATGTCGCCGGCCAGCTTCCTGCAGCGGCCACTGCGCTGGCTCGCGGCGATCGCGCGTCATCGCGGCACGATCAGCGGCGGGCCCAACTTCGCCTTCGAACTGTGCCTGCGGCGCCGGCCGGCTCCTGAGCAACTGGCCGCCCTCGACCTGAGCGCCTGGCGCGTCGCCTTTTGCGGCGCCGAGCGGGTGCGCGCCCAGACTCTGGAGCGGTTCGCCGAGGCCTTTGCCCCCGCCGGCTTCCGCGCCGCGGCGCTCGCACCGTGCTATGGCCTCGCCGAGGCCACCCTGGCGGTTACCTTCCGTGCGCTGGGCCGTGGCGTGCAGGCGCTGACCGTCGACGAGCGCGCACTCGGTCAGGGCCGCGCCGCCCCGGCCGTGGCGCAGGGCCCGGTGCAGACCCTGGTCGCCTGCGGGCGCCCGGTGCCCGGCTGCGGCGTGCTCATCGTCGACCCGCAGGCGCGCGCCGCGCTGCCCGAGGACCGGGTCGGCGAGATCTGGGTGCACGGTCCGAGCGTCGCCGACGGTTACTGGGGCCGGCGCTCGGCCGCGCGCGTGGAGCGCGATGCCAGCGTGTTCCATGCCCACGTAAAGGGTGCCGCGCCGGGCCTGGCGCCCGACTACCTGCGCACCGGCGATCTGGGCTTCCTGCACGACGGCGAGCTCTTCGTCGCTGGCCGCATCAAGGACGTCATCGTGCTGCGCGGCGTCAATGTCTATCCCGATGACATCGAGGGCACCGTGCAGTCCTGCGACGCGAACCTGCGCGCCGGTGCCGCCTTCGCCGTGGAGCGCGACGGCGAGGAGCGCCTGGTGGTGGTGCAGGAGGTCGACGCGCCACGCGATGCCGATCTGGGCGCCCTGACCGCGGCGCTGCGCGGCGCCATCGCCGAGGCGCACGATATCGCCGCACTCGACATCGTGCTGGTCCGGCGCGGCAGCGTGCCGACCACGTCCAGCGGCAAGGTGCAGCGCGGCCTGTGCCGTGCGCAGTACCTCGCCGGGCAGCTCAAGGTCCTGGCGCGCCTGGCCAGCGGCGCCGACGAGGTCGCGCCGGCGCCGGCCGAACTCGTGGCGCGCGTCGCCGGCCTGTTTGCCGATCTGCTGGGCATGCAGGGCGTGGCCGCAGACGACGATTTCTTCTGGCTGGGCGGCCACTCGCTGCTGGCGACCCAGCTCGTCTCGCGCGTGCACGAGGCCTGCGGCGTCGAGCTGCCGCTGCGTGCCGTGTTCGAGGCGCCCACCCCGGCGCGCCTGGCGGCGCGCATCGCCGCGCTGCCGGCGCTGGCCGCACCCTCGCCGATCGCCCGCGTCGACCGCACGCGGCCGCTCGCACTGTCCTACTCCCAGGAGCGGATGTGGGTGCTGCACCATCTGGATCCGCTCAGCGCGGCCTACAACGTGGCCGGCGGCGTGGCCATCGACGGCCCGCTCGACGTCGCGGCGCTGCGGCGCGCGCTCGCCGAGGTGCTGCGGCGCCATGAGGTGTTGCGCACGAACTATCCCGCCGAGGACGGCACGCCGCAGGTGCGGGTCGCGCCGACCCTGGCGCTGGAACTGCCCGTGATCGACGTCTCGGGCGCCGGTGCGCCGCCGCAGGAAGCGCTGCGCCGCGCCGAGGAACTGGCCCACGCGCCCTTCGACATCGCCGCCGAGCCGCTGCTGCGCGTGGCGCTGTATCGCATCGGGCCGCAACGCCACCTGCTGTGCGCCTGCATGCACCATCTGGTGACCGACGCGTGGTCGATCGGACTGCTGGTGCGCGACCTGCTTGATTGCTACGACGACTATGCCGCCGGCCGCACGCCGGTGCCGGTCGCCGAAGAGGTTTCCTACCTGGACTACGCCGCGTGGCAGCGCGCCACGCTGACCGACGAGTACCTGGCCGGCCAGCTCGCCTACTGGAAGCGCCAGCTCGAGGGCGCGCGGCCGATCGAGCTGCCCAGCGACCGGCCGCGCACGCGTCAGCGCAGCGCGGCGGGCGCCTTCCTTCCCTTTACCCTGTCGCGCGCCCTGCTCGATGACCTGACCGCCTATGGCAACGCGCAGGGCACGACGCTGTTCATGGTTCTGCTGGCCGCCTTCGAGACATTGCTGTACCGCTACACCGGGTCGGACGATCTTGTCGTGGGCATTCCGGTGGCCAATCGCAATCGGCTTGCCGCCGAGGCACTGATGGGGTCGCTGGTCAACACGCTGGCGCTGCGCCTGCGCGTGAGCGGCGCGGAGCCGGATTTCCGGACTCTGCTGCGCCAGGTGCGTGAAACCGCCCTCGATGCCTACGCGCACCAGGACCTGCCCTTCGAGCGTCTGGTCTCCGCGCTGCCGGTGGAACGGCGCCCGGGCGAGTCGCCCGTTGTCAGCGTGATGTTCGATTTCCAGAACACCCCGGTGCCCGGTCGCGACACCGGTCCGCTGCGCGTGCGCCCGGTGGTACTGTCGCGCGGCGCGGCGCAGTTCGACCTGAGCCTGGTCATCTTCCATGCCGAGCTGGGACAGGCCGCCGGATTCGAGTACAGCACCGAGCTCTTCGACACGGCGTCGATGCAGCGCCTGGCGCGCCACTACCTGGCGATCCTGGAGTCCGTCCTGCTCGAACCCGGAGTGCCCGTGTCGCGCATCCGCCTGGTGGACGACGCCGAACGGGTGGCGCTGCTTGCCCTGGCGGCGCCCGACCGTACGCCCCGGCCGCCGGCGCTGCCCTTGGCGCAAGCCTTCGAGGCCTGCGTGCGCGCGACGCCGCAGGCGCTGGCGCTGGTCGACGAGCGCGGTGCGCTCAGCTATGCCGAGCTCGACACGCAGGTCGGCGTGCTCGCCGGGCGCCTGCGCGCGCTTGGGGCCGGCCCGGGCGACCGCATCGCCGTCTTCCTGGAGCGCGAACGCGGGCTGGTAGCCGCGCTGCTCGCCGTGCTGCGCATCGGCGCCGCCTATGTTCCGCTGGACCCGCACCACCCGGCTGACCGCGTGGCCTACACCTTGCAGGATGCGGCACCGCGAGTCCTCGTCTGCACGCGGGCCCTGCACGCGCGCCTGGGCACCGGCGCCGCGGTGCAGCCCACCACCGAAGAGGCGCCGCGGCCGCTGTTCGTCGAGGACGCAGCTGGCGCACACGAGCCTCCGGTGCGCGCCGCGCACGCCGGCGCGCCCGACGCGACCGCCTATCTCCTCTACACCTCGGGATCGACCGGGCGCCCCAAGGGGGTCGAGATCTCCCTGGCCGCGTTGGACAACTTCCTGCGCTCGATGCGCCATGCGCCGGGCATCGCTGCCGCCGATCGCGTTCTCTCGGTGACCACCGTCGCCTTCGACATCGCCGGCCTGGAGCTGTGGCTGCCGCTGTCCAGCGGCGCCAGCGTGCGCCTGGTGCCCGCCGAGGTGGCGATGGACGGCCCGGCGCTGCTCGAGCGGATGCGCGCCTGGCGCCCCACGCTCATGCAGGCCACGCCCGCCACCTGGAAGATGCTGCTCGAATCCGGCTGGGAGGGCGATGCCGCGCTCAAGGTGCTGTGCGGCGGCGAGGCCTTTCCGTCCGAGCTGGCGCAAGCGCTCGTCCCGCGCTGCGAGTCGGTCTGGAACATGTATGGCCCGACCGAGACGACCATCTGGTCGACCGTGCACCGCGTGCGCGGCACCGAGGCGCAGCGCGTGCCGATCGGCGCGCCGATCGATGCCACCAGCGCCTACGTTCTGGACCGCCACGGCGCCCTGCAGCCCTGGGGCGTGGCCGGCGAGCTCTACATCGGCGGCGCCGGCGTGGCCAAGGGCTACTTCGGACGCCCGGATCTCACCGCCGAGCGCTTCCTCCCCGATCCCTACGCCGCGCTGCCCGGTGCCCGCATGTACCGCACCGGCGACGGCGCACGGTTGCGCGCCGACGGCCTTCTCGAGTGCCTGGCACGCCTGGACGACCAGATCAAGCTGCGCGGCTTTCGCATCGAACCGGGCGAGATCGAGGCCGTCCTAAAGGAAGATACGCGCTTGTCCGACGCCGTGGTCGTCGCGCTCCCGGGGCAAGGCGGCGAGCCGCGCCTGGTTGCCTACTACGTGCCCGCGACCGATCCGGGCGGCGCCGCGCCGGCCGCGGCGGAGCTGCTCGAAAGCCTGCAGCGGCGCCTGCCCTCGTACATGGTCCCCTCGGCCTTCGTCGCGCTGGAAAGTCTTCCCAAGACGCCCAACGGCAAGATTGACCGGCGCCGCCTGCCGGCGCCGCCCGCCGACGGCATGGTGGCAATGCGGGGGGCGGTCCTCGCGCCGCGCGACGAGCTAGAAGCGAGCCTGGTGCAAATCTGGGCGTCGGTGCTCGGCGTCGAGCGCATCGGCGTGCGCGACAGCTTCTTCGAGCTGGGCGGCCATTCGCTGCTGGCCGTGCGCATCTTCGCGCGCATCCAGAAGCAGCTGGGCGTCGCGCTGCCGCTGGCGACGCTGTTCGAGCGGCCGACCATCGAGTACCTGGCCGAGCGCATCCGGGCGCAGTCCGCCGCGCCTGCGGCGGTGGGCGCGGCGCCTGGCGCGCCCTACAAGTTCCTGGTGCCGATCCAGGTGGCGCGTGGACGACCGCCGCTGTACTGCGTGCACGGCGCAGGCGGCCACGTCTTCAATTTCTCGGCGCTGGCGCGCTACCTGGGTGCGGACCAACCGCTCTACGGTTTCCAGGCCCGCGGCGTCGATGGCCGCGACATGCCCATGGCCAGCGTCGGCGCCATGGCGGAGGCCTACTTGGGCGAGCTGCGCGCGCAGCAACCGCAAGGCCCCTACTACCTGAGCGGCTATTGCGGCGGCGGCATCATCGCCTTCGAGATGGCCTGCCAACTGCGCGCCGCCGGCCAGGAGGTGGCGCTGCTGGCCCTCGTCGACTGCTATCGTCCGGGCGTACGGACGCCGACGCCGCGCCTGCAGCGCTGGGGCCAGGGCCTGCGCAAGGGCGGCCTGCCCTACCTGCTGCACAAGTCCGGTGTCTGGTACCGGCGCAATCGCGACCTGCTGCGCCAGTGGCTGCACGTGGCCGCCTACCGCGCGACGGGGCGCACCGTGCCCTTCGAGTTGCGCGATTTCTGGCTCACTCAGTGCTTCCTGGCGGCGTCGCGCGGCTTCCGTCCGGGGACCTTCGCGGGCCGGATGGTCATCCTGCGCGCCATCGAGGTGGATCCGGAGCTGCTCGGCATCGGCGCGCAGCTCGGCTGGCAGGGGCATGCCGCCGGCGGCATCGCGTCCTTCGATGTGCCCGGCGACCACTACTCGCTGCTGCAGGAACCCAACATCCGCGTGCTCGCCGCGGCGCTCAAGGACTGCCTCGAGGCGGCCGAGCGCGGCGTCGCCGCGTGAGCGCGCAGCCTCCGGGGGCAGCGCCGGCGCAGGCGCGCGCCGCCGGCCACGCGCAGCGGCTGGTCCTGCGCAACACCGCCTTTCTTGTCGCGGCGCAGGTGCTGGCGGCGCCGCTGGCGCTGCTCGTCAATGTCGTCGCCGCGCGTGTCCTCGGGCCGGACGATTTCGGCCGCATGTACCTCGCCTTGACCTACGGCTCGTTCGCGCTGCTGTTCGTCGATTGGGGACAGGGTGCGACGCTCACCGCGATGGTGGCGCGCGAGCGCGAGCGCGCCGGCGAACTGCTCGGCAGCGGCCTGGCCCTGCGCGGCGCGCTGCTCGCGCCGGTCGTGCTGCTGCTCTTCGCCGCCTGCGCGGCGCTCGGCTACGACGGCAGTTTCCTAGGCCTACTGGCGCTGGTCCTGGCGGCACTCGTCTGCGCCTCGGTCTCCAACGCCTGCCAGGACACCTTCCGCGGCTTCGAGCGCACGGACTTCGGCGCCAAGAGCTACGTTGCCTGGCAGGCGCTGACCGTGCTGGTGGTCCTGCCGACCCTGCTGCTGGGCGGGCGCCTGATCGCGTTCCTGGTGGCGCAAGCAGCCTGCGCCAGCGTCGGTGCGCTAGTGCTGCTGCGCTGCCTGGCGCCCATGGGCGTGCCGGCCCTGCAGGTGCGGCGCGCGGCATTTCGGGCACTGTTCGCCGCCGGCACAACCTTCCTGGTCTTCAATCTCATCCTGGCCCTGCAGACGAACCTGGACGCGGTCTTTCTTTCCAGGCTGGCCACGCCGGAGGCGGTCGGCTGGAATGCGGCGGCTCGCAAGCTGACCGGGGTGCTGGTCTTCCCGGCGATCGCGCTCATCTCCGCGCTCTATCCGACCCTGTGTCGCCTGCATGGCACGGACGCGACCGCCTTCGGCGCGACCGCGCGCAGCGCCCTGCGCGCCAGCCTGCTGGCCGCCGTGCCGGTGGCGCTGGGTTGCGGCCTCTTTCCGGAACTGGGCATTGAACTGTTCGGCCGCGCCGGCTACGGGCCGGCCGCGGACAACCTGCGCGTGCTCGCCGGCTTTCTGCTCCTGGTCTACGTATCGATGCCGCTGGGCACGACGCTGGTGGCGGCAGGGCGCCAGCGCGGGTGGGCGGCGGTGCAGTTCGTCTGCGTGATCGTCAGCGCGCTGTTCGATCCACTGCTCGTGCCGTGGTTCCAGTCCCACGCCGGCAATGGCGGCCTGGGCGTGTGCGTCACCAACGTGGCCAGCGAGATCCTGATGGTCGGGGGCGCGCTGTGGCTGCTGCCGCGCGGCGTGCTCGACCGCACGCTGCTGCGCAGCGCGGCAGTCGCGCTGGGCGGCGGCGTGGCGATGGCGGCGATCGGCATCGCCGGGATGGCGCTGCCGCCCTACGCGGTGGCGCCCGTGGCGGTGCTCGGTTACGCGGGCGTGGTCTGGCTGTCGGGCGAATTCGGGCCGGCGCAGCTGCGCGCATTGCGCGCCACGCTGCGCGGCTAGGGTGCCGGGCCCGGCGCCCCAGCTGCTGCAACCGATCTGTAACCTATGTCTTGGGCCACTCCGCCGCTGGTGTCCCTGAGGATGCCCTTTGGATACCCTGGGAATTGCCTCCCCGGTCGATAGGGTCGCGTTCCCCGTGCCGACGCTGGCGTCGAATATGGGGACCGGCAAAATGGAGCGGGTGAAGGGATCGAACCGTCGTTTGAAGCTT
>CAVSPM010000008.1:0-29806 GCA_963729785.1 uncultured beta proteobacterium | reverse complement strand
GTCGTGTGGCTAAAGCCCACGCTCGCGTCGAAGGTCGCGGCGCCGATCCACAGGACGCGCCCCAAGGTGTCGCGCGGCTGGGTCAGCCAAAAGCGCACGTGATGGCGCCGGGACGGGTCGCCGGCGACGGCCAGCTCGAAGGCCAGTTCCTGGCGGCGGCCATTGACAAACAGCGGACTCACCGGCGCGTCGGCGTAGGGCCTGTGCCGGAGGCTATCGACGGCGATGCGCAAAGAGCTTCGCACCGTCACCGGATCGGCCGGGTACCAGCCCGCGCCCAGCATCGCGCGCACCAGCGCCGGCTCGGTGCCGACGAAAGCCAGGTTCAGCGGGTCGCCCGGTATGCCCGCCGAAGTGAAGGCGCGCGTGCCCACCGTGTCCAGTGCCGGGTGACGGCGCTCGGCAAAGCGCCAGGCCGACGGCACGAACTTGTAGGCCAGCAGCAGGTAGCTGCCGACCGCGGCAAGAAAGACCAGCGCGGTGGCCGCCAGCACGGTCCGCAGCAGGTGGCGCCGCCAGGGCGCGTTCGTCTCATCGGGCGACGCGGGTCGACCCGGTCGCGAGCTCATACGCGGTGCAGCAAGGATTCCAGCGTCGCCAGCGACGCCTCGATGGTGAATTCGCGGCGCCCGATGGCGCCCAGCACCGTCGGAATGTCCCAGATCTCGAAGCGCTCGACCTCGCCGTCGCGGTTGACGGCCACGGTGCCGGGTGCCAGGTCCAGCTCGAAAACATGCACGATCTCGCTGAGTACACCGTCGGCCAGGTTGCGGCGCACGCGCAAGTGCGCTCTGGCTTGGAGGCTGCGGCCGCTGATATCGATTCCGGCTTCCTCCAGGGTCTCGCGCACGAGCGCCCCTTGCAGGGTCTCGCCCGAGCTGATGATGCCGCCGGCCAGGTTGTCCCACAGGCGATCGACCCGCTTGGCGGCGGCGCGCCGGGCCACGAACAGCCGGCCGTCGGCCGCATAGCCATTGAGGCGCACCGACTGGGTCGTGATGCCCAGCGCGCGCACCGCGCAGCGGTCCACGCGCGCCAGTACCGGACCCTGGCCCTCGTCGGCCTGCACGTCGAGCAGCTCGTCGCGCCAGGCACTGACGAGGCCGGTCTGCACCAGCCAGCGCGCGGCCTGCTCGAGCAGCTGCGAGCGGCCGCGCAGGTCCAGGCCCTCTTCGACCGGTTGCAGGGCGTCGCTGCGCAGCGCAAGGCCGGGCACCGCGGCGGCCAGGTCGGCGGCCAGCTGCGGCGCGACGCTGCCGCACACCAGCCCGCCCAGCACCAGGGCCCGCGCATCGGGCGCCGGCTGGGTGTAGGCCTGCGCCAGCAAGCGCGTGCGCAGCCGCTGCACCTGCTGGTTCAAGGCTCGCACCGCGCGATCACTCCGGCCGCATCTGCGGGAACAGGATCACGTCGCGGATGCTCGGGCTGTCGGTCAGCAGCATCACCAGCCGGTCGATGCCGATGCCGCTCGCCGCGCGGTCGGCGGCAGGCCGTATTCCAGCGCGCGGATGTAGTCGGCGTCGTAGTACATCGCCTCCTCGTCGCCGGCTTCCTTGGCCTCGACCTGCGCGTGGAAGCGCGCGGCCTGGTCCTCGGGGTCGTTCAGCTCGGAGAAGCCGTTGGCGATTTCGCGGCCGGTGATGAACAGCTCGAAGCGGTCGGTGACGTCCGGGTTGGCGTCGTTGCGCGCGCGCCAGCGGCGACACCTCGGCCGGGTAGTCGACGATGAAGGTCGGGCTGCGATCAGCTGCGTCTTCGGTGGTTTCCTCGAACAGCGTCAGCTGCAGGCGCGCCCAGGCCGTCGGTGCGCGCGACACGTCGACGCCGCAGCGTTCGCCAGCTCGGCGCGCAGGCAGTCCGCGTCGGCCAGTTCGGCCGTCGGCGTAGCTGCGGGTGGTACTTGTGGATCGCCTCGACCATCGGTCAGGCGGTCGAACGGCTTGCGCCAGGTCGATCGCTGTGCCCTGGTAGGTGACCGTCGGTCGTGCCGCAGCACCTCGCTGCGCGACGCTCGCGCAGCAGCGTCTTCGGTGAAGTCCATCAGGTAGCTGGTAGTCGCGGTAGGCCTCGTAGAACTCCATCATGGTGAATTCGGGGTTGTGGCCGGGTCGAGATGCCTTCGTTGCGGAAGTTGCGGTTGATCTCGAACACCTTCTCGAAGCCGCCGACCACCAGGCGCTTGAGGTACAGCTCCGGCGCGATGCGCAGGAACAGCTCGCATGTCGAGCGCGTTGTGGTGCGTGACGAACGGGCTTGCGCCGCGGCGCCGCCCGGGATCGGGTGCATCATCGGCGTTTCGACTTCCAGGAAGCCGTGCGTCGACCATGAACTCGCGGATCGCCTGCACGATCTGCGAGCGCGCTGACGAACATGTCGCGCGCGTCCTCGTTGGTGATCAGGTCGACGTAGCGCTGGCGGTAGCGTCTGCTCCTGGTCGGTCAGGCCGTGGAACTTTTCCGGCAGCGGGCGCAGCGCCTTGGCCAGCAGGCGCAGCTGCGCGTCACGCTGCACCGACAGTTCGCCGGTCTTGGTCTTGAACAGCGTGCCCGTCGGCGCCGACGATGTCGCCCAGGTCCCAGTGCTTGAACGGCGTCGTAGCGCGTCCTCGCCGAGCGCGTCGCTGCGTGACGTAGAGCTGGATGCGGCCCGCTCATGTCCTGGAGCGTGGCGAAGCTCGCCTTGCCCATCACGCGCTTGAGCATCATGCGGCCGGCGACCGCCACCTGCGACGGGCTGCGGCTTCGAGCTCCTCGTTGGTCTTGCGCGTCGTGCGCCGCGTGCAGGTCGGCGGCGCAGGTGCGTGCGCGCGAAGTCGTTCGGGAAGGCGTTGCCCGGCTGCGCGCAGCTCGGCGCAGCTTGTCGCGGCGCTCGGCGATGATCTGGTTCTCGTCCGGCGGCGGTGTGCTGGTCGCGGCTGTCGTTGCTCGGATCAGTTGGCTCGTTCGCGCTCGTGGGTCTAGACGCCCTGCTTCAGGCTGGCCTCGATGAACTCGTCGAGGTCGCCGTCGAGCACGGCCTGGCGTGTTGCCGATTTCGACGTTGGTGCGCAGATCCTTGATGCGCGACTGGTCCAGCACGTAGGAGCGGATCTGGTGGCCCCAGCCGATGTCGGTCTTGGAGTCCTCCAGCTTCTGCTGCTCGGCCTGGCGCTTGCGCATCTCGAGCTCGTACAGGCGCGACTTCAGCATCGCCATCGCCTCGGCGCGGTTGCGGTGCTGCGAGCGGTCGTTCTGGCACTGCACGACGATGTTGGTCGGCAGGTGGGTGATGCGCACCGCCGAATCGGTCTTGTTGATGTGCTGGCCGCCGGCGCCGGAGGCGCGGAAGGTGTCGATGCGCAGGTCGGCCGGATTGATGTCGATCTCGATCGAGTCGTCGACCTCGGGATAGACGAACACGCTGGCGAACGAGGTGTGGCGCCGCGCGTTGGAATCGAACGGCGACTTGCGCACCAGGCGGTGCACGCCGGTCTCGGTGCGCAGCATAGCCGTAGGCGTAGTCGCCCTCGACCTTGATCGTGGCGCTCTTGATGCCGGCGACTTCGCCGTCGGATCTCTTCGAGCACCTCGGCCTTGAAGCCCTTGCGCTCGCAGTAGCGCAGGTACATGCGCCGCAGCATCGCGGCCCAGTCCTGCGCCTCGGTGCCGCCGGCGCCGGCCTGGATGTCGATGAAGCAGTTGTTCGGGTCCAGCGGGTTGTTGAACATGCGCCGGAATTCGAGCTCGGCGACGGCGCTTCTCGAGCGCCGCGACGTCGGCCTCGATCGACTGCAGCGTCGCGTCGTCGTCCTCGGCGCGCGCCATCTCGAACAGCTCGCGGCAGTCGGCCAGCTCGCTGTCGAGTCGGCGCAGTGCGCGTGACCACGTCCTCCAGCGGCTTCTTTTCGCGGCCGAGCTCCTGGGCGCGCTTGGGGTCGTTCCAGACGTTCGGGTCTTCGAGCTCGCTTGCGACTTCGTCGAGGCGCTGCTGCCTTGGCATCGAAGTCAAAGATACCTCCGCAGCTCGTCCAGGCGCGCGTGCAGGTCGGCCAGCGTGGCGGCGATCGGTTGAGCTGTTCCGCTTCCATGGGATCTGCGGTCGTCGGCCAAAGGGTCGCATTATACGTTCGCAGCGCCGACGCTCGGCTGCGGCGGTCCCGGGCCCGGATCGCCGATAGCTGGCTGGCTGACCCGGGCGCCGGCGCGCAGCCAATCGAGCTGCCACGCTGCTCGATCATCAGCTGCAGTGCGATGCTCGCCGCGGTATTCGTCGATGGCCGGCGGTAGGCCAGCGCGGACGCGGTCGGGCAGCGGCTGGAGCGGCGAAACCAGATCGCCGGCCACTTGCGCCCGTTCTAGACCCAGCGTCAGTTTGAGGTGGCTGTCCTTGATGATGCGCTGGCTCGAGCACCTCGAATTCGTTGGCAAACAGCGGTGTCGGCAAAGCCCTGGCCCCAGACGACTTGTCGAGCGCCTCGACCGAGCGTCGGCGTGATTTCGCCCGGCTGCAGCGGCCCGTCGACGGCCAGGGTGCGCGCATACAGGCGGCGGATCGGTGGTTTGCTGCGGCGGCTTGTTCGAAGGCCAGCGTGAAGCGCTCCAGCGCGTCGTAGCCGATGGTCAGGCCGGCCGCCATCGCGTGGCCGCCAAAGCGCTGCAGGAGGGTCGGATCGATTTTGCTCACGCGATCGAGCGTGTCGCGCAGGTGCACGCCCTCGATCGAGCGCCCCGAGCCGCGCAGCGTGGCGGCGTCGACCCGGGCAAAGGCGATGCTGGGCCGGTGATGGCGCTCCTTGACGCGCGAGGCGATCAGCCCGACCACGCCCGGATGCCAGCCCTCGCGGAACAAGGTGATCGTGCGCCGCCGGCCCAGATCGCCGAGACCGTCGCGATCGAAGTCCTCCAGATCGATCTGTGCCTGGGCCTGCATGTCGGCCTCGATCTGCCGGCGTTCGCGGTTGAGCTCGTCCAGGCGCTGGGCCATCCCCAGCGCCGCCTCCGGATCGTCGCACAGCAGGCAGGCGATGCCCAGGGTCATGTCGGTGAGCCGGCCGGCGGCATTGATGCGCGGGCCCAGGGCAAAACCCAGGTCGGCGGCCCGGGCGTTGCGCGCATCGCGCCCGGCCACGCGAAACAGGGCCGCGATGCCCGCTGCGCGGCACCGCGGCGCATGCGCTCGATGCCGGCGTCGACCAAGATGCGGTTGTTGCGGTCCAGGCGCACGAGGTCGGCCACCGTGCCCAGGGCCACCAGGTCGAGCAGCGTATCCAGCCGCGGCTGGTCGGCCGGCGTGAAGTGGCCGCGCTGGCGCATGCTGGCGCGCAACGCATCAGCACGTAAAACATCACGCCGACGCCGGCCAGGTGCTTGGAGGGGAAGTCGCAGCCGCGGCTGGTTGGGGTTGACGATCGCCCGCGCCGCCGGCAGTTTTTCGGCCGGGCAGGTGGTGGTCGGTGATCAGCACGTCGATGCCCAGCGCATTGGCGCCGGTCCACCCCTTCGACGCTGGCGATGCCGTTGTCGACGGTGATGAGCAGGTCGGGTCCGCGCTGCGCCGCCAGGTCGACGAGCTCCGGCGTCAACCCGTAGCCGTACTCGAAGCGGTTGGGCACCAGGTAATCGACGTGGCGCGCGCCCAGCGCGCGCAGGCCGCGCACGGCCACGGCGCAGGCGGTGGCGCCGTCGCAGTCGTAGTCGGCAACGATCAGCAGGCGCCGCTGCTGTTCGATGGCATCGGCGAGCAGGTCGGCCGCCCATCGAGCTGGGCCATCGAATCGGGCGCCTGCACCAGGCGCGTGGACAGGTCCAGGTCGGCCTCGGTGGCGATGCCGCGCGCCGCCAGCGCCCGCGCCAGCGGCGGTGCAATGCCCAGCTGGGCGAGCCGACGCGCGCTGGCCGGATCAAAATCGCGCGTCTGGAAAGCCGCGCTCATCGCCCGCCCGCCGGCTGCTGCTGGCCGGCGCCCGTGTCCGGCTCCTCGGTCAGCCAGTCCCCTAGCGCCGCGGCGCGCCGGCCCAGACCGAGCGCGCGACCCCAGGCCGGCGCTTGCCGCCAAGAGCTGCGCAGCCGGATCGCCCAGGTGCGCGACTGGGTCGCGCCGCCCAGCACCAGCTCGAGCTCGCCGGCCCCGCCTGCGCGCGCCCGCTCGATTTCGTCTTCGAGCCGCTGCTCCCAGCTCGGCACGCGCGCGAGCCACTGCTCCCAGTCTTGCCGGGCGTGGGGCCCGAACAGCTGACCGTCCAGCGCCAGGGTCCATTGCGGCGCCGGTGTCCCGGGCGGGCACTGGCCGGCCCCGGCCTGGTGCCAGCCCTGCAGCACCGCCGCCTCGATGGCGGGCGCTGCCGCCGCCACCGCGGCCAGGCCCCGGGGCGGCAGCGCCTGCCAGCTGCCGCCGCCGTGGATCCAAAGGGCGTTGACCGGGCGCGCGCCGCGCTGCTCGCGCGCGGCCTGGACGGCGCTGGCGTGCCAGAGCATCTGGATCTCGTTGCACAGGACGCGCAGCGCGCGTGCGTGCGCCCCGGTCGGCAGGTGCTCCTGCACCGAGCGCCCGAGCACCGCGTCCAGGCTGTCGGTTTGCACCGCCAGCGGCGCTGCCGAGCACAGGAACCAGTGGCCGGCGCGGATGGTGAACTGCACATCGAGCCCGGTGCCGGCGGCGCGCGCGCTGGCCGCCGCCTCGTTGGCCAGCTCGAGCAAGGCGTCGGCCTCTGCGCCCTGCAGCGGCTCCTCGCCCAGGTCGCTGAGCACCATGTGGTCGCGGGCGATGGCCATGTGCACCGGATCGGCGTGGGCGATCCAAAGCGGCTCGGTCGCGTCCGTGGCGGCGTCCCGGCCCGCATCGGCGCCGCCGAGGGCCAGCGCGCGCCAGGCATACGGTGCGGTCACCGGCGGATCGTCCAGACCCAGTGCGTGGGCCAGCCAGGACCAGTGCGCCGCGCCGGCGCTGCGCTCGGGCGCCCGATGCGATGGCCGCGCTTGTGCCGCGCCCAGCCGCCGCGCCAACCGCGGGGCCTTCATCGCGCGGGCGATCTCGGGCGCGAGCCCGGCCGGAAGCAGTGCGCCGGGAACCAACAGGGTCCATTTCATCGGGCCAGTTTACTGCCCGCCGACGTGCCGCCCGTCGGCTTGGCGTTTGCCGCCGGGCCGCGATGCGCCGCCGGCGCCTGGCGGCGCATATCGCGACGATTGCAACAAGACGTTGCGCGCGCTGGCGGGGCCGGCCACTTGGTTGCAATTGGATACGCAAGCGGGACCCGCCGGCGCTACCAAGGCCGGCCGATTTGGCTATCGTGGCCGCATCGACATTCGATGCAGGGATACCACGATGCTGCTTTGTCCGGCCAGACGCCGCTTTGTCGTGCGCACCGTGGCGCTGCTGGGCTGCACCGACCTGATCGGCGGCTGCGCGGCCGCCCCGGCGGCGGTCGCCCGGCCCGGGGCCGCGCCGGGCGCGGCGCTGGATGCGGCCGGCGTGCTCGACCGCATCGGCTGGGGCGCCACCAGCTCGGAGTACCAGAGGATACGGGCCGCGGGGACCGAGGACTGGATCGCCGGGCAGCTGCGCCCGGATGCCCAGGCGCCGATGGCGCCCGAGATCCAGGCGCAGATCGACGCCATGAGCATCGAGCGCACGCCGATGCCCGAGCTTGTCTTCGCGCTCGAGGCGCAGCGCAAGGACGCCGAAGCGATGCGCGACGACGCGGCCAGGAAGGCCGCGCTGCACGACGTCCAGCTCGAGCTCAGCCGCCTGGGCCGCGAGGCGAGCCTGCGCCAGCTGCTGCGCGCGGTGTACTCGCCCAAGCCGCTGCAGGAGCAGATGACCTGGTTTTGGTCGAACCACTTTAGCGTGTACCAGCACAAGCACATGATCGGCGCCATGCTCGGCGACTACGAGCGGCGGCTGCGCGGCCACGCGCTGGGGCGGTTTCCGCGATCTGCTGGCCCAGCGTGCGCGCCACCCGGCGATGCTGGCCTACCTGGACAATGCGCAAAACGCCGTGCATAAGCTCAACGAGAACTACGCGCGCGAGCTGCTGGAGCTGCACACGCTGGGCGTCGACGGCGGCTATACGCAGCGCGACGTGCAGGAGCTGGCGCGCGTGCTCACCGGCTTTGGCATCCACCACGGCGACCCGGCGCGCGTCGAGCCGCCCAGAGTGCGGCGCGAGTACGCGGGCCAGTACGTGCGCGACGGGCTGTTCGAGTTTCACCCGGGCCGGCACGACTACGGCGACAAGCAGCTGCTGGGCCGCACGATACGCGGCCGGGGCGCCGCCGAGCTCGACGAGGTGCTCGAGCTGCTCAGCGGCCATCCGTCGACCGCGCGCAACGTGAGCCGCAAGCTGGCACGGTTTTTCGTCGGCACCGGCGCCGACCAGGACCCGGTCCTGGTCGAGGCGCTGGCGCGCGAGTTCCAGCGCAGCGACGGCGACATCGCCGCGGTGCTGCGCGTGGCCTTTGCCTCGCCGCAGTTCGCCGCTTCGCTGCACAAGCAGTTCAAGGACCCGATGCACTTTGTGGTTTCGGCGGTGCGCCTGGCCTACGACCGCAAGCCTATCGCCAACGCCAACCCGATGGTGCACTGGCTCAACCGGCTGGGCGAGGCGCCGTACAACCACCCGACGCCCGACGGCTATTGGCTGGACGAGTCGGCCTGGGACGGACCGGGCCAGCTGGCGATCCGCTTCGAGATCGCCAAGGTGATCGGCTCGGGCAGCGCCGGGCTGTTTCGCACCGCGGGACCCCGGCCGGTGCAGCGGCCGGCCTTTGCACAGCTGGCCAACGCGTACTTTTACGACAGCACCCAGGCCAGGCTGGCGCCGGCCACGCGCCAAGCGCTCGAGCTGGCTGCCTCGCCGCAGGAGTGGAACCTGCTGCTGCTCAGTTCGCCCGAGTTCATGATGCGCTAGGCCGGGCGCCGAAAGTCCCGTTCGGCCATCGGATCGGGTGCCCGACATAGAGAAATCAGAGGAGTCGCCGTCATGGATCGACGTAAGGCCCTAAGCGCCCTGGCCGCCGTGCCGCTGCTGGCCACGCGGCTGCAGGCGCTGGCCGCGCCCGCGGCCGGCTCCAAGCTGCTGGTGGTGTTCTTGCGCGGCGGGCTGGACACGGCCAGCGTGCTGGTGCCCGTGGGCTCGGATTTTTATTACCGCGTCCGGCCCAACATCGCCATTGCGCGGCCCGGCACCCCGGACGGGGCGCTGCCGCTGGACGCCGACTGGGGGCTGCACCCGGCGCTGGGCGGCACGCTGGCGCCGCTGTACGAGCGCAAGCAGCTGGCCTTCGTCGCCTTTGCCGGCACCGAAGATACGACGCGCAGCCACTTCGAGACCCAGGACAGCATCGAGCTGGGCCAACCGCTGGGCGGCACGCGCGATTTTGGATCGGGGTTTGTCAACCGGCTGGCCGCGGTGCTCACGGGCATCCGTCCGATCGCCTTCACCGAGCAGCTGCCGCTGGCCATGCGCGGGCCGCTGCAGATCGGCAACGTGGCGCTGCCGTCGGTGGCCAAGCCGGCGCTCGATGCGCGCCAGCGTGACCTGATCGCTGCGATGTACGCGCCGACGCGCTTCTCGGTGCCGGTGGGCGCGGGCTTCGCGGTGCGCGAGGAGGTCCAGCGCGACCTGGCCGACGAGATGGACACCTCCGGGCGCGGGGCGATCACGTCCAACGGTTTCGAGCGCGATGCGCGGCGCATGGCCAAGCTGCTGCGCGAGAGTTTCGACCTGGGATTTGTCGACGTCGGCGGCTGGGACACGCACGTGGGGCAGGGCGCCGCGACCGGCAACCTGGCCGGCCGGCTGGCCGAGTTCGGCCGCGCTCTGGCGGCCTTTGCCTCCGAGATGGGACCGCGCTGGACGGACACCACGGTGGTGGTGCTCAGCGAGTTCGGCCGCACGATGCGCGAAAACGGCAACCACGGCACCGATCACGGACACGGCACGGCCTACCTGGTGCTCGGCGGCGCGATCAACGGCGGACGCATCGTGGGCGAGCAGCGGTCGATCACCGAGGCGGGCCTGTTTCAAAACCGCGACCTGCCCGTGCTCAACGAGTACCGCGCCGTGCTGGGGGCGATCTTTGCGCGTCAGTTCGGCCTCAAACCCAAGCAACTGGAGCAGGTGTTTGCCTCGGTGCAGCCGCGCGATCTGGGCCTGATATGAAGGCGCGCGCGGCCATGAGCGCCCGGGTCCGTCGGCGCCCCCGTCGCCGGCTCGGGCTAGCCGCGCTCTTTTTCGTAGGTCCCGATCAACTGCGCTTGCGCCAGAACGTGGCCTCGCATCGCCTGGAGCAGCTGATCCTTGGTCGGATGGCCCAGGTCGGCCAGCGCGACATCGAGCGCATAGAGCTTGTGCACGTAGCGATGGCGCCCGATCGGCGGACAGGGCCCGCCGTAGCCGACCCGCTTCCAGTCATTCTTGCCCTGCAGCGTTCCGGCCGGCAGCGTCTGCGGCGCCACGCCTTCGGGCAGACCGCGGCAGTCGGGCGGCAGGTTGTACAGCACCCAGTGCACCCAGGTCATCTTGGGTGCCGCCGGGTCCGGTGCATCCGGATCGTCGACGATCAGCACCAGTGTCCGAGTCGCTGGCGGCGGGTCCGACCAGGACAAGGGCGGCGAGCGGTCCTGGCCCTGGCAGGTGTGCTGCCGCGGGATGCTGGCGCCGAACTCAAACGCAGTGGACGTGATCTGCAAGGTGCTGGTCATCGCCGCGGGCTCCCCTAGGCCGTGTGGGTGCGATTATCGACCCATTTGCGCCCGTTCCGCGCGCCGCATCCGCCCGCGGCTTTTGCCAGCGTCGCGCCGGCGCCGGGCCGATGTGCCGGCAAAGCCGGACCCGCCGGGCGCGACCGGTCATCGGGGAGACGGCTCGGACCAGGACCGATACCGGCCCACGGCACCGGCCGCGCCGCGCTCCGGCAGCGGGCGCCGACAGGACGACGCGGCTTAACGCGCGATGCCGGTCTTGCGCAGTTGGCTGCAAACGCCCTGCGTCTGGGCTTGCACTTGGTCGGTCACGTCCCCTTGCAAGAGCACCGACGAATAATTCCCCCGATAGGAGCCGTCGGTCCGGCTGATGCGCAAAGTCCAGGCGCTCTTGACCGATCCATCGTTGGAGCGGCCGATCTTCACGCGCACAAACTCAAGCGGCGTGCGTTGGAACGACGCGTCGATGAGCACGTCCGCCTCATCGGCAAGGATCAAATTCTGGCCGAGCGAAGCTTCCGCGCAGCTTGCCTCGCGGTGCGTTGGCTCGCGCCCGCGCGTTTGTAGGGTTTCGTGCAATACACAAAGCTCTGGCGCCGGCTTGCAGTGCAGGTGGATGGGTTCGTCGGCGTCGGCGGCCCAGCTGGCGCCCGCCAGTATCCATAGCGCCAGGCCGCCCAGCAGTCCGCCGTTCAAAGGGTTGCGCATCCGCTGGCATCCGAAGGTTGATGGGGGGTCCGCCCGATGGGTCGATGCAAGAATCCGCGGGGCCTGCGCGTGCGCCGCGCGCTGGAGCGAACCAGGCCCGCAGCGCACCGAGCGGTACGCGCCTCGGCGTCCATCGCCGTGTTCATCCTACCGCCGCCGGCCCCAAGGCGGCGCCATCCGGTCCTGGAACGCACCGACCGCGCGGCACGCCGCCCGATGAGCGCTGACCCGCGGCGGCCGGCGCGCAAAGATCGCGACCATCCTAGGATCGCGCGCTCGTCGCGTGGGCGGCCGAAGAGCCCGGATTTGCCGGCAGCGCCGCGCGTGCCTCGTAGATGAAGAGCGCCTTCACTTTGTCCCAGAATTCGCCGCCCAGCACGAAGAAGCTCGACAAAAACAGCGTGTCGCCGACCGCGCCATAGGCCCAGTGCGGCAGACGCTCCGGAGCGATCAGCAGCGTGAGGTAGGGCTCAAAAAGCGAGCTGCCGAGGGCCAGCAGCAGCATCGCCAGACCGATGCGATAGCGAGTCCGGCTCACGTGCACCGGTGGTCCGAGCTTCTTGGCCGCGCCAAACACCTGTTCCTTGATGTATTGAAAGCCCGACTTGCCGACCAGGGCGATCGCAATCACGGTCAGCAGCTGCGGCAGGCCCAGAACCAGCAACCCGGACAGTGCGGTCCGGGTGGCCAGCGGAATCGGCAGCGTCGCCACGAGCGGAATGAAAAACGGCAGAAAAAATCCGCCCACCCAAAGCGCCAGCGCCAGGGCCATGCGGCCTTTCGATGGCTTGCGCTCCGAGGTCGGCAAGGTGTCGGTGTGCATCTGGATCCGGGTCCCGGCGAATAGGTAACTGGTTCATCTTACCTTCCGGCACCGGAGGCGGCGGCCGGCCACGTGCCAGCGCCGCAGCGATAGGTCGGAAGCGCAAGCCAGCTGCGCGCAGGCCATGGCGCCTGCTGCTGATTTGCCGGCTGCCGATGACGCCTGGGGTCCTGCCTCGGCTCGGCACGGCGATCTCGTGGGCGCTGAGGCCAAGCCCAACGATGCGAGCCGACCTGGCCCGCAATGGGCCGAAGCACTCAAAGCCTGGGGCGCTGTGCTGCTGCAGCAGGGGCACGCCAGCCAGGCGTTCCGAAAAGAAGGCGAGGCCGCGTCGCGTACGTCCCGACTCGACGACGCTTGCGCCAGCTCGCGAGACTCAGCCCCCGCGCGACAAAGTGACGCGATGAGCCGGCAGCGCAGCGTCGCGAGCGTCCCACTAGGCCATTTTGCGTCGCGGCGGCATCGCCGGCGCCTCAACCAACCGATCGCGGCTCAGCCGGGCAAGGGGTAGTGGTAGTAGACCGCGTTGAGGTATTGGCTCACGGCCTCTATGTCTTCCTTTCTCCAGTGCAGCCGCGCAACCTCCTGCCAGTGGCGCACTTCAAAACGCAGGCTGGTCCAGTCCTTGACCAGCTTCTTCTCCCGCCAATGCATCTTCTCGCTGTGGCACGCGTTGCAATGTGCGGAATACAGCAGCTGGCCGCGCAGGTTGTCAGCCGCTGGCTGGCCCTGGGCCCACGCAAGTTGTCCCAGCAAAATAAGGGCAAGGGGCACGGCAAGCATCGCGCGGTGCATCATGTTCTTCCCCCGACAGGTCGCTTCAACGTCTGCATGCTACCTCGTCCATGCGCCGAGCCGATGTAGGGCAGCGATCGGCGCGCCGGAAACGGCGGGCGCCCGGATCGCGTTTGCGATGCGCGGAATCGCTCCGTGCCCCGCCAAAAATGAATACGGCGCAGTGCGTAACTGCGCCGTAGCAACGGTGGTAGGCATTGAGCCGCTAACCCCACTTTCCGCCTTTCCAGCGGTCGAGAAGGATCTCGCTGGGGGGTGTCGTTGCAGCTTTGACTCTACGCGCGGGCGTGCCCGCGTCAAGCCCCGCGTGCTGCCGCAATGACGTGGGTCAAGCATCATCGCGTCCCGGTTCGCGCAGGCTAGCCATGGGCGCAGCCGGAAAGACGGCCGTGGAAGTGGTCGCAGCCGGTTCCGCCGCGGCGCCGATCCCAAATGCCGATCTAGCGTGCGCAGCGCGTCGCTGCGGGCCAGCCGGCCGTCGCGCAACGGGCTGTCCGGGCTTGGCCGGTGGCCCCGCGCCCGGCCGCGCGGGCCAACGACCGACGCTAGGCGGCGGCGCCGGGGTCCTTGGCGTAGCGCACCATCGTTCCGTCCCCCTCGTCGACAAAGTCGTGCCGCTGATACCAGGCGACCAGCTTGTCGCGATCCAACGTGCTGCGGCATCGCTGGTCGTGTTCCAGCGGATGCGTTCGCAGCCGTATGGTCATACCACCGCGGTCGCAAAGACCCGCCAATAGCGCGAGCGCGCGGGAGGCGTGGCCGCGGCCCTGGAACGGCGTGAACACGGCGATCGAATCGAGCCAGATGCCGTCACGACCCGGCGACAGCCCCGGCTTGGGCATTTTGGCCGGCAGTTGCGGGTCGCCGTCAAAGGCCTGGTCAAAGGCGTCGACGACGCTCTCGGGAGTGGACGCGGCCTGAGGCGACGCGATCGTTGCAGCCGTGATCATGGCTGCAACGATACCGCAGCAGCCAAGCCGCGGCACCGGGCGCTGTCGCGGCCGGCGCGCAGATTGCGCGCCGATGGCGCACGGATCGGACGCTGACCGGCTGCGCGCGCGCCAGCGCCCCGCCGGCGCGGGTCGGGATGGCGGCTGCGACCGGCACCGTTGGCGCTCTGCCAGACCGGGGATTGCCCGGCGGCGCGGGTAGACTGTCGGGCACCGCGGTCGCGCGGTTTCGCTAGAATCGGCGCCGCGCGTTGCTGACGAAGACCTCCTTGAAACTTCCCTACGAACTGCTCATCGGCCTGCGCTACACGCGTGCCGGCCGGCGTGCGCGCCGGCGCAACGGCTTCATCTCCTTCATCTCGGCGATCTCGATGGCGGGCATCGCGCTGGGCGTGATGGCGCTCATCGTCGTGCTAAGCGTCATGAACGGCTTTCAGCACGAGGTGCGCGACCGCATGCTTTCGGTGCTGCCGCACATTCAGATCGAGTCCGATAGCGGCCTGCTGGCCGACTGGCAGGCGGTGGCGCAGCGGGCCTCGAATGATCCGGAGGTGCTGGCGGCCGCGCCGGTGCTCGAATCCCAGGCCATGTTCGTGCGCGACGGCGTGGTCCGCGGGGCGCTGATCGAAGGCGTCGATCCGGGCCTCGAACCCAAGGTCTCGGAGGTGCTGCGCCACTTGCAGGGCGCGCCGATCTCGGCGCTGGCCGACGGCGGATTTGGGATCGTGCTGGGCGCCGACCTGGCCCGCTCGCTGCGCGTGGGGCCGGGTGACAAGGTGACCTTGGTGGCGCCCCAGGGCAGCTTCACGCCGGCGGGCGTGCTGCCGCGGGTCAAGCAGTTTCAGGTTCTGTCGACCTTCGAGTCGGGCCACTACGAATACGACAGTGCGCTGGCCGTCATCCACCTGGCCGATGCGCAGCGCATGTTCCGCCAGGGCGGCCCCAGCGCCGTGCGTCTGCGCCTGGCCGACATGCAGCGCGCGCCCGAGGTGGCGCGGCGGCTGACGCAGACCTTGGGGGCGGGCCTTTGGGCGCGCGACTGGACGAGTCAGAACCGGACCTGGTTCGCCGCCGTCAAGGTCGAAAAGCGGATGATGCTGCTGATCCTGACGATGATCGTCGCCGTGGCCGCATTCAACGTGATGTCGACCCTGGTCATGACCGTGACCGAGAAGCAGGCGGCGATCGCCATCTTGCGCACGCTGGGCGCCAGCCCGCGCAGCGTGATGGCGATTTTCGTCGTCCAAGGGGCGCTGATCGGCGTGATCGGCACCTTGCTGGGGGTGGCCGGCGGGGTGCTGCTGGCCTGGAACCTGGAGTCGATCGTGCCGGCCATCGAGCGGCTGTTTGGCGTGCACTTCCTGGACCCCTCGCTGTACTTCATCAGTTCGCTGCCCTCGGATCCGCAGCTGTCGGACATCGTGCCCATCGCCGTGATCTCGCTGGTGCTTTCGCTGGTGGCCACCTTGTATCCGAGCTGGCGCGCCTCGCGCCTGCAGCCGGCGCAGGCGCTGCGCTATGACTGAGGCGGCGACTGCGGCGACGGCGCGGTCGACCCCGGTGATCGAGGCCCGCGCGGTCAGCAAGGCGTATCGGGACGAGGGCCTGTTCGTGCAGGTGCTGCGCGGCATCGATCTAGCGGTGGGCGCCGGGGAGATCCTGGCGGTGGTCGGGGCTTCGGGCTCGGGCAAGAGCACCTTGCTCCATTGCCTGGGCGGACTCGACTCGGTCGATGCCGGCAGCGTGCGCATCGAGGGCAAGGACGTGGCCGCACTCGACGAGCTCGAGCGCGGGCACCTGCGCAACCGCTCGCTGGGCTTCGTCTACCAGTTCCACCACCTGCTGCCCGAATTCTCCGCGCTCGACAACGTGGCCATGCCGCTGGCCATACGGCGCGTGCCCGTGGGCGAGCGCCACGAGCGGGCGCGCGCGGCACTGGCATCGGTGGGCCTGGCCGGGCGCGTGCAGCATTTTCCGGCGGAGTTGTCCGGCGGCGAACGCCAGCGCACCGCCATCGCGCGCGCCATCGTGACCCGCCCGGCCTGCGTGCTGGCCGACGAACCCACCGGCAACCTGGACCGGGAAACGGCGCACGCCGTCTTCGAGCAGTTCTTGACCCTGGCGCGCCAGGTCGGCACGGCCATCGTCATCGTCACCCATGACCACGATCTGGCGACGCGCTGCGACCGGATTTTGCGCCTGGCCTGAACTGCGCCCGCGCCCGGGCGGCGCGCGGGCGCGCCGCTAGGCAAGGGAACGCGCATGTGGATCGACACCCACTGCCACCTGGATGCGGCCGAGTTCGAGGCCGACCGCGACGCGGTGGTGGCACGGGCGCGGCAGGCCGGTGTGCAGATGATGGTGCTGCCGGCAGTCGACGCCGGCGGCTTTGCGCGCGTGCGCGAGCTGGCCCATCGTCACGGCCTGGCCTACGCGCTGGGCATTCATCCGTTGGCGCTGGAGCGGGCGACCGAGCGCGACGTGGCGACGCTGCGCGCGGCCGCGACCGAAGCGATGGCCGATCCGCGCTTGGTGGCCATCGGCGAGATCGGCCTCGATTTCACGCCGCAGGCGCCCCCGGCAGAGCGCCAGGAGTGGTTTTATCGCGAACAGCTGCGCATCGCCGATGACCTGGGGCTGGCCGTCATCTTGCATGTGCGCCGCTCGGCCGATCGGCTGCTTTTTCACCTGCGCCGAATCGGCGCGCACGGTGGCATCGCCCACGCCTTCAACGGCTCGCCGGTGCAGGCCGACGGATTTCTCGAGCGGGGCTTGCGCCTGGGTTTTGGCGGTGCTGCAACCTACGAGGGTTCGCTGCGCATACGCCGCTTTGCGGCGCAGCTGGCGCCGTCGGCGATGGTGCTCGAGACCGATGCCCCGGACATCCCGCCGCAATGGCTGCGCCAGGGCGGTCTGGTCGGGCGCAACGAGCCGGCGCAGCTGGCGCGCATCGCCCAGGTGATCGCCGACTTGCGCCACATCAGCCTGCAGGATCTGGCCGCGCTGGCCCGGGCCAACACGCTCGATGCCTTGCCCCGGTTGGCCGCGCTGTGCTGAGCCGCCGTCGTGGGCCCGGGCGGCGTCGGCGCCGGGCCGCACCCGGGTCGATGGCCGGTCTGGCGCTGCCGAGTCGATACAATCGCCGCCGGAGGTCAACGGCATGATGACGAAAAGCCCGGCACAGGATCAACCGACCATCGGCGCGGTGCAGTGCGCCAGCCCCGCGGGCCTGCATACCCTGCGCTACGCGCAGTGGGGCGACCCGCGCAACGAGCGCGTGCTCGTTTGCGTGCACGGCCTGACCCGGACCGGGCGCGACTTCGATCGCCTGGCGCGCGCGCTGAGCGGCGCCTACCGCGTGATCTGCCCCGATGTCGTCGGGCGCGGGCGCAGCGACTGGTTGCGCGACCCGCGCCACTACGCGTTGCCGCAGTACGTCAGCGACATGGTGACCTTGATTGCCCGGCTGGACGTGCCCAAGGTGGCTTGGCTGGGCACGTCGATGGGAGGGCTGATCGGCATCGGCCTGGCCGGCCTGGCCGATGCGCCGGTGGCGCGCCTGGTGATCAACGACATCGGCCCGCGCATGGACCCGGCGGCGGTCCGGCGCATCGGCGAGTATGTCGGCAAGCCGGTGCGCTTTGCCAACCTGGAGCAGGCCGTTGCCTACAACCGTGAAATCGCCGCCGGCTTTGGCATGCGCAGCGACGCGGAGTGGCGCGAGGTCACGGCCTCGGTGCTCAAGCCCGACGGTGCCGGCTTTGTGTTTCACTACGATCCGGCCATCGCGCTGGCCTTCCAGGCGGCGACGGCCGCCACGGTGACCAGCGGTGCGCAGGCGCTGTGGCACCTGTACGATGGGATCGCCTGCCCGACGCTGCTCGTGCGCGGAGCAACCTCCGACCTGCTGAGCGCCGAGGCGGCCGAGGAGATGCGAGGGCGCGGGCCGCGGCCGCGTCTGCATACCGTGCCCGGCGTGGGTCACGCGCCGATGTTTTTCGATCCGCAGCAGATCGAGGCGGTACGCGCCTTCTTGCTGGAGGACTGAACCGGGCCGCTCGGTCGGCGATCGAAGAAATCGGGGCCGATCGGAAACCGCGGCGGAAGCCGCGGTGGAAGCCGCGGTGGACGTCTCGGGTTGCAGCCGCCGCGGTGGGCAAGCGCCGATGTCGGACGGGCGAGCGCGTATCCGCCCGCGGTTCGGTCCGGTAATCGGTCGCCGGGCCGGCGATGGTGCGATGCATTTTCGTCGGCACCCGGCCGTGGCGGTGCGCGTCATATCGCGTTGCGACGCGATCGGATTCATCCTCGGCCGATCGCATCGCCGGGGAGGGCGGCGTGCCGAAAGAAGATCGTCGGCGGATCGACGCCACGCGCCCTCGGCCTCATGGTGCTTTTGCGGTTCTCTGGGTTTGGGGCTTTGCGTTCCTATCGGCCCTATGACAGAATGGTTCTCATTCCTGGCGCGATGTGCCGCGTTTGCCGTGGTATGTGCCGCGGCGCAGGGCCGAGTTGCAAAACACAATAAAAATCGTTCCGTCGCAGCTCATCCTGTCGCGGGAACTTCGAGGAGAAAACAGCATGCGTCTTCTTATGGCGGCAGGATTTGCAACCCTCGTGGCCGGCTCGCTCACCGGCTGCGGCGGAGACACCCAGGCGACCGGGCCGGGCGCGCTGATCGAGACCCCGCGGGTCGCCTCGTTGACGGCCGCGGCCTTTGCGGCGCAGCTCGGCAGCAATAGCGCGGGTCAGCAGATCCTGGCGGCGTCCGGCAGCCCCGCCTGCGGCATCGACTTTCACTACTTCCAGTACGACACCGTCGGCGCCAAGGGCGAGCCGACCACCGCCTCGGGTTCGATCATGGCGCCCACGGGCGGCACCGGTTGCTCGGGCGCGCGCCCGATACTGGTGTACACCCACGGTACCGCGGTGACGCGGGGCTACAACATCGCCAACATCACGGATCCGACCAACGAGGCCTGGACCGAGGGTGCGATGGTCGCGGCGTTTTATGCGGCGCAAGGGTACATCGTCGTTGCATCCAACTACGCCGGCTATGACAGCTCGCCGCTGCCCTACCACCCGTACCTGAACGCGAGTCAGCAATCCCAGGACGTGATCAACGCGCTGACGGCGGCGCGCAGCGCGATCAAGGCCGGCCTGCCCTCGGGCGTCAGCGACAACGGCCGGCTGTTCATCACTGGGTATTCGCAGGGAGGGCACGTGGCCATGGCCACGTATCGCGCGATGCAGGCGGCCAACATGGTCGTGACCGCCGCTGCGCCGATGTCCGGGCCGTACGCGATGCTGGCGCTGGGCGACGCGGTGGTCACCTACAGCAATCCGAGCCTGGGGTCGACGATCTATCTGCCGATGATCATCAACAGCTACCAGAACGCCTACGGGAACCTCTACAAGTCTCCGACCGATTTCTACAGCGCGGCGTATGCCACCGGGATCGAAACGCTGATTCCCGGGCAGTACACGTTCACCACGCTGATCACTTCGGGCAAGTTGCCGGAGTTTGCGCTGTTTGACAGCACGACGCCGGGTATGGGTAGCGAACCGGGCACCGGGATCGCGCAGCTCGATGCGCTGCTGGCGCGCCCCAGCCAGGCCTCCAGTCCGATCGGCTATCTGGGTTTTGGCAATCCCTACCTGGTCAACAACAGCGTGCGCATCGCCTACGCAATGGATTCGGCCGGTCCGGGCGGAACGCCGGACGGGGCAGTTCCCACGCCCACGACCCTGATGCCGCCCACCGCAACGCCCGCCAACCCGCTGCGCGCGGCGATGAAGACCAACGACTTGCGCGGCTTCAATCCGCAGTCGCCGACGATGCTCTGTGGTGGCATGAACGACCCCGAGGTCTATTACAAGGTCAACACGCTGACCATGAAGGCGCTTTGGACGCTCGCGCCTCCGCCCGGGCCGGTGACCTACGTCGATGTGGATCCGACGAGCAACGGCAACCCGGCCAACTCCGGCCAGATTGGGGCGATCGTCGGGTCGATCGCTGCCGGCGTCTATGCGTCGGAGCCGACCGCCAGCGCGGCCAAGGTGGCTGGCGATGTGCAGTCGGCGATCGTCGGCAACGCCGCATTTAGCGCGTTTTTCAGTGCGCCCGGCGTGCCCAACTCGCCGCAGGGCGTGATGGTGCTGGGTGTCGCGGGGGTCGCGGCGCAGGCCGTTGCGGCGGACATGGGGGCGGGCGTGACGTCGCCGGCAACCATCGGCGGCGATGTCGGCAACGCGATCATCTCCTACTACCACTTTCCGCTCACGCAGATTTCCTGCGAGGTCGCGGCACAAAAGTTCTTTGCGGCCATACCCTGACGGGACCTGCGCAAGCGGCGCGGTTCGACGCGCTTGGCGGCGCGCGACCGGCCCGGCCCCGGGCATGCGCGCCGGGCGCCGGCGTTGACGACGCCCCGTGTTGGCTCGGCCGGCGTATGACCCGGGCCATCCCAGGACGAACCGATCGTCCGCTTACGCGGAGCCAATTTCGATGGCAACCATACGCGAGGGAGACCAGTGCGTACTGCTGGTCGTCGACGTGCAAGTGGGGGTGATGAGCGAGGCGTGGGATGGCCCGCGGGTCATTGCCAACGTGTCCCGTGCGGTTGAGCGGGCCCGCGCGCAGGGCGTGCCTGTGATCTGGGTGCAACACTCGGACGATGACTTGCCCCAAGGCAGCCCCCAGTGGCAGTGGGTACCGGAACTGGCGCCGGCTCAGGACGAGACGCAAATTCACAAGCATTTCAACTCGGCGTTCGAACAAACGGGGCTCGACGATGAGCTTGCCAAGCTCGGCGCCACCCGCGTCGCGTTGGCGGGTGCAGCGACCAACTGGTGTATCCGCGCCACGGCGCATGCCGCTTTGGATCGCGGCTACGACCTGACTTTGATCCAAGATGCACATACCACCGGACCCGTCGAGCTCGAAGACGGAACGAGGCTGGACGCTGCAAAGATCGTCGCTGAGCTCAACGTCGCGATGGCCTGGCTGAGCTACCCCGGCCGCAAGAGCGCCACCGCGACGGCGCAGCGGGTCGATTTCACCACAAGCGGTGGCGCTGACCTGCCCCCTGCCAGCCGTGCCAGCTCGTAGTTCGGAAGTCCGCCATTTTGTGGAGAATGACGGACATGAAGCGAAGCCAATACACCGACGAGCAGATCATCGGGTTTCTTAAGCAGGCTGAGGCCGGGATGCCGGTCAAGGACCTGTGCCGCAAGGAGGGATTCAGCGACGTCACGTTTTACAAGTGGCGCGCGAAGTTTGGCGGCATGGACACGTCCGACGCCAAGCGGCTGCGGGAACTCGAGGCCGAGAACAGCAAGCTCAAGCGCCTGCTGGCCGAGGCCCACCTGGACATATCCGCCCTCAAGGGGGTGTTTGGGGTAAAACGCTAGCCCCACAGGGCAAGCGCCGGGCGATCGGGCAGATGGTTGAGCAGTTTCATCTGTCGGAGCGCCGGGCGTGCCGTCTTGTGGGGCTAAGCCGCGACAGCTATAGGAACCCACCGGTCATGGACGAGCAGACCGCATCATTGAGCGGGGCTATCGTCGAGGTGGCCCACGCCAGGCGTCGGTTCGGCTATCGGCGCATCCATGACCTGCTGCGGCAGGAGTTTCCCAACGTCAACCACAAGCGCGTGTACCGACTGTACCGGGACGCCAACCTTGCGGTGCGCAAACGCAAGAAGGTGCGGCGGCCTCCCAGCGAGCGGGTACCGCTGCAAATCGCACGCAGCGTCAATGAGGTCTGGAGCATGGATTTCGTAAGCGACGCGCTCTCCAACGGGCACCGGTTCAAGTGCCTGACGGTGGCCGACGATTTCAGCCACGAGTGCGTGGACATCACGGCCGACTTCGGGATCGGCGGGCAGTACGTGACCCGACTGTTAGACCGGGCGGCACTGTTCCGTGGTTACCCCGAGGCGGTCAGGACCGACAACGTACTAAATGCAAGTAGTTGTTCAGCAAGCAACAACAGGCTCCCGTCCGAGCCGATTTCACGGATCGGAGCAACAAAAGAGCGACCAGCAAACCCAGCAGTCTTCCGCGTCAACAGCCAGCGCCTCGTCTGACCATAGTAGAAACAAGATTCGCCCCAGCCTGAACGGGCTGGCCGATCTTTACCGTACTTAAAACAGCGTATGCAGGCCCAGCGGAAGGTCCAAGCATTATCTACGGGGTCCCCGGCTATGCCGGCGCCCCGACGGCCCGATTGAGAGGGATCGATCCGCTGGGTAAACCTTGTTCAAAGAACTGGCGATATGGCTGATTTGTCTTGATCATTCCGTAGGCGACGCGGGCCATCTTTGCGGCGACTGCAGTCAACGCCTTCCTCTTCAAATCGGCGTTGCCCGGATCCGCGTGGATGTACCGGTCGTATTTGTCCTTGAAGGAGTTCTCTCGCAACCGAACAGCAACCTGTCCGGCTGTCCAGAATGCCAACCGCAAACGCGCATTGCCTCGTTTGGAGAGCTGTTCTCGCCCACGTTGGACCCCGGACTGGTGCTTCGCAAGGTCAAAGCCGCAGTACTTTAGAAATTGGCGGTGGTGGCGGAAGCGGCGCAAATCACCGGCCTCTGCCAGAACGGTTAACGCCGTAATGGGCCCGACACCGGGCAGAGTCTTCAAATGGACGTAGTCGACATTGGCCATGAGAACTTGCTCGGCCCGATCCTCGATTTGCGCGCGCAGCTCGGTAAGGTGCTGGAAATGCCGAAGCGTCAGGCGAAACGTCTCTACCGCCAGGCTGTCGGGCGCGTGGGGAAGCGCTGCTGAGCGCTCCGCCATCGCCCAGATCTCCTCAAGCTTTCCTTGCTTGTTGACTTTGCGGCCAACCAAATCCCAGGCCTCCTGGATGAACTCCGAGCAAGTGAACCGGCGAATGTGCGCGGGCGTCGGGAACTCGAGCATGAAGCGGACCCACCATGCGGATCGACTGCAACTCCAGTACTTGTGCATCTCCGGGAAGTACAACGGCACGTGGTGATTGATGATCGAATGCTGCACCTTGGTGCGTGCCCGCGAAACCTGGTAATACGTCTTCGACAGTTCCTGCAGATCGTGGTGCCCAGCGATCATTGGATCCACGTAGGTCTGTACCCGCCCCTGCTTGAGCATCTCGAGGATGACGGAGGCGTCCTTTGGATCATTCTTGTCCCAGGAATTGAACATCGCCTCGCGGTAACGAGATTGCGCAACAGAGGAAATGCTCACGACCTCAATACCCTCTTGCAACAGTCGATGGGCAATTGACCGGTGATAGTCCCCGGTGGGTTCGAGGCCGGCGCGGCAACGGCCTCCCAGCGCTTTGGCAAAGGCGACCAGGCGATCAAAGTCTGCGGCCGAATTGGCCATCTTGAATCGGTGGCGATCGCCGGTCGCCGTCTCGATTAGCACGGCATTCCAGTAGCGAGCCACATCGATTGCAATCCAGTGAACATTGGCCGTAGCATCATTAGTGTCAGCCATCTTGGCGTCCTCCTGAGGTCCTAGAGAAACCAAAGGATGCCTGTCGCTTCGCATGGCTGACAACCATTCTGCATTTACTACGGCCCGGAGTTCACCAGCCGGGCATTCATCGGATGGGTCCAGGAGCATGGGATTAGGCATCTGCTGATCGAGCCAGGCAAACCTATGCAGAACGGCTACATCGAGAGCTTCAACGGCAAGTTCCGGGACGAGTGCTTGAACGAGCACTGGTTCCAGACCTTGCACCAGGCCAGAGCCGCGCTTGCGGCCTGGCGGCAGGATTACAACGAGGTGCGCCCGCACAGCAGTTGCGACCGCATGCCTCCAGCCCAGTTCGCAGCGCGCCATCGACGGCAAGCCGCCGATGCCGCGCAGACGAAAGAAGAAGGAATCCATTAACCTTGAAAACGGATTTCCGAACCGCCCGCTGGTAAGGCTATAGGGGGCAGGTCAGCGCGCGCTAGCGCCCTAGCTTTGCCGGCCATGCGGGCCGATCGGCGTCGAGCCGCGGGGATGGATCTGCCGTTGGAACTTGTGGCCAGTGCGGCCTGCGTCGCTTGCAGGCGATCGGCCTGCAGCAACGGGCGCGGCGTGCGCGTTTCTTTGGGGTCAAGGCGGCGCGCCGCGCGCGGATCCGCGCGAACCGTTGGGCCAACGGCCGGATCGTTGGGCTAAGAGCCGGCGCCGGTCAAGCTGTAGATTTGCCCCAGGATCTCGGCCTCGGCCTTGGCCCGATCCGTCGCCTCGTCATAAAGATGGGTTAGGGCACTTCTGATCGACTTGGTGGGTGGCGATCGCCGATCGCCGATTTCACGCTCGGTTTCCAACGCCTGCATGTTGCATCTCCGTTGAGCCCGGTGGATACGACGTGAGCGCGGTCGACCGACGTCGACAGCGCGACCCGATAACTGCCGCTCGCATCGATCCAAGGCCCGCGAGCGATAGTAGACACGCCGGCTCGCCGAGCACATCCGTGCTGCCACGTAGGGGACTTGTGCTGCAGGGCGTCCTCATCGCGAGCGCCAGGCCGACGATTCGACGCCTGCGGCCGGGACACCCAGGTTCCCTCGGCCGACCGGGTCTTGCCCTCGTCAGCGCCACGACGCTTCTGTGCGAGGCGCCGCGCGCGGCCGAATCTGCCCGGCCAGCTTCAATGCCTGCGATCTTCGGGACGGTAAAAGCGGTGCAGCAGCTCGTGCCACGCCGAGAAGGCCTGCGCCAGCGGTTCGGGTCGAAGAAAGAAGGCCTCGCTGGAAACGGCGAAAAACTCCGCCGGATCGGTACCGGCATAAGGATCGAGCGGCAGGTGCGTGTAATGGCGCGCGGCCTGGTCCGAATCCGGATCCAGGCCGGGCGGCAGCTGCGCATCGATGAGGTCGAGTTCGGCGCAAAAGCGCTCGTAGGCATCCTCGAGCACGTGCTGCCATTGCGGGCGGCGCAGGCCGGCGTGCAAGGCTGGATCAAAGGGCGGGATGCCGTCGGCGCGGCCGTCGAGCAGATCGATCTTGTGCGCGAATTCGTGGATGACCAGATTGTCGGCGCCCGCAGGGCTGGCGCCGGCGCGGGCCGGTGCGGCGTCTTCCCACGACAGCACCACCGGGCCGCCGTCCCAGGCCTCGCCGCTTAATTCGGCGTCGTATTCCTGGACCAGCCCGTCGCCCTCGTGGACGTGCCGGTGCACGCGAAACGATCCCGGATAGACCACGATGCCGCTCCAGCCGCTGTACCAGTGCAGCCCCAGCTGGGCGATCGGTACGCAGGCCTGGGCGGCGATGTGCAGTTGCATGGGCGCGGTGAGCGCCAGGCCGGCGACCCCGGCCATCGATTTTTGCGCCAGAAAGCGTCCGCACAGGGCGCGCAGCGCCTGGCGTTGGCGCGCATCCCAGTGCTGCAGCCAGGGCAGATCGCGCAGCTCTTGCTGCCACAACGCTTGCGGAATTTCTATGCTTCTTTGGCCAAACAACTTGCGCAAGCTGGAAAGCACCGCGGCTCCTGGGTACACTGGCTCTCGATATCGTATTCTCATTGAAGGCTGCGGCTGTGCCCGCAGGCGGTTTCCACATCATGGCGCAAGCTCCTGCCGACGCTTCGACCCCAACGAGCGCTGCCCCCGCGACGCTCGCGCCGGTCGATCCAGAGCACGCGCGCGCGCTGGTGTTTCCCCTCTACGCTGACCGCGCCACGGAAGCGGGGGAGCCGCTGACCGATCACGCCGAAGCGATCGTGCAGATCGTGAGCACGGTGCGTCCGGACCGGGACCTGCTCGCCGCGGCCTACTTGTTTGCCGCCCACGAGGTCGTGCGCGATGCCGACCGTTGGTTGCGCACGCACTTTGGCCCTTCGGTGGCCCAGCTCGTCTCGGACCTGCGCCAGTTGCGCCACCTGTCGGAGGCGGTGCGCACGCGCATGCGCGCCCACGCGCGGGCCGACGGCGCCCTGCCCGAAGGCCAGGACGAGGCCCTGCGCCGCATGCTGCTGGCGATGGTCAACGACATGCGCGTGGTGCTGCTGCGCCTGGCCTCGCGCCTGCAGACGCTGCGCTTTTTGGCCGCCCAGCGGCGCGACGGCAGCGACTACGCGCGCGAGACGCGCACGCTGTACGCGCCGCTGGCCAATCGGCTTGGGATCTGGCAGTTCAAGTGGGAGCTCGAGGACCTGTCGCTGCGATTCTTGGAGCCGCAGGACTATCAGCGCGTGGCCCGGCTGCTCGAGGAAAAGCGCGGACAGCGCGAGCTGCGGGTGAGCCAGGCCGTGGCCACGCTCGAAACCTTGCTGCGCGGCGCCGGGATCGGCGCCCAGGTCAACGGCCGACCCAAGCACATCGCCAGCATCGCCGCCAAGATGCGCGCCAAGGACGTGGGTTTTGAACGCATCTTCGACCAGCGTGCGCTGCGCGTGGTGGTCGAGCGCGTCGAGCACTGCTACGAGGTGCTGGCCCTGGTGCACCAGCGCTGGCGGCCGGTGGCCGGCGAGTACGACGACTACATCGCCAAGCCCAAGGCCAACGGCTACCAGTCGCTGCATACGGTGGTCGAGGACGACGATGGCAAGCCCTTGGAGATCCAGATCCGCACGCGCGCCATGCACGAGCAGGCCGAGCTGGGCGTGGCGGCCCACTGGCGCTACAAGGAGGGCGGCGATGGGCCGGCGGGCGCGCGCGCCGAGACCGAGAAGGTCGCCTGGCTGCGCCGGCTGCTCGACTGGCAGCGCGAGGTCGAGCCGGCCGGCGCAGCGCACGCGCGCCGATCGGGTCTACGCGATGACCCCGCAGGGCCGGGTGGTGGAGCTGGCGCAGGGGGCGACGGCGGTCGATTTTGCCTACCACATCCACACCGAGCTCGGTCACCGTTGCCGCGGCGCGCGGGTCGACGGCGCCTTGGTGGCGCTCAACACCCCGCTGCGCACCGGCCAGACGGTCGAGATCATCAGCGCGCGCAGCGGCGGGCCCAGCCGCGACTGGCTCAACCCGGAACTCGGATTCTTGGCCAGCCCGCGCTCCGAGGCCAAGGTGCGCCAATGGTTCCACGCCCAGGAGCACGCGCAGTCGGTGGCCGCCGGTCGCGAGCTCATCGGGCGCGAGCTGCAGCGGCTCGGACGCACCGCGGTGGGCCTGGAGCGATCTGGCGCGGCGCCTGGGTTTTGCCTCTGACCGAGGAGCTTTGTGCGGCCGCGGTGACGGACGAATTCAGCCTGCGCATCATCGAGCAGACGCTGCAAGGCGGCGGCGCCGGCCGAGGCCGAGCCGATCGCGCGCCCGAGCGCGGCGCCAGCACCGCGCCGGGGCGCGGATCGGTGCTGGTGGTGGGCGTCGATTCCTTGCTCACCAGCCTGGCGCGCTGCTGCCGCCCGATTCCGCCCGATCCGATCATCGGCTTTGTCACGCGCGGCCGCGGCATCTCCGTGCACCGCGCCAACTGCGCCAACGCGCGCACGCTGATGGCGCGCCAGCCCGAGCGCCTGATCGAAGTCGCCTGGGAACGCACGCGGCCCAGCGCCGCAGCCTCCTTACCGGTCGAAATCGTGGTGCTCGCCGGCGACCGCCAGGGGCTGCTGCGCGACATCGGCGAAGTGTTCGCCCGCGAGAAGCTCAACGTGATCGGCGTCAACACGGTCTCGCAGCGCGACCAGGCGCAGATGCAGTTCACCATCGAGGTGCCGGACCTCGCGGTGCTGCGCCGCGCCCTGCCCAGCTGGCGGAACTCAAGGGCGTGACGATCGCCCGGCGCAAATAAGCGCCGGTGGCCGCCGGCAGGCGCGACTCAGAACGGCGCGAGGTAGATGCGCTCGTCGGGCAACGTGCGGCCCAGGGTGCCGCGGCCCAGGCGCAGCAGCCATTGCCACCAGCGCCGGCGGGGCGCGGGTGGGTGCCGACCTGGCGCGGCTCGTCATCATCGCGGCTCATTTTGCCTACGGCGGCGCTAGACGGTCGCAGCTGGGCCTGCGCGGCCAGCAAGTCGAAGTGGCGCGCATAGCGCGGCTGCAGGTTTTCCAGCGACAGCCAGATGAGGAAAGTCGGCGCGTGTTGAAGTCCGGATTCCAGGGCCGGCTCGCCGCACACCTTGGCGCCCAGGCGCAGGTAGCCCTTGATCAGCGGCGGCATCTCCACGGTCGCCGGGCGACCGATGCGCTCGTGCGGGAAGGCCGGTGCGGCACGACGCGGTGCGTCGGGTCGCACAGGTAGGGCTGCAGCTTGTCGCGCAGCCCCGCGGCCTGCATCCCGCCGTCGGCCAGCGAGGCGCTGGCGCAGCCGATCAGATGCTGGTAGCGGCCCTTGCGCATGTAGTGCGCCAACCCGGCCCACAGCAGCAAGATCGCCGCTGCCGGTGCGGTGGTCCGGGTGCACGCACGAGCGTCCGACCTCGATCAGCGAGGGTTGCAGGTGCGCCAGCGCCGACAGGTCGAACTCCGAGGCCGAATAGCAGGCGGCCGATTTGCTCGCGCCGGTGCGGCGGCAGTATGCGGTAGGTACCGACCACCTGGTCGGTATCGGTGTCGCGTACCAGCAGGTGGTCGCAGTACAGGTCGAACTCGTCCTGGTCGATGCCGCCGTCGCCGTGGCAGATCGGCACCCATCTCCCCGGCAAACACCGCGTAGCGCAGGCGCTGCGCCTCGCGCAGCTCGGCCTGGCTGCGTGCCAGGCTCACGCGCAGCGCAGGCGGCTCGGAACGCGGCGCGGCCGGGAGGGATAGACGGCTAGCTTCGGACCTGTGCATGCGGAGCACCCCACATCGGATGGACATGGGGCGAGGATACGAAGCGCGTTTTACATCGGTGTGTAGCGCAGGTTACCCGGCGATGACCGGCCCCGACGGCGCCCCCGCGTTGGCCCGAGGATGTCGTCATCGTGTATTATTCGACGGTTGCAGGAGGCGCGTAGCTCAGCTGGTTAGAGCACCACCTTGACATGGTGGGGGTCGTTGGTTCGAGTCCAATCGCGCCTACCATGGCTGCCCGCTTTCGATCTTCGCGCTTTCGAGCTTCGAAATCCGGCGCCAGTGGTGATCACGCCGCGGCGCGCGGCGGTTGTCAAAGGAAGGCGCCAGTTCGTCCGCGCTTTTTTTTATCGTTTGGTCGCGCTTGTAACCCCAACGAGACAGGCGGCCGGCCCGGCGCTGGCCCGCCGTGTCGAGCAAGCCGCAGAGGTGGGCATGATTTCGATTTCGCTTACCCGATGGTTCCGCGCGTACGTTCGACGCGGCCGTGACCGTTGCCGAAGTCGCCGCCGCCATCGGCCCCGGGCTGGCCAAGGCCGCGCTGGCCGGCAAGGTCGACGGCAAGCTGGTCGACACCTCGTACCGATCGAGCGCGATGCCGACTCGCCATGGTCACCGATCGGGACGCCGAAGGCCTGGACATCATCCGCCATTCGACCGCGCACCTGCTGGCCTATGCGGTCAAGGAGCTGTTCCCCGACGCGCAGGTCACCATCGGCCCGGTGATCGAGAACGGCTTCTATTACGACTTCGCCTACAAGCGCCCGTTCACGCCGGAGGACCTGGAGGCGATCGAGCAGCGCATGGCCGAGATCGCGGCGAAGGACGATGCGGTGCAGCGCGAGGTGCTGGAGCGCGACGAGGCCATCGCTTTCTTCAAGTCGATCGGCGAGCACTACAAGGCCGAGATCATCGCGGCATCCCGCCGGGCGAGGACGATCTCGCTGTACGGCGAGGGCAATTTCGTCGACCTGTGCCGCGGCCCGCACGTGCCGTCCACCGGCAAGCTCAAGGTGTTCAAGCTGATGAAGGTGGCCGGCGCCTACTGGCGCGGCGACTCGAAGCAACGAGATGCTGCAGCGGATCTACGGCACGGCCTGGGCGAAGCAAGGAGGACCAGGAGGCCTACCTGCACATGCTGGTCGAA
>CAVSPM010000007.1:0-14689 GCA_963729785.1 uncultured beta proteobacterium | reverse complement strand
GAAGCCACCTCCACGTCGGACACGCCGGTTAGCCTTCGGGCGCTGCCGGCCGATGCCAAGAACGCCATCGTCGCGCGCGGCATCGACAAGTTCTTTGGCGAGGGCGAGGCACGCACCCAGGCTCTGAAGGCGGTGAGCTTCGAGGCGCGCTTTGGCGAGATGCTGTACATCGTCGGCCCCTCGGGCAGCGGCAAGACCACCTTGCTCAGCGTCATCTCGGGCATCCTGCGGCCGGACACCGGCACGGTTTCAGTCAAGGGTCGACAGGTCTGGGAGATGGGCGCCGACGAGATCTGCGAATTTCGGCTGCGCACGATCGGCTTCGTTTTCCAGGACTACCACCTGTTTCCGCGCCTGACCACGGCGGAGAACGTGGCCATTCCGCTGATTCTGCAGAAAAAGCCCTGGGATGAGGCGATCGCCCAGGCCGAGCGCTATCTGAAGGTCGTCGGTCTGGAAGACCGTGCACATCTGCCGCCGGTGAAGCTCTCGGGCGGCGAGCAGCAGCGCGTGGCCATCGCGCGCGCCATCGTGAGCCAGCCCGACGTGCTGATTCTTGACGAGCCAACCGCCTCGCTGGACGGCGAAACTGGCAGGTCGATCGTTCATTTTGTCCATCATGAGATTCTGACGGCACAGCGCTGCATCGTGATCGTGACCCACGATGCGCGCATCTACGAGTACGCGCACCGGATTTTGCGCATGGAAGACGGCCAATTGAAAGGCGTGCAAGATGGCGATTCAGTTATCGGGGACTAAGCTCCTCTTCGCGCTGGCCGGGATCGGCGTCGCCGCCGGCATCGCCGGCGCGGTGATCTCGAGCCATAAGGAACCGGCGCAAAAACCGGTTTTCGAACCGGCGTCCAATCCGTACGCCGAGGGCATTTACGCTAACGGCATCATCGAAAGCGACCAGGCCCACGGCTCCAACATCAACATCTATCCCGAGGTGAGCGGCACGGTCACCAACGTGCCGGTGCGCTCGGGACAGACGGTCAAGCGCGGCGACCCGCTGGTGCAAATCGACGAGCGTGTACAGCGCGCGACGACCGAGCAGATCGAGGCCCAGGCGCAAGCGGCCAAGGTTGCGCTCGAGGAGCTCAAGGCGCAGCCGCGCCCGGAAACGCTCGTCGTCTCCCAGGCGCAACTGGCGGCCGCCGAGGCCAGCGCCAAGCAGGCCCATGACACCTACGACAAACAGCAGCGTGCCTACGACATCGATCCGCATGCGGTCAGCCGCGACACCCTGGACACGGCGCGCAATGCCTGGCTGGTGGCCGAGGCCAACCGCGTCACGGCACTGCGCAACCTCGAGCTGACCCGTGCCGGCGCCTGGATCTACGACGTCCGCAACCAGGAAGCCACCTACCAGTCGCTGGTCAAATCAGCTCTTTCTGCCCGCACGCTGCTGTCCAAGTACACCTTGCGGGCCCCCGCCGACGGCACGGTATTGTCCATCAACGTCAATGACGGGATCTACGTCTCGCCGCAGGGCGTGTACGACACGTATACGCAGGCGTCCAACGATCCGCTGGTCGTCTTTGGCGCCTCGCCCAATACGCTCAATGTGCGCGTCTACGTCGACGAGATTTTGATTCCGCGTCTTCCGGCCGCCAAGGAAATCAAGGCACAAATGTTCATCCGCGGGACCAAGAGCAGCGTGCCGCTGGAGTTCGTGCGCCTTGAGCCCTACGTCAAGCCCAAGATCTCGCTGTCCGACGAGCGCCAGGAGCGCGTCGACCTGCGCGTGCTGCCGGTGATCTTCCGCTTCAAGGCTAGCGACAGCCAGCAGGTCTATCCGGGCCAGCTGGTCGACGTCTACGTCGGCAAGTAGAGATACGGCCATGAGAACCGGCTTGAATCCGCCTTGTCCGCACTGGGCCTGCTGGCTGAGCGTGGCGCTCAACGCGCTGCTACTCGCGAGCCTGGCCGGCTGTGCCCTGGGGCCCGATTTTCAGCGACCGGATGCGCCCGCCGGGGACAGCGTGCTGGGCAAGGAGCAGGCGGTGGGATCGCTTGACGCTGACGGCCGTATGCAACACTTTGATCGCCAGGCCGATCTACCGGCCAACTGGTGGACGCGTTTCGAATCCAAGGAGCTCGATGGGCTCGTGGATCAGGCGCTCGCGCACAGTCCCGAACTGCGGTCAGCTCAGGCGACGCTGCGCCAAAGCGAAAATAGCCTGCGGGCCGGCTACGGTGTGTTCTATCCGCAGATCGGCGCCGACGTCGGCGCATCGCGCCAGAGCGCTGCCATCAATCTGGGCCATGGTCTGGAGAGTGTCGGTCCGTACAACCTGGGCACTTTCGGGGCCAGCGTGAGCTACGTGCCGGATCTGTTCGGCGGGCAACGGCGCGCCGTCGAGGCATTGGGCGCGGTGGTCGACCTCCAGCGCTATGAACTGCGCGTCGCCTACCTGAGCCTGACGTCCAACGTTGTCAATACCGAGCTCGCCCGGGCCGGCTACCAGGCGCAGCGCGATGCGACTGCGGCCATCATCCACATGCTCGGCGATCAGGTCCATCTGGCGCAGGCGCAATACGACGCGGGAACCGGCACCTATTCGGCGATCCTCACGCTCAAGACGCAACAGGCGACCAATGCAGCCGCCTTGGCGGCACTCGAGCAACGGATCGAGCAAAGCGACCACCTGCTGGCGCAGCTTTGCGGGCAGACCCCGGCGGCATTTGCGGCCCCGCAGATCCCGCTTGAAAGTTTCGCCCTGCCCACGCAGCTGCCCGATGCCCTGCCCTCCACCGTGGCGCGGCATCGCCCCGACGTGCTCGCGGCGGAGGCAGCCCTGCACCAGGCGAGCGCGCAGATCGGCGTGACGACGGCGGATCTATTTCCCAGCCTGACGCTGGGCGGTACGGCCGGCGCAAGCAACTCGGTGATTTCGCAAGCGCTGCGCACCGGCACGAAATTCTGGTCGGCTCAGGCGAGCCTGTCGGGTTCCCTATTTAGCGGCTTCAGCCAGTGGTACACGCGCAAGGCGGCCATCGATGCCTACGATGCCTCCCTCGGACAGTACGAAAACACCGTGCTCATCGCGCTCGAACAGGTCGCCGACACGATGCGGGCACTCGATCACGATGCCCAGGGACTGCGCGCCCAGGTCGACGCGCTTCAGGCCTCGGAAGAGAACGAGAAGCTAACGCGCGCCAACTACGAGGCGGGCACCGCAGGCTACGTGGAGATGCTGTCGGCCGACCTGCAGTACCAGCAGGCGCGCCTGGGATACATCGCGGCGGTCGCACAGCGGCTGCAAGACACCGTGGCCCTGTACGCCGCGCTGGGCGGCGGCTGGTGGAACGACGGCCAGATCCGCGCACCGGTCGAGGCGAGCGCTGCCGCCAGATGAGGGCGCGGTACGCGCACCGCGTGGGCCCGCCAGCGTCAGCGCCGCCACCCATCGCCATAGCCGTATCCACGGTGGTAGCCGCCCCAGGGCGCCGGAACGACGACACAACCGCCCAGCATCACGCACAGCGTAGCCAGGCACAGCATCTTCTTGAACATTTTTCACCCCCGGATGGGCCTGTGCGGTCTGCACAGAATCACTACAACGGGCCCGCGGTGGCCGGCGCCGACCGCCGGCTGGTAACCGGAGGTAACGCCCCTCGCGCCGAGGGTTCGTGGCCCAGAATCGGGGGGCGGATTCAGGCCCGGCGCCGCGCGCCAAGAATGAGCTGCGCACCGCGCTCGGCGATCATAATCGTGGGCGTGTTGGTATTGCCCGAAGTGATGGTCGGCATCACCGACGCATCGACGACGCGCAATCGATCGACGCCACGCACGCGCAATTCCGGATCGGTCACCGCTTGCTCATCGTCTGGCCGGCCCATGGCGCAGGTACAGGTCGGGTGGAAGATCGTCGTGCCGATGTCGCCCGCGGCCCGGACCAGTTGCGCATCGCTTTGCGCGGCCTCGCCCGGCAGGTATTCCTGCGGCCGGTACGGCGCCATTGCCGGCTGCGCGACCACCTGGCGGGTCAGACGCAACGCACGCGCCGCCACCGCGCGGTCATACTCGGTCGACAGGTAGCGCGGCGCGATCAAAGGCGCCGTGGCCGCGTCTCGATCGCGCAAGTGCACCACCCCGCGCGAGCTCGGACGCAAATGGCAAACGCTGGCGGTGAAGGCCGGGAACGGATGTAGCGGATCGCCAAACTTCTCCAGCGACAGTGGCTGCACATGAAATTCGAGGTCGGGCGTGGGCACCTCGGGCGCCGAGCGAAAGAAGCCGCCGAGCTGGCTCGGGGCCATCGACAGCGGGCCGCTGCGCCACAAGGCATACTCCAACGCCATCATCGCCTTCCCCCAGTAGCTGTTGGCTCGCTGGTTCAGGGTCGTCGCCCCCTGAACACGAAAAATCATGCGCAGTTGCAAGTGGTCCTGCAGATTGCTGCCGACCCCGGGCAAGTCAGCAACTACCGGCACGCCGTGCGCCTGGAGCAACTGGCCCGGACCCAGGCCGGAGCGCTGCAAGATGCCCGGTGAGCCGATGGCACCGGCGGTGAGCAGCGTTTCCGCCCGGGCCACGACCCGATGCCGCTGGGCACCGAGCACGAACTCCAGGCCCAGCACGCGCCGCTCCTGCAGCACCAGCCGGTCAATGAGCGCACCCGTAACGACGCGCAGATTGCTGCGCCGGCGTATCGGGTGCAAGAACGCCTTGGAGGCGCTCCAGCGGACGCCCCTTTTTTGGTTCACTTCGAAGTGTCCAATGCCGAAGTTATCGCCACGGTTATAGTCCGCGGTAAGGGGTATACCGGCCTGTTGCGCCGCTTCGACGTAGCGGTTCAGGATATCCCAGTGCAGGCGCTGCTTTTCCACGCGCCACTCGCCGCGGTCGCCGTGCATCGCGTCAGCGCCAGCCCAGTAATCCTCGCTGGCACGAAACACCGGGAGCACGCTTTCCCAGTTCCAGCGTGAATCGGCGCAAAGGCGCGCCCACTCGTCGTAGTCGCGCGCCTGTCCTCGCAGGTACAGCATGCCGTTGATGGATGAGCTGCCGCCCAACACCTTGCCGCGCGCGTACAAGATGGACCGCCCGTTGAGTCCGGCTTCGGGCTCGGTCCGATAGCACCAGTCGGTGCGCGGATTGTTGATGCACTTGAGGTAACCGATCGGGATATGGATCCAGATCCAGTCGTCGTTGCCGCCGGCCTCGAGTAACAGGACGCTCACCCGCGGATCGGCCGTAAGGCGATTGGCCAGCACGCAGCCGGCCGTGCCGCCGCCGGCGATGACGTAGTCATAGGTGCCAAAATCGCGTGTCGGCATGTGGGAGCGCGCCTCAAAGCCCAGTTTGCAGCAGGGTCGCTGCCGATTTGTCTAGCCATCCTACCAAGATGTAACCCGCCGGGCCTGGCGGACGAATTAGCCATCAGGGTTGCGGCCCCGCATCCGTCCGCGCCGTCCAGGAGAACCTCCCATGCATCCGCACCGCTTCGTCTCGAGCGTCTTGGCCGCAACGTTTGCCTGGGCGCTGGCTTCCCCGGGCGGCGCCGCCTGCATCGTACGTAGCGGGCCTCAAACCGCCGCTCTGGTCGAGCTGTACACCTCTGAAGGCTGCTCGAGCTGCCCTCCGGCGGAAAAGATCCTGGCGCAACTGGGACGGGGCGCGGATCGCGGCGCCTGGTACGCCCTGGCTTTGCATGTCAACTATTGGGACTACATCGGCTGGCAAGATCCGTATGCCCAGGCCATATTTGCCGACCGGCAACGCTGGTTGGTCCAGACCAATCAGCATCGCGTGGTCTACACGCCGCACTTTTTTGTCGCCGGTACCGAGGTCGCCGGCGAGGAGGAGGCCTTACGCACGTACATGGCCCAGGTCAACCAACGGCCGGCCGCGGCCGATATCGAGCTGGGCGTGACCGACGCCGGTGGCGGCGCGCTGCGCCTGCAGGCGGCCGCGCACGCTGCCAACGGCGCCGATCCGCTGGCGCTCTACCTTGCACTCACCGAAAAACACCTGGTCTCGCGCGTGGCGCGGGGAGAAAACGGCGGCGCAACGTTGACTCACGAGCACGTCGTACGCACCTGGCTGGGTCCCTTTGCGCTGCTCGATGGCACGACACGCGTGCAGCACGAGCTCACGGTCGCCGACAAACAGCGGTTCGAACGGGGCGAACTGGTGGCATTTGTCGAAAACGAGCGCACCGGGCTCGTGTTACAGGCCGTGGGGTTACCGGCGTGCACGCCATGACCCGGGACGCACAGCGCGGGCAAGGCCGATCAGACCAGCTTTGCCAACGCCGGTCACATCGGCCGCGTTCGTGCTCCGCCGATGAGACAACCCAGGGCGAGCTGCGTCCCATCATGAGCCGGATCGACTGCGACCCGATGCGGTGCGGTGCGGGGCAGCAGGATCCTCTCGCCTGGGCCTGGATCCCGACGGCGCTGAACCGGGCGCAACGCATCCGGTCGACCGCTAGCCCCGCATCGTGCTGAGCGATCCGCCCGTCTTGGCGTCGCAGTACGCACATCAGAGCCGGTCGGCCTCGGCGACCAGCGCAATCGCAGCGACGATCCACAGCCCCAGCAGCGCGATGTTGCTTACCGTAAACAGCGCCAACCGGTGCACGACGTTGTTGCTGCCCAGGTGGACGAGGCTGTGGGCAATGCGCAGCGCCACGTACAACCAAGCCAGGCCGACGGCGAACGGCAAGATGATGCGACCGGCAAACAGCAGCCCACACGCCGCATAGAACAGCACCGGAAGCTCCAGCAGGTTCATGTAGTTGCGGTTTGCCAGGCGTGCCGCCTCGGTAACGGAATCGGACTCACCGTAGCGAAAATCGTGCGGCCGGTGCGCCCGGCTCAAACGCGTAAGCGCCACGCGCCCCAACACGAGAAACGTCCAGGCGGCCAGAGCGAAAACCGGGTAAAGAATCGAAATCGGGCTCATCCACGCCTCGGTAATAGTCCGCTCAGCTAAGCGCCTGGATCGGCCTGCCGCGCTCCGGCCCCGGGCGGGCCCACTATGCCGCTGTTGGTGCCGCCGGCGCCGGCGGGCCGGGCAGGTCGACCGCAGCGCGCGCTGTACGGCGGCAGCCAACGGCAGCCGCCTCGCCGAGATGGCGACCACCACGCGCGGCGCAGCTTCGCGCACCGTGCAGTCGCGTAGGGTCGAATCGTAGCTGCGCCGGGGGCGCTCGCCTAGGGTGCCCCAACAGGGTACCCGCTGAAGCTAACCGCCAGAGCGCCCGCTTAGGGCGTCGGTGCAGCGCTGGAGGCGTATTGGAATCGATTCATCTGCTCGAACAGGTCCATGCCGTGCATGGCCAGCTCATCGGCCGCCGACCCGAGTTCGGCCACCAACGCGAAATTGCTCTGGGTCGCATCGATGAGTTCCTTGATGGTTTCGCCCAGGTCCCCATAGGCCACGGTCTGCTTGTGCGCGGTCTGGTTGACCACCTCCATAACCCCGACGGCCTCCTTGGCCGCCTCGAGCGTCTCGGAAGCTGTCTGACCGGCGTCCTGCGCCAGTTGCGTGCCCCCCTCGATCATGGTGCGCGAATCCCGCACGATGCCCGTGATCTGACGCGCCGCCTCGGCGCTGCGCTGGGCCAGGGCGCGCACCTCTTGCGCCACAACGGCAAAGCCGCGGCCCATCTCTCCGGCACGTGCCGCTTCCACGCTGGCGTTGAGCGCCAGGATATTGGTCTGGAATGCGATGCCGTCGATCAGGCCAACGATCTCGCCGATTTGCCGGCTTTGCTGGTGGATGCAATCCATGCGTTTGACCAGATCGGCGACGATGCGCTCGGCCCCTTCGGCCGCATCGCGAACCCGCCGCATGAGCACGTCAATGCGTTGCACGGACTCGCCGTTCTCTTCGATCTGCTGGTGAACGCTTTGCAGCTGCCCGGAGGTCTTCTCGATGGATACCATCGTCTGCTTGGTCCGACCCGACAGGTTGCGGTTGCCCGCGGCAATCTTGCCCGAGGTCATGCAGACGGACTCGGCGCGCTGATGCACCTTGGCCAGCGCAAAGGAGAACTCGTTCATCGCCCGCGCGAGCGTCTCCAGCGACTGGCCGATCTCGTCGCGGCCCCGGCGCACCGGCGGCTCGCCGAACTTTCCTTGGGCGAGGTCTTCGAGCTGCAGGCCCAGGTTGTCGAGGCCGCCACGCATCACGAGGTAAAACGAATATGTGGCGTAGGCGCACAGGCAAAGCGAAACCAGTACAACGGCGAGCATGATGCGCCGCTCCCGCAGAGCGTCGTCGGCGTACAGCGCGAGGCGCCCGTCCAGCGCCTGGAGCGCGCGCTGCACGAATTCGACCTCGGCGGTGACGGCAGCGACCCCCGCCTGGCCAAAGCGCACCGGATCCACCGTGATGCGCTCCCCCAGCAGTTCCTTTTCCGTCATGTCCAAGAAGGACGTCACTCGGTCGGAGGTCGCCGCGCTCCCCAACGGGTCGTCGGTGGTGGCGCCGGCGGCATAGGCCTTGGCAATATCGCTCTTTTGTTCGCGCAGCTTGCCCTGCGCTTTTTCCCAGCCGAGCTTGGCGGTGGTGCGCGTGTCCTCGTCGAATTGCCCGGCGCGAGTGCCGTCCATGCCCGCCCCACGCACTTCGGCCAGCGCGGAGATCAGCGGCACACCGTCGAACCCGATGACCGACCCGAGGTAATTGCTGTCGGCGTTGGCGTCGATCGCCAATCCCGAACTGTCCAGCACCGTACTCGTGAGATTCAGGAAGGTCTCGTTGATGGCATCATGCTTGCCGATGAGCTCCTTTTTGCCCTGGCTGGCCGGGGCATTGACCAGTTCCTCGTGCAATTGGCGCGCGCGCGGAGCGCGTCGCCCGCGGCCAGGCGCTTGCCAAGGCGGTCATCGGTCGCCGCGAAGCGCTCGATGGACTTTTCCCAGTCTCGTTCGCTTTGCTCGAGCTCGGCGCGGGCTGCCGGCTCGCCAGCCAAGAGCGAGCGGTGGGCTCGCCGATGCGCCAGATTCGACGCCATCACGGGCATAAGATCGGACAGATAGGCCACGCCGTCGCGCTCCAGCGCCAAGGCGGAGATGCGCGTGTTCTCGTCGACCAGCACGCGTGCGAACAAGAGCGCAATGGGCAGCGCCAGGCAGCACAGCACCACGGCCATCTTTGCCGGAAACCTCAAGTGGCGCATGAGGCGCACACCAGGGGCCATCGCCCCGTGGTGGGCGAAAAAGCCTCTGCGCCGCGTTGCGGTGCTGGGGGAGCCTATGCGGACGGCGATCGCTTCAGTCATGAATACTCATCTATCCGTGGACCCTGAGGCAACCGGGCGGTCGCGCCACCCGGGACACTTCTGCACGTGCTCGCCCGACCGTAGGCGCGGCAGAAGGGACAAGCGATTTTCCCCCAAGCGAGGATAGGTGAAGCCACGAAATCCCCGACGGTCCGGCACGAATTCGACCCACCTGCCCGCCGTCGCGTGCTGGGCCTACGCGCCCGTGCTTTGCAGCCATCCGGCAATCTGGTCCAGTCCGAGCACCGCGCCGGCGGCGCCCAGCTTGATGGCCTCCTTGGGCATGCCGAAAACGATGGAACTGGCCTCGTCCTGGGCCGCCGTCGCCGCCCCGGCCTCCTTCATCTCGCGCAGCCCGCGGGCGCCATCGTCACCCATGCCGGTCATAATCAGACCGATGGCATTTTTGCCGGCACACAGGGCCACGGAGCGAAACAACACATCGACCGAGGGTTTGTGGTGATTGATGCTCGGTCCATCGACGACCTCGACCACGTACTGCGCACCGCTACGCGTCAATCGCGTGTGGCGGCCGCCGGGAGCGATCAAGGCCCGGCCGTTGAGCACACGGTCGCCGTTTTTGGCTTCCGCCACGTCGATCTCGCACAGGCTGTTGAGCCGCTGCGCAAACGAGGCGGTGAACTTTTCCGGCATGTGCTGCACGATGACGATGCCCGGCACGCTGCGCGGCAGGGACCTGAGCACGCGCTCGATCGATTGCACGCCACCGGTCGAAATGCCGATGGCGATCACGCGGTCCGAGGTGAGCAGCATGGCCCCGGACGCCGGGACCTTGGCGACGATCGCGGGCGCCGCGGCCGGGCGTGCCCGCATCGCGCCCAGATTGGCCTGCGCGGCGGCCTTGACCGCGGCCACAATGTTGTCGGCGCCGCTCTCCAAAAAGCTCTTGACGCCTTCGGTCGGCTTGGTGACGAAGCCGACCGCCCCGGCGGCCAGAGCCTGGAAGGTGGTCTCCGCGCCCTTGGCGGTCAGGGTCGAGCACATCACGACCGGAGTCGGGCGCTCGGCCATGATTTTGCGCAAGAAGGTGATGCCGTCCATGTGCGGCATCTCGACATCGAGCACGAGCACGTCCGGCGTGTCCACTGCCATCTGCTGCCAGGCCACAATCGGATCGGGTGCCGTGCCGATGACCTCGATGCCGCCGGCTGTCAATGTCTGCGAAAGAAACTTGCGCACGACCGCCGAATCGTCTACCACCATGGCACGGATCTTTCTCGTCACGAAAGCGGCTCCAAAATGCGGCCCGCGGCGCTCCCGGTACGCAAAGTGATCCGCCCGCCGGTCAGGTCGAGGCTCAGATGCCGGGACTGGTAGCCGAGCAGCGCCTCATGCTGGGCGACGATGCGGTGGCGTGCGAGCAGGCCACGCGCTTCGGCGGTGTTGTGGGCCCCGATGTCGATGGTTGCGTTGGGCTCCTGCGGAAACATGTGTGCCCCGCCGAAAAGGCCTACTTCGTATTCGCCCAGATGCGTCCCATGCCGCGCCGCGGCGCGCGCCAACAGTTCGAACGCTTCGTCGCCGTAGCGCGCGTCGAGTCCGCCGCCGGCCGGTTCCCGCCGCGGCAGGACAAAGTGGCACATGCCACCGCATCGCAGGTGTGCGTGCCAAAGGGTCACCGCAACGCAGGAACCGAGCACCGTGGCCACTCGGGCCACGCCGTCGGCACGGCCGCCAAACCAATACTGGCCCGACCGCAGGAACAGCACCGCAGCTGCCGCCGCGCCGTCAGCCGGCACGTTCATAGACGGCTGGCTGGACGGCGGCCAGATCCCAAGTGACCCCAACCAACGATTCGGCGTGGCCGGTAAAAAGAAAACCATGCTCCGTCAGGTGCTGGGCGACACGCTCAACAATCGCTTTCTTGCCCGCCGTGTCGAAGTAGATCATCACATTGCGCAGGAAGATCACGTCGAAGCGGCCCAGCTTGAGCGTGGCGGGAAACGGCTGCATGAGGTTGGCCGCCTCGAAGTGCACGTGCTCGCGCAGCTCGCGCGCCATCAGCATCTTGCCTTTGTACGGCCCGCTGCCCTTGCGGCAGTAACGCTGCAGGCGTTGCCGGTCGATACCCTCGGTGCGTTCCATGCCGTAAAGACCGGTACGGGCGGCTGCCACCATGGCCGTGGACAGGTCCGTGCCGATGATTTCCCAGTTGCCGCCCAGGCCGAGTCGGTCGGCCAGTACCATGGCCACGCTGTAGGCCTCTTCGCCCGAGGAGCTGGCCGCGCTCCAGACACGAAACGGCTGGTTGCGGTCGTGGTTGGCAATCAGGTTTTCGAGAAAATCAAAGTGCGCCGGCTCTCGAAAGAAGTAGGTCTCGTTGGTCGTCAGTCGGTCGACGATGCGCGTGATTTCCCCGCTGTCCTTGTTCGAACCGAGTACCGACTCGACGTAGGCATCGATGCTTTCCGCCCCGTGGTCCTTGGCAAGACGCATCAGACGTATGGCAACGGTCTGCTTCTTCTCCGCGCCATAGCGGATGCCGGCCGTACGCTCGAACAGCTCAGTTACCGCGTTGAAGTTTTGTTGGGAGAATTTCACGTTGTGTCACTCGGGCCGTAGCCCAGCTGCGCCAAGTCTATGAGAAAGGGCTAGCTGACCGGGTGACCGGAGACCAACCGGGCCAAGTCCTGCTGCGCCAGGACGCGACCCATGTCGAGCACTCCGACGAGCTGGCCGTTCACCTTGGCCATGCCGGAAAGAAAGTCCGGGTGGATCCGTGTGCCCAAGCTGGGGGTCGGTTCGACGTCTGCGTCGGCGATTTCTTGCACCTCGTGCACCGCATCGACCAATACGCCCAGAACCTGCCGCTCGGCGTCGGCGTGCACATGAACCGATCCTTGCGCACCGGGCTCGGCGACCTCGACGACGACCACGCACGTGCGCCGCGCCAGCTCGGTACGTCCGAGTTCAAAACGCGACGCCAGATCGATAACCGGCACGACGGCGCCGCGCAGGTTGATGACGCCGCGCACGAATGCCGGCACCATCGGCACGACCGTCAACGACGGCACCTCCAGGATCTCGCGGATGACCTGGATCGGCGCGGCATAGCTCTCGTTACCCAGCGCGAACGTCAGGTACTGCTGTGCCGGCGCGCCAACTCGGACCTCGGCTAGGCCAACCGCCTGGATTTCCGCTTGGCTAGTCATCATGTCGGTTTTCCTTGCAAGGATCTGGTTCAGACCACGGCCGGCGCGACATCGGACGGCCGCGCCTGCGCATGCCGGTCAAAACCGCTCGAATTGCGATTCGTCGATATCCGCGACGGGTTCGCCGCCGCGGCTTGGCGCCTTGGCTGCCCGCGACGGCTTGGCGCGCGCCGGGGCAGCTGAGGTCGCGCCACGCCCGGCCGACCGGCCGGCAGGCGCCCTGCCTCCGCTGTCCGCCAGCACGAAGAACGCCATCGTCTGCTGCAGCTCCTCTGCCTGGCCGCTCATCTGCTCGGACGTGGCCGCAAGTTGCTCGACTGGCCGAAGCGTTTTGCTGCGTGACCGCGTTCAACTGGTCCATGGCCGCCGTGATGCGCGTCACCCCCTCGATCTGCTCTTCAGAGGCCGCCGAAATCTCCTGCACCAGGTCCGAGGTCTTGTTGATCGACGGCACCATCTGCTTGAGCAGCTCGCCAGCCCTCTCGGCCAGACCGACGCTCGAGCCAGCCAACTGTCCGATCTCCTGCGCCGCTACCTGGCTGCGCTCGGCCAGCTTGCGCACTTCGGCCGCCACCACGGCGAAACCCTTGCCGTGCTCGCCGGCGCGTGCCGCCTCGATGGCCGCGTTCAGGGCCAGCAGGTTGGTCTGGTAGGCGATGTCGTCGATGATGCGAGATCTTGGTGGCGATGGCCTTCATTGCCTCGACCGTCTTGCCCACCGCCGCGCCGCCCTCCACCGCTTCCTTGGAGGCCTTGCTGGCCATGCCGTCGGTGACCTTGGCATTGTCCGAATTCTGCTTGATCGAGGACTGCATCTGCTGCACGGAGCCGACCGTGTGCTCGACGTTGGAGGCCTGCTCCACCGTCGATTGCGAAATCGACTCGGCCGTCGAGCTCACCTGCCCGGCCGCCGCGGTCAGCGCATCGGCCGCCGCCCGCACTTCGGCAATGGTCCGGCCCAGGTTGTCCACCGTCAAGTTGCAGTCGGTCTTAAGCCGTCCCCACGTCCCCTCGTACTCGCCGCTCATCTTTTGCGTTAGATCGCCGCGCGCCAACCCGCCCAGGACGCGCACGACGTCGTCGAGCCCCTTGTCGGCCGTCTCCATCAGCTTGTTCATGCTCAGCGCCAGGACCCGGAAGAAACCCTCCTTGTCCTCGACGCTGATGCGCTGCGAGAAGTCACCGCGCGCCGCACTGTCCACGAGCTGCCCAATCTGCCCTTCGGAGGCAACCTCGTCGGTCCGGTCCTTCCAATCGACCACGGTGCCCAGGCGCTTTCCCTGCGGATCGAAAATCGGGTTGGCGCTCAGCGCGAAGCAGCAGGAACCGACCTGGATCTGCGTGTTGTGCGTGCTGCGCAGCGCGCCGATCATGTTGCGTTGGTGGCTCGGGTTCTTGTGGAACACGTCGAAGCTTTGCCCGATGATCTTCTTGGCATCAAAGCCCGGCAGCACCTTGCGCACCGACGCTTCATGCGCGGACAGCATGCGCGTCAGCGAATGATTCATGTAGATGATGATGCCGTCGGCGTCGGCAATCATCACGTTGGTCGACGATACGTCCAAGGCCTGGCGAATGCGCGTCATCTGCGCGAGCGCGCGCTCCTCGACCTCCCGGCGTTCGCGCAAGCTTGACTGCATCGAGCCCAGCGCCAGCAGCAGGCGGCCTGTTTCGTCGTTGCTTCCCGTAGGGATGACGTACTCTAGGTCGCCTTGCGCCACCTTGTTGGCCGCCTCCACCGCCTCCTTGATCGGACCGACGATCGAGCGGCGCAACGCCAACACCGCCACGGTGCTGAGCACGATAGCAAATCCGAGGACTCCGAAGGTCGCGTAGCGCAGGCGCGATGCCGCGCTCGCGCTCTCGCTGCGGGCGCTGTCGATGGCAGCACTTTCGGTATCGAGCATCGCCTTGGTATCGTCTTCCACGCCGGACGCGTAGTCCCTGGCCGAGACGGCGGCCTGATTGGCCTCGGTCGGATCGCGCAATTCGCCCGCGGCCATCGCTGCGCGGACCTTGTCGATCACGCCGACGTACTGCCCCAGCAGCCCGCGCGCATGGGCCATGCGCTGGATTACGTCGTGGTTGGTTTCCACCGCGACGATCTCGTCCATCTGGCGTTGACCGCCTCCGTGGCGGCGACGAATTGCGCTTCCGCGCTCTTGCGCCTTTCCTCGTTGCGGGCATTGAGCAGCATCTCCTTTTCGAGCCGCTGCACGCTCAAGACGCCGCTCGATCATCTCAACAGATGAGACGTGTCAGGCGTACATAACA
>CAVSPM010000006.1:0-33012 GCA_963729785.1 uncultured beta proteobacterium | reverse complement strand
TGACACGGAGTTCACCAGCCGGGCATTCATCGGATGGGTCCAGGAGCATGGGATTAGGCATCTGCTGATCGAGCCAGGCAAACCTATGCAGAACGGCTACATCGAGAGCTTCAACGGCAAGTTCCGGGACGAGTGCTTGAACGAGCACTGGTTCCAGACCTTGCACCAGGCCAGAGCCGCGCTTGCGGCCTGGCGGCAGGATTACAACGAGGTGCGCCCGCACAGCAGTTGCGACCGCATGCCTCCAGCCCAGTTCGCAGCGCGCCATCGACGGCAAGCCGCCGATGCCGCGCAGACGAAAGAAGAAGGAATCCATTAACCTTGAAAACGGATTTCCGAACCGCCCGCTGGTAAGGCTATAGGGGGCAGGTCACACCAACTGAGCGTTGACCTCATCGAGTTGACGGGCAATGGCCTTGAGCAGCGCCTGGATGCTCGCACGGACCACGGCGAGAACCAGCTTCAGGCGCAGGAGCCCGGCCAGCCGCATCGACACCAGCTGGTGTCGACGCGTCACCAAGGCGGCCAGGTCCTGCTGCTTGGGCTCGCTCAGCGGGCGGATGAAGGGCTCGGCAGTGGTCTCTGAAATGGCCGGGGCAGTTCAATCACACGGGCGGACATCGACCAACCGTTAACGCAATCGGGCGTCCGCTAGGTCCGCTTCCTGGCAATTGGTGATCTTCTTTTGCGTTTGGAGATACGAACCGTTTCCGGGCAATCCGTTGGTGACTGCTTCGACCCCAGGAGGGCCCTCCGCTAAAGCCAATGATTTGCAGCGATTCCGGCAAGTCGTTGTTCTTACCGTGGGGCGCGTCTGGCACACTGGTTAGGCGCGCAGCGGTTGACCTGGAGACTTGCCCACAGCGTCCGCTTCGGGGCAGTGCGCTGGAGTCTCTTATCGGCCGTTGTCGAACATTCGCGCTAACGTAACGAGTCACGCGAAGGGACCGATCAGAACGTGGAGTGGATGTGGCTCCTCGGCCTTGACGAGATTGCCCGAACGTTCTGCGTTGCGCTGGCCGCACAGGCAGGCGCACCGGCGGTGCCAGCCTGCACGATATATCGTCGCCACGGCTGGCCGGTATTCGCTTCTTGCGTGATCGACAAATTGGGACGCCCGCGAGCGCTTGGCGGCAGGGCGTCACTTGCGCCGCGATTGCGCCAGGTCCGCAGTCCTCGACTTGAACCGCTTTGCGGCTTGGCCGAGTGCCAGCGGCCGGCCGGGAAAAGCACCCTTGGCCGATCGGACCCCGGCCCCGATTCGACGCGGATTCGAAGGGCGCATTGCGCGAAGTCAACGTCGATCTCGAACGCGACGTCTACAATCTTCGCCGAGCGCAAGGGCTAGTACGTTCGCGTTGAGTACACGGAAGGGGGTTATTGTGAAATCAACATTCGCGCAGTTTGCGGCCGCGATCGTGGTTTGCAGCTTGCCGCTGCTCGTGCTCGGAGCTGAGCCCGTCTCGCCCGGATCGGCAGCGGTGGCCTCGAGTTCCGGATGCGGGAAGGCGCTCGGGGCGAATCTGGCCCTGGGAAAGACGACGACCCGCACCGTCGCCTCTGGGGGGAGCAATCGGTCCTATCTGGTGCATGTGCCGGCCGGCTACGATTCCGGAAGGCCTGCGCCTGTGGTGTTGAATTTTCACGGATTTCTCAGCAACCCGGAAAAGCAAAACGCCGCCAGCGCATTCGAGCCGATGAGCGATCGGGAGGGTTTCATCCTCGTGACTCCCGATGGCGGCATCGGGTGGCGGTTCGCGGAGTCCGCCCGCGACGCCAATACGGCATTTGTACGCGATGTCGTCGCAAGCGTGAGTGCGGACCTGTGCGTCGATCCCAAGCGGATCTTCGCCGCCGGAAAGTCGCAAGGCGCTTTCATGTCGAGTTGGCTCGCGCTGTGTCGCACCCGACGTCGTGGCCGCGGTCGCGCCGGTATCAGGGATGTATGAGCCGACCGAAAGCTGTAGGCCGATTCCGATCATGGAGTTTCACGGAACGGCAGACTCGACTATCCCGTTCGGGGGCGGGCACGTTCTGGTCTTGGGAAACTTCCGGGGCGCCGTCGCAGTCATGGAAAAGTGGGCTCAATTGAACCGCTGCGCGGGCACGCCTGACACAGTGCAACTGACGCCGCACGTGAAACGGGTGACGTATGGAGGCTGCACTGCCGCAACCATCCAATTCATCACCGACGCGGGGCACACGTGGCCGGGGGCGACGATCCACGAGGGTGACAATTCGCCTCCTGCGGATCTTGCGGCATCCGAATTGATCTGGGACTTCTTCAAGGGGCATCCGAAGCCGTGAGCCGCTGGGCCAGATTCGGGCCCATCGCTCGCCAATGCCCTACGCGACATCTGCCCCCAATCAAGTCAAGCGTTGGCGGCAGCCGTCGCTTCTGATCGAGCGGACGCGAGCGCCGCCAGGTGTGCGCTCGCTCAGACCGTTGCGACGTTACGCGAGGGGGTTGCGATGGCATGTCTTGCGCGGCCGCTTGTTGAAGTCGACCTGCCATACGCAGGGAAGATCTTCTTCGCCGGCTCAGGGCCGAAACTTGGAGTGCGTTACGTCCGCCACCGATTGGAAATTTTGTCGGTCCATCAGTGGCGCGAGCCGTTGCTGAGTCCGGACGGGGGTTCTCGCTATCTCAAAGCACGATCCTCTGATTCCGTACTGCACGGGCGGCCCGTTTCGGGCCAGAAGACTGCGAAAGGGCCGAATCAGCCGGAGCAGGCAACTTGATGATGGCGCTACGTTTGGACGCAATTTGCGTCCGATTTCATGCGTGTCGCCCTTTGGCGCAAATGTCAGCGGTGTCCGCGTCATCTTTTATTGACCCCGAATTTTCGTGCACAAACGGCTGACGACCTTCACCGCGAATCGCCAACGACCGGGAAGGCGGACCTTCCGGACGAACTCGAACGACCGATGGGGAGGTCCCGGCGGGTGGCGAAAGGCGACATTTCGAAATGATGGAGCCGCCCGCACCGGAAAGCGGAGGTTTTCGCGCAGTCCGGACCCGAATGAGACGGTCGCGACGGCTCGGGCAAAGGGCGGGGACGGGGTCCAGATTGCGGTACCGCGAAATTCAAGTGCCTGGCGCGAGAAATATATCGCTCGACGAACAGCGCGATAGCGCCTATGCTGTGCAGGCTTTCGTTGAAGTCTCGTTTTTCTCCGGTCCTTCCTTACCCGCTGCAATCCATCGCGGCGGCGTGTCCTAGGTTTCCTCCAGGGTTGCGTTTCTTGATCGTTGGCTCGCCGCGGGGCTTTCTTGCGGTTGATGACTTTTATTTGCTTTCAAGGAACGAAAAAATGGCAATCGGTACAGTCAAATGGTTCAACGACGCTAAAGGGTTCGGATTCATCACACCCGAGGACGGCAGCAAGGACCTGTTCGCGCACTTCTCCGAGATTCAAGCGGGCGGCTTCAAGTCGCTGAGCGAGGGGCAACGCGTGCAGTTCGTCGTCAAGCAGGGCGCAAAGGGTCCGCAGGCGGCCGAGATCGCGCTCGTCGTCTGACGGGGGCGAAGCGGATTGGAGGAGCGCGGCGCGCTGCTCCGCTCTGTCCACGTTCCGCGCCGGACATGGCTCCGGCGCTATCGCCATTTTTGGGCACGCAGACGGTCGTATGCCGGCTGCTTGCCTGCTCAGGCATTCCGGCGGGCGCCGGACATGCCCTTTCTGCTTTTCGGGGGGCTTCGCCATGGCGAAGGAAGAACACATCGAAATGAACGGGGTTGTTAGCGAGGTGCTGCCGGACTCGCGATTTCGCGTCACCCTGGACAACGGGCACAAGCTGATCGCCTATTCGGCCGGGAAGATGCGCAAGCACCATATTCGCATCCTGGCGGGCGACAAAGTGTCGTTGGAACTGTCGCCCTACGATTTGAGCAAGGGGCGCATTACGTTCCGCCACATCGAAACCAGGGCATCGGTAGGCCAGCCGCGGCATAGACACTGATTGGGCATTGTGCGCGCGGGTGTTGACGGCGGCCACGACCTGTGGATGCCGTGCCCGTGCCATCGACGCGAACAGCAGGTCACCTTTGCCTGGTTGGCGGTGGCGACCGGCAAGGACGATGGGCCGTCGATCCTCCTAGACCTTCGAATGCAAGTTGATCCACAGCACGGCAGCGACGACGCTCCAGGCCGCGGGGGCCAGGTCGATTCTTTGACCGGCAAGTTCCGGCACCGTCGATTCCGTGATGATGCCGTCCTCCTTGAACCGAAACCGCGCGATTGTCGATACATCCGTCGCCCCGGCGGAGTCCATGCTTCTGCACTCGACTTCCCCAAGCGGCGGCACGCAATCGCCGGGAATTGCGAGAACGAATTCGACGTACGAGCCGGCGTGTGCGGCGACGAAACGGTCCGCAGCAGGATCGTGGGCGATGCGTAGCCCGCGCAGCAGAGGTCGATCTTCGGCGGCTCGCTCGGCAAGCTTTGCGAACGACCGAAACAACCCCCGCAGCAAGGGGGATGTGTCGGTTGCGCCGTCCGCAGGCTTCTTGCGTGTGGTTTTTCTCATCGATGGGCTACGTCCTCGGCGTTAAACGTTCGGGCTGCGCGATCCTCAAGCGATCGTAAAGCGTGTCGACTCGTGCCGCAATGGGCAGAACTAGGAACGGAGCGCAATCGATCCGTCAGCGGACCGTGTTTTCAATCCCGACCTACGGCGGCCGTTGCCGTCGCCAAAAGGCGACCGATCAACATTGGCCGAGGCGGGCATGTCATCGTGGAATCGAATTTGCATGTTGGCCTAGCCTTTAGGGCTGTACACTGTCCTTTATATACTTTTCGCGGGTGGCTTATGTCAACACTTCCAGCAGGTTACCAACCGGTTCAGTCCACAATTGGCGGCGTCACCTACAAAGGGAGCTATTGGGTCGACAACGATAAGCAACTCGTCAATGTCTCCGCGGATTTTGGCCACAGGAGCACGCCTGCACTAAAGCGGCACCATGCTCAACGCGACCGTGACAAGGCCAACGAATCGGTCGCACTGGGCCTGTTCAGGGCCATGGTCTATCGGCATCTGCAAGCAAGTAAGGCGTCGTGATCGCGGTCTGCCTGGGCTGCTGATCGGCCGCCCCGAGCTACCGGCTCCAAGGCCCCATTGCGGCTGCGCGTTTTGTCGTGCGAGCTCTTTTTGCAGCGGGCGCAAGTTTATGTTCCATCGCTGATCTTTGGGCCATATCGCCGGGGAACCAGACGGCCGCTAGCGACCGACGCTGCGTGAAGGCGCGTTTCTAGTCGTCCGGGTTTCGTGCATCGCCGACGCGGCAGATGCGACACGAGCGAAGGCCTTGCTAGCCGTTCCCGCTTCCATCAAACCCTGCATGCTCAGGATCGGCATTGCCCGCTTCATGTTGTAGGCCAGCAACTGCCGGCTCACCTCTGGTTGAGTCCGCGGTAGCGCTTGGGTCGGGAAGTGCATGGACCCATCCACGCTTTGGTCGCCGCGAACGTGCGGCCGACCGCCGGCGTATGCCAGCGAATAGAAATCCTGCCCTCGGCGCTGGAGGCCGGCAACGGCCGTTCCGAGACTTCGAAGGGCCGCCGGTCAGCGTGCTGTGCCCGGTGGCGAGTGAGCCGGTCAAGGATTGCCCGCAAATGACGCAACGGCGCTTGGTGACGCAGCTCGGGCACGAGGCACGTCGCAGGCGGCGCGCGATGCCGGAATCAGACGAAAAGGGTTCTGCAAGGAATTTTCTAAGAGGGAGATCCGATTTTCGGGACCGGGCTGAAGGTGCTCCTTGCTCTTGGGCCTCACTTGCACGTCGAATCGACCGAATGGGTCACCTGGATCGGGCGGAGGCGAGTTGCAGTCAGCATCTGATGTGTGCGCATACAAGAACAAGCGCGGAGGTCATTACGCAAATGCGAAATCCGCCTTTCCCCGGACAGGCCATCTTCTTCATGGTTTGCTGCGCGCTGCCGTTTCAAGTTCTTAGCGGCTTGCTCTTGCAGCGGAAGACAATTTCCCCTTCGTCCCATCCTCCGTCGGCGCCGGCTTCGACGCCAGGCAGGCTCGCCACAAAAGGCGATGATCTGCACCCAAAATTTGCGGGTCGCTCTACTCAGGCGCGAAACCGGGACACTTCGCTGGGCCGACCTGCTCACGGTCTATACGTTGGCGTGCCCGCGCCCGTCGGGTCCGCCGCTACGCGATAGCGCGCCATGAGCTGCTGTCGGCACCGTGGATCTACGTTGACGCGCTCTAGATCGCCGCGAACGAACGGCAACGCCAGCAGGCGTCGGTCCATCACGCGAAACCAGAGCCGGGGGAACCAGGCCAGGACGAACATGCCGAAGTAGCCGCTCGGCAACTGTGGCAGATCCGGAAAGTGACGCAGACTTTGGTAGCGTCGGGACGGGTAGGCGTGATGGTCCGAATGGCGCTGCAGATGGAACAGCGCCAGATTCGTGACCAGGTGATTGGTGTTCCAGGAATGATGCGGCTTCGGCGGCTCGTAATGGCCGTTGGCGTCACGCAGGCGCAGCAGTCCATAGTGCTCAACATAGTTGGCCGACGTCAGCTGCCACCATGCCACGGCATTGTGCACCGCTAAGAACGGCAGCATGACCCAGCCAAAGGCGGCGATCAGTCCAAGTTGCAACAGCGCCGAAACCGCATACGACTGCAGCATCGTGTTGTGCGGTCCCCAGCGCGAGCGCCCAAGCGCTCGCAAGCGGTCGGCCTCCAGGCGCCAGGCCCGCGCGATGCCGCCCGACCATTCGCGCAGCGCAAACCGGTAAATGCTTTCACCCATCCTGGCGCTGGCATGATCTTCGGGTGTCGAAACCCAGCGATGATGTCCCCGCCCATGTTCAACGGTGAAGTGGCCGTAGACCGGAACGGCCAGCACCAGGCGCGCTAGCCATTGCTCGAGCGCACCGCGCTTGTGTCCGAGTTCGTGTCCGGTATTGATACCGAGCCCGGCGTCGGCGCCAGCCACGTAGGCGAACATCACAATCGCCCACCACGGAAGGTCATGCGTCCCGACCCACCAGGCGCAGGACACCAGCGCAACGAAATGCAGCGGCACCGTGAGCCACGTCAGCCAGCGGTAGTACGGATCCTCTTCCAACAGCGGCACAACCGCCTCGGGCGGATTGCTCTCATCTTCACCGATGACAAAGTCAAGTAGCGGCATGAGCCCGTAACTGATCAGCAGCGGCAATCCAAGCGCGATCGGCGAGCCCGAGAGCGCGTGCGCGGCCATTCCGGTGAAGGGCAGCAGGGGGTAGACGACCGAGAGCAGCCACCAGGCACGCTTTCGGTCGCGGTACTGCACGCTACCTAACTTGGGATCGGTGGCGACGTAGAGCTTACCCATGGCACCTGCGCTGGGATGGATGTTGCGTTCGCTCGAAAGCGGCTTTGCTTATCTTCACGTGACCGTATTGTACGAAGCTATTTTGCCGGGTTCCCATCAGATGCATGCGTTGCTCGATGCCCGGGTGGGGCAGCCCGAGCCGTGTGCCTGGGGTGACCCCGGCAACCGGCCCTCGATCCGTGTTTTCACCTTGGACGTCTCACCCTAGACCCCAGGGTGACGTCGCGAGAGCACGCCTCGCTTTCCTTCACCTCTAGCACAGCGCCGACCGTCCGGCATATGGTTGTAAGCGGCACGAAGCGGGGCGCGACGTGGAATTTCGTTCGGGTCCGGAATTCGGGCATGTCGGCAAACGCGCATGGTGCGATGCACGATGAAATTGCGCGCGATAGCGTCAAAGTGCAAGTGCGAGGTGCCTGCCCCAAAGGCGAGCGCCAAGAGCATCGATCAATCTCGAGATCGACCTTTTTCGGACCAACCCGTTGCTTACGCGCTTGCCGGCAAACTGCGGCTTTATAGCTCTACCGCGCTGTTTATTAAGCGCAAATAAGCTTCTGCTCGTCTCATGTTCGGTTGCTGCCCGATTCAACCCCAGCACGGCCGATTGATTCAATCACCCCAGCTCTTTCTTTTATCATGCGTTCGTATTTTTCTTCGAGAAACGCACCGGATACGCAGTTTGTGTGCCCAAAGGTGAGCGGCGAATCGGGCCGGCGACGAGATCCGTTGCCTTTGAATCCAGGTCGCTTTGCGGTGGTGCGCGAAGAATCGAACCCGGCCATGCGAAGGTCGACAAAACCGCGACGTTACATCTGAACGGTTGACCCGCCTTCCGGTTGCCGCGGACGAAAATAGTGTTTCAATAGCCCGCTCGGGCGACATCTAAGTATCGCGCCGAGAGATCGGCGAGGGCACCGGTCGAAAACCCCGGAAGTAATCAAGACGGAAGGAACCGCAGATGAGCGCTGAACAGGTTGAGCGTGAACCGCCGAAGAACCGGACACGTGAAGTACTCATTTACATTGTCGTTGCAGTCGCGGCCTTCGGCGTGGGCATGCTGCTGGAGTCGAAGCTTGCAGAACGGACCGCCGCTTCCGTGGAGCAAGCGCACGAGCTGGAAGTGAAGAAGTTCGAAGATGCATTGAAGAGCGCCAATCAAAGGGCCCAACAAGATAAGCAGACGTTGACCGATACACTGGTGAAGGAGCGTGAAGAACATGCAAAAGATAATCAAGCAAAGGATCGGCATCTGGCTGCTTTTAGTAGCAACACTGCCGGGGTGCGCCGCGCCCTCGAAGCCAGTTTGTCCGCCGCCCGAAGCTCAGGCGACGCCTGTACCGCCAGAATTACTGGAATCTCCGAAGCCCTCGGCGGTATCTTCGACAGCATCGGAGAAGTTACCGGAATCGCTCAAAACCTTGGACGAGAAAATCAGCAACTTAAAGAAGATAATAAATCCCTCACCGACAAACTAGTCGGCTGGCAGAAGTGGAACGCGGAACAATCCCAGCGGATCACAGTTATCGGCAAGAAAGGCGGTTGACCGCGGCGCAGGCGATCGCGTCGCCGCGCTCTGGCGCGTGGTGGGCAGGCAAATTCGCACGGCGCGTCGGCGCGGTGCCTGGGCAATCCATCCTTGCGCAAGTTTGCCTGCCGGGGATCTTTTTCTTGGCCCGGAACGACAAGCCTGAGAGTGGACACGGCCCGCAAGCGGGCCGTGTTCTTTTCACGCCTGTACACGCAAAGCGGGCGACCGGCTGGCCGCGTCTAGCGCACGTTCACGTGCACCGGAAGCGACGGAATGCCGTTGGCGACGACAACCAGTTGGCTGGGCCCCACTTCCTGGGCAGCCGGCACGTCGAAGTGCGTAACCACTGGAAATGGCGACGCCACGGCCATGCTGCTGTGATCATGCGTCCGGCTGTAGAAGACGTGTCCGGTCTTGTTATTCGTGATCCGCACAATCGGATAGTTGGTCGCGGCCTGGGCGTCGTCCCCGTAGGCCGACCCTTGCGACATGCCGTTCAGGAGGATGCCGGCAAGCTCGTACGATCCGCCTGGACTGACTTGGCTCGGTGCCTGCAGCACGATTGGGGCCCAAATCGGCTGGTGGCCGCCACTTGACGTGTAGATTTCGATGTCGTCGGAAAAATCCGTGAAAAGAATCTGGCCCGTGGGCAGGACCAACATATTTCCGTAGAACGAAGAATCCACAGCGGCGTTGGGCGGCGCGGCGACCGGGATCAGATTCGTCCCATCCCACTCGAAGAACGAAGAGGGCGTATTGCCGAAACCGGGGCTCGCGTCGACCAGAACGTGCCCATTGGGCAGCAGGGCGGCGGGACCATCGGCAATATTTAGCGTGCCGGGAAAAGTCGGCCCGGCGGTCCATTTGCCGGTATGCGAGTTGTAGATGGCGGTATTGCCCGCGCCGCAGCTATTGGCCCCCGCGTAAAAGACCGTCCCGTCGGGCCGCAGGACTGCGGGCCCCAATTCGAACGTGGCGACGGCGATACCGCCGCAATTGGCCGCCGAATCCCATAGCTGCACGATCGTGCTACCCGCGCTTTGCCAAGTGCCGGTGCCGGGGTTGTACAGCTCGGAATTCGTTCCAGTCGGCATGTAGGGAATCCCGATCGGGACGTAGGCATCGACCGCCAGCACCAGCCGGTTGGGCAACAGCGTCCATCCTTCTTCGTCATTGACGTCGTACTTGCCCGTGCCCGTCGGCGTCCACGTCAAGGTCGCGGGGTTCAGCAGCGCCGCCTGCGTGGTACAGCAGTTGGCTTGCATGTAGGTACCGTTGGCCAGAACAACGCTTTGGGCATCGCCGATGGTCGTCCATCCGCTCGGAGGCGCCACCGACAGCCAGGAATCGGCAATCGGATCGTAGATTGCACCCTGATTGGCCCAAACCGGCGTCAAGTAGTTGTACTCACCGCCTTCGATGATGACCCTGCCGTCCGGAAGAACCGCAGAGGAGTGGTAAAGCGGGCTGTAGGAAAGCGCGGCCAAAGAGGCGATCGGGGACCAGGTGCCATTGACGTAGCTGCCATTGATGTCGGGGGTCAAGCGCCACCACGCCGTGCAACCGCCGTTTTGCACGATGACCGTGCCATCGGTCAGCAGCAGCGGGTTGGCTGCGCCGTAGCACACGGTGTCATCAAGAAACGTCGGTTGATTGTTCAGCGGTTGCCATTTCGGTGCCGAGCTTGTCGCTGAGGCAGTGCCCGTGAGAGTCAGTGCGGCAGGGGCCGCGCCACTTGCGAGCGGCCGGTGCGTCGGTAAGGGTTTGCGCAAGGGGAACGACGTCGACTGTGCGTCGACCAAGCTGGGCACGATCAACACAGCCAATAAGCAGACAACCTTAGTCCAAGTCAAAAATTTCATCTGGATGCTCCTCGATCATGGTCGGCGGCTCGTGCCGGGGACTCGAGTGCCAAATAAATCGAAAGGCGGCACACATGGCGCGTGCCGCTACCGATTCAATTTGCTCTTTCGTCCCCAGCGGCGTGGGCCATCTTTTTGTTCTTTGGTGACGATTACTTTCGCAGCTGCAGTCCCCGCCCTCACGAGTGCGCAGGCTGCGCAAAAGAAAAGTGTCTTGGATGACGGCAGCCCCGTAGGCTCTGCGGAATTCTGTGTCAATGGCCATCGTGGACCTTTTGATACGACTATCGCGATGAACCCGGATCAAGGTTGTGCGACGGCGAAAAGCGGATTCCTATCTTTGTCTTCAAATGCGGTTGGCCCCGATGAAAGCGCGGTTATGGGTGTTGACATCCACGTCGACCATGATGCCGCCAGTCGCGACGGTCGATTCATCGGGCGCACTTCTGCAGGGCGACCGGCGCGAGCGCTGAACCCAGCTCAGGCTGGCGCTCGACCCATTGTCCTGAACGATTCGTCCGGAGTCGGGACAAGTGCACGCTGCGCCCCGGGGGCACGGGCCCGGCGGGCGCTTTGGCGGGCGCAACGGTGGGCTTGTGCAGCAAGTCATAGCCGCTGCCTGGGCTAGGCAACCCCATTTCTCAACCGCGCAGCACAGCATCGCTGCGCCGGCGGTGTCGTTCGGCTTGCGCCTCGCGCCCACAGTTGCTACGAGGTTATTGTCCAGATCGGGAGCGTCCTCAAGGATCCCGTCGATCGCGGGTACACCGGCGTGCACGGTCGAGCCAGGCGCCCGCTGGGGTGATCCGGGCAGGTCGGCCACCCGCGCAGAGCCGCATCCGGCTCAGGCGCTCGGCCGCCCGACCCGGATCCGGGCATTTTCCAAGAGTGACGCCCCGGCGTGGAGTTATTCACCGTTTTGCCGGGAACGCGCCAGCGATAGTCTGGGCCACGCCTTCGCACAAAGTCGCCCAACCAAGTCGCGTCGCCGAGGGAGCACCAGGCGTTTACGTCACCTAGGCCATGCTGCCGAACTGGCGGGCCGACGGGCGCCTTGAACCTATGGATGCTCTTCGGAGAGAACTTGCAGGTGGACACCATCTGGAGACGGGAGCGGGTCTTGCCGCCGGACCTGGCTGCGGAGGCGCACCCGCGACCACGGAACCGATCGTCCTTCGTACACCGCCGCAAATCCGCGCGCCTGAGCACCGAGTACGTCTGCGCCGACGATGTCAACGGCAACTGGGGGCAGAATGCGCCGCGTTGGACCGGTCGCCCGGGACTCAATCAGGGGTTGGCTGCCGACAGGCACCTGGCCGCGGAGGCGCTGTTCGCAGGACGGCGCCTGACCCCCGACAATGCGACGCTTGCTGCGGTCGTCGCCGCCAACCTCGCGCTTTCCACCGCCCGGGGTCCCGGAAAACCCGACATCAGCGCGGGCCTGTACAATGTGTTCAACCGGTTCTACACCCAGCCGGTCGACGGTGGGTCGGTCGACCGCGTGGTTCAGCCCGGGCGTGCCTGGCGCGTGACGGTCGGCTACTCCTTCTAGCCGGTCAGGACAAACCGATGAGAGCGCACCACGAGCCAACGGCTGGGCACCGGCGGTCCGTCCCCGCGGCGGTGCCGCCCGTGCGTTCGTGCGCGCCGCTGTCGGCTTTGCTGATCACGGTGGCTTTGCTTCTGTCGATGGTCCTGCCCGCCGGGGAGAACGCTCGGGCGCAAACGCTCGCGGAAGCGCAGTTGCGTGCGCGCTTCGTGCTCCATTTTCTGCGTTTCACGGGATGGCCCGATCGGACCTTTCCCAGTGCCGACGCGCCGGTGGTGCTGTGCGTGCTGGGCGTCGGCGATCCGCTCGAAAGCTCGCTCGCCGAATTGCAGGGCGCGAGCGTCGGCGGCCACAAGATCGACGTTCGCGGCCATGTCGACGTCGAGCAGGCCGGCGAATGCCACGCGCTGTATGTCCCGGACAATGAACTACGCCGTCTCGCCGGTGCGCGCAAGTCGATCGGCAAGCACCCGGCGCTCATCGTCGGCGAAAGCGAGGCGGTCCTCGACCGCGGCGGCATGATCGCCATGCGCGCCGAGGACCGCCACCTGAGTTTCGTCGTCAACCTCGGCCCGGCCCGGCGCGCTGCGCTGGAATTCTCGCCGCAGATGCTGCACGCCGCCGCAGAGGTCCTGCCATGATGGTACGCATGCCTGGCGCGGGCGGCACGTCGATCCGCGGCAAGGTGGTCGCCGTGGCCACGGTCACGGCTGCCATCGCGTTGCTCATTAGCACCGCGGCGCTGCTGTTCTACAAATTTCACGACCGGGAGGTCTCCTTGTGCAACGAGGTGACCGGCACGGCGGCGGTGCTCGCGGAGAACCTGCGCGCGGCGGTTGCCTTTGACAACCGCGTCGGGGCCCAGGAGATCATCGAGGGGCTGCATGCCAACTCGCGCATCCGCTCCGCCGAGGTGGACCGCGGTGACGACGGCGAGCTGTTCGCCAGCTGGCACGCGGCGCCCGATCCGGCCGCTCGCGCCTGGTACACGCCCACCTGCGTCTACTCCAAGCCGATCATGTCCGAGGGCGATTTTCATGGCCTGCTCTGGCTGCACGCCGCGGATCTGGAATTCCCTGCCACCGTGGCGCAGACCTCCCTCGTGATGTTCGGTGCGGCCTTCCTCGCGCTGCTGCTGGCGGTGACCATCGGCGGGAAGATGGCACAGCGCATCGCGCGCCCGATCGCCGATCTGGCCGCAACCACCCAGCGTGTTGGCGACAGCGCCGACTTTCGCGTGCGTGTGCCCGGATCATCCGACGACGAGATCGGACAGTTGGTGCGCGACTTCAATCGCATGCTCGAGCAAATTGAGCGGCGCGATGTGGAACTGGCATCGTATCGTGATTCGCTGGAGAAGCAGGTCGAGACCCGCACCGCCGAGCTGCGCGAGGCGATGGAAGCAGCGCAGGCGGCGAGCCGCGCGAAGAGCCAGTTCCTGGCCACGATGAGCCACGAGATTCGCACGCCGATGAACGGCGTGTTGGGCATGAACGAGTTGTTGCTGGGCACCGCCCTGAGCGCGCAGCAGCGGCAGTGGGCCGAAGCCGTGCAGCACAGCGGTCAGCATCTGCTGGAGGTCATCAACGATATTTTGGACTACTCCAAGATCGAGGCCGGCCAACTGACGCTCGAATCGGTGGACTTCGACTTGGCCGATCTCGTGGATGACGCGCTGTCCATGTTCGCGCAGTCCGCCGAATCCAAGGGGCTGGAGTTGGCCGCGCAATTCACGCCGAGCGATGCTGCTCTGGGCCTGCGCGGCGATCCGCTACGACTGCGCCAGATACTCGTCAACCTGATCGGCAACGCCATCAAGTTCACGGACGCGGGCGAGGTGGTGGTGCGCACCGAGCTGACGGAGATGACCGCCTCCGAGGCGCTGGTGCGGCTGAGCGTGTCGGACACCGGCATCGGCATCGCGCCGGAAACGCATGCGAAGATCTTCGAGCATTTTTCGCAGGCCGACGGCACCATGGCACGAAAATATGGCGGCTCCGGGCTGGGGTTGGCCATCTGTCAGCGCCTGACGGTGATGATGGGCGGCACGATCCACTTGGACAGTGCTCCGGGACGGGGCTCGCGGTTCTGGATCGATGTGCGACTGCCACGGGTGCAATTGATTCGTTCCGAGCCGCAGCCCGCCCGCCCGTTCGATGGCATCCGTGTGCTGGTGGTCGACGACAACCAGACCAACCGCCAGATCCTGCAGCAACAGCTGCAGGGCTGGCGCATGCGCGTGACCTGCGCCGCGGACGGCGAGCAGGCACTGCACCTGATGGAGGCGGCCGCACAGGTCGACGCGCCCTTCGAGCTGGCGATCCTGGACATGCACATGCCGCGCATGGACGGCCTGCAGCTGGCCCGCGCCATCCACGCGCAGGCCGCGCTGAGCACCACGCGACTGATGATGCTCACCTCGACCTATGCGAGTGCCGAGCAGGAACTGCGGCGCGAGGTCGGCATCGTGCGCTGCGTCAACAAGCCCATTCGCCGAGCAGACCTGCGGCGGGTGGTCAACGCCGTGCTGACGGGCGCCACCGATCCCGTCGCACCGGACGCGCCGGAGCCGGACCCCGTACCTGCGTCGGCTCCCGCCGGTGCCCACGTTCTTCTGGTAGAGGATAACCCGATCAACCAGACCCTGGGGCGCGCCATGCTGGCCCACTTGGGGCTGCAGATAACCGTTGCCGCCGACGGCCGCGTGGCGCTCGAGCAAGTCCGCGAGCACCGCTTCGACCTGGTACTGATGGACTGCCAGATGCCGGTGATGGACGGCTACGAAGCGACGGCCGCCATCCGGCAGTTGACAGGAGGGCAGGGCGCGCGGCTTCCGATCATCGCGGTGACCGCCAATTCGATGCACGACGACGAGGCCAAGTGCATCGCCGCGGGCATGGATGACTTCCTCGCCAAGCCATACACGCTGGCCCAGCTGCGCTCGGTGCTGGAGCGCTGGCTCCCCCAGAGCGCTACGCCGGCGACGGCGGCGGCAGCAGGGGTGGGGCTGGCGGGGGCGACCCCCGCACCGAGTGCGAGCCCAGCACTCAATCGCGTCACCCTCGATTTGCTGCGCAAGCTCGATCCCACCGGCGGCAGCGGCCTCGTCGCCGAAGTGCTCCAATCGTTCATCGACATGGCCCAACCGGGTTTGGACCGGGTGGAAGCCTCCATCGTGGACGGCGACGGCGACAAATTGCGCCAGGCAGCGCACGCGCTCAAGTCGGCAACCGCCAACATCGGTGCCCAAAGGCTTTCGGCCTGTTACGCCAGCCTGGAGAAGCTGGCACGCGAGAACCGCATCGTCGCCGCGCAAGAGCTTCTTGACGATGCCCGGCGCGAGCACCGGCGCGCCTTGGCGGAGGTGCACGCGATCCTCGGGGGGGTCTCGCAATGACGGCCCCGCCCAGGATCCTGGTCGTCGATGACGATGCAACGGCCCGCGTGTGGATGCGTGCATCGCTGAACAAGGCCGGGTACGACGTGGGGCTCGCCGAAGACGGAGACAGCGCGATGCGCCAGTTCGACGCGGGTCGCTGGGACATGGTGATGCTTGACGTCGACATGCCGGGTGCAAGCGGCATCGACCTGTGTGCGGCGATGCGCGCCAAGGCTGGCGAGTCGCTACCCATCGTCATGGTTACCGGCATGGACGACATCGCGTCGGTCGAGATGTCCTACGAAGCCGGCGCGACCGATTTCATCGCCAAGCCGCTTAACTGGGCGTTGCTGGGCCACCGGGTACGTTACCTGCTGCGGGCCTCCGCGGCGCTGGTCGAACTGGGTACCGAGCATGCGCGCAACTCCGCGATCCTGAGCGCCATTCCGGACACCCTCTTTCGCGTGGACCGCGCGTGCCGGGTGCGTGAAAACCGGGACGGCGCACTCGTCCCTGACCCCTACGACGTCCCGGACGCCAGCCAGCCATTGTCGGCAATTTACCCTGCGGACGTTGCCGGGGAACTCTCGCGGACGATCACCAATGCATTTGAGACCGCAGCCGTGCAGGTCACGGCGTTTTCCCTCTGCGATGCGGCCGGGTGCAGGCGGTTTTACGAAGCACGTGTCGCCATCATCGAGCAGACCGAAGCGCTCTGCCTGGTGCGCGATATCACCGAGCGCAAGGAGGCGGAAGCGCGGATTGCGCGCCTGGCGTACATCGACAGCCTCACCGGCTTGCCCAACCGCCAGTCGTTCCTCGAAACACTGGATCGGGAGGTCAATCGCGCGCGCATCGACGGCAAGCGTCTGGCCGTCCTGTTCGTCGACCTCGACGGCTTCAAGAGCATTAACGACACCCTCGGCCACCATACCGGGGACCTGCTGCTGCAGGCGGCGGCCGACCGACTGCGCCACGTCGTGCGGGCGACCGACATCATCGCGCGCCCGGACAGCGACCGGGTGGATGCCCAGCTGGCGCGGCTCGGGGGCGACGAGTTCACCGCGCTTTTTCGGAATTTGGATGACCCCGACATCGCGATGAATGCTGCACACCGGATGCGTGAGCAGATGGGCCGTCCCTTCATCATTGACGGCCGCGACCTACGGCTTACGGCCAGCGTCGGTATCGCCGTCCTTCCCGACGATGGCGACGATGCGTCCACGCTGATGAAGCACGCGGATACCGCGATGTACCACGCCAAGGAACTCGGGCGCGACAACTGCCAGTATTACAGTGCCGACCTGACGACGCGCGCCATGCAGCGCATGACGATGGAGCGGGACCTGCGCATCGCGCTCGAACAGGGACAGTTCCACCTCGTGTACCAGCCGCAGATCGACACGGGCACCGGGCGCATGGTTTCGGTCGAGGCGCTGCTGCGCTGGAGGCATCCGCAGCGTGGCTTGATCGCACCACTGGATTTCATCCCGATCGCCGAAAGCAACGGGCTGATCGTAGCGATCGGACACTGGGTCATCCGCTCGGCCTGCGCGACCGCTGCGCAGTGGCAGCGCGAGGGCCGGAAGCTGCGCATCGCCGTCAACCTGTCTCCGATGCAGCTGAAGGACCCGAATCTGGTGCCGGTCGTCGTGCGGGCTCTGTCCGATAACGGCCTTGCGCCCGACTTGCTCGAGCTCGAGGTCACGGAGAGCGCCCTCATGGAAAACAGCGCCGCCACGGCCGCCACGCTCAAGGCGCTGCGCAACATCGAGGTGCGCCTGGCTCTTGACGACTTCGGAACCGGTTATTCCTCGATGAGCAGCCTCAAGGTGATGGCGCTGACGACGTTGAAGGTCGACCGCAGCTTCGTGGAGGGCCTGCCGCACCAGCAGGAGAACGACGCCATCGTCCGCGCGATCGTGTCGATGGCCCACAGCCTAGGCTACAAGGTGACGGCGGAGGGCGTCGAAACGCTCGCGCAGGCCCGGCGCCTGGTGCAGATCGGATGCGACGCCTTGCAGGGATACCATTTCGCCAGACCCGTCCCGGGTCCCGAGATTGCGCCCCTGCTGACCAAATTCTGGGACGAGGCCACCGCCGAAGATCCGTCGGTGCAATTTCTCGCGGCGAAGTAGGCCGCGTTAGCCGGTTTGGCCGTCGTCGAGTCGGTCGACGGCTTGACCCAGCCACTGTTCGGCGTTGCCGGCCGGATCGCGGCTCGCCAGGGGAGCGGCTCAATCCATCGTGAGATTTGGACTTCGACAAAGGTCCTGTGTCACGAGCTTGCCGCCATACGGCTTGATGAAGTCCAACCACTTGCCTCCCACCCCTATGCAGGCCGGATTGGTACTGGCCGATGCGCCAAAGTCAGGACCCGTGTACTGGAACATCACGCTTGCGGTATCCGTCGTTAGGTCGACGCGCTGGATCGCATAATCGTCATACGCAGGGTCGGTTCGCAACACGTAGGCGATCGAGCCGTTCAGTACGATGTCCAGCGACAGGGCGTTGCACGTTGTGCAGTTGGGCGATCCGTCGCCCATCTCTGGAAAGGTTAGCACCGGGTTGGCGCTGAACGTGCCGGTAGCGTCAAACGTGTAAAGACCAGCCGTCACTCCGTTGAAGACGGTGCTCGCGTCATTGCCGGCCACCCAAAGATACGATTGTCCGTTGATCGATACAAAATCCAAAGACCAAACCGCCTTCGAAATCAGATTCGCAAAATTTGTATGGTCTTCCGTAAACGTGCCGTCGCCGTTATTTCTTAGCACCCATACCGGCGGCCGGTTGGACGCATTTTGCGACGGATCGGCAAGGACGATATCGATCTTGCCGTCACCATCGATATCGGCCGCGGCTGAGGAATGAAAGTACCCGGCCTGGGCCGTAGGAATGGTCACCATTTTGAACATGCCGTTGGGTTGGCTCAGCAGGATTTTGGGGTACTCCAGGGTGTTGTCGCTTGCGCAGGAGAGAAACACATCGGGAACGCCGTCGCCGTTGAAGTCGGCGACCAGCGCCTTGCGCGCCATAATGCAGGAAGCGGGCAGCTGGTTGGTGGTCGGATCGGGTTCTACGAGTTTTGCGGTAATGTCTGTCCAGCTTCCGTTCGCATTGTGATGGTAGATGTAAAACGTCCCCGGGTTCAGCAGATTGCTGGAGTTGGAGCCTGCATCAAGAGGGCTGGCGAAATAATCGTATTGCCCAATCTGCTCGAAGTCGGCAAATCCGGACCCGCTCGCCAGCTGGACCGTGTAGACCGTACCCACGTTCAGCGGCAGCTGCATCGGGGGGAGATCCAGGTTCTTGTAGTTTTCGTACGATGTCGGGTATACCGGCATCGGCACGATGAGCGTCGTGGTTTGAGAAGTCGTCCCGCCTGCCCCGGTGCAGGACAGCGCGTAGCTGAACTGGCCACCGCTCGTCGGGGTGATTGCCAGGCTCCCGGAAGAGGGCTGCGCGCCGGCAAGCCCGGCGATCCCCGTGCAGGAGCTGGCGCCCGTCGACGACCAGCTCAGCGTGTCGCTTACGCCGACGCGTGTCTTGGCATTGGCAAAACCGACGGTCACGGTAGGTGCCGCCGGCGGACTCGGGGTCGGTGTCGGGGCCGATGAACCTCCGCCTCCGCAACTGCATAGCAGCGCGATCATGGGCGCGGCTGCAAACCTCGTAGTGGCCTTGCTACGCATCGTCGGCGATTCCTAGGTTACGGGGCTCAAAGAGGGCTTGGGGCACGACTCTCGATGAATCGGCTCTTGCGGCCACCGGTTGAGCCCTGCCATGCGGCAAATACCCCTGCCAGAGCGTTGCGCCACATCGGTTTTGGCCGCAAGAGGCGCGGCTTGCTGCGCGAGCGGGGGCGCTTTGACGCGGGTCGATGCTGGCGGCCGACGATTGGGGGCCGATCATCGTGACGCTTCTCCCCCTTCCATCTTGCCGCCCAAAATTCGGCATGGGCCGCAGTTGACGCCAGCGAGATCAACGAAAATATATCTTATAAAACAAATCCTTAATGAGGAATGACGGGGCTTTTCGCGGCCAATTCTTGCTGCCACACCGCCGATCCACTCGCGGCGACTTGCGGCAAATGAGACGGCCGCCGGCAAACGCTACCCAGGGTTGCAACGACGCGTGTCACGTTGGAGGGCGAGCTTCTCGCGCACCCGCGTGTGCACCGCTCGACGTGGCAGTGCCGGTATCAGGCCGACGACCGGCGTCAACGAGCAGCGACGAGAGCGCCGGACAAGGCGGTCTTGGCGCCCTTTTTTTGTCGGGATGCCTCAAGTCCGGCCCCGACCCGTCGATGACCGTATATCCGCGACTCGTCGTCGACGGCCTGCGACCGCTTTGGAGACACTCATGCAACGTCCCTTCGCTCCGCGCCATTTTGTGGGCTTGGCGCTGATCTCATCCATGGCTTGCCTCGGTCTGGTCGCGTGCGGCGGGGCAAGCAGGACGTCGAGCGCAATCGTCGTCCCGCAGCCGATTCGCCTTGTACTGGCCGACTCGGCGTTGCGAGAGAACGCCGCCGGCACGACGCCGCGTGTCTTGAATTCGAGCGCGGTGCCGGGTTTCAAGCGCGAGCAATGGTCGCTGGGACGGATCGCTGGCGTGGTATCCGACGCCGCTGCCGAGGAATTCGGGCTCACCACGATCTCGGATGCGGAGTCGGAAGACACGCCGTCCACGGGCGACCTCGCTCTACGCAACGCGTAAAGCGGCGGCTGTAATCGCATCGCGTCGGCTGTCGCGTGCGCCAATCGGCCGCACGCCGGTGGCTAATTGGACTCTGCGAATCGCTACACCGATCAGACCCTGGATCTGAATTTCCAAAATCGCCATCGCGCACTGGCGCTGCTCGCCTGCGCTGATGCCTCGAACATGGCTTCGGCGCCGATGGTCCGCTGGGCGCCGAACCGGGCGCCTGGCACTGGAACCACAAGGGGCGTCATGATCCGACGATGCCCGGCCCGAATCCGGAAAGGCAGCGCTCTGCGGCCTTGGGCGTGCGGTCCGCGTAGAGCCTGGGCTGGCAAAGCCGCGGCCGGCGTTGCACCGCCGCCTCAGTCGTCAAAGTCCATCTCTATGCCATCCCAATGCGCGGGATGATGGAAGCGCCCGATGTTGTGTCCGATCAGCGCGCCCAGGCAGAAAGGAAAGAAGGCGACCCCGACGAACAGGAGTACGCGGGGGCAGCCGAATACGATCATGTAACCCAGAGACACGACCAGCCAGACGATGGACGCGACCCTTCCGGCGTCGCGCGAGCGCCAGCGCGGTTGGAACCACGATGCCGCTCCAAAGGCGAGGGTCGATAGCACCAGCAATACGGTGAAGGAACCCGCGATGGAGCCGTTCACCTGCTCGACGTGATCGGCGGTCGTCGTCGTCGACCACATCGCCCGGAAGATCGCGTAGATGCCAAAGCAGGCAACGAAGAGCGCGGCGTGGATGGCGATTCGCTGTTGCTCGGTAATCTCATCGGGAAGGTCGCGCATCGGTTCGATCATCGGCTCTTCCTCCCAGCCTAAGCGGCCTTGCAGCGGTCCTTCTGGCATTACGAAAGCTATCGGCAGGCGCTCGCGTTTCTCAAGTCAGCCATGCTGGCTGCATCTGGCATCCGGGAGCGCCGCCCGGCGTAAGGTTCGAATAGGTCACGCGGATGCCGCTATTTCACCGCTTGAAGGGCTCCTCTTTGCATCGAATATCGCTGTTGTAGGAGCTGCCACGGTACCGCCGGACACCGCGCGGACGGCCGCTTGCCGGGCACATGGGCCCGAGCAGGGCAACGCAACACCGGGGGCCCTCCTGCCCGAACAAAAGGTGCCGCATGCCCGCGCGTCGTACGCCCCCCATCTTCCGGTCGCCCGCGGCCGATAGCGCTTCGGATCAGAGGCGCAAGCTGCCGCAGGTTCGACGGCCGATGTTCCGGATGCCGACGCCTTGAGTTCGAGCACGCGCAAGCCGGGCCGCCGGGGCAAGCCGGTGCGCCACCCAGTCGGCCTGCCTGCGCTGTTGCTGCGGATAAACCGAGCGGCAGTTACCGTGGCGATTGGGATCGTATTCTTGGCAATCGTCGCGGGCAGCTTCATCGTCGGGCTGCTGAACCTGACGGAAACGGCTCATGTGCAGGCGCAGGTACTGGCGGAAAACTCCCAGGCGGCAATACTCTTTCGGGATCGGGTGGCGGCGTCCGAGCTGCTGAGGTCGTTGCGCCATTCGCCGCAGGTGCTCTCGGCCGAACTGTTCGGCGCCGACAACCGCTCGTTCGCCCGTTACGCGCGCAACGGCGCGCCACGGCCAAATGGGACCGTTGCGCCTGGCGCGGACGACACCGGGTTGAACCCCTTCTTCCTGCACGTACGGCAGGATTTCGGCAACGCGGATGGCAAGCTGGGGACTCTATTTCTGACCGTCAGCATCGAATCGCTCTACCGCCAGACCGCGTTGATTGCTTTAATCACGCTGGTGGCGGCACTCGTTTCGTTGGCGGTGAGCAGTCTGCTGCTGCGCCACCTCGACCGCTCCTTGCTCGGGCCGCTGCAGGCACTCAACGATCTGATGGCCCAGGTGCATGGCAAGTCCGATTTCACCGTGCGTGCCCGGCGCACGCATATCTCGGAGATCGATGCGCTGGGCAGGGGCTTTAACGAGATGATCGAGAAGATCCACGACCGTGACCAACAGCTGGCACGATCGGCCTTCTCGGATGTCCTGACGGGTCTGCCCAACCGCCCTGCGTTTCTTGAGCGTCTTGAGCGCGAAGTGCAACGCGAATGCATGGCGGTCATCGCCTGGGCTTGCTGTTTCTCGACCTCGACGGCTTCAAGCAGGTGAACGACACCCTGGGACATGAGAGCGGCGACCGGTTGCTGGTGGAGGCGGCCGGACGGATTCCGGGAAGCGCTGCGGCCGGCCGACGCCGCGGCGCGCGCCGACGGCCCGGTCTACGCGCCGCATTCGGCAAGGCTCGGCGGCGACGAATTCACCGTGCTGGTGCCGGATCTGCGCGATGCCGGGGACGTGATGGTCGTTGCCCGTCGCATCGGGGACAGCATGCGTCGCCCGTTCTTTATCAACGGACGCGAACTGGCGATTACCGCCAGCATCGGTGCGGCCGTGTTCCCCGAGGACGGCAAGGATGTGCCGACGCTGCTGCAGCACGCGGACACGGCCATGTACGACGCCAAGCGTTGTGGCCGCGACAATAGCCGCAGGTACAGTGCGACGCTGGTCAGGCCCGCGACCGACGTGCGACTCGCCGGTTTGAAGGTGCGCGCCCAGGGATGAGTCCGGCGCATGCGCCGCTTGCTGCTGCGATTGACCCCGCAAGCGGCGGCGCGCGGTGCAGCAAGACTTCGGGGCGTCGCGCGGGCGCATCGCCGGGCAGGCGTCGCGATGACCCGTGGTGCGATCGATGCTGCTGGGATCGTCGGGCATCTGTACTTGCTGGACCGCTTTGGAGCAGTACCGAAGAAGCGCGCCTATGATCGAGCCTTGCCCAAGCCGATCGCTGCAACGTCGCTGGCCAACGCGAGCTTGTCCTCGTGACGCCCACCGAATGCGGCGCGGTCGACACGTCGCCTACCTGGCGCTGGAGCGCTGATGCTCTTTCGATTGGCCGCCGAAGGTGTTTTGCTCATCCATTTCGCGTTCATCCTTTTTGCTCTTTTTGGCGCGCTGCTGGCTTTGCGATGGCGCAAAATGCTTCTTGTTCATCCTGTCGCAGCCGTTTGGGGCTTCTTCATCGAGATCACCGGGCGCATCTGTCCGCTCACCTACCTGGAGAACATGCTGCGTGGCCGGGCCGGACAGTCGGGCTACCCGGGGAGCTTTCTTGAACACTACCTGATGCCCATCATCTATCCCGGCGGCCTCAGCCAAGGCGTGCAATATGCGCTCGCCGGGGTCGTCGCGGCGGTCAACTGCGCAATCTATTCCTGGATCTTCTTTCGTCAGCGGCGCTTGCTGGATCGAGCAGATGCCGGCCATCGTGGCGAGCGCTGAACCGCGGGATCCGATTCCGACTCATGCAGATGGCGATCGTCCGCGGCGTATCGAGAGCCGCTGCTGCCCGAGCAATCGGGTGTGCTGCCGTCGCGGCGTGCCGAGGCTACGCCGATGCGCGCGTGTAGGCCGCGATTTGCCATTGCGCGCTCGGCTCATCGAGCCGAAGGACATACGTGTGACCGTCATCGGCGTCGATCTTGAACCAGCGCTGCGTTGGCGCAAACCACCGGTCGGCGATTGCGCGCACGCCAAGGCGCCGCCCGCCTAGCCAAAAGGCGGTCGGCTCCGGCTCACCGCGATCACCAAAACGGCACTCGACCCGTATCCTCACGCGCTGAGAATAGCGCGCCGGATCGCTCCAGAGCGCAATCGAATCGGTCATTTGCCTATGGGCTCGCCGCCCACAAGTGGCACGACCGGCGGCAGTTGGGCGCTGGCCAGTCCTCGTTGCGAACGCTTTACTTCGCCTGCATCAATATTGCGCCCCCCGAAGCGAAGTATTCTGGCCTCATCATGAGGGAGGATGCGATGCGTAATGTCAGCGAGTTGCCGTTTTCCATGCCCTTGGCCCATGCGTTGGCGGGGCGGGCTTCGGTGCGCAATTTCAAGCCGGACGTCTTGACGCGGGGGCAGGTTCGCAGCCTGTTGCTGGCCGCGGTTCAGGCACCTACGGCCCGGCACCAGGAGCCGTGGGCTTTCGTTGTGGTGCAGGACAAGACGCTGCTGCGCAGGATCTCGGACCGTGCCAAGCCCTTGTACTTGGAGCAGATGCGGCAGTTGCATGTCGACCGGCACGGCCGCGGCCATGGCCCAGCTGTGTTCGCCGACCCGAACTTCAACATTTTCCACAACGCGGGCACTTTGATCGTCATTTGCGGTCCGAGGGACGCCCGATTTCTTGCTGCCGATTGCTGGCTGGCAGCCGAAAACATCGTCCTGGCCGCGTACGCCGCCGGCTTGGGTTCCTGCGTGATCGGCTCGGCGGTGGCGGCGCTCGAGATGGAGGACATGCGCAGCGAATTGGGTTTGCCCGATTCGATTTCAGTGGTTGCACCGATCATCGTGGGCGTGCCTGCCGAAGCGGTCGAACCTTCGGCGCGCAAGGAGCCACATATCCTGCATTGGATTCACGATCAGGGCTAGAAAGCTGGCGTTCGGGCGGACGGCAGGCCAGTGTAGTGCTCGTGCCACGGAACGCAAACTTGAATAGGAGCTCATCATGAGAAGACCCAGCACGCTGGCTCGGGACGTGGCGATGCCCGAGGTCGTTACGGTGCCCTCCCGCGCGACGCTGCGCGAATGCGCCGAGCTGATGCGCGCGCGCCATGTCGGCAGCCTGGTCCTAGTCGACGCCGATGGCCGACGCCCGATCGGGGTGGTGACCGATCGCGACATCGTGATAGAGGCGGTTGCAATGGGCCTGGACGTTGCAACCTTGACTGCGGGGGACATCGCGGCCCGTCCGGTGGCGTCGATACGCGAAGACGAGGATGTCATCGAGGCGATAGCCAGGATGCGTGAGTGCGGCGTGCGGCGTCTGCCGGTTACCGGCGCCAGCGGACAGCTCGTCGGTCTGCTTGCGCTCGACGACCTGATCGAGGTCGTGGCCGAGCAAGCCGATGCGATCGCGCGGGTCATCGCCGCCGAAAGGGTCAAGGAAGATGTGACCCGCAGTTAGCGGCACGTCGACCGGGTCGGACGGGGGCGCGCAACCGGGCCCGTCCCACGACGGCTTCTCAAAAAGCGGAGCGTTGCGGGCGTGCAAGACCGCGATCGCGGTCTTGGGTTGCGGGTCTGCAGCAGCGGCCAGCTGGCGGCGGGGGCGATTGGGCCGCGCCGACGGGTCGTCGGTAGCCGCCTTTGCGCGTCCGTCGGCCCCTCGCGGGCGAGCGCGCGGATGCTGCGGCGCTACCAAGGCGTGCGGGCATTGCCCGCGGATGGCCGTCGATACCGCTCTTGGTGTGCGGCCAAAGGCGAGCCCGCGCCGGGGGTGCGACACGCCGCATCGGGCGCCATCAGGGTGTTCGGCTTGGTGGGGCGGCGCCGGAGCCGCGCCGATTTTCGTTCAATCCGTTTCGACCGCGCCCAAGCGGAAGACTGCGATGGTCTTTTCCAGTTGCGCCGCCAGTGACATCAGGGCCTCGGCGGCAGCGGCGGATTGTTCCGCGAGCGCGGCGTTTTGCTGCGTCAAGTGATCCATATCGGTGACGGCTTGACCCACCTGGGCGATGCCGCTGCTTTGCTCCGCGGCCGCGTGAGTGATCGCGCTGACCAGTTCCGATATCTGCTGCACCTGGCTCACGACGTTTTCAATGGTTCGCCCGGTATCGCCCACCAGACCGCTTCCCTGGTCTACGCGGCTCGCCGAGGAAGCGATCAACGTGCGGACCTCCTTGGCGGCGGCGGCACTGCGCTGCGCCAGCGCGCGAACCTCGCTGGCGACCACGGCGAAGCCACGGCCCTGTTCGCCGGCGCGCGCGGCCTCCACCGCGGCGTTGAGCGCGAGGATGTTGGTCTGAAAGGATATGCCGTCGATGACCGAGATGATGTCGGCAATCTGGCGGCTGGAGGCGTGGATCTCCGACATGGTCGCGACCACTTTGGACATTGCCTCGCCGCCCTGCTGGGCGACCTGGGACGCCGAGAGCACGATGCCATTGGCCTGCTTGGCGTTGTGCGCGCTGCTTTGCACGCTGCCGGTCATCTGCTCCATGCTCGCGGCCGTCTGCTGCAGGCTGCTGGCCGCCTGCTCGGTTCGCGAGGACAATTCGCCACTGCCGGCGACGATCTGGCGCGAGGCGCTGGATATGTTGGTGGTGGTCAGGCGTATGTCGCTAACGATAGTGCTCAGCGCTTGCTGCATCTGCCCAAGCGCGGCCAACAGCAGGCCGACTTCGTCGTCCCGGTGCGCAGGAATCTGGTGCGACAGGTCGCCGGCCGCAATTCGGCGGGTCACCTCGACGGCCTTGTCGAGCGAGCGGATCACGTAGCGCGAGGTAAGGAACATCGCTGCGACGACCACGGCAAGAAACGCGATCGCCAGGCTCGCGGCGATGGCGCTGAAGCGGCGATTGTCCTTCGCGGCGGCGTCGTAGGTATTCTTGGCCCGGTCTTCCTCTAGGGGAATGACCTTTTGCAGTGGCTTGACGAATGCCTTGTGTCCTTGCGGCCATTCGGACTCCAGGATGTCGCTGAGCCGCTTGGTGTCCTTGGCCGAGTAGGCTGCCTCGAGCTTGTCAAGGATCGCCTGTACCACCGGCCAGCCGCTTTCCATTGCGCTGCGCAGTGCTTGCAATTCGGCGTCCGTCGTAGCCGGGGCCGAGCGCAGATCTGCCCAGGACTTCTCCAGCGCCGGGCGAACTTCCCGAAGCTGGTTCAAGGATCCTTGCACGGGCATAAGGTCAAGCAGCACGCCCGCGGCGCGAAAGCGTATCTCCCGCAGCTCGGAATCGATACGCTGCAACTGAACCAGCGTGCGCACGCTGTCCTGGTAGACCGCCTCGAGGGCGGCGGTATTGCGCTGGCCGGAGTAGATCGTGAATCCGGCCAGCACAAGAAACCCGGTCAGAGCTACCGCCGCCGTGGCCAATAGGCGCGCGCGGATGGACAAACTGCGGATCGTCAAGATGTCTATGCTTTCTGCGCGCCGTGTTGCCAGCGCCGGGGGGTCACGCCATCAAGTGGCAGATTCGCGCTACTGAGTCGGCAGGTTCTTGGATGTCCACTCCGGAAAGCCGCCGCGAAACCAGTGGATGTTCTTGAAGCCGGCGTCGCGTGCGACGACCGAGGCCTTGTAACTCTTCCAGCATTCACCCGAATTGCAAAAGAACACGAAAGGCGCATTCTTGTCAGCGGGCAGCTTGGACAGATCGAAGCTGTCCTTTGTGCGGTCGAAATCCACGCTCTTCTCGCTTTTTTCCTTGTACGGTACGCTGATCGCACCCTTGATCGTCTTGTCGGCATACTCCGAGGCCACGCGGGTGTCGAACAGGGGTGCGCCTTTGGCCTGGAGCTGCTGGACCTGTGCCGCATCGACCACCTTGACGCCATCGAGCTTGTCGGGTGTCTGGGCGGCGTGCGCGGCCGGCATCATGCCCAGCGCGATGACCAGGGTTGCTAGCAGCCGGGTGAAGGTGTTTGACATGTGGGGACTCCGTCAAGAAACGTAACGCCAAAGGCGCGCATGGCGATGCCGTTCGGCGCACAAGGCGACCTGCGGCCGCGAGCGGCTTGCCAATGCCGATATCGCAGCGACCATTTTCGCGGTTAGCGGCCACGTCCATAGCAGGGAAAAGAGCGTGGAATCGGCCGGCATTCCACGCAATCGCGCTCGCCGTCCAGGGAGATTCCCCGCCTATTGGATCGGCGCCAGTTCTACCGGCGCGTTCTCATGGGTAGCGCGCCGGGGTCCTTGTCCCACGGCTTGCGAGGCAAACAGGTCCCCCGGGCCGGGACCGCCTCGGCCAGCCTGGTTCACGCTTCGGCCGGAGGCAACCCGTCACTCGCTGGTCACGGTGCCGGACGGCAGGTCGGGTCGTTTCGAAGATGACCCGAACCAAAGGTCCGAAGCCGTCGACGGGCGAATCGGGAGGGCATGCGACGCGCGCTTTCAGGCGTCGATCTTCGGCGCGCGATCCGTCCCTTGCGCGCTTGGCTGCGCGCCGTGGATATCCGTCTGTGGCGGACGGATTTGCGAGCCGGAGACGCTCCTCAGCTGTCGTAGCCGGCCGGCCAATGCCGGCGCGGCTCGAAAATCACCCAGCGGCGTCATGCAAGGACGCCCTGCAGGGAAAGGCCAGACCACCGTTTTGCCCCGGCCGCAATGGTTGCTGCCACTTCTTTTGCCGGCAGTTCCAAGAGGCAAGAAGCGACAAGACCGACGCATCCGCCAATCGAGGGCTCGTGGACGGACCCGGTACGGCATCGCTGCGCGTGCCGCCCCGATCGCACATCGGCGCCTAAACTGCACACCGCAAATTCAAAGCCACCGGGCAACCAAGACAACTGACGTGAACTTTGCATCGAGACTCACGTCAGCAGCGGACTCGCGCTTTGCGGCTTAGTTAGTCCGGAAAATTGATCAGCGTGTCCTTCCACTTGTCGTCCAAGAACAAGCCCTTGGCCTTGCCAACGATCGTCCAGTATTCCCGGTCCTGCATCAGCTTGCGATTGAATTCTTGTATTTTGTCGAGACTGTCCGACTCCCAATGCCAGTGGATCGTGGCCGGGCCAAAGGTTTCGAATCCAAATCGCAAATTCGCAGAATAGGTCCTGTTGATATAACCCGTCACTTCGGCGGCCCACTGAAAGGTGGCCGGAAACTCGGCCCCAGGCTTGGCTGTCCACGTGCGCAATACGCGATACATGGCGTCCTCCTCTACGTTAGGTCCAACAGCGGACAATCTCGCAGCCCGCGGTCAAACAAGAAAGTGGATGGCTTACGAAAATAAAATTAGCCCCATTGAGCCGCGCGGTGTTGACGCGCATCAACGAAGGGGAGCAGATGCAAGGACGCTTCGGGGCCGCGAAATGACCCCAAAACACTGAAGCGGTCGATCGGCTGCGGGCTAAGCGTCCGATTCGCCAGATCGATCGGCTGCGGCCGCCGCATCGCTTTTCGTGCGCGTGCTCGGCAGGGATCGCCAAAGCGTCGTGATCTTTGACGGCGGTCACGACATGGCCCGCGGCGGGGCGTAGGATTGAGACAGCGGTCAGAGCGAACACCGAGCGCTTTTTTACCCGCCAACGGGAGGTTTGTATGAACGAAGAACTAAAGCAAGAGGCAGTGGCCGAGGCGATCGCCGCGTGGGAACAGAGGAATGCAAAGGCGAAGGATAAGGCGATTGCCGATGCGGTCGCTGCGTGGGAAAAGAAGATCGCCAAGGACAAGGAAAAAGTCATCGCCGACGCGGTCGCTGCGTGGGAGGACAAGAACGCGGAAGACAAGAAGCGAGTCGTTGCCGCAGCGATTATCGAGTGGGAGACGGAAAACGCCGACGGGTAGGAGCAAGCCGAATATCCGCGTTCGGTCGTTCGTTTTTTCGCTTTAGGAGCGGGCTCGAGATCGGTCGCGAGCACGGTCGCGGGCAATGGGGCGTGTTGTGCGTTTGCGTGGCCATGCCCCCTCCGGGCAAAGAGGCGGCGCGTCTACTTCCTTCATCGCGGCGGGTCGGCGTCGGTCTGGGGGCTCCTGACCGATCGCAGACCGTCGTTACACGTGGTCGGCCGCGTCCGCCTTCACGGCGGATGACAGATCGTCCCCGTCGCCACCGCTTCGGACCGGGCTCACGCGCCGCAAATCTGACCGCCGCTCGGCGCAGATCGTTGATCGGATTCACAGGGCGGCCCGTGCGACAAGGGTGGCTCGCGTACGGTGGACGTACGGGTGGCCCAGTTGCTGACTTGTGAGCGGGGCACGCGCTGCGTGCGGCGCCGATGCAAGTCCGGCGGTCGGTGGTTTGCCACGACCTTGGCCAGGTCAATGTCTTCGGCAAGGAGCGAAGCATGCCAAGAATTCAGGCCGGCAGCATCAAGATGAACTACATCCGGCAAGGCGGCGGCGAGCCGTTGGCGCTCGTGCATTCTTTGGGGATGGGCTGTGCCTGTTATTTTCGGCTTGCTCCCGAGCAAGCGATGCACTTCACCTGCTTCTCGGTCGATCTGAGCGGTGTCGGCGAGTCAGACAAGCCGGAGGGCGCCTACTTCACCGAGAGGTTCGCTGGCGACGTCGCCGTATTCCTGCAGGCTTTGGGTATGCAAAGGGCCATGTCTTCGGGAACTGCCTGGGGCGATGACCGGGATGGGCTGGCGGCAAAGTATCCGCAATGCGTGGCATCGCCGTCGCCGCACAGCGGGCGGCAAAAGAGCGATGCATACGCCAGGAGCGTGATCGGCAGCTGGCAAATCATGGCCAGGACCATCAACGAGATGCCGGAGACGATGATGCAACACATCCATCCGTGGTGCGATCCTCCGGAAAAATGCGTGCAGACCCGGGCCTTCGTTCAAGCCGTTGGCGATTTCACGCGCAGCCGCCTGAAGCAGCCGGTCGAAGCATGCATTCGAAGCATGCATCCGAGCATCGGACGCACTGATCAACGATGATGCGCAAGCGCAGCTGGCCAAGATCAGCGCTCCGACGCAGATCACGCTAGGCGACCGCGAGCTGCTTTGCTCCACCCGATTTGTCGATCCGCTAACAAAAGGCAGCGCCAATTCGCAATTGCACGTCTTTGAGAACGGCTCGCACGCAACCCCCCGGGGATGGTTTTGCGGCGTCCAACGAGAAGATCCTTGCCCGCGTGCGAAAGCATGCTGGCCAGGGTTTCACGGTACGGACAGCACGCTTGGCACGGTAGGGAGGCGTGCAACGACAACGCGACCGCTCGAGCCGGGAGCTTGCGGGTCGCGGTCGGGCCGGACAGCGGCCGGCGGCAAGCCTTGGTCCGCTACTGCGCCGTAGCCGAACAGTACGCTTCGTTCGGGTCGGAGCTGAACAGGCCTTGTGGGTAGGTCGTGCCGCTGTTGCCGATCTGCTCGACCCAATATCCAGTTCCGGTCGAAACGGTTCCCGGCTGTCCGGCGAGCGGGCCCGTATTCCAGAAGATCCTGCAGTAGCCTAAGAATCCCGCGGTGTTGGTCGCGTAGTACCCGACGTCCGAATATTCGCCGCTCGATCCGTAGGGGTTCGTTATCAACAGGTTCTGGCCATTGGCCACGTCTTGTTGCGTCGAAGTCTCCGTGTAAGCCCCGTACAGGCTGGAGACGACATCGATCGGGCTCACCACGTAAACGTCGAGCAGACCCGTCTGCGCGGCGACTGACCCGGTGAACGTTCCCGTATCGGTGACGATAGAACATCCTCCGCCGCCATTCATCGCAGCGGCTGAGGCATAGATACAACCGGTCGCGGTGAACGTTCCGGAAATCTTGATCGGTCCGCTTCCGCTGCCTTCCGGCGCTGCGCGGGGGATTCATTTGGGATGACGACTCCTATGTGACGGAGAACCCGACGCTTCGGTCCCTGGGCGGGTTGGAAGCGATCTGGCTCAAGCCCGGGGCCACCTACCAGTATTACCCGCTGGTCTTTACCAGCTTTTGGGTGGAGTACCATCTCTGGGGGTTGCAGCCGTTCGGTTATCATCTGGTCAATGTCCTCCTGCACGCCGTGAACGCGGTGTTGCTGTGGCGCGTGCTGCGGCGGCTGGAGATTGCGGGGTCGTGGTGGGCCGCGGCCATCTTCGCGCTTCACCCGGTGACCGTGGAGTCGGTGGCCTGGGTCACCGAGCGCAAGAACACCCTTTCCGGACTGTTCTACCTGCTGGCCGCGCTGGCCTGGCTTCGGTTTCGACCGTTGACGGACGGAAAGACGGCGCGCGCGCCGCGACTGGCGGTTCTATTGGCTGGCGCTGGGGCTGTTCGTGTGTGCGCTGTTCAGCAAAACGGTGACTTGTTCGTTACCGGCGGTGCTGTTGCTGCTGATCTGGTGGAAGACAGGTCGGCTGGAGAAGCGGGACGGCCTGGCGTTGGCCCCGTGGTTTGTCCTGGGGGCTGCGTCGGGGTTCATGACGAGATGGATGGAGCAACGCCTGGTCGCCGGCGGAGCGGAGTGGGAATCTGTCGTTCGTCCAGCGTTGCCTCATTGCGGGACGGGCCCTGTGGTTCTACGCGGGTAAACTGTGTTGGCCGCGCCACCTCACCTTCGTTTACCCGCGCTGGGAAATCGATGCCGGCGCGGCCTGGCAGTATTTGTTTCCGCTGGCCGCCCTGGTGGTGCTGGTCGCGCTGTGGTTTCTGCGAGCCCGGATTGGAAAAGGGCCGTTGGTGGCCGTGTTGTTCTTTGGAGTCACCTTGGCGCCGGCGCTTGGTTTTTTCGATGTCTATCCGTTCCGCTACTCGTATGTTGCCGACCATTTCCAGTATCTGGCCGGCATCGGGCTGATCGCGTTGGCCGTTAGCGCCAGCGCAGCGGTTTTCCAACAAGCCGGCCAACGAGGTCGCGAACTTGGAACTCTGGCAGCCGCCATCGTCCTGCTGCTGCTGGGAACGGCTACCTGGGGGCAGGCGCACGCCTATCACGACCTCGAAACCCTTTGGCGAGACACGTTGGCGAAGAACCCCAACGCCTGGCTGGCCCACAACAACCTGGGGGCTGTCCTCGGCAGGCCGGCAAGCCAGAAGAGGCCATCGGACACTTCGAGCAGGCGCTGCGGATCAAGCCCGATCTCGCCGAAGCCCACTACAATCTGGGAGTTACCCTGGCGCGACTGGACAGAATCCAGGAGGCGATCGGGCATTATGAGCAGGCGCTGCGGATGAACCGGATTTCGCCGAAGCGC
>CAVSPM010000005.1:0-39496 GCA_963729785.1 uncultured beta proteobacterium | reverse complement strand
ATGTTATGTCCTGCTCAACCATCGTATTGCTGGGCGGCGGACAGCCGGTGTCGCTGGCCAATATCCGCGCCTGCGCGCAGCTGCTGAAGCGCACGCAAGCCGCTGATCCTCGACGTCTGCCGGTTCGCGGAAAACGCGATGTTCATCAAGATGCGCGAGGCCGGATACCAGAACGCATCCATCCGGGCGATCGTTGAGGAGATGTTCTCCTAGCCGAGGGCTGCACGATGAGCGCGAAGAAGGACGGCATGGTCAACATTGGCGGCTTTATCGCGCTGCGCGAGCGACCGGTGGGTGGACGCCAGTTCGCAATGGTCTTATTCTGGGCGAGGGCTTTCCAACGTATGGCGGCCTGGCGGGCCGGACCTTGATGCCATGGCCGTGGGCCTGGAGGAAGGCATGCAGGAGGACTACCTGCGCTATCGCCTGCGCACCGCCGAATACCTGGGCGAGCGCCTCGGGCGCCGGGCGTCGGCTTTGTGCGGCCCACCGGCGGCCATGCCGTGTACATCGACGCCCGGACCGTGCTGCCGGACATGCCCGTGGCCCACTATCCGGCCTGGGCGCTGTGCAATGCGCTCTATCTGGAGGGCGGGATTCGCGGCGTGGAGATCGGTTCGGTGATGTTCGGCAAGCGGCTGGACGACGGCACCGAACCTACCACACCATGGAGCTGGTGCGCCTGGCCTTTCCGCGGCGCATGTACACGCAGTCGCACTTCGACTACGCCGCCGAAGTGATCGGGGAGGTCAAGGCGAAGGCCAGTGTCATCCGTGGGGTGCGCATCGCCCAGCCGCCGAGTCTGCGCCATTTCACCTGCGAGTGCGGTTGGGCCGAGGCCAGCTCCTAGCGGCCGGCGCGCTCTTGCCCAGCCAGCAGGCCGTCCGACGCGGGCGGCGCCGCGACATCGGGGTCACGGGCCAGGGTCCCGAATCGGCGCAAGCGTCGGCGCGGTTGCGCAATGGCGCAGATGCCCCGGCCGCTCGCCGGGTAGACCCACCCGATGGTCGCCATGGGTTTACCATCACGGCTAGGCCTGCGGCGGCGGCGTTGTTTTTCGCCGCCTACGTGCGCATCCGGCCAGCCGGCAAACCCTGAAGGCGGCGTTGACCGCATCGACCGAATCCATGTCGCATCGTTGGCGAAGCTCTGGAGCGGACCTGCTACGGATGGCCGCGGTTGGCGCCTTGTATGCCGTGTTCGCCAAGCTCTTCTTGAGCCTGCATTCGAGCCACGAACTGCTGGCCGTCTTCTGGCCTGGCGCGGGGCTGGCTCTGGGCGCCCTCCTCTTGGGAGGCGCCAAGTTTGCACCGAGATCTGTGCCGGCGCTTTCGCCGGACAGCTTTGGGCCGGCCAGCCGCCGGCCGTGGCGGCCTGCCTCGCCCTGGGCAGCGTGTCGGAGCCGCTGCTGGGCGCGTGGCTGTTGTCGCGCAAGGGGAAGTTCGATCCTTGCCTGCGCTCGAGCACCGACGCTCTGCGCTTGTTCGTGCTTGCCGGCGCCCTGAGCCCCGTCGTCGGGGCGCTGGCGGCCATCGGCACCTTGTGGCTCGCCGGGCAAGTCCCCGCCACGGATTTTTGGCGCGGTTTCGTGTATTCGTGGATGGGCGATGCCCTGGGCGTCGTCCTTGTCGCCCCGCTGATGCTCGCCACGCACGGGCCCCATCGGCTCGCGCGCAAGTCGGTTCCCGAAGCCGCCTTGGTGCTCGGAACGACTTTCGCGGTCGGTCAAATCCTGTTCCTCGGCTGGTTGTCCGACATCCTCGGGCCGACCCACCACGGCTACTTGCTGTATCTCATCGTCGCCTGGGCCGCCGTGCGGCTGGGCCTGCGGGCGGTGCTCGCCGTCATCGTCGGTGTCCTGCTGCAGGCACTCGCCGGGACCCTGCGCGGCCTGGGACTTTTCGCCAACGATCTGGCACAGACCCAGGTGCTCGATTTCTGGGCCTTCATGACCATCCTGGCGACGCTGGGCATCTTGCTGGCACTCATTTTGTACGAGCGCGAAGCCTTCGCGCAGCAGCTTCGCTCCAGCAGTCATCGTTACCAATCCCTTTTTCTCAACATGCCCGACGGGCTGGCGCACTGCCGCATGATCTTTCGCGACGGCTTGCCCGTTGATTACGAGTTCCTCGAAGTCAACCCGGCCTTCGTAAGGCTGTCGGGCCTGCAAGATGTCGTCGGGCGTAAGATCAGCGATCTGGTCCCGGGCTACGCCGACGACAACCCGGAGGCGCTGCAAACTTTCGGCCGCGTCGCGCAAACGGGCGTGGCGACCCGCTGGGTCCACCACGCGCTCGGCTCCGGTCGTTGGCTCTCCTACGTCGTCTACCGGCCTGCGCCCGGAGAGTTCATCCAGGTCTTCGAGGACATCACGCAGCGAAGATTCGCCGAGCAGGAGCTGCGCAAGCTGTCGCTGGCGATCGAGCAAAGCCCGGTGAGCATCGTCATCACCGACGTCAATGGTTGCATCGAGTACGTGAATCCCGCCTTTGCGCTCATTTCCGGCTATTCGAGCGACGAGATCATCGGCAAGAATCCGCGCCTGTTGCAATCGGGCCGAACGCCTCCCGGTACCTACGAGGATCTTTGGACCACGATCACGGCCGGCCGGGTCTGGCACGGCAACTTCGTCAATCGACGCAAGGACGGCACCGAGTATTTCGAGTCGGCAGTCATCACCGCCCTGCGCCAGGAAGACGGATCGATCACGCACTTCGTGGCGGTCAAAGAAGACGTCACCAAGCTCAAGCACGCCACCGATGAACTGCGGTTGAGCGAAAGCCGCCTGCGCTTGGCAAAGACCGCCGTGGGTCTAGGCATTTTTGATGCCGACCTGCTCGGCGATACGGCGGCGTGGGACGAGCGCACACGCCAGCTCTGGGGCGTCGGGCCGCTGGAGCCGATCAACATGGCGCTGTTTCTGGGCGGCGTGCACCCAGCCGACCGCGCCGAGGTCCAGGCGGCCATCGATCGGGCCCGCGATACCACGGGTAAGGGCGAGTACAGTTCCAAGTACCGCGTGATCAACCGTACGGACGGACGTATCTACCACATCGCGGCCAATGGACAGGTATTTTTCGAGAATGAACGCGCTTCGCGCCTGATCGGCATGGTGCAGGACATTTCCGAGCAAACGCGCCTGGAGAAGGAGATCCAGGAGCGGCGCAGCGAAATGGAGTTGCTCATCAACCGCCAGGTCGCGGCGCAAACCGCCGCCGCCATCGCCCACGAGCTCAACCAACCGTTGGTCGCCATGTCGGCCTATAGCGAGGCCGCGCAGCGGCTGCTCGACGAAGGCGCCAAACAGCCGGAGAAGATCGGCCGAGCGCTACGCGGCGCCGTGGAGCAGGCGCACCGGGCCGGGCAGACGCTGCACGAGCTGTTGGCCTTTTTGCAAAAGGGGGAGTCGCCGCAGGAGGCCGACAGGGAACTGCTCGATCTCAATCGCTTGGTTGGGGAGGCGATCGGCATCGCCGAGGAGAGCGGCTACCGGACGCTGCATCCGGTGGTCGAACTCGAACCGGACCTGCCGCCGGTGCGGGCGAATCGACTGCAAATCCAAAAGGTTCTTGTCAACTTGCTGTACAACAGCGTCGAAGCAATGCGCGATTCGACCTCGATCGATCCAGCGATTACGATCTCGGTTCGCACGATGGCAGGCCGAAACATGGCGCAGGTAACCGTCCAAGACAGCGGTCCGGGATTCGATCGCCAAACGGCCGATCGCGTCTTCGAACCTTTCTTTACGACCAAGCCCAAGGGCATTGGGCTGGGACTTGCCATCAGCCGCGCACTCGTCGAGGCCCACGGCGGACAGCTCTGGGCCGATCTGGACGTCGGCCCGGGCGCCACCTTTCATTTCACGCTACCCCTCGCGACGCGAGCGCGGAAATGAGCGACAAGAACCACGATCAACGCAGCGAAAAGACCACGGTCTACGTCGTCGACGACGATCCGGCGGTGCGCGACGCGCTGACGCTGCTGCTCGAGGGCGACAACGTCGAGGTGCTGTCCTTCGGCAGCGCCGAGACCTTCCTGGCTGCGCGGCCATCGGCACCACGAAGCTGCGCCATTCTCGACGTGCGCATGCCCGGGATGGACGGCATCCGGCTGCACGCCGAAATGCTGCGCCTGGGCTTTCACGTGCCGGTCATATTTCTCACCGGGCACGGCGACGTCCAGATGACGGTGCGCGCCATCAAGGCCGGGGCCGTCGATTTTCTGGTCAAGCCGGTCAAAGGCGACGAGTTGCGCAAGAGCCTGGACGCCGCGCTCATCGAGGGCCAGAGGTGGAACCAGCGCGTCGAGGCAAATGAATCGGCCGTCGCGCGCGTGCGCTCCCTGACCGAACGCGAGCGCGACGTCTTGAAGCTGGTCGTGCTGGGCCATGCCAACAAGGAGATCGCCCGGCTGCTGGGAATTAGCCACCGAACCGTGGAAATTCATCGCGCGCGCATCATGCACAAGACCGGGACGAGCACCTTGCTGGAGCTAGCTCGAGTCGTTGAGGACAGCGACCTGCGCGTCTGAGCGCGCCGGCCAACCGTCGCCCGGGGCCCGCGTTCGCGCCCCGCGGCCGCCGTCTATACGCATTTGCCCGTATTTTTTTGCCAAGAAATCCCGCGTAGTTTTCGAGCGTGCCCGTGGGCCGGTCATTCGGGCCCAGCCAGGCTACCCTCGGAGATCGGTGATGATTCTGCTAGATCGCGACGGCGCTTTGCTCGCGGAGGAGCTTGCTGCCCCGGCGCCATTTGCCCGTCACACAACGCTCGCCGCCATTGCGCGCCGCCCGGAACGCTGCTCGCTATGCAGCCTGCGGGACGCCAGCCTGCCGTGCGACTTGCTGGCCGCGAGCGGCGGCGGCGAGGCGGCAGCCACGCATCGACGTCTCAAGCGCGGCGAACGGCTGTATCGCGCCGGTGACGAATTTCGGTCCCTATATACGGTGCGTGTCGGTTGTTTCAAGACGGTGCAAAGTCTGGAAGGCGGCCGTGACCAAGTCACGGGATTTCACATGGCCGGAGACCTTCTGGGCACCGACGGAATCGGCACGCGGATTCATGCCAGTGACGCGATCGCCCTCGATGACAGCCGCGTCTGCATGATCCCGTACTCCAGGATCGAAGGCGATAACCGCCGGTTGGGCCAGGCACTGCACAAGGCCTTGAGCCGCGAAATCGTGCGCCAGCACAACATGTTGCTACTGCTGGGGACCATGACCGCCGAGGAGCGGGTTGCGGTCTTCTTGCTCGATTTGTCGCAGCGCCTCGCGGCCCACGGTTACTCGCCTGCCCAGATCAATCTGCGCATGACGCGCCGCGAAATCGGCAGCTATCTGGGCCTGAAACTCGAGACCGTGAGCCGCATACTGTCGCGCTTCCGAGACGAAGGCATGGTCAGCGTCGAGGTCAAGCACCTATTCATACGCGACCCGGACGCCCTCCGGCGCTGTATCGGTGCCGATCACGAAAACAGCCTGCACCATGCCGGTTCGCTGCACGGCGCGGGGCATGAAAAGTACGCGCAAGCCGATCACGCCGCGCTCGGCCGCTGAGATTCGCGGCCCCAGGTTCTGATCCCGACGCTCATCGGTGCGACCGGCCCGGGTCCGGCCGCGGGCATCGGCGCCGCCCGGAGCGTCTGGCCACCGTTGCGGCGTACCGACGAAAAGCCCGCGGCGCCGCTGCGCGCAAGCTGCCTCGGTCCGGCCCCGCATCGGGCTTGTCCGTCCACGCGATCAAGACGTGCGCGCCCGCGGACCGTAGGGCCGACGCCGGCAAGATCGCAAATCCGCGGCACCTGCCAGCGCGTGGATCCGATGCTGCGCCATCGCCGCGCGCGCGCCGAGATGGCCGGCGCCGCTTGGGCCTGCTGCAGTGCAATGGACGGCGCGGCGCCCCGGGTGCAGGGCTGGCGGGGGTTGTCGACGACGACGATCGCGCGCACCATCCGATGCTGTCCAAGTGGCCCCCGCCACAGGAGATCGCGATGAGCGCCTCGAACTCCAACACGGTCTTGCTGGCAAGCGCCGACGGCGTCGCCGAATTGAGTTTCAACCGCCCCGCGGCCTTGAACGCGCTGGACGTGGCGTCGGCCGCGGCGTTTCTTCAGGCCTGCCGGACCATAGCGTCCGACACGCGGATTCGCGCCGTGGTCGTGCGCGGCGAGGGTCCCGCCTTTGGCGCCGGCGGGGACCTCGCGGTCCTGAAAAGCGGTGCCAGCGCCGCGGCCCTTTCCTTGATCGAACCCATGCACGAAGCGGTCCAACTGCTGGCCGGGCTAGATGCCCCCGTGATCGCCAGCCTTCACGGCGTGGTCGCAGGAGGCAGTCTGAGCCTTGCGCTGGCGTGCGATTTGGCGATCGCGGCCGAAGGCACCCGCTTTAACCTTGCCTATGCCAACGTAGCCGCCAGCTGCGATCTCGGCGGTTCGTGGAACCTGCCGCGCATCGTCGGTTTGCGCAAGGCATTGCAGATTGCGCTGCTATCGGATACGTTCGACGCGGCCGAAGCGTTGCGCCTGGGATTGGTCAACCGCGTCGTCGCCGCGGACCGACTGCACGCGGAAACCCGAAGCCTGGCGTTGCGACTGGCGGCGGGGCCGACCCTGGCGTACGGACGCATGAAGCGCTTGATGCGCCGGTCCTTCGATAGCGACTTCGCCAGTCAGCTCGATGCCGAACGCGACGCCTTCGCCGCCAGCACGCACACGCGCGATTTCCGGGAGGCGATCGACGCTTTCTTCGATCGGCGGCCTGCGGTTTTCAACGGGCATTAGCCCGGAGGGTGAAGGCCGGATGGACTGCCTTACACCGTTTACGGCGTGAACATTCAATCTTTGGGGAGACGCCATGGATTCGGTAACACGCCGCCAAACGCTGGGCGATCTGCTGCGTCGAAGCGCCGCCAGGACGCCCGACAAGCTCGCCATTGCCTGCGGCACGATCCGCTGGTCCTACGCCGACTTCGACCGTATCGCCGACGCGCTGGCCGCCGGTCTCTGGCGGCACGGCATCGTCCAGGGGACGCGGGTGGCCGTGCTGGCACGCAATTCGCATGCGTTCGCGGCGATGCGATTTGCCGTCGCGCGCTTGGGCGCAGTCTTCGTGCCGATCAATTTCATGCTCAAGGCCGAGGAGGTCGCCTACATCCTTCGGCATGCCGGCGCGACCATGCTGGCCACCGACAGCGCGCTGGCGCCGGTCGCACGCGCCGCAGCAGCGCTCGACACCGCCGTGCGCAACTTGGTCTGGCTGCCCGCGGAAGATCCCAGCGAAGCGCAAGCGGACATGATCGGCTTCGACGTCCTGGCGGCCGGCAACGACCGACCGCCTGAGCCGGCCTTCAGCGCGAACGATCTGGCACAGATCGTCTATACAAGCGGGACCGAATCGTCCCCGAAGGGTGCCATGCTGACGCACGACGCCGTCCTCTGGGAATACGTGAGCTGCATCGCCGACGCCGGCGTCGCCCACGACGACATCACGCTGCACGCCCTGCCGCTATACCACTGCGCGCAGCTGGACGTCTTCTTCGGACCCTCGATCTACGTTGGCGCGACCAACGTCATCACCGCCCGCCCGGTGCCCGACAACGTGCTGCCGCTGATTGCCGCGCACCGGATCAGCTCCTTTTTTGCGCCGCCCACCGTATGGATCTCCTTGCTGCGGTCGCCGCTTTTTGACACCACAAACCTGGCCAGCCTGCGCAAGGGCTACTACGGGGCGTCGATCATGCCGGTCGAAGTGATGCGGGAGCTGGCTCAACGCCTGCCCAACGTGCGCCTGTGGAATCTTTACGGCCAAACCGAGATTGCGCCTCTGGCGACGATGCTCGGTCCCGAGGATCAATTGCGCAAACCCGGTTCGTGCGGCCGGCCGGTGTTGAACGTCGAAACGCGGGTCGTCGACGATGCGATGCGCGACGTGCCCTCCGGCGTCGTCGGCGAGATCGTGCACCGCTCCCCGCAGCTGATGCTGGGCTACTTCCGCGACGACGAGCGCACCGCGGCCGCGTTCCATGGCGGCTGGTTTCACTCCGGCGACCTGGCGACGATCGATGACGAAGGCTATATCACCGTGGTCGACCGCAAGAAGGACATGATCAAGACCGGTGGGGAGAACGTTGCCAGCCGCGAGGTGGAGGAGATCATATTCCGTCTGCCGGAGGTCTCCGAGGTGGCGGTCGTCGGGGTCCCGCACCCGCGCTGGGTCGAGGCCGTAATCGCCGTGGTCGTGGTCAAGTCAGGCCGGTCCCTGACGCAGGACCAGGTACTTGCGCATTGCGCCGTTTCCATGGCCACCTTCAAAGCACCCAAGAGTGTCGTCTTCGTCGACTCGTTGCCGAAGAATCCCAGCGGCAAGCTCCTCAAGCGCCAGCTGCGCCAGGAACTGGCGGCGCTATTTTCCGACCGGTGAGCCGATCTCGGGACGGGTGCCGAGCATGCCGGCGCGGTAGACGCCCAGCGCAAGCGTATCGAACGCGACGGCGCCCGTGCGCTACGCGTGCGAGTGGCGCAAGGTCTCACGCGTGCGGCGAGTTGCGCACACGCTGAGAAAATCGCGCAGTCGCGCCCCGTCTTGCAGGCGCAAAAACTCCCGCTCGTAATGTTGCTTGACTTCGGTGACTGGACGGCGCATCTCGTTGGCCAATGCTTCGATTGCCGCCAGATGCAGCGCCTCCTCGCTGGCGCTCGCGTACAACGCTCCCATCGATTTCCCCCAAAGACACGCTCTAGCCTGCGACGGCACACCGCTTCGCCCCAAAGCCGATGGCGTCTTGCGGGTTGATCATAGTGCGTCGCAGCAAGGTTTTGATGACATCGGCGTGACTTACGTCAACCTTACGCGGTCCGGAGCAGCGCCGAGCCGGATGCGCGTCACTCGCCGAGCGGCTCCAGCGCGCGCTTCAGCCAGCGCAACACGATACTGCGCAGCCCGGTTCCGGCGCCGCAAGCTCTGCGTTTCATGGAGGCGCCGGGTGCGCGAAAATTTGTGCGAAATTCGAGCGCTACGACGACGCGACGCGACGAAAGCGGCGCACCAACGCCACCGACCAAGAAAGGACCAAAACCAGGAAAACCACCAAGCCGCCGACAAACCATGAATGCGCCAGTCGGACCGGCTGCGACAGATTGGCCCGCACCACCAGCCAGTGGCCGTAACACAAGAATGCCAATAGCAAAGCGCCAAACTGCAGCATCGCGGCGCGCAGCCGGGCGACCGTGCCGGCCCGGCGCTCGGGCGCCAGCCAATACTCGCGATTTGGCAGATTGATGCGCGCGCCGGGCTTGCCGACCGTGAACCAGGTAACGAAGACCAGCAAGGCGGGCAGCCCGACGATCAACACCAGCATGAAACCAACGTAGGTCGTCCGCGGCATGGCGCCATTGGGCGCACCGGAACCCCCGAAATGCGAAGCCACAACGTCCGGAAGCCCCAGACCCGTGATCACCACGAAGCCAGCGGCGGCGGCCAGCAGCAACGCAAACCAACCAGGAAATCGGTCTTGCCGCATCTCATACCTTTCGTTCCGACGGAGGCCGTACCGCGCAGACAATCGGGACAGCCCGTTGTTGGCGGCGCCGTTCAAACACCGACGGGGAGAACCGGCCAGCGCTCGACCAGCTGATCGCCCCGCACTGCCAGCAGATCCCCAAATTGCAACAACACCGCTTCCGACTGGATCGGACGCAGAAATAGGAAATCGTCCACAGCCATGGTGACGGATGCCGAAGCGCTATAGCCCTGCTGATTGGAGCTCTGGTACGACGCGGAGGGCGTCACGCCCGGGGGAGCCTCGCATTGCGCCATCCAGTTCCCGCCGTAGCCGAAGTAGGTTTGCGCGACATTCGGATCCCAGGCCCGCATCAGCGGCCCCATCCAACCCAGGACCGGCAGATTGGCCCCCAGCAAACGCTTGAGTACCGGTGTGGCGATGAAGGCGCTCGGTTCGAAGTCCTGCAGGATCGGCAGGTCGTAGTGCGTCGGCTTCATCAGGCAAGTGCCCGCAGAAAGATCGTTTACCACGGCGTCGCGCTCGTAGTAGCGAAATGTCGGGCTTCCGGCACCGTTGAAGGTCATGCGACCCGCAGCCAGTCTGGGAAACTGCATCTTGAGAAGATCGACACAGGCAACGTAGCGCGCCTTGACCTTGGCCAGTTCGCCGTCGACCAACAACGCCGGCAAGGCCATCAGATGGGCGTCATAGCCCATGAATCCGGCAAATTCGAACTGCTGCGGATTGTCGCCGATGATTTGCAGGGGCCGTGCCAGCGCCCGCGGGTCGCCAAATCCCCCGCGGCGCAGTCCGACGTCAAGCTCGAGGTTCACGCGCATCTTCAGCCCCTGCGCCTTGGCCAACTGCAGGTATTGCATCAGCCGGTCCTCGGTGTCGATCAGCCACTGCAACTGGCGGGACGGGTCAAAAGGCCCCCGCGGCGCGGCGTAGAACGTTGCCACCGCCGCCACCGGCATGGGCTTGCCCAGCAAGATGTCGGCGTCGGGCCGCAGGCTGGCCATCGCCTGCAGGAAGGGGCGGTGAAACAGCATCAGCGCCCGCGTGTCGGCGCGCTGGCTAACGTACGACACCAGGCCGGGACTGGGAATCGACTTGACGACGATCCGGTATGTCTTGGCCGGTTCGATGGCCACGGACTTTGACACCCGATCGATGTTGCGATCCAGCCGATCCATATCAATCACCAGCACGGGCCGGTCGATGCCCTCTTTGCGCAAGGTCCGGTTGAGCTTTGCGAAATACTCGGGATACGGACCGCCTCTGTCCGGCGGCCTGGTGGCCGCCGCGCCGGCGACGAGTGCGGCCCCGCCGCCCAGCAACACCGCTCTGCGCGTAACCATCAGGCGACTCCGAAGATGGCTCTCAGATGGGCGTTGAGCATGCGCCCGTGCGGATCGAGCGCGCTGCGCACCTCCTGAAAGTCCTGCCAATGCCGCGGGTACAGTCCCCTCAGACGCATGGCATCCAGGGTGTGCAGCTTGCCCCAGTGCGGCCTGCCCTCGTATTTCCAGAAGATCGGCTCGATCTGGGCAAAGTAGCTCCGGTAGTCCAGATCCCCGAACTGGTGGACGGAGATCGAACAGCCCGGCCGGCCCTCGAACATGGAGAGCCAGATGTCGTCGGCCTGGACGTAGCGGTATTCCAGCGGAAAGCAGATCGGCAAACGCCTTTGCCTGACCGTGCGCAGGATTTCGCGCACGCAGGCCGGGCCGGCCTCCTGCGGCACGGTGTACTCCATCTCGCGAAACCGCACCACGCGCACATGGGGAAATACCGTGTACGACTTTCCGACACGCACCGTATCGGCATTGCCTGCCAAGAAGAATTCGACCAGTTCTTCGTAGGCCAGCTGGCCGACACCCGGCATCCAGTTCACAGAGCCGAAAACCTTGCGCAGGGTATTGATCGCCTGTGGATCGTCTTCGCCGGAAGCAACGTCATTCGGACCGGCAAGATCGGTTGCCACGGTCACCGCCAGATCCGAATTGGTCAGCGGCAGGAACTCGAAGTGCCGGTGCCTGCTCATCCGGTTGGGCAGATCCTCGATGACCTCCTCGGTCTTTTCGACACGATTGGTTTCGACCAGATCGAAGGGCGCCTGATTCTGCAGTCGCAGCCGCGTGACGATACCCAGAGCGCCGACCGACGTACGCGTCGCCTGAAATACGTCGCGGTTGCGGATGGCATCGCACTCGATCAAGTCTCCCGAAGGAGTCGCCAGTGTCAATCCAACGACGTAGGAAGACAGCGAACCAAAACGCGGACCTGTGGCGTGAACCGAACTGGCAACCGCGCCGCCCATCGCCGGATAATCCATGTCGGGCATGTTGGGCAAAGCCTGGCCGATTTCGTCGAGCAAAGGACCGACATCGTGCATGCGCGTGCCGGCCCAAATCTCGGCTTGAAGACGATTGCGGTCGTAGCCGACAAGCCCCGAGAGCAGATCGGTCGAGACCAGCGTGTCGTCGGTCGGCACCACGGCACTGAAAGAATGACCGGCGCCGACCGCGCGCACGACGCCCTTTGCGCCCTTGAGCACGTCGACCAGTTCGGCTTCCGTGGCGGGAGCGGCCCGCGTAGCGGGGTAGCAAGACTGGTTTCCTGCCCAGTTGATCCAGGGCACCGGTCTGCCCGGCTCGAACTTCACCGGCGCTTGCGGCTCCGTGCCGACGCTCGAGCAGGCGGGCAGCAGGCTCGTGGCGACTCCGGCCCCGGCCGCCTGCAGCATGCGCCGGCGCTGGTTGCTGTTGCGCGGCGGATTCATTTGGCGGTCGCCGGCGCGCCCGTGATCAGGCGGATCAGCGCGCGAAAATCTTGCTCGGTGCAAGCGCTGCAGTAGCCCAGGGGCGGCATCCCGCGCAGTCCCTGAACGACGTTGACCAGGATGTCGTCTTCGCCCCGAACGATGCGTTGCTTCCAGTCGTCCGCGCTGCCCATCTGCGGCGCACCGATGCCCGGACGGGCGTGGCACTGAACACAATTGCTGAGCAGCAGCTGCGTCTGGCGCTGCGTCAAATCCTGGGCCAGCACCAGGGACGGCGTAACGACTAGCGGCAACGCGATGCGGCGCAGACAATGGGCGAGGGTCATAGCGTCGGTCGATTTGTCGAGGCCGAACGATTGTGACGGGAAATCGGCAGCGATGTAAGAAGCGGTTGTTCGCACCCGGCGCTCTTGCACGCGGCCCATTTGAAGTATGACACCCGCGGCGGGTTTTCCGCGGTCGCTCGCGGCACCCCTTCCTGCTCCGAGGAGGTGCGCTGGACGGACGCCCGCCAGCGAAGGTGCCCCGACTTTGCTCGGGTGGGCGATGGTTCCGCGCGGGGTCGAGCGCCGTTACGCCGCTTGCGGCTGTGGCCGCAATTTGCAACCGCTATCTTTGCCCAGCACCAACGGCGTGGCTAGGCTCGCTGGCGCCTTGGCGCGCCTGGCAGGCCGGACTTGCGAAAGCGTCGCGCATGGCGTCGAGAAATACCCGGGTCCGCGCAGGCATCAGGCGCCGGCCAGGAAACACCGCCCAGGCAATGGCCACCGGCAACTGCCAGTCCGCCAACACCCGCACGAGCTCCCCGGCTCGCACGTAGGGTTCCACAAAGTGGTCGGCGGCGACGGCAACGCCCACGCCTTGGTGCGCAAGCCGCAGCAGCATCTCCGGCGAATTTGCCGTCGCGCGGCCCGGCGGAATACCTTCCCAGCGTGCCTGGTCGCGCGTCAGGATCCAGGGCGACGGTTCACCCGCGCGTGAAAGAAGGTGCAAGGCGTCATGCTCCATCAACGCTTCGGGCTCGGAGGGCACACCGCGCCGCTGGAGATAGCCGGGCGAGGCGTACACGCCGTGAGAGAAAACCGCCAGGCGCCTCGCGGCCAACGTGGCGTCGTCTGCCAAGTCGCCAAAGCGAATCGCACAGTCGAAATTCTCCCCGATCAAGTCAACGCGGCGCGCGGTCAGATCGAGCTCCAGAGAAATCAACGGGTGCTTGGCGATGAAATCAGCCAAAACCCGCGGCAGGACAATATTGGCAAAGTCGCCCGGCATGGAAACCCGCAACCGACCCGCGGGCGCGACCTGCCGATGCTGCGCCAGCGCCTCGGCCGCCTGAACTTCGGCTCCGATCTGACGGGCATGTTCGAGCACGATCTGACCGAAGTCGGTGATCGTGAGCTTGCGCGTCGTGCGCAGCAGCAGCCGCTCGCCTAACTGCGATTTCGAGTGCCGCCAAACGCCGCGACACGGTGGACTTGGGCAAGCCAGCCCGCTGCGCAGCCCGACTGAAGCTGCCCGTTGCCGCGATTTGCGCGAACAGCACGAGATCGTTGGGATCGAGGTTCATCGTCCGATCATTGCCCGATGATTAATCCATCCATGGAACAATGATATCCATATTGGCATCTTACAGATTCTTTTCGGGACAATTATATTGCACCTACGGTAGCCCGATCCATCGAGGGAAGGCCAATGAAGATCCTGCAAGTCAATTCGAGCGCCCGCGCCGAAGTTTTGCATTCGACGCGGCTGGCATCGACCATCGCCGAGCGCCTGTGCGCCGCAAATCCGGGGTCGACCCTGACCGTGCGCGACCTGGCTCGAACGCCACATCCGGCGCTGGACGAATCGGCGCTGGGCGCGCGGTTTACTGCGCCCAGCTGCGCGCACCCGGACCATCGGCCCGCGTCGCGCTGGACGATGCACTCGTCGGCGAAATCCAGGTTGCCAACGTTGTCGTGATTGGCGTACCGATGCACAACTTCGGCGTTCCGATCGCAGCTGAAGAACTGGATCGACGCGATCTCACGGGCGCGCATTACGTTTCGGGTATACGGACAAGGGTCCGCAGGGCCGGCTCCGGGGCAAGAAGGCGTATTTCGCCCTGACGCGCGGCGGCACCGATCGCAATACGCCGGAGGATGCGCAGCTTGCTTATCTGAAGACGATCTTTGCTTTCCCGGGCATGACACGACTTGCCGTTCGTGTATGCGCAGGGCCTTGCGATGGGGCCGGCGGCCGAACAACCAGCGCTGGCGGCGGCGCGTGCGCAAATCGAGCAAGTGCGTCGTCCTGAGCCAAGGTCGATGCTCCCCGATATCCGCCCTTGACATGAACGGAGATGAAAATGATGCAGACAACGGCTGAGCAAGTCCCGGGACCGCTGGCGGCGGAAGTTGTGACTCGCCCGCGCGCAGTCGAACGGATCGTCGTGGGACAGGAAACGTCCGATGGTGCGGGGGTCAAGCTCACGCGGGTGCTCACGCAATCGTTGCAGCGCCGGCTCGACCCCTTCCTGATGCTCGATGCTTTCGGCAGCGACCACCCGGACGACTACATCGGCGGTTTTCCCGATCACCCGCACCGCGGCTTCGAGACCGTGACCTACATGCTCGCCGGGCCGCATGCGCCACCGCGACAGTGCCGGCCATGAAGGACTGCTGCAGACCGGCGGCGTGCAATGGATGACGCGCCGGCCGCGGCATCATCCATTCGCGAGATGCCCGAACAGGACCGACGGTCGGATGGAAGGCTTCCAGCTGTGGCTGAATCTGCCGCGCGCAGGACAAGATGAGCCCGCCCTGGTACCGCGACATCCAGAGCGACAGCATTCCCGAATTCACGACGCCGCGGGCGTGCACGTGCGGGTGATCGCCGGCGCCAGCCACGGCGTGGCCGGCGCGATGCAGCGCGACGTAACCGCAGCCGCTGTACCTGGATCTGCATTTCGCGCCGGGCGCCGGCTTCGGGCAATCGATTGCCCGCGCAGCACAATGCCTTCGTCTACGTCTATCGCGGAGAACTCGAGATTGGCGGCGTCCGGGTTCCGAGCAAGCGTATGGCGATGCTTGCCAACGGCGCCGACGCCGACGGCGTGAACCTGCGGGCCGACGGCCCGGCGCGGGCCATCCTGGTTGCCGGACGGCCGCTTGGGCGAACCCATCGCTCAGTACGGCCCCTTTGTGATGAACACGCAGCAGGAGATTTTTCAGGCAGTCGAAGATCTGCGCGCAGGGCGTCTCGCCGATGGGGCGAGATAGATGACCTATCACCGAATGTCAAAACGATACGAGAAGGAAAAGCCGACATGAACGCTTTGAACCGCTATGGCCCGTTGGTGGGCCGCATCCTGATCGCCCTGATCTTCGTGCTCTCAGGCTACGCGAAGATCACCGGCTTTCAGGGCACCGTGGCTTACATCTCGAGCAAGGGCTTGCCCCTTGCCCAACTGGGCGCCGTCGCCGCCATCATCGTCGAACTCGGTGGCGGCCTCCTGTTGATCCTCGGGTGGAAGGCGCGCTGGTCGGCTGCGGCGATGCTGGTCTTTACCGCCATGGCGGCCGTCTTGTTTCACAATTTCTGGGCGGTGCCGGCCGATCAGGTGCAAAACATGATGATTCATTTCATGAAGAACATTTCCATCATGGGCGGATTGCTGTACGTCGTCGTGCACGGCAGCGGACCCATCAGCCTGGATGGGCAGGGGCGGCGCTAGATCGACGGTTCCCACGCGCGCCGATGCACGCAACGTCGATCAGGGGGCTCGCCTGCGCGCGAGCGATCCAGCGGCCACCGGGCTTGGCGACCTAAACGGGTGGGGCGATCGAAGAGTTCCTGCGCTGGCCGACGGCCCGCCGGCGGCGGGCAGCGGCAACCGCCGGCCCCCCGCCAAGCGCCGGCTCCTGGGCCGGGCTGACATGGCGTGCGCGCGGCGATGACGCAGCGGGGGACGATTTCGTGCGGGGCCCGACGCTAGGCCGCGTCGCTGCAGCAATCCGCCCACGGGTTGCCTGCGCAAGAGGTGGCAAACCGCGAGCAGCCAGGAAGCCGGCCGATTTCGAGACGGGCCTGTGCCGGTAAGATCGGCCATCGCAGCGACCAAGATCGATGCCAGGTCCAAGGTGTGCGGCGGGGGGATAACGGTTTGTCCGGAGCAAGCGCGTCCAAACTTCTTGCCAACCGGTGTCTTGCTGGGCTGCCTGCGCACGTTGTCAACGGCGCTGGCATCTCCTTGGGCGTCGCGCTGATATACCTGGCCGGATACGGGCTAGGAGGTCATGCGGCGGCGCTGGCGTCCTCCTCGGGTGCGGTCTACGCCAGTCTGGCGGACGTGCCCAACCCACCGGCCAGGACCTGGCGCCGCGTCTGCACGGCAGCAATCGTTGGGATCGCGGTCAGCCTGCTGGTGGCGTCGCTACGCGACCAGCCGCTCGCGATCGGTGCGGCGATCGCCTTGGTTGGGTTTCTTTCCGCACTTGCGCTCGCCTGGGGCGTTCGGGCCGGCCCGATTTCGTTTGTCGGCGTGATGACCTTCGTCTTCACCATGGCGGCGCCTGCGGCGCAAACGCCCGCAGCGCTTTTCGCATTCGTCGGATGGATCGCCTTGGGCGCCGGGCTGTACCTTGCCTGGGCGGTGTTGGCGGCCATCGCGCTTGCGCCGCGCTATCGCACACTCGCGCTTGCGGACGTGCTGGACGTTACGGCCCAGCTGCTGCGTTCGCGCGCGGACTGGCTGGCAACGGCGCTGCAACTTTCGCCGGACCGATCCCCGGTAAGAGCCTGGATTGCCCTCGACAGCGTACTCGATGAAAAGCTGCAGACGGCGCGCGACATGCTCTTTGCGGCCCGCGAGACGGGTTCGGCACAGCAGCAGACCGCGATACTGCTTCTGGCCATCGATCTGCGCGACACCTTGCTGCTGAGTCAGCTCGATCTGGACCTTTTGGGCAACGACGATCCCGGCAAGGCGGTGCGGCGGGCGTTGGTCGCCAACTACGCCGGGATCGCCGATGCCCTAAACCAACTGCACGAGTCGATACGCCGCCAAGCGCCGCTGCCGGCGCCGGACGACCATTCCGGGCCGTTGCGCCAACTATCGCAAGCAAGGCTGTTCGACCCGGCAGACCGGCGCGGCCGCCTTCTGCCTGCGCTGCTCGACAGGTCGCGCCACATGGCGCAGGACCTGTCGCGCATCCAGGCGATCGTCCGGGGCGTCGCCGCCGAGAGGGTGCTGGCGCGTGAGCAGCTGCAGATGTTCGTCTCCGTCGAGGGCTGGCCGCTCGCGGCGCTGCGACCGCATCTGAATTTGGCCTCGCCGGTGCTGCGCCACGCGCTGCGCTCAGCTGCGGCCTTGACCGCGGCGTATTTCATCGCTCTGGCGCTGCCGTGGTCCTCCCACCCGCATTGGCTCGTTTTGAGTGTCGCCGTGGTGCTGCGGGGCAGCCTGGAGCAAACGCTCTTGCGCCGCAATCTTCGGCTCGCCGGTACCGTGTTCGGGTGCCTGATCGTGCTGGCGCTTTCGCACCTTGCCACCGGCTGGCTGTCGACCGCGGTCTTTCTCAGCGCGACCGGGCTAGCCCATGCGTTTTCCGTGGCGCGCTACTTCGTGACGGCCACGGCCGCCACCGTGATGGCACTCTTGCAGGACCATCTGGCCAACCCGCAGGGAGGATTTGCCATCGCCGAGCGGCTGGCCGACACCGCGATGGGGGCCTTGCTGGCTTGGGCGTTTAGCTATGTCCTGCCTTCCTGGGAGCGTGGCAGCCTGCCCCGGCTCTCGATGCGACTGGTTCGCGCGCTCGACGCGCTGTCGACGCAGGTGCTGAAGATGCCGCAGAGCGGGGACGGGGACGTTGGCGTGCGCCTTGCAAGACGGGAAGTTTACGAGGCGCTGCGCGCGATCGCCGCGGCAGGCCAGCGCTCGCGCGTCGAGCCCAAGGCCGTACGCGTGCCGGCGCAGTTGTTTGCGGACCTGCTCGCGCACAGTCATGCGCTGATGGCGCACTTTGCATCCGTGCGCGTCCTGCTGGTGCGCCGAGGCGAGGAGCTGGACCCGGGAACGGCGCAACGCGCTCTTTCCGAGGCGAACGTCAAGATTCGAAGCCTGCTTTCGCAGCCGCCCGAGGCGCCGGGCGCCGAGTCCGCGCCCAGCGTCGCGCCGGAGGCTGACCTGCCTTCGCAATCCTCGGCGCTCGCCCTGACGACCTGGCTGCAAAGGCGACTGCAGATGGCTTGTGCCGAAGCCGCGCGCACGATGCAGGCCGCCGCTGCCTTGAATTCCGCGGCGCGCACGTCAATCTGAGGCGGATTCGCGCGCCCCGGCCGCAAGCGCCAGTGCGGCTCCGAGTCACCGGTGCTGACGGTAGCGGCGTCTTTTCGCCACCGCCATCTTGGCGGCTCAAAAGCCAGATCTGGCTGTCAAGCCCACCGTCTTCGTAGAAGGCGGTGGCCCGGCTGGATGCGCAACGGATCGGGCGAGGTGCGCCCGCACCCGGGAGCTGGGCCACGGCGCGGTCGCCGGCGGCGGTCGCGCCCGCCTCGTGCTATTCGGGCGCGGCCAAGGACCGATTGACCAGGCGGCGCGCGTACATCGGGTGGCGCATGCTGCGCACCTCGTGCTCCAGGGCAATCAGCGTCTTCCCGCTTGCGACGTCGACGATATTCTCAAAGCGATACTGGCTTTGATTGCTTTCTTCGGTGACCAGCCCACGCTCCAACAAGCGCCGGTGCACGCCAGAGAAATCGGCGACCGTTATCTGAATGTGATGCCCATCGTAGGCTGGCAGCTCTTCATCGACTTCCCGAAAGAGCAGGTCCGTGACCAATCCCGCAGGCACCCGAGCAAAACCCGCTGCGGATTCGCGTCCGACACGGGCTCGCGTGCCGAGGACCTGCTCGTAGAATTGAGCGATCCGAGCGGCGGTGCCAGCCGGAACGTGGCTTTCCACATACGGGATTCCAAGAGTCACCCGGCCAGATCGGGTCGGCTCGGGAGCATGGACACGGATCCGGTTGCCCCACGGACAGACAACATCGACGCCGGCTTTCGTTCGCACGAAGGAAAAGCGCGAGCCTGCCAACGACGAGCGGACGGTCGACAAGCGCTTCATCAAGGCATCCAGATCCGGCATCACCAAGCCAATGACACCCCGAAAGATCTGCGCCGGGCCGGTGGGCAGATGAAACTGCCCGCTGCCAACGTTGATCCAGGCATTGTCGACTCCGACTTTCCTATGCGGATCGCGGGTCAAGCCCAGACCCACGACGTAGAAAGTGATCGCCTGCAGCTGATCGGGCACGCGCAAATTCACATGCCCGAACTCGACGATGTTTCCAACGTCCTCCCCGCTTCGATCGTAAACGCCAACCGAATCTTTTTCCATGGCTCGCTTGCCCCGCAGATCAGCCCTTTTGAAGGTGAGAGAACGTCGCACTGCCTTCGCCGGCGCGAAGATTCTACCTGCCGCTTTTCGCCCGCCTACGGCCGCAAGCAATTGCCACGCATCGTCGTCGCGGCTCGACCGTTTGCAGTTGGCGTGAGGATCGTCCATCGCCGCTTCGGTCGCGCCGGTGAACGAGGCCGTGAAATGAGCTCCATGTGCCTTTGCCAGGGCGGCCCGTCGGGACGCCGCACGCAGCGATGTCCTCCTTCCATCGTGGCCGGCTTCGCGCGCCCTTGTATGACTCCAGCTGGGCTGGCAGATGAAGGTCTCCAAGGGCCGCTGCATGCGACGGTGGTGCCGGCCCTCGCAATCGGCCTAGCATGCTCACGTGATCACAAGGGCTACCGCAAGGGGCCGACTTCGAAACACAATCAAGCCCGGTGCACCGGTTGCGCCCGTTACGCGCTGGCTATGCATAACCTGGTTTGAAGCGCGGATGCCCACCGATGGCTGGCGCCTTCCTGGATGCTTGGTCTTGCGTTTCAGCTTGCCACCCTCGTCTTGCCGGCTCCCCTGCATTGACGTGCGGGGACCTTCGGCAGGAGTACAGCAGAAGCGTGATGCCGATGTCGCGCGTCAATTCATCGCGAGGATCGGAGTAAAGGTCGTCGACCCGATCCGTCGCGGCACGACGTCGCAGCACGACTTGTGGCCGCCTTCGATGCTCCCGGCCCGACCTGGTTCGCGCTGTCGTGCTTGCCATCGGAACCAGGCCCGCATTCTTGCGCGCCCTCGGTGCCGAAAGAACTTGTCCGAAAGGATGATCCGACATACCGGACCATGTCGGCTTGCGACCGCAATGTGTTCTAATTCCAGCGCCTTGGCGCCGCGTTGACGTGTCCGCTCTTCGATGGCCGATAGCAAAGGAGTGCCTGCCTTTCATGACGACATTTCGGTTTGAACTACGGATGAGGCTTCGGGGCATATTGTTGGCCTGCCTTGCCCCGCTGGCGACCGGATGCGCGCAGCTGGCACCGCCTCAAGGCTGCGCGTCGAGCGAACTTGGACAGCAGGTGGTTGCCCCAACGCTGCCCGACGAGGAATCGTGTCTGCAGTTTTCAATTGACGCGACACGGGAGCCTGGGACCCTGAACGCGCCAACGGTACTGGCCGGCTTCCCGCTTGATCCGGCGAACCGATACCGGCTGAACGTGGTGTCGGTCTCCGTTGCCTGGAGCGATGGGCCCGCGCCTGCGACGCCGGAGTCGGGGTGGACCGGCTGGCGCTCCGCCTTGGGCAAGGCCGCGCGATACGAGGCCATATGCCCGCGCGCCAACATGTATCAGGCGGTCTGCGCGCCGTCTGGCGCCCCGGATCACTGTGAAGCGGCCGACGGGAAGGTCTTTCAACCGGACCGGATCGGCGCGGTAACTTGTTTCGCCAACGATTGGGCGCGGCACTACGACAACAACTCCGGGTGCGTCGCCGTGCGCTTATGCAAGTTGTCTCGGTAGGCCCACTCGGAAGTGGTGGGCACCAGAGCCTTCAGGCGATGAACCTTGCGCGCAATGGAAATCGGGCGTGCCGCTTGCTGGGTCGGCCCTTGCGCGGCTGTCGCAGGCGCCCGCTGCGGCAACTGGAAGCACGGTGGCGGACCCCGCCCTGCGCTCGGCAGGTGGCGATCGGCACGCTCCCCTGCCCCGCAAGCCCGAGCCCTTGGTCCGCCCGCCGTACTTGACGAAATCGGCACCGCAGCGCTAGCGCCGACCGATCCGGGTTTTTGCTGTCTCCGCGCGCCCGGACGCCGATCGACCACCGGGCACCGACGGCCCTCAGCCATTTCTTAGACAACGCACCGGGCGCGACAAGTCGCCGCCGGACCCATCGACAAATCGGCTCGAGATCGCGGCAGCGAAGCTGGCAACGCTTGCGCTGCGCAGCGCGACGAATGGCAGATCGTTGCGTGCGCACAGCCGCTTGAGGTTACCCGCCGAATCGTGATCGATGCAGTCGACCGGAAAGACGACGAGCTCGGCCCATGTCACCGCCGACGCCAATAGACCCTTGCGGTCCTCCAGTCCACCATCATGATGGCGGAATTCCCCTCCATGGCGCAGCACGAGATCGCGGATCGCCGGCGTCGAACTGGGCCGACCGCCGACGTACAGAACGCGACGCCCCCGCAGGTCCCCTTCCAGCCCCTGCTCCGACGCCGCGTCCGGGCCGCCGATCTGCCGCAGCTGTCGTTCCGCTGCAGCCAGCTCGCGCTGCAACTCGGCGCAGTGCTGCTGCAGCTGTTCGAGACTTTCCTTGGCCCCGGCCGCCTCCGCTGCCGCAGCGGCGGCCGCCTGTTCGGCGCGCTCCCGGCGCTCGGTGTGCAATGCGATCAGCGCCGTGCCGGCTGCGCGATTCGCCCCGACCTCCTGCTGCGCATCGGAAGAGCGCGACATCAACGCGGCCTGAAGATGCCATCGTGCTTCGCCCAGGTCTTGTTGCAGTCGACCGATCGTCAGCTCCCGCTGAGCGACAAGTTCCTGGCAATGCGACATCTGCACGTCCAGGCGTTGGCGCAAGTCTTCGTTGTCTCTTTCCAGCGCCACAAGCCTGCGAACGTCGGCCCGATTGGCCGCTCCAACGAGGTGCGACAGCATATGGACGTCGCCAAATGCTCTTTGGCGAAGTTCGGGCGTCAATTCTCTGTGACTCAAAACTGCCCAGTAGGCGCCGGGAATCTCGCCGCGCCGGCACGCGTCGTCCCAAAGTTGATCGAGCGCCTGTGCATCCCGCGCCTGGGAAAATCTTCGCAGCACCGCTTCGTGGCGACGATCCAGCGCCTTGTTAAGCGCCTTGGCCACGGCGCCGCCTTCGGACGCGAGCCGCACGGCCTCGTGATGGACGTCTAGGTCGCTGAGTCCGTCCACGCGGATGAAGCGGGCCATCAACTTTCGCAACTCCGACGTGCTCAGACAGGTTCCGATCAAAGAGCAGTACAGATGCGCGTCCAGGTGCGCCAGCCGTACGTGCCCCTTTTGGAAGATTTCCACGCCCTTGGTCGGCGGGCGCAACGGTTCCGCCGCCTCATCGGGGTAGCTCATTTGCTGCCCGACCGCCATGTTGATCGGTGCCAAGACCGGCCGAAAGGGAGGCTTGAACATCATCGGTTCGACCACTTGCGCGGCGCGCGCTGGGAGGTACGGCCCCGTTGGGCGCGCCGCGGCTCTCCGGAGAAGGCGGGATCCGATACGCAATATATCTCATACTATAGCGAGACGGCAAGGCGTCACCGGCGCAGGTACGCCCAGGTGCCACGGGAATTTCGCCAGTCGACTTGGGGGTAAGACCCGGGGGTGGGACCTATTCGAAGATCTGCCGCAAGCAGGCAGCCACTTCGCCGGCAGGAGCAACTGGTACGGATCTCGGTCGCGCCGCCGCGCCCGATGGCGCCGCTCGTTATTGCCGCGGCCGCCGCGTCGATGGCTCGTGGCCCGCGCCGCCGGGTTACAGGCGCAGCCTGACCCCTCACGTCCTCCAACTCGCCGCACACGGGGCCGGCGACGCGGCTTGAGGCGGTCGGATTCTTGAAATTTGCCGGGAACTTGTCCCGGCAATCCGGAACACCGCGGCGTGACTAATCGAATGTCGCGAGAATGACGCTAGACGCCTTGAAGAGCGCGCAAGCCGACGCCCCCTCGCTTAGCCCCATGCGCTCTGCACTGGCGTGGGTGACGATGGCAATGACGTTGCGGCCGCCGGGCAAAGTCAGCGTAATCTCGTCGTTGACGGCCCCGGGGTGCAGTCGGGTCACCTTGCCCCACAGATGGTTGCGGGCCGTCGTGCGAACGACCGGGTCCATCATCAAGATCACCGAGGATGCCTTGACGAAGGCATGAACCTCCTTGCCAATGGCCAGACCAAGTCGTTCCGCGCTTTCCCGCGTGATGATCGCCACCAGTTCGTTATCGTCGTCCAGACGCAGGCACACCTCAAAGTTCACGGCGCCTTCGCGCAGCGCGGTGATCGGCCCGAAGAATTGATTGCGCGCACTGGTTTTCATCGCCAGGCGATGCATCAAGCGGCGATATTGACGTACGTCGCCGGCACCGTCGTTGCCGAGTTTTCTCGAGACGCGGTCGAGAACGTCCTGATAGTCCTCTTCCATCGCGCGGTAGAACGCCACCAGGCGCCGGCCATAGTCCGTGAGCTTGGTCCCGCCACCTCCCTGACCGCCGACCGAGCGCGCCACCAACGGCTCGTCGGCCAGATTGTTCATCGCATCGACCGCATCCCATGCCGCCTTGTACGACAGCGGCACGGCCTTGGCGGCGTGGGAAATCGAGCCGTACTGGTCGATCGCCTCGAGCAGGCGGATGCGGGTATCGCCCAGGAAGGCGCCCAGCTCGGTTTCGACAACGAGCCTGCCAACCAGTCTACGTACAGGGGGGCGACGAGTCATACGCAGGATTCCCGTTGTTCTTGGCGCCGAGCCCGCGCCGCTTGGCAGTCATTTCGAGCAGCCATTCAACTGCACTATTATGAAGCACGCGACGGCAGCTTCATAATGGCCGACGAGATTGACCGTCGAATTGCAAAATCGCCTAAGGAAGCATCGTGCAGATCAGCGCCCGCAACGTCCTCAAAGGTTCCGTAACCCAAATACAACACGGAGCGGTGAACGACGAAGTCATCTTGGCCATCGCCGGCGGCGACACGATCGCCGCGATTGTCACGAGCACCAGCGTAAGAAACCTTGGGCTCGCAGTTGGCAAGGAAGTCGTGGCGATTGTGAAGGCGTCGTCGGTGCTCGTTTCGACGGACACGTCAGGCATGCGGCTTTCCGCTCGAAACGCTCTTCGTGGGACCATCACGAACGTGGTGAACGGGACCGTGGAATCGGCGGTGACCATCGGCATGCCGGGGGGCACGGCGATACACGCCACCATCACTCACGCGGCCGCCAAGGAACTGGGGCTAAAGGCCGGCATGCCGGCAACGGCCATCATCAAGGCATCGTCGGTCATTTTGGCCGTTGCGCAGTAGACGCCTGGCAGCGCAGGCCGTCGCCAAACGCCGCGTGGACACCGCCGGGGACACAGTTCACAGGCTCGCGCCTTGCGGTATATTTACGATCATACAACGAACGTCGGTTGGGCAACGTATCGGAGGCATGGTGCGGTTCACAGCGAATCATGGGCCGCGCGGCGATCGCGCTTTGCTGCGCGTCGCGCGCTGGGCCACCGCGCTTGCGGCCCTGCTGCTCCTCGCGAGTGCGCGCGCGGGTGACGTCAAGGTGGCCGTGGCCGCCAATTTCGCGGCGCCGATGCAAAAGATTGCCGCTGCATTTGCGCAAGACACCGGGCACAGGGCTGTCGTGATCATTGGAGCCACGGGTCAGCTATACGCGCAGATAAGAAACGGCGCGCCGTTCGAAGTGCTGTTGGCTGCGGATGCGCAGACACCTAGGAAACTGGAGGATGAGAACCTGACCGTGCTGGGAGCGCGTTTTACCTACGCGATCGGCAAGCTGGTGTTGTACAGCGCAAGGCCGGGTTTTGTCGACAGCTACGGCAACGTACTAAGGCAAGGAGCATTCGAGCACATCGCGCTGGCCAACACCCAGACCGCACCCTACGGTGCAGCCGGTCAGGAGACACTCAAGGCAATGGGATTGTGGCAAGCCGTGCAACCCAAGATCGTGCAGGGCGAGAGCATTGCGCAGGCGTTTCAGTTCGTGACCACTGGCAATGCAGAATTGGGCTTTGTCGCCATGTCGCAGGTGGCGCCACCCGATCAGACCGTCGCCGGCTCCTGGTGGGAAGTGCCGCAGGCGTACTACCATCCGCTCCGTCAGGACGCCGTACTGCTCAAAAAGGGCGCAGGGCAACCCGCGGCCGCTGCCTTGATGGAATACCTGCGCTCCGAGAAGGCAAGAGCCGTGATCCGCGCATACGGCTACGGGTACTAACCTGCACCCGACGCTCGCGCCAAGCCAGAATTTCCGCCAAGCGAACGAATATCCCTAGTGCCCCGGCACCTCGCGGGCTCGATGTCCGAATCGCAACCCAGGAGCTCGGCGCTCAGTGGGTGCACACGAACTGCAATACACGGTGGTTGCCCGTGCCCGGTTGTATCGGCTTTTCGCTCATCGCTCCGGCAAGTTGCTTCAAGGTTTGGCCGCTCGCGCGATGGCCAGCATAGAAGAACGTCTCGACATCGTGCATCTTGCCGGTCCCGCAATCGATATTGAGAAGGCTCGCATAGGAAAGAATTCCGTCCCGATCTGGCTGATGCAAATCCCCCATCTGCCAGGCCCTGCGGACGCTACCGTAGAACGGCTGGATGGTCGCCGGATCCACGTAGAGGGTGCCGACCCCGTCGTCCATGGGTGCAACCTCGACCCGATCGGCGAAGGCGGGAGCGCATACCAGCGCCAACAAAAAAAGTACGACCTTGCGCATCGTCTCTCCTTCAAACACCAGCGCCTTTTGTGCATTGCCCGACCCAGGTCGGCCAGCATCCCATCGGATCCGCAGGGTCATCCGCAGCGATCGCGCCGTGCGCAATGTCGAACCTCAGGGTACGTACAACGGCGGGCCAAAACAGCAAGCGGACGGAATGCAGGACGGCGGCTCCTAACCTACTAGGCGGCGACGTCGCACGCAAACGCCTGCAAAAATCGGCGCGGCAACCGAGTATGCGCCCGACCGGACCGCGCGCAAAGGGTCTCGCAAAGCGATGGCAGTCCATGCGGGCTGACCGGCGCTGCAAGAGAAACGGCCGCCGTGGCGGGTTCCGCTCGGGTCGCGGCGGCGGGCAACGTCCGCTACGCAGCGGTTTCGCCGTGGGACCCGCTTCGGCGGCCCCGACAGCCGCGGCCAATCGAGACCGGATGTCGGCAAGTCGATGGCTGGGCTTCCCAGCGTTGGACGGACACTCTCATCGATGGAATCGGCCGCGCGAGCGTGGGCTTTCAGCCAGCAGCCGGCCAAGCCGGAAGACGGGAGCGGCTGGATCGCCATAGCCCCTGGTTTCAAAAGGCGCGCCCGGCGGGATTCGAGCGCACAGCCTTCCTGGTCCCTCGGTGGGCTAGATCTTTCTTGGGTTATCTAGCCTCACTGCCTCGCGGCGCCGCCAGCGACCCTTCCAAACGATTTGAGGCCCAGGTCGGTCACGCTCCGTCGGAGCGCGTGGGCAGCGGTCGGATGCGACCGGAAAACCGGCGAACCATGGCAACTTGACCCCGCTTTTCGCGGGATTGCGGGTGCAGCCGGGCATCGACAATCGCTCCCCAGCGGTGCCGAGCCGACAGATAGTCGAGCCGGATCGCACGATACGGCGCCCACGGGCGCCGTTTTCGTTGATCGCGCAGCCGGCACCGAAATTCCCGGTGCGTGCCCTGCGCAAGGCCTGCGCCTATCCAATATGCGCCAGCGATCCGGACTCGCGCCAATCGGTTGTACGTCGGGCAGCCGGCGGTCCGGACCGGCATTTTGGCGCCGCGCCGCGCATCCGGACTCCTGATCCGGCTCGACTTCAGCACGGAAGCGGTCTTTGACTGCGGATCCGGTGACCGGCGGTCGCGCGCGTATCGGCTGGGTGAGTACGCGTGGCCCGCGCGTACAATTGTTTGCAAAAGATGAATGCACAGACCAACCAACTGCTGACACAGCGGATACCAGCGCTTGCGGGCGCGAACGGCGCGTCGATGAGCGCGCTGCCCCCCGCGCTGGCGGGCGAGCGGCGCGAGCTTGACACCCAAGCCGCAGGACGCCTGTCCTGGTACCAGGATTCGCCCCCCGACGTCGCCGCCACGGCGCGACCGCTCGTGCTGCTGCACAGCGTCAACGCCGCGGGTTCGGCGTTTGAGGTCAAGCCGCTCTACGACCATTACCGGCGCGAGCGCCCCGTCATCGCGCTGGATCTGCCGGGTTTCGGCTTCTCGGAACGCAGCCGGCGGCCGTACACGCCGCGCCTGATGACCGATGCAATCCACGCGCTGCTGCGGGAAGTGCGACGCGAATCCGGCGGCGTTGCCGTGGACGCGATCGCACTCTCGCTGTCGGCCGAATTCCTTGCCCGTGCGGCGACTGAAACGCCCGACGCCTTTCGCAGTCTCGGACTCGTCAGTCCCACCGGATTCAACCGCCGCGCGCTGCGCGACGGCCCGGCCGGGAGCACGCTGGGCAGGCCCTTGCTGCATTCGGTCGTCGGCGCACCGGCACTCGGGCGCGGGCTTTTCGGTCTGCTAACGCGGCGCCGAGTGATCCGCTACTTCCTGCGACGCACCTGGGGATCGCCCCGCATCGACGACGAGCTTCTCGACTACGACGAGGTGCTCACGCATCAACCGGGGGCGGAGCATGCGCCGCTGCGTTTTCTCTGCGGCTTTCTCTTCAGCGGCGACAGCGGCGCGTTGTACCGCGCGCTGGCCATGCCGGTGTGGGTCGTTCATGGCGTGCGCGGCGATTTCGTGGAATACACGGGCCTGCGCCACTTTGAGGCATCGCCCAACTGGACGCTTGAAGTTCTGCCAACGGGTGCGCTGCCGCACTTTGAGTGCCTGCCCGAGTTCGTCCGCCGCTATGACGCCTGGAGCGCCAGGATCGGACCGTCCAACGGAAGCGGCCCGCCGGGCGCTGGACGTGCGCGTCCTTCCCGAGGACACCGCGGGAAGCCGGCGCGGGCGTAAAAGGGCGCGCGACCCGCAACCCCCGGTCAAAGACGCCCGCTTTGCACAGGCTCCCGCAAGACCTTGATGCAAATTCAGCCGGCGACGCTTGGATGGTCTAGAATAAATTCATTTCGTCAGGGTCTGGTTGCCGTGAATCTCATCGATGTTCCGTGCGCCAAGCTGCCACGCGGGCGCGGTGTCGTGCCGCGGCTCGTGGTCGTCAGCGCTGCGGCCGGCCTCATCGCGGGGCTGCGAACATGAACCGGCGCCCGGTAACTGCCATCGATTTGGCGGCTCTGTCCAAGCTGGCGCCCGAACTAGCCGAAACCTTCGTCACGCTCGCCAGCGACATTGCACTCGTCATCGATTCGCGCGGCGTCATCGACAAGGTGGCGCTGGGCAACGGCGGGTCCGCGGCGCCCGGGGCCGGCGATTGGGTCGGCCGGCCTTGGGCCGACACCGTGACGGGCGATACCCGGGCGAAGGTCGAGGAACTGCTGCGCGAGGCCAGCACCAGCGGCACGTCTCACCGCCGCGAAATCAACCATCTTTCGCCCGCGGGCGTCGACATCCCTTTTTCCTACGCCGCCGTGCGGCTCGGGGCGCATGGGCCGGTCCTGGCGGTCGGCCGCGACCTGCGGGCCATCTCCGGCATCCAGCAGCAATTCGTCGAGGCGCAGCAGGAGATCGAACGCGAATACTGGAAGCACCGCCAGGCCGAAACACGCTACCGGGTGCTGTTCCAGGTTGCCACCGACGCGGTCCTCATCGTCGACGCCGAGACGATGCGCATCATCGACGGCAACCAGGCCGCCAGCGAACTCTTCGACATCGCGCCGGACCGGCTGATCGGCATGGAAGCGATCTCGACAATCGACCGCGTCTCGCGTCCAGCCGTTAGCGAGCTGCTGGCCAATGCACGCGCGATGGGCATGTCCGCGGAGATCCGCGCCTGGCTGTCGGGCCGCCGCGTCAGCGCCCGGATCTCGGCAACGCCGTTCCGTTCCGCCGACGCCATGCTCCTGCTCCTGCGCGTGCGGGCGGTCGACTCGGGCGAGGATGCGGCCGACGCGAGCCGGACCCTGATCCAGCTGGTCGAACGCACGCCCGACTCGGTTGTCGTTGTCGACACGGGCGGCCGGATCCTGATGGCCAATCGGGCGTTCGTCGAACTGGCCCAGTTCGACGACGAGCGGAATGCGCGCGGCCGGCCGCTGGCCGACGTGTTCGGTGCCCAGTTCGGCGACGTCATCGCAACGGCGCGCAATCGCGGCATCGCAGTCAGCCGGGCTGCGCCGCTGCAGGGCCTTCGCGGGAGGACGGCCCTGGTCGATGTCTCGGCCGCGCTGCTGGCCGACGAGGACCAAGAATGCGTCGGCCTGACGATCCGTGTTCGGGAGCCCGATGCCACCTTCGATGCACGGCACCGGCGCAAGGTCGGCGACCTGGCGACGGCCATCGACGCCCTCACGGTCCACCTTGGCCGCCTGGGCCTGCCGGAGCTGCTGGCCAAGGTCAAGGAGCAGGCCGAGCTGTATTTCTTGCAGTCAACGTTGCAAATCACGGGTGGCGACAAGTCCGAAGCCGCAAAAATCCTGGGCCTGAGCGCCGATCAGCTCGATGCCCGGCTGCGCGGCGTGACAACGCCGCCGGGAAGCGGCCAGGACGCAGGCCTGCGGGGCACGGGTTAGCCCAATGAGCGGCACATGGCGCGCGGCACGCCGGCAACCCGGCGCGCTTTCTTCCGGGCGCTACCTTGCTTAGCAGTCCGCCGTTCGGCCAAGCCGACCTGAGCAATTGCGAGCGGGAGCTGATCCATCTCGCCGGGTCGATCCAGCCTCATGGCGCCCTGCTGGTCGTCGAGCCGATCCATTTCACGGTGGTGCAGGCAAGCGCGAACTGCGGCGCGATGCTCGGCTTTCCCCGTCAGGCCCTGCTCGGGCGCAAGATCGAAAGCCTGAGCCAGGACCTGGCCGCCGAGTTGCACCGCATCTGGGCCGACCTGCAACCGGAGGAAACACGTCCGCTGCGCGTTCGCCTGGGCGGCGCGCAATTCGAGACCGTAGTCCATCGTCATCCGGACAACGGCCTGATCGTCGAATTCGAACCGCTCGAGCCCGGCCTGGTCAAGGCCCAGACCGTCAGCTGTGAACCAACGGCCCTAATCGAGCAGATTGTCGATGCGGTACGGCGCATCGGTGCCGCGTCCAACCAAGGCTTGCTGTTCGACGCCGTGGTGCAGATCTTTCGCGACCTGACCGGTTACGACCGGGTCATGGCCTACAAGTTTGACCCGGATGGGCACGGCAAAATCGTCGCCGAGGCGCGCCATCCGCGGCTCGATTCCTTGCTTGGACACCACTACCCGGCGTCGGATATCCCACAGCGGGCGCGCGAACTGTACCTGCGCACCCGGGTCCGCGTTCTCGTGGACGTGCACTACGAACCGGTGCCGATCGAACCACGCCTGCAGCCGGGACTCGACCGCGAACTGGACATGTCCCTGTGCCACCTGCGCAGCATGTCCCCGCTGCACATCCAGTACCTTAAGAACATGGGAGTCAATGCGACGCTTGTCGTCTCCCTGGTGCGCGAGGGCCAGCTCTGGGGACTGATCGCCTGTCACCACGACACGCCACGCAACCTGCGGTTTCCCGTGCGCGCCGCCTGCGAATTGCTCGCCGAGGTCGTCGCGACGCGACTGGGGGCCATCGAGAGCTATGCCCATGCCCAGGTCGACATGCTCGTGCGTCGGCTCGAGCAGCGCTTGGTCGAGGCCACCTCGACCGAGGGCGATTGGCGCTTGGCGCTGTTTCGCAACCCGCGCACACTGCTGCTGCCGCTCGAGGCCACTGGCGCGGCGCTCTACTACGAGGGCGAGATCCTGACCGGGGGCGAGGTGCCCTCCACGCCGGAGCTGCGCGAACTGCTGCACTGGTTCGATGGCCGCGTCACCGATTCGATGTTCAGCTGCGCCTCAGTGGCACGGGAGAACCCGGCACTCGCGTCGCTGACGTCCGTGGCCAGCGGCGTGCTGGCCGCCAAGCTCTCCGAATCGCGCCCCGACTACATCGTCTGGTTTCGCAAGGAGCAGCTCCAGACCGTCACCTGGGCCGGAGATCCGTCCAAACCGGTCGTGCGCGACGACCCGCTCGAATTGTCACCGCGACGCTCGTTCGCGGCCTGGTCCGAGATCGTGCGCGGCACCGCGGTGCCATGGTCGAAGAAGGAACTGGTGTTCGCGCGCGCGATCGGCTCCGCCCTGATCGACATCATCGCCCAGATCAACGCCGTACGGCTGCTGGTCGCCGAGCATCAGATTGCCCAGGTGCGCGCGGCGATCGGCAGCACCAAGGAGCCGGTCCTGGTCGCGGGCGTGTCCGGCGCGCCTTCGTTCGCGAACCCGGCGTTTTGCGCGCTGATCGGGCGCGACAGCGGCGCGCTGGCCGACGGCGCCGGCTCGGGCATCGAGTCGCTGGCGCAGCTTTTCGCCGAGCGCGATACCGCCGCCAACATGCTGTTGCGGCTGCGCGAGCAGCTCGAGCCCTGGCGTGGCGACATCCATGTCGCGCGACCGGACGGCACCAGGATACCGGTCAGCGTGCGTGCCGAGGTCGTCCCGGGCCAGGACGGCAGCGTGCTCGGGTACATGCTCATCCTGATCGACTGCTCGGAGAAGCGGCGTGCCGCGGCGGCGCTCCAGCACCTGGAGCAGTCGCTATCGCGTACCGCCGTGGGACCTGAGGTCCCGGATTCGGACTCGCTGCGCAGCCGCGCCAAGGATGCCCTGATCGGCGCGCTGTTGGCCAACGCCAGCATGGCGGCGATGGACATCTCCGACGTCGCCAGCGGACCGGCGGTGGCCCCGATGCTCGAAGAGCTCGAGACCTCGATCGAGCGCGCGACCGTCCTGTACAACCAGATCCGGCTGCACGGCGCGACCCCGCTTAAGCCGGCGTAGAAACGGCGCCGCCGGGGCTTGTACCGCCCGGCGCCGGCATCAATTCCTCGAACAGCGGCCGGTGCAGCGCGAAAGAGCGCCGCGCCTCGGCCACCAGCGCTTGAACGCCGGCTGCATCGAGGACGACGGCGTCCAGACCTGCCCGAAAGCGCCGCGCCAGGGCGGCAACCTCCTCGGGCGATCCAAAGGCGTAGAAGCCGGTTCCGGACGTGCCCGCAAGGCCCAGGCTCGCTGCCACGATCCGGCGCAGGATCTGCCCGCCGCTCAGGTCCCCGAGGTAACGCACGTACGCATGCGCAAGCAGTCGGCCCGGTGCGGCGATTTCCAGTTCATCCAGGCGCCAAACGTACTGTCGCGCGCCAGGCACCAGGTCCAGATCGTCTTGCCAGTGGGCGCCATGCAGCACGGCCAGGTCCTGCGCCAGCAAGGCAGCGCGCGGCAGCCCCGCGAGCATCACCGGGGCGATCCAGGGATGGGCGCCGTGGCGCGCGAGAGCCGCCTCGAGTGCGCCGTAGATTTCCTGCAGGTTGCGCAGCAGCGCACAGTAGGTCGCGCGGTCGATCCGCCCGCGCAACAGCGCCTGCATGAAGCCGGTACGCTCGATCTCGGTATGCAGATCGCGCGTGCCTTCTCGAAGCGCCTCGGACAGACGGGATTGCACGCTGCCGCCTCCGGCGAGCAAGAATCAGTAGCGTTCGATGATACTGGAGCAACCGGCGCGCGACCCCGCGTCAGCCGCCCTGGGCAGGAGGCAGCCAGCGCCGCACGATCTGGAGCAATTCATCGCGGATGGCCTGCTGGCGCCCAGGGTCGGCCGCGCCGCAGGCGAGGCGGCAGAGCCAGTCCGTCGGCGCCTCGAAGTCGCAGTGCGTCGCATGCTCGAACAGCCGATCGACCTCGATCCGCGGCAGCGCCTGGGCCCAGGGCGCGGCGACCGAAAACGCATTGCACGCCGATGACGGGGCGCGCAACAGCGCCGCCGGAATCTGCAGGTTCCGCGCGTAGGTCCGGCCGATGTGATCGGGCCGGTCGTACGGGTCGAGCCCGATGTAGCCCACGACGCCTTCCGACCCGGAGGCCAGCAATGCCGCCAGGCCGCCCGCGGAGAAGCCGACCAGCACGATCCGCTGCGCCGGAGGGGAGAAGGCGCCGCGGCGAAGCTGCGCCACCAGTTCGATCAGCGCTCGCGCATTGTCGCGCGAGTCGACCAGGTAGGGCAGGTCCGGCGCGACCGCCAGCAGCCCCTCGCGCGCCAGCATCGCGGCGTAGTCCGCCATGGTTGAGCGCGATCGGGTGAAGCCGTGCGCCAGCACGACGGCCGCGTCCGAGGTCTGCGGCGGCCAAACCACGTCGGCGCCGGTGCGGCGGCCGTCCAGCACGAGATCGACCGTCGTGCGGCGCACGGCTGCCAAAGATCGGTCCGCGCCCGGCGCGATCGGCGTACCCGCGTCTTCTTGCTCCATGTTCGTACAGGCTCCGATCAGCAGCGCGGCCGCAAGCAGGACCGCGCGCGCGCAGGCTTGACGGACTGCCGCCCGGGCACGACCGCGCCCGCCTTCGACGTCACGGCAGGTCGCGGCGCGAGGCGTCATCATGGCCGCGGCGCTCCCAGCGTAGCGCCAGATCCGCGACATGCGCCAGCAGCGCGACTGCCAGCCATGCAAGAACCCAGGCGGATGACCGGTCGCCGGCGAGCACGAGGCGCAAAGCGAGCATCAGGCTCGCTCCCGCGGCCAGGTTGGCGAGCAGGCTCCGGGCCGGCACGCCGCGCCCGGTGCGCCGGCGCAGGGCAAGCAGCACACCGGCTTCGACGATGACGCCCAGCAGGATCAGGTCGATCACGCCGGGCCGCAGCAGACCGTCGAGCGCCACGGCGGCGGTTCGGCTCAAGTGCGGGCAATGCCGAAAAGATGCGCCAGGTCCTTGAAGAAGATGCGCACATGGGCCATCGGCCTGGAACGCACGAGCCGCTTGTGCAGGTAGGCCTGCCAAGTGAGCTGCTGCACATCCTCGTCGGCGCAAATGCTGACGAAGCGCTCGCGCCGTTTGTCGCTCGAGTACCAGAAGCGCTGCAGGATCCCCAGGATCCAGAAGACCCGTCCGTGCCGCTTCATGAAGCGCCGCCTCGCCCGCGCCAGGCAGCGCGCGTCGCCCGTAACGAGGAATTCGTCAACGGCTTCGGCCGCGAAACGGCCCCCGGCCATCGCGTAGTAGATGCCCTCGCCCGACGCCGGAGCGACGACGCCGGCCGCATCGCCCGCCAGCACGACGTCGCGTCCGTTGTCCCAGCGTGCGAGCGGGCGCATCGGAATCGGTGCGCCCTCGCGCCGGATCGTCGCCGCGTCCGCCAGGCCCGTGTCGCGCCGCAGGGCCTGGACCGCGTGCCGCACCGAGAAGCCGTGCTGCGCGCTGCCCGAGCCGACGCTGGTCGTCGCGCCATGCGGGAAGATCCAGCCATAAAAGTCCGGCGAGATCTCGCCGCGGTAGTGCACGTCGCAGCGCGCGGCGTCAAATCCCGTGGAGGCCGCCGGCGACGCGATGATCTCGTGGTAGGCGAAGACATAGGGCATCTTGTCGGCGCCGCGGATGCACTGCCGCGCGACGCGCGAGCGCGCTCCATCGGCGCCGATCAGCGCTTTGGCCTGCAGGACCAGCAAGGCGCCGTCGGCGCCGCGCAGATGCACGCGCATGCGCGCCGGCCCACCGCCCTCGACGGGCTCGACGCGTTCGAAGCCGGCTGTGATCCGCTGCGCGCCCGCCAGCGCCGCCCGGTTGCGCAGCCACTCGTCGAAGTGCTCGCGGTCGACCATGCCGACGAAGCCCTGCTCGATGGGCATGCCGACCTCGCGGCCGGACGGCGCCACCATGCGCGCGGCCGTCACGCGCGCCACGAGCAGGCTGTCGGGAATCGCGAACTCCTCGATCAGCGCCGTCGGGATGGCGCCGCCACAAGGCTTGATGCGACCGGCGCGGTCGATCATGGCGACACGATGGCCGCGGCGCGCCAGATCCGTCGCCGCCGTCGCTCCGGCGGGGCCGCCGCCGACGACGATGGCGTCGTACACCGGTGCATCGACCGGCACGGCATCGTCGGTCGAGGGCTGCGCGCCACTGTGCGTTTGTGGATTCGGCATTTCAGGCTCCTGGGCGCAAGGCAAAGGCGCTGATCAACATGCCCGAGACGTAGAGGATGACGCCGGTTGCGCTGTACCAGAGCGCGTAGCGGCGCGGATCGGCAGAAACCGACGCATCAATGCCGCCTGTGCCGCGAGCAGCGCCGCAACGCAGGCCGCGTGCAGCGGCGCTTCCCAGTAGACGAGCAAGGCCACGACCAGCGCCTGCGGCAGCGCCATGATCGCGCAGGCCACGCGGGCGGCGCGATCCACGCCCAGGCGCACCGGCAGCGAGCCAATCCCAAGCTGGCGATCGCCCTCGATCGACTTGAAGTCATTGAGCGTCATGATGCCGTGGGCGCCGATGCTGTAGAGCGCGGCGAAGGCCAGCGACCCGCAAGGGCGAACCGCCGCCCGATACCATCACCGCCCAGCCGGTGATCCAGGGCAGGCCCTCGTAGCAAAGGCCGCAGGCCGCATTGCCCCACCAGCCGTTGCGCTTGAGGCGCAGCGGCGGCGCGCTGTAGGCCCAGGCGAGCAGCAGGCCGAACAGCGCCGCCCCCAAGCCCCAGGTACCCAGCGCGGTCGCTGCCGCCAGCGAGACCAGCGTCCAGGCGATGGCGATGTACAAGCCCCAGCGCCCGGGCATGCGGCCCGAAGGGATCGGACGCATCGGCTCGTTGATCGCGTCGACCTTGCGATCGAACCAGTCGTTCGCGGCCTGGCTCGTGCCGCAGACCATCGGGCCGGCCACGGCCACCCCCAGCAGCGCAAGTGCCCAATGGTCCACCACGGAGACGCCGGCGGAGACCACGCCGCAGGCAAACGCCCACATCGGCGGAAACCAGGTGACTGGCTTCAGCAACTCAAGCACGGTCGCGGGCGCCGGAAATCTCATCCGCGCAGGCTACACGATGACACTTCGTAATGTCAATTTCTATTGACATAAAACGGCGATCTCATCGCCTGCGCAATCGCGGCGGCATGCCGTTGCGTTAGCTAAACCGGCCGCTGCGGCGGCCGCGCATGCGGCAACTAGCCGGAGGCCTCGTCGGTCGCCCCGGGCACCGCGTCGGACATGCCGTAGCGGTGCAGCTTCACGTACAGGCTCTGCCGGCTCAGGCCGAGCATTTCGGCCGCCGAGGCTCGGTTGTCCCCGGTCAGCTCGAGCGCAGCCTCGATGCACAGCCGCTCGATGACATCCGTGGTCTCGCGCACCACATCCTTGAGCGGCACGCGGCCGATGAGCTCGGTCAGCTGCTGGACGGAGTGCGGCAATTCGCGTCCGCGTGCGCCCTTTTCGGGCAGGCGGCGCGCGATCGACCGCATCGAGAAGGCCACGCAGGGCGGGTCGGCGTCGGGCGCGCTCACGGCCGAGATCTCGACCTCGGAGGTAGCGCCGTATTCGCCGCGCACGGTAGTGGAGAAGAGTCGGATCGAATCGTGCTCCTTCAGATTGGCCAGCAGCACGTTCAGGTCGACGCCGGAGCGCCCGAGCCAGCGCTCGAGCGGTTCGCCCCGCGCCTGGCCCTCGGAGGTGAGCTGCACCAGGTCGAGAAAGGAGCGGTTCGCCGCCAACACGCGGCCGCTGGGGTCGGTCAGCACGAAGCCGTCGGGCAGTCGCTCGAGCACCGCCGTAAGGCGGTTGCGCGCGGCTTCAGCGCTGAAGACCTGGCCACCATCCTGCGGCACGATGCGCAGCAGGATGTGCGTCGCGTTGTCCTGGCGAAAGGGCGAGGCCGACACCAGGTAGCGGCGCGGATCGCCCTCGCGCCGGACCACGACCTCGCTGACGCGCCCGGCAACGCGGATCGCACCGATCAAGTCTTGTATCGCGCGCGTGCTGGGCTCGTCGAAGCCTTCGGGGAAGCTGCGGCCGATCATGAAGCGCACGCCCTGCCCCAGGATCTTTGCGGCGGCCGGATTGGCGTCGACCACCTTCTGGCTGCCGGCCTCGAGGATCAGCACGGCCTCCAGCGCCAGCTCGAAGAGCATGCGGTAACGGGTTTCGGTCTGGCGCAAGAATTCGTAGTCGCGCTCGAGCGACTGCTGCGCGTGCAGCAAGCGCTGCTGCAGGGCCGCGACACCCCGCAGGCTGCGTCCGAGCGCGATCACGTTGCCGGCCTTGCCGACCTTGACCGCGGAGTACAGCACCGGAACGTCGCCGCCGCGTGCGGTCGGGTGATTGATCTGGCGCCAGGTCGGCGGCGCCGACTGCTTGGCGTCGCTCAGCAGTGCCTCGACCTTGGGACGGCTCTCGGCCGTAACGGTGTCGAGCCAGGGCCGCCCGATCCATGCGCCATAGCCATCGTCGGCGAGCTCATCGCTGCCGACGCAAACGTCGCGGATCATGCCGCGGCTGTCGAGCACCAGCGCCAGATCGGCAGCGGCGGCGATGACCCTCGATGCAGACTCTGCGTCCAGCCCGGCAAGGCTCTTCCCCGGCAAACGGAACGACTGGAGCAACTCGCTTCCCCTCTTACAGCTGCGCTGCTTTCGACGCCGCGGAACGAGAACAGCTAACGTTTAATCGATTGTTGCACTCCCATATTACAGGACGGTCTACAGTACCAAGTGTTGCGCCAGATTGACGGCATCGAGGGCATCGGCCGCCGTCCCGTCGGCATCCAGCTCGGCCGCCAGCCCAGCGCGGCCCTCGAAGGCCACGCCGCCGACGATCAGGCGCAGCGCCGGATTGCAGGAGCCCGAACGCAGGCGCCCGATCAGCGCCTTGAGGGCCGGTGCATGCGCCTCGCGGCTCATCGACAACCCGACCAGCGCGATGGGTTCGAGCTGCACCAGGCGCAGCAGCTCCTCAGCGGCCGGACTCGGGATCAGCGCCGCGTCCCAGCCGGCGCGCAGAAAATACTGCACGATCATCGACAGACCGAAGGTGTGCTGTTCGCCCGGGACCGCGGCGAACAGCGCCTGGCGCCAGGGTCCGCCCTCGATGCATTCGGGCCGAAAATGCGCGGAAAACCGACGCAGCGACTGCTGCAGGCGCCCGAGCGCGATCGTCACGTCGGTAAAGCTGCATTCGTCGCGCTCCCACTTCTCGCCCAGACGGCGCGCCGCCGGCGCGAAGATCTCCAGGTAGATTGAGTCCAGGCTCAGGCCGCGCGCCAGCAGCTCCTCGGCAAAGCCCAGCGGCGAGCCCGCGCCCGGATCGAGCAACAGGCGCACGCAGGCTTCGACCTCCTGCTTGCGGGGCCGCTGCGCGGCCGCCTCCTGCACGGCGGCGTGGCCGCTGCCCGCGCACCGGTGCGCGATCACGAGCCGGGGGATGATCTGCGCCTCGACCGTGGTCACCAGCAGGCGCATCCGCTCCAGGCTCGGGGCCAGCGGATCGGCATCCAGAGCCGCCTCGTCGCAACGAGGAAAGCGCAGACCCGTCGGTTCGCCGACTTGAGCGCCCGCATCCACGAGGTGCCGCCCCGATTCGATCATCGTCTCCTCCTCCCCGACCCGCCAAGCGAACACCTTCCTACGGCGGGTACGACTCTTCGTTCTTATGCCGCCGCTTGCTGCCGCTGCCTCGATGTCGGACGGAAAACCATCTTGCAGCGATGGTGGCGTGTCCCGTCGACGCCAGAAATATAGCCCGCTGTCCCCTAGCGCTGTCAATACCCCGTTACGTAAATTTTTGTTGACACTTCTCAGTGTCACGGACTAGATTCCCGCCAGGCAGGGGTGACGGCGGATGGGCGAATGCAATCGTTGCGCGTAACAAGGAAAGCTGGTCCGCGGACTCCGCTCTACACCCGGGAGCAGCGGCGGCGGCGCGATGCCTCGGTCTGGACACGGGTCCAGGGCGTGCTGGCGATCGTCCAGTTCATGATCTTTGTGGTCAGCCTGATCCTGGTCTTGCGCTATCTGCTGACCGGTAACGGCTGGGGGGCCGCAACGGTCTCGATCGTCTGCAAGACCGTGGCACTGTATTCGATCATGGTCACGGGCAGCCTCTGGGAACACGACGTCTTCGGCCGCTACCTGCTGGCCCCGGCGTTTTTCTGGGAAGACGTGGTCAGCTTCGTCGTGCTGGCCCTGCACACGGCCTATCTGATCGCGCTGCTGACGGGGGCGCTCATCG
>CAVSPM010000004.1:0-15303 GCA_963729785.1 uncultured beta proteobacterium | reverse complement strand
GCCCCGGACCACCACGCGCGCGCCCATTGCCGCCAGCGCTTGGTGATCGGTGAAAGGATGCAGGTAGTGGCTGCTGTCCTCGCGCTGCAGCGCGACGGTGTCGTAAACCGGTGCGGCGCCAGATGCCGTCGGTGGTGTCTGTCTCATTTTCTCGTCCTTTACAAGCGAGCACGTCGCAATCGCATGGCGGTCAAACATGCAGCAGCAGGTACTCGCGCTCCCAGGGGCTGATGACCTTCATGAACTCGGCGTACTCGAGTTCCTTGACCGAGGTATAGACATTGATGAACGCCTCCCCCAGCACACGGTGCAGCGCCTTGCTCTCGCGCAGCTCCGTGATCGCCTCAGACAGGCTGCGCGGCAGCTCGTAGTCGAGCGCGTATGCGCTGCCCGAACTCTCGGGCGAGGGTTCGAGTTGCTCGACGATGCCCAGCCAGCCGCAGGCAAGCGTGATGGCGATGGACAGGTAGGGATTGGCATCGGCGCCGATCACGCGGTTTTCCACGCGGCGGTTCTCCGCCGAGGCGCCCGGGATGCGAAAGCCGACCGTGCGGTTGTCGTGACCCCATTGCACGTTGATCGGGGCGGCGCCATGGCGCACGATGCGCCGGTACGAATTCACGTACGGCGCCACCAGCGCCATGCCGGCGGGCATGTACTTTTGCAGCCCCGCCAGGTAGTGGTTGAAGATCTTCGAGGGACTGCCATCGGGATTGGAAAAGATGTTGCGCCCGCTCTGCACGTCGACCAGGCTCTGGTGGATGTGCATCGCCGAACCCGGTTCGCCTTCCATCGGCTTGGCCATGAACGTGGCGTACATGCCGTGACGCAGCGCCGTCTCGCGCATCGTGCGCTTGAAGTAGAACGTCTGGTCGGCCAGCGAAAGCGGATCGCCGTGGAGGAAGTTGATTTCCATCTGCCCGGCGCCCACCTCGTGGATCAGCGTGTCGACGTCCAGCTCCATGGCCTTGCAGTAGTCGTACACATCCTCGAACAGCGGATCGAACTCGTTGACCGCGTCGATGCTGTAGGCCCGGCGCACGGTCTCGGCCCGGCCACTACGGCCGATCGGCGGGCTAAGCGGCATGTTCGGATCGGCGTTTTTGGCCACCAGGTAAAATTCCAGCTCGGGCGCGACTATCGGTGCCCAGCCCCCTGGCGGTGAAGTTCTGGATTACGCGACGCAGCACCGAGCGGGGCGTAAACTCCGCCGGGCTGCCGTCGCTGCGAAACGCGTCATGGATCACCTGGGCGGTCGGATCGCTGGCCCAGGGAACGACGCACACCGTGGTGGGATCCGGACGCAACACCAGGTCGTGGTCGATTGCCGCGATCACCGCGCGATAGCCCGGATCCGATCCGGGGCGATCGCCGTTGATGGTCATCGCCAAGATGTCCTCCGGCACGCGCATGCCGCGGTCCTCGGTGAATTTCTCGCGCGGCAGGATCTTGCCGCGCGCCACACCTGCCAGGTCGGGCACGAGGCATTCGATCTCGCTGATGCGGTTTTGGTCGAGCCAGCGCTCCAGATCCTTTTCGGTAAAGCTGCTGCGCGATACGTTGGTGGCGGTGTTCATAGAAGTTCTCCGCGTGCTCGCCAGCCTGGATGCCCGCTGTCGGGTCCTACTGTCGGCCGCATTTGCACTGTTGGTTCAGACTTGTCCATCCGACGGGCTCGGGCGCAGTCGCGCTTCGATCCGTGCCTAGGACATCGCGCCGGCCCGGATCTGGGGCCACAGGGGGCCCGCTGGGCCCCCACTGCCATGGCGCGCGTGCCCGTGGTACTGCGGGAGGCGACCCCGCCAAAATACCCTAGGCGGACGGCCAGGGGCGTCTTCGTCGCATGCCGCGATTACGGCGCACGTGAGCGCCCGTCACCCGATCGTCGACGCCCACGGCCAAGACGGGCATGGTCCCCAGGTGGCGCGATCCCGGCAGATCACAAAAACCGTGGCTTGCGTGGGCAAATGAGCGCAACGACATGGCTCGAACTCCGGCGCGTGGCCCTGCCCCCTGATGGTGACAGCCAGCTCAGGCGTCGCGCCCCGTGCGGCGCGGCAACCGCACGACATGGCAGGGCAAGATGACCGCCCCGTAGACGCAAAACCCGACACGCGCGGTATCCCCAGTGTAACCGCAATTGGTATTGTCGTCAGATCCAGTATGCTTGCTCCTATGGAACCAGTTTGCCGGTACCCAAAGAGCCGCTATGGTGCACCGCGCCACCGGCGCACGGCGCCGGGGGGATCGGCGCCGAGGGGTTGGACGCTCTGCGGATGCCGCCCCGCCCGGGACATCGCACCCTAACGAAGTCGTCCTACGGACTTTACCTGCCATGCGACAGGCCACGCCAACTTACGAGCTGCTTCGAGCCGCGTTTGCCGACGCCGATGGGGATTTGCCCCGCTACCGCGTGCTGTACCAGGCCATCCGCGAATCCATCCTGGGCCATCGGCTACCACCTGGGACACGGCTGCCGTCGACGCGCGAGCTGGCGCGCGAACTCGGATTGTCGCGCAACACGGTGTTGTCGACCTTCGAAGGCCTGCTGGCCGAGGGTTACATTAGCGCCCGCGCCGGTAGCGGGACCTTTGTGGCCCAAGCGGCCGCGGCACCCAGGGCGCGCGGTCACCGGGCGGCGCCGGGAGGGGGCGAGCGACGCCCACCGGCGGGGGTGACCCCGACCCTGTCGCAACGGGGATCGCGGCTGGCCGCATTCCATGGCGGGCGCCGCTTCGAGATTCAGCCGTTGAGCGGAGGCGACGTCGATTTCACGCTCTTTCCCATCAAGCAGTGGCAGCGCCTGCAAAGCCGGCAGCTGCGCATGGCCCGGCCGGAACTGCTCGACTACGCCACCGACGGCGGTCATCTGCCGCTACGCCATGCGATCGCCGACTACGTGCGCGTGTCGCGTGCGGTACGCGTCGATGTGCACCAGGTGATCGTCACCGCCGGCACCCAACATTCGTTGGACTTGTGCGCACAACTGCTCGCCGATGCCGGCGACCGGGTCTGGGTCGAGGATCCGTGCTACTGGGGCGCACGCTGCATCTTCGATTCTTGCGACTTGAAGATTGAGCCCGTGGCGGTCGACAGCGACGGCATGAATCCGGCCACCGCGCCCGGGGGCAGCCGGCCGAGACTGATCTACCTGACCCCTTCGAACCAATATCCGACGGGCGTACCGATGAGCCTGGCGCGCCGGCGCGCGGTGCTGGAGCTGGCGGCGCGCGAGCGCGCCTGGATACTGGAGGACGACTACGACAGCGAGCTGCGCTACAGCGGCCGGCCGCTGGCGTCGCTGCAGGGACTCGATACCGAACAGCGCGTGGTGTACCTCGGAACCTTTTCCAAGGTTCTGTATCCGGGGATCAAGATCGGCTACATGGTCGTGCCGCCGTCGCTGATCGAGCCGTTTCGCAGCGCCCTGTATGACTTGCAGCGACCGGGGCAGTTGACCGTGCAGGGGGCGCTGGCAGAGTTCATGGAACGCGGCTACTTTGCGACGCACATTCGACGCCTGCGCCAGGCCTATGCCGAGACGCGCACCCTGCTGATTGCGGCGCTCACGCCCGCGCTGGACAAGGGGGCCTGGATTTCCTCTCAAAGCGCCGGGCTGCACCTGGTGGTGCGCCTGCCCGACGGCTGGGATGACCAGAAACTGGCCGACACCGCGGCCAAACACGGGATACGCGTGAGCGCCCTGTCGCGCTATTTCATCGGACCCACGCGCGCCGCCGGCCTGGTGGTCGGATTCGGATACGCACCCTCGGACAAGGTGGCCCGCGGCGGCCGCGTCTTGGCGCAGATCCTGCGATCGGCGCTGTAAGAGCCGCGCCAGAGCTGGCGAGAGGGCTGGAACCGACCGGCGGGTTCAAAACGCCAGCGGGTTGCGCTGGCACACGGTGCGCAGCGCGAAGCTCGATCGGATGCGCGCCACATGCGGCAGGCGCGACAGGTGCTGCTTGTGGATGCGCTCGTATTCTTGCGTATTGGCCACGGCAATGCGCAGCAGGTAGTCCGATCCGCCCGACATCAGGTGGCATTCGGCGATCGGCGCGCAATCGCGCACCGCGCTTTCAAATGCCTCCAGCGCGTCCTCGCGCTGGCTATTGAGGCTGACCTCGACGAACACGCTCGTGGCGCGACCCACGGCCGCCGGATCCAACACCGCGGTGTAGCCGCAGATCACCCCGTCTTGCTCCAGCCGCTGCACCCGCCGCAGGCAGGCCGAGGCCGACAGATGGACCTGCTCGGCCAGGGCGGCGTTGGTCAGGCGCCCGTCCCTTTGCAACAGGACCAGTATTTGTTGATCGATGCGATCGAGTTCCATGAAAAATCCCAAAATTGCGCCAACGCACCGAACTGCGGAAATGTATCGACCGTACGCAATCATATTGCAGGCTGGCCGCCCGTTGCCGCTCGTTTCAGCATCCTATTTCGCGCCGCTGCCAGCATACTGATCACCATGGGCGAGCTTGGCGCGCGCTGCCCTACGTGCCCTACGTGCCCTACGTGGCCTTCGTGGGCTTAGCGCGCGCAGTCGATATCGGAGAACCGCATGCTGATCGGCGTACCCAAGGAAATTAAGAACCACGAATACCGGGTCGGCATGACGCCGGCGGCGGTGCGCGAGGCGGTGCACAACGGACACGAGGTCCTGATCCAAACGGGCGCCGGCCTGGGGATCGGCTGCGACGACGAAGCCTATCGGGCCGCCGGCGCGCAGGTCGAGGCCACCGCGGCGGCGCTGTTCGAGCGCGCCGAGATGATCGTCAAGGTCAAGGAACCGCAGCCGGACGAGTGCCGGATGCTGCGCCCCGGCCAGTTGCTATTTACCTACCTGCACTTGGCGCCGGACCCTCGACAAACCGAGCTGCTGCTGCAATCGGGCTGCACCGCCATCGCCTACGAAACCATCACCGACGAGCGTGGAGGACTGCCCCTGCTGGCGCCGATGAGCGAGGTGGCCGGACGCATGGCCATCCAGGTCGGCGCCGTGGCGCTGCAAAAGGCCAATGGCGGCCGTGGCGTGCTGCTGGGCGGCGTCCCCGGCGTGCCCCCCGGCAAGGTCACCATCATCGGCGGCGGCGTGGTCGGCGCCAATGCGGCCAAGATGGCCGTCGGGCTAGGCGCCGAAGTCACGGTGCTGGACCGCTCGCTGCCGCGCCTGCGCGAACTCGACGACATCTTCCTGGGTCGCCTGCACACGGAATTTGCCTCGATCCACGCCACGGAAGAGTCCGTCTACGAAGCCGACCTGGTCGTCGGCGCCGTGCTGATCCCGGGTGCGGCGGCGCCCAAGCTCATCAAGAAGGCGCAACTGGCGCTGATGAAACCCGGCGCCGTGATCGTCGACGTCGCCATCGACCAGGGTGGCTGCTTCGAGAGCTCGCGCCCCACGACCCACGCCGCGCCGACCTACGTGGTCGACGGGGTGGTGCATTATTGCGTGGCCAACATGCCCGGGGCCGTCGCGCGCACGTCGACGTTCGCCCTCAACAACGCCACACTGCCTTTCACCCTGGCGCTCGCCAACAAGGGCTGGCGCGCTGCCTGCCTGGACGACGTGCACCTGCGCGCCGGGCTGAATGTGCACGCCGGGCAACTGACCTACGAAGCCGTAGCGCGCGCCTTGAGCAAACCGTACACGCCGGCCGAATCGATCTTGAACTGACGCCGGCGCCGACGAAAACGGCGCCGCGTGCAGGGTTCGGCCCCAGCCAAGGGCGGAACCGGCGCGCGGTCAATGGGTCTGGGTCGGCGTGGCAGCGCCCCGCGCCATTTCGTCGACGGGTTTGATGCCCTGGCAGTCGGAACCCAGGTAGGTCATCCGAGACTCGTTGAGCATCGTGTGCTGGCCCTTGGCATCCGTGGTCGTCGCCTCCATGCTCGATTCCACGGTGTCGCCGTGGAATGTGCTGGTGCCCTTGCCCACCGACGTGCCCCCGTTCCTTGTGCAATTGAATTGGAAATTGACCGTGTTACCGCTGCGGTCGATCTTGGCCGGGGCGCAGTTGCCCTGCGGGTCGGCCACGGTCCGATCGCTGGCCGCCATGGCGGGGCTGACACAGATGCGCATCGCGCCGTGGCCCGCGTCGGCCGGCATGCCCCGGCGGCCCATCATCGCTTCCATCTGCTTGCGCTGCTCGGGCGACAAATTGGCCATCGCCTGCCGCGCCCTGTCCTGGGCCGCAGCCATCTGTCCGCTCATGTCGCGCCCATCCACGACCTGGCGCAGGACTTTGACCTCCCACAGGCCCGGCTTGAGCCTTGCGTCCTGCGCCCAGGCCACTGCGCAAGACATCAGCAGAATCGCCAAAGCCGACTTTCTCATGTGCGTTCTCCTCGAGTTCGGAAAGAGCATACCCGAGGATTTTGCGCCGTAGCAACCTGCGGCATCGACCGGTACGGTGTCGGCCAGCAAGCCCCCGGAACCTGGCGCTGCGCAGCGCTTGGCGCAATGCGCGCGGCCAAGACGCGCCTCGCGGGCGCGACCCGTTCAACGACGAATCCGGTACCTCACTGTCGATCCGCCCTTGCGGACCCGTCGACCTTGGTCGCCGTGGTTGCGAGCGCCCCGGCGGCAGGTGTTGATCGACCGTGAGCCGCGGGTAACGGCTGCGGGAATTTCTCCGGTGCATCCGTCGCCACCGCAGCACCGTCGCCGCGCAGGCGAGGTCAGGTTCCAGGCGCCGGCTGCGCCCCGGCGCCTGCCAGGTAGCGCTCCAGCCAGTACGCGCCGACGATCGTTTTGACGTCGGTCACCTTCCCGTTGGCGATCCAGTCCAGCAAATCGCGCCAGCCGGCGCAAAACACCTCGATCACTTCGCCGGCCTCGGTCGAAGCACCCACGAAGCTCAGGTCGCGGGCCAGGTAGACCGCAATTTGCTCATCGGAGTAGCCGATTGCGTTGTGAAACGCGCCCAGACGCACCCAGTGCGCCGCACGGTAGCCGGTTTCCTCGATCAGCTCGCGCTGGGCGCAGAGCAGCGGATCCTCACCGGGCTCGAGCTTGCCAGCCGGCATTTCGATGAAGCTGCATCCCAGCGGATGACGGTACTGGCGCTCGAGCAAAACGCTGTCGGCATCGGCCATCGCAACGATCATGACGGCCCCGGGATGGCGAATGTATTCGCGCACGCCGACGTGGCCGTCGGGGCAACGCACCCGATCACGCACCACCTCGAAGAACACGCCCTTGTAGGCGGTGGCCGACTCCAGCGTGACGTCGGTCAGCGGATCGTCCGACCCCTCGAGCAAGGGGTGTTGCGCAGGATCCGCCAAAGGGTCAGCCACCCAGGGCGCGCAAGACCGCGCCGTTGCACAGCGCCAGCAAGCCCTGGGGCAAGACGCCCAAGACCAGCACGGCCAGGCCGTTGGCGGTCAGCGCCAGGCGCATCTCGCCGCTGGCTTGGAGCGGGCTCGAATCGCTGGCCTCGTCAAACCACATCACCTTGACCACCCGCAGGTAGTAGAACGCCCCAACAAGGGAGAACAGCACCGCGACCACCGCCAGCCGGAACATCAAGACGCTGGCGCCATCCGAGACCAGCGCCTGGAGCACCACGAACTTGGCAAAGAAACCCACCGTCGGCGGCAGGCCGGCCAGCGATAGCATCATCACGGTCATGACGAAGGCGTACCAGGGATTGCGCTTGGCCAGCCCGCGCAAGTCGGCGATCTCGTCGGCCTCGAAGTGTTCGCGCGCCAACAGCAAGATGATGCCGAAGCAGCCGGCCGTCGAGAGCGTATAGGTCACAACGTAGAACATCGCCGCCCCGTAGGCGCCAGCGGTGATCGAGGTGTTGCCGCTCACGACCCCGGCCAACATGGCCAACAGCAAGAAGCCCATCTGACCGACCGTGGAAAATCCGAGCATGCGCTTGAGGTTGGTCTGCGCCACCGCGGTCACGTTGCCGATGGCCAGGGAAAGCACCGAGATCACGGCCAGCATGTGCTGCCAGTCGACCGCCAGTTGCGGCACGCCCTCGACCAGCATGCGGAACGCGATGGCGAAGGCGGCCAGCTTGGGGGCCGAGGACAGCAGCAGCGCCACCGGCGTCGGCGCACCCTGGTAGACGTCGGGCACCCACATGTGAAACGGCGCCGCCCCCAGCTTGAATGCGATTCCGGCGACGATGAAGATCGTGCCCAGGACCAGGGCCAGCTGCACGGCCTGCCCGGAGCCGATGCGCCGGGCCAGCTCATTGATGTCCAGCGTGCCGGTGGCCCCATAGAGCATGGACATGCCAAACAGCAAGAACCCGGAAGCCAGCGCGCCGAGCACGAAGTATTTCATGGCCGCCTCGGTGGCCTTTGCATCGTCCCGACGCAAGGCCACCAGGCCGTAGAGCGCCAGGGCCTGAAGTTCGAGCCCCAGGTAGATGACCAGCAGGTTGTTGGCCGAGATCATCGTCATGATCCCCAGCAAGGCGAACAGCACCAGCGAGAAGAACTCGCCGCGCCACATGTCGCGCTGGCGCGCATAGTCCTGGGCATACACGAGGCTCAGCGCGCAGGCCAGCAGCGCGGCCAGTTTGAGCACGGCCGTCATCGGGTCGGTCAGGAACATGCCGCCGAAACCGTACTCGATCGCCGCGCAGAACCGATCGGCTCCCAGGCAAAGCCGGCAACCAGCAGCAGCGACAGCAGCGTCAACGCGTAGGAGAAATTGCGGACGCGCGCGCCCACGAACAGGTCGATCACGAGGATGGCGCAGGCGCAGGCAAGCAGGATCGCTTCCGGCAGGATCGCAGAGAAATTGAGCAGCGGTTCCATTTACGGATTTCCCGGAAGGATCTTCACATGCGCGGCCTGCACCAGCAGGTCGGACACCGAGACTGTGCATCGCATCGATGATCGGTGCCGGGTACAGCCCCATCCACAGCACGGCCACGGCCAGCAGTCCCAGGGCAACGGTCTCGCGGCCGTCGATATCCTTTAATCGCAGCCACCGTGGCGTTGGCAACGTCGCCGAAGATCACGCGTTTGTACATCCAGAGCGAGTAAGCCGCACCCAGCACCAGCGTCGTGGCGGCGATCAGCGCCGATCCAAAAGTCGAACTGAACCGCACCCAGGATCACCAGCAACTCGCCGACGAAGCCGCTGGTGGCCGGCAAGCCGCAGTTGGCCATGGCAAACAGCATCATGAACGCGGCAAAACGCGGCATGGTGTTCACGACCCCGCCGTAGTCGGCGATCTTGCGCGAATGCGTGCGGTCGTACATCACGCCGATGCAAAGGAACATCGCGCCCGAGACGAAGCCGTGCGAGATCATTTGCGCCAGCGCGCCCTCGACGCCGATGGGGCTGAAGATGAAGAAGCCCAGGGTCACGAAGCCCATGTGCGCGATCGACGAGTACGCCACGAGCTTCTTCATGTCCGTCTGCACCAGGGCGACGAAGCCCACGTAGACCACGGCGACGAGGCGACAGGAAGATCACCACGCCGGCCAGCTCGTGCGCGGCATCGGGGGCGATCGGCAGCGAGAAGCGCACAAAACCGTACGCGCCGAGCTTGAGCATGATGGCCGCCAGCACCACCGAACCGCGCGGTCGGCGCCTCGACGTGGGCGTCCGGCAGCCAGGTGTGCACCGGCCACATCGGCACCTTGACCGCAAAGGCCGCGAAGAAGGCGAGGAACAGCAGGATCTGCGGCGTCAGCCCCAGCGGCAGTTGCTGCCAGGCGCGAATATCGAAACTGCCACCGGAGGCCTGGTACAGGTAAACCAGGGCCACCAGCATGAGCAGCGATCCGAGCAGCGTGTACAGGAAGAACTTGATGCCGCGTAGACCCGCCGCGGCCCGCCCCAGACGCCGATGATGAGGTACATCGGAATCAGCGTTGCCTCGAAGAACACGTAGAACAGCAGGCCGTCGGCGGCGCAGAATACGCCGATCATCAGGCCCGACAGGATGAGGAAGGCGGCGTAGTACTGGGCCAGTCGGTCCTCGATTGCCTTCCAACCGGCCAACACAGCGATCACCGTGATGAACGCCGTCAGGGGCACGAACCAAAGCGAGATCCCGTCCACACCCAGGTAGTAATGGGCATTGGGGCGCGTGATCCAGCTCACGCGCTCGACCAACTGCAGGCCGTGGACGCCGGCGTCGAAGCCGAGCACCACGGGCACCGTGGCCAGCGCCGAGACCACCGAGCCCGAGCAGCGCCAGACGCGCACCGTCGCGGCGCTCGCCGAACGCATCGCAAGCAGCAGGACGCCGACAGGATCGGTATCCAGATCGACAAGCTCAACCAGGGCAGCGCGGAACTCGTGTTCATGTTTTGTTGTGCACCAACCCAGTGACAGACCAAGAGACGGGGCTGCAAGAGGCGGCGTTGCAAGAGACGGCGTTGCAAGAGTCGGCGCTGGCCAAAGCGCACGCGACGGCGGCAAATCGAGAAGCCATCATCGGACACCACCGGTCAAGGCCGAAAAATATGGCCAGGTCAGGAACAAGAAGAGCATGACCGCGATCCCGACCAGCATCACGAAGGCATATTGGTAGATGAAGCCCGACTGGATGCGCCGCACGAGCTGCGCCAGGCGTCCGACCGCATGTGCGCTGCCGTCGACCAGCACTCCGTCGATCAGGGCCACGTCGCCTTGCTGCCAGAAGCTCGTGCCGACGAAGCGCGCACCCCCGGCGAAGACGAACTCGTTGATGCGATCCATATAATATTTTTGCTCCAGCAGCCGGTAGAGCCAGGGTGCGCCGGCGCGCAACTTCTCGGGCAGGTCGGTGCGCTTGATGTAAAGCAGCCAGGCGCAGGCGACCCCGGCCAGCGCCAGCCAAAACGGCAGGTGGGCAAACCCCTCAAAGGCCATGGCCAACGCGCCGGGAAACTCGCGTGCCAGCTCCTCCATCCCCGGATGCGCGCGCGCGTCGATGAAGATCGAGCCGCGGAAGAAGTCGCCGCCCACCATGCCGCCCACGGCAATCGCTCCAACCAGCACCGAGGGTATCGCCAGCAGCACCAGCGGCCACCAGACGACCGGCGGACTCTCGTGCGGATCCAGCGCGTGCGCCGCATCGTGCCCGTGACCATGGCCATGATGATGGTCGTGTCCGCCGAAGCGCTCCTTGCCGTGGAAAACCAGGAAGTACATGCGGAATGAATAAAACGCCGTGATGAACACCCCGGCTGTCACCGCGAACCGCGCGAAACCGCTGCCCGGCAGGTGCGAGAGGGCGACCGCGTCCATGATGCTGTCCTTGGAATAGAAGCCGGCGAAAAATGGCATGCCGATCAGCGCCAGCGAGCCGATCAGCGCGGTGATCCAGGTGATGGGCATGCACCGCCACAAGCCGCCCATGTGGCGGATGTCCTGGTCATGGTGCATGCCGATGATCACCGAGCCGGCGGCCAGGAACAGCAGCGCCTTGAAGAAGGCGTGCGTCATCAAGTGAAAAATGGCCACGGGGTAGGCCGAAGCTCCCAGGGCCACCGTCATGTAGCCGAGCTGCGACAGCGTCGAATAGGCCACCACGCGCTTGATGTCGTTCTGCACGATGCCCAGCAAGCCCATGAACAGTGCCGTGATCGCCCCGATCACGCATCACGAACGACAGCGCCGTGTCCGACAGCTCGAACAGCGGCGACATGCGCGCCACCATGAAGATGCCCGCCGTCACCATCGTCGCCGCGTGGATCAGCGCGGAGATCGGCGTCGGGCCTTCCATCGAGTCGGGCAGCCAGACGTGCAGCGGGAACTGCGCCGATCTTGCCCATCGCGCCGATGAACAGGCAGATGCAGGCCACCGTCAGCACGGACCAGTCGCTGCCCGGCAGCGTCGCCTGGGCCAGCGTCGTGGCCTTGGCGAAGACGGCCGCGTAGTCGAGCGTGCCGCAATACGCCAGACCAGCCCGATGCCCAGGATGAAGCCGAAGTCCCCGACGCGGTTGACCAGGAACGCCTTGAGGTTGGCGAAGATCGCCGTCGGCCGCGTGTACCAGAAACCGATCAGCAGGTAGGACACCAGCCCCACCGCCTCCCAGCCGAAGAACAGCTGCAGGAAGTTGTTGCTCATCACCAGCATCAGCATCGAGAAGGTGAACAGCGAAATGTAGGAGAAGAAGCGCTGGTAGCCGGGTCGTCGGCCATGTAGCCGATGGTGTAGATGTGCACCATCAGCGAGACGAAGGTCACCACCAGCATCATCATCGCGGTCAGCGCGGTCGATCAGGAAGCCGACTTCCAAGCTTGCAGCCGACTGGTACAGCGCCAGCTGTAGCCGCGCCGTCTGCACCAGCGTGAGCACCGTGCCGGCGAGCGTCTGTGACCGAAGATGACCGCCTGGAACAGCAGCGACCGAGGCACCGTCGCCGACCAGGACGCCGAGGATCGTCACCACATGCGCGCCGGCGCGGCCAGCGCACGTGCCGAACAGCCCGGCGAGCAAGCGGCCCCGGCCAGCGGCGCCAGCGGCACCAGCAGGCAAAGAGTTGATGCATCGCCGTGCAGGCCTGTCCCTCAGCCTTTGAAGCGTGTCGAGTTCTTCGACGTTGATCGGTGTCAGGTTGCGGAACAGCACCACCAGGATCGCCAGGCCGATCGCCGATTCGGCCGCCGCCACCGTGAGGATGAAGAACACGAACACCTGCCCGTGCAGGTCGCCGCAGATAATGCGAGAAGGCGACGAAGTTCATGTTCACCGCCAGCAGCATCAGCTCGATGGCCATCAGCAGCACGATCAGGTTCTTGCGGTTGAGGAAGATGCCGATCACGCTGATCGCGAACAGGATCGCGCCGACGAACAGGTAATGCGGACAGGGAAACCATGGCTGCAGCCCTCCGGGGTCCCGCACGCGGCGGGGCGCGGCTTGCCGGCCGGCATCGATGACGATGCGCACGCGGTCGCTGGCTCGCACGCGACCTGCTCGCCTGGGTTCTGGCGCGGCGTCCTTGCGCCGCGCGCAGCGTCAGCGCGATGGCGGCGACGATCGCCACCAGCAGGATCACGCCGGCCAGTCTGCAACGGCAGCAGGTACTCGGTGAAGGTCAGCACGCCCAGCGCCTGGTGTTGCTGAGCCGACCGTCGCAGCCGGCTCGGGCCGGCGCCGACCAATGCCAGTGGCCGTTGCCAGCACCAGCCCCATCTCGCAGCGCGATCGCCACGCCGATCGCGCGCGCCGAGCGGCAGGTGGCGCCAGAAGCCCTCGCGCAGCCGGTCGATGTGGATGTCGAGCATCATCACCACGAACAGGAACAGCACCATCACCGCACCGACGTAGACCAGCACCAGCGCGATGGCGAGAAACTCGGCCTGCAGCAGCATCCACAGGCAGGCGGCGGAGAAGAACGCCAGCACCAGGTACAGCACCGCGTGCACCGGATTGCGCGCGGTGATGACGCGCAGCGCCGCGACCAGCAGGATCGCGGCGAAAACAGTAGAACAAGGACGGTCTTCGAGATGTCCATGGGCGGCCTGTCACCGGTGAGCTGTCGCGTCGTGCTGCGGCGCGGCGCGCGGCGATCTGTGCTTCGTAACGGTCGCCGACGGCCAGCAGCATTTCTTTGGTGAGCACAGGTCGCCGCGCCGTTCGCCGTGGTATTCGAGCATGTGGGTCTCGACGATCGAGTCGACCGGGCAGCTCTCCTCGCAGAAGCCGCAGAAGATGCACTTGGTCAGGTCGATGTCGTAGCGCGTGGTGCGGCGCGAGCCGTCGGCGCGCGCTCGGATTCGATGGTGATCGCCATGCGCCGGGCACACCGCCTCGCACAGCTTGCAGGCGATGCAGCGCTCCTCGCCGTTCGCGTAGCGGCGCAGCGCATGCAGGCCGCGGAAACGCGGCGACAGCGGCGTCTTCTCCTCCGGGATACAGCACCGTGATCTTGCGCGCGAACAGGTAGCGGCCGGTCAGCGCCAGGCCCTTGAAAGTTCGCAGCAGCAGCACGGCTGCGAAGAATTCTCTGGACTGCGCTCCATGATCTGCCATGCGTCCTGCAGTTGTCCAGATGTTGCACGGCGTCTGCATCCACACCGCGATCACGACCAGCCAGACCAGCGTGATCGGAATGAAGATCTTCCAGCCCAGCCGCATGATCTGGTCGTAGCGGTAGCGCGGAAACGAGGCACGGATCCAGATGTACATCGACAGGACGACAAAGTCTTGGCAAACAGCCAGAACCAGTTGGACAGCCGTCGTGCCACCAGCCGGCGTGTGCAGGCCAGCATCCGCCCAGGTCCACCGGCGCCGCCCAGCCGCCGAGGAACATGACCGCCGCCATGGTCGAGAGCAGGATCATGTTGGCGTATTCGCCCAGGAAGAACATCGCGAATCGCCATGCCCGAATACTCGATCATGTGGCCGGCGACGATCTCCGACTCGCCTTCCACCACGTCGAAGGGGTGACGATTGGTTTCGGCCGTCGCCGAAATCACGTAGATGCCGAACAGCGGCAGCAGCGGCAGCCAGTTCCAGGACAAGAAGGTCCAGCCGTGGCTCGGCGAAAAAGCCGCTGTTCTGCGCTTGACGATTGCGCTCATGTTCATCGAGCCCGTCACCAGCAACACGACGACCAGCACGAAGCCCATCGCCAGCTCGTAGGACACCATCTGCGCCGATGCGCGCAGCGCGCCCAGGAAGGCGTACTTCGAGTTCGAGGCCCACCCGGCGATGATGACGCCGTATACGCCCAGCGACGTGATCGCCATCACGTACAGCAATCCGGCATTGACGTCCGCCAGCACTACCCGGGTGCGAACGGGATCACCGCCCAGGCCGCCAGCGCCGGCATCATGACCACCACCGGCGCCAAGAAGAACAGGACCTTGTCGGCCTGGGTCGGCGACATGCATTTCCTTGAAGATCAGCTTGACCGCATCGGCGATCGGCTGCAGCAGCCCGAGCGGTCCGACGCGATTGGGACCCAGGCGGATGTGCATCCAGCCGATGAGCTTGCGCTCCCAAAGCGTCGTGTAGGCAACGGCACCCAGCAGCGGCAGCACGATCGCGAAGATCTTGATCAAGATCCAGATCACCGACCACAGCGGCGGCCACCAGCCGGCGTCGATCAGCGAAAGCATCAGGGTCTGGAAGTGGTCCAGCATGGCTAGGCGCGCTCCAGCGTAATGGGTCCGAACATCGCGCCCAGCGCGGCCGTCGTGGAGTGTGCCGCCGCCACGCGCACAGTCCCGTCGGCCACCGCCGGATCCAGCTGACAAGTGAGCACGGCTTCACCGGCGCCCTGGCGCACGCGCGCCGCGGCGCCCGACTGCAGGCCGAAATGGGCCAGCGTGGCCGCGTTCGCGCACACGACCGGGGCGCGCGCCGCGGGCGTCGCCTGCAGCG
>CAVSPM010000003.1:0-23421 GCA_963729785.1 uncultured beta proteobacterium | reverse complement strand
CTGATGCCTGCGGCCATGCCGGCGGATCGACGCACCGTCACCGGCGAGCCTTCGCGCGCCGCCGCCGCGAAGGCGGCACCAGCGCTTGCGCCGGCATCCGGCGCATTGAATACACTGGAGGTGTTTGCCGCACAAGCGGCGTGCGAGCAGCGCATGCAGACCCGTGCCGCAAGGCGCCGGCGCGCCCGTCGTTGCAGGCATCTTCGTGGGTCCAACCGTGTACCAGCCCGTGCGTCACAGCCTGGAAGCCCAACCGCTGGAATTTGACGCCGGTGGCCAGCCCTACTCGCGGCGTTATGGCGACCGCTACGCCAGCGGGGACGGCGCCATCGGGCAGGCACGGCATGTCTTCTTGGCGGGCAATGGGCTGCCCCGCGCCTGGGCCGGCCGACGCCATTTTGTGATATTGGAAACGGGCTTTGGCCTGGGGAACAATTTCCTGGCGACCTGGCAGGCTTGGCGCGAAGATCCCCAGCGCCCGCGTCGGTTGCATTTTGTGTCCGTGGAGCAGCACCCGTTGCGCCGCCAGGACCTGCTCGCACTGGCAGCACAGCCGCCCGCGGGCATGAGCGCTGCCGGCCTAAGCGAGTTGCGGCGACGCTTGGCCGACCAGTGGCCGTTGCCCTTGTCCGGTTTGCATCGCCTCGAGTTTGAGGACGGTGGCCTTGTCCTGACGCTGGCGCTGGGCGATGCGGCCACGGTCGTACCACGCCTGGCCCTGGGCGCGGATGCCTTCTACCTTGACGGCTTCGCACCCGATCGCAACCCGGCAATGTGGGACGCGCAACTGATCCAGGCGCTGTCGCGTCTGGCCCGGCCCGGCGCGACCGCTGCGACCTACACCTGCGCACGGGCGGTCCGCGATGCCCTGGCCAAGCACGGGTTTGCCGTGGAGCGGCGGCCGGGCTACGGTGGCAAGCGCCAGATGCTGGCCGCAAAGTACCTTCCGCAGTGGAAGATGCGACGGTACGAACCGCCGGCTGCGTATCAGGGGCCGCAACGAGCCATCGTCATTGGCGCCGGTTTGGCCGGCTGCTGCTGCGCCTACGCATTACGCCGGCGTGGCTGGCAGGTGACCTTGCTCGAACAAGGAACGGGAACGGCCGCAGGCGCATCGGGCCTGCCCGCCGGCCTGTTGCACCCCCTGCTCAGCGCCGACGACAACCTGGCCTCGCGGCTGTCGCGGGCCGGATTCGAGTACGGACTCAAACTGCTGCAACAGCTCGAACCCTTGGAGGCAGCGGCGCGCGCACCGCGCTCTGCTCTTTGGGCGGCCTGTGGCGTCTTTCAGCAAGCGCGGGACGACGTTCAGGCCGCCGAACTGCGCGCCGCGATGGACGCCGACCCGTGGCCCGAAGCCTTTGCAGCCTACCGCACCGCCGGCCAAGTCCAAGCGCAACTGGGTCTGGCGCCGCGCCATGGCGGAGTCTGGTTTGCCCGCGCCGCAGTCGTGTCTGCCGCCCGCTGGTGCGATGCACTCGTTGCGGCGGCATGCGCCGGCGGCTGCGGCGGCGACGTCACGACCGCGCCCGATGGGGCGGCGCCGGCCTTTGAGCTCAAAACCAACGTACGGGTCGTGGAGCTCCGGCGCCTAGAGGGCGAATGGCGCGTGCGCGATGCCCAGGGCCGCCCATACCAGGCGCCGATCGTCGTGCTAGCCAATGCCGGTGGCAGCGCACGACTGCTGGCTCATTCGTCGGTCGCACTGCAACAGATCGACGGAAGGATCTCGTTGCTGCAGGCGCCGGAGCTGTCGGCCTTGCGCGCCGGCATCAGCGGTGAGGGCTACCTCATTCCGCCCCTGCTTGGGCCGGCTGCCGTCGGGGCGACCTACGAATTGCGCCCGGCACGCGGCCACTGCGACGACCCGTGCCCCGACGCAGCCGCGCCCGTGGACGGCGACGATGCTGCTCATGCGCAGAACCTGCGACGCCTGGAACGGCTGCTGGCCGATGCCCCCGCAGTCCGCGTCGAGCGCATCTTCGCCGGTCAGCGCTGCGTGTCCGCGGATCGGCTTCCGCTGGCCGGACCGATCGTCGATGAGGCGCTGGCCCAAGCGCCGACCGAGGCCAGGCTGCGCGGGGCCCATCTGCGGGAGTTGCCACGCCAACAAGGCCTGTATTGCCTGGCCGCATTGGGTTCGCGCGGCCTGAGCCTGGCCGCGTTGCTGGGCGAGCACGTGGCCGCCCTGATCAGCGGCGAACCGTCGCCCATCGAAGCGGACTTGGCCGCCGCCGTCGATCCCGGCCGCTTCCTGCTGCGGCAGATCCGCAGCGGCCGGACCTAATCGGCGCATCGGTGTCGGGATTTGGCGGCAATGGCTTGCGGTAACATCGCTGCAAGGCGCGCGCCGGGCAAAGGCCCTGCGGGCACGGCAGGTCGGCCAGCGGGCGCGCGCCGGCCGAGGTCGCTGGCGCCCGGGTAAAAACTCGGCACGGGGTGCGAAATTGGGCAAGAACGGGCTGACCAATCGGGGGGCACAGATCGTGCCCCAGCTGTGGGATCTCAAGGAAATCGTGCGCGAACTGCGCACCTCCCGCGAGGTCATGCACCGCGTGCGCCATCTGGACCAAGTGCGCGAGTTGCCCTTGCGCGAAACGATAGAGGAAGTCGTCGATCGGCTGCGTGCCGCGCTGTTTCCGACGCACTACGGCAACGCGGACCTGACCGACGACAGCATCGACTTCTTCGTCGGCGGCATGCTCAGCGAGGCGCTGACGCTGCTGTCCGAACAGTTGCGCCGCGGTTTGCTGTTCGAGGGTGCACAGCCGCCAGGCGGGTCGCAGCTTGTCGAAATGGCGGCGCAGATCGCGCGCGACTTTGCCGCCCGCTTGCCGCAGATCCGCGCGCTGATCGTCAGCGACCTACGCGCGGCCTTCCAGGGCGACCCGGCGGCGACGAGCCTGTCCGAGGTGCTGCTGTGCTACCCGGGTCCGACGGCGATCATGTTGTATCGGTTTGCGCACGCCTTGCATACCCTGGGTGCGCGTCTCATTGCCCGCCTGGTCTCCGAGATTGCCCACGCGCGCACCGGCGTGGACATTCACCCGGGGGCTCAAATCGGGGCCAGCTTCTTCATCGACCATGGCACCGGCGTCGTCATCGGCGAAACCACCGTGGTCGGAGAGCGCGTGCGGTTGTACCAGGCGGTGACGCTCGGCGCCAAGCGGTTTCCGGCCGATGAGAAGGGCAATCTGGTCAAGGGCGTCCCGCGCCATCCGATCGTCGAGGACGACGTCGTGATCTACGCCGGTGCCACCGTGTTGGGCCGCATCACCATCGGCCGCGGATCGACCATCGGCGGCAACGTCTGGCTGACGCACAGCGTCCCGCCGGACAGCAATCTTACGCAGGCGCAGATGCGCACGACGGAACCATGACCGCTTCTATCCTCGACGGCAAGGCGCTCGCATTGCAATTGCGGGAGCAATTCAAGCAACAAGTGGCGGCGCTGGCGGCGCGCGGCCATCGGCCCGGGCTGGCGGTGGTGCTGGTGGGCGAGAATCCAGCCTCCCAGGTCTACGTGCGCAACAAGGTAGCGGCCTGCGAGGCGGCAGGCATCTACTCGGAGAACGTCGTACTGCCGGCCGATACGCCGCAGGAGGCGCTCATCGGCCGCATCCGCGCCCTCAATGCCGATCCGCGCATACACGGCGTCTTGGTGCAGCTGCCGCTGCCGCCGCAGCTCGACGAGGCCGCCGTCCTGGCCGCGGTGTCGGCCGACAAGGACGTCGACGGTTTCCACACCGAGAACGTCGGCGCACTGGCCCTGGGCAACCCGAAGTTCGTGCCCTGCACGCCCAAGGGCGTGATGGTGCTGCTGCAAAACGCCGGCATTTCGCCGCGCGGCCAGGAGGCCGTGATCGTCGGCCGATCCAACATCGTCGGCCGGCCGATGGCGCGCCTGCTGCTGGCCGCCGATGCGACGGTGACCGTGTGCCATTCGCGCACGCGCGACCTGGCTTTTCACACGCGCCGCGCCGACATCCTCGTGGCGGCCATCGGCCGTCCGGCGATGATCGGCGCCGACATGGTCAAGCCAGGGGCCGTGGTCATCGACGTCGGCATCAACCGGCTGCCCAATGGCAGCTTGTGCGGCGACGTCGATTTTGCCGGCGTGCGCGAGGTGGCCTCCTGGATCACCCCGGTGCCCGGTGGCGTGGGCCCCATGACCATCGCCATGTTGCTGGCCAACACGATCGAAGCTGCGCAGCAAGTTGCCGAGCGGGGCAACACCTAGGCCGATCCGCTCAGATCTGCTGGGTCAGTCCGAGAAAGATGCCGCGCCTGGGACCGTACTGCGGAGCGAACTCGCCGATCCCGGTGCCGCTGCGCAACAAGTAGCTGCGGTCGAACAAGTTGATGACGCTCAGGCGAAGCGTGAGCGTCCTGCGGCTTTGCCACGGCTCGAAGTCGCGGGCCATCGCGGCACTCCACTGCAGGTACGCCGGAACCTTCTGCAGATTGGCAAAGCCCGTGCGCAGTCCGCCGCCGAAGAGTCCGTTGACGCTGACGAGCACGCTGTCCGACCGATAGGAAGCGCCGGCCGACGCGCTGATCGTCTGGGCATCGTTGGTGTAGACGTAATGGCTCGACACGTACGCCAGTTCGGCCGGATCGCGGAACAGGTACTGGTTGGAGACCGGATCCTGCGCTTTGGTCAACTCTGCCGAGCCATTGGCATAGGCCCTGAGACCCGCACGCCGGTAGTCGAACTTGAGTTCCAGCCCCCGGCTATAGCCGCGCGCGTAGTTGAATTGGGTCAGAACCAGCGCCTGGCCAAATTGCCCGTCGTCCAACAGGTCGCTGGCGCGCTTTTCATAGACATCCAGACCCAGGTCCAATCCGGCCGGCAGGCTTTCATCCAGGCCGACATCGACATAGGTGGATCGCTCCGGCCGCACCGGGTCGTCGAGCCCGAACGGCGCCTGCTGCGTGGTGTTGCGAAACAGCGCCAGGTTGGTCGGCGTGGCCTGTGCCTGCATCGGCGGCGTGAAGTAGCGCGCCAGCCCCGCGTGGACGCTCGTACTCTGCGACGGCTTGAAGACCAGCGCGATGCGCGGGCTCCACTGGTTGGCCGACACGAACTGCTCGAGCAGGTCCAAGCGCACCCCGGTGTTGAGCGTCAGGCCCGCGGCGATTGTCCATTCGTCCTGAACGTAGGTTCCCAGGTTCCAGCCGCACTTGGAATTAGCGTCGTCTCGCATCACGGGTGTAGGCAAGGGGTTGCCGCCGGTCCCCAGCGGGAGCACCGTGGAAAGGTTGTCGACCCGCGTCAGCTCGGTGCTCCAGCCCAGGCCGGCGCGCAGAGCATGGTCCTCGCCGATCCGGTAGGCCGCATCGAACTGCATGCCGCTGAGCAGGCTTCTGCGCAGCACGCTCGAGGCCACATCGTTGAAGGCCAGGTCGTCGTATACGTCGGGCACAAAATCGACGCGCGTATAGCGCATGAATGCCGAGAGCTGCGTATCGACGTTGCCGTGCTTGGTTTGCAGCGCCAGGATGCCGAAGTAAAAGCGGTCCGATTCATTCTCGTCGATGGCCGCCGAGGGCAAGGCTGCAGGACCGAAGTCCCGCAGCGGCGTCAGCCCGGCGACGTTGGGAATCTGAAAGCGGCCGATGGATGCGCCGGCGATGTAGCTCAGCCGGTTGGAGTCGCCCAAGATCGTCGCGCCGTAGGCGAAGAGCTTTTCTTGCGCCGTCCGGTCATGGATCGCATCGGCCGTCGGCATCGCGTTTTCCAAGCCTTGTTCGCTTTGCTGGTAGCGACCGGTGAAGAAGTATTGCGTCTTGCCCTGGCTGCCGCCGACCTCGAAGCTGGGCGAAATCGTGCCCCAGCTGCCCGTGTAAAGATCTACGCTCGCTCCGGGGTGAAACTGGCTCTTCGCGGTGATGTCAACCACACCGGCGGTGCGCAGTCCGTACTGGGCAGGAAGCGCCCCGTCGAGCAAATTCAGACTGCCGATGAATCCGGTCTCCAGCACCGGACCCAGGCCGCTGACCCCTTCGGGCAGCTGGATGCCGTTGATCCGATACTGGACATTGGCGTACTCGTTGCGCACGTGAAAATCCGGGTTGCTAACGGCCGAGTCATATGAAACGCCCGGCGCCTGGAGCAAGACCTTATCCAGGGGCGTGTTCTTGCCTTGCGGCAGGCTGTCGATGGCCTCCTGGTCCATCTTGTAGGCCGTGGCGCCGAACTTTGGCAGTAGGGCCTTGTCGCGCGACTCATCGAGCTCCCGGCTCTTGTCGCGCAGCGCCCGCATCGAGCCGTCGCCGGTGATCACGATCTCCGGCAGCGTGGCGTCGGTGGCCGGATCGACGGGCGTGGCGCTCGCCAGATCGGCTGGCGCCGCTGTGTCGACCGCTAGGTAGAGCGGATCCGACTGCCGCAAACCGGACGGCACCGCGGCGGCATTGGCGGCCGGTTCTTTGGCCCGGGCTTGGCCAAGACCGATACTGGCAACACTAGCGGCCAGCAGCACCGCGGCCAAGAAGGCACAGTCGTCCGCATATCGCTTGCAAGGGCGCATACCGGTCGAGTCCAAAGTGAGTCGAGCCCGTAGCCGGCCCTGAGCAGGTGAGGGGAGGAATCTTACATGCGAATGATAATCGTTTGTATTTGAATGTCAATCAACCATATTTATTGCATGGTTTTACTCGTGTCGGTTCGTTCTTCGATTGGCCGCGTCCGCAGCGTCCGCCTGAACGTCGGCGCCGCCTCGGCCGTCCGCCTCCAGCCCAGAGACTAGGTCGCCAGCGCGATTTCCCGCAGAAAACACAGCAAGCCGCAGATCAGCGACAGCATCGCCGAGACAAAGAGCAGGCCGACCACGCGCGAGGGATCGATACCCACCTCGGAACCCAGGAACAGCGTTGCGATCACGACGCACACCAGCAGCGCGCAGATCGTGCAAAGCGTGATGGCCCGATGGATCCAGTCGCGCCGCCTGGCAAGCGCGTCCAGTTCACGGCGCAGATCCCGCAAGTCCTGGGCCTGCGCGCCGCCGGTCGCGCTGCCCTGCGATTGCTGGAGCGAGTGGCGCTCGTCGAGCACGCGCCAGCGGTCGACGATGCGCGCCAGGCGATTGGTGAGCACCCCCAGCATCGCGCCCACGCCGGTAAGCAAGAAGACCGGCGCCACGGCCTGCTGGATGACATGGGCCACGACATTGATTTCCGCACCCGGTTGCACGATGTCCTTTCCGAAGAGGTGACCGGCGTGGCACCTACCACCCGCCGAGGGCTGTTGCGCTTCAGCATCGCCGTCCCGTCGGGCTATCCTCGTGGGCGCCCCGGCGCGGTCGGATGAAGAAACAGCGCATGACGGCGCGCTGCTAGATTGCGCCAAGCCGGCGCCTGGCTCATTCGCGCGAGAATTCCGACAGCGCGATGCAGCGCGGGAACTGAGCGGCAACCTGCCCGCCATTCACCGTGCGCAAGTCACTGATGCGGCCCTGCAGATAATCATAAGGAGGCGCGCCGCGGCGCGCCACGCCCAGGCCGAAGCGGTGCCAGAACGCGCGGCGGTTGGCTTCCAGGCGTTCGCACTCGGCCGGCGGCAGCCCGATTTCATCGGTGTTGGAGAGCACGCCCTCGACCAGCAGGCCAGGCGCACAGGTTGCCTGCAGCGCCTGGACCGCCACATTGACCGCCAGCGTGCCGAAACCGGCCCGATGAAAACCCGGCGAATTGAAGCCATTGCCCCGCAAACTGCCCAGTTCCACGGAGCTCGTATAGAGGCCAAAGATCAGTTGCACGTCGGCGGGCCCCGCGTCGCGGTTCCACCAGATCCCGACCTCGATCTTGGTGCCGGGCGCCACGAGCAGGCGAACGCGCATGCGGTCCTGGGCCCGCGCCTGCCAGACCCACACGCGCGGGGCGCGCGCGGACGCGTGGTTGGCCGCAAGGTGCTCCAGCTCGGCCACGGAAGAATCGCGTTCGCTCGACATTTCGGGAAACTCTATCCGGGTTCGGCGGCGACCATCAGCGTGACGCTTTGCGCGCGGTCGCTTCGCGCGTTCGGCGACAGGCGGTTCCCCGACGACGGCCAGAGCTGGCGCTCGCGTCCGCGCTAGCCATCGCTGCTCTCGATCGCCAGGCTCAGCTGCGAAGCGCCTCCGATTTCCGTCGGTGCCGGCGACAGGCGGGCGCGTTCGACCCGGTCGAGGTAGGCCGGGCTGACGTCCCCGGTGACGTAGATGCCGTCAAAGCATGAAGCCTCGAAATTGCGCAGGGCCGGGTTGCAATCGCTCACGGCGCGCTTGAGATCCTCGAGTTCCTGGAAGACCAGCGCGTCGGCGCCGATGGCCGCGCGGATCTCCGGCACGCTGCGCGAGCTGGCGATGAGCTCGGCGCGCGTCGGCATGTCGATGCCGTAGACGTTGGGGAAGCGCACCGGCGGCGCCGAGGAAGCAAAGTACACGCGCGCTGCGCCGGCATCCCGGGCCATCTGCACGATCTCCTGGCTGGTCGTGCCGCGCACGATCGAGTCGTCGACCAGCAACACGTTCTTGCCCTTGAACTCGACGCCGATGGCGTTGAGTTTCTGGCGCACCGACTTGGCGCGCACCGCCTGGCCTGGCATGATGAAGGTGCGTCCGATGTAGCGATTCTTGATGAAGCCCTCGCGGTAGTCGAGCCCCAGCTTGTTGGCCAGCTGCATGGCCGCCGGCCGGCTCGAATCGGGGATGGGCATCACCACGTCGATGTCGCCGGCGTGCAGCTCGGCGGCCACGCGCCGGGCCAGGTATTCGCCCAGGCGCAGGCGGGCCGCGTACACCGACACGCCGTCGATCATCGAATCGGGGCGCGCCAAGTACACGAACTCGAACAAGCACGGGTTGGCCGTCGCTTCGTCGGCGCAAGGCGTGGCAAAAAAGCGCCCCTCGTAGTCGATGAAAATCGCCTCGCCGGGTGCGACGTCGCGCACCAGCCGAAAGCCCAGGCCTTCGAGCGCGACCGACTCGGAGGCGACCATGTACTCGGTGCCCTGGTCGGTTTCGTTGACGCCGAACACCAGGGGCCGGATGCCGTACGGATCGCGAAACGCCAGCAGCCCGTAGCCGGCGATCTCCGCCACCACCGCGTAGGCGCCGCGCACGCGCCGGTGGACGGCGCGCACGGCGCGAAAGATCGTCGCCGGATCGAACGTGATGCCGTCGCTGGCCACGCCCAGTTCGTGGGCCAGCACGTTGAGCAGGACCTCCGAGTCCGAATTCGTGTTGATGTGCCGCCGATCCTTGCGGAACATCTCCTCCTTCATGACCTCGGCGTTGGTCAGATTGCCGTTGTGGACGAGACTGATGCCAAAGGGCGCATTGACGTAAAACGGCTGCGCCTCCTCCGAGTCGCTGGCCGAGCCCTGTGTCGGGTAGCGCACCTGGGCGATGCCGGAGATGCCGGGCAGCGAGCGCATGTTGCGCGTGCGAAAGACGTCGCGCGCCAGCCCGGCGTCCTTGTGCATGTGAAAGCGGTTGCCATTGACCGTGCAGATGCCAGCTGCGTCCTGGCCGCGATGCTGCAGCAGCAGCAGCGCGTCGTACAGCAGCTGATTCACGGGCGTGTTGGCGACCACGCCGACGATTCCGCACATAGCTTCAACCTCCGGTCAGCATCACCAGCGGTACAGTGTCGATTCGGCACGGTGCCGGCCACCGTGTGCCACATCCGTTCCAAATACGGCCCGCTGATCGAATCGCGCCAGAATCGGCGATCCGAAAAACCGGCTTCGACCACCACCGCCGCCACCAGCAGCGCGACCAGGCTGCCGCGCGCGGCGCCGAAGACGGCTCCCAGCACTCGGTCGGCGCCCGCCAAGTGCGTTGCCGCCACCGCTGCTCGAAGCACGCGCCCGACGATCACCGAGGCGAGCACGCACGCCACCACGATCAAGCCGCCGCCGGCGAGCGCACGCACCACTGGGGGCGCATCGAACGGTAGCAGATGTCCGATCGGGGATGCATAGCGCACGACCAAAACAACGATGATGACCCAGGAAATCGTCGACACGAGCTCGCGCGTGAGCCCGCGCCAAAAACCCCACAGCATGGATATCGCGACCAGGTGCCAAAAACACGAAATCGACCGCGGTCATCGGCATGGAGCCCTCTTAGGCGCCCACGATGTTGGAGCTCACGCCCAACGCATGCAGGCGCGCCCGGGCATGCTCGGCTTCGTCCCGGGTGGCAAATGGACCCAGCCGCACGCGGTAGTGCGTGCTGCCGTTGCTTTCGGTGCGCTCGACGAAGGTCGTCAGGCCGGACTTGCCCAGGCGATTGGCAAGTTCCCGAGCGGCGCTCTCCGTAGCCAGCGCGGCCGCCTGAACGAAGATGTGTCCGGGCGCCGCCTCTGCCCGCGCATCGGCCTTGCGCGCTGCGTGCTTGGGTTCGGCTTTGGAAGTGCCGTCGGCAGCCTTCTTTGTGGACGTTCCCGCCGCTGGCCCCTCGGCGGCTCCCGCACGCCGCGTCGGCCGCCGAGCCCGGAGCGGCCGGCTCGACCGAGCCAGCTTCGGCGGCTGCGGGGGCCTCGGTCGGCGGCACGACCAGCTTGGGTACAAAAGGCGTGCGATCGTCGGGCAAATCGATGGGGATGTTGTCAGGTACCGCGCGCGGCGTCGGATCGAGCAGCATCGGCACCAGCACGACCACCAGCAGCAGCAGCGCCGCTGCCCCGACCAAGCGGCGCCGGGCGCGCACGCGCAGCTGGTCGACGCGCGCTTCGTCGCTGTCGCCGTCCTCCCGTGCGCCGGCCAAGTCCGCCTCCCGATCGGACGCTGCGGGTCTTGCCGGATTGCGTCGCGACCGCCTGCCTTTCCAGAACGCCAGCTTCATCGCGACCTGCGCTCCAACCATCGCATGGCATCTGCGACGATGACGAATGAACCGAACACAACGATTCTATCATCCGGGTTCGCGCCCTCGAGGGACGCCTGCAGGGCCGCACCGACGCTGGCGTGCTCGGCGCTGCGCGCAGCCACTGCCGGGGCAAAGGCCTTTTGCCGCAGCAGGCCCGCCTCGAGCCCGCGCTCGCCGCCGGTCGGCGCCAGGTGCCAGAAGTCGATGAAGTCTTCCAGGGCAAGCACCACCGCCCGTGCATCCTTGTCGCGCAGCATGCCAAAGACCGCCAGGGTGCGGCCCGTGCCGCCGGCGCCGTGCTCGCCCAACGCTTGCGCCAGCGCCCGCGCCGCCTGCGGGTTATGCGCTACGTCCAGGATGACGGTGGGCCGGCCGGGCAGGACCTGGAAACGCCCTGCCAGTTGTACGCCGGCCAGACCATTGCGCACGGCTTGCTGGTCCACCGGGCGCGCGGGCGCCAGATCTTCGATCGCCGCCAGGGCGCCGGCGGCGTTGCGCAGCTGGTGCCCGCCGCGCAGTGCCGGCCAGGGCAAGGACATCCGCGAACCTCTGGGCAGGGCGCTGCGATAGCTCCACTGGCGGGGGCCCTGGGTCAGCGCCGGCATTTCCACCCAAAAATCGGGCCCCAGGCGACGCAGCCGGGCACCGCAATCTTGTGCGTGTGCCATCAGCGAGGCCGGCGGATCCGGATCGACGCAGATCGCCGGCCGATCCGGGCGGAAGATGTGCGCCTTCTCCCGCCCGATCTGCTCGCGCGTGGCGCCCAGCAGCTCCGTGTGATCCAGATCCACCGTGGTAACGATGGCGCAATCGGCATCGACGATGTTGACCGCATCCAGACGCCCACCCAGGCCGACCTCGAGGATGACCACGTCGAGCCGGCGACGGGCAAACAGCGACAGCACCGCCAGCGTCGAGAACTCGAAGTAGGTGAGCGTGGTGTCGCCGCGGGCCCGCTCGATCGCGGCAAAGCGCTCCGCCAGATCGTCTTCGGCCACGGGCCGCCCGTCGATCCACGCCCGCTCGGCGAAACTCACCAGGTGGGGCGAGCCGTAGCGGCCCACGCGGTAGCCGGCCGGCACGGTAGATGGCGTCGAGAATGGCGCAAGTCGAACCCTTGCCGTTGGTGCCGCCCACGACAATGCAGGTTGCCCCTGGCCTGGCCTCCGCTCCGAGTCGATCGGCGACCGCGCGCACGCGCTCCAGGCCCAGATCGACCGGGCGGTGATGCAACCCTTCGATGTAGGCGAGCCAGCCCTCCAGGTTGTGCGCCAGCGGTCTAGACAATGGCTTCGATGGGCTGGCGCATCAACAGGGCCAGCAGGCGCGCCAGTTCGTCGCGCATCTCGCGCCGATCGACGATCATGTCGATGGCACCCTTTTGCAGCAGAAACTCCGAGCGCTGAAACCCCTCGGGCAGCTTCTCCCGTACCGTCTGCTGGATGACCCGCGGGTCCGGCAAAACAGATCAGGGCCTTGGGTTCGGCAATGACCACGTCGCCCATGAAAGCGAAACTGGCCGAAACGCCGCCGGTCGTCGGATGGCACAGCACCGAGATGAAGGGCAAGCCCACCTGGCTCAGCCGCGCAACCATGGCCGTGGTTTTGGCCATCTGCATCAAGCGACAGCAGGCCTTCTTGCATGCGCGCGCCGCCGGTGGCGGTGATGCAGATCATGGGCACCTTCTGCTCGAGCGCAACCTCCGCGGCGCGCACGAAACGCTCGCCGACCACCGAGCCCATGGTCCCGGCCATGAAATCGTATTCGAAGGCCGCGACCACGACCGGGATTGCCCGGATGGCCCCGGCGTAAACGACCAGCGCATCGGTTTCCCCGGTATCGCGCGTCGCATCGCTTAGCCGGTCGGCGTATTTGCGGCTGTCGCGAAACCGCAGGGTGTCCACCGGCAGGACCTCCTGGCCGATCTCGTAGCGGCCCTCCGGATCCAGTAGCGCATCCAGCCGCTCGCGCGTGCCGATGCGCAGGTGATGGCTGCACTTGGGACACACCTGCAGGCTGCGACTCGAGCTCGGCGCTGTAGAGCACCGCCTCGCAACCGGGACACTTGGTCCAGACGCCCTCGGGAACCGTCTTGCGCGCGCCGCCGGGCTTGATGCGTGGCGGCAGGAGCTTCTCGAGCCAACTCATCGTCAGTGGTCCTTGTAGGTGCCTGGGTTTCGATTTCTTCGATCCTGACTCCGCCTTCACCTCGTCGATCGCCCGCCGGATCTCCTCGATCAGGCGACGGGCCGCGGCCACGCGCCCTGGGCGCCGGCCTTTTCCATGTCTTCAACCAGTCGGCTGCCAACCACCACGGCGTCGGCCATGCGCGCGACGGCGCGCGCACTGGCCCCGTCGCGGATACCGAATCCGACGGCCAGCGGAAGTGTGCTGTGCGCGCGGATGGCCGGCAATCGCGCCGCCACGGCATCCACATCCAAGTGACCGGCCCCGGTGATGCCTCTTAAGCTAACGTAGTACAGGAATCCGCCGGCCAGTCGCGCCACCTGCTCGATGCGCTCCTCGGTCGATGTCGGCGCCAGCAAGAAGATCATGTCCAGGCCGGCTTGGCGCAGCTGCGCGACAAATTCCTGGCACTCCTCTGGCGGGTAATCGACGACGATCACGCCATCGACCCCGGCGGCCGCGGCGCTGGCCACGAAGGCCTGGGCCCCCATGTGCTCGATCGGATTGGCGTATCCCATCAGGACCACGGGCGTCTCTTGGTCTTCCCGGCGAAACTGCGCCACCATTTGCAGGCAATGGCGCAGGCCGACCCCGTTGTGAATGGCGCGCTCGGCTGCGCGCTGGATAACTGGACCATCGGCCATCGGGTCGGAAAACGGTACGCCCAGTTCGATCAGATCGGCCCCGCCGCGCGCCAGCTCGTGCATCAGTGGCACGCTCAACTGCGGCGTCGGATCCCCCGCCGCAAGGTAGGCGATCAGCCCGGTCCGGCCCTGGCTGCGCAGCTGAGCAAATCGACGGGAAATGCGTGTCATGCACGGTCCCCGCGCCCGGCAGCCGATTCCGCGGCGTCGGCAACGATATGCAGGTCCTTGTCGCCGCGCCCGCTCAGGTTGACCAAAACGATCTGATCCTTGGCCAGGCGCGGCGCCAGTTGCGTGGCGTAAGCCAGGGCGTGGCTCGATTCGAGCGCCGGAATGATGCCTTCGATGCGGCAGCAGTCATGGAACGCAGCCAGCGCCTCGACGTCGGTGACGCCCACGTACTGCGCGCGCCCGCAGTCCTTGAGCCAGGCGTGCTCCGGACCCACACCCGGGTAGTCGAGCCCGGCGCTGATGCTGTGCGTTTCGCAAATCTGCCCGTTCTCGTCCTGCAGCAGATACGTGCGATTGCCGTGCAGCACGCCTGGGCGATCCGCGCTCCAGGCTGGCGGCGTGCCGGCCGCTGTCCAGGCCTTCGCCGGCCGCCTCGACACCGACCAGCCGCACCGAGGCGTCATCGAGATAGTCGTAAAAGATCCCCATGGCGTTGCTGCCGCCGCCGACGCAGGCGACCACGTAATCGGGCTGGCGCCCGGCCAGCTCCGGCATCTGCACCAGGCATTCCTTGCCCACCACGGAGTTGAAGTCGCGCACCATCATCGGATACGGGTGCGGCCCGGCCACCGTGCCGATGATGTAGAACGTGTCGTCGACGTTGGTCACCCAGTCGCGCATGGCCTCGTTGAGCGCGTCTTTGAGCGTGCGCGAGCCGCTCTCGACGGCGCGCACCTCGGCCCCCAGCAGGCGCATCCGATAAACGTTGGCCGCCTGGCGCCTGCATGTCCTCGGACCCCATGTACACCACGCAGCTCATGCCAAAGCGCGCGGCCACGGTGGCCGTTGCCACGCCATGTTGCCCAGCGCCGGTCTCGGCGATGACGCGCTTCTTGCCCATGCGATGCGCCAGCAATGCCTGGCCGATCGTGTTGTTGATCTTGTGCGCGCCGGTGTGATTGAGGTCCTCGCGCTTGAGGTAGATCTGCGCTCCGCCCAGATCCTGGCTCCAGCGGCGGGCGTGGTAGATCGGGCTGGGCCGGCCGACAAAGTGCTTTAGCTCGCGCGCGAATTCAGCGGCGAACTGCGGATCATCCCGGCTAGCCAGATAGGTCAGACGCAGCTGGTCGAGCGCCTCGAACAGCGTCTCGGCGACAAAAGATCCGCCGTAGGGTCCGAAATGACCGCGTGCGTCGGGTAAATCGTAATGCTTCATGCCGCTCCGTTAACGGTGTCGGCCCGGCGAACGGCAGCCAAGAAACTGCGCATCCGGTCCACACTCTTGATTCCGCGCTCCAGCTCCACGCCGCTGCTCACGTCCACCGCGTACGGGTGCACCTGCGCGACCGCCGCGGCGACGTTGTCCGCATCCAATCCGCCGGCCAGGATCAGCGGAAGCGCCCTGGCGCCCGGCGGCGGCAGTCGCCCCCAATCGAAGCTCTGGCCGCTGCCGCCGAACGCCGGCCCCGGCGCGTCGGCGAGCAAAGCGCAGGCACTCGGGTACCTGCGCTCGGAGTCTAGCAAATCGACCCCCGCACCTACGGCCACCGCGCGCAAATACGGCCGCTCGAACGAAGCGCAGAAGGCGGGATCCTCGTTGCCGTGAAACTGCAATACTGCCTGCGGCACCGCCACAAGCGCTGCCGCCACCTCCTCGCGCTGCGCGTTGACAAACAGTAGCACCGGCGTCACCAGTGGCATCACCGCGGCCGCCAGGGGGCGCAGCCGCCCCGCCTCGACGAACCGCGCGCTGCCCGCGTAGCAAACGAAGCCAACCGCATCGGCCCCGAGCGCACAGGCGGCGCGCACGTCCTCAACGCGGGTCAGACCGCAGATTTTGACGCGCGTGCGCTGCAGCTGCGACAAAGTCTTACTCTCCTGGCAGGCCCGGATGCGGGCACGGCCGATGCGACGGCAGGCCAAACTGCGCATCGTAGTCGACGCCGGTCAGGTAGAGGCCGTCGGCCTCCATGGTCGGGGCGGCCCGAGTGCGGTCGCGCGCCGCGAGGATCTCGGCCATCCAACCCGCCTCCTGGCGACCGGTACCCACCGCAACCAGCGCACCGACCAGATTGCGCACCATATGGTGCAAGAAGGCATTGGCGCTGGTCTGCACGCGCACCATGTTGCCATCCAGGCGCTCTACCGTGCAGCGCAGCAGCGTACGTTCGGCGGTCGCCGCCTGGCACTGGGCGGAACGAAAGGACGAGAAGTCGTGCGTGCCCAGCAAGCTGGCCGCGGCTGCCTGCATCGCCTCGGTGTTCAGCGCACGAAACACCCAGCCGGTGCGCCGGTGCACCAGCGGCGACCGGACGGGCTGGTTCCATATCCAGTATTCGTAGTGGCGCGCTCGCGCGCCGTAACGCGCATGAAACTGCTGCGGAACCTGGCGCGCCCATCGCACCGCGATCTGGCCAGGCAGGTAGCGGTTGACGCCGCGCACCCAGGACTGCATTTCGCGCACCCGCCCGGTGTCGAAATGGACCACCTGGCCGCTGGCGTGCACGCCCGCATCGGTACGGCCGGCGCAGATCGTGGCCACCGGCTCGTCGGCAAATTGCGCCAGCGCCCCTTCGAGCACGTCCTGCACCGTGCGACCGTGCTCCTGCGTCTGCCAGCCTTCAAAGGGCGAGCCGTCATACTCCATGCCCAGCGCGATGCGCATACGCGGCCGCAGTCCCCTTTCGCCCGCGGTCCGCGCTCCGTTGTCAGGCTTCGACGAGCTTGATCAGCTCCACGGCCTGCTGGCGCTGCTCACGCGTGCCATCCTTCATCACCTCTTCGAGCAGCTCGCGCGCGCCGTCCTTGACGCCCAGATCGATGTAGCCGCGCGCCAAGTCGAGTTTGGTCGCCATCTGCGAGGCCATCGGGCTGCCCGCTTGCGTCTCGGTGCGCCGGCCCGTCATCGCCGCATCGGCCCCGGTCAGGTCAAAGTCGATCAGCGGCACCGTGGCCTGGTCCGTATTGGAGCTCAGACGCAGGCCGTCGCCGTCACCGCCCAGGGCACCGACGGCGCCCACCAGAGTCGGCCGGGACAGCGCCTCCTCGAGCGAGCCCACCGCCGGCGACTCGGCCCGTTGGGGCGTAGCGGCCGGCAGGTTCAGGTCGATGTTGGGAATCGGCACCGAACCGGTCAGCGTCGGCGGCGAGGCGCCTGGTTTGGTCGGCGGATTCGAGGCGAACATCAGATCCAACGAGGGTATCGTCGGGGCATCCAGCGGGCGTGTCAACGGAGCCGGCGTGGTGCTGACGCCTTCGTCCTTATCGGTCGGCATCTCGGTGGACGATTCGAAATTGATCTTGCTCGGACCCAGATCGAAATCGAGCGCGCCAAAATCGATGCTCGGAGGTGGCGCCGAAGAGGTAGTAGCCCGCGACGGCGGGGACTCGGCGGGCAGGGTCGCCTCAAAAGAGCGCCCCCCGGTGGGCCTTCCCAGCGCTGCGGCAGCGGCCGCGTCGGCCGGCATGCCGGTCTCAGGCGGCATCGCCGTCTCGGGGCCCTGCCCTTCGCTACTGGCACCCAGCAGCCGAGACTTGTCGCCAACCATGTGCGACAAGGTGTCGGATTCGAGTTCGCCGGCGATCGTCGTCGTGGAAGCCGCTGGGATCGTGGGCGCCTCATGGCCCGAGCCGGCGTGCATGTCCGGCGTCACCGGCTGGAACGTATCGGGCAGGCTCGTCGCACCGGCGTACAGCGGATTGGTCGGATCCAGTGATTTGCCCAGCTTGGCAGCGCGGTCCCAGTCCTCGCCCGTGCCCCCGCTGCGCTCGTGCAGCTCCTTGGCGACGGCGTTGAACGACGCGGTATCGCCACGGCGCGAATAAATCTCCAGCAGCTTGACGCGCACGGCCGCACGATCCGGCTGCAGGCGCAGCGCTTCCTTGAGGATTTCTTCGGCCTGCTCCTCGCGACCGTAGGCAACGTAGACATCGGCCTCGGCGACCGGATCGACTTCGTTGGAGTCCAGTTGCGAAGCCGCCGGTATGAAGCTCGAGTTGAAGGTGCTTGTGGCACCGGTATCGACACTTTGCCCGCCGGCAGCACCGAACAGCGAATTGGCGGCCATCGGATCCTCGGCCTTGACCTGGTCGGCGGCACCACCGCGGCGGCGCAAAAAGTTCAGCACCACCAGCACGCCCAGCAAGGCGACCCCGAGTACGGCAAGCACCGGCAGCGACAGCAAAGTGTCGGTCCAGCTTTCCGCCGGCGCGGGCGCCGCCGGCTTTTGCGCCGGGGCGGGCGCTGTGACCGCCGGGCCAGTCTTGGCCGCCTTTTCGGCTGCCGCCTGGTCGGCTGCCGCCTTATCGGCCGCTGCTTTGTCGGCCGCTGCCTTGTCGGCCGCCGCCTTGGCCGCCGCAAGCTTGTCGGCTGCCGCCTTTTCCGCCGCCGCCTTGTCGGCTGCCGCTTTCTCCGCGGCCGCCTTGTCCGCGGCCGCCTTGTCCGCAGCGGCCTTCTCGGCTGCCGCCTTGGCTGCCAACTCGCTGGCGCGCCGGATGTCGGCGTTGGTCTTTTCCAGCGCCGCGGCCCGATCCTTTTGCTCCTGGATCGCACGCTGGCGCGCCACTTCCTCGTCCTTGCGCGCGGCGGCGTTCTTGGCCTCCTCGGCCCGGGCAATCTTCAACTGGTCACCGGCCTTCTGGGCCGCGCTCTTGTCCTCGACCTTGGGCGTGACCTTGCCCTGCCCGGCGGCAACCGCCTGCTGTTCTTGCACCGGCGGCGCGGCAGCGGCCGCGCGCGCCAGCCGGCTGCGGTAGGCGGCAAAATCACTGCTTTGCGCCACCACGACGCGGTGCGCTTCGGTCGAATCGATGGCCTGCACGGCGCTGCTCGCCGGCACGGCCAAATCGGCGCCGGCCAGCACCCGGTTCATGTTGCCGCCGATGAAGGCTGTTGGATTGGCATGCAGCAGGGCCACCAGCATTTGATCTAGCGACACGTCCTGCGACTTGTTGGCCAGGGCGATTTTGCCCAGCGTATCGCCTGTGCGCACGTGCACCGACGCCGGCGCATTGGCCACGGCGGGCGCCGGCGGCGATGGAACTGCCGGTGGCGGCTGCGGCGCTGCGGCAGCGGGCGCCGGCGCCACCTCGGTGGCGCCCGGCATCGGGGCCGGGGCTACAGGCGCCGTCGTCGGCGCAAGCGGCGCTGGGGCCGGCTGGACCGCCTCGGGCACGGGCGAAGTCACCGGCGCGACGATTTCCGGGGCCTGGCGCATGCCGGGCGGGTCCAACAGCACCGTGTATTCACGCTGCACGCGACCGCCCGACCAGGTCAACTCCAGCAGCAGATCGAGGTACGGTTCAGTGATCTCCTGCGCCGAGGTGATGCGCACAAAGTAACGCCCGTCGTCGGTCTTTTGCAAATCAAAACGCAGTTGTGTGAGCGCCTGGTTAAATTCCAGATCGGCCTGCTTGAAAGCCGCCGGACTCGCCAAGCGCACCTGCAGCGAAGGCGCCTCATCGGCACTGACGGCAGGCACTTCCACGTCTGCGACGAGGGCTTGGCCCAGGGCCGAATGCACGCTGAGGCGCCCGAGCCCGGCCGCCTGCGCTTGGCTGGCCGCAAGGCCCGCTACCGCCAGGAGCGCGACGACCGCCGCCGAAAGGGCCGTAGCCTTCAGGCCGGACACGTAAGCCCTGGCGGGCGAGTACACCATCGGCCCATCGACCAGCGGGGCACCGACAACTGTTTGCATTTTAGGCATGTGTTTTCGCGGCGGCACGACCGCCTCGCCGATCGAGGATGTAACAGTTTTCGAAAATAACATCAGAGACTTACGTGCGCAAGTTTAGAAAGACGGAGAGATAGCATTCTTGGCGAATTCCACGGCGGAAATACCGCATATTCGTCGATTTGAATGCCCCGCAGACCTGGGTGGGCGGTCCAACGCCGTCCCGCAATGCCTCATTCGAGCGTGCCGACCAGCAGATGCGCAGCATGCGGCGCAGCGGCTCGGCCGCGCCCCAGAGCAGCTGATCGCCGACCGTAAAGGCGGAAAGGTACTGCGCGCCCATGGCCAGCTTGCGCAGTCGGCCGACGGGCACATTCAAGGCTGCCGGTCACCGCGCGCCGGCGTAAGCTCGCGCGATGCTGAAGCGTCGCGATGGTTGGGCACGACCTTCACCCAGTCGTTGGCATCGGCCAGCATCGCTTCGACCTCGGCCAGCGGCACGTCGCGCTTCAGCTTGATCGTCAGCGCCTGGCTGTGGCAGCGCATGGCGCCGATGCGCACGCAAAGGCCGTCGACCAGCAGCGATCCGGGCTGACCGGGCGCGCGCCCGAGAATCTTGTTGGCCTCGGCCCCGCCCTTCCATTCCTCGCGGCTCACGCCGTTGCCCAGATCCTTGTCGATCCAGGGAATCAGGCTGCCCGCCAGCGGGACGCCGAAATGTTCCTTCGGGAAATTGGGCCGCGCAGCAAGGTCGCAGGTGACGACCGCGGTCGATTTCGAGAATCGCGCCTGCCGGATCGTCGAGCAGCTCGCGCACGGCAGCGTGCAGCCGCGCCCATCTGGCGCAGCAGCTCGCGCATGTTCTGCGCGCCGGCGCCCGACGCCGCCTGGTAGGTCATCGCCGTCATCCACTCGACCAGGTCGGCCTTGAACAGGCCGTGCAGCGCCATCAGCATCAGGCTGACGGTGCAGTTGCCGCCGATGAAGTCGCGCACGCCGCGCTGCCAGCGCAGCCTTGATCACGTGCAGGTTGACCGGATCGAGAATGATGATGGCATCGTCGCTGCATGCGCAGCGCGGAGGCGGCGTCGATCCAGTAGCCGTGCCAGCCCGCAGCGCGCAAGCTGCGGATACACGTCCATTGGTGTAATCGCCGCCCTGGCAGGTGACGATCGATGTCCAGCGCGCCAGAGCGCGTCGATGTCGCCGGCGTTGATCAGGCGTCTGTGCTCCCGCCGGTTCCCGCGGTGCCGCGCGCACCGGCTTGCGAGGTGGAGAAGAACACCGGCTCGATAGTGGGCGAAGTCGTTCTCGGCCTGCATGCGCTCGCATCAGCACCGAACCGACCATGCCGCGCCAGCCGACGAAACCGACTTTTTTCATGGCATTCTTCGCTGACTACGAGACTGAAATACAGCGCCGCCACCACCGCGTCGCCCATCTGCTCGGTGCCGACCGCTTCGCTCGCCGGCGTCGCCAGATGTCGGCCGTGCGCAGGCCGGCGCGCAAGACCGCCTCGACCGCGGGCTCGATGCGCTGCGGCCGCGCTGATCCTGGTCGAACGAGTAGCGCAGCATCATCGCCGCCGACAGTATGGTCGCCAGCGGATTGGCCAGATCCCTTGCCGGCGATGTCGGGCGCCGAGCCGTGGATCGGCTCGTACAGGCCCTTGTTGTTCGCGTCGAGCGAGGCCGAGGGCAGCATGCCGATCGAGCCGGTCAGCATCGAGGCCTCGTCGGACAGGATGTCGCCGAACATGTTGCCGGTGACGATGACGTCGAACTGCCTCGGATCGCGCACCAGCTGCATCGCGGCGTTGTCGACGTACATGTGCGACAGCTCGACGTCCGGGATATTCCCGCGCCACCTCGTGACGACGTCGCGCCACAGCTGCGATGGTCTCGAGCACGTTGGCCTTGTCCACCGAGCACAGCTGCTTGCGCGCGCTTCGCGCGCCGCGCGAAAGCCGACATGGGCGATGCGCCGGATCTCGGCTCTCGCTGTAGCGCATGGTGTCGAAAGCCCTCGCGCTCGCCGATGGCGCGAGCGTGCGGCATGCCGCGCGGCTGGCCGAAATAGATGTCGCCGGTGAGCTCGCGGATGATCAGGATGTCCAGCCCCGCGACGACTTCGGGCTTGAGCGCCGAGGCCTGCACCAGTCCGGGAAAGATCCGCGCCGGACGCAGGTTGGCGAACAGGCCCAGCTCCTTGCGCAGGCCGCAGCAGCGCCTGCTCCGGGCGCAGCGCGCGCGGCAGCGTGTCGTACTGCCAGCCGCCGACGGCGCCGAACAGCATCGGCGTCGGCTTCGCCGGGCCAGCGCCAGGGTGCCGCGCGGCAGCGGGTCGCCGCTGGCGTCATAGGCGGCGCCGCCCACGTCGGCCTGTTCGGTCTCGATTTGCAAGCCGGCCGGTCCAGCGCGCGCAGCACCTTGACGCGCCTCGGCGACGATTTCGGGGCCGATCCCGTCACCGGGCAATACCGCAATCTTCATGTGTATTCCTCGACAGATCATGCTGTCAGCCGAATAGCCATGGCCAGCCCGGGATGCGGCGCAGGCGCAGCGCCTCGAAGGCGCGGATCTTGTCGGCGTGGCGCAGCGTCAGGCCGATGTCGTCGAAGCCGTTGAACAGGCAGTACTTGCGGAACGCATCGACGTCGAACGGCAGTCGCCGCGCCGTCCGGCGTGCGCACCACCTGGTGCGGCCAGGTCGATGGTCAGCCGTAGCCGGGGAAGCGCATCGACCTCGTTGAACAGACGGTCGACCGCGCGCCTCCGGCAGCACGATCGGCAGCAGGCCGTTCTTGAAGCAGTTGTTGAAGAAGATGTCGGCGAAGCTCGGCGCGATGACCGCGCGAAAGCCGTACTCCTCGAGCGCCCAGGGCGCGTGCTCGCGGCTCGAGCCGCAGCCGAAATTGCTTGCGCGCCAGCAGGATCGACGCGCCCTGGTAGCGCGGCTGGTTGAGCACGAAATCCGGGTTCGGCCGGCGCGTGGCCGGATCCTGCCCGGCTCGCCCGCGGTCGTTATAGCGCCACTCGTCGAACAGATTGGCGCCGAAACCGGTGCGCCTGATCGACTTCAGGAACTGCTTGGGAATGATCGCGTCGGTGTCGACGTTGGCTCGGTCCAGCGGCGCGACCAGGCCCTTGATGACGGGTGAAGGCTTCCATGCGCGCGTCCGTTGTCCGAGTTCAGGCGATCCGGCGCACGTCGACGAAATGGCCGGCGATGGCGGCCGCGGCCGCCATTGCCGGACTGACCAGGTGCGTGCGACCGCCCGCGCCCTGCCGGCCCTCGAAATTGCGGTTGGAGGTCGAGGCGCAGCGCTCGCCCGGCTCGAGCCGGTCGGCGTTCATCGCCAGGCACATCGAGCAGCCCGGCTCGCGCCATTCGAACCCGGCCTGCACGAACACCCGTCCAGCCCTTCGGCCTCGGCCTGGGCCTTCACCAGGCCCGAGCCCGGCACCACCAGCGCCAGTCGCACGTTGGCGCGCGATGTGCCGCCCGCTGCACGACCGCGGCCGCGGCGCGCAAGTCCTCGATGCGCGAATTGGTGCACGAGCCGATGAACACCTTGTCGATGGCGATGTCCTCGATCGCCATGCGCGGCTGCAGGCCCATGTATTGCAGTGCGCGCTCGATGCCGGCGCGCCGGACCGGGTCCGGCTCGGCTTCCGGGTCGGGCACGCGTGCCGCCGATCGAGGTCACCATCTCCGGCGACGTGCCCCAGGTCACCTGGGGCGACAGCACGCTCGCATCGATTTCGACCGTGCGGTCATAGGGGGCGTTGGCATCGCTGTGCAGCGTCATCCAGTATTCGACGGCCGCATCCCAGTCCGGGCCGCGCGGCGCCAGCGGGCGACCGCGCACGTACTCGATCGTGCGTGCG
>CAVSPM010000002.1:0-6941 GCA_963729785.1 uncultured beta proteobacterium | reverse complement strand
ATCCGAAGGCGCTCGCCAGACTTGGCGACGACCGCGTGCTCGCGGAAATGACCCGGCGGGTGTTTTCCGCCGGCTTTGCCTGGAGCGTGATCGAGGCGAAATGGCCGGGATTCGAGCAGGCGTTTCTGAAATTCGAGCCGGGCCGGCTGTCGCTCAAGCCCGACGAGTTCTGGGACGGCTTGATCAAGGATACGCGCATCGTGCGCAACGGCGCCAAGATCATGTCGGTGCGCGCCAACGCCGGCTTCGTCCGCGACGTGGCGAAGGAGCACGGCAGCTTCGGCAAATTTCTCGCGCAATGGCCGTCCTCCGACGAGGTCGGATTGCTCGAACTGCTCGCCAAACGCGGCAGCCGGCTCGGCGGCAATACCGGCCAGATGCTGCTGCGCTTCCTCGGCTGGGACGGCTTCGTGACCTCCAAAGACGTGGTCGCGTGCCTGCGCGATGCCGGGCTCGACGTGGCCGAGACGGTCACCTCGAAGCGCGACCTCGCCAAGGTGCAGGCGCAGTTCAACGCCTGGGCCGAGGAGACCGGCCTGCCCTACACGCATCTGTCGCGCATCTGCGCGATGTCGATCGGCGAGAATTACAGCCCCGATACGCTGGCCCGTTTCGCCGGCGGCGAGGAGTGACGGGCTCGTGGTGGCGCAAGGCATCAAATCACATAGAACCCGTGCGTGGCGTCGCGCCGGAGCTGTTCGACCAGGCCATATTCCCAATCGAGATAGGCCTGCATCGCCTCCGGCGCGACATCGGTGCCCTCATAGGGACGCCGGTAGCGCTGTGACGGATCGGGCTTCGGCAAAACCCGCGGCGGTCCCGTCTTCAAGCGCGCGATCGTAGCCGCCTTCGAGCACGTAAGCCTCCCACCCCATCTGCGCCAGCCAGGACGCCGTCATGTCGGCGCGCACGCCCATGTCGTCGGTCAACAGGATGCGCGCCCCGCGCACGGGGGCGGCCATGTCGATCTCCTGCACCAGTTGACCGCCCGGATAATGGCGAAATCCGGGGATGTGGCCGGCCGCATATTCATCCGCGTCGCGCACGTCGAAGCGATAGAGCGTGCGGTTAGTCTGTGCTTGAAGCGCGGTCACCCCTTCGATGCCCACATGCCTGACGCCCGCGCGATAGGCCACGTCGCGGGCATTTTCCTTCGCGCCCTCAAACAGGGCGATCCCGCCGCGCCGGTCCGCGCCATGTTCAAGACCTTGCCTGGCGAGCGTCCAGCCGATGGTGCCGTTGCGCAGCGCCAGCACCTTGTTGCCGATGCCGGCGTTGATCAGCGACTGGGCACCGATGATCGATCGGGTGCGGCCGGCGCAATTGACGATGATGGTGGTCTCGGGATCCGGCGCGAGGCCGCGCGCGCGCAGCACCAGTTCCGCGCCGGGCACGCTGACCGAGCCCGGGATGTTCATGGTGGCGTATTCGTCGAAGCGCCGGACATCGAGCACCCTGATATTGGCCTTGCGCGCGATCAGTGCCGCCACCTCTTCCGCCGGCAACGACGGCGTATGCCGGCGCGACTCCACCAATTCGCCGAAGGCCTTGGCGTAAGAATTCACGTCCTGGAAAAGTTCGTAGCCCGCGTCTTTCCAGGCCTGCGAGCCCGCCGTCGAGTTCTCGAATATTGGTGTAACCCAATGCCGCGAGCCGATCGGCCGCCGCGGCAACAAGGCCCTCGCCGCGTCGTAGAGAACGATGGGCACATCCTTGCGCGGCAGTCGTATCTCCGCTTCGAGCGCCGATCCGGTCGGCCGCCATGTTGGCGGCAAACAGGGGATGGCCGGTGGCGAAGGCCGCCTCGTGCCTGAGATCGAGCAGCGCGATCTCTTCGCGCAGCAACAGCGCGGTGCGGACTTGCGAGGGCGTGATGGATGGTAGGGTCATGGACCGGCAGCTTGAGTTGAGCGTTGGCGTTAGCGTGGCACGATTGCGCCTGATGATTCTTGGCTTACCAAACCCTTCAAAAAAACTGTTTGGCCAGAACGTATCGGGGTGGAAGTCGAACATCGTCGAGGACGGCCGTCGATCGGGCCGGTCGAACGGATCGCCGCAAGCCGCCCCGCCCCGATAGCGGAATTTAACGGGTCAGGCCGCGTATCCACAATCCTCCAGTGTTTCAGGATTCGATTGCCAATCCGTGCCCTATTCATGGGGAAGGACGGGTGTTTGCAACGTCCCGTTAAAATATCGGGATCGCGGGCACAAAGCGGGATATTTCGAACGTAAACGGGGATTGCTGCCCCCGGGGCCGGCGGCTTCAACCTTCCCCTTTTTGATGGTCCGGCCATGCTCCGGCCCCGTCTGTATGCACCCCGCTCAAAGCGTTATTTTCGGAATTGCCGAAATAGGCCCTACGCCCGTGATCTCGGCCGCTTAAGATTCTTTTAAGCATACAGCGTTAGATATGGGGCGGGTAACGTGATTTTAACGTTTTTGGTTTCGCGGGTTTGATTCCCGCACCCAGCGTTAAACGCGAGCCCACCCCCCTTCGGGGGTCGTTGCAGTGTGGAGTTGAGTAGGGTGAGTACCATGGCAAGAAAATGCGGCACCTGTCAGCATATCAAGCGCGCTGAGATCGACCGGCGGCTGGCGGCCGGCGAGCCGGGCAATCAGATCGCCGCTGACTATGATTTGAAACGCTCCAGCCTGCACCGGCACCGGTCGAACTGCCTTCGACTGGGATCCTCCAACGCGATCATGAAGGAGGTGTCGCGCGGAACTGCTGCGGTCGCCTGCCTGCCGTGCAAGGAAGATCTTGCCGCCGCCTATTTCGACTTGCAGCCGCGGATCGACCAGATCATCGCCCAAGCCGAACAACAGGGCTCGCTGCAGGTGGCGTTGTCCGGCCTCAATTCAATCCGCCACATGCTGGACAGCCTATCACGGCTGGCGGGGTTTGACCGGCAGGGAACGCAAGTCAATGTCGCCGTGCAAACCAACATCAATCTCAGCCTGACGCAGATCGCCGAACGCGTCATCGAAAAATTCGACCACGAGCCGGAACTGAAAGCCCGGATCGCACAAGCCTTATTGGAGGTGGACCATGAGCCCGGCCATTGAACTTGCTTACCGGATTGATCCAGCGCTGTGGGTACGCCGAGAACTCGGCGTCGAGCCGGAAGAGTGGCAGGAACAATTCCTACGCTCACCCAAGGGGGCCTCGATTGTCGCGTTAACGGCACGGCAGGTCGGCAAGACTACCACCGCGGCCTGGGCCATCGCTCATGACATGCTTTATACGCCCGGCGGATTGAGCGTAATCGCCTGTCCGGCCCAGCGCCAGAGTGCCGAAGCGGTACGGCGGGTGAAGGAGTTTCTCATCAAGGTTGGCGCCGAATTCAGGACCGATAATGTCTACGCGCTCGAACTCAAGAATGGATCGCGGGTGCTGGCGCTGCCGGGCAGCGACGCTTCGATCCGTGGCCTGACGGTCGATGGCTGGATCGTCGCCGACGAGGCCGCCTGGCTTTCTAGCGACCTGATCGCCGCGCTGGGCCCGATGCGGGCCCGCCGACCGCAGGCGCGGTTTGCGATGTTGTCGACAGCGTATACCCGTACCGATCCGTTCTGGACAGTTTGGGACGACGATGACCCGTCCTGGATGCGGCTGAGGGCCACGGCGGAAACCGTAAGCTTCTTTCACGAAGGATTTCTGGAGCAGCAACGTCGTTTGCTTGGCGAGCGACGTTTTAACTGCGAGTACCTGGGTATTCCCATCCAGCGCAGCCACCAGCCTATTCAGCTGGGATCAATATGACCGCGCGACACAGGTCCATGTGCCCCTCGTGCAACCCGGGCCGGCCTTTCATCCGAAGTGCCCCCCGCCAGTAAGATCGCCAACCCGTTCCAAACTCTCAAAACGACCGGAGTAGTTCCATGATGTACAATCCAAATGACGTCAGCACGTGGCCAGGTTTCAAGCCGCTCATCATTGCCCATGATGTCGGGCGCAGCCGCGATCGTTCAACCGCGGTGATCGGCGGCAATGCTCCATACGTACAAAAGCTGCTTGGAATTGGCAGAAGCGGAGGAACTGCCGCAGGGCCTGTTCGGGCACGCGCGCGCGAACGAGCTGGCGGTCATTGACCGCCGCCACCAGTCGAATGCCTTGATTGTTGCGGACCTGAGCAATGACTCAAGCTATGCCGATATCCTGCACGAGACGTTTGGGAAGCGCGTGATCGGGCTTCATATTGGCCGTTTTGGAGTGGGATGGAACCCGCGTGGCGGCCGGTCAGAAATGGCAGTGTTGCGGGTCTACACCATTGGGCGAACCCATCTACTCGAACTGTTCCACTCTACATTACAATCCGATCTGGTCCGGTTTGCCAACGGACCGGATGTGCGCCACGCCTTTGAACAACTGACCAACCTGGAGATCGAGTATGAGAGAGACCGGAACAGTATACACTTGCCCAGCCGGGCATCATGATGACCTCGGCATCTCCTGCGCGATGCTGGCGTGGGCAGCGCGGCATCCACATCTGGAATATTGGATGAGAGATCTGGAGGCCGTGCGTCGGCCGCGCAAGCCGCGGAGTGATCACGGCGGTTGGCTAGCTCATACATAACGACCCTGCCTCGCGCGCCTCCGTCGGCCCTACCAGGCGCGAGCAGCATCATGCCTCGATTAAAGGTTTTTGTTGCGCCAGCCAGCAGCCCCCTACGTCCAGATAGTGCTCCGGCGTCGAGCGATACGGAGGCAGCTCCAAGGGCTGCACGGATGGCCTCAGCATCCACGACGCAGCGTGAGCGGGCGTTCCGGGCCTTTGTCGATGCGCTCGCGCTCAAAGTCGACCTTCCGGGATTCCCGACCCAACGCCCTACCGGCCAGAGTTGCCCGCAACAACAGGCGGTAACAATCGGGAGATGTAGATGTCACAATTATTTAATCGCAGGGCTTTCATCGGCGGCTCCGATGCCCGGATCATCATGGGCGATGACGAAGGCGCCTTGCTCCGCCTCTGGCGGGAAAAACGGGGCGAGGTCGAGCCCGAGGACCTCACAGGCAATCTGATCGTCCAGTTGGGCTCGGTCACCGAGGACCTCAACCGGCGCTGGTATGAGCGCAATACCGGCCAGGTCATCATCGAGGTGCAGCGGCAGGTGTTTCATCCCGTCAAGCGGTGGATGGCGGCGACCCTGGACGGCATGGTCGAGGCGACTGGGGCCGTGTTCGAGGCCAAGTTCATGCTGCCCTGGACGTTCTCGGAGGAAGCGGCGGCGGAAAAGCACATGGCCCAGCTGCAGCACAATATGTGGGTCACCGCATCCAGGACGGCGGTGCTGTCGATCATCACCGGGGGCGGCAAATGGGTCGAGATGACCATTCCGGCCGATCCGCTCTACCAGCATCTGCTGCTCACGGCGGAGAAGAAGTTCTGGCGCTGCGTCGAAACTGGCGAGACCCCTCGCCTGTTCGGCGTCGAGCCGCCCCGGCCAAGGATCGAGGCGGTCCGGATCGTCGACATGAGCGGTTCCAACGCATGGGCGGAACTTGCCGGCCGTGTTATCGCCGGACCCGCTCGGCCTATCAGGAACATGAAAGCGCCAAGGCCGAACTCAAAAAGCTGGTGCCGGAGGACGCCAAGGAAGCCATCGGCCATGGCCTGCGAGCCAGGCGTTCCAAATCGGGTGCGGTCTGCTTTTGACCTCCTGGAGATGGAGGCGGATCATGCAGCGCTGCAGTGAAAGTATCGGTGCCATCGCAGCCGCGCTGGCCAAGGCCCAGATCGAACTTGCCAACCCCGAGAAGTCGCTGACCGCGACCATCCATTCGCCCTTCCCGCGTGAAGGCGACCGTAGCTTCCGCTACGCCTCGCTCGCAAGTGGGCTCGATCTGGTCCGCAAGTGCGCTGGGCCGGCATGAGATCGCGACTGTCCAGACCACCTCGATCGACGAAGGCAGCCGGCTTGATCCGGCTGACCACCACGCTGGCGCATTCCTCCGGAGAATGGGTCTCCTCGGACTGGCCGGTCTGCCCGGTCAGCGAAACCGCAGCCCCGCACCGGATGGGAGCGGCGCTAACCTATGCGCGGCGCTATGCGCTGTTCACCCTGGTCGGGATTGCCGGCGAAGACGATCTCGACGCCCCCGATCTTGGAGCGGTGCCCCAAGGCGAGGCCGGGCAACCAAATGGGTCATCAAACGGCCAAGGCTTGAACGGGTCCGCCCCGGCTACCGTGACGTTACCGGAAGCGCGCCGCCGAACGCCGTCAACGCGACCTGCGAGGGCCATTCTTCCCGAAGACCAGTCTGCCCTGGAGCGGGGTCGCCTGCTGGCCGAACTGGACCACCTGCAATCGGCCGATGACGCTGCCAATTGGGCGCATCGAAGCCTGCCATCAAAAAATACACTCACGGTCGCAGACGCCCAACTCGTCGAGGCAGGCTTCCAATCAAAGCTCGCCAGCTTCGACAATCAGCAGCCCGGGGATCTTCCGGAGGCAGCGCAAAACCCGGTTGAGGCGCAATTGGCCCGGACCGCACCCCGATGACACAAAGCCTCCTGCATCTCGTCCAACAGAGCGCTCGCCGATCCGCCGTGGCCTGGTGGCGGCCAAGACCATTCGGCTCCGCGACAAGGATCACCGCAAGTTCGTTGCCAGCCAGCCTTGCCTGGTCTGTGGCCGGTCGCCTGCGGACGCCCACCATTTGCGCTTTGCCCAGCCTCGGGCTCTGAGCCGAAAGGTCAGCGACGAGTTCACAGTCCCGGTCTGCCGCGTGCATCATCGCGAGCTGCACCGGCATGGTGATGAGGCGGCCTGGTGGCGGGGGATCAAGATCGATCCATTAACAGTCGCGCACCGGCTGTGGCGACACTCGCAGCCAAATGGAGCAGCAGCGGCAGCTGATTGAGACATGCACCAGCAGTGGCGCAATAAGGATTCGTCGGAACTCTTATCCGACGGCGGAGAGGATGGCATTGGCAGCG
>CAVSPM010000001.1:0-9320 GCA_963729785.1 uncultured beta proteobacterium | reverse complement strand
CACCCGCATCACGATCGACCCAATCACCCGGATCGAAGGCCACCTTCGAATCGACTGCGAGATCAACAATGGCAAGGTGACCAAGGCGTGGTCCTCGGGCCAGATGTGGCGCGGCGTCGAGTTGATCTTGCTCGGACGCGATCCGCGCGACGCCTGGACCATCACGCAACGCATCTGCGGCGTGTGTACCACGGTGCACGCCATCGCGTCAGTGCGCGCAGTGGAAAACGCGCTACAGCTGGAAGTGCCGCTCAACGCCCAGTACATCCGCAACCTGATCATCCTGGCGCACGCCGTGCATGATCATATCGTTCATTTCTACCATCTCTCGGCGCTCGATTGGGTCGACGTGACCTCGGCGCTCAAGGCCGATCCCGACGCTGCCGCACGCCTGGCCGAGAGCCTCTCGCCGTGGTCGGGCAACGGCAAGGAGCAGATGCGCGCCGTCAAGCAACGCCTGGCCGGCTTCGTCGGCGGCGGGCAACTGGGCATCTTCACCAACGGCTATTGGGGACACCCGGCGATGAAGCTGCCGCCCGAGGTGAACTTGCTGGCCGTCTCTCACTACTTGCAGGCGTTGGAAGTGCAGCGCAAAGCCAACAAGATCGTCTCCATACTTGGCGCGAAAACTCCGCACATCCAAAACCTGGCCGTTGGTGGAGTGGCCAACGCGCTGTCGACGGACTCTCCGTCCGTGCTGACGGTCGAGCGCTTGCTGGCAGTGAAGACCTGGATCGACGAGTTGGCCGATTTCGTCAAGAACGTCTACCTGATTGATGTCGCGGCGATCGGCGCGTTTTATGCAGACTGGACGCAGTACGGCGCCGGCATCACCAATTACCTTTGCGTGCCGGATCTGCCGCAGGATACGAAAGGTACGCAATTTCTGCTGCCCGGCGGGCATCTACCAGACCGCAATCTTTCTTCCTTCAAACCCATCACCAGCTTCAACGACGAATACTGGAAGAAGGGGGTGGAAGAATCGGTCAAGCACTCCTGGTACAACTACGATCAAAAAGGTCCGCTGCACCCGTACCGCGGCCAGACACGCGCCCAGTACACGGACTTCCAAGAGCAGGGTAAATACTCCTGGCTCAAATCGCCGACCTTCTACGGCAAGGCCGCCCAGGTCGGGCCGCTCGCGCGCGTCTTGTGCGAGCTGGCGGCCGGCCACGAATCGACCACGAAGTACGCCACCCAGACCTTGGATACGGTTTCGGCGATCGCCAAGACCAAGGTGGGCCCGGCGGCGCTGCATTCGACCATCGGCCGCCACGCTGCGCGCGCCATATCTTGCGCCACGCAAGTCGATCTGCTGGAAAATCGGTGGATGCGTTGATCAACAACATGGCGAAGGGCGATCTGCATACGTTTAACAAGCCTGTCTTTCCCAAGGGGGAGATCACCGGTGTCGGTTTTCATGAGGCGCCCCGCGGCGCTCTGTCGCACTGGGTCGTGATCGAGGACGGGAAGATTAAGAATTATCAGTGCGTCGTTCCCTCCACCTGGAACGCCTGCCCGCGCAATGAGGCGGACGAGCCGGACCATACGAAGCCTCTTTGCTGGATAACCCGGTGGCCAATTCGGAGCAGCCGCTTGAAGTGCTGCGCACGGTGCACTCTTTCGACCCATGCATCGCCTGCGCCATCCACGTTGCCGATCCTCGGGGCGGGAGCGCAATTCGGGTGACGGCGCGGTGAATCTCGTCCCGACGGGTACGTTCGCGCAGACCGGCAGAACGGCCCCGCAAGCGCCGCGCGCGGCGGGGCGGATCGTCGTATCGGGCATCGGCAACGTCCTGCTAAGCGACGAAGCGCTCGGCATCAAGGCCATCGAGCAGTTTGCCGCCACGCACCGAGTGCCGGATCATGTGCTGCTCATCGATGGCGGTACAAGCGCCATGGAGCTGCTCGATGTCATCGCCGATTGCAAACTGCTCATCGTGGTCGACGCGATCCTCTCAAGTGCCCCGCCAGGTACGACCGTGCGCCTGGCCGGAGACGAAGTGCCCGTGTTTTTCCGATCGAAACTTTCGCCGCACCAGATCGGTCTTTCGGACGTACTGGCAAGCCTGGAATTTGCCGCACAATCCCCGGGTGCGACGGTGATACTCGGGATAGAGCCCTCGGACATGGGGTTGGGCCTGGAACTGACACCGGCCGTGCAAGCGCGCATTCCGGATCTGATCGAGATGATCGGCGCCGAGCTGCGGACGGCCGGCGTCGAACCGATCGCCGGCCATACGTCGATGTGAGGTCCGACTCGATTCTGGAGCCAACCGATGTGCCTGGCAGTTCCCTCCCTGGTGGTTGCGATCGACGGCGAAGCGGCGACGGTCGAGGCGTTCGGTCAGCGCCGCACAGTAAGTCTGCTGCTGCTCGACGAAGCGTTACAGGTCGGCGATTACGTGCTCGTCCAGGCCGGCGGCCACGCGTTCGAACGCCTCGACGCCCAGACCGCGCGGTCATCTCTGGCGCTGATGGAGCAAATCCTCACTCTCGACGGCGGCGACCTTCTGGCCTGGTGATCTCGGTCGCCGGTGATACGAAAGCGACCCAACGCGTTCGCTGTGTGGCCAGTCAGATCCGCGGTGTGGCTCGCTCGATGAGTGCGCCGCAATCGATTCCGCGCGGCAAGCTGCCGTAGTTGCCATGGCCGCAGCCGCTCAGGCGCGATGCGCAGAACGCATCCGCCACGCTGGCAGGCGCGTGCTGCACCAACAGCGCCGCCTGGATGGCCAGCGCCATCCGGTCCACCAGGTTGCGTGCCCGGTATTCGGTATCGCCGAGATCGCCAAACTCCTGTTTCAAGGAGGTGACCCACTGGTCCAGCGCGGCACTGCCGCCCTTGGCCTTGGCGAGCTCAGAAAAGAACGCGCCAACGACCTCGGGCGTCTTTTGCATAGCGCGTAGCACATCAAGACATTGCACGTTTCCGCTGCCTTCCCAGATCGCATTCACCGGCGATTCGCGAAACAGCTCTCGGAAAAGGGCCGTCTTCCATGACGCCGCTTCCGCCGATGCACTCCATGGCCTCGTACGCGTGGTTGGGCGTGCGCTTGCAGATCCAGTACTTGCCGACGGCGGTAACAAGCCGCATGAGAAGGTCCTCGTGCCGGTCGTCCCGATGGTCGAGCGCGCGCGCGATGCGCATACTCATGGCCAGTGCACCCTCATTTTCGAGGACCAGGTCCGCCAATACGTTTTGCATCAGCGGCTGCTCATTGAGCACCTTTCCGAATGCCCAGCGCTTTGAGCAATGGTGGAGTGCCTGAGAGACCGCCGCCCTTTGGCCCGCCGCCGAGCCGACCATGCAATCAAACCGCGTCATCGCGACCATTTCGATGATGGTCCGGACACCGCGGCCTTCCTCGCCCACCATCCAAGCCAATGCCCCGCGCAGCTCCGTTTCGCTCGAGGCGTTCGATATGTTGCCCATCTTGCGTTTTAACCGCAGCACCTGCATCGGGTTCTTGCTGCCGTCGGGACGCCAGCGTGGCAGAAGGAAGCAGGACAGGCCGCCCGGCGCTTGGGCCAAAACAAGAAAGGCATCGCACATCGGCGCCGATACGAAATACTTGTGTCCGACCAGCTCGTATGCCTGGCGCGTTCCCTCCTTGCCGATCGGGTGGGCGCGCGTCGTATTGCTGCGCACATCTGAGCCGCCTTGCTTTTCCGTCATGGCCATGCCAACGGTCAGGCCCTGTTTTTTGCCATCCGGTACGTTGCGCGGGTCATAGACGCGCGCCGTAATCTTCGGTTCCCAAGCTTGCGCCAGATCAGGGCTGGCGCGCAGAGTCGCCACCGCCGCGAAGGTCATGGTGATCGGGCATCCATGCCCAGCCTCCACCTGTCCATGAAGATACGTATGCGCAGCGCGAGCGACATGGGCGCCAGGTCCCGGGTGGGTCCACGGCGACGAATGCAGACCATGCTCGATGGAAGTTCGCATCAGTGTGTGATACGCCGGATGGAATTTGACGAGATCCACTCGGTTGCCGAAGCGATCATGAGTCTCGAGTTCCGGTGCGCAGCGGTTGGCGAGGGTCCCTAGCTCCAGGTAATCTGCCGAGCCAATGAGTCCTCCAAAGGCCGTCAGGTCCTCGAACGCCCAGCCCCCGCCTTCTCGCGCCACTGCCTCCTGCAGCGCCTTGTCCTGCTCGAAGAGGTTGTAGTCGGCCAAATCGCACGAAACGTTGCTCACCTCGTGCGTGTCGGCAAGAAACAGCTTGGATTGGACTCCGGATTCGGGAGCGTTCATTGCATGACCTCCAGTTTAGCGATCAGCGCGGAGCGGATCCGCGGGCTCGGATGCTTTGAGCGGACTTGCGCCAGAAAGCGCTGCCAGATGGCATGGCCGGCGGCATCAAAGCGCACCACGGCGTCCACGAGGGCACGACGCGCGCCCACGTCCACCAGCGGCGCCGGCAGCAGCGGGTCAAACACCAATTGACGAATGGCATCGTTACCCAGCGAGAACGATTCGCGGGCGGCAGCATCCAGATCAAGTTCCTGGCTGCGCGCAAGCCAGCGGTCCAGCGATCGCTTCGTCTCCCGATATCGGTTCGTCAGCGCGCCCCCATCCCAAAGCGCGCGTGCGCTCTGCTCCCTTGGCTCATCCAGGTCCTTGGCGACAAAGACGATCGCATTCGGTTCAAGACCGAGCTTTACAAGGCGCTGTCGCGCGGCTTGCACACCCCCAGCCAGATTGTTTGGCCGCAAGTACAAGCCGCGCTCGAGTTCGCCCAGACCCAGCATGCCGAACGCCCGTTGGCGCGAGCGCAGCGCCACGCGGTCGCTGCGCCCCAGCGCTCCAACATGCACGGCGATCCAGTCACCCTGCCACTCTCGCACTCGCTGCTCCCCGCTGCGCCACGTCGTGACGTCCGCAGCCAGCGGTGCGGCCGCGGCACCCAGTCGATAGGAGCTGCGGCCAACGGACTCGATCAAACCCGCCGCCTGCAGGCGCGCCAGTGCGACCCGAGCATTGTTTTGCATCACGCCAAACAGCGCGCAAGAGGCTACCGCCTCGTGTGCCGTCAGCGCCTCCCCGCCGCCCAGCAGCAGGTTCAGGATCAGGCGTCGCGGGTTCGGTATCATGATAAAAAAATATTACCACGACTGACATAGATTGTCAATCTGTGTAATTTACTTTGCGAGCGCGCGCGCCCCTACCGCGGCTGCCCCCGAGCTCAAGGTGCGTCGGCACTTGCACCTTGGCCTATCGCTAGCGACGCATCGCGCGACCGCGTCCGTTGCAGCTTGCTCGCCGGATCGGCCGGTCTTCGCGACCCGAACGATGCGATAGCGGCACCGGGGCCGCGGCGATGATGGTGCGCTTTGCCCATCCGACCTCGCGCGCAACGGCTTGGCGGTTGCGCGTAGCATTGGCGCTCGCGCGCGACCGCAAGGATCGAACGCGAGGCCGCCGCGCGCTCAAGCGCCGCCGCGGCATGTGCCGAGCGCTCATCCGGTCAGCAGCGTGTGTGCTCGCGATCCTGACGATTTTGCTGGGAGAAGAATCATGCAAGATTTCCAAGGACGAACGGCGGTGATCACCGGAGCCGCAAGCGGCTTCGGACGCGAATTCGCACGGATCGGACGCGCGCTGGGCATGCGACTCGTCTTGGCCGATATCGACGCCGTGGCGCTGGACAAGACCATCGCCGAAATGGGCGCAAGGCCCGATGTGGTCGGCATGCAGGTGGACGTCTCCGACTCCGGCCAGGTGGAACGCCTTGCGGCACTGGCCAAGGAGAGCTTCGGACCAGTGCACCTGCTCTTCAACAACGCCGGGGTCGCGGCCGGCGGTTACGTATGGGAAAATTCGGAACGCGACTGGGAATGGGTGCTCGGCGTGAACTTGATGGGCGTCGTCCACGGACTGCGCCACTTCCTGCCCGCGATGCTCGAGTCGAGCCGTGCTGGCGAGCCGGCGCACATCGTCAACACGGCGTCGATCGCCGGATGGTTGAATGCGCCGCTGATGGGCGTGTACAACGTCAGCAAACAGGCGGTGGTCGCGCTGAGCGAAACGCTGTATCACGATCTGCAGCTTGCGGGTTCGGCGATCGGCGTTTCGCTTTTGAGCCCGGCATTCGTCGCCACCGGCATCAGCCACTCGCACCGCAACCGCCCCGCCCATTTGGGCAGCGATGCGCCCACCCCTTCGCAACGCGCCGCCCAGGCGCAAAGCCAGAAGGCGGTCGCCAGCGGCCGCATGAGCGCAGTCGAGGTAGCGCGAATGACCTTCGATGCCATCCGCGCCAACCGCTTCTATATTTTCACGCACCCGCAAATCCTGCCTCTGGTCGCCGATCGGACCCGACACGCGATCGAAGGACTCGCGCCGGCAGATCCGTACGAGAGCCGGCCGGATGTCCGGCCCCGGGTCGAGTAACGGGTCGTTGGCTAGCGGTCGCGCGGCGCTGTTTGGGCGACGCGGGCACGGGCCCCGCCTCGACCGCTGGCGAGCTCGCGCAAGGCACGCAGCCAGCGATCCGCCTATCCTTGCGCCCAGGCGTCGGAATGCGCCACGGCGCGTGCCGCTTCGCTCTCGAACGCGCGCCGGAGCCGGTCAATGCAGTGCCGCTCGCGGTCGTCGGCTGGCTCCTCAATTTCCGCGGCCGCCCGCGGCATTTGATTGGTGCCGATAGGGACCGACCCACGGCCGGTTTGCTCCAGCCTGGAACGGCGCAGACACTTTCGCCACTAGGGTCATTGCGGCGGGCTGAAAAGCGGGCTCGCAAGCGCCCGGGCCAAGCGCGCACGCTTGCGGTACGGCACGAGCAGCCCAGTTGGAACAAAATGGCGCTTTACCTGATGGAGCAAGCGATGGATCAAACGCAACCCCTGGCTGGCTCCGGCCGACCATTCCACGTGTCTTTCCTGCAGGGGCATGCTGGGCACGGACTCTGCGGACTACTCTTGGCGGCGGTGCTGGGCCTTCCCGGATTGGCGTGCCAGGCGGCATTACCGGTCGGCGCCAAGGCACCGGACTTTACCGTCGAGGCTGCGCTCGGCGGCAAGACGTTCACCTTTTCCTTGGCGCAGGCCTTGCGCAAGGGTCCGGTCGTTTTGTACTTCTATCCCAAGTCTTTCACCAAGGGCTGCACGATCGAGGCGCACAACTTTGCCGAGGCCGCCGCCAAATTTGAGGCGCTCGGCGCCAGCCTTATCGGCATGTCCAACGACGACATCGAGACCCAGAAGGAGTTTTCCGTCAAGGAGTGCCGCGACAAGTTTCCCGTCGCCGCCGACGCGGGCGCGCAGATCATGAAGAAGTACGACGCTACGCTCACGCTCATGCCAAATACCGCCGACCGGATCTCCTATGTCATCGGCCCGGACGCAAAGGTGCTGTACGTCTACTCGAGCATGAATCCGGACCAACACGTGGAAAACACGCTCAAGGCCGTGGCCGAGTGGAAAAAAGGCGCGCCGCCGCGGCCTTGAGTTTGTCGTGTTGCGGCGCCATCGCGATGACCTTCTCTGCGGCAAAGCACAGAGAGGTCAGCCGCCGCGCACGCGTGATCGCAATGTCTTGCAGCAGCCCTTACGGCAGGACCGGGAAACGCAAACCGCCCGGTTCAGGTCATGGGAACAGTTGCCGCTGCGGCTCGGCGGCGACAGATCGCCGGCTTTTTTGTCCGACGTCGAAGATGCCCGCGTGAGGTGGCAATCGGCGCCGATGATCGCGACGGCGATCAGTGCTCGGTCGCCGCGTGCCAAGCTCGCAGGTCGGCGACGGTCACGCCCTCCAAGCTGGGTAGAACGCGCAACGCGCCGGTGAAATCGTGGTGCGCCGTGAATGCGTTGGGCGTCACGATCGTCGAGAGACCGGCACCCATCGCCGCCTGCAATCCATTGGCCGAATCCTCAAACGCCAAGCATTCGGCCGCATCGCAGCCGATTCGCTGTAGCGTCTGCAAGTAGACCTGGGGATGCGGCTTCTTGCGCGGCGCGGTCGAGGCGTCTTCGACTACCGGGAAGGTGCTTTGCCAATCCGAACCTATCGCAGACCGCATCAGGGCAGCGATGTTGGCCGGTGAAGTCGTGGTGGCGATGGCCAGGCTCAACCCCGCCTCTTTCGCCGATTCGATCAGCTGCAGGACACCGGGTCGCAGATGCACCGCGCCCTCCTCGACCAAGCGTTCGTAGTACATGGTCTTGAGTTGGTGCAGGCGCTGCACCATGCCGGCCTGCTCGCTGGAGTCCATTGCCCCGGCATCGCGAGGCAGCTGGCTCCAAAAGTGCATGATGCGTTCCTTGCCCCCGGATATCTCCAGCAGCCGGGTATACAGCGGCTCATCCCAATACCAGTCGAGACCCGTCTCGGTGAAGGCACGGTTAAACGCAACGCGATGGGCGCTCTCGGTGTCGGCAAGCGTGCCGTCCACGTCAAAGATCAGAGCGCGCAGTGTTGTGGGCTTCACGGATTACTCCCGATCCTACGGCGAAGAGGTCGACGCCGGCACGAGGCGAATGTACGGTATAGAATTCTTCAATAAAAGTCATGATTGCTTTCCTATAACTTAAGGAAAACCTGACTTATGAATATCACGTTTCGACAACTCCAGGTGTTCACCGAGGTTGCAAGGCACGGCAGCATGGTACGCGCCGCAGAGGCGCTGCATCTGACGCCGCCGGCGGTTTCGATGCAAATCAAGGAGATCGAATCGCAGGTCGGCCTGAGCTTGTTCGACCGTCAAGGCCGCACCATCGCGCTTTCCACCGCGGGCGAGTACTTTCTCGTGCATGCCCGGCGACTGCTCATGGCGCTAAAAGACACCGACGATGCGATGGCGCGTTTCCGCAAGCTCGAATCCGGCCTGCTCAGCGTAGGCCTGGTCAACACGGCCCAGTATTTCGTGCCGCGCCTTCTGACGCGTTTTCGCGACGAACATCCCGGGGTGGAATTGCGCCTGCGCGTCGGATCCAATCGAGAGGATCTGGTGACCCTGCTGCAACATGGCGAGGTGGAACTGGCCGTCATGGGCCGGCCACCGAAGGAGATCGCCACCTGCACCGAACCGTTTGCCGCGCACCCCCACGTCTTTGTCGCGCCGCCTGACCATCCGATCCTGGCTCTGGGCCAAGCGCCGGTGTCTGCCTTGGCCGGTTGGCCGCTGATCGTGCGCGAGCCGGCTTCTGGTACGCGGGCCCTGATGGACCGCTTCTTCCAGGACCATCGAATGCAACCGCGCATCGCGATGGAGATGCCCAACAACGAAACCATAAAGCAAGCGGTGATGGCAGGCATGGGTCTGGGCTTCTTGTCGCTGCACACGCTAGGGTTGGAGCTGCGCTCCGGGCTGATCC